>JAZOCB010000001.1:0-18394 GCA_045596265.1 Christensenellaceae bacterium
CAGCCAGAAGACCGCAGGCGCACAATAATATAATAAGCTTTTTTGTTGATTTTTTCATATACCTATCCCCCTTTTTATGGGCTTGAATTAAACATGAATAGTTGTATTTTTGCTTTAAAAAGTAGGCCTATAGGCCGATTATCCTTGATTTTTGAAGGCTGACAAATGGGCAATCTACTTTTACAGCCCATTGGTATATACCTCCGTTTTTAATTACTATTTATCATACGTTTTTATCTTTTCCCAAATGGGGTAAAGGGTTGTACCGTAAGGGATTATTACTTTAGGGTTAGAGCCTGGGCTGAAGGGCCATGTATGGGAGCCTTCAGATATCACCCAAAGGTCTTCAGCCGTGTATAGCGGAACTTTGCCATTTATTTTAGTTGTCCATCCTAAAAATTTGTAACCCCTTCGATAAGGCTTTCCGCCGTAAAGTCCTCTTCTTGCGGAAGAGCCTTTTAGTTCAGTAAGTTTAATTGATGATAAATATCTATCATTGCCTTCACCGTCAAAAGTGCAATTGATAAGCCTGTTTTCACACTGTATGTATGTGGAGGTGCTATCGCTAACCGTGGGACAGTTTACCGGAAGATTGTAAGAAGACGGTATTTGGTCGCCATCAATAAAAACGGTTAAGCCACTTATGGCATAGCGACCCATATTATGGATGGTGTTTGGAACGTAAAAAATTAAGTCGCCACACTGTCCAAATACATTATCATCTAATCCCCTTAAAGAGGTCGGCAAACTAACGTGTTCTAGTGATGTGCATTTCCAAAAAGCTTCTCTTCCAATTTCCACCAAGCCCATTGGTAATAAGATATCCTTAAGGGAGGCGCAGCTTCGGAATGATTCGTTTCCAATACTTGTCAGGCTTTGGGAAAGCCTTACCTTTTTAAGACTTGTATTGTCACAGAATGCATATGAACTTATGCGCGTCACGCTGTCGGGGATGAAGACTGAAGTAAGGTCCTGCCTGTTTGCAAAGCCATACAATGCAACTGACTCAACGGGCTTGCCGTCGTGACTTGACGGAATAATGACCTTGCCGCTGACCGCAACGTCGGGATTGAGGGCGACGTTAAAGCCGCTTTCATCGGACTTTAGCGTAAATATAAAGGCGTCTTCGGGAAGGGCCGGCAGGTCGTAGGATATGGTCTTGGCCCTTTTAAAGCCGAGAAAGCCTTTGGCCGTCACCGTCACGGTGTAGGTCTTATACTCGTCGGTAATATCAAAAATATCCATATACCAAACGTCTGTGGTGTAGATTTTGCCGTCAATATCCACGGTGTAAGAGCTTGCCCTGTCGTCACCCTCCCAATAAAGGACGCCAAGGTCGTCAACGGCAAGGCCGTCGGGCGGCGATGGGCGCAGAATAAGGCCAACGGCCAAAAGGACGGCCAAAGCAAATACTGCCGCGGCAGGGAATATTAACCAAAGCTTTTTGTTCTTCATAGGATAACCCCCTTGAAAAGACGTGTGAACGTAAACTTTATATATTTATTATATGGCGACAAGTGTATTCTGTCAATAGACATCAATAAAATTTTTTATGAACAAAATCCAAAAGCGTACACTTTTTATACTTTTTTCAAAAAGGTTCAATATTTAAGGATTTTTGCCGCTTGCGGTGGCGGAAAGATTTAAAAAAGATATACGCAAGGCTGATGGCGGCGATTAATTTTGAAAATTCTGCCCATAATACGGTCATGAGAAAAAAGCTTGGTTTATGTCTTGGGGCAGGCGGTGCAAGGGGCGTTGCTCATCTTGGGGTCATTGCCGCCCTTGAGGAGGCGGACGTTGAGATTGACGTTATCGCGGGATGCAGTATGGGGGCGGTGATCGGCGGTGGGTATGCGTCGGGCCTGACCGTGAATAAAATGAAAAAAATATTTTTCAATATGAAAAGATCCGACCTGGTGGATATACTGTGCGCGGGACGGCGCGGCGCCCTTTGCGGAGGAAAAAAGCTTGCCGATCTTTTAAACGATAACCTTAAGGTCAGGGATTTTGAAAGCACTCGCCTGCCCTTTGGCTGCGTGGCAACTGACTTAAGGTCGGGCAAGCCCGTATATATGACCGAGGGTAATCTTGTAACGGCCATACAGGCAAGCGCCGCCATACCGATGGTCTTTCCGCCGGTGGAAAGAGGGCCGTATTTGCTGCTTGACGGAGGGGTGCTGGAAAGGGTGCCCGTTGCCCTCACAAAAAAGCTGGGGGCGGACGTGGTGGTGGCTGTTGACGCCCTTGGGACCCTGCCCGATTTTGTCGGGACAAAAAGTATGCTTGACGTGGGGCTTAGGGTGCTTGCGGTCATCGACTGCCATCTGTCAAAAAGGGCGTCGAGAAGGCTTTCGGATATATGCATCCTGCCAAGGCTTGGGGATATGAGCTCCTTTAAGGTGGAGGGGCTTAAGTTCGCTTTTGAGCGGGGTTTTGAAGCGGGGGCGGAGGCCGTGCCTGAAATAAAGGCCCTTTTAAGGGGCTGAGGATTTTTGCCGCAAATCAAAAGGCGGGGCCTGGGTTTTCCAAGGATTTTAACAGATATAATTTTTGCTTTTTTAAAAAAAAGACTTTACAACGGCAGATTTTCGTAATATAATATAACCATAATCACTGGAGGTATATTTTAATGAAAAAGATTTTATCTGTATGTTTGTCACTTTGCTTGGTTTTAAGCCTTAGCTTGATGCTTACCGCTTGCGGCAACAAATACGTTGGCACATGGAAGTTTTACAGCCTGAAGACCCAAACTAACGGTATGACGGTTGAGCTTACCGTTGGCGAAACCTATATGGGCATGATCACCCTTACCGAGGAATTTATGGTTATCGACGTTAAGGAAGACGGCACCTTTACCATGTCAACCTCTGCAATGGGCGAAAACACAAGCGTTTCCGGCACGTGGGAAGTTGTTGACGGCGACCTTAACTTAACCGCTGAAGGCGACACCATCGTTGCTAAAAAGGATGGCAAGCTGCTTGTTTTGTCTGAAGACGATAGCGGCATGAGCGCTGAGATCGCCTTTAAGAAATAATCATTATCATAAGTAAAGGGCCTGCAAAAGCAGGCCCTTTTTTTTATCTTTTTTGCTGAGTTTTTATTGCTTTTGGGGCGATAACCGGCTTATAGGCTAACTTTTTAATACTTTCGGATAGCTTTATAAATGGCGGGTCCTTTTTTAAAACGGGTATTGACAGGGATAGTCGGGCGTGATATAATTAAGCCGCAATAAAAATATCATATTTGGGAGATAGTGACATGAAAAAGATTTTTGGTTTTATTGCCCTTACCCTTTGCGCCATTTTTATACTTTCGGCGTGCGGCGCAAAGCCGGTGGTTCTTCCTGACGACGGTCTTGAAAGACAAAAGATAATTGATTTTGCCACGGGTGCGGACAAATCTGTGGTTTTTGAGTCCGACGGCTGGGCCAACGGTGGGTCCTTTAACGTGGTATGGAAGGAAAGTAACGTCGCCTATGAGGACGGGCTTTTAAAGCTTGGAATAAAGGAAGAAGAGGCTTCCGTCTGGGACGACGACCAAAGGGTCACGTACGACTATACGGCGGGTGAGGTGCGCACGCATAACTATTATCACTACGGCGACTTTGAGGTTTCAATGAAGCCTTCAAAAAACCCGGGGACCGCAAGCACGTTTTTCACCTGCACGGGGCCTTACGACAAGGTTTTCCTCACCGATGAAGACGGCGAGTTTGTCCTGGACGACGAGGGGCAAAGGGTGGTAAGACCCAATCCCCACGACGAGATCGATATTGAGTTCCTTGGCAAGGACACGACCAAGGTACAGTTTAACTTTTTCGTGGACGGCAAGGGCGGCAACGAGTATATGCACGACCTTGGCTTTGACGCCGCGGAGGATTTTCACACTTACGGCTATCGCTGGGCGGAGGATTCTATCACCTGGTTTGTCGACGGCGAGCCCGTTTACAAGGTAACCACGGACAAGGCCCAGGAAAAGGCCAAAAACCTCAGGATAGTTGATAAGCTGCCCTCTACCCCGGGGAGGATACTTGCCAATTACTGGTGCGGAAACAAAAAGGCCGTGGGCTGGATGGGGAAATATTCCGGCGCGGTCAAGGATAACGGTGCGGAGTATCAATGGTTTTCATCAACGGCGGTGGCAAGGCCACTTAACCCCGTTGAGGACGGCGACCAAAAGCCCGACGAGGTTGAGGGCATCGACTGGGCAAAAATAAGCCCCGTTGCGCCAACCTTTGGGTCCACGTCGGATTATTACGTACAGACAAACGGCAACGAGGCCAACGTGACCTATAACGGGGTCGGCGGAAGCACTTACGTCAACGTGGAAATGGATATTTCGGCCTGCGGACAGGAGAAGAATTACCTCTATATGGAAGCAACCAACAACGGCGCGGCTGACGTCAGCCTCCGCGTTAACCTTGTGGATATGGAGCTTGTAAGCCAAGGCGCACAAAATATGTCCACTAACCTTTCGGCCACCATGGACGGAAGCCCTGTCTTTACCGACGCCGTGTGGGGCGGGTCCTTCTTTGAGATCGGCGGGGGCAAAACTGCCGTTTTGGTGGTGGAATATTCCGGTCAGGTGGAAAGGCTTCAGCTGATGATAGACTCCTCAAGAAATAACGCAAATACCTATGCGGGTGACGTTACCGTCAAAAATATTAAGTTTGCGGCCTTCGGACAGGTTGATGGACCTGCAGACGGGCCGGTTGACGGGCCGATTGACGGGCTTGAGGCAATGGGGCTTGCCTTCAGCTGTGAGGCGGGCACCGGCTATACGCTTGATAACAATAACACGGCCGCAAAGGTGGTCAACGTGCGCTACAGCGGACTTGGCAATACCTGGAAGCCTATTACGGCAAACGCGGCAAGTCTTGCCGCCGGCAATAACACCTTCACCGTCACCGTGAAAAATAACGGCACGGCAGATGCAAGGGTCAGATTTGATATTCAGGGCACCACCTGGGTGGCAACGGGAAATGGCTCCGGCACGGACGCCTGCAATCAAAGCGCCAGCGGCGGCGACGTGTGGACTGACCTTACCTGGGGCGGATCTACCCTGACAGTCCCCGCAGGCGGACAGGTAGTCGTGACCATAACCTTCGACGGCGAGGGCGTCCACGGGGCGGTTAAAAACCTGCTTGTTTTCGTGGACTCGGCAAGGGGTGACGGCGGTACTTATAACGCCGATATAACCCTTTCTGATATGAGCTTTTACAAGGCATAAATAAAAACGCGCTTTAATAAAAGGGGCAAGCTTTTGATCTTGCCCCCTTTTTTTGCGCTTTTTTGCCGCCCGAGCCCACGCCGAAAACACAATAAAAGTGGCGGTATAAGTCGATTACCGCCACTTTTTGGTTTTTTAGCTGTATTTCTTTACACCGTCCTGCAAGGCCTTTTTTATACTTGCGCGCAGGGTGTCGGGGGTTAAAACCTCTACCGCGCTAAGGTACTGAAGGGCCCAATATTCTGTGGCCAGAGGACTTGCGTAAAGGGTAACCTTATACTTGTCCGAAAAGCTTTCAATGCGGACGTCTTTACCAAACCAATCGATAACGTCATCCAAGGCCCAAGGTTCCACGAGGATAACTATATGCTCCAATCGGTCGGTAAACATATACGGTAGCCCAGAAGATATTTTTTTATAGTCTATGCCGCCTGAATACCCCGGAACGGTACGTATGTCGGTAAGCGTTTTGTCTTCAAGGATCCTCAGATCGGTAATCCTGTCGACGCGATAAAAATGCATATCCTTAAACCCCTCGTGAAGGGCCATAAGATAGTATTTTTGATTGTGCAAAATTAGCTGATATGGGCTGACGCGAGGATTGCTGGTTTTGCAAAGCTTTTTATCTGCGCCATATTTGTTATAAACAAACTTAAGTTGCAGTCCCCCTTCGATAGCTTCATCAATAAGATCTATATTCAAAAACACCGAAGGATTGTCCGTTTTGTTCCAATCGTTGACGGAGTAGACGTTTTTTACCCTTGGCTTGAAATATTCGGTGGCCTGCGCGCACAACTTTTCTATAAGATCCTTTGAGTGATTGGGAGATACGTGACGGCTTGATAAAACACCGTCAATAAGAAGCCTCAGCTCGCTATCTTCAAACTCTCTTTCCTCAATATATACGCCCTTTCGCCTGTCGGTAACGATGGAAATTGGAGAGTCTATCCCGTCAAAAGCCTCAAGCAACAGGCTTATCTGGCGACTTACAGTGCGCCTGTCAACGTCAATATGATAAAGTTTTTTAAGGCGTTCAACAATTTTATCCTGAGTAAGCGGATGACTTTGATCACTATATCTTTTTAAAATATCAAGCACCCTGAGTAGTGCTAATTTTTTACTTTCCTGTTTCATATGCGCTCCTTTTTTATATTATATCAACATAAATCGCCTTTGTCAATGCAAAAAAGTAAAAGGAGTTTTGCCCCCACGTTTCATTGAGCAAAACTCCTAAAAATAGACGGCGGATTTTTAGGAGTTTTGCCCCCCACGTTTCATTGAGCAAAACTCCTAAAAATAGACGGCGGATTTTTATCAGAAATAAAAACCCATTTGCTTTGAAGGTGTTTTTTCGCTGAATTTATAATCAAAATCTTCAGCTTTAAGGGTGCGGATTTCCTCGTCGGAAACAAATCTTAAATCACGGGAGGAAAGCCTGTTGGCAAGATTAAGCTTGGCCCTTTCCACAAGGTTTCTCGCAAAACGACCGTTGCCAAAGTTTTTGTCCTCCGCCGCCCTTTGAAATATACCTAAAAGCTTTTCCTCAGCAGATTTTTCCAGAGTAAGACTTGCGTCGTTAATGAATATTTTGGAAATACCTAAAAGCTCCTCTTTTGAATAGTCGTCAAAGGGCACGTGAAAGGCAATACGCGACCTCATGCCGGGGTTCCAGTCAAGCAATTTTTGCATTTCGTCGTGATAACCAGCTAAAATCACAACGGTGTCGTCACGACAGTTTTCCATTTCCTGCACGATGGTGTTGATCGCTTCCGATCCGTAAAGCCCCTTGCGGTCTTCGACCAAAGAATACGCTTCGTCTATAAACAGAACGGAGCCTTTTGCCTTTTTGAAAATATCCTTGATTTTTGGGGCCGTAGAGCCCACGTACTGTCCAACAAGCTGGGCACGGCCAACCTCTATTAGCTCTCCGCGGCTTAAAATGTTGTTGCTTTTTAAAATTTCCGCAAAAAGTCTTGCCACCGTAGTCTTTGCCGTACCCGGGTTGCCGGTAAAGCACATATGCATGGTCGGCCGCGTGAATTCTATGCCGCGGGCGTAATATTCCTTTTGTAGTCTGAAATAATTAATAGCGCCCTCTATCACCTTTTTTGCGTGGCGCAACCCAATCATTTTCTGAAGCCTTTCATAAGCCTCTTCATGGGGGCAGTCAAGGGGCTTACTTGTCGTATGGCTTGTAAAAAACTCGCCGTACTCGGGAAAGACCCATCTGCCGAGATACCCGACGCGCCACTCGTTATACAGGCCACAGAGTTCCTCATAGGTATAACTTTTGTCCGAACATTTTACCTTTGACAAATCCTCGGAAGGGAGCTCAAAGCCGTCACGCGCGGCCAGCATAACAAGCTGATCTACGGCTTTTTCCCTTGCATAAAGGTTGTCCGTAAAAACAATGAGCGGCATGCCCCTCATACTGGTTTCTATTGCTGCACGCATTTTGTCAGAGGGGGTGGCCATTGAGAATATAGTAAGGGTTCTTGCGCCATGCCTTTGCATGACTTTGACGACATCGTCGATAACAACGTGACCCTTGTTGTAACCGCCAAAAGTGAAATTTTCCTTATCTACCTTTAAAACCACGCTTCCGCCCTCGTTCAATACGTATATTTTTTCCAAAAAATCAACGGTACAAAACCGATCCCTAAGGTCGACAATTGTATATCGCTTTGAAATTAATCTTCCCTTAGAATAAAGGGCAAGTACAAGGTCAATAACCATTGTTTTCCGTTGGTCGGCGGCACTGGAAATCATCAAGTAATCTGTTGGATTGCCACGGAAGACTTGTTGGTTTTCTACGGAAAAAATGCGTGAAATCTCCTTTGCAAACCCGTCGCCAAGATGATATTCTTTCAAGTCGCGCAGTATCTTTTTAGGACTTTTTTGGGGTGCGGCAACATTGTCTGCGTAATAGTAATCTGTATTATACATGATGGATTCTAAATCCAACTTTCTGTATAACCGCCGCTCGCTTTCGATATATTTGCTATTCAGACTTGCGCGCACCATAAAAGAAAAAGCTTTTATTGCTACCTCGTTAAGCTCAAAGGAGGTAAATACAAAATCAATTTCTTCCAAAAACCGCCTAACGATATCCTCGGGACAAAGTCCGTTGCCCCGTACGCACACACCCATCTCCGTGTTTGGCGAGGTCTGTGTGATAAAAACGCATCCATTGCCGTCAAGTTCGTCAAGAAATTTGTTTGATAAACGGCTTATAGCCATCTTTTTTTCTGCCGTTAAGGATTGACTTAAGGCATCCTTCCATTCTTTTTCAACATTTACTGATACTTCGTAAAATCTCATAATCGTCTCCTTTATGGTCGCAAAAATAATAAGGCTTTTTTTTAGCGGAAGGTAAATTACCACAGCAAACGCGTCTTAACACGCACTGAAGATATTCCCCTTTCCTTAAAAAGGCCAAAGGATTGGCAGATTTTTTCAATAACGTCCGCACGGCTTATGCGTTTACTGAGATAAATAACAGCCTTGCCGTTTTTTACCTTCACACGCCCACGGGGATAATGACCGTACGGCAGATTTTTGGTGATGGAGGGGTCAACCCTTTCCCAAGTGGCCTTAGGGCCAAGACCCTCAGCTTCACAGCGACCGGTTGCGACGCGTTCAAGGGAATCCCCATCACGGTAACACAAAATTTTAACGCAAAAAAGCTCGTATCGGTCCCGCTCGTTTTTAATGAGCCAGAAAGCGCCCTTGCCGAGGGCGTCGCGGCCAGAGTGATCTTCAAAATCGGCAAAGGGGCTTGAGAAATCTTCGTTGGGAGTAAACAACATAAAAAAATAACACCGTCCTTTTGTAATCTACGGTGTTATTATATAATATGTCACGTACCATTTTTGGTACATCAGTAATCGATTATCTGATAATTTTCAAAAAGTTCAACAACTGATTGGTCAAGCTCAATAAGCTTGCGGCCGGGTCTTTCGGGGAAAAGTGTCACAACGAGCATTTTTAAGTTATTTATCTCACAACGGATGCCGTTATACGGAGAGGTGTAGGTGCGGTTTGTGATAATCTCTTTAAACTCCTCTACGGCCTTTTTGGGGCGCCCCCAGTTTAAATATTCAAAAAAACCAACCTCTTTGGAGTTGATATGGGTAATGACGTCATCACTGAACAAATATTGCCTTTCGCCGTCTTTAAGGTCTGGGACGTACTTACCGCCGCCAGCATCCTTATAAAGAGTGCTCGGCAACGGTATAAAAGTAAAGTTAAGCGAACAGCTCTCTGCCCAATCTCTAAGAATTTTATTAAGATGCTTTTCGTGTGGAACATCTGCGGTAATGGCAATATTAATAAATTTGCCGCTTTCACGACAGTCGCGCAACTTGTCGGATAAAAGCGCGGGGAGTTCTTTTAAAGTTGTTTGCTGCATGGTTATTTCTCCTGTTAAAGTTGTTTTTCAATGTTTAAAAGATCTTGTTTGAGGGAGTTTATTTTATTTTGCTCAATGGCCCACTTGTTGTTAGGAAGATCATTTAAAATTTTGTTAAAAACACCTAAATCTTCTAATATTTGCTCTTTTTTCCAAATAATAAATTCCGCTAAAAACGGGGGAAGAGGGTTCCCGTTGTCGTCTTGGTAATCGGAGGGATTGTTTTGGAAATAATCAAATATTGCTTTTTTAATATTTTTGTAATCTGGGTAATAGTCTATCTTGCTCCACTCCGGGACGGCGCCCTTCTGACCGTGTTTTACCAAATTGTCCTTGTACCACTTAAGTGTATATTTGTCAAGGGCCATATGTAATTTATCCGCTATTTTTTCAACCTCGCCTCGGTATGCGGCGGTGCAATATAAATACTTGAAGGTCATATTTATAACCTTTTGAGCGCGCCCTACGGTCATTTTAAAGCCCTTGAATTTTTGGTTCTTCATATACCGACAGTATTTATTACACGCTTCTTCATGCCAAACGTCAAAATTTGATGAGGAAAAGGGATTTGTGTTAGGGTCTGTAAAGTAAGCAAAGAGCCAATTAACGCTTGCAGCCTTTATGGCCGGGGTGTGACCATCGGCGTGCCTGGACATATCCGCATGGGCAAGCCCAATTACTTCCTTTAAGGCGGCATTAGATAAATTTTTCTGTGCATTTGCAAATTCATCAATTAATTGTGATAATGGATATTGTGCCATAAAACACCTCTCTTCATCTTTTATCGATAATATTATATCACACACGACTTAACGTGTCAATAGCCGTCTGTTTTTTTGCGCATAAGGCCGCTATGGCTTTTTCGGCTAAACGGGCCGTCAGTCCGTGGCGGGGGTCGGTTTTTATCAGCCTGTCGGTAAGACCACATCCGTCGTAGTCATACTGTAAATCGTCAAGGATTAGAAAATCCTTAACCGCGTGGCGGCAAAGATAGTCAAGGATAGATTGACCGCGACTGAAATATTGCGCGCCGTTTTTGTCACGGGTCTTGTCTGTAACGGCAAGGCCTTGTTTTTTTAACTTTTTGTCAAGATAGTTTGCCATTTCCCCCTGAAAGGATTTATAGTCCTTTTGCCAAAAATCCTTCCAGGTGGAGATAAGAACGATCTTTGCGCCTGTTGCGCCGACGATTGAAGCAAGGGCCTTGACCTTGTCATCGTCGATGCCGCGATAACCGCAGCATCGGCAACGGGTTTTGGGCGTATTAAGCACACCGTCTATATCAAGAAAAATAATATTCATTATTCCCCTCGCAAGGCGTAACGCAATTTTTTGTCAATTGCCCAGCGATGGGCACAGCTATCTTTGTAAACTTTATACAAGGTCTTTTTGTAACCTTCATTAACGAGAAAGGGGGCATTTTCAAGGATGGGGTGATTGGTGATCGTTTGAAGACTTTTGGGCAAAAATAGCTCCTTAAGGCCATCGTTAAAGGCGAAGGCAAAACAGTCTAAGGATTGAAGACCTTCTTTAATGACGACGGCTTTAAGGCTTGTGTTTGCAAAGGCGCAGTAGCCAATCGTCTTAATTTGCGAAGGTATTTGTATTGTGTCTAAGTCGTCACGGAACATAAATGCGCCGGGAGCAATTGACGTCACGCTGCCGTCGTCGGGAATTTTTGCGCCATTTGCGGCGGCAATAAGTATTTTTTGGTCGCGCATAATAAGACACCCGTCCCGTACGATGAAAAACCGGTTATCTTTGTCAACGGTTATACTGTCAAAGCCCTGCACAATGGCAAGGTCGGCGACAAAATAGTCTGCGCCTGTAACGTGCTTGGGTATAATTAAGTTTTTGTCTGTTTCGTCTAACGCACAAATAACGCCGTTTGAAATTTGCATAAAACACTCCTTTAGTTTTGATGGTGTTATTGTAACACGACAGAAGTACCATAAATGGCACATCAAATATCTTTTTAAGTAAAAAATTTATTTTTTATATAAAGAAAAAGTGGCGGTATAAGTCGATTACCGCCACTTTTTGGTTTTTTGGTTTAAGTTTATTTTATCTTTTTTCCGTCGGAAAAGGCCTTTCCTACCACGTCGCCAAGGCGTCTGTATTCATGGGTGGCGCTGTCGTAAACGATGGGATCAAGCTTTTTTGCGTCTACCGTCCCGTCGGGGGTCAGGACGGAATCTTCTGCGGAAACGTTGACGATGGTGCCGATGCAAATGCCGTCCTCGTTAAACTTTAAAAGGCGGCACTCTACCGTCATGGGAAGCTCTTCAAAAAGGGGTGCGTTGACAAACTCAGCAGGACGGGGGGTAAGCCCTGACCTTTTGACCTTGTCGGGAACACCGGTACCGGAAACTATCCCCACGTAATCGCATGGGACCACGGTTTTTGCCGTAGCAAAGCTTACGGAAAAGGCCCCTGTCTTTTTTATATTTGCGGTAGTCTTGTGATCGTCCGCCAGGCAGACCATAACCTGATTTGTGTCGTAAATCCCGCCCCAGGCGGCGTTCATGGCGTTGGGGGTACCCTTTTCGTCATAGGTGCCGATAATAAGCACGGGCATTGGATAAAGCCAGGTTTTTGCTCCGAAATTTTTGCGCATATAACTACTCCTTTAAAGTGATTTTTTATTGAATTTGTGCCGATAATCGGCTTATAGGTGGGTTTTTAGCTAACGGCTCCGCCTCTTTTTTTAAGCCTAAAGGCAAGGTATGCGCCGTAGGAGGCTGTTATTATCGCAAGCAAAATGCTTGTTAAAAGCCTTGCTTCGCTTGTGGCGGCGCCCTCATAGGTAAAGGCGCTTAAACCGTTAAATATGCCGTGAAAGACAATACACGGGATAAGGCTTTCTTCATTAAGATACATCATTACGAACATAAAGCCGGCGCAAGCTGCGTACACCACCTGCAAAAGACTTGGGAGGATCTCCGCCCCGGAGCCGTTTACAAGATTAACAAGATGGCCCACGCCAAAGGTCAGACTGGAAACGATCACCGCCCATTTGGTGCTTGACGGGCGCATTGCATTAAAGAGCAGGCCTCGGAAGATGACCTCCTCTAAAAAGCCGACGGCAAGCATGGAAAGGAAGTATAAAACGGTTTCTAAAGGGTTGTAATTAAGCCTTACGCCGTGCCAAAGGTTTGCCGAAAGCATTACGACGGCGGGAAGGTAAAAAAGCATTGCCTTTGGGCTCGCCTTTGACGGCTGAAGGCCGTACTCACGCAAAATGCCGTTGGTTTTAAGGTACAAAAACAGAAGGACTGACAAAACAAGGCCAATGGGGAGGGTCACGGATTTTTCAATCCCCACGCGTGCGGAAAGGCCGTCGCCAAACGACATTAATATACAGTATAAAATTATCCACAAAACGGCAAACCACACGGGGCTTTTGTCGTGAAATCTTTTAAGAAGCTTCATTAATAAAGGTCTCCTCTATTCTTGCAATAATTTCCTTGTCGGCGGGGCAAAATTCGTAAAGAGAAAGCTCCCCTGCACTAACCCATTTGATGTCGTTATGCTCAAGCCTTTTTGGGGTACCTTGGGAAATTTTGGCCTTAAAAAGCGTAAGACGTACCTCAATATCCGGGTACACGTGAGAAATTTCCATAAAGACGTCACCCACGTTTACGGTGACGTCAAGCTCCTCGCGGCACTCACGGACGAGGGCCTGGGGCTTGGTTTCGCCCGGCCCTACCTTGCCGCCGACGAACTCCCATAAAAGCCCGCGGGCCTTATGGGCGGGTCTTTGACATATTAAGATCTTGTCGCCGTCAAAAATGAGGGCCGCAACGACTTCAGTAATCATAAAAACTTCCCGGTGATTTTATTATCGATAAAATTGTACCACATTGGCAGGGCTTTGTCAATACCGCCATATAAAAGTTGAATAGATAATAATTTTTGGCTATCTTTTAAAGGAAAAACTGCCGAAAAAACGCTTTTTTGCGCTTGTTTTTTGGCAAAAAAATAGCAAAAATGATGCAATAACCGACCTATAGGCCCACTTTTACAAATTATCCCTCCGTGCGCTTCTCGGCACGTAGTGCCTGCGTTACTGCTACGCGTCGTAGGTTAGATGCAAGAGAAAACAAAAAAAGAAGCACCTTTTGGTACTTCCTTTTTTTTATGAAAGCAGCCTGTTATAGACTAATTATTAAACTTCATCAAGCCTTTATACCACGTGGGTATATCATTGCTCATATTATCGTACCATGAAAGGATTTCCTTCCCCTGATTAAGCATTACGTTTACTTCATCTTCCCCAAAAGGGATTGCCCAATATACCGATGAAAGAGCATTACTTGAAATGTATAGCGCAAGCAATTTCCAAAATTCAGGCGGCACGTTATCGCTAAAATATCCGTTAACAAGCCCCGTTGCAAACAAGTGCGATTTTTGCGCGCACCACACAATGCGGTTAAATTCTTCCCATGGATCACCATAATCGTTGCGGTTAAAGTCTATGACGTAAAGCTTGTCGCTGCGGTCAATCATCATATTACCAATGTGATAATCACCGTGCTGATAGACCTGCGGCCTGTTTTTTAATAAATGGCGATTTTCATTTATGTAGTCAATAAACGCCTGACCGTTATCGTACTTGATAGGACACTCGCCGTACTTTTTAATTTTATAATCCATTTTTCGATTGAAGTAAATTTCCCAATCTTCTTGATTTTTAGGCGCAGGTATAGAGTGAATTTTACGCAGTATCTGCCCTGCTTCAACGCCAAAAGCATATTGCTTTACTTCAGAATACTTTGCAATAACCTGCTCCGCATCTTCACCGTCAATCCAGCTTTGAATTGAATATACACCTTCATCACAAACGCCAAACTCGATAGGCTGACACATCGGGATACCTAAAGATGTAAGCTTTTTCATTATCTTAAATTCTGACAGCTTTGCTTCATACTGCTTCGCATCGCTGACACGTAAAAGATACCGCGCACCGCCTTTATCTGTAACACGATATTTTTTATCACTTGACCAGCCTTTATCTATTAGTTCTCTCGTACAAAAATCCATTTTATCCCCAAAATAGCAAAATAATGTTGGTATATTATAGCAACAAATCCTAATTATTACAAGCAAATTAAACGTTTTATTAACTAAAATAATATAGATTTTAGTCAAACGTCACTCTATAAGTCGATTATCGGCGTGTTTTTGCAAAATCACCTGCAATGCCGCGTTCGTGTCGTAGGTTCAATCATAAATGAAAAAACAAAAAAAGGAACTACCAAATGATACTTCCTTTTTCTGTCTTTCCTTCATAAAATAGCTGTCATTTAGTTATATTTCATCATATTATAACAACTCTTAATCTTGTCTAGTAGTAATCAATTTTTCAATTATTTTTTCTTTACACTCAATTGTTGTTGTAGATAAACGCAAAATGTTAATCCCTGCATTTTCAAGTAACCTATCTTTTCTTCTATCCCTCTTTGCTTGACATTCTTCTCTATGCTGACTGCCGTCAACTTCTACAACCATTTCAATTTCTTTATTGAGTTTATTATAGATGACAAAATCACAATGAGTATTTATGTTTGATACAAACTTAATGTCTTCTAAATCTGTTAAAGTGTTTATTTTTATAATATATTTCAATGGATAGTTAAATTTATATCCTAATGCACCATACTCTCCACTTTTACAAATCTCATCAATGACCGTCGCCATTATATTTTCACTGGAAAAATTAGAAATATTTAAAAGTTCTTTTTTTGTTTTCTCCAATATGGGAGCATAATCATCATACATTAAGTCAAACACAGAAAAAACGTTCGTCTTTAGCACTTTGGTTTCATTACAATAATACTCATAGTATTTAGATAAATCTCTTAATATTGAACCTTCTTGACTCAACACTTCTTCACTCGCTAAAATATACAACCGCTTTTTTGCTCTCGATATAGCGACATTTATAAGATTTGGATTATTTAAAAAATCAATTTGTTCTTCGTCTTCATAGAATTTAATTTTATTCGCTACAGTAGACATAATAATATAATCTTTTTCTTTGCCTTGAAATTTATGTATCGTATCAATAACATAACCAAGATTTCCAAATCGACTATTTAGTAATTCTATTTGATTATTGTACGGCGCGATAATTCCCGTTTGACTTGTAGGTAATTTTTCTATTATTTCCTTTTCAATAATATCGACTTGTCGTTCATTTGCCCTATTTCTTTCAAAATGAGATCCGTGAGAGATTATCGTTACGCCATTTCCTGTATTGTGTGGTGTGCGAACAACTAATTCGCCATTGTAAAATCTTTTGTTACAAAAACCTATGATTTGTGGATCACATCTATAGTGCTCATTCAAAAGGGTTGAAACTATGTTTTTTTCTTTCTTCAATACACAGCTCAAAATACTATTTTTTGCATAATTAAAACAGCTATCTAACTTATATCTTGAAAAAATATTAGTTAAATTCGGCAATAATTGAGATTTAACAACGTGTGGCAATTGCTTTTCATCACCAACCAAAACAACTTTTTTTGCCACTGAAAACGCTATTACAGCACTAATCAAATCAACCTGACTCGATTCGTCAATAATAACACAATCATATAAATAATTTTCACCCGAGCAACTTCGTATTGCGTGAGTTGTGCTATAAATAATGGGGTATCGTTTTGTAAAGGCATCAAAATTCAATCTATAATCTTTTATAGAAAAAATACGATCATTTAAAGCTTTATATCTTTCTTGCAAGCAAGCATTGAAAATACTCAATGATAATTCTTTTTGCTCTCCAATTAAATCTACTAATTTATTTGAATCGATAAAGTTCTGTTTCTCTTTTTTTTCTTTATCAAGTTCTGAAATTTTTACGCCATAATATTTATTCTTTAAGTATTCAATAGAATCCTCTTTGTTTTGTGCAATTTCTTTTAATTTTATAATACCGAATCTAAATAAAAATCTTATTCTATTAAAAAATCCTGTTATTTTTTCTTCTGGCAAGGACTCCAATACTGAAGCTAATTCTAACAACTTGACGCTAGTGTATTTTTTATTTAATAATATTTTAGGTACCTTTCTTTCCTTAATCTGATATTCAGCGTCGTTAATTTCTTTTTCTACTTCATATTCATTTATAAGTTGTACTGCTTTTGCAACATCCAAACTATATTGCAAATATGTATCAACTCCATTATTTGTTTCCATTAAGCGACGAGCACAATTGAATTTATTTGCTTTTTCAATTATTTCTACGGGAATTTGTTCATCGTTAAAAAAGGCTTCTATATTTTTTACATTTCCTAAAAACGCATTTAAATATCCAAAACCTGTCAATTCGAATTTATCTTTAACATTTCTAGTTGCTTCGTTGTTTCCTGAAACTACCGCAACAGCACCGCCTCTAGCAACATAATTTGCCACAATATTACGTATTGTTTCCGTTTTCCCTGTTCCTGGCGGTCCTTGTATAATAGATAAATCTTCTTCTATTGCTCTTTTAATGGCAATTCTTTGTGATGCATTTGTATCAAAAGGATAGATTACTACTTTATTATCTTTAGTCTCACCTAATTTTCCTTGTAAAAACTTTCCTAATACAGAATCTTCCAAAACTGTCAATTTATCTAATTGATTTAAGAGAAAATTATGCCCATCTTCAGTCGGCATCAACACCGCAATTTCCTTTAAATAATTTATTAAATTCTTAATCTCTCTACTTTCGGTAATATCCGAAACGATCTTAATATCGCTTTTTTTAACTAGTTTAGTAAACTTTGTTGCATAAAACAATTTGACATACGTGTCAAATAATAATACTTGCGATAATCCGTACATTGGAACTTTATCGCAATAAAGAATCTTTCCCGTCAAATCCAAACTTTTAGGCTTATCAAGGATTTTTAAATCCCTCCAGCTTTTCCAATAAAAAGTATTATTCCCAACATATTTTATTCTACACGCATTGTTTTGCTCCTCAAACCATTGAACCCGCTTGGTAATGTCTTCCCAGTCGCTTTTTTCATAATTATATTGAAGTATCAACGTTTTTCTTTCATCTATAATCATTAGTAAATCCTTTACTTTTTATTTATCATAATTATATCAAAAATTTTAATTATTTTCAATCGCTTTATATACGCAGTTGTCGATATATTTTTCCGCAACTGTCGAGTTTTAAGTCGCCGTTTCAGTTTATAACCTACTTGTTCTGGAAAATGGCAAAATGACAGCTTTAAATCGTAACTTTTTTGCCTGCGTTACTGCTACGTGTCGTAGGTTCAATATACAAAGTAAAACAAAAAAAGAGATACACTGTTGTGTATCTCTTTTTCTGGCTCCCCCAGTAGGATTTGAACCTACGGTCCAGGTCGTGATTACAAATCACTCCCCGCTTTGGCTGCAAACAGTACACCGTACTGTTTGCTTAACGCGTCGCGCCCTCCGTGCGCTTCTCGGCACGTAGTGCCTGCGATGCTGCTACGTGTCGTAGGTTAAGCATGCAAGAGAAAACAAAAAAAGAGATACACTGTTGTGTATCTCTTTTTCTGGCTCCCCCAGTAGGATTTGAACCTACGACCCTCCGGTTAACAGCCGGATGCTCTACCGCTGAGCTATAGAGGAATAAATTGAATGCGGCAGCTCCTTATCCTCCCGTGCCGTTGCCAGCAAAGTACTTTCAGCGCAATTGAGCTTAACTTCTGTGTTCGGGATGGGAACAGGTGGGTCCTCAACGCTATCGCCACCGCAATGGTTATATAA
>JAZOCB010000002.1:0-57865 GCA_045596265.1 Christensenellaceae bacterium
TATTGCTGATTCTCTACCAGCGCCAGGACCTTTAACGAATACTTCTACGCTTCTTAAGCCGTATTCTCTTGCTTTCTTAGCAGCGTCTTCTGCAGCCATTTGTGCAGCAAACGGTGTGCTCTTTCTTGAGCCTTTGAAATCAAGGCTACCAGCACTTGACCAAGAAAGTACGTTACCTGACATGTCGGTGATTGTAACAAGCGTGTTGTTGAAAGATGCTTGAATATGCACTTGACCTTTGTCAACTTTTTTAATATCTCTACGTTTTTTTACAACTTTTTTTACTGCCATTTCAGTTTACCCCCTTCTTACTTCTTCGTTGCCGTCTTTTTCTTTGCAACGGTACGACGAGGACCTTTTCTTGTTCTCGCATTTCTCTTTGAGCTTTGACCTCTTACGGGGAGGTTCTTTCTATGACGAACACCTCTAAAGGAACCGATTTCAATAAGACGCTTGATGTTCATTGAAATTTCAGTCTTAAGCTCGCCTTCTACGTGTAAGTTATGTTCGATATATTCCCTGATCTTGGAAATATCGTCTTCTGTTAAATCTTTAACTCTTGTGTCGGGATTGACACCAGTATCGTTTAAAATCTTAGTAGCGGTTGGTCTGCCAATACCGAAAATATAGGTAAGGCCGATCTCTACTCGCTTATCTCTCGGTAAGTCAACACCGGAAATACGTGCCATTGATTTACTAACCTCCAATTAATAGTGTAATAAAAATCTGATAGTATAAATATATATTCGATATCCCCTGCCTAAGCGGTGTGGAATGACCACCTTCAGCAGACGATTTGTTTCCTTTTAGCCCTGTCTTTGCTTATGGCTCTTATTCTTAGAACAGATAACCATAACCTTGCCTTCTCTTTTAATAACTCTGCACTTGTCGCACATGGGTTTAACAGATGGTCTGACTTTCATTTTTGTTCCTCCGATATTTTTTGAACTTTTAGATTTGCTTAATGCTTACGACTTGCTACGCCAAACTATTCTGCCCTTGGATAAATCGTAAGGACTCATTTCAAGTTTAACGGAATCACCGGGTATTATTTTGATATAATTCATTCTCAATTTGCCCGAGATATAAGCGGTAATAACATAGCCGTTTGATAACTTGACCTTGAACATCGCGTTGGGCAATGCTTCTAAGATCACGCCCTCAGCTTCGATTACATCGTTTTTCGACACAAATAATTCCTCCGTTATTAGTTTATAGCGTGAGTATTTCTACGCCGTTTTCGGTAATGGCAACGGTGTTTTCATAGTGGGCTGAAGGCTGTCCGTCTGCAGTGATGCAGTCCCAGCCTTTTATGATGACCTTGTGTCCGCCTAAGTTTATCATAGGCTCTATCGCAAGGGTCATACCCTCCTTTATTCTTACACCTACGCCCCTTTTGCCGTAATTGGGAACGGGCGGGTCTTCGTGAAGACTTCTGCCGATTCCGTGTCCAACCATATCCCTGACCACAGAAAAGCCGTTGCTTTCTGCGTGGAGCTGTATTGCGTGGCCTACGTCGCCAAGGGTGCCACCGACGGTTATCGCCTCAATGCCCTTAAAAAAGCATTCCTTAGTGACGTCAACAAGTCTTTTCTTTTCCGGCGTGGTGTTGCCGATGATAAAAGTCCTTGCGGCGTCTGCGTGGTATCCGTCCAGGACGCAGCCCGTGTCAACGCTGACTATCTCCCCTTCCTTAAGCCGTCTGTCTGACGGAAATCCGTGAACGACCTGCTCGTCAATGGACACGCAGATTGTCCCGGGGAAGCCACCGTAACCTAAAAAGTTTGGTTTTGCGCCGGATGCAACAATGTAATTGTATGCGATGGCGTCAAGCTCCTTAGTGGTCATGCCGACATGAATCTTTTCTTCTAACAGACGAAGCATATCGCCGACGATGCGGCAAGCCTTCTTCATCTTTTGGATTTCTTGCGGCGTTTTCAAATAAATCATTTAAGCACCTTTAATATTTCGTCAAAGACGCGCTCAATAGGTTGATCGCCGTTTACCTGACGAATAATCCCTCTTTCAGTATAGAACTTAATGAGCGGTGCCGTTTGAGTCGTGTAAACATCAAGTCTTTTTGCAACCGTTTCCTCGGTGTCGTCGTCCCTGTGTATAAGGGGCGTGCCGCACCGCTTGCAATCGGTTGTGTTGCCGATAAAATCTACGTGATAGGACTCACCGCACTTGGGGCATACGCGCCTGCCGGTAAGTCTTTTCGTGAGGCGGTCTAAAGGGATAACGATGTCAATAACTGCATCAAGGCTGTCGATGGCTTCCCACGCGACGGCTTGAGCTACATCTCTCGGAAATCCGTCGAGGATATAACCGTTTGCACAGTCGTCTTCGAGGATTCTTCCCTTTACGATCTCAATCGTGACCTCATCGGGAACGAGCTGTCCCCTATCGATATAGCTTTTAGCAACTATACCGATAGGAGTCATTTCTTTTATGTTTTGTCTGAATATGTCACCCGTTGAAATATGTGGAATATTCAACTTTTGCGCCAGCTGAACGGCTTGCGTTCCCTTGCCTGCGCCGGGGGCACCCAAAAAAACAATTTTCATAATATTTCCCTTATATTACTTTAAGAAACCCTTGTAGTTCTTCATCATGATCTGTGACTCTAAAGCGGTATTGAACTCTAATGCAACAGATACGCAGATAACCAAGCCGGTTGCGCTGAATACAGATGAAGAAGTCTGTAATACGGTTTTAAATAAAATTGAAGGTACTAATGCGATGAATGCTAAGAAGATTGCGCCGAATAAAGTGATTCTGCCCTGAACTCTTCTTAAATAGTCAGCAGTTGACCTACCCGGTCTGATACCGGGGATAAAGCCACCGTTCTGCTGAATTGTCTTGGAAACGTCATCGGGGTTAAACTGGATCATGGAGTAGAAGTAGCTGAAGCCCAAGATTAATAAGCAAAGCACTACCATGTATAACCAGGAGTTTGTACCCATCCACTGCTGCCACCACATAACGAACTTGCCGTTAGGTGCGAACATCGTACCGATAAGTTCGGGGAATGACAAAAGTGAGAATGCAAAGATGAGTGGCATAACGCCCGTTGCGTTTACCTTGATGGGGATAACGGTTGACTGGCCGCCGTACATTTTTCTTCCCTTTACCTGCTTTGCGTACTGTACGGGGATCTTTCTTTCGGATAATTCAACGAATACGATAAGACCGAATACAACTACGATTACAGCGATAAAGCCAATGAACTGCCAGAGCATTGTTAAGTTACCTTTGAAGATCTCGCCGAGCATAGAAACGGACTGCAAACCAACTGTCGTTAAAATACCAACGAAGATGAGAATGGATATACCGTTTGATACACCGTTGTCAGTAATTCTTTCGCCAAGCCAAACTGTTACCAGTGCGCCTGAAGCGTAGAAGATAACGAGGAGAATGTAAGCAAGCCATGCCTGACCACCGAGAAGGTTTACAAAAGAGGTTGCGCCGTTTGCAGATGAGGTAATGGTTGAGCCGCCGTAAGCAACTAAAATACCAATTGCCTGTAATACTGCAAGTACCAACGCGCCTATTCTCGTAAGGTTAGAGATTTTCTTGCGGCCGTCTTCATCTTTAGACAATCTTTCCAATGCGGGAATAGCAACTGTTAAAAGCTGAATGATAATGGAAGCATTAATATACGGACCGATACCCATAGCGAGCCACGTACCCTGAGAAAGAGCGCCACCTGACATCATTGACATGATGTTGAGGTAGGAAACTTTGCCCAAATCTTCAGCGGAAATAAGCTCAGAACCGATACCGGGTACTGGAATATAGCATCCCAATCTGTAAATCAGAACAAATAATAACGTAATTAATATTTTGTTTCTGATTTCTTTTACTTTAAATGCATTTACTAATGTTTTAAACATAATCGTCCCCCGCTAAGAGCAAACTACTTAACCAGTTCGCAAGTGCCGCCGGCTTTTTCGATTGCTTCTTTTGCGGAAGCTGAAAATGCTGCTGCTTTGACGGTGAGGGCAACCTGTAATTCTTCATTACCGCCCAAAACCTTCAAGCCTACCGGGTTCTTAACCTCTTTAACGAGGCCAGCGCATAAAAGCGTATCGTAATCAACGATTGCGCCAGCTTCAAAGTTAGCTAAAACGTCGATGCTTACGATTGCATAAACCTTCTTGAAGTGGTTCTTGAAGCCACGCTTTGGTGACTTTCTGATTAAAGGCATCTGACCGCCTTCAAAACCGGGGCGAACGCCGCCGCCACTTCTTGCCCATTGACCCTTGTGACCTCTTGTAGAAGTCTTACCCATACCGGAGCCAATGCCTCTGCCAATTCTCTTTTCAGAAGTTCTTGCGCCTTCTGCAGGTTGTAAATTTCCTAATCTCATGAGCCACCTCTTATACGTTTTCAACCTTAACAAGGTGTTTAATTTTGAAAAGTTTACCTTGAAGGGCTGGACTGTCATCGAAAACCTTTGATTGACGGATTTTCTTAAGTCCTAAAGATTCTACTGTTGCCTTCTGATCCTTAAGACAACCGATAGTACTCTTAATAAGGGTTACTTTAATTTTGTTTTCAGCCATTTTTAAAGTCCTCCTTAACCGAGAATCTCTTCTACGGTCTTGCCACGGAGCGCCGCGATCTGTTCAGCCGTGCGGAGCTCTGAAAGGCCTGTAACAACTGCCTTAACCATGTTAATGGGGTTGTTTGTTCCGTGAGATTTCGTTCTGATATTTTTAATGCCGCAAGCTTCCATAACGGCACGTACGGGACCGCCTGCGATAACGCCGGTACCTTCTTCAGCAGGTAACATAACCACTGAACCGCGGCCGAATTTACCAACTAAAGCGTGAGGAATGGTAGTGCCTTCTAAAGCAACGGTAACCATGTTCTTCTTTGCCTGAGCGCTTGCTTTTTCGATTGCTTCGGGTACTTCGTTTGCCTTACCCATGCCGTAACCGACTTTGCCGTTTTCGTCGCCAACTACTACTAAAGCTGCAAAACGCATTTTCTTACCGCCCTTAACAACCTTGGTAATACGGTTAACGGCGATGAGCTTTTTCATAAGACCGTCTTTTTCTTCAGGTCTTCTTTGTGGTCTTCCATTTTCTCTTGCCATAAAAAAGTCCTCCTTTAGAATTTAAGTCCGCCTTCTCTGGCGCCGTCAGCGAGGCTGGCTACTCTACCGGTGTAAAGATAACCGCCGCGATCGAAAACTACAACGGAAATGCCCTTAGCGGTTGCCTTTGCAGCGAGTGCTGCGCCGACAATCTTAGCGGCTTCCTTCTTGGACTTACCTGCAACCTGTGCTGCGATTTCCTTTTCAACGGAAGAAGCTGCAACTAAGGTATTGCCGATAGTGTCGTCGATTATTTGTGCATAAATGTGATTAAGACTTCTGAAAACGCAAAGCCTGGGTGCTTCACTTGTACCGCTGATTTTCTTTCTGACTCTTGCGTGTCTTTTTAATCTATCTTGGTTCTTATCGATTTTAGTAATCATAATTCACTCCTTATTTACCGGCTGTCTTGCCTTCCTTACGTTCGATTACTTCATCCTTATAACGGATACCGTAACCATGGTAAGGTTCAGGCTTTCTGTATGCCCTTAAGGTTGCTGCAACCTGACCAACGTCAACCTTGTTGATGCCGCTTACTACGATTTCGGTAGCGGAAGGACAGGTAATGGTAACGCCTTTTAAGGGTAAGTATTCAACGGGGTGTGAAAAACCAATGTTCATAACGAGCTTTTCACCCTGCATACTAACCTTCCAGCCTACACCGTTAACGATTAAGGACTTGGAAAATCCCTGGGTAACGCCAACGACCATGTTGTGAAGTAAAGCTCTGTAAAGACCGTGCTTAGCGCGTACAGGACCCTGTTCACTGGTTCTTGTGAATACAATTTGGTTTTCTTCTACGTTGGGGACAATTGCCGGATCGTAATCCTGGGTAAGCGTGCCCTTGGGGCCGGTTACTGTCATTACGTTGTTGGCAAATTCTACCTTAACGCCGGCGGGAATGACCACCGGTTCTCTACCGATTCTTGACATATTCCCTACCTCCTTTTACCAAACGTAGGCGAGAATTTCGCCACCGTGATGCTGTTTTCTTGCTTCCCTGTCGGTCATGATGCCCTTGGGGGTGGAAACGATTGCAATACCCATGCCGTTTAAAACCTTGGGAAGTTCATCGTAACCTGCGTAGATTCTTAAACCGGGCTTAGATACTCTCTTTAAACCGGTAATAACCTTTTCGCCCTTAGCGCCGTATTTGAGGGTAACAACGATTTTGCTGTCAAGACCTTCACCCTGAACTTCGTAAGCGCCGATATAACCTTCGTCTAAAAGGATCTGAGCGATTGCTTTTTTAGTGTTAGAAGTGGGGATTTCGACAGTTTCGTGCTTTACAACTAAAGCATTTCTGATTCTTGTAAGCATATCTGCAATAGGATCTGTCATTGTTTTTACCTCCTTACCAGCTTGCTTTTCTTACACCGGGGATCTGACCCTTGTAAGCTAAGTTTCTAAAGCAAATACGGCAGATACCATATTTGCGGATGACAGCGTGTGGACGACCACAAATGCTGCAACGAGTGTAAGCCCTAGTTGAGAACTTAGGAGCCTTTTGCTGTTTATTAATCATTGCCTTTTTTGCCATAATAGTTCTCCTTATTACGCCTTGAATGGCATGCCGAGTGCTTTTAAAAGCTCTCTTGCTTCTTCGTCAGTGTTAGCTGTGGTTACGAAGCAGATATCAAAACCTCTGATCTTCTCTACCTGATCGTATTGAATTTCAGGGAAGATAAGCTGTTCCTTAACGCCCATAGCATAGTTGCCTCTGCCGTCGAAGGACTTGGTGGGTACGCCCTTGAAGTCTCTTACTCTGGGAAGGGAAACAGATACGAGTTTGTCAAAGAAATCGTACATTCTGTTGCCGCGGAGGGTAACCTTTAAACCAACGTTCATACCGATTCTTACCTTGAAGTTTGCAACTGACTTCTTAGCGGTTGTTAAAACTGCCTTCTGGCCAGCGATCTGAGCAAGCTCCTGTTGAACAAGTTGAATACTTTTGGCATTATCTTTAATGTCGCCCAAGCCACCGTTGATGGTGATCTTAACAAGCTTGGGAACCTGATTAATGTTTTTATAATTGAAATGCTTCATAAGATAGGGTACGACTTCTGCTTCGTAACGCTGTCTTACTCGGCTGACATACCTTGAATCGGTTGCAGCTTCTTTAGCAACCTGAGTCTTGTCATTTGCCATGTTTTTTATTTCTCCTTATTTGGCTTATTATTTTTTAGCAGCCTTCTTAGCAGGCTTTTGAGCTTTTGCCTCTTTCTTGGCGTCTAAGGTAGCTTTGCATTTAGCGCAGCATCTTACCTTTACGTCGCCTTCCATCTTGTGCTGTACTCTTACAGCTTTTCCGCATGCGGGGCATACAACCAAAACGTTGGAAGCATCGATAGGACCAACTTGTTCTACGATACCGCTGGTTTCTTTAGCGGAACGAGCCTTCTGATGCTTTTTCTGTACGTTTACGCCGTCAACAGTGATCCTGTTCTGTGCGGGGAAAGCAGCGAGAACCTTACCGGTCTTACCGGCATCCTTACCGGTTAAAACATATACTGTGTCGTTCTTTTTAACTTTCATCTTTATCTCTCCTTACAGAACTTCTGGTGCGAGGGAAATGATTCTCATGTAATCCTTTTCTCTCAATTCTCTGGCAACCGGCCCAAAGATACGGGTGCCCTTAGGCTGTTTCTGAGCGTCGATAATAACTGCAGCGTTGTCGTCAAATCTGATGTGTGTGCCGTCAGGTCTTCTTAAACCGCTGGTAGTTCTTACGATAACTGCCTTAACAACGTCGCCTTTCTTAACTGCGCCGCCGGGAGTAGCTGTTTTGACGCTTGCAACGATTACGTCACCGATGTTGCCCCATTTACGATAAGAGCCACCGAGAACCTTTATGCACATTAACTCCTTTGCGCCGGAGTTATCTGCTGATTTTAATCTTGTCTGTGCTTGTATCATATTAGCCCTCCTATTACTTAGCCTTTTCTATAATGGCGGCAACTCTCCAATTCTTGTCCTTACTTAATTTTCTGGTTTCAACAATCTTTACTTTATCGCCAATACCGCACTCGTTATTTTCATCGTGCGCTTTATACTTCTTAGACGTGGTAATCGTCTTCTTGTAAAGGGGGTGTTTAGCCTTCTGCTCTACAACAACAACGACCGTTTTGTCCATCTTGTCGGAAGAAACGATTCCTACTCTTTCTTTACGTAAATTTCTCATCATTCCTCTCCTTATGCCTTCTTGATTTCTCTTTCACGGAGAACAGTTTTTACTCTTGCAATGTCCTTCTTGACTCCGTTTAAAACGTTGGGATTTTCAAGTTGACCCGTTGCGTGACGGAAACGAAGGTTAAAAAGTTCATCTTTAAGTTCTGCCAACTTTTTGGTAAGCTCTTCAGATGTCATTTCATGAATTTCTTTTGCTTTCATTAGCCTTCACTCCCCTCTTCTAAAATTTCTTTCTTAACGATTTTGCACTTGCAGGGAAGCTTGTGGCTTGCAAGCCTTAAAGCTTCTCTTGCGTCAGCTTCTGCAACGCCGGCGATTTCAAATAAAACTCTGCCGGGTTTAACAACTGCTACCCAATATTCTACAGCGCCCTTACCGCTACCCATACGGGTTTCAGCAGGCTTCTTTGTAACTGGCTTGTGTGGGAAAATATCGATCCAAACCTGGCCGCCACGCTTGATGAATCTGGTCATAGCGATACGGGCAGCTTCTATCTGGTTGGAAGTGATCCAGCTTGGGCTGTCAGCAACAAGACCGAATTCGCCGTAAGCAATTTTGTTGCCCTTGGTGCATTTGCCGGTCATTCTGCCGCGATGCTGTTTTCTTCTCTTAACTCTCTTAGGCATTAACATATTAAGCTTCGCCTCCTTCTTTCTTCATCCCACCGAGGACTTCGCCCTTGTATACCCAAACCTTGATACCGATAGCGCCGAAGGTGGTCCTTGCGGTTGCTACACCGTAGTCAATGTCTGCGCGAAGCGTCTGGAGGGGGATAGAACCTTCATGATAATGTTCGGTTCTGGCAATTTCTGCGCCGTCAAGACGACCGCTAACCATGGCTTTAACACCCTTAGCGCCCAATCTCATTGCGCGGGAAATAGCTTGCTTCATGCATCTTCTGAATGAAGCACGTTTTTCGAGCTGTGCTGCGATTGATTCAGCAACGAGCTGAGCGTCGCAATCGGGCTTTTTGATTTCGATAATATTGATACCAATCTGCTTACCGGTTGCAATCTTTGCAAGGTCAGCCTTGATAACTTCGATTTCGGAACCCTGTTTACCGATTAATACGCCGGGACGTGCCGTGTAGATGGTAACAGCTACTCTGTTAGCAGCTCTTTCAATTAAAATTCTTGAAATTGCAGCAGCATAGTATTTTTTCTTAACGAATTCTCTGATTTCGTAATCCTCTTTGAGGAAAGCGGAAAAATTCTTCTTGTCAGCATACCACTGAGTATCCCAGCCTTTAATAACGCCAACTCTTATTCCGTGTGGATTAACTTTCTGTCCCATGATTTCCTCCTAAATTACGCTTGAACGTCTAAAACCACGGTGATGTGGCTGGTACGCTTCAAAATTCTGAATCCTCTGCCGTGTGCCATTGGCTGCATTCTCTTGAGCGTTGGGCCCATGTCTGCGTAGCAAACTGCTACGTAAAGGTCTGCAACGTTCATCTGAAGGTTATGCTCTGCATTGGCAGCTGCTGATAAAATAACCTTTTTAATAGGTTCAGCGCCTGCTTTTGAACAGTTTTCGAGGATTGCTACGGCTTCGTTTACCTTTTTACCTCTTACAAGGTCAAGAACAACTCTTACCTTATATGGGGAAATGCGGATGTACTTAGCACAAGCCCTGGGTCTTCTATCTTTGGTTTCTGCAATTCTTGCAGCTTTTAACTTCATATTCTTAGCCATAATCTATTACTCCTTACTTACCGCCGGTTGTCTTTGCGCCTGCGTGGCCCTTGAAGGTTCTTGTAGGTGCGAATTCGCCAAGCTTGCAACCAACCATATCTTCGGTTACGTATACGGGAACGTGCTTTCTGCCGTCGTATACAGCGATTGTGTGACCAACCATCTGGGGGAATATTGTGGAAGATCTTGACCAAGTTTTAAGTACGGTCTTTTTGTTTTCTGCGTTTAAAGCCTCTATTCTTGCAAGTAATTTAGCATGCACGTAAGGTCCTTTCTTTACACTTCTACTCATTTTAGATCTCCTTAATTAATACGTTTAAGAATAAACTTGTCGGTCTTATTCTTTTTCTTTCTCGTCTTATAACCGAGTGCCGGCTTACCCCAAGGTGTTACAGGACCGGGACGGCCGATTGGGGACTTACCTTCACCACCGCCGTGGGGGTGATCGCAGGGGTTCATAACAGAACCGCGAACGGTAGGACGAATGCCCATGTGGCGAACCTTACCGGCTTTACCGATGCGGATAATTTCGTGATCGAGGTTACCAACCTGACCGATGGTTGCCTTGCAGTTTAAGGGAACGTATCTCATTTCGCCGCTTGGCATCTTTAAGGTTGCAAGCTTGCCGTCTTTAGCCATAAGCTGTGCTGCCATACCTGCTGCACGGGCAAACTGACCACCCTTGCCGGGCTGAAGCTCGATATTGTGGATCATCGTACCAACGGGGATGTTTGCAAGCTTTAATGCGTTGCCGACCTTGATGTCAGCGCCTTCGCCGCTTAAGAGCTTGTCGCCAACCTTTAAGCCGTAGGGTGCGAGGATGTATCTCTTTTCGCCGTCAGCGTAAACGAGTAATGCGATGTTTGCGCTTCTGTTAGGATCGTATTCGATTGTCTTAACAGTTGCAACGATACCGTCTTTATTTCTCTTAAAGTCGATGATACGGTATTTTCTTCTGTTGCCGCCGCCGTGGTGACGAACGGTGATCTTACCCTGCGCGTTTCTGCCGCCGGTGTGACGCTGATCTTCAAGTAAAGATCTTTCCGGCTTGTTGGTGGTAATTTCTTCGAAAGTGCTTACCGACATGAAACGACGCGCAGAGGACGTAGGTTTATATCTTTTAATACCCATTATTCAATTCCTCCTACATTAAGCGAGTGACTTGAAGAACTCAATGTCCTTGCTGCCTTTTGCCAACGTAACAATGGCTTTCTTATAGTCGGGTGTGTAACCTTGGTTTCTGCCCATTCTCTTAAGCTTGCCGTGGCAATTCATGATGTTTACTTTCTCTACCTTTACGTTGAAAAGCTCTTCAATGGCTAACTTAACTTCAGTTCTGTTTGCCTTCTTAGCAACGACGAAGGTGTATTTCATATCCTCGAAGGACGCATAGGTCTTTTCGGTGAGGACTGGCTTTAAAATGATGTCTCTTGCTTCCATTATTCTCCGTAAACCTCCATTAAATGTTCGACAGAGCCTTTTGCGAGAACGATTACGCTGTTCTTAACAATGTCGTAGGTGTTGAGCTGTTCAACGGGAAGGGTTGTAAGTTTCTGGATGTTTCTTGCAGCCCTGATTACCTTTTCGTCGCCGTTGCACATAACAACGAGTACGGACTTTTCAAAATGGAATGCGTTTAAGAAAGCAACCATTTCTTTTGTCTTACCTTCGTTTACTGCAACTTCGTCGATAACGAATAATTCGTTTTCAGCAAGCTTTTTGGAAAGAGCTGAGAACATAGCAATACGCTTTGCGCAGATGTTCATCTTCTTTCTGAAATCTCTTGACTTGGGTGCGAAAACTACGCCGCCCTTGATCCATTGAGGAGCTCTTGTAGAGCCTTGACGGGCATTACCGGTACCTTTCTGACGGTAAGGCTTCTTGCCGCCGCCGCGAACTTCAGTTCTGGTTAAAGCACTCTTTGTGCCCTGTCTTTCGTTAGCGAGACGGGTTACCACTGCCTGGTGGATCAACGGCTCGTTATATTCTATCGTGAAGAGGTCTTCGTTAAGTTCATAAACGCCTAACTCTTCTGCTTTCATGTTGTATAATTTTACGCTTGGCATTATGGCTTACCTCCTTACGCTTTTACGCTGTTTCTTAATGAAACGATACCGCCCTTAGGACCGGGAACTGCGCCCTTAACTAAGATAGCGTTTCTTGCAGCATCAACCTTGATAACTTCGAGGTTTAAGATGGTTACCTGCTCGTGACCGTACTGGCCGGCGAGGTGTTTGTTCTTAAATACCCTTGAAGGATCTGATATAGAACCCATTGAACCAACCTCTCTGTGGATAGGACCTACACCGTGGGATGCGCAAAGCTTGTGCTGATTCCATCTCTTGATAACGCCCGTGTAACCGTGACCCTTGGTAAGGCCAACTACGTCAACCTTATCGCCTGCTGCGAAAACGTCGCATTTAACAACGTTGCCGGCCTGATAAGTTTCAGCGTTGTCAAGACGGAATTCCTTGAGATATCTCTGGGGTTCAACACCGGCCTTTTTGAACTGGCCGAGCTGGGGCTTGTTGACTTCCTTTTCGGAAACCTGCTTGAAGCCGAGCTTAACTGCTGAATAGCCGTCTCTTTCTACGGTCTTAACCTGTACAACAGGGCATGGACCTGCTTCGATTACGGTAACGGGGATTACTTTTCCGTCCGGGGAAAAGATCTGCGTCATACCTAATTTTCTTCCAATGATTGCTTTATTCATTGATAAAGTTCACCTCCGTATATATTTACAAAAATAATTACAGTTTGATCTTTACGTCTACGCCTGCAGGAAGATGAATGCTGTCTAACATCTTTGCATTTGTTGAGTAAATGTCAATAAGACGCTTGTGGGTTCTTAATTCGAACTGCTCACGGCTGTCTTTATACTTATGTGGAGAACGTAAGATAGTAACGATTTCTCTTTCGGTGGGAAGGGGAATAGGGCCACTGATCTTTGCGCCTGCCTTCTTCATCGTTTCAACGATGCGTGCGGTTGCCTGATCTACCATGTTGTGATCGTAAGCTGATAATTTGATTCTGATTTTCTGTCCTGTCATTTTTACTCCTCCGTTTTATACTAACAATTTTTGAAGCTGTCAATCGGGATTTTAGGACTTTTGACCCGACTTATCCCCTTTTCCCGCCTGGCGAGAAGGAAGATTTTTCAGTTTTGACAACTTTGCCGTGTGTATCGTGCGTTTTGGCATTAAAAAATCATCTGCGCCGTGTGTTTTTAAGCAGATGACCTTATACCGAAGGGCACGGTTAGTCGCGAGGGTTATGCCCTCACAATTGTCAGCGAAAATTATCTTCCTTAAGACAAAATCCTTTGTCTTTTCAGGATTAAAGTAACCTTTCGCCTCAACCCTTTTATTACACAGCGTACATATAATACAATATTAAAACTTTATTGTCAAACATTTTTTCGCTGTTTTTTAAAAAACTTTTTAATTGTGGCAACTATTTTTTTTTGGGCACAAAATATGGTGTCTAACACCCTTTTTTAAGGGTATTTTCGCACCAAAATTGCTATTATATTATAATATATGGTCACGCGTACGTCAAGCACGCGCCACTTATTTTTTTATATTCCCTCCCCTTTTTTGCGATTTTTATCAGCCTCACCTTGAACCCCCCTTGCAGTATACTTAAAAACACTTGCCTTATGTAGGGAGATGTGGTATAATCAAAACGCTGAAAAAATTAATAATAATTTTAATTAATACGTGCTTACGTACTGATTTTTACAATTCTACTTAAGCGGTATTTTTATTTTACGGAGGAAAAAATGGCTACTGCTAAAAATCTTTTGCCCTTTTTGTTGATGCTTTTACACATTGTACCGGCCATTATGTGCGCGATAAAGTATTTTAAGGGCGAGACAAAGTTTTTGTTGCCCATGCTGCTGTTTGGCGCAGGATGGGTATTACTGTTTGTGCCTACTTTATTCGTCATGTTTTTCGGGTCATTTTTTCCCGACTACACCAACCTACTGAACGCTTTAGAAATAGTGTCAGTTGTGGCTTCAATTTTGACAACAATTGCAAATATCGGTGCTTTAATAATGCTGGCCATGGACTTTTTAAACGATGATCAGCAATCCCTGCTAATTATTGCAGGACTTTTTGGCATATCTATCTTTTTATCCATCGCGTTGAACGTATTAAGCTTTATTGCCCCCGAAATGCTGAAGCGTTTAGCCCCCCTTCCACGAATTATATCAATTTTGTCTACAATTTTATATTTTGGCGGCATAGCAATGATCGGGCTTAAGCTTTTTAATAATCAGGCAAAGCCAGAGATGATAATAGTCATTGTATTCACTACCTTGGCGCTTCTCAATATCGCATATAACTTTATACGTTCCATTCAGGCCCCTTTACCCACGCCCGATGAAACCTGCCATCATGAAAGCATACCTGCCGAAACCGTTGCACCCACCTGCACGACGCTAGGATCAACAACGTACGTTTGCAAGCATTGCGGCCAAAGCCTGCAAATTATATACACCGAAGATGCCCTTGGTCACGATTATCAGGCTGTTGAACAGGTTGAGGCAACCTGTCAAAACGAAGGCTACACCCTTTACCGCTGTTCAAGGGACGGATGCGGAGATCAGTTTTACGGCAACACCGTCAGCCCATTGGACCACGATTATCAGTATGTTGAAACAATTGAGTCAACCTGCACAATGGAAGGCTACTCCGTATACGAATGCGTAAACGGCTGTCGTCATCAGATCGTAGGCGACCGCCAGCCCTTAGCCGAACATGAATTCAACGACTGGCAGGTAACCGTGACCGCAAACTGCTATCATGAGGGCAAAAAAGAACGTAAGTGCAAAAATTGCCCCGCTACTGAAACCGAAATCACCCCGATCGCCCACCTAAGCGCGATTTTACCCGAGGAGCCTGCCACCCTTGAATTTACCGGCTTGACTGAGGGTGCCTACTGTGAAAAATGCTATGATATTCTCATCCCCCAGGTTGAAATACCTAAACTGATACAATGGGACGGACAGATAATATCATCCTTCGCCGGAGGTAGCGGCACGGAGAAAGACCCTTATCTTATTTCCACCGCGGGCCAGCTTGCTTATCTTGCGAACGCCATAAACGGTAGTGATCATAACGTTTATTACGATAAATGTTACGCATTAACCGGCAATATTGACTTAAAGGGCTCCGAGTGGAACCCAATTGGCTGCTATTACACGTCATCAAGCGGCCACAGTGACGCAAGAGTGTTTTCGGGCAGCTTTTACGGCAACAATTACACCATAAGTAACTTTAAAATAACCTCGCCAAAAACATCATATTACGAATATTTCGGGCTGTTTGGAAGGGTGTACGGCTCTATTGAGAACGTTAATATTTCAAACGCACAAATCAGCCTTTCATCAACCGCCTACTATGTAGGCGCCCTTGCCGGATATATTCAAGGCACCTTTGTTTACGATTGCAGCGTTTTAAACTCTTCAATAGGCGGAAAGGCCTTAACTGCAGGTATTTTGGCGGGCGAATCCGGAGCTATTCTTGAAGAATGTGAAATTTACTCAAACTGCACCATAAATATGACCGAAACAACCTACGTCGGCGGCCTGGTCGGTTATAACACCAACAAGATTACAAGATGCATGGCCTGCGCAGACGTTGCCGGCAATTATGGTGCTTCTGAGCTTTACACTGGCGGCCTGGTCGGATACAGCGACGGAGGGACAATTACTCAAAGCTCGGGCATGGGCGATGTCTACGCCATAAACTCAGGCATATATCACGCATACACTTACGTAGGCGGTTTAGTTGGCACTCTTAACAAAGGAAGTGTTGACAAATGCTACTCTCAGGGAACGATAGACGTTCAAGTTTTGGGCTATGATTCCACAGCATCCGTCGGCGGCTTGATTGGATCGGCCGGGTCAGGCTCATCTGTTTACAATAGCCAATCAAAGGCTAGCGTAAGCGCAGATGGCGGATATATTTCGTGCGGAGGATTTATCGGCAGCGCAAGCGGCACATTCTATAATTCAATCAGCGAGGGCTCAGTTTACGCGTCCTTCTCCAAATACGGAGACATTGGCGGCTTTGGCGGGGTCGGCGGAACCTTTAATAACTGTGTTGCAAAGGGTAATGTGACCGTAAATATTGAAAGCAATTCAGCCACTGTACACGTCTCAAGGTTTATCGGTACAAGAGGCACCGTTAATAATTGTTACATATTAAAGACACAGGTGCTTTCGGGTGCAAGCGAATGGAACACCAACTGGCAGGAGGTAACGTCCTCTCAGCTTAAGACTAAGCTCTTTTACGTGACGACCCTCGGCTGGGACGAGGAGGAGTGGAACTTAAACAACGTCACAAACGGTAACGTAATGCCCTATCGCGTCAAGCTTAACTAAATAATAAACAAGGTGTAAAGCCAAGTGCTTTACACCTTGTTTTTTTAGGTAAAAACAGCCAATAACCGACTTATAGGCGGGTTTTTAGGGTTTTCTGTTTATAAATACGTCCTTAAGGGAAATTGCCCTTGCAGCCCGTACGAAGGACTTGAATTTATCCTTTTTAAGTATCAGCGCAAGGACCGCAATAAAGATTACAAACACGGCCGTAAAGGCGCAGCAACCGACTAAGGAGCCGCCAAAGTCAACCAAAACGTCGGTAAAGCTGCAGCATCTGCCCGAAACGAAAATCGGAAGCTGAAAGACCTCTGAAAGGCCTGCTATGGCAAAGTTGTAAGCAAGGGTTATTATGGGGACAAGCCACTTGCGCTTTATAAGTATAGTCGTCGTGGCGAGAACGCCAAACCCAAAGACGGCAAAGACGGTAAAGTGCCCCGCAATCTTTCTCATAAAGCCGTAAAAATCGTCATATAGACGGACTTTTACCGTTTTTTCGGTAACCATGGTAAAGCCGTCAACAACCGTTGTGGCGCGGATAACGACCTTTCTGAAGCCGTTTACGGTAACCACGCCCTCACCGTCGACGGTGGCTTTTCCGGAGACGATCTCCCAGGTTATGGCGTCGTTGGAAATATCCCTGCCGTTGTGGTCGCGCAAGGTGTAGCTGTCGTTTTTGCCGTAAATGCTGACGTATTCAGCGCCCACGATGATCATATCCTCCGGGGGCTGTTGGACTACGTTGACGTCAATAAAGCCGTAGCAATCGGGGTTAAATACAGAGGTAAGCTGCAGCCTTGTGGTGCCTATATTTTTGGCCGTGACGTAGGTTTTATCACTGCTTACGCTGACAACGTCCGAAGGATAGCCGTCGACTATTTTCAAGGTGAAATAAAAGTCCTTTTCCTCGGCGATGCCCTGTATAAGCTTTGAATAGTTAATTCGTTCCCCCGGCCAGACGGTGACAGACTCGTAAACGCTTACCGTTTGGGGCGGCACGAAATCCGGGTTGTCAGAAATTTTTATCTCCTCCACAAAGGTCTTCCCTGCCACGGTGATATTTACCGTCGCCGTGCCGGCCTTAAGACCAAATATGTATTTATTGCTGATAACCTTGATGCAGCCGTTGGGATCGTCAACGATCTGTACCTTGGCAGACGACATAACGCTGCCGTTAATTTTAACGGTAGTGCGCCCGCCGACCTTTACCGACTTGGTGGAGGCGTCCACGGAAAGCTCCGGCTGGACGACAGGGTCCTTGCCCTCGCACCTGGTGGTAACGGTTTTTGCTATGGTGGGGTTGTCCTTAAGGGAAACAGTTATGTCAACCACGCCGTAGGTGTGATAATATACCTTATTCCCCTCGACGGAGGCAATTGACGGATTGCCCGACGAAAGGACGATCTCGCCGATTTCCGCATCGGCCGGGATAGGCGTAACGACCACGGTGGAAACGCTGCCGACGTAGTGCTTTGATTCGCCCTTGTCGTCAACTATGGAAACCTCTATACCGCTGCAAACGTTATGCTCGATATCGGCCTCGGGCTGAAAAAACAAAACTATAGACTCAAAAAAACGGGTGATCTTACCCGATGAACCCGGCCCCATAAAGGAGCTTAAAAGTATAGCAAACGTAATGGCAACGGTGCAATAAAAAGCTACCCTGCCAAGGTTGCGGTATCGTCTAAAATATTTATCTTCCATAGTGACCCAAACTTACCTCATAATATATTCTACGGCGTATTATAACATATTTCGACAAAATATACAATCTTTATGTGCAACTTTATAAAAATAAAAGCCACCAAAAAATGGCGACTTTTAAGTGGTTTTTTAATAAAATTTTTATATTTTTTGGCGAAAAAATAGCGATAACGGGCTTATAGGCCGACTTTTTGAGTTTTTACCACTTTTGCAGTCAAAGCCTTTCCGCCTTTATAAAGCCCAAGGCGTTGGCACACCAAGGACGTATCGCCAGTACCTGCCGGACGCATCGGGCCTGTCCGGGCTGTAAAGATAAACCGAAAGCCCATCGTTGCCAGAAGCGATCTTTACGGCCTCAAAATCGGTGGCGTTGCCCGAATAAAACAGATAGTCAAGCTTAAAGGCGTAAACAAAGGCGTTTTTACCTATGGTGCGAAGGCTTGCAGGCAGGACGACTGCCGTTATTTTTTGACAGTAGCCAAGGGCGTAAACGCCGATTTCCTTAAGGCTCCCGGCCAAGGTTACCGTTCCGCTTAAGGCGGGTGGGGCCGTTACGAGAAGGGTTTTATCCTTATTATAAAGCAAGCCGTCTTCTGACGAATAGTAAGGATTTTCGCCGTCGACAGAGATTGACTTGAGCCCATCACCCAGCATAAGGCCGTTTATTTCCCCATTGATAAGATCAAGGGTTTTAAGCTCCTTTGGTAAGGAAATTTGGGATACGTACCCCGATAAAGTGTAAAATACCGTCTTGTCGGCGGAATATATGGCGCCGCCCTCAAGGACGAAATTAAGATTATCCTTGGACACGGTAATCTCCTTACTGCCGCCCATCTGATAATATATCCTTGCCAAGGCGCCTTGGCTTACGGAGTTTTGTCTGTTGGCGTCATACGCCACGGGATAGCCGTAGCCCCAGTTGAGGGTACCCACGTATTTTACCCCTGCCCCAAGGTGCAGGGTCTTTAAATTTTCACAGCCTTCAAAGGCAAGATAAGCAACGTCGTGGGTGCCGTCGGGTATGGAAAACCCTCCGTTTGCCCGCGCGGCGGGATAAGCTATTAAGGTGTAAAGGCCCTTGGTAAAGAGGGCGCCGCTGTAATCGCAAAGTGCCGTGTTGTCATCGTCGACGAAAAAGCCCACCGTATAGGGAGAGGAAAGGGCCCCGTCCCAGACGTACTCAAGATTTTTGCCGATGGTGACGGTCGTTGGCGCGCCCGTTATGACGCTGCCAGATTTTATAACGCCGTTTTCATCAAAGCAGCCTACCGACGATACCCTGTAGCGTTGACCGCCCCACTCTACCGTGTCGGGAATAACGAGATCCCCCGAAAGGTCTGCGTTTATCAGCTGAACGCGCCTGAACCCTACGACGCCGTAGGTAAGGCCGTCAACCGTAAAGGTGCTTCTTAAAGCCCCCGCGCCGCCCCAAACATCGGTCGATATGGAGGGAAGCCCGTATAAAAAGCTTATACCTTTACCCGACGGCAGGTTGCACGCGTGGGTCTTTGAAAAGCTTTTGCCTGCAGATACCCATCCGCCGTCCCGCCAATCGACGGGCTGGGTGGAATTGACCATAAAATAATTGTGACTTATACCCCAGCCGATTTCGGGGGTGTCGTCCCAGGTAACGTCGCACCAAAACCATTTACCGTCAAGCTCAACAGCGTTCCAGGCATGATCCTGTGAGGCCGAATAGCCCGTTACGAAAACATTATCGATGCCGGCGGCGTTAAGTAAAAGCTGATAGGCGTGGGCGTAACCCTCACACACGGCCCCCGCGCCCGTAAATACCCCCATGCAGGAGTGGGCAAGTGGATCCATTGAGGGCTTGCCGTTTTCATCGTAAGCGTAATCGGTCATTTCTACGATCTGATCGTGGAAGCTCAAGGCGTATTCGTAATCGCTAAGATCGGAGCCCGCCGCCACGAACATACTGCTTACCGTGTTGGTAAGGGACCTTATTGCGGCCTGTCTTACCGGGGCCGACTTGTACTCCTCGTAGGAAAGTATTATAAAATAAGTGGAAGTGTACTTTATCTCGTATGAAAGCCAGAAATACAGCGGATTGTCGTCACGGTAAGTCTTCCATACGGCAATGGCCTGGTCGGTGGTGACGCCAAGTTCTGCGTAATTTACGGTGCCAACCTCACAGTTATCGGGGGACAGGGTGGTGCTTTCATGAAAGGCCCTCACCCTTTCGTCCATTCTTTTGTAAACGGCCTGAAGCTTGTCGCCGTCCGCCATCGTGCCGAGATAATCGTATCCGTAAGTGCTGTTGTATAAGCCGAGGGTCACGTCGTCAAGGGGGTTTTCGCACCCACAGTAATCGCAATGCCCGCCGACAAAGACGTGGTCAACGAGAGGGATATCCTCCTCGTAGAGGACTTTTCCACAGGACGTGCAGGCAAGCTTTTTAAAGCCGACCTCCTTGCAGGTGGCCTTTTTTAAAACCTGCCACTCACCTTCGGTGTGGCTGATTTCATAGCAAACGTCGCATTGGCAATCGCCGTTTTTATCCACGCAATCGCCCTTTTGTGTGGTCGTTTGGTCGAGAATTTCACCACACGTATCGCAAAAAAGCGTCTTTTCGCCATTTTCAAGGCAGTTGGCGGTAACCGTCGTCTGCCACTGACCCGGGGCGTGATTTATTGCACCGCAATCATCACAGGCGCAGTTAAGATCAGTATCCTCGTGATCCCTTACCTTGACGGCGACCTGTCTTACGGTGGCGCCGCAAATCCTGCAGCTTATCTCGTCAAGCCCCTCCTCCGTGCAAGTAGGATCCTTTACCCTGACAGCCGCGCCCTCAATATGTGGGCAGATATCCTTGAGCCATCCAAGGCCGTAATTAAAATATACCACGGCCCCCGTGGCGACAATAATTATTATTATCAATAAGGCAGTCAAAAGCTTTTTCATACAAAGCCCCTCGCTTTAGTCTTTTTCACCTATAGTTTTACTACAAAAGGACAAAAATGTCAACAAAACCGCTTATTTTACCTTGCGCGCCCCTCAAAAGAAAAGTTTTTGACGGATTTTGGGTCAAATTGTGTGGACTTTTTTCCCTTCTTAATATAAAATATTGTTTACGCGGCCTCTTGAAAAAGGGGCTTTCTAAAAATTTTTCAACTTTTTTTGTTTTTTTGCAAACGAAAAGCCTTTTTGGATTGTATATTAACTGAAAGGCGCAAGGCTTGGGGGATACAGCGTCAAGCATTCACCTGTTAACAACGACCTTAAGTTTGCAAAAACGCGGGTGAAGAAATGAATGACAAATCTATCTCCAATCAAATCGATACTTGCTTACTTGACCTTAAAAACGGGGATAACGGGGCCTTATCGATCCTATACGACCTGACGGCAAAGCCCCTTTACGCAGTTGCGTACGGGTATCTTAAAAACCGACACGACGCAGAGGACGTTTTATCCGAGGCCTATCTCACGGTAAAGAGGAAGATCTTCCTTTTTAAGGGAAAAAGAGGCTTTAACTGGCTATATACCATAGTAAAAAACCTTTCACTGAATCTTTTGAAGAAAAACTCCCGGCAGGTTTCGGTCGACTTTACCGACCGTGAAAGCACTAAAGGACTTGACACCGGCACAGAGGACGTCGCAAACGACCAATCGGGCATATTAAAGGCCGCGCAAGAGGTCTTATCCGACACCGAATACCGCATAGTTATCCTCCACGCCGTGGACGGATTAAAATTCAAGGAAATCGCCGAGATGCTCAGGCGTATTGAGGCGACCTGCCGCTGGCAATACAATAACGCCATAAGAAAGCTTAAAAAATATTATGAAGGGAGGATGGAATAATGGACGATAAACGTATTGTTGATTTGTTACAAAAAAATACCGATCTCTCCCCACAAAAGGGCGCAAAGGAAAGGATACTTTCAAGGGCACAAAGAGAGCCCTTCCCCGACGAAAACACCTCAAAAAGCCGCAATAACAGGCTTATAGGCTCACTTTTCGTAAAAATAGCCGCCCCCTGCGCCTGCCTTATACTGATGCTTTCACTCATCCTTACTATAACGGTCTCAACCAATAAGGCCTATGCGGAATATTACGTCGACGTAAACCCGTCGGTCGTTCTTACCGTCAACAAGCGTGACAAGGTAATCGACGTAAGCTTTTTAAACGAAGACGGCAAGTCCCTTTTGGACGGCCTTGAGCTTGAGGGTGAAAAAATTGACGACGCCGTCAAGGCCATCGTAAAGCAATTAAAGGAAGAAAGCTATCTTGAAGAAAATCACGTCCTGGCAATAAGCGGGTTTTCCCTTAAAAGCAAGGACCTAACAGACAAAATAAACGCCCTTACCGACACCTTGCAACAATACGCCACAGAGCTTGGCGAAAATTTAGAGCTTTACGACAAAAACCTTTCAAAAAGCGATTGGGAAAGGGCAAAGGACAGGGGCATGTCCCCCGTCAAGCTTGACTTTGTAGAGCAGGTTTTATCCCTTGACGACAGCTATCGCTTTGAGGCCGTAAAGGAAATGACCGTGACGGAGCTTACCCAGATAATCAGCGACGTCGTTTCAACCCTTGACGAGGAGCTTTTAGCCCTTGCCCAAAAGGAAAATCTTTCCCCTGTCAGATACGCGCTTATAAAGGACGTGTTGGAGCTTACCGACGATTACTCAAAGGAGGAGCTTTCTCTCCTCTCCACGGCAGAGCTTAAGACACTTTATTACGCCCTGACCACCGGCTGGACCATGAAGCCCACCTTAGAGGAGCTTTTCGCCGCGGCAGAGCTTGGCATAAGCCCCGACGCCTACAGGACCATAAATAAAATAATCGCCCTTGACGATACCTACGCCTTAGAGGAGCTTGTCGACAAAAGCGAGCTGGAGCTTCGCAGCATATACTTCAGGTTAAGGCACACCCTCGGCAACAAGGAGGACGACGCAGAAGAGCCCTCCCCTGAAAAATTATTTATCATCGAAAGTTTGCTCGCTTTAGACCCAACCCTGGACGAAGACGAGCTTAAGTCAAAGTCGGTCGCACACCTGACCTGCTTATATTTAAAATTGTTAATAGCTAATTAATCTACTAAAAAAACGGAGGTAACACTATGAAGAAATTAGCCACATTACTTGCACTTGTTTTCACACTTTCATTCTGCACCCTCGCTTTTACCGCCTGCGGATCAACAGAGCCGGAAGGCAGGGTTATGAACGTTTCCCTTAACCCGCAGGTTGAATTTTTACTCGACGCGGAAAATAAAGTCGTCAGCGTAAACGCCCTCAACGACGAAGGTAACTTTATCATCACCCAGGCAACCTTTAAAGGCCTCACCGCCGAAGACGCGGTTGAAATGTTCTTGAAGGTTTCCAAGGAAAACGGCTTCCTTGTGGAAGGCGAGCTTAAGGCCGGCGAAAACGAGGTTAAGATCTCCATTTCCGGCGACGACGTCAAAAAGCTTTACAACCAGGTGGTTGAAAGCGCAGAAGAATACGTCAAAACCTTGGGCGTAAACGTTAAAATGCAGCTTGATAAGGTTCTCGATAAGGAATATCTTGAAGGTCTTGTTGCCCAGTGCATGAAGGAACTTGAAGAATCCGAGATCGCCCAGAAGACCGAGGCTGAGCTTTTAGCCCTCATCGAAAAGAGCAGACAGCAGACCGAAGCCCTTTTCAGCCAGGAATTAAAAACACTCTTCTACGAGGAAAGAGCCCTCGAAATCAAAAAGGCAGAGCTTGACAGCTTTATCAAGGCCGTAAAGGAAAACTCCTCAGCACTCGTTTCGGCAGCGCTTGTAACCATCCAGTCAACCATCGACGAGGTAGTTGAGCTTTACGAAGACTTCAAGGTAGAATACGCTGAAACCTACCTTTCACAGGCAAGCGAATACTATCAGGAAGTTCAGGAATATATCGCAAGCAAAAAGGAGCTTTTAAAGGCCCGTCTTGAAGGATTATCCGACCAGCAGATCGCTGCCCTTGAGGCACAGTTTGACGCGGCAAGCATGGCGCTTGACTCCATTAAGGACTTGGCAACCGCTACCCTTGAAAACTTAAGCACCATGGTTGAATCTGCAATCGATACGGCTTATAGCTTAGTGAAAACCACCGTTGAAGCTTTAGGCGTTTCCATCGGCGAATTTGAACAGATCGCAACCGAAGCTTACGAAAAGGCAAAGGAAGACTTTGATGAATTCTTCAACAGCGAATACGCACAGTACATTGCAAACAACTACTGGAAAGATTTAGCCCCTGCCGAATAATACTTAGATTTTTCATCAGCCCACACATACCCCCAAATATATAAACCCTTCTTACCGTCCCCCACGGTAAGACAAAGGGGCCGTCCGAAAGGGCGGCCCTTTTGCGTTGCATTTTTGGATCAAGTGATAAAAACCGGGGCTTTTTTTCACCAAAAGCCTTGCTATAGGTCGATTATTTAACAAAAATCCATATTTTTGGCAATAAAAAAAGGGGGATACCCCCGCCCCTTTCTTTTTGTTGGCATAAGTTAGCCTTTTTTGACTTAAGCGTCACAAAAAAGCCAACACGTATATGATTTTTAGCACTTTCTGCCCGTAAGATGACCTTCGGTCAAAAGGTTTTCAAAGCCGTTTTGCCTGATGGCCTCGTAAACGGTAAGGGCAACCGTATTGGAAAGGTTAAGCGACCTTGCCTCCCCTATCATAGGGATGCGCAGGGTCTGGTCGTAATACTTTTCCAGAAGAAGCTCGTTAAGGCCGTGGGTTTCCTTACCGAAGACCAGATAGTCCCCATCCTTAAAGCTTGCATCGGAATATATCCTTGCCCCCTTGGTGGACATAAAATAAAAATTGCCCCCGTCGAATTTTTCCAGAAGCTGGTCTATACTGTCGTAATAATGGACGTCAAGAAGATGCCAGTAATCAAGCCCCGCCCTTTTAAGCTTTTTATCGTCAATTTCAAAGCCCAAAGGCCTTACAAGGTGCAGGCTTGAGCCGGTTGCGGCACACGTCCTTGCAATGTTTCCGGTATTTTGTGGGATTTCCGGCTCTACCAATACAATGTTAAACTTCATATTATTTTTTCCTTTTGTCAGCCTGTGAAGGTTTTAATGATTTCTTCCTTGAACCTCTTTTTTATGGGGAGGTCAAATACGCCCCTTTCGCCGTCGCCGCCAAACACAGTCGCGCCGCCCGGGGCAGCCGCAAGACATTTTGACGGAGTAAGACTAACCGTTGCCGTGCCGAACAAATACCCCACCGCCGACACCAGATTTGCCATACTATAATCATAAATGTCCGCGTATAGGTTGATTATCACGTCACTTTCGCAAATGGAAAGTGCCTTTAAAACCTCCACGTTTTTTACGTCGTGGGATACGGCGATCCCAACTTTTAAGCTTTTCAGTCTTATAATCTTCACCCCGCTTGAGGGGCTTTCCCCCTTGTCAAAGGGTCTTTGCGCGTCGGCAATGGAAAGGAGCTTCCCTCCCTCAAAGAGGGCTACCGACCGTCTTTTTTGACCGTAGTTGTCGGTTAAGACCTCAAAGGCGGTGGGGGCGGCCAGGGCCTTTGAAAGCCTTGCCATTTCCCTTAAAACGGTATCCTGACCGGAAAGCTCCCTACGGTAATTTAATGTGGGAAAGGCTTTGCGGCCAATAAGCACCAGATCGGCTCCCTTTAAAAGTTTGTCGCCCTCCGGGGGCAACGTAAGCGAATATGCGATTTTTATGATGTCCTTCATACCTATATTGTATGAGGGGCTTGAATTTTAAGTTACAGCTGAAGCTGTGCGATAATTTCCTTAAGCTCTCTCGTGGTGGTTGCGGAAAAAGCCATCATCTTAAACCTTTTCGCATCCCTTACCCCGGAAAGATAAAGGGCCATCTGCTTACGCATGATAACAGCCACCTGACGGTCGTCGTATTCCTCCAAAAGTAGGTCTATATGTCTGTTAACGATCTCTTTTTTGTCGTAGCCCGTGACGCCGGTAAGCTCGGCAAAAAGCCACGGTGCACGAAGGGCGCCCCTTGCGAGCATAACGCCGCTTGCCCCGGTTTTTTCCATGCAAAGGTCGGCGTCTTCTTTGCTAAAGATGTTGCCGTTGGCAATGACGGGAATATTCACCCCGTCAACGACGCGCTTTATTGCCTCGTAATCGGCATCGCCGCTGTAATAGTCCTCGCGGTATCTGCCGTGGACGGTAATCATTTGAGCGCCGCTGTCCTCTGCCGCGCGGGCGAGCTCCAATGCGGTGAAATTTCCCTTTTCCACCCCAAGTCGCATTTTGACGGTAACAGTCTTTCCGCTTTTAACGCAGGACTCAATGACCCTTGCGGCAACGGGAATCCTGTTAAGCAGACAGGAGCCTTCTCCATTATTAAACACCTTTGGGACGGGACATCCCATATTTATATCGACGATATCAAAGGGCTCAAGGTCTGCGCTTTTGCAGGCGCGGCCCATAATGAAAGGATCGTCACCAAAAAGCTGAACGGCCTTTATGTATTCGTCAGGGGTGGTCTTTAAAAGGGCACGGGTTCCCTCGCCGTTATACATCAGCCCCTTTGCCGAGACCATTTCCGTAAAGCAAAGTCCTGCGCCAAGGGAGTAACAGATCTTTCTGAAGGCATAGTCCGAAAACCCCGCCAGCGGTGCGAGAAAAACATTGTTTTTGGTCGATAATCGACCTATATCAAGACTTTTTAACTGCATCGATATACCCTGCCACCTGGCTTTCCGATAGGTTTTTAATTGATTTGCCGTCAGCATCTATGGCGGCCTCTACCCTTTTAAAGAAGGCAATATAGTCCTCCGTTGCGGAAGCTAAAAGATCCTCTGCGGAAAAGCCCTTTGATTTTAAAAGCGCAACCGCCGTAAAGGCAATATCCTTATAGACGGCCTCGTCAAGACAACCGTCCTCAACGGATTTTAAAAGGGCGTCAAGCCTTTGGCGATAGCCCTTTGCCGCCGCCGGGTTAAAGTTGAAGGAGGCACCTCTTTTTATCACCTTTTCCGCACGAAGGGATGCGGGGAAGTTTTTGGGCACGTCCTCAATGAATTCCGAGGGGGTTTCAAGGTGCTTTTCCACCTGCTTGTTTTTATTCCAGACGGTCAAAGCCTCCTCAGGACTTAAGGCAACGTCGTCGCCGAATATGTGAGAGTGCCTTGTAATAAGCTTTTTGCAGATGCCGCTTAAAACGTCGTTACGGTCGTAGGCGCCCTCTTCCTCGGCAAAGTTCATATAAAACGCCGCCTGTAAAAGTACGTCGCCCGTTTCCTCCATGATCTTTTCGTCGTCGTTTTTGTCGATGGCGTCGCACAGCTCGTAGCTTTCCTCAATAAGACTTTTCTTGATTGACGCCTTGGTCTGCGCCCTGTCCCACGGACAGCCCTTATCAGAGCGTAATATCTTAACTATCTCCACAAGGTCGGTAAAATCAAACCTCTCCTTTTCGGTAAGGCTTAACTCCTCAACGATAAGAACCGTTGAATAATCGTAATTATTAAAGGTGTCTATCTCGTACATCGGGAGGGAAAACAGCTGTTTATCGATATATAGGCGGACTTTTGCCTCCTCGCCGATATATGAAAAGAGCTTAAGCTTCCACTCCGACGCCAAAATTACGTTGTCAAGATCGTAGATGACAAGAGGCAGGGTGAACCTGTTAAAGTCCTTGAGGGAGTACGCAGAAACTGCCGTGTACCCACCCGTACCAAGACCGGTGAGGGATAATGCTTCCGCCACCTTGGATACGCCTTCAAATACGGTAACGTCCTTATGCTTTTTAATAAGCATTGAGGCACAAACGTCCTCTGAAACGGCTCCGTCCACAAGATAGCATACGTCGCCCTTTTTTAAAAGCTTTTCGATTTCCTTACAGATATTTTTTGTAAGGGTATCAAAGTTTTTTGACTTTTCGTAAAGATAGTCAAGGGCAAGATAGTTTAATCCGCTTTCGGTAACGACAGCGGCAGACGGAGTATTTTCCGTGCGTAAAACGATTGTGGACGCATTTTTAAGCCTTTCGAAGGCGCTTAGGGAAAGGTCCCCCTTTTTGGTTCCCAGGCCGATAATGGTAAGGTTCATCCTTATGTCCCAGCCCTTTAAGCCTTTTTTGCACAATTAAAGGTCCAAGGGCTTCTCCTTTATTTTCTTTACTAATAATATATAACAAATTAAAAATTGCCGCAACAAAATAACACAAAATATCGGAAAAAGCCAGGGCATAAATGTTAATTTTAGGGTTTTGAACAAGGCTTGTCAATGCGATAACCTTTAAAACCGCGCCCACAAGCTGATTGCGTGCCGAAAGGGCGCCCCTGCCCCTCGCGATAAGATAAGTTGCCGAAACCTGCACCACAGGCAGAAGAAAAACGTTGACGGCCGAAAATTTTAAAAGGGCTGTCAATGCGCCGCGCGTTGGCCCGTCAAGAGCAGAATACACCACGCCCACCATAAAAGGCGCAAAAATCCACGTGACCGCCGCGGCCGAAAGAGAAAGTATGCCCGTCAATACAACAAGCCTTTTGCCTACCCACTTACCCCTGTCGCCCACCATTGAAGGCAGTGCGCTTGCGGAAAGCCCCACAGACAGCGAGGTGAACACTGAAATAAAAACCTCCACCCCGCCCGCATACAGGCCGTACAGCCCTGTGGCGCCGTCCGTATACGCCTTAAGCCCCCTTACCACGATAAACGTATCAACGGTCCTGATCATAGGGAAGACCGCCGTTGACAGCATTGCGGGAAGCACCGCCCCCAAGATACCTTTAAGGTCAAAATCCACGGATTTTACCGTCGGTGACGATTGGGGTCCAATGTCCTTTTTATCCGCAAAAAATGCCCAGATCAGGTATGAAAGAGCAAGTCCCTCCGAAAGGGTTACGGCAAGGCAGGCAAAAAAAGCCCCCTCCTCCGGAGAGCTTGAAAAGGTCCTTATCAAAATAATGCCAAGGGCGCATTTTGTGACCTGCTCTATCACCTGGCTGATTGCCGTGGGACCCATTTTTGACTGACCCTGAAAATACCCCCTGATAACGGCAATTACGCTTACCAAAAAAACCGACGGTGAAAGGGCCCGAAAGCCCTTGGCTGCCGCCGCACATTTTTGAAGGGCAGAGAACACCTCGCTGCCGAAAAACATCAGTCCACTACCCAAAAGACCTAAAAAAGAAAGGGCTATAACCGACTTATAGACCACTTTTTCAGGGTCAACCCCACCGGCGATCAAGGTGGCAAGCCCCGCAGGTATGCCGCTTGAAGAAAGGGTAAGAAGCATTGCGTAAAAGGGAAAGACCATCTGATAAATACCGACCCCATCAGCCCCGATAAGACTTGTAAGATACAACCTGTATACGGCGCCGACAACCTTTATAAACAAGGCGGAGGCGGCAAGATAAACGGTTCCCCTTAAAATTTTATTCATAACTGCCTTGCGATAAAGTCTGCGCAAAAGGCGGCGATCGATACGGTTTTGCCGTCCATCTCGCCGTGACGGCTTAAAAGGACGATGCCGCCAACCAGATCGCCAAAGGCAATAATGGGCATGATTATCTGCCCCGAATACCACTTTTCACCGCCGGGGACGAGAGAAATTTTGCCGTCGTCACCGTTTAAAATAAGGGTCTTTCTTCCCTTAAGGCTTTTAAGCATTTCGTGAGAGATGTTTTTACCCTCGTATTCTCTACTGCCCGTGCCCTTTGCCGAAAGCACCCCGTCAAGGTCGCACACCACCGCAGTGTAATCGGTGATCTGGTTAAGGCTTTCGGTCACCGTTTTGGCAAGAGAGCCCAGGGCCCCCACCGCCGAATATTTTTTTAAAATAAGGTTGTCGCCCTCGGTGTAAAACTCTAAAGGCTCACCCTCCTTAATGCGCATTGTTTTTCTTATTTCCTTGGGAACGACCACTCTGCCGAGGTCGTCTATTCTTCTGATTACTCCCGTTGCTTTCAATGTATTTATCCTCCCCAAGTATTGTGAGAATACCTTTTATCTTTTATGCATAAGGGCGGTTTTTTGCAACAAAAAAGGCCTATAATCAACTTATAGGCCCACTTATTAAGTTTTAATCAGCTGTCGGCGCCTTCCATCCTTAAAACGTAAACGCCCTCAAGCGAGGTATCCCACCTTCCTGAATAATACCCAAAGTCACGGATTATCCTTACCTGAAGGGAATAATCGGAAAGAACGGAAACGTTTATATTAAGCAATTGGTCGCCCGACTCAACGTTTATCTTGCCGGTTGCCGCGTTAACATCTGCTGTATCAAGGTCATATACGATGGAGGATTTTATGGCAACGCTGTACTTTTTGCCGTCAATGATAAAGGTGCCGCTTACGGCGATCTCCTCGCCCGGGGCGCTTTTTATGGTCATACCCTCACCCGACCAGGTGGCGGTAAGCTGCTGATAGCTTATCTTATCCTTGTTAAGATTACCCTTGAGGGTCAGGGTAAAGGTTTTGCCTTCAAGGCTTTGGGTGTTTTCACCCCTATCGTACATATAGTCGGCAACAACCTTTATCTTTAAGCTGTCGTCATTTAAAAAGGTCACCTCGCCGTCGAAAAGCTTGGCGGTAACGTCGGCGTAGCCTTTAGGACTCTCCCGCTTTTCACGGTCGTAAAACCTTAAATAAGAAGATAAAATCTCGCTTATCACAAGGTCCTTTTCGTCCGCCCCGTCAAGGCGAAGCTTGCCGCAGATATATGCTTCCGTGCGAACGTCGCTTGTAACGGTCAGCTCGTCACACGCCCACGTGCCGTTATAATCGTTAAAGTTGCGGATTTCCCTCCCCGCCCCGGTAAAGCCGTCGCAGGCAACGAAAAGCCAAAGGGCAACAAGGGCAGTTGCAAGGCACAATATTTTAATAAAAAATCTATTCATTTTTTTCTCCCTTTGATTGAATAATCGACTTATAGGCTGGTTTTTCTAAAAACGACTACCTTGTGACGGTGCCCTTCGTAAGCTTTAAAAGGAACTCCTTACCCTCGTGACAGGTGTCGTATTCACCCATCTTATAGGCCTTGTCGCCCTCTATAACCACCTTAATGGCGTCGTCGTCAAGAAGATATACGTTGCAGCGGAAAATAACGGTGTCGGGGTCGTAAACAAGCTTACCGTCGTGGCGCACGTAAGAAAATCTTTCCTTATCGCAAAAATCCCAATAGGGCTTCGTGCCGTCGTTGTTAAAGGGAAGGCACATCACAAAGGTCCTTTCCTTGCCCTCTATAAAGGCCGTGGCAACAAGGGGGTATTCCTCGCCGGGGGCGCTTTTTACAGTCATGCCGTCACCCGACCAGGTGGCCGTGCTATCGGCAAAGTTGACTATTTTCTTGTTGACGTCGCCCGTCTTTTTAAGGGTCAGCCTTTGCCCTGCAAGGCTTTCTTTGGTCTGCCCTTTTTCGTAAAGGTAATCCCTGTCAACCTCCACCACCAGGTCGCCGTTTTTCTGCACCTCGGTCCTGGTTTCCCAAATGACGGCGCCATCGTTTGAACGGTCCTCGCTGTATAAGGCCTTGTCGTAAAACGCGACCTGACAATAAAGCCCGTCACGGATCACAAGATCCCACGTCTTTCCCTCAAGGGTGAGGGTGCCCGTTATTTCACTTGGGGGCTGGATATCGCTTGTGACCGTCAAAAGGTCACACGCCCACGTGCCGTTATAATCGGATATTTGTCTTAAAAAAGGGTTTTTTGGCAGACACCCGGTAAAAACAGAAAGGGTGAAAACCGCCACCGCAAATACAAGGGTCAGCCTTTTTAACGTCCGTGTCATAATAACACCTCTGAAAAGATTTTAATTTTTATATATTCTAATAATAACATACTACCCCCCCCCCGTCAAGTATTTTCTCGATTTTTTTATGGGGAGAGAGCGATGAAAATCACGACGAAAATGGCCTATAATCGACTTATAGGCCATTTTTTATTGAAAATTACTGCTTGCCTGCCTGAACCTTTTTAAGGTTTGCGTATCTTGGTAAGCCGTTTTCGGTTGCATAGTCAACCTTCCCCTGAATAAGTGGGAGGGCATATTTAACGAAGTCTTCTGTTACGTTGGCACCGTCGGGGGTGATCCATTGGTCGGGGATCTTCTTTTCGGTGTTGGCACAGCCCTCTAACGGGATAAGCTTGTACTCGATCTTGTATTCGTCACCGGGCTGACGCTCGTAAGCGACCATAAGATCGGTATAGCCGTTAACTGCGGCCTTTACAGCTTCCCTGCCGGCGGTGAAGGCTTCTTCAACGTCGGTGGCAGAAGCAACGTGGGCAGCGCAACGCTGCATTAAGCTGAACTCTATTGCGCGGGTCTTAACGCCTAATTTTTCCTTAATGACGGAAGCTAAAATATTGCAGACGCCACCAAGCTGAGCGTGACCGAAGAGGTCTGTTGAGGAGGTCTTTGCTTCGCTTACGTACCTGCCGTCGGCAAAGCGGATCCCCTCCGATACGGCGACGATACACTTGTTGCCGTTTTTGTCGCAAACGTCCTTGACCTGGGCAACGAATTTGTCCATGTCAAAGGGCTTTTCGGGAAGATAAATAAGGTCAACGCCCTGACCTGCTACCTTTGCCAAAGCGCAGGATGCCGTAAGCCAACCGGCGTTTCTGCCCATAACCTCTATAACGCAAACGAGGCCCGTATCGTAAACCCTTGCGTCAAGTGCGATTTCTGCGCAGGTAGTGGCAACGTATTTTGCCGCAGACGCAAAGCCGGGGCAGTGGTCGGTGCCCATAAGGTCGTTATCGATGGTTTTTGGTACGCCGATAACGTTGCAATCCCAGCCGGAGTTTGCCATAAATTTGGAAATTTTATTGCAGGTATCCATACTGTCGTTACCGCCATTATAGAAGAAGTAACGGATGTTGTACTTTTTGAAAACCTCTAAAACCCTTTGATAATCGGTTGGATCAACGGAAGCGTCCTTAAGCTTGTATCTTACTGAGCCGAGTGCTGAAGACGGTGTGTTTTTCAAAAGCTGAAGCTCAGCTAAATCTTCCTTACCGATATCGTAAAAATCCTCGTTTAAGATACCCCTGATGCCGTGGGCAGCGCCGTAAACTGCGGTGATATTTTCCTGGTTTAAGGCCTCGATAAATACGCCTGCCGCGCTGGAGTTAATGACAGACGTTGGACCGCCTGACTGTGCAAAAATACATGCGCCTACTAAATTTTTCATAATTCTCCTTGGTGCCAATAAGCCGTTTTTCGCTTATAAAAGGGTTGTTAATCGACTTATAGGCCTATATTTATTTTTTATTTTTATTTTTTGGTTTGGTTTGCCACATAGGGGCGTTTTATTAAAGTGATAAGATCCTTGCCGTCTCGTAAAGCTTTTTGTCGATCTTTCTTGGCATATTTAAAGCCTCGCCAATGTCCATATCCATAACGGCGTTATCGCGGATGCCGACGACGCGGTTCCTCTTACCCGACAAGATGCACTCTACCGCGTGGGTGGCAAACTTTACGGCAAGGGCCCTGTCCGCCATGGTTGGGGAGCCCCCTCTTTGAATGTGACCAAGTCTTGTGGTCGTTATCTTGACCCCTGACTTTTCGGTGAGGAATTTTACTATCTCGTCACGGTTGCCTGCACCTTCGGCAAGAACTATCATATTGGAGGTCTTACCCCTTTCGTTACCCTTTTTAAGCCCTGCCGCGATCTGGTCAAGGTCAAAGGGGATCTCGGGCGTAAGGATATATTCGGCGCCGCCGCAAACCCCTGCGTAAAGGGCGATATCGCCGCAATGGCGACCCATTACCTCAACAAGGCTGCAGCGATCGTGAGAGTCCATCGTGTCGCGCAGGTTGTTTATGGCGCTTAAGCAGGTGTTGACCGCAGTGTCAAAGCCGAGGGTATAGTCGGTGTACTGAAGGTCGTTGTCAATGGTGCCGGGGATACCGATAACGTTTACGTCGTAATTTTCACTTAAGGCCTTGGCCCCGGTAAAGGTGCCGTCACCACCGACGACCACAAGGGTGGTTATGCCGTGGAAGTGAAGATTATCCGCCGCCCTTTTACGGCCTTCCTCCTCCTTGAAGTCAGAGCTTCTTGCAGACTTTAAAAACGTACCGCCGCGCTGAATTATATCGGAAACCGAGCGGGTGTTCATGGGGAAGATATCATCGTTGATAAGACCCTGATATCCCCTTTCAACACCGTACACGGCAAGCTTGTTGTATATTGCGTATCTGGTGAACGCGCGAAGGCATGCGTTCATGCCGGGTGCGTCGCCACCGCTGGTTAAAATAGCTACTTTTTTCATATTTACCTCTATAAAAAATCTCTTTCGATAAAAGCTTCGGGCCAAAAACACCCGATTTAATTATAAAAAGTTAATGTTTGACTCGTCAATAAGGGTCTTAAGCTCGCTTACAAGCCCCTTGCACTTTCTTGCAAACAGGCCTGTGCGGTAGGTCTTGCCGTCAATCTTGTAAAAGGCCTCCACCTCGCCGGGGTAGGACTGTAAAATTTCGGTGACCTCGTCAGCGCAAGCGGCGTCGGCGCCGTTTAAGATAACTAAAAGGTATTCCTTCTTTTTGACGGGGGCCTCGTCCTTTTTTTTCGTGACGAAGATGCCGTCCTTTTGGATGGCCTCCGTCTTAAGATCCGTTGGGCCGGCTTTTTCAGCAGGCTCGTCAACGTTGATGCGGCTAATCTTATCCACCACGATATTGGGCTTTTCGCCGTCGCGGATCTGAAGATGCCCGGAAAGCTCCACCATGGTTTCAAGCTCCAGCCGGTCCTTGAACCTTTCGTAAACCTTTGGGAACATTACCGCCTCTATGATGCCGTAAACGTCCTCTACGGTAAGTATAGCCATTGACTGGCCCTGCTTGGTGGTCTTTTTGGTAACGGCCCCGAGCATACCGCCCATGGTAACGGGCTGACCGTCCTTCAGGGATGGGTAGTTTCTTATGCCGTCGTCGTCCTCCTCATAGTCGTCAAGACAAAGGACCGAGAAGGAATACTTTTTAAAGCTTTCCATATAGTCCTCAAGGGGGTGACCTGAAAGGTAAACGCCTAAAACCTCCTTTTCGTAAAGGAGCTTGTTTTTGTTACTGTACTCGGACACGTTGGGATAGGTGACCTGAAGGGTGTTTTCCTCTAAAATGGTACCGAAGAAGCTTAGCTGGTTGCTGTCCCTTTCACGGGCGATAATGGTTGCCCTGTCAATAAGATCCTCCGCAACGCAAATGAGCTTGGAGCGGGCTATCTTAAAGGAGTCAAAGGCCCCGGCAAAGACTAAATTTTCCACCATGCGGCGGTTGAGGGCCTTTATGTCCACGCGGGAGATGAAGTCCTCAAAGGACTTGAAGGGCCCGTTTTTGGTCCTTTCCTCCACGATGGAGTCCATCGCGCCGTGTCCCACGTTTTTGATGGCAACAAGACCTATTCTTACGGCCTTGCCTTCAACGGAGAAATATTGCTTGCTTTTGTTTATGTCGGGGCGAAGAACCTTTATGCCCCTTTCCTTCAAGTACATGACGTACTTGGTTATTTCATCAATGCTGTCGATACGGTTGTTGAGAACGGCCGTCAAAAACTCCTGCGGGTACAGGGCCTTGAGATAGGCCGTCTGGTACGCGAGAACGGCGTAGGCCGCCGCGTGGGATTTATTGAAGGCGTACTTTGCAAAATCTGCCATTTCGTCAAAGATGTCGGCAGCCACGTTTTCGGGCACGCCCCTTGAAAGGGCCCCCTCGATAATAACCGTGCCGTCCGCTGCCTTTTCGCCGAAAATAAACTTCTGGCGCTGGCGCTTCATTTCCTCAACGTTCTTTTTACCCATGGCACGGCGGATAATGTCCGCCTGGCCGAGTGAATACCCCGCAAGCTTCTGAACGATGGCCATAACCTGCTCCTGATAAATGATGGTGCCGTAGGTGACCTTCAAAATGGACTCTAAAAGCGGGTGCTTATAGGTCATTTCCCCGGGGTGATTTTTGAACCTTACGTACTGAGGGATAGCCTTCATGGGGCCGGGCCTGAAGAGGGATATACCTGCGATAATGTCTTCAAGATTGTTGGGGCGAAGCTCCTTCATGAACTTTTTCATACCGCCCGATTCCAGCTGGAAGACTGCGTCGGTGTCGCCGCTTGAAATAAGATCAAAGGCAACCTTTTCGTTGTAGCCGATCTTTCTGAAGTCGATCTTTATGCCGTAATCCTCGTAAATATAATCGCAGGCCTTTTTGACGTCGGTCAGGGTCTTAAGGGCCAAAAAGTCCATCTTGAGCATACCAAGCTGCTCTATCTCCTTCATGTCGAACTGGGTGACGATATCCTCGCCCGAGCGCGCCAGTGGGACGTTTTCCTTAATGACCTTGTTGCAGATAACGACGCCTGCCGCATGCATGGAGATGTTCCTAGGCATGCCCTCAAGCTTCATTGCGATGTCGATTACGTTTCTAAGGGACGGGTCCTCGTCGTAGATGTCTTTAAGCTCTCTTGAGCCTACGTTGACACCGTCCTTGTTGTTTTTAAGGCCTAAGCTTTCGGCAATGGTAGTGCCGAAGGCAATAAGCTTTGTGATCTTGTTTACGTCCGCAAAGGGAACGTTATATACCCTTGCAACGTCCTTGATGGCCGCCTTGGAGGCCATGGTACCAAAGGTAATGATCTGGGCCACGTTGTCGTGTCCGTATTTTTCACGGACGTACTCGATAACCTCTTGCCGACGGTCAGTACAGAAGTCAACGTCAAAGTCGGGCATGGATACCCTTTCACGGTTTAAAAACCTTTCAAAAAGAAGGTCGTACTGAAGGGGCTCCACGTCGGTAATGCCCATGGAATAGGCTATTATACTGGAAACGCCGCTGCCCCTGCCTGCGCCGACGGGGATGTCGTGGCGCTGGGCCCAGTTGATATAATCCCATACGATAAGATAGTAGTCAAGATAGCCCATATCGGCGATGGTGGACAGCTCGTAATCGAACCTTTCCCGAATCTCCGGGGTGATGACCGGGTATCTTTCGTGAAGGCCTTTTTCGGCAATAGACTTTAAATATTCGTACTGGGTAAGTCCGTCAGGTGGCGTGTAGCCCGGTGTAAGGGACGGGTCCCTTATGGGCTCGCACTTGGCGTTGAGGTCGAAAATTTCGCCGCTGCATTTGTCGGCAATGACCAACGTATTGGTGACGGCCTCCGGGATGTCGGGGAAAAGTGCCGCCATCTGTTCGCCGCTCTTTATATAAAACTCCTCAGTTTCAAAGCGCATGTGGGTGGGGTCGTCCATGGTCCTTTTGGTATTGATGCAAAGCATTACCTCCTGGATGAGGGCGTCGTCCTTGTTGATGTAGTGGACGTCGTTGGTGACCACCAGCTGAATATCAAGCTCCCTTGCGATCTTGATAAGAAGTGGGTTGACCTGCTTTTGCTCCCTGATGCCGTGATCCTGAAGCTCTATATAATAATCCTCGCCGAAAATTTCCTTCATGTGTGCGGCGTGGCGCTTTGCCCCGTCATAGTCCCCCGCCAGCAAAAGCCTGGGGAGCTTACCCGCAAGGCAGGCCGAAAGGCAGATGAGCCCCTCCGAATGGGCCTCAAGGGATTTGTAGTCGCTTCTCGGCTTATAGTAAAAGCCGTCCACGTAGGCCTCGGAGTTTAATAGGATCATATTCTTGTAGCCCTGCTTGTTTTTGCAGAGAAGAACAAGATGGTCAAAGGATCCGTTTGAGCACTTTTCCCGATTGTTTTCGCACATGTAAAACTCACAGCCGATAATGGGCTTGATACCGGCTTTTTTGGCCTCCTCGGCAAAATAGAGGGTAGCATACATATTGCCGTGATCGGTTATGGCAACGGCCTTCTGGCCAAGCTCCTTAAGCTTGGGGAAGATCTGCTCGACCTTGGCGGCCCCGTCTAAAATGCTGTATTCGGTATGTACGTGTAAATGTACGAAATCTGTCATTTCCGCTCCTTAAAGGTAGTTTTTGGTGTGAAAATTTGGCAATAATCGGCTTATTGACCGACTTTTTAAGTTAATCCATCAAGTGAATAATTATATTGTTCTGCACGTAAAGGTATTCGTCCTTGATCTTTACACCCTTGTCGTCCACGTCAAAATATTTGATGACGGGGGCAAGTTTAGACTTAAAGTCCGTATAAAAATCGCTGCCAAAAACCTTTTTGTATTGGTCAAAGTTTATGCCGCTTGCCGTCCTTAAGGCAAGCATTGCGTATTCAAACTTACGCTCCTTACCCTCGATAAGCTCGCTGGAGACCTCTGCATACCTGTCGTGAAGGAGGCAATGGATGTACTCGTCAAGCCTTTCGGTGTTGGTAAAGCGCCTGTCGTTTATGCAGGAGGACGCCGCCACCCCAAAGCCGATATACTCGCCACGCCTCCAGTAGTTAAGGTTGTGGCGGGATTGGTAGCCGTCCTTTGCAAAGTTGGAAACCTCGTAACGGTCAAAGCCATTTTCCTTAAGATATTGACGGGCAAAGTCGTAAAGCTCTGCCACCGTATCGTCGTCGGGAAGATCGCCGTTCAGATAGTTGGAGTACAGCGGCGTGCCCTCCTCTGCCTTTAAGGCGTAAGCAGAGATATGCTTTGCTCCTCCCAAAATGGCAAGATCAATACTTTCCTTTACCTTGTCCTTGCCCTGATCAAAGATGCCAAGCATAATATCAACACTTAAGTTATACCCCTTAAGCACGTCCGCCGCCTTTAAAAAATCTTCCTTGGTGTGGATGCGGTTGAGCTTTTTAAGCATTTGATCGTCTGCCGTCTGAAGCCCGATGCTGAACCTGTTGATGCCGGCTTCCTTGTAGATGCGAAGCTTGCTTCTGTCAATGGTGCCGGGGTTTACCTCAAGGGTGACCTCAAGATCGGGCGAAAGGTTAAATGTCTTTTTTATAAGGCGCATGGCGCCGAGTATGTATTTTGGGTCCACGAAGGAAGGCGTGCCGCCGCCAAAATAGACGGTGTCAAAAAATTTGTCCTTAAGCTCCATAGAGCGGGACTTTATCTCCTTGTAAAGGCACGCAAAATAGGCCTCCGCCTTCTGTATCTCGCGGGGGTAGGAAGCAAAGTCGCAATAGGTGCATTTTTGCTTGCAAAACGGTACGTGAACGTAAATACCTGCCATAACTCACCTTTCTTTTAAGATTTATCTTAAAAATTTTATGAAAAAAAACTATTCGCTGTCGATTTTCAAAATGGACATGAAGGCCTCGGATGGAATCTCCACCGTGCCAAGCTTTCTCATCTTCTTTTTGCCTTCCTTTTGCTTTTCAAGAAGCTTTTTCTTTCTCGTAATATCGCCGCCGTAGCACTTGGCAAGAACGTCTTTTCTCAAGGCCTTGACGGTTTCCCTGGCGATGATCTTACCGCCGATTGCCGCCTGGATGGGGAACTCGAACATCTGGCGCGGAATGACCTCCTTAAGCTTTTCGGCAATGGCCCTGCCGCGGACGTAGGCCTTTTCCCTGTGGACGATAATGGCAAGGGCGTCGCAAATGTCCCCGTTAAGGTACATGTCAAGCTTGACAAGGTCGCTCTTTTCGTATCCGGCCAGCTCGTAGTCAAAGGATGCATATCCCCTGGTCCTTGACTTAAGCCCGTCGAAAAAGTCGAAGATAATTTCGTTTAAGGGCAGCTTGTAGATAAGCCTTACCCTTTTTGAGTCTATGTAGCTCATATCCAGGAAAACGCCGCGTTTTTCCTGACAAAGCTCCATAATGGGCCCAACGTATTCGGGCGGGGAGTAAATGTTGGCGGTGATGATAGGCTCCTCCATATAATCGATCTTGTCGATATCGGGAAGCTTTGAAGGGTTTTCCACCTCTATCATTTCGCCGTCGGTCTTGTAAACCTTATAGGAAACGCTTGGGGCGGTGGTGATGATCTCCAGATCAAACTCCCTTTCGATCCTTTGCTGGATGATCTCCATATGCAAAAGCCCCAAAAAGCCGCATCTGAAGCCAAAGCCGAGGGCCATGGAGTTTTCCGCCTCAAAAGTGAGGGACGCGTCGTTTAATTTAAGCTTTAAAATGGCTTCCTTCAGGTCGTTGAATTTGGAGCCGTCCAAGGGATATACCCCCGAAAAGACCATGGGAAGGGCTTCCTTATAGCCGGGCAAGGCCTCCTTGGCGGGGTTGGCGACATCCGTTATGGTATCGCCGACGGCCGTGTCCTGAACGCTTTTGATGCTGGCCGCAATGTAGCCGACGTCACCTGCCACAAGCTTATCCCGTGGGGTAAGGCCGGGGCTGAAAACGCCGACCTCGGTCACGTCAAAGGTCTTGTCGGACATAAAGGTCCTTATTTTGGTACCCACCTTGACGGTGCCTTCCTTGATCCTTACAAAGCAGATGACCCCCTTGAAGTTATCGTAGTAGGAGTCGAATATAAGGGCCTTCAAGGGACCCTCGTCATCGCCGACGGGGGGCGGTAAAAGATTGACGATCTGCTCTAAAACGGCCTCGATATTGATGCCGTTTTTGGCTGAGATAAGGGGCGCGTCGCTGCAGTCGAGGCCGATTGCCTCTTCAATTTCCGCCTTGGTGCCCTCAACGTCGGCCGAGGCAAGGTCTATCTTGTTTAAAACGGGCATTATCTCAAGATCGTTATCAAGGGCAAGATAAACGTTGGCAAGGGTCTGGGCCTGAACGCCTTGGGTGGAGTCCACCACCAAAATAGCCCCCTCGCACGCCGCAAGAGAGCGTGACACCTCGTATGTGAAGTCAACGTGACCCGGGGTGTCGATAAGATTGAAAATATATTCCTCACCGTTTTTGGCCGTGTAGTACATTCTGACCGGGGTAAGCTTGATGGTTATACCCCTTTCCTTTTCAAGGTCCATGGAGTCAAGAAGCTGATTTTCCATTTCGCGGGCGGAAACCTGTCCGGTCATTTCCAGAAGCCTGTCGGCAAGGGTGGACTTGCCGTGGTCGATATGCGCAATAATACAAAAGTTGCGGATGTTGTTCTTTTTTATCTGAGCCATACTGTCCCTATTGTAATTTAGTACGTATAGTATATAATATTTTTAAACTAATATCAAGTTTATAAACGGTTTTTTTAAAAAAAGCAAGGTTTTTTCACACAAAGCACTTATGGGTTGCATTTTTTGTAACTTTGGTGTATAATCTTTAAAAAACTCTTGACCTTTGATTTGAGGAGGCCCTTTATGAAATCAAGATTAACCCCGGACAGCTGGATCTTAACCCGCCCCATCGCCCACCGCGGACTGTGGTCGGATACCTTACCGGAAAACTCAATGTCGGCCTATAAGGCGGCTATCGACCAAAATTACCCTATCGAGATGGACGTGCAGATGTCAAAGGACGGGGTCCTTTATTGCTTCCACGACGACAACGCAAAAAGGATGACCGGCGTCGATAAGGACGTCAGAGAAATGACCTCTGATGAAATTGACCGGCTTGACATAGGCGGCGGACACAAGGTCCCGTTGTTTTCGGAATTTTTATCCCTCGTCAACGGCCGCGTGCCCATTATGATCGAAATAAAGCAGCAGCGCTATAAGGGCGTTGAGGAAAAGACCCTTGCCGCCATCAAGGACTACCGTGGGGAGCTTGCCATCCAATCCTTTGACCCAACGATCATGCTAAAAATAAAAAAGCTTGATAGCTCGATCATCCGAGGGCAGCTTGGTGTGGATATGAAGAAGAAAGGCTTTAAGGCCTGGATCGTAAAACGCCTTGCCCTTAACCCCTTTGTAAAGCCTGACTTTGTTCACTACGACCACGAAAACCTACCCGTGAAAAGGGGCGTTACAAACAACCTACCCTTGATCTGCTATACCGTAAGAAGTGAAGAAGACCGCGAAAAGGTCTTAAAGCACGCGAAAAACTTTGTTTTTGAGCATATAACCCCATAAAAAGGCCGATAACCGACCTATAGGCCGATTTATTGACAAAAGGCACGCTCTTTAGCGCGCCTTTTTACAAAGAAAGCCCTGTTATAGCCGCACAAAATAAAACCGCCGCTTAAAAGCTGAAGCGGCGGTGTTTTTTATTGTTTTTTTGCCTTTTTGCGTCACAAAATACGGGTCACGTATTCAAAAAAATGTGACAAGGGCCAAATAGGCTTAGTACATTTCGATAATTTCCTCACGGCGGGCACCGACGGAAACGTATTTGATGGGCTTGCCCATTTTTTCCTCAATATACTTGATATACTTTAATGCGTTTTCGGGAAGATCAGATACCTTTCTGCAGGCGGAAACGTCAGTCATCCAGCCGTCAAAGTATTGATAAACGGGCTTTGCCCTGTTAAGCTCGTCACCGAAGGGGAATCTTTCGGTAAGCTGTCCGTCAACCTCGTAAGCGACGCAAACGGGGATCTTGTCGTAGCAGGACAAAACGTCAAGCTTGGTAAGGGCGATTTCATCTGCGCCCTGAATTTTTGCGCCGTATCTTGATGCGACCACGTCAAAGCCGCCAACGCGCCTGGGTCTGCCCGTTGCCGCGCCGTATTCGCCGCCGGCTTCCCTCAATTTTACTGCCTCGTCACCGAAAAGCTCACAGGTGAAGGGGCCTTCGCCAACGCAGCTTGAATAAGCCTTCATAATGCCGATAACCTTGTCAACCTTGTACTGGGGTATGCCCGCACCGATGGTTGCGTAGGCGGCAATGGTTGACGAGGATGAAGTATAAGGTATAATGCCGAAGTCAATATCGCGAAGGCTGCCAAGCTGGGCCTCAAACATTACGTCCTTGCCCGCCTTGATGGCGCCGTCAAGATATTCTTCAATGTCAACCACGTAATCCTTAAAGGGCATTGCGTAGTCGTTTATCCACTTTAAAAGCTCCTCCGCAACGAGGGGTGGATTCTGATATCCCCTTTCAACGGTAAGGTTTTTCCACTCAACGATATCCTTAAGCTTTCCTAAAAGAAGCTCCGGATGTTTAAGATCACCAAAGCGAAGGGTCTTCTTCATATATTTGTCAGCATAGCAGGGCGCAATGCCGCGACGGGTGGAGCCAAATTTTTTGTCCCTTAACCTGTCTTCCTCAAGACAGTCCAAAAGCTTGTGGTATGGCATGCAAATGGTTGCTCTGTCGCTTATTTTAAGCCTTTCCGGGGTGACGGTGATGCCGCCCTGACGAAGGCGGTCTACCTCGCCGAAAAGATGCTCGCAATCAACGACCATGCCCGGGCCGAAAACGTTTACCGTGGTGTCGCGCAAAATGCCCGACGGCAAAAGGTTAAGGATAAACTTACCCTTTTCGTTTACCACCGTGTGGCCTGCGTTGTTGCCGCCCTGATAACGGCATACCACGTCATAGCTTTCCGACAAAAGGTCAACCATCCTACCCTTGCCTTCATCGCCCCAGTTTGTACCTACGATTGCTGTCAACATATGATTTTCTCCTTAAAAAGTGGGCCTATAAGCCGATTAACTTGTGTTTTTGTTTATACCTTGACGGTGAAGTCCTCTTGGCTGTCCCCTGCGCCCTCTATTGCGGGGGCAAGGATGTTTTGACAAAAGTCCTCCGTCTGTTTGGGGGCAAGCCCCACGAAATTATCAACGTTTACTATGTCGTCAAGCTCCTTTTGGGTAAGGTTAAAGGCACTGTCAGAAAGTATCCTTTCAAGAAGGTCGTTTGCCTTGCCGCAAAGCTTGATGCTTTTGGCGCTTTCAACGGAAAGCTCCCTTATCCTTTCGTGAAGGGCCTGTCTGTCGCCACCCCTTTCCACGCAATACATAAGGATATTTTCCGTGGCCATAAAGGGAAGCTCCTCCTTAAGGTGCTTGTCTATAACGTAAGGATATACGGTCATGCCGCTTATTACGTTGCCGTAAAGATTTAAGATGCCGTCGATTGCTAAAAAGCTTTCGGGTATGGAAATGCGCCTGTTGGCCGAGTCGTCCAAAGTGCGCTCAAACCATTGGGTTGCGGCGGTGATGGCGGGGTTTTCTCCGTTGCAGATAACAAGCCTTGCCAAGGAGCATATCCTTTCGGAGCGCATAGGGTTCCTCTTATACGCCATGGCCGATGAGCCGACCTGACCCTTTTCAAAGGGCTCGTCAACCTCTTTCAGGTGGGATAGAAGCCTTACGTCGTTGGCAAACTTAGAAGCGCTTTGGGCAATACCCGACAAAACGGATAAAATAAAGTAATCTATCTTTCTTGAATATGTCTGGCCGGAAACCGCATAGGTCCCCTCAAAGCCCATGTCCTTTGCAATATAATCCTCAAGGGCCTCCACACGGTCGGTGGTCTTTAAAAGCTGTAAAAAGCTTGCGCAGGTGCCGGTCGTCCCCTTGCACCCAAGAAGCTTAAGGGATGATATAAGGTTGTCAAGCCTTTCAAGGTCAAGCAAAAGATCCTGCGCCCAAAGGGCGGCCCTTTTGCCGACGGTGGTGGGCTGTGCCGCCTGGAAGTGTGTATATGCAAGGGTTTTAAGGTCCTTATGCCTTAAAGCAAAGTCCTTAAGGGCGGAAAGTACGCCTATAAGTCGGTTTTTGACCTGTTTTAACCCTTCTCGGTACATGATGATATCACCGTTGTCCCCAACGAAGCAGCTTGTTGCGCCCAGGTGGATAATGGGCTTTGCCTTGGGGCAAACGTCGCCAAAGGCAAGGATGTGGGCCATGACGTCGTGACGGGTACTTGACTCGTACTCGGCAACCTTTTGGTAATCTATATTTTTAAGGTTTGCCTTCATTTCGTCGATCTGGTCCTGGGTGATATTAAGGCCAAGGCGCCTTTCGCCCTCGGCAAGGCTAAGCCAAAGCCTGCGCCAAATATAATACCTGTTATCCGGCGAAAAGATCCTTTTCATCCTGTCGCCCGAATATCTTTCGCAAAGCGGATTCTGATAAAACTCCTTGGACATATTACACCCCACGTCTGATAAATCTTATAAATAAGATTTCCTTACCAGACAATAATAAATCTTTCGAAAAAAAAAGTCAAGCAATAAGGATAAGTAAAACCGTTATGGACGATTTTTGTGGTTTTTTATACCCCAAAAGACAAGGCAAAGGGCTTTTTGTCCCCTTGCAAAGAAAAACTTGAAATGGATTTCAACTTTTTCAAGAACTAACACTTTACAATTTTTCTTATTTTTTGTATAATTAAAAAAAATAAAGAGAAGATTTAAAAATGATTACAAAAAAATTTGACGTTGGCGGGATGACCTGCTCTGCCTGTCAGGCGCGCGTCGAAAGGGCTGTTAAGGGGGTCGCCGCCGTAAAGGACGTTTCAGTAAGTCTTTTGCTTGGGGAAATGTCCGTCACCCTTTCAACGGAAGACGACGTTTCTCTTGTTATAAAGGCCGTTCAAGACGCCGGTTACACCTGCAAATTAAGTGAAAAATCCAATAAAAGTGAGCCTATAGGTCGATTATCGCCCGAAACTTCAGGCATGATAAAACGGCTTGTGCCAAGTGCCGTTATCCTGATATTGCTCATGTACGTATCCATGGGGCATATGATTGGGATGAAGCTCCCCTCCTTTTTGGCGGGGGCTGAAAACGCCTTTTTAAACGCCGCGGTTCAGGCCGCGCTTGCACTTTCCGTCATGGCGATAAACGGCAGGTTTTTTATAAACGGCTTTAAAAATCTTTTTAAGCTTTCGCCAAATATGGACTCTCTCGTGGCCATGGGCAGCGGGGCTTCCTTCATATACAGCGCCTACGTCGGGGCATTGATTTATCTTGCCCTTTTGGGCGGCGACAAGGACTTAGCGGCAAAGCTTTTGATGGACGTGTATTTTGACGGTGCGGCAATGATCGTTACCTTTATCACCCTCGGCAAAATACTTGAAAGCCTGTCTAAGGGAAAGACCTCCAACGCCATCAAGTCACTTATGGCCCTTACGCCTAAAACGGCAAATATTATCGTTGACGGAAAAGAGATCACCGTGGCCGTTGAAGACATCAAGGTCGGCGACCTTATGGTAATACGCGCGGGCGAAAGCGTCCCCTGCGACGGCGTGATAACGTCGGGCCAATGCGCCTTTGACCAATCGGCAATTACCGGCGAAAGCCTGCCCGTTGACAAATCGGTGGGCGACGAGGTCTTCTCCGCCACGGTAAATCTTAACGGCTACGTCACGGTGCGCGCCACCAAGGTGGGCCGGGACACCACCCTTGCAAAAATAGTTGAGCTTGTTAAAAACGTTTCCCTTTCAAAGGCGCCCATTGCCAAGCTTGCAGATAAGGTCGCAGGGGTTTTCGTGCCGGCGGTTATAGGCGTTTCGCTCATAGTATTTTTAATATGGATATTAATAAGCAAGGACTTTTCAACCTCCCTGACCAAGGCAGTTGCCGTCCTTGTGGTAAGCTGCCCCTGCGCACTTGGTCTCGCCACCCCCGTTGCCATAATGGTAGGCTCCGGCCGAGGGGCAAAAAGCGGTGTGTTGTATAAAAACGCAACCGCCATTGAAAACGTCGGCAAGGTTGGCACAGTGGTATTTGACAAAACCGGGACCTTAACCGAAGGCGCCCCAACGGTTACGGACGTAATAGCTTTAAACGGCAAAAGGGAAGAAGATCTTGTCCGCATCGCCCTTTCGGTTGAAAGGCTTTCAAGTCATCCCCTGGCCCGTGCCGTGGTCAACCGCTTTGACGGTGCTGACGTAGATAATTTTGACAGCTTTGAAGAGATCCCCGGTAAGGGAATCGTCGGAAAGTCCACCTATAAGACGGTTATCGGCGGAAATTTAAAGCTTTTAACCGAGCTTGGCGTGGACCCGTCCCCCGCCCTTGCGGCCGTTGAGGGGCTTACCCTTGAGGGTAAAACGCCACTTTTGTTCAGCGAAAACGGAGTGCTTTTCGGCATAATCGCCGTGGCAGACAAAATTAAGGATTCGGCAAGATCCGCCGTCCAAGGACTAAGGGATCTTGGCATCAAGGTCTTTATGCTGACGGGCGATAGTAAAAACGTTGCCCTTGCCGTAGGTAAAAGCCTTGGCATCGACCCTGATTGCGTTATTGCGGAGGTCCTCCCCAATCAAAAGGCGGCCGTCATCCTCGATCTTAAAAAGGATTGGACCGTTGCCATGGTTGGCGACGGCATAAACGACGCCCCCGCCCTGACCGCCGCCGACGTCGGCATTGCCATCGGCGCAGGATCAAACGTGGCGGTGGAATCCGCCGACATGGTAACCGTCGGCAAGGACGTACACGGCGTGGTAGACGGCATTGCCCTTTCCAGGCGGGTAATGACCATAATAAAGGAAAATCTTTTCTGGGCGTTTTTTTATAACGTCATTTCCATTCCCATTGCCGCCGGCGCCTTCGCCGCCCTTGGCTTTGCAATGTCCCCTGCGATCGCCTCCGCTTGTATGAGCCTTTCAAGCGTCACCGTGGTGACCAACGCCTTAAGGATCAATCTTTTTAAGGGCACAAAAGCCAAAAAAGGCCTTCCGTCCTGCGATGAAAACATGGAAAAATGTGGCGAAAACCGACCTATTGCCCCACTTGTTGAAAATAATGATTTGGATAACGCAAGCTTATCCGCAAAGGAGAATAATATGATTACTGTATTAAACGTAGCAGGCATGATGTGCCACCACTGCGAAAACCACGTACAAAAGGCCCTTATGAAAATCGAAGGGGTTTCCGACGTAAAGGCCGACCATGTAGCCGGCACGGTAACCCTTACCCACGATGACAGCGCCAACCTTGACCTTGTCAAGGCCGCAATCACCGAAGAGGGCTACGAGGTAAAATAATAGAAAGTAAAAATCAGGATAACAAAAAAAGCCGCCCGCAGGGACCTTCCTTGCAGGCGGTTTTTTATACGGCTTACGCCAATACGTATTTTTTAAGATATTCCTCAAGGTCCTTAAAGGTGCCGTGGTGATAGGCGGATAAATCCTCCCCGCTTTTATTGATAAGACAGTCCGTAAGCAAAAACACCTTCATACCAAGGTTTTTGGCCACCATGTCCTCGCCCACGTCGTTGCCCACCATAAGGCACTCCTCCGGACAACAGGATAGCTTTTTCAAAATTTCTTCATAATATTTAAGATTGGGCTTGCAAAAGCTTGAATTTTCGTAAGTGGTGACAAGCTCAAAATCATTGCGGTCAAGGCCGGCCCAGGCCATGCGCTTTTGGGTGGCGATTGCGGGGAAGATCGGATTGGTTGCAAGGGCGACCCTTACCCCCGCGCCCCTTATGAGCTTTATTATGCGGTCGCTTTCCGCCGTGAAGCCACACACCTTTTTTATGCCGTCAAAATCCTCGCGATAAAATTGGTCAAAGTATGGCTCGTCTTCCATTGCCTTGGGGCCGTAAACGGCTGAAAAGGCTTTCCAGAAGGCACTTTCGTTGGTGGTCAGGCCGTCGTTTTTGACCATGGCGCCGGTCCCCGTCCAGATGGCCTTGATAAGGGCCTGTGGCTCATACCCGCGTGGGGCAAGCCTTGCGGCGATACCGCCAAAATAAGCCTTTATAAAAAGCTCCTGATCCATAGGAAGCAGCGTCCCATCCAGATCAAACAGCACCAGCGTGATTTTTCCTTTAGCGTTTTCCACGATTAATCTCCTTTTCGCCCGCGCCGCGACGCATTTTGGGGCAAAAACTGCAAAATAAGGATTTTTGAAAAAAAACAACCCAAAACACAAGGTTTTGGGTTATCTTTGGCGCGCCTTAAGGAGCTCGAATCCCTAACCTTTGGTTCCGTAGACCAACGCTCTATCCAATTGAGCTAAAGGCGCAAAACGACTTTTTTTCAAAGTGCTATATGATTATAAACTTTCTTTTGGGCTTTGTCAAACAATTTATCGCCCACAAACCGGAATTTTTTAGTTTAATCGGTTTTAGTCTTATATAAAATCTAAAAAATGGCTCATTTTTTTTGACAAGAGGATAATTTTGTGCTATTATGTATTAGCATTTAATAAAAAATCATTTTTTTCAGCTTTACGGAGAAGTACCCAAGTGGCTGAAGGGGCTCCCCTGCTAAGGGAGTAGTATGTGGATAACGTAGCGCGGGTTCAAATCCCGCCTTCTCCGCCATAAGCAGTCGCGTTTGAACTTATGCTCAAATGCGACTGCTTTTTCTATTACTATAATTAAATATATCTTTGTTAAAGGAAATGCAGGCGTAATCTTTGATTTTGAAAGACCAAAATAAAAACGGCAACCACATAGGTTGTCTTTTATTTTAAAAAGTGATATAATTTAATTATAGGAGATAAAAAATGAACACAAAAGAAATTGAACAACTAAATTTATCTTGGGAAGATTTTTCAAATGCCGATTACTGTAAGGATAAATGTGAGTTTTATAAAACGTGTTACGGAAATCGTGAAGTTTGTCCTAAAAACGCTTTTAAGCAAGTTTTTGAAACACTAACACCGAGAGAAGAAATAATTCTTAAATTGCGCTTTGGTTTTTGTGATAATAAACAATTTTCTTGGGAAGAAATAGGAAAATATTTAAATCTAACCCCCAATTATACAAAACAACAAAGTAAAAAACCATTACGCAAATTAAGACATCCCTCAAGGTTTAAGATACTTCGAGAAAGAAAATTTGATTTTTACTCCGCCAATACTGATTTTTATAGGAATTTATTTAAGGAATTAATTGGACAAGAGGACAATGAAACTTTAGTGGAAATAAAATTAGGTTTAGATTATTCTATTATAGATCGAGAAAAAACCTTTGATAAGAGCATTGCGGTTATAAAAAAAGAGTTAAAGACAAAAATAAGCGATATTTGCGAGTTAAATCAATACTCTTCCGCATTAGCAGAAAAAAATATCTACACTTTAAAAGAACTATTGTATTCTTCTATAGAAAAGATATTATTAGCACTTGATTATGATGATGCCGTTTTATTTTCAATTCAGAGCAAATTGTTAAATATGGGATATAAAATTAAAACAACTTATTATAAATTTGAACGAGAATATTTTAACAATTATTACCTTGATTTTTTAAGTTTCAACCTCTTTTCAAAAATTGATAATCAGGATTTAGTCGATTCAACATTACCTAGTGGTTTAGTCGCTAGATTATTAGAAAGGAATATTACAACTACTAACGAATTATTTGAGTTGTCTAAATATGAAATTGAAAAAATTATAAATGATGAAAAAAAAGCCGAAGAGTTTTTTTCAATAATTAAACAATATAAACCTACAATTTCACTAGATAAATATAACATTAGTAACTTATATGTTGATTCAAAGTTTACAAGTTATTTTTACTGGAAATTATTTGAAGAATTACATAACAATGGTTATTCCGTTAAAGCCTTACATTTAAAAATAAAAAGTTTAAGTATTATTTCTTTTTATCAATTAATAGATTTTATTGAAAATGATTACCCTAAAATATCTATTGAAAAATTATTTTCAAAGTATATAGTTGGTTATGGTATTAGTCAAGATGTCTTGCAAATTTCTATAGAAGATATGGATTTAAGTTACAAAACATATGCATGCTTAAAGAAAGCGAACATCTTAACTGTTTATGATATTATTAATAAAACGAGAAATGAATTATTTAGAGTAAGAAATTTAGGCTTGAAATCATTGCATGAAATCAGAAAAAAATTAGACGAATACGGCTTAAAATTACAAGATGACTATGAAGAATAAGGATTAAAAACATTATGAATTTTAGAGATTATGATAGAAAATTCTGGTTAGTTGTAGAAACTGAGAATAAAAGAATAAAGGATTTACATCTACCTGTTGGAAAAAACAGCTTTCTTTGTTACTCTTACTACGCCCCTAAAGGCATATTTTTTATTAAACCTGGGCTTGTATATGAAGCATTATTTGAAGCTGTTTATATTGATGGCGAATATACAATAACTCACAATCATTTATTTAATCGCACAGTAAACCTTTTCACAAAACAACAATTAGATGGTTATCAAATTATACCCATTGACAATAAAGCTATGCATATTGCATTTGATGAATACATAGACTCAATTAATAGTAAGTTTTATAGTGAAGAAACAATTTCAACTAGAAATATTAGGTTTATCGACGAATTTAGGAGAGAAGATAATCCAGATATTTTGAAAGCGGTATTAACCGATATGAAAACTTCTGAAAACATGTGGATTAAAATTGATAAACTTGAAAAAATTGTCAATGAAGAAACCTATGTGTTTTCTTGTGAAATACTATCCGAGCCATTCAACATTAAAGGAAAACATAAAGGCGATAAAACGTTAGCTTTCGCACTAAAGCAGAACGACGCTAAAACATGCGTTTGCATAGTAGGTGTAACAGAAATAGAAGATATAAGAAAAGCGCTTAAATTAATTTAAAACGAAGGAATATAGATAATGAAACTTACGAAAAAAACAGCAAAATTGGTTTGTGATTTAGAATATTTAATTGGTCGTAGATGTTATAATGCTAATAGTTATAATGGGTGGACTGGCGATGAAGGTTGCGATTTTAGATATCCCGTAAAGGTTGAAATCGGATATGTTCCTAAAAGAATGAAAGTTGATGAACGTGGATTTGTTAAAGAAGACCTTAATGAATATAAAATTCGTGGCAACGTTTATACTGCTCATCCTGAAATTCGCCCTAAAGATGTTAGCAGTTTAAAATATAGAATTGGTAGCAATGAGTTATATATTGGTGCTGGAATAATTGATGTTTTAAATTTTTTAGAAGAAAGATATGGTATAAATTTTGCAGACTTGGAAAAGAACTTAAAATAGTTACTAAATTATAAAAAGTTCAAACGCTATCACAACTTGCCCGCCAAAAGCGATTCTATTTGAACCCAAATAGAGTCGCTTTTCTATTACAATAATTAAATATATCTTTGTTAAAGGTAATGCAGGCGTAATCTTTGATTTTGAAAGACCTAATACGGTCTTTTTTGGGGTGATAGAGGCCGCAAGGAAAAGTCTTGTTTGTGGCAAGCCACAAGATTCATCAATGCACTCAAACCAAAATCCGTAAGAATTTGGACAATTCTTACGGATTTTTCTTTATTTGTGGCAAAGCACACACTCCATTTCTTCGCCCGCATTGAGATATTCAAGCGGAGCTTTGCAAATCAAGCATTCTTCACTCATTTGTATTTCCCCGTTAAATCGGAATTTATTTAATCCACCATTCGGGTGTAATTTCGCCGAGCTTTATAGTTTTACCCGTGGAATAATCAAGCATAATTTCTATGTCGTAATAATTCCCTGCCATAAGCTGAACCATAAGCTCCCGACAAGCCCCGCAGGGCGCAACGTTTGAGCCATCGGGCAAAATGCAAAGAACTTTGCTTATTTCATGTTCGCCGTTGGTAATCATATTAAAAATAGCGTTTCTTTCTGCACAAATACCAAGCGTTGAACAGGTATCTATGCATACACCCGTATATATTCTTCCTGATTTTGAACAGACCGCAGCAGACACTTCTCCGCAGGTAACGTAATCGGAAATTCTTCTCTCGTTTAATACAGCTTTTGCTGCTTCATACATTTCATTCCAAATCTTTTCCATAAACAATCACCTTGGATAATTCTTATTTATCTGTTTTTTCCATACCGCAAGAGTAGCACCTGTTAGATAACAATTCCTCGTTTTTAATACTGCTATATAATCTGAAGCCACCTGCAAAGTTATACGCTTCAAAACCGTTTTGCATTAAGATCCGTGTCGCCAGGTAGCTGCGAAGTCCGCTTTGGCACATCACGTAGATCTTTTTGGTTTTATCAAGCTCACCTATACGCTCCCTTAAGTCGTCAAGCGGAATATTAATAAAGCCGTCGGCACGACCACGCATATATTCAAACGGAGTGCGGGTATCAAGTAAAATAACGTCCTCACGTTCACGCAAAGAGGAAATATCTTCATAATAAAACTGCTTTACTACACCGTTTTTGATGTTTTCGGAAACGAAGCCTGCCATATTCACGGGGTCTTTCGCAGAAGAATACGGCGGAGCGTACGCCAGATCCAGATCCTTCAGCTCGTCAGCCCTTAGCCTCGCGCGGATCGCCGTAGCAATGACGTCAATGCGTTTATCCACACCGTCGTAACCGACGATCTGTGCGCCCAAGATCTTAAAGCTTTTCTTTTCAAAAATCAGCTTCAACGTCATGGCCGTTGCGTTCGGGTAATATCCTGCATGCGAATTTTGCGTTAAAATAACCTTTTCATATTCGTAGCCGCTTGCCTTAGCTTGCTGTTCGTTAATACCCGTCGTTGCCACCGTCATATCAAAGAGCTTTATAACAGACGAACCTTGCGAGCCCTTATATTCGCTGTCAAGCCCACAAATATTATCGGCGGCGATGCGCCCCTGCTTATTCGCAGGTCCTGCCAAGGAAATTAGCACGTCTTGCTCGGTGATAAAATGTTTTACTTGCACGGCATCTCCCACCGCGTAGATATCGGGAACAGAGGTTTCCATTTTGCTGTTTACCTTGATTGCGCCTTTTACGCCAAGCTCTAAACCCGCCTTTTTCGCAAGGGTATTTTCAGGAACAACACCAACCGAAATCACAGCCATATCAGCGCTGATTTGCCCTCCGTCGGTAAGCTCAAGCAAGACCTTGTCGCCTGCAAAACTCATTTTTTCAGCGCTGCTGTTCAGTAATAGCTGTACACCACGGGAACGGAAGCTTGCGTGGATGAACGACGCCATATCGCAATCAACCGTAGGTAAAAGATGATTGCCCCTTTGAACGATAGTCGTTTTAACGCCAAGCTCAGTCAGGTTTTCAGCCATTTCAAGCCCGATAAATCCACCGCCGATCACCACCGCTGTCTTAGGCTGATTTTTCTCTATAAATGCACGGATTTTCAGTGTATCTTCTACCGTTCGAAGCGTAAACGTTCTTTCATTTTCGGTATAGGAATCGGGCAAAATGGGCTTTGCACCGGGAGATAAAATAAGCTTATCATAGCTTTCCATAAAGCTCGCGCCCGTTTTCAAATCGATTACGGAAACAGTTTTGTTTTTTGCGTCGATATCGGTTACCTCGTGACCTACCTTGGCTTTAATTCTGAAACGCCGATAAAAGCCTTCGGGAGTTTGCAACGTCAAATCTTCTTTATCATCAATGATGCCGCCGATATAATACGGCAAACCGCAATTTGCGTATGAAATGTAACCCGAACGCTCAAAAATGACGATCTCTGCATTCTCGTCTAGTCTTCTTATTCTCGCCGCGGCAGTTGCTCCACCGGCAACCCCACCTATAATTATGATTTTCATAGGATCTCCTTTCGCATATAAGGATGTCGCTAAATTGCTATTATATAAGCAACGCGACTTATATATTTATTGTACCATAAAATCCGCTTTTTTTCAACCACCATGTACGAATATAGCTAGAAAAAGCAAAAACGGCGAGAAAAAGACATATCAAGCGGTGGGCGCCATTGGGATAATCAAGTTCAAGCGGCGATGCCATCGCCAACGCAAATCACATCAGACCAAAAATCGGGAGTCGTAAGATTCCCGATTTTTCTTTATTTATCTCGCGAAATCTCTTGAAATCTCTCGTTTTCGTGATATATACAATGGGCTTGTTCTTCCCTGCTTTGAGAGTTGAACAAGCCCTTTTTTCGCCTTTGACCACATATTTGACCACTTACGGAGATTTGGGGCTTATTTGATGATGCTTTTTAAACTTTTATTACTCTTCTTTCACCTTTTCAATTTCAACTTTGTATATTCTAAAAATCAAATTTTCAAGCCGTCTTTCCATCTTTTTGGTGTAACTAAAATCAAAAATAATAGACATTGCATAGAGTTCCTTATTGCCTTTTTGATAATACATTTGACGAATAACATTTTCAGGTATATATGAATTGAAAATATCAAATGTCTTTATCTCCAAAACGGCATCGTCAGAAGATAAATCACATAAAGCTAGTACTCTATGATTCTCTGTAAAAGATATTTCTTGCGTTCTTATTTCTTTATTTGCAAAGATCTTTTCTCGAATAAAGTCTATAACCTCAACAATTCCGCTTCTAATCACATTGCTTGTTTCGTTTACAGCCCTAATGTATTCTTCGTATTGAGGATCAAGAGATTTTAATGTTCCATCTTCTCTCTTTACAACTGGAATTTCTTCGTATTCCGAAGGTAGTTTGCCTACTATTTTCAATTTTCTATTGTTCGCATTTAAGAAGTCACTATTGTCACATTTTTTAGCGCCTATCATTGAGTTGATTATATTCTCAATAGATATTCCGCTTATATTAGTTGGGAATTTTCTGATTTTCTTCGTTAATTTAGGTGGAAGATAATACTCATATAATAAAGAATTTCGATAACTCAATTTGGGCACTTCAACGTTTGCGAACTCAGCTAATTTAGGGAAGCTTGTTAGATACGAGGCAGGTATCACATAGTCTTCACTGAACTTATAGATATAATTATTTTTAATCAGTAATTTATCGCAAACAAATTGCTCAAACAGTTGCCATTCCAAATAACAGTCATTGACACCACTGTGTATTTCTGATACACCTTCGATACCTAGTGCATTACATAAATTATCTTTTGTTAGATTCCCTGTTGTATAAGAACTTGAGGCGATTCTGTTTTTTATGTTTTCGAATTTCAATGAATCCATTCCAAGAATTTTGTGTCGTTTACAATATTTATCCAAGAAATTAAAATCAAACTTTCCGCCACTATAAAACAAAATCGTTTTATTGGTTAAATCAAACTCCTCAATCAAATCATCAAATTCCTTTTGAGATAAAGGAACCGCATTCTCCACATCTGTATCATCAATGCCGTTTATATATGTAGTCAAAACTGTTGGCTGCAATTCTAACGGCAAAAGACGATTATAGGTTTTTCCAGTTGAAGGATCATACAACGAAATAGATAGCAGATCATCGTTTGCAGTTCTAAGGCCATTGGTCTCCAAGTCCAAAACTGCATATTGAGAAGCAATACTACTACTCGATATTTTATTTTCGTCAATAGTAATTGATTCGGAACAAAGTTGTTCGCCCGTATTAAATTCAAAATATTTTGAGAATTTCGGCAAAATCCGCTTAATATTTCTGTTTAAGTACTCCAACCATTCTATCTGCTCGTCTAACTTCTTTGATTTTTTTACTTTGGATCTTTCCTCTTTAAGTTCATTCAGTTTCTCTCTTATAAGAGCATATTCAGTAACACCATCTCTAAATGCTACCGTTATTTCTTCCAACTTTGCGGTAGGTGTAGTTCCATAGTTTTTCATAGAACAACCATAATAAATAAACATTATTAAGTTTGATGTAAACTTATAATAATAGCAAAAGTATTCTGGTGCTCTATCTTTTTTCCACTTACACTCCTTATAGTTTTTCAAATATCCCGAGGATTCGTAAAAGTCCTTTAGACTTTTCTCAACAGTCTTTGATGACTTCAAAAACATTTTCTTCATAACGAAACACCTCCTTTAATTGCACTCCACCGCGACCTTAATAACCCCGTCGCGTTTGTTTTCAAACAGCTCATACGCCTCGTTGATCTTAGAGAGCAGATAGGTATGCGTGATCAGCGGCTCGGTATCAAGCTTGCCCTCGGCAATGAGCTTCAACGTTTCCTCGCAATTACAGCCGTCAACGCCGCCGGTTTTGAAGGTCAAGTTCTTGCCGTACATATCGGGCAGAGGCAATGTCTGCGCCTTATCGTAAAGCGCCACCACCGTGACGATGGCATTCGGTCGCGCACACTGCCACGCAAGCTCAAAGGTGTTCTCTGCTCCGGCAACTTCAAGCACAACATCCGCACCATCGTGATCGCTGTTCTCACGAACGAAATCAAGACACTTTTCGGGCGTGACCGTCAGCACATCGGGATAGTGCTCATTGACAAACTTGATGCGGTTCTCGTCCTTCTCGCACATGATAATGCGCTTGGGATTCTTCAGCATCACGCAAAGGAGCGTGCAAATTCCCGTGGGGCCTGCTCCGATGATGAGAACGGTATCATCCTCGGTGATTTCGGAGATCTTCGCCGCCCAATAGCCCGTGGCGAGAACATCACCCACAAGCAAGGCTTGTCTGTCGGTCACGGTATCGGGAATCTTATTCAGTCCCTGATCCGCAAACGGCACACGAACGTACTCTGCCTGACCACCATCAATGCGGCAACCAAGCGACCAACCGCCGTTATTGTCGGTGCAGTTGTTGACAAATCCCTTCTTGCAGAAGAAGCACTCGCCGCAGTAGGTTTCCACATTGACCGTGACTCTATCGCCGGGCTCTACGTGCGTGACCGCCGCGCCGACTTCTTCCACGATACCGACCATCTCGTGACCGACCGTAATTCCTTCCACCGCTCTCGGCACGCTGCCGTGCTTGATATGTAAATCACTCGAACAGATGCTCGCAAGAGTCACCTTGACAATCGCATCCCTCTCGTGCTGTATCGTAGGCTTGGGCTTCTCAACCAAGCCGAATTTTCCTTTTGATATGTATGTGTAGGTAAGCATAATTACCTCCTGAATTTCGATACCTTATTATACCATGAAGCAAAAATGTTTGCTTGCAAGGACATTTTTGCGAAGCCGTCAATAACGCAGGCGCACAGCGTGCGCAAAGGGCGTAGCCCAAGGCTTGCACTAGCAAGACTTACTGCGTTTATTATACCATGATTCTCGTCCTTTTTCAACCGTATTATATGAACACGGCGGCGGATTTCTCCGCCGCCTTATTCTTTGATTACTGCTCCCAATTATTTGGGGAGCGAAGCACGATTTCTAAGTTACAATACGACACCGTCGGAAGAAGAAAAAGCCCTTGAGCTGGGAGTTCGCTTCCCTGCTCTCAAAGGCTTTCGACCACATGGCTTGACCACGCGGTTTTGGTTATTCTTGACCACATATTTCGGTTGGCTGCTTTCGGGCTGACCACATTGTGTTTTTTCTCTGCCCGTTTTCTGCTTGCGGCTGCTACCGCCC
>JAZOCB010000003.1:0-32087 GCA_045596265.1 Christensenellaceae bacterium
AACTACCGACACCCAACTGGATATCTTCTTTATCACGGACGGGTATAAGGATTACAACATTACGGTCACGGCAAAGCACAGGCTTTTCAAGGGCCGCACAAGGCGGTCGGATTGGTTTGTTTACAGCCTGCCCGCCCCGCCGGATGATTTTTTTCAGTTTGTAAAAGCCGATGACGGACGGTATATTGTGTCCGTAAATTTCAACTACAGCGGTGATAATGAATTTTTGGATTTCTACCCGGAAAAATTGATTTTTCCTGAAATAGATTATATTGCAGGGGGTGTCGCGATGTGTACAACAAGTCTCTCAAAGAACGCAGGTAAGGCAACCTCGGCACTTATACCTACGGGCTATGAAAGGGTGCGGCTTGGCTATCTTTACAATTTAAAAAGAGTTTCTTTGTCGGATACGGTTACTGTTATTGAAGATGAAGGCTTCTATCGTTGTGAAAATCTGCAGGAAATAACGTTCCCCCAAGGCCTGCAGGAAATTGGTACACAAGCTTTTTATGGTTGTGAAAGCCTTAAAAGGGTAAATATGAACGATGGATTACTTCGCATAGGTTCTAGTGCCTTTCGCAACTGTAGTGGGCTGAAAGATATTAAGATACCTCAATCTGTAAAGATTATCGGGGGGCGTGCCTTTTATAATAGCAGTAATCTTTCAGTAATTTTGCCATCGACGGTAGAATCAATTGGGAACGACGCTTTTCAAGGCACTGTATACACCGATGCCGCAGAAATTATGACCGGCTGGGCGTTTGTCGACCCGATGCTGTTTCCTCCGTCTGACAACACAGGGAGTGTTTTTATGGCAGGCAAATTATTTTTAAATTGCAAGCTTAACTACGACGGAGAGGACGTTTACGTAGAAAGTCTTACCTACACGGATATACCCGATATGTATCAATGGATGCCGTATAACAGTGAGCCGGTGCGCCACGGCTATACCTTTAAGGGCTGGGCGACGGAAAGGGACGGCACCGTCGTATATACGATGGAGCAGCTTTTATCCTACACAGGTGACGGCTGGCCCGACGACCCAAAGGCCGACAAGACGCCCGTCGTGCCTTACGGCACAACCCTTTACCCCGTGTGGGAAAGTGCGTGAAAAATAACTTTAATTGCAAGATAATCGGCTTATAGCCCGATTTTTATAAGAATATTCAAAAAACAGTTAAAAGGTAGCAGTAAAGGGAGGACGTTTTTTCGTCCTCCCGTTTGTTACGTTAATATGTTTTTTATCCGCGGCGCCAGGTTGACGGCTGCATAAGGATTATCATGGGGAAGATCTCAAGCCTGCCCGCCAGCATATCAAAGGTCAGGATCAGCTTGGAATACCACGCGTATCCCGAATAATTCATCAGCGGTCCCACGCTGTTAAAGCCCGGGCCGACGTTATTAAGGCAGGTTATGGATGCGGATATGTTGGTAAGTAGATCAAACCCGTCGATCGAAAGTATAATGGTCGTGGCGACCACAAGGGCAAACCAAAGTGACAAAAAGGTTTGTGCGTTGTGCAGGGTAAGGCTGTCAACGGCCTCGTCTTCAAACTTGATGGTATTTACGCTTCTTGGGTGCAGGGTCTTTTTTATGTCCCTGATGCAGGTTTTAAAAAGAAGCATTATCCTGCCCATTTTTATGCCGCCGCCGGTGGAGCCGGCCATTGCGCCGCAAATCATGACAACAAAAAGTATCGCCTTTGAAAAAGTCGGCCATTTATCAAAGTCCACGTTGTTGGATATACCCGTGGTGGAGCTTATTGACGTCACGTGGAAGGCCGCATCCTTTAGCGCGCCGCCTAAGGACGCGTACGTTTCCTTACAGGTCGCGTAAAGATTTACGGTGACAAGGGCTATGGCCGCAAAGATCATTATTGCGTACCATCTCAGCTCCTCACTTTTAAAGGCCTTTTTGGCGCTTCCCACAAGGATAAGGTAATAAACGTTAAAGTTTATACTGAAAAGGAACATAAACACGGATATTACCACCTCGACGTAAACGCTGTTATAAGCCGCAACGCCGTTATTGGTGATGGCAAAGCCGCCCGTGCCTGCCGTTGAAAATGAAAGCATTACCGAGTCAAACGCGGGTACCCCTCCAAAAAGGAGCATCAAAAACAGCACGACGCTCATGGCGACGTATATGCCGTAAAGTATCCTTGCCGTGTAAGACATCTTTGACACCAGCTTGGATGCGGTGGGCCCGGGGGATTCCGCACGGTAAATGTGCATTGCACCCTCGCTTTTTGGTATTACCGCCAAGACGAAGACAAGCACGCCCATGCCCCCAAGATAGTGGGTAAAGGACCGCCAGAAAAGTATACAGCGGGGTAAGGATTCCACGTCGGAAAGCACCGACGCACCCGTGGTGGTAAAGCCCGATGCCGTTTCAAAAAGGGCGTCGATATAGTTTGGTATGGCGCCGCTTATAACAAAGGGCACCGCCCCCACCAGCGAAAGGAAAAGCCACGCAAGGGCAACGATAACGATACCCTCCTTGGCAAGAAGGCTTTTTTCCCTCGGCCGAATAAGGCTCATCAAAAGCCCCACCAGTATAAGTCCTGCCGCGGGATAAACGAAGCTTTGCCAAAAGGCCTCTCTATATATGAAGTTGATAATAAGGGGCAACAAAAGCAGTACGCCTGCAATCAAAAGTGTCTTGCCCAAAACGTTAATAACAACTTTATAGTTCATAGGTATCTTTTCTTTAAAAAATTTATCTTAAAATCTGCTCCAGATCGTTTATGTCCTTTTCGGTTGTGACGACGATCACCTTGTCGCCCTGCATAAGGTATGTTTCGCCCGAGGGGAGGATAAACTCCTCATCCCTTACGATGCCGCCGATCAGAACCTCGCGGCGGATTTTTAAGGATTTCAAGGGCACACCCTTGTTTTTGAATTTTTCGCCTACGGTAAACTCAAGGGCCTCTGCCTTTTCCGAAATTTTATATAAGGCGTTCAGTCCCTCGCCGGAGTTTGACATCCTCGACCGTATAAACTGCAAAATGTGGTTTGCAATGACCGTGTGGGGCGATACCACCGATTCAAGGCCAAGGTTTTTGACCATTTTAAGTATGGAGGTACGGTTGACCTTGGTTATTACCTTGTAAACCTTTTTCTGGGCGGCGTAAAGGGAAATCAGCACGTTTTCCTCGTCGATGCCCGTCAGGGTAACGCAGGCGTTGGCCGCGTCTATTCTTTCCTCGTCCAAAACGCTTTGGTCGGTGCCGTCGCCGCACAAAACCGTCGTCTGTGAAAGGCTTTCAGAAAGCTCCTTACACCGTTTGGGGTCAATGTCCAGGATCTTTACTGCAACGTCCGTGCCCTCAAACTCACGGGCAAGATAATAGGCAGTCCTTGATCCGCCAACGATAAACACCGATTTGGAGCGGCGCTTGAAAAGATGATTCTTCTTGGAAAATAAAACCAGGTCGTTTTCAGAGGCAATTATGTGGACGGAGTCATTTTCCGCCACCACAAAGTCGCCCTTGGGTATAAATACCTTATTGCCCCTTGTGACGAGGGCAAACAGCACCTTGACGTAGCTTTCTTTTAGGATATCCTGTACCGACCGGCCGATAAGGGGATGGCCGTTTTCGATATGGAACTCCAAAAGCTTGGCCTTTCCGCCGGCAAAGCTTTCAACGCCCACCGCCGATGGGAACTTCAAAAGGTTGGCAATTTCCACCGCCGTGCGGTATTCGGGGTTAAAGACCATATCAAGGCCGAGGACCGACCGTATGGTTTCCATTTCCTCAAAATATTCGGGGCTTCTTACTCTGGCAACCGTGTTTTTTGCCCCAAGCCTTTTGGCCATAACGCAGCTTAAAACGTTAAGCTCGTCGCGGGACGTGCACGCAATAAAAAAGTCGGCGTCAGAAACCTCTGCATCCGTCAAAACGCTTCTTTCAACACCGCCACCGACGACGCCCTTTACGTCATATTTGTTGACGAGGGCCTCGACCCGTTTGTAGTCAATATCCACGATAACTACGTCGTGGTTGGACTTTGAAAGGTATTCAACCATCTTTTCGCCGACCTTGCCGACGCCAATAAGTACAATTTTCATACTTATATCATAACACAAAACAAAAAAAAGTCAACGCCCTTTTTACAAGGTTTTGACTTTTTATTATATTATTTTATTTAACAGTTTATTTATACCCCCGCGGCCTTTTGCCTGAAACAAGGGGGCCTCTTTTATCCCATGGATCCTTGGCGTCTTTCAAAAACCTGTCAATAGGTCGGTTATCGGCTGTTTTTTAAAAGATAAGGGCTTTTTGACCCTGTTTAAAGTATCCTTACGGCAAGGGCTGTCATGTCGTCCTCGGCTATTCTTCCGCAAAGGTTAAGCGCCCGCTCCACAACGCTGTCCGAAAGGGCCTGGGGGTTAAGTAAGGGTGCGGCCTTTAAAAAGTCCAAAAGCTCGCCGGATGACCCAAACGCGTCCGTCACCCCGTCCGATACCATCAGCACCACGTCCCCGGGTGAAAGGTCAGCCGTTGCCGTGGTGGGCTTTACCTCGTCAAGTATGCCTAAGGGCAGGGAAGTCCCCTCAATAAATCTCACCCCCTTATCCGACAGGATAAAGCCGTAGGGCGCGCCGATTTTTATAAAGGAAGCTTTTCCGCTTTCCAGGCTTATGACCCCTATATCCACGGCGGCAAAGCTGTCGTCCACCATAAGGGACAAAAGCCTGTTGGAAAAATCCATTATAAACTCTCCGTCAAGCCCCCCTTTATAAAGCGCCTCAATTAAGCTTATTGCGGTCTTTGAGGTGTTTTCTGCCGCCTCGCCGCTGCCCATGCCGTCGGAAAGGGCCACAAGAAAGCTTTTCTCGTCAAGCTTTACAAGGGTGTGGCAATCCCCCGAGGCCGGCGAGTGGGTCTTGGTCACCTTGCTTACCCCGAAGGCGGCGTCCAAGGGGGGCTTTTTCCCTATGCGGAGGAAAAGCCTTTTTCCGCTGACCTCAGACGCGCTTTTTATAAGCACCTCAAAGCCAAGGGCGTCTGACACGGCCCTTACAAGTCTTTCGTCGCGGGGATCAATATCCTTGGTCACCATATAAAGGTCGGTATCCTCGTCCTCGCCAAAAGCTATCAGTCCTTCCGGATAAATACCCTTTAAAAACAGGGCGCGAAGGATCCTTTTTTTAAGGCTTGTATTTTCGTTAAGCTTTTCCGCCGTTTTAAAGGCAAGACTTTTTATGGCAGAGCCAACCGCCTTGGATTGCAGGGCTAATATTTCTTTTGCGCTGTCGCTGCTTTCGGCGGCCTGGATATATTCACAATATTGGCCTATAAGCCGATTAACTTCATAAACTACGCTGTTAGGAAAGCCGCAAAGGTCGGTAAAATCCTTGGGCACGTCAATCAGCGTTACACGGCCTTTTACAATACCCACCCGTATTATTTTCTCCACCAAGCTACGCTTTGGCAGGCTTTTATAGGTGCATCTTTCCCTGAAGCTGCAGCCCTGACACATGTTAAAAATTACCTCGTCAACGATCTTGTCAACGATTGCCTGCGGATCCTTGGCCGTTTTTTTAAGGCTCAAAAGTCCGTCCTGTATCTGGTAAAAGGTGTTGGACAGCTCGTAAAATTTCGCGCTCATATCAAGGCGCTGGCGAAAGACAAGGTTTTGCATCAGCACTTCCTTTGGGTCAAAGCTCATTTTCTGCTTAAGGCTTTTTATCGGCCCTTCTGGCAGGATGGCCGCCACCGCAAGCCCTACACACCCCGCCCCTATTGCCCCGTCCGAAAAGGCCGGAAGGCTGTAAAAAAGATATTTTGCCGCCACCGTCCCAAGGCACAAAACCAAGGCGTTTACAAGATGAATTTTCGTATAAAAAACCGTCCACAGCCCGTAAAGGACAAGATAAAACAAAAGCATATCCCCATCGCGATACACAAGATATAGTGGCAGGCCAAAAAGCACGGGTACGGCAGGGGACGGGGACTTTCCTCCGTATCTCAGCCCCAGGCACGTCAAAAAAAGCGATAGGCAAAAATAAGGGCCTTTCCCGAAAAATCTTATTATCCCAACGGCCAGAAAAAGCCACAAAAGGCTTGCAAAAATGCGGTCGTGACTATCCTTAAACGGCCCGTGATCTTGTAAAAATACGGGATAACTCCCTCGCCACGCCACAAAGCAAAAAAGGGCGATAACCGACGCATAGGCCAACTTTTCAAGCCGCGGCACGCCGTTTTCTATCAAAACGTAAGGCGCAAGCACCGCAAATATGTAAAGGACTGTCTCCACCTTTGGTCGCCTGTTCTTTTTGCGGTAAAGATAAAATACGGGCGATAAAATAATAAACGCCCACGCCCCAAGGGCCATTTCAAAGCCCTTGCCAAAGCCCAAAAAGGCAAGGCTTATCCCAAGGCCAAGGGGCAAAAGGGGGCCGCCCCCCAAAGTTGCGCCAACGTAAAGGCCAAGGCTTAGCGGCACGCCGTCACTTACGGCGTTAAGGGCGCAAAACAGGGGGAGGAAAATTACAAACACTACTGATCCTTTAAAAAAATTACTGTCTTTCATAGGTTTAAAAATTATAAAATAAAAAACGGGCCTTATTATAAAACAAAAGGGCGTATTTTGTCTTATGCTGACAAAAACAGGTGGGCTTAACAATTCTCCCTTATTATAATTGCAAAATTTCGCCGTATGGTATATAATTACAGTATGAAAAACCTATCTTTCGCGAAAAAAACAGCGGCCCTTTTTATGGCCGCCATACTACTTCTTCTTTTTGGCGGTGAAAGCCCCGTACCTTCTTCCGCCTCTTCGGAAAAGACAGTGGTAAATAACCTTGTCGTAACCGTAACTTTAGCCGAAGGGGCTGACTTTGACAGCCAATTCCACACCCGTCTTAAAAACACCCTTGAGGACGGTGATTTAAGCGTGCGCCGCTACGTGGACACCGTATCGGGGGGCAAGGCTCAGCTTAACAACGTCTTCGTGGACGGTTCGGTTTTTATTCCCGATTCCATTTACAGCTACATGCCCGCCTACGAGTATTCAGAGGTCTTTGACGGCTATCTTGGCATCACCTACAACGGCGGCTATGACAACAGGTTTTACGCCGAAGACGGAACGGTCGTCGCCCCCGACGAAAGTGGCGCTAAACAGCATATAGCCCGCTTTTTGCGCGAGCAAACCCTTATAAAATCGGTTGCAAATGCCGTTGAAGAAATTGGCGTTACCATTGCCGACGGCAACGGCGACGGCCGCCTTGACAACCTTACCGTGGTCGTTATGACCGACGGCAAAACCCTTGGATGGGACGATATTTTATGGTCCCACGTTGACTACACTTACACCTACCATTACGAAACCTTATCTTCAAGATATTACATCCCCGAGGATTTCAACAGCGCCGACTACGCCGACGTCTTCACGGCCGCCAACATAGACGGCCTTCGGGTAAGAAGCTACACCATCCTCCCTTCCACCCCCTTGGAGGAGGTCACCCTTGTTGATAAAGAGGGAAGGGAGCATTTAAACGTAGGCGAGGCCTGTCACGAAATTTTACACGTTTTCGGCGCCGTCGACTATTACCCCTACGACACCTTAACCTCACCTGAGTCCAACCCCGTCGGTGAGTTTGACATTATGTCCTCTCACACTTACGTACCCCAGCTTCCCACCGTGTATGCAAGGTCCAAGCTGGGCTGGACGGCCGATAACGAAATTCAACCCATCACAAAATCAGGCCAATACACGGCCTATCCCACCTCGGTCAGAAGGGGCCACAACGCCTATAAGCTTGTCCTAAGCGACTATGACCGCACGGGCGAATATTTTATGATAGAGGCAAGGACCAACGGGGCTACCTTTGACAGCAGCCTCCCCGGCACAGGCATTATCGTTTACCGCGTAAACGAGAAAAACGGCTACCTGACAAAAACGGGGGACACGGGCACCACTTACCTTGGCAACACCTACGGCGCGAACGAGGTCTTTATCTTCCGCCTCGGTGACGGCGATATATACACCTCAAAATACGGCGGAATTTCCTACGCCCTTTTGGACGGAACAAAAAAGGCTCAAATGGACGGCAAGTACGTGGACAAATCCCGTATCGGCACCACGGATAAGTCGGCCAATAAGACGTTTATTGACCAAAACGACGACTCCTTCGTGGGGACGTCGCTGTACTATTCCGACGGCACCAATTCAGGCGTTATGATAGACTTTGTCGGGCTGACGGAGGATAACGGCATACTTTTTACCGCCACCTTTGACGACAGCTTTCCCGGAACGGATTTTGACGATCAGATAAATTACGCCGTTGACCTTAAGCCCGTGGTCGAAAAATATTACGACGGAAAAACGTTGGTCGCAAGATGGGCGGCAGGCCTTCACGGCGGCACGGTCAAAATCGTCGGCGTCAAGGGCGACGTCTTAAAATATAAGGACGGCGCCTACGTGCCAAAGGGCGGCTCCGTCGCTAAAAAGCTTGCCGGTGGTGGATACGCCGACAAAACCGTCTTTACGGTTACAGCCCCCTCCGATTACGCCGTGGCAACCATTCCCGCCGTTACCGATATGACTGCCGTGTTTATTATCTATGAAAGTGCCGACGGCAAGGTGTCCGCCCAATTCTGTCGCACCTTAAGCCCCTCTCAGCCCACCTTTATGGAATATCTTTTCGGCACCACAAAATGGCTCGTTGCAATTATTTCAATAATCGCCCTTTGTCTTCTTGCCTTCGTCGTGGGCACGGTCTTTATTTATAAAAGAAGCCGCCGTGACGGTCTTGACGGCGAAGACGACGGCGAAGACGACGGATGCGATCTTACCGAAGAGCTTGGCGAGGATTACTGGATGACGGACGGATCTTCCCCTGACGGCGAGGAAGAAAGCCCCTCTTTAAGCAGTGACGGCGAGGAGGCTCCCGACGATGGCGCGGGGGCGGAAAAATAAGGATCAAAAATCATAATAATTTCTCAAAAGTGGGGATATAAGTCGGTTATCCCCACTTTTTTTAATAAAAAATCTTCCGTTTCGCACGCTTTTTATTAAAAAATCAAGGCGCAAAAGGGGGGGCTTTTAATGGTGACGGCAAAAAAACTGTTAAAAACTTTTCAAGTGCGTATTGACAAAAGGCGCCGTATGGTGTTATACTTAATAAAACTATTATTAGTTTATTAAACTCACAAGGTAGGACCCCTATGAAGTTAAATTACAAAAGGACCCTTCTGGTCGGCTTCGCATTTTTCCTTATAAGTGCCTTCTGGCAAGCATACGACAGCATTATGCCTCTTATGCTTGTCAACAAGTTTGGTTTAAGCCAGACCCTTTCGGGCCTCGTTATGGCCATCGACAACGTTATCGCGGTGTTCTTACTGCCCCTTTTCGGCACCCTGTCCGATAAAAAGAAGACAAGGCTCGGTCACCGCACGCCATTTATTCTTATCGGCGCCATGGTGGCGGTCATTGCCTTTACCACCCTTACCTTTGCCGATAACGCCCAGCTTGCCAACATCAACGCAGGGGACATCAACGGCAACAGCGCAACCTTCTACGGCCAGCTTTTCGACGACAACTACACCGTTGCCAACGCCGAAAAAAGCCTTGTCGGCGACGACGGCACCCAAAAGGAATTTGCCGTTCAGGACTATTGCGCCCGCATCCTTTATCAAAAGGACTATAAGGACCTTTCCGACACGGAAAAGGCCGCCGCAAGAAGCTGGTACTCTAAGATCAATTACGAATATTTAACCAGCGAGGGCCACTCCGCCCCCGAAACGGTCTACGGCTACAAGGACGGACAGTACTTCCCCGTGGAAATCAGGGAGGTCGACGGTGAAAGCGTATATTACGGCACCCTTAACGGTGAGGAATTCACCGTGGAAAAGACCTTCGTCAAAAAGGCCTATACAAACCTGGTCAATCCCTGCTTAAGCGCTTACGCCTGGAAGCACACCACCGAGGCCCCCGGCCCCTTTATCGTATTCGGCATACTTCTTCTCGTGACCCTTCTCGCGATGGCAACCTTCCGTTCACCGGCCGTTGCCCTTATGCCCGACGTCACGCCCAAGCCCTTAAGATCCAAGGCAAACGCCATCATCAACCTTATGGGTACGGTGGGCGGTATGCTCGTTCTTGTCCTTGGCATAGTATTCAAAACGGGCAAGGTATTTAATCAGCTGTCAAGCTTCACACCCTTCGTTATCGCCGTCTGCGCGGTAATGATGGTGGCCCTTATCATCTTTATGATTGCCGTTAAGGAGCCTAAGTGGTCCGCCGAAGCCTCCGTTATCAACGACAGATTGGATAGGGAAGCCGCCGCTTCAGCCCCCACGACGGAGGCCGCCCCCGCCAAAAAGGGCCTTTCCAAGGGAGAGCTTACCAGCCTTATCCTCCTGCTTGCATCCGTTGCCCTTTGGTTTACGGGCTACAACGCGGTAACGTCCAAATATTCTCTCTACGCCCAAAACGTATTGCAGATGGACTTTAACACCACCCTTCTTATCGCTCAGGGCGCGGCAATTGCGGCATACCTTCCCGTTGGCTTTATCGCCCAGAAGGTCGGCAGAAAGCGTTGCATCATGACGGGTATCATTATTCTGGCAGTTGCCTTTGGCGGCGCAATGTTTATGACGGCAAACTCCTCCGTTATGGTTATGAACGTCTTCTTTGCCCTTGCAGGTATCGGCTGGGCAACCATCAACGTCAACTCCTTCCCCATGGTTGTGGAGCTTGCTAAAAACGGCAGCGTAGGCAAGTTCACGGGCTACTACTACACGGCCTCAATGACCGCACAGATCGTTACGCCCTTCTTATCGGGTGCCCTTATGGACGCCTTCGGCAGCATGAAGCCCCTTTTCCCCTACGCAACGGTATTCGTTATCCTTGCATTTATCACTATGGTCTTCGTCCGTCACGGCGATTCCAAGCCCGTCGCAAAAACCGGGTTAGAGGCTTTAGACGTTGATAACGACTGATAGGTCGTTTTACCCGATCAAGTATAAAAGTGGGCCTATAAGCCCAATAATAAATAAAAAATCACTTGGAGAGCAGTTATGAGTATAGAAAATATTTTATCAAAATGTGACCACACCCTTTTAGGCCAGACCGCAACCTGGGCCGATATCAAGGCCATTTGCGACGACGGTATGAAGTACAAAACCGCCAGCGTATGCATCCCCCCCGCCTTCGTTAAAAGGGCAAAGGAATACGTGGGCGACAATCTTGCCATCTGCACGGTAATAGGCTTCCCCAACGGCTACAACACCACGGCCGTTAAGGTTTTTGAAACTGAAGAAGCCGTTAAGGAAGGCGCTGACGAGATCGATATGGTCATCAACCTCGGCGATCTTAAAAGCGGCAACCTGAAGGCTGTTGAAAATGAAATTATTGCCGTCAAAAAGGCCTGCGGCGACAAGCTTTTAAAGGTCATTATCGAAACCTGCCTTTTAAATGAGGGTGAAAAGATTATTATGTGCAATATCGTCACCGACGCCGGGGCCGAATATATCAAGACCTCCACGGGCTTTTCGACGGGCGGCGCCACAAGAGAGGACGTTAAGCTTATGCGCGCCCACGTTGGCGAAAACGTAAAGGTAAAGGCAGCCGGCGGCATTTCGTCTATTCAGGATGCAGAGGACTTTATCGCCCTCGGCGCAGACAGGCTCGGTACCAGCAGGATAGTTAAGGCCGTCAAGGCAATGGAAGAATAATTTTTCTTAAAACCCGCCGGAAATCGGCTTATTGGCCGACTTTTGTCCTCGCTTTTATCCTAAAAAGCAGGGCAAAACACAGGCCTGCACATCGAATATACAGATAAAAGGAGAAAGATTTTTATGTCAATTCCAACCCCACATATTACAGCAAAAAAGGGCGACTTTGCCAAAACCGTATTAATGCCGGGCGATCCGAAGCGCTCCAAATTCATTGCGGAAAATTATCTTGAAAACGCAGTTTTAGTCAACGACGTAAGAGGCGTTCAGGGCTACACGGGCTACTATAAGGGTAAAAGGGTATCCGTTATGGCCTCCGGCATGGGTCAGCCCGCCATCGGCATATATTCTTACGAGCTTTTCAACTTCTACGACGTATCCAGCATTATCAGGGTAGGCTCCTGCGGGTCCTTCGACCCCGACCTCAGGGTAAGGGATATCATCATTGCTCAGGGCGCATGCACCAACGGCAATTACGCCGCCCAGTATAACCTTCCCGGTACATTTGCCCCCATTGCCGACTTCGGTCTTTTGGTCAAGGCCGCTGAGGAATGCAAAAAGGCAGGTGTAAACTTCAAGGTAGGCAACATCTTCTCGTCAGACATTTTCTATGACGAATCCAACTCGGGTATGGACTGGGCAAAGATGGGCGTTCTTGGCGTTGAAATGGAATCAGCCGCCCTCTACTGCAACGCCGCAAGGGCAGGCAAAAAGGCCCTTTGCATTTGCACGGTAAGCGACTCCTTTATCCACCCCGAAGACAACACCACCGCCGAGGAAAGGCAAAACTCCTTTACCAAAATGATGGAGATCGCCCTCGCCGTTGCGGAGGACTAATTTATTGATTATGGAAACGAAAAGACTGTTTTTGATCGTTCTTGACAGCTTTGGTATCGGTGAGGAGCCCGACGCCAACCTTTTTGGCGACGAGGGCAGTAACACTCTCGGCTCCATCCGCCGTCACGAAAATTTCCACTGTCCCAACCTTGCTTCCTTAGGGCTTTTCAACGTGGACGGTGTAGGAGGTGGGGTACAGGCCCCCTTGGCCGCCCACGCAAGGCTCAGGGAAAGCTCCATGGGTAAGGACACCACCATCGGCCATTGGGAGATAGCAGGTGTTATTTCCCCCAAGCCCCTTCCCACCTATCCCGACGGCTTCCCCGCCGATATGATGGAAAAATTCGAGGCCTTGACCGGCCGCAAGACCCTTTGCCACAAGCCCTATTCGGGAACGGATGTAATAAGGGACTTTGGTGAGGAGCATTTAAAGACGGGTGCCCTTATCGTTTACACGTCGGCAGACAGCGTTTTCCAGATCGCCGCTCACGAATCCCTCGTCCCCATAGAGGAGCTTTACAGGTATTGTGAGATCGCCAGGGAAATGCTTGAAGGCGACTGGGGTGTGGGCAGGGTAATTGCCCGTCCCTTCGAGGGGGAATACCCCTTTAAAAGGACTTCACGCCGTCACGACTATTCACTTCTCCCCCCGGGCGAGACCATGCTTGACAGGCTTAAGGAAAACGGCCTTGCAACAATATCCATCGGCAAAATTTACGACATATTTGCAGGGCAGGGGGTAACGGAATCCACCCGCACCACCTCCAACGCCGACGGTATGGAAAAGACAATGCAAATGCTGGACCGCGACTTTACGGGTCTTTGCTTTGTAAACTTAGTTGACTTTGATATGGTTTACGGCCACCGCAACGACGTAGGCGGCTACGCCAAGGCCGCAAGCGACTTTGACAAATGGCTTGGCGGCTTTATGGCCGGCATGAAGGAAGGCGACCTTCTTATGATAACGGCCGATCACGGCTGCGATCCGGGCACGCCCTCCACCGACCACTCAAGGGAATACGTCCCAATGCTTTTATACGGCAAGGGCATCCGCCCCGTAAATTTAGGCACCCTGTCCACCTTTGCGGATATTTCCGCCACCGTATTGGACGTATTTGGCGTGGAAAAGGGCAACACCTCCGGCACAAGCTTTTTACCAAAAGTCCGCCAATAAGTCGATTAAACCCATAAATTTATAAACAAAAGGTGATTTTTATGACAGATAGAGAGTTACTTCTTGCCGCCATTGAAGCAAGGCGGGACGGCTACACGCCCTATTCCCACTTCAGGGTAGGTGCCGCCCTTTTGACCGCAGACGGCAAAATTTACACGGGCGCCAATATTGAAAACGCAGCATATTCCCCCGGTGTGTGCGCAGAGCGTGTCGCTATTTTCAAGGCCGTCAACGCAGGGGAGCGCAGCTTTAAAAAGATAGCCGTCGTCGGCGGGCCTGAGGATGGCCCCATTGCCCCCCTTTGCGCGCCCTGCGGCGTTTGCCGCCAGGTCATGGCAGAGTTTTGCAAGGACGATTTTGAAATTTTACTCGGCACCCCCGACAACATCAAAAAATACACCCTTCCCACCATTTTGCCCGACTACTTCGGGCCAAAGGACTTAAGCTAAGGGATAAAAGCCTCCTTTTTAGGGGGCTTTTGCTTTTTCAAGGGCCCTTTTGGGTCGTAAAGCCCCCAACTTACAGCCTCGGACTACGCGTGACAATAATTTATAGTATAAAAGTGCCGCCCCAAAGGCCGTAAAAAAATATAAAAAAAATATTTACAATTGTTCCCAATTTAAAAAGAGAAAAATTGACAGGCTGGCTTTTGCTGTGCTACAATATAATCGGACATGGAAAGAGCATGTGTTGATTCTGAAATAAAGGGTACTGCCCTAAAAAAATATAGGAGAAAAAACATGAAGAAAATCTTAAGCTTGATCCTTTGCCTCGCTTTATGCGTTGGCTGCCTCGCTATCGTTGGTTGCGGCGGAAAAACTGAAATCCCCGATGACTGCGTTGCTGAAGATGGAACCTATGAAGTAGCTGTCGTTACTGACGTTGGTCAGCTCAAAGACAAGGGCTTCAATGAAGGTACTTGGACCGGTGCAAAAACCTATGCTTATAACAACGGTAAAGATTATAAGTATTATCAGCCCCAGGGCGGCTCAGACGCAAGTGATAACGATCGTATCGCTGCTATGAAGGCTGCTATCGACAACGGCGCTGAAATCATCGTTGCTCCGGGCTTTTTACAGGCTGCTGCTATGACCGCAGTTGCTACCGAATACCCCGACGTTAAGTTTGTATTTATCGACGGTTGGGCATTAGGTCTTGACAACGTAACTGCCGTAAGCTACAAGGAACAGGAATCCGGTTACATGGCAGGCTACGCTGCCGTTATGGAAGGCTACACCAAATTGGGCGGTACTTTTGGTGGTGGCGGCACAAACCCCGCTTGCAACCGCTTCGGTTACGGCTACATTCAGGGCGCAGAAGCTGCTGCTATTGAAAAGAATGTAGAAGTTGAAATTAAGTACAGCTATCAGTATGGCTCAACCTTCAGCGCTTCTTCCGAGCTCCAGACTCAGATCGCAGGCTGGTACCAGGCAGGCACAGAAGTAGTTTTCGCTTGCGGCGGCTCCATGTTCGACTCTGTAAAGAGTGCTGCTGCAGAATACCAGAACGCTAAGATCATCGGTGTTGACGTTGACCAGTCAGGCGAATCCTCAAAGGTTATCACCTCCGCCGTTAAGGGCTTAGCTGCTTCCGTTGAAAAAGTTTTAGGTCAGTTCTACGCCGGTGAATGGGATACCGTTCTCGCTAACCAGACTCAGAACCTCGGTGCTGCTGACGACGCTACAGGTCTCCCCACCGAAACCTGGTCTATGAAGAACTTCAAAAAGGCTCAGTACGAAGACCTCTATGCAAAGATCAAAGCCGGTGAAATCGTTCCCCAGGCTGACGTTGCTGACGTTGTAGACAGTGCTGCTGTTTTAACCGCAAACTTAACCTTAACAAAGGTTACCGTTCTTTACGAATAATTAACTTTATACCAAGCGTTGCCGCCCTTTTGGGCGGCGACGTCAATAAAGAAAGGGCTTACCTGTCCCTTTCTTTTTGCTATCAAAAAACGGATAGCCGTTTAATTTCTTTTTTTAAAAGACAAAACCTTTATACGCGAGGGAAAAATGAACCGGGAAAATCAGACCTATTCAACTCCGTGCGCCATCGAGATGTTAAACATTACCAAGCGTTTTGGTAATCTCGTTGCAAACGACGGCATAAACCTTCAGCTCCGCCGTGGTGAGATCCACGCCCTTTTAGGCGAAAACGGGGCAGGCAAATCCACCCTGATGAGCATTTTATTCGGCCTTTACGAGCCGGATGAAGGACAAATTTTAAAGGACGGCAACCCCGTCAAAATAAAGGACCCCAACGATGCCAACCGTCTTGGCATAGGTATGGTTCACCAGCACTTCCGCCTGGTAGAGGTATTTTCCGTGCTGGATAATATTATTCTTGGGGCAGAGCCAAATAAGCTTGGCTTCCTTCAAAAGCGGGTCGCCCGCGAAAAAATCCAAAAACTTTCGGACCAATATAAGCTTAACGTCAAGCTCAACGCCAAGGTAGAGGATATCACCGTCGGCATGCAGCAAAGGACCGAAATTTTAAAGATGCTGTATCGTGACAACGATATACTTATTTTTGACGAGCCCACCTCCGTTCTCACCCCCCAGGAGATTGAAGAGCTTATGCTCATCATGAAGAGCTTGGCTGCAGAGGGCAAGTCAATACTTTTCATCACCCACAAATTAAATGAGATCATGGCCGTCGCCGACAGATGCTCCGTTTTAAGAAAGGGCAAATATATCGGCACGGTTGACATAAAGGACACCACCAAGGAGGAGCTTTCCGAAATGATGGTCGGCCGCCACGTCAATTTTGCCGTTGACAAGGCCGACGCAGACCCAAAGGAAAAGGTCCTTACCGTTCACGATCTGGTGGTAAAAGGCAAAAAGCGTCACAAGAATCTTGTTGATAACCTTTCCCTTCACGTAAGGGCAGGGGAGATCGTCGGCATCGCCGGTATTGACGGCAACGGCCAGTCAGAGCTGGTTTCCGCCATCACCGGCCTTATAGAGCCCGCCTCCGGCAACGTCATTCTCTGCGACGAAAACGTAACCCAAAAATCCGTGCGCTATCGCAACACCCACGGCCTCAGCCACATTCCGGAGGATCGCCACAAGCACGGGCTTATCCTTGACTTTACCCTTGAGCAGAACATGGTCCTCCAAAGGTATTTCGAGCCTCAGTTCGGCAAGGGCGGCCTTATCCGCTTTAACGAGATAACCTCATACTCAGATAAGCTTATCGACAGCTATGACGTAAGGTCCGGCGAGGGCTCAAAGACCATTGCCCGCTCCATGTCGGGCGGCAACCAGCAAAAGGCCATTATCGCCAGGGAAATCGACCGCGAACACAAGCTTCTGATCGCCGTCAATCCCACCCGCGGCCTTGACGTCGGCGCAATAGAGTTTATCCACAGACAGATCGTTGCTTCAAGGGACAGGGGCGCAGGCGTCCTTCTCGTTTCCTTTGAGCTTGACGAGATTATGAACTTATCCGACAGGATCTTAGTTATGTTCGAGGGCAGGATCGTCGGTGAGCTTGATCCAAAAAAGACCACCGCCAACGAGCTTGGCCTGTATATGGCAGGCGCAACCCCCACCGAGGAAGAGGAGGACGGAAATGAAGAAATTGTTGAATAATATCGGAAGATGGTTCAAATCCCTCGTTCTTCCCGTTGACCAAAGAGAGCCCCGTCTTCTCACCCTTTACAAAAAGGATTCCACAAAGTCGGTTTTATCATCTGTCATCTGCATTTTTGCAGGCATATTGATCGGCTCCATAATTTTAGCGGTTTTGGGGCTTACCTCAAGCAACATCCCAACCAATCAGATATTTAAGGGCATAGGCATTATCTTCAAGGGACCCTTTGCAAGCTTAAGCCAAAGCTTGCGCCTTATGAATTTCGGCGATATGCTTTTCGAGGCAACCCCCATACTTTTGACGGGTCTTTCCGTTGCCATTGCCTTTAAGACAGGTCTTTTCAACATCGGTGCCCCCGGTCAGTACCTTATGGGCGCAATGACCTCTGTTTTGGTTGCCCTTTCGATTCCCACCGGCGGCAACCCCTTCGTTGGCTTCCTCGTATGGCTCCTCGCCCTTATCATGGGCACCTTAGCAGGCGCCGTCTGGGGCGTTATCCCCGGCTTTTTCAAGGCATTTTTAAACGTAAACGAGGTTATCGTTTGCATTATGACCAACTGGATCGCAGCAAGCGTTGTCAGCTGGGTGTTTGCAGGCTCAAAATTTATCAACTATGAAGAAACCAAGATGAACTTCATCAAGGTAACCTCAACAAACGGCGTTGCAACGCCCAAGCTTGGTCTTGACAAGCTTTTCCCGGGCTCCGACATAGATATCGGCTTATTTATCGCCATTGCCGTTGCCATCGTGGTGTATATCGTTATCAACAAGACCACCTTCGGTTACGAGCTCCGCTCCTGCGGGTCCAACAAGCACGCGGCAAAATACGCCGGCATGAACGAAAAGCGCAACATCATCCTTTCCATGGTAATAGCAGGTGGCCTTTCCGCAATGGGTGCGTCACTTTTATACCTCAACGGCAATAGAGAGCTTTTATGGGACACCTACGCCCAGCTTCCCGCCAACGGCTTTAACGGTATTCCCGTTGCCCTTCTTGCGTCAAACAACCCCATCGGCGTTATTTTCGCATCCGTGTTCTTAAGGTACATTGACAAAGCGGGCGCAGGCCTTGCACAGCTCACGTCCTTTAACGAGTACGTTTCCGACCTTATCGTCGCCATTATCGTTTACTTTGCAGGCTTTTCCAAGCTGTTCCGCGATATGCTTTCCGCAAAAAAATCTGTCAGGGACTTAAAGCCTCAGGACAAAAAGCCACAGGCTGAAAAAGGAGGGGACAAATAATGGTATTTTTACTTCAGAAAACCTTGCTTTACGCAATGCCCTTGCTCATCGTTGCAATGGCAGGTATGTTTGCCGAAAGAAGCGGCATCATCAACATCGCCCTCGACGGTATAATGATCTTCGGTGCCTTCGTCGGTGCCATTACCGTTTACACCCTGCAGGAAAACAGACTGCTTATCGAGTATCCTCAGCTCATATTTATCATCGCCCTTGCGGCTTCTGCCATTGGCGGCGCCATCTTTTCACTGCTTTTATCATTTTCCGCCATAAACCTTAAGGCCGATCAGACGATCGGCGGCACGGCCCTCAACCTTTTGGCACCTGCCATCGTTCTTTTCGTCATAAAGGTCTTCTTTATGCAGGATAAGCTGGTTATGCCAAGGGATACCGAATACGTTATTTTCAACGGCGATATGGGCCCTGTTGGCAGGATATTCTTTGACAAGGCTTATTTGTCCACCTACGTCATTATTGTGATCTTCATTATCCTGTCTGTCTTTATGTACAAGACCAAGACGGGCTTAAGGCTTCGCGCCTGCGGCGAGCACCCTCAGGCTGCCGCAAGCGTAGGCATCAACGTCAACCGCATGCGTTATCTTGGCACCACCATTTCAGGTGCCCTCGGCGGCCTTGGTGGCTACACCTTTATTGCAACCACCGCAGGCGGCACCGCAGGCGGCACCGTTGCAGGCATGGGCTTTTTGGCACTTGCAATTATGATCTTCGGCAACTGGAAGCCTCTGGGCATCGCGTTAGGGTCCCTTCTTTTCGGATTTTTGCGCTGTCTTTCGGTTTTATACTCACAGCTCGACATTAACGGCGACGGGGTATTTGCCCTTAAAAATCTTGGTCTTCCCATGTATTTTTACAATATGCTTCCCTACGTAATAGTCCTTATCGTTCTTGCATTTACGTCCAAAAACTCCCGCGCGCCCAAGGCAGAGGGTGTCCCTTACGAAAAGGGGCAAAGATAATCCTCTTACCCTTTGCGTGCAAAGGTAAAATTGGGCCAATAAGCCGCTTATCTAAAGCTTTTTAAAAAAATCAACACAAAAAAAGCCCTCTCTTGGGCCTTTAAGGAGGTAGGTTTTTTATGAGAATGTACGACATTATTAAGAAAAAACGCGACGGTCAAAGCCTCAGTAAGGAAGAGATCGGTTGGTTTATCGATAACTACACCAAGGGCAACATCCCCGACTATCAGGTATCAGCCCTTCTTATGGCCATATACTTTCAGGGTATGGACGTTGAAGAAACCTCAGCCCTTACCTTTGCCGTAAGGGACTCGGGAGAGACCTTAAACTTTTCCCAGGTCAACGGCATCAGGGTGGATAAGCACTCCACCGGCGGCGTAGGTGACAAAACAAGCCTTATCGTTGCCCCCATCGTTGCAACCTTGGGCGTCAAAGTCGCCAAAATGAGCGGTCGCGGCCTCGGTCACACAGGGGGCACCATCGACAAGCTGGAATCCATCCCCGGCTTCAGGACCGACCTTGGCGTTAAGGACTTTTTAGACATCGTCAACAAAATCGGCATTGCCATCGTCGGGCAGAGTGCAGAGCTCGCCCCCGCAGACAAGCTTTTATACGCCCTTCGTGACGTAACCGCCACCGTTGAAAGCATGCCTCTTATCGTTTCAAGTATTATGGGCAAAAAGCTTGCCGCCGACGACGACTGCATCGTCCTTGACGTAAAGACGGGCAGCGGCTCCTTTATGAAGACGGTTGAGGACAGCACTAAGCTGGCAAGCCTGATGGTTGAGATCGGTAAAAAGGCCGGCAAAAAGATGCTTGCCATGATCACCGATATGGACAGGCCCTTGGGGTATAATATCGGCAACACCCTTGAGGTGCAGGAGGCCATCGCCACCCTCAACGGCAACGGCCCTGAAGACCTTACCGAGATCTGCGTTGCCCTTGCCGCAAATATGCTTTACCTTGCCGAAAAGGGCACCTATGAGGAGTGTGAAAATTCCGTCCGCCGCGTAATCAAGGACAAATCGGCCCTCAAGACCCTTGCTGACATGGTGGAGGCCCAGGGGGGCGATAAAAATCTTATTTACAATCCACAGCTTTTCAAAAAGGCAAAATACTCCAAGGCAGTTATTGCACCCAAGGACGGATATATCTATTCCGTCGATACCGAAGGCTACGGCGTGTCAGCCCTCCTTCTCGGCGCAGGAAGAAACACCAAAGAGGACAAGATTGACTTTTCCGCAGGCATTATTTTAAACAAGAAGACAGGCGACGCCGTCAGGGCAGGGGATATACTTGCAACCCTTTACACGGAGGATGAATCCAAATTTGATTCCGCCGAAAAAAGGTTTTTATCTTCAACGGTTATTTCCGACCAAAAACCCGCCTATAGGCCGATTATCTTGGGAAAAGTCCAATAAAACAAAGCTAACAAAAGGTGAAAAATGGCAAAATTATACTTTAAATACGGCGCCATGGGTTGCTCAAAAACAGCCCAGGCCCTTATCACAAAATTCAACTATGAAGAGCGCAATATGAAGGTTTTACTTTTAAAGCCCGCCATTGATACCCGTGACGGGGCGGCGGTCGTGCGCTCAAGGATCGGGCTGGAGGCCCCTTGCATCCCCGTTGCAAAGGATTGCGATATTTTCAAGCTTTACAAGGAAGAATACTCCGACTGTCAGGTTGTTATCGTTGACGAATGTCAGTTTTTAGAGCCTGAGCAGGTCGATCAGCTTGGGGATATCGTTATGGAGTTCAACCGTCCCGTTCTCTGCTTCGGTCTTGCAACAGACTTTACCACCCACCTTTTTGCCGGCAGTAAGCGCCTTTTCGAGATTGCCCAATCGGTTTCCGAAATCAAATCTGTCTGCAAGTGCGGCTCAAAGGCAACGGTCAACGCCCGTCTTGACGACAACGGCAACGTGGTCTTTAAAGGCGACCAGGTGGTTTTGGGCGGCAACGACAGGTACGTTGCCATGTGCAGAAAGTGCTGGCTCAAAAAGCAGCGTGAGCAGCAATCTCAAAGCTGATCGTAATTAAAGACAATAATAAAAACCCGTCTATAGGTCGGTTATCGGCCAAAAAGACGGGTTTTTTGTTGTTTTTGTATCAGATATTGCTATCTTTATGATCGGTTTTTAAAAAGTGGATGGCAAAGGGTATGCTTATCAGCCCCGACAAAACGTCAGCGATGCCCTGGGCTGCCTGTATGCCCAAAAGGGCAAAAAAGTGGTGTCCCAAAATAAGTACGGGTATAAAGATAAGCCCCGATCTAAGCATTGCAAGAAGGGACGCAACCCCCGCCCTTCGTATGCTTTGGAAAAGCATATTGGCGCAGGTTGACGAGGATAAAAACATCAGCCCAACGGACGCAAACCTCAACGCCGTCGCCCCAATGTCTATTACCGACTGGTTTTTCTGGAAGACCCATATTATCTGCGGCGCAAAAATTATGCCAAACACGGATATGACCGATACAAGCACCGTCGAAAAACCCCAGGTAAAAAGCAAGCCCTTTTTGACCCTTTTATACATACCTGCGCTGTAGTTAAAGGCCGCCACGGGCTGAAAGCCCTGACCGATGCCAATGCCTATTGCAAGGACCAGTGAGGAAAACCTGTTGACCACGGATATCGCCGCAATGGCCGCATCCCCAAAGGGCTTTGCAAGGTTGTTGAGTATGCCGTTAGAAAGTGACGCAAGTCCTTGCCTTATAAGTGAGGGGAGGCCGCCCTTTACTATATTAAGGTGAACGGCAAAATCAAAGGTAAATGCCCTTGGTGTGATTTTTGCCGAGGATTTTTTGACGTAAAGTATCAAAAGGATCAAAAAGCTTACCACTTGTGACGTGGCCGTGGCAAGTCCTGCCCCAAACACGCCCATTTTTAATACACGTATAAGCAAAAAGTCCCCGAAGATATTAAGGATGCCGCCTGTTGTCAGCCCCACCATGGAATATATCGCCATGCCCTCGTACCTTAAGTTGTTGTTAAGTATAAGCGAGCATATCATAAAGGGGCAGGCGACAAGCACCCACAAACAGTAATCCCTTGCGTGGGGCAGTATGGTCTCGCTGGAGCCCAAAAGCCTCAAAAAGGGATTCATAAAGATCATGCCAAGGGTAAGTATCAATATACCTATTGTCCCGCCCGTGAAAAACGCCGTTGAAGAATACCTTGAAGCCTCCTCCCCGTTTTTTTCCGCAAGGGCCTTGGATACGTACGTTCCCGACCCGTGCCCAAGCATAAAGGCAAAGGCCTGTATTATTGCCTGCAGGGTAAACAGTACCCCCGTGGCCCCCTGTGCGCTTTCCCCAAGGGTGCCCACAAAGTAGGTATCCGTCAGGTTGTAAACGTTGGTTATCAGCATGGAAACGGTTGTCGGCAGTCCCAGCCTTAAGATAAGCTTATGGACGGGCGTCTCCGTCATTTTTTTGTAATGTTTCTCAACTGCGTTCATTTCGTTTCCTTCAAAAGTGGGGCTATAAGCCGATTATCGGCCATTTTTGCCCCGTATTTTCTTATTTTTTAACCTTTGAGATAAAATTCAAGGGTTTTCAAGGTGTTCAAAACACCGTCAAGATGGCTTCTTTCATAGCCGTGACTTGCAAATACGCCCGGCCCCAAAAGTCCGTGCTTTACGTCGTTGCCCGCCCTTAAGGTCGCCTCAACGTCCGATCCGTAATGGGGATAAACGTCCACTGCGTAATCAGCCCCACTTTTTTTGGCTGCGTCAATAAGCCTTCCTACCACGTCGTAGGAATACGGCCCGCCGGAGTCCTTTGCGCAGATAGAAACCTTTCTTTCCGTGCAGGAAAGTCCTTCCCCAACACAGCCCATGTCAACGCTTACCACCTCCGTGACCCCTTGTGGGACGGAAGCAGACCCGCCGTGCCCGACCTCCTCGTAAACCGTCACGTGGATATAAACGTGGCGTGATAGATTGACCGATTGGTCCTTTAAGTATTTTGCCAGGGCGTAAAGTATCCCCACAGAAAGCTTATCGTCAAGGAAGCGGCTTTTTATATATCCGGACGCGGTTATCCGTGTCCTCGGGTCAAAGCACACCATATCGCCCACCTCAATGCCAAGGGATGAGGCGTCCTTTTTGCACTCCACCTTTTCGTCGACGACTACCTCAGTGGTATCAAAGGATCTTTTCACGTCGCCGTACTGGCCGTTGACGTGGATGGACGGGTTGACCAGCTGCAGCGTACCCTCGTAAATTTTCCCGTCGCGTGTGTAAATTTTCACGTTTTCCGTTTCGCCGTTATTGGCGTTCATGCCTCCAAGGGCAGTTACCTTCAGCCTTCCGCTTGCCTTTATTTCGGAAACCATAGCCCCAAGGGTATCGGTATGGGCCTCCAAAAGGACCCCTTGGCCCTCGCCGCCCAGATCGACAAGCACGCCGCCCTTCACGGTTTTTTCCGTCCTGTATCCTAACTTAGCAAACTCCCTTTCAACCCACTCTGCCGCCCTGTCGGTAAACCCCGTGGGGGAGTCAATTTCCAAAAGTCGGCAGCATTTTTCCGCAGCAAGGCGCGCGTAATCAAAATTTATCATAAAAAAACCTCAATTTTTATATATTAAGATAATTATATTCCTTTTTACTTATTAAATCAAGTCAAAAAGCCTTTTCTTGCCCCTAAACTGTTGATTTCCCGACAAAATCTTGTTAAAATAAGTTATAAAATATTTTATGCTTACAGCATTTTTCAGAGGTATCTTATGAAGAAAAAAGAATTAGACGCATTAAAAAAGGATCTTACCTTTAAAAAGGAAAGCTTGAGCGCAGTAAGCGGCGGCAAGGCCGTCACTGATTATTGCGAGGGCTACAAAAAGTTTATTGATAACTCCAAGACCGAGCGTGAAGCTGTAAAATACACGGTCGCCATTCTCGAAAAGGCCGGCTACACCCCCTTCAGCTTTGGGGATACCCTTACCGTCGGCGGTAAATATTACTTTAACAACCGTGACAAATCCCTTTGCGCATTCCGCATCGGCACCCGCCCCCTCGAGGACGGCGTAAAGATCGTCGGCGCCCACATTGACTCACCCCGCCTTGACCTTAAGCAAAACCCCCTTTACGAGCAGGACAGCATGGCCTTTTTAAAGACCCACTATTATGGCGGCATAAGAAAATACCAGTGGACCACCGTACCCCTTGCCCTTCACGGTGTCATGATAAAGGCTGACGGACAGATGGTTGACGTCAATATTGGCTCCGACCCAAGTGACCCCATCTTCTGTATCACAGACCTTTTACCCCACCTTGCGGCAGAGCAGTCCCAAAAGCCCCTTGCCACAGCCTTTAAGGGCGAGGGCTTAAATATCCTTATCGGCACAGACTCCATTTCCGAGGACGCCGACAAGGGTGTAAAGCTTAATATCTTAAAGCTTTTAAACGACAAATACGGCGTTACCGAAAAGGATTTTGTTTCGGCAGAGCTTTGTGCCGTTCCCGCCCAAAACGCCCGTGACCTTGGTCTTGACAGATCTCTTATCGCAGCCTACGGCCACGACGACAGGGTATGCGCGTATCCAACCGTCACCGCCTTTTTGGAAAGCGAAAGCTCTCCATACACCTGCTTTGCTCTGCTTTCAGATAAGGAGGAGGTCGGCTCCGACGGTGTAACGGGCTCTCAATGCTCGGTTATGTACGATCTTCTTGACGAGGTCTGCGACTTTTTCAAGGCCAACCGCAACAGGGTAAAGATGAATTCAACCTGTCTTTCCGCTGACGTTACCGCAGCCTTTGACCCACTTTATCCCGACGTTTACGAAAAGAACAACTCCACCTACCTCAACGGCGGCGTTACCATCTGCAAGTACACGGGCTCCAGGGGTAAGGGCGGCACCAGCGACGCCAGTGCAGAGCTCGTTGCCAAAATCCGCCGGATCATGGACAAAAACGGTATCGTCTGGCAGACCGGCGAGCTTGGCAGGGTAGACGCAGGCGGCGGCGGAACCATCGCCAAATACGTCGCAAACCACAACATCGACACCATCGACGTCGGCGTACCCGTTTTGTCAATGCACTCTCCTATGGAGGTAATCTCCAAAAAGGACATTTACGAAACCCACAAAGCCTTCAGGTGCTTCTATCTTGACTAAAAACAAAAGGCCTATATGTCCAATAACGGGCATATAGGCCTACTTTTTATTTAATTAAAGCTTTTTTTGGCCGATTAATAATTTTCAGCCTTGATAAGGAAGTATTCCTGCTTATGTAAGCAAACGGGGCAAACCAGGGGTGCCTTTTTGCCGATAACTATGTGGCCGCAGTTTGAGCACTGCCAAATGGTGTCGCCCTCTCTTGAGAAGACAAGACCTTCTTCAACGTTATTTAAAAGCTTACGGTATCTTTCTTCGTGTTCCTTTTCGATTGCGCCGACCATTTTGAACTTCATTGCAATTTCCATAAAGCCTTCTTCTTCAGCTTCCTTTGCCATGCGGTCGTACATATCGGTCCACTCATAGTTTTCGCCTTCAGCAGCAGCCTTAAGGTTTTCAGCGGTGGTGCCGATACCGTTAAGGTATTTGAACCAAAGCTTAGCATGCTCCTTTTCGTTGTTGGCGGTTTCTTCAAAGATGGCGGCGATCTGAACGTAACCATCCTTTTTAGCCTGTGACGCAAAGTAGGTGTATTTGTTTCTTGCCTGGCTTTCGCCTGCAAAAGCTTCCATTAAATTCTTTTCGGTTTTTGAACCCTTTAATTCCATAATAAAACCTCCGTATTAATAATTTGCGGCATATTTTTTGCCTTTATAACAATGTTATTATATCCAAAAGAAGTGCCCGTTGTCAATAGTTAAAATTATTTTTTTGCTTAATTTCTTAAAATTTGTGACAAAACGAAGAAATTTTCAATTTTCCTCGTCAAGATAATACTTTATGGATTCTTCTATCCAGTACCCGTACTTTGCTGATGTGCAAAATTTTTCCAGGGCCTTAAATTTAAGATACATATCCTTGCCGTCGGCGCAGTCGTGCCATATATCGGCGTAAATATAATCGTAGTCCCCGTTTTTCAAGGTTTTTGCGTACTCAAAGGCGTCAGCCTTTATTATGCGCACCTTTTGTTGCGCCCCTTCAGGGAACTTACAAAGTATGTGCTTTTTAAAAAGAGAAATGACGTTTTCGTCCACGTCCACCACGGTAACGGATTCAACCTCGTCTTTTGCGGCCGTGTGAAATACGTAATACCCAAGGCCCAGCCCGTAGGTCAATACCTTGCCGCGGGCTTCTTCTATATATCTTTTTTGTGAATTTATCTCGTTTGGCAAAAGGGTCATCCACTCTCTGCCGTCGGTAAGCACCGCAGGGTAGCGGTATTCCTCCTCAAAAAAGCCAATGCGGGGGATAACCCTGCCGTCGTCCTCGTACAAAAAGTCGTCGCGGACAAAGCCCTGATAGGGGGCGCAGGTCTGATAGCACAGCTTGCTTCCGCCCTCCTCACGGCCGTCAAAGGCTACCGCCTTATAATAAGGGTCGTTGACGTAATCATTAACGTCCAGCCTTTTAACCGAGGGGATAAAGTAATCGTTAAAAAACCCTCTGTCCTTTTCGTAGGCGTCAACCTCAAACAGGGCGGCAAGCAGGTGACAGAAGGCAGTCTTTGCGTCACAGCCCACCTCCTGCACGGCCAAAACGTCGGCTTTTTCGATAGATCTTTCAAAAAAGTTGAGATAGTCTGCAAGGATCTGAAGAAATCTCTGATTATTGTCCTTTATCATAGCTTTATTTCCACCAGCTTGTTTTGTACCAGATCGCAGGAGGTCAGGTAATAGCTTATTCCTTTTTTTACGACCAGCCTGTCGCCCTTGCACTCTTTCCCGTGGAGGTGTCCGTAAATCACCGCGTCCACCCCGTATTTTTCAAAAAGATCGGTATAAAGCGAATCGTCCCTTTTTACGTTAAACGGTGGGAAGTGCACCATTGCAATCAGCTTATCCCCGTCGCGGCGCTCTTTCTCGGCCGCCTTAAGGGCAAGGGTAAGCCTTTCCTTTTCTCTTAAATAAAGCTTTCTGTCCTGCTCCGTAAAGTCAGCGGAGCCTTCAACCGTCCAGCCGCGGCTTCCGCAAACTATTACCTCTCCAAGCCTTACGCAGTCGTTTTGCAGGGCGTAAAATTTCGGTGGCAGGCTTTCCCGTATTTTGGTAAGGCTTTTCCACCAGTAATCGTGATTGCCGCGGATAATGACCTTGTGTCCGGGCAGGTCCTCAATGGTCTTAAGGTCAGTAAGGGCGTCCTCAAGCTGCATTGCCCAGCTGATGTCGCCGCCGATAAGAACTGTGTCGTCCTCACCGACCTTTTCCAGCCAGTCGGCCCGTATTTTTTCCATATAATCGGTCCAGCCCGTGCCAAAAATGTCCATTGGCTTTGGTGCCGTCGTCGATAAATGTAAGTCGCTTATAGCAAAAAATTTCACCTTGCTCCTCCTGCCTGCGGGTCATTTGCCTGTAAGTATCTCAAAAGTCCCTCAAGCCCCCTCGTCACGTCCTGCAGGGTCTTGTCAAAATCCCTCGTGTACCACGGGTCGTCAATATCCCCGGGGCTGTCGGTAAAGTCCAAAAGCCTTGATACCTTATAATGGTTGCTTGGGTCGATAATTTTTTTAATGGCGCGGACGTTAGACTGCTCCATGCCGATAATATAGTCAAACCGGTCCCCGTCTGTCCGGCACATTTTTTCCGCCCGCTTGTGGCTGTAATCGATCTTGCGCCTGTCAAGGATCCTTGCCGTCATATAATACACGGGTGCGCCCACCTCCTCGTCGGAGGTAGCCTTCGATTCGATCTCCGCCTTGATATTTCTTTTTTCAAAAAGCTCCTTTGCCAGAAACTCCGCCATGGGGGAGCGGCAAATGTTGCCGTAACATACAAACAATATTTTTAACATAGTATTAACCGTCGGCCTTTATTTTATCATAAAAATAAAAATATCACAACCTTAATCGTTTATTCCCGCCGATTTTATTTTTTCCTTGAGCAAAAAACCTTACCTAAGCCAGCGTGAAAGGGTTCTTTTTATTTCCTCGCGGGCGGAAAGGCCGTCCCTCGTCCAGAAGGTAACAAGTGGCAGTCCCGCCCGCCTTGCGATAAGCCCCACCCTTTTGTCCCTTTCTTGCCTGTCGGGGCGAAGATGGGTGCCGTCGTTTATCTCAATTAAAAGTATGGGCCTGAAGCCCCCGTCAAACACGCCGAAGTCAACGTTCCTGAAAAGCTCCGTCCGATACCCCGGGTCCTCCTTTTCTATTACCGAGGCAAGGTTTATCTGGGGCAGGATAATATACCTGTCCCCGTAAAGGTCCTCAAGCACCTTATAATATTCAATTTCCGTGGCTGTCAAAAGCCTGTCCTTTTTACGGTAGTGTCCTACGCCGCGATGACGCCTTCCCAAAAAATAAATGAGAAGCACAAGTATTATCACGGCACAGATAACCCCTATGGGCAAATAATATTCCGTTGGGATAATAGGGCTGTTCATAAGATAATTTTACCACGCAAAGTGCTTTTTATCAAGCGTTCAAGGGGGTCTTTTACCTCTCCGCCAAAATAATTTCAAATATCCGCGAAATCCATAAAAAGTCCGAAAAGTACATAGCCCTTTCGGGCGGCGGCAGTAGGGTGACAAAATGCCATAAGTCAGTCTATAATCGCGTTTAAGCCAAAAACCGTATGGATTTTTTGGCAAAAGCATACACGATACGGATATTTTGCCCGAAAAAAATCGATTGACAAAAAACCCGGTGAAAAAAAGTTGCAAAAAATGGGGCAAAAGGCAAAAAAAATTATTTAAAACTATTGAAAAAACAAATTAAGTATGTTATTATAATTATAACAAAAAATATTCCGTGCGGGTGCGGTGCGCCCCTGCGGCAAATAAATGTAAAGGAGTGCAAGTAGTGAACATGAAAATTAAAAGGGCACTTGTTGCCATGTTCATTATTGCGGCTATGCTGGTGGGTATGGTCGGCGCAATCAGCCCGACGGTCGCTCACGCAGAAGAGCCCAGTAACGAAGTTACCCAATACTTTAGCGATCACTATAAAGACGTTGAAAGGGCAATCGACCCCGATCACGTTTATTTTGGGAAGTTAAAGGCCGCAAACGATCTTGACGGTATGAAAAAGATCGTTGCCGTTGTAACCAACTACAACAAGTTAGTTGCTAAGAACAGCGCTTTTGCCGGCGGCATTCACAAGGACAAAGCCTACGCAGCCGAAAATATCGTTGACCACAATAACGAGATGGCGGCCTTAAAGGCAGCCCTTCAGCTTACCGAGGCAAATTATCAGACCTACGACGACGCAGGCGATATGACGGCCCTTCTTGCTTTAACCAAGTTAAAGCTTGACAAGATCGAGGCCGAGACGGATCTTTTAAAGGTTTACGCAGACCTCACCGCAGTTAACGACAAAAACCCCGGCGCAACACCTTCAATGGTTGTTGGCGTATACGACGCCAGTGCAGACGCGTCCCAGGCTTACGGCCTTGCCGCTTTAACAAAAGCACTTGACGACGGCAAGACGGCAATCGGCGCAGCCATCGACGGCGCAGGCGCAAAAGAAGCCCTCACCGCAGGCGTTAAGGCAATGAACAAGGTCTATAAAAACCGCTTTGAGGTTATTTACGCCGCTTATGAAGAAGTTGTTTTAAGCGAAAGGGATCCCGCCGTTATCGTTGACGAAAACAAGAACGTTTTACTTGCCGATTACGAAGGCTCCAGACAGTACGTTGAAACGTTCTGGTCAGGCGCCGTACAAGAAGTAAAGGCCGAATACGAAGCAGAGTATGCAAACCTTGCTAACTACTTTGAAACCCATTACGAGGAAGACGGCACCAAGCCCAGCACCAACGTATCAATGGTAACCAAGGGTGGCATCACCGTTACTGCCTACAAGGCAAGCGATTACAAAAACGGTGTCATGACGGCGGTTACCGTATTCCCCAAAAACGCATCCTTCCAGATCGACGCTTACGCAGGCACCTTATCCGCCCACGCTAAAAACGCAAGCGAAGCAATAAACGCAATCAATAAAGAGCTTTCTGCAAGCTATTTCGTAAAGATCGGTCTTTACAACCGTTCCACCCCCTTCAACTTTGAAAGGGCAAACGAAAAGACCGAGGGCGGCGTTATCTACGTCGTAACCATCGACCTTGATCAGTATTACGCAAATTACGTTGACGGCGGCAAGGGCCTGGTTGGCGGACTTATTGCAGATTACGTAGGTGGCGTTTGGGGCAGCCGTAACGAAAAGGCCGCTATCGAAGCCGCTCAGGAAATTTTATCTCAGAATAAAGGCGAAAAGGATTCCCTTTGCTATACATATAGCGACGGAATGGTTGAGCCATTAAATTATACTTACACCGGAGGCGTTTTGATGTTCGAAACTACAGCATTAGGCAACTTTGCAGTTGCTGGCACCAACAACAGCAGCATATTTGCCGATCCTCTTTTCTGGCTCATCGCAGTTGCTGCATTAATCCTTGTTATTATCATTATCAAGCTTATCCTTAAGTACGCAACTTACTCAGTTAAGTTCAACTCAAACGGTGGCACACCTGTCGGAAGGGTACGCGCAAGAAAGGGTCAGTATTTCGTTATGCCTGAAAACCCAACCAGAGAAGGCTACGTATTTGCCGGTTGGTATGAAGACGTCGATCTTACCCGTCGCTTTATTGCAACCTCTATCAAGAGGAGAAGGGGCCTCGTTGCCTATGCTAAGTGGAACTTAGACATTACCCCCGAAAGACTTAACAACTACTACGACACCTTAAGGAACCTCCTCGCTAAGAACGGCGCACTCCCCGCTGACTGCGCTATTGAAGAAGGCAAGACCAAGACCTTCGCAATCTTAACCAAGGAAGAAAAATCCCTCAACCTTTACCTCGCTTTAGAGCCTCAGCAGCTCCTTGCTGAAGGTTACGAGGTAGCCAACGTTGCCGCAAGCGAAGGCTATGCAGAAACACCTGCTCTCTTCGCCGTCAAGACAAGAAGCGACTACGTTGTTGCACAAAAGCTCGTTCAAAGACTTATCACCACCTTCTCACTCCAGGCTACCGAGGCTGCTCCTGCTGAAGCAGGCGAGGTTAAGTACGTTCTCGCAATCAGCGCTGCCGCCGCAGAAGAAGCTGTTGAAGAAGTTGTTGAAGAAGTTGTCGAAGAAGCTCCCGTTGAAGAAGAAGCTCCTGCTGAAGAAGAAGCCTGCGAATGCGAAGGCGAATGCTGCTGCGAAGAAGCTCCTGCGGAAGAATGCTGCTGCGAAGGCGAATGTACCTGCGAAGAAGCTCCCGTGGAAGCACCTGCAGAAGAATGCACCTGCGAAGAAGAACCCAAGGCTGAATAATCAGATAAGAAGTTAGAATTAAGAAGTAAGAAATAGCCGAATGGCCGAAAAGAGATAAGGAACGGAGGTGTTTTCAGAATGCATCCGACTTATCTCTTACTTCTTATTTCCGGGAAATATTATGATATTTGAAAAGTATCTTGTGCCGGATCTGGTGCTGGGATCCTTCCGGGAGATTACGCCCGAACTGCTTGCCTCCCGCGGGATCCGGTTTATCCTGTCCGAT
>JAZOCB010000004.1:0-23447 GCA_045596265.1 Christensenellaceae bacterium
AAGACACAGCGCCATGCCAAGTAAAAGCATAATTTTCTTTCTCATAATTTTTTCTCTTTTGTGGAATTTATTTGCGCATGATAGCGCATAAAAAAATTGTACCACACCCTAAAACCCTTGTCAATTGCTTTTGAAAAATTATTTGTGAAAACCCCAAATTTGCAACCGCAAATAACCTTGTTTTAAGTACAAAAGTAGCCCTATATGCCCGTTAACGGCCATTTTAGTAAATTAATTATTTTTTTGTTCTCAATCGGATCATGCCCTTTTTTTGCACCAAATCTTCCTTTTTTCACTCTCTCCACAGAGGCTTTGCAGGCAAAACCAAACCCGGTTTGAGCTTGGCTTAAATCGGGCTTTTTGGTAAAAAACAAGGGGTAAATTGCATCGGCGAAGCCTTACCCAAAAAACAATTTAAAGGCCTTTTTATTGATTTTTTGTAAACAATGTATTATAATCATAAAAAAGAAAACTTCAGGCGGGCAAAATGCAAAAATCCAAAAGTGCGAAAATTTTATCAACATCACTAAACGTCGCCATCTTTTTGATGGCATTTTCAGGCGTAATCCTGTCCATGATCTTTGCGGTAAGGGACGGTTACAGCCATTGGCTGAGGCGACTGATGTACTTTACACAACAATCCAATCTGTGGATGGGCATCACGGCCCTGCTTTTTGCCATTGCCCTTATAAAGGAGTCCAAAAGCCAAGGATATTTTAAAGCCCTTAAGCTGCTGAAATTTATCTTTACCGTGTCAATAACGGTCACCGGCATAATTTTTTGCTCGGTCCTGGCCCCCTTTGCCGACTACAACGTCTGGACGGGTGAAAGCATAATAACCCACGTCGTCGTGCCGATTTTATCCGTAGTAAGCTTTTTTACCGACCCGTATCTTGACGCGCCCCAAAAAAAGCAGGTGCCCCTGTCCCTTTTGCCGCCCCTTTACTATTTTATCGTTTCCTGCGTGCTGTGCTTGTTGAAGGTGGACTTCGGCCGTGGCGTTGCTTACCCTTACTTTTTTATGGATTTTTACTCTGAAGCAGGCCTGTTTGGCTTTGTGGGCGGTTGGCCGCCACAGTTTGGCTCGGTTTATTGGATAATCTTCTTTTTATTCTTCATCTGGGGCCTTGGCCTTTTGTACCGTACAATAAAAGTAAAGCTGTTAAAAAACAAGTAAAGGTAAGCTGACGTTTTTGTCATTTTCAGGCGCGGAATCATCACCGCGCCTTTTTTTGCGCCCTTTAGCGTTTTTTTAAAATCTGGCCCAAAAAATAACCGTTTTTCAACAAAAAGTCTGCCTATAAGTCGATTATTGGTGTTTTTTATCGTTTTATAGACAAAAATTAAGGGCCGTTTTACAAAAAAACACCCTTGATTTTGTTGACATAAGCCAATTATCGGTGTATAATAAGAAAAGTAAGAAAAGTAAGAATATCTATGGTGAAGCATGAAAAAAATTGATGAAAACAGATTTATCGTAAGCGTAAAGGTCGGCCCCAAGGGTCAGATCACCATCCCCGTTGAAGCAAGAAGAATGTTTGACGTAAAAGAGGGCGACACCCTGATGTTTATGGGCGACAAGGAACGCGGCATGGCTCTATTAAAGGCCGATGATTTTTACGCGCTTATGGGAGAAAGATTTTATGACGGCAATAAAAATTAAAGGTCTTACAAAGGCCTATCGGGATATTGTTGCCGTTGACAACCTAACCCTTGAAATTGCCGATAACGAGCTTATAGGCCTACTTGGCGTAAACGGCGCCGGCAAAACCACCCTTATAAAAATGCTTGCGGGGCTTTTAAAGCCCACCTCGGGCGACGCCTTTATTTTTGGCAAAAGCATCCTTTCGTCCCCTGCCTTAATAAAGTCGGTGATAGGGTACTCCACCCAGGAAACCGCCGTTGCAAAAAACCTTACGGTAAGGGAAAATTTAACCTTTTACGGCGGACTTTACGGCCTTAGCCGCAGCGAAACAGAAGACAGAGCAAGCCTTTTGATAAAGACCTTTTCCCTTGAGGAGGTTGAAAACAAGCGTGTTTCAAAGCTATCAGGTGGGTATAAAAGAAAGGTTTCAATTGCCCTTGCCCTTATATCCCGTCCGAAAATCCTTTTTTTGGACGAGCCGACCCTGGGCCTTGACGTCCTTGCCCGCCGTGAGCTTTGGCGTATAATAAACCTTATTAAAAAAGATACTACCATTATCTTGACCACCCACTACCTTGAGGAGGCCTACGCCCTGTGTGACCGTGTGGCCGTAATGGCCGAAGGCAGACTTCTTGACGTGGACACGGCAGACAGTCTTATAAAAAAGACGGGAGCCGCCACCTTTGAGGACGCATTTATTAAAATTGTAAAGGGGGCTCGCCTATGAAACGGATATTTACCCTTGCAAGCCGCAATTTAAAAGAGATCTTGCGTGAGCCGACAAGCCTTATCTTTTTGATTTTACTTCCCCTTGTGATGGAAATTTTATTCTATTTCCTTTTCCACAGCCTTACCTCCCAGTTTGAAATGAAATATCTTGCCCCCGGCATGATCGGCTTTGCCCACGCCTTTTTATCCCTTTTTGTGGCCCTTTTGGTAGCCGCCGACAGAGAGTCCGCCTTTATCCAAAGGATCTACACCACCCCGGTAAGACCTTATGAATTTATTTTAGGCTACCTTGCGGCAATAACCCCCTTCGGGCTTATCCAGTCGTTAATTTTAATGGGCGTAGGCTGCATTTTTGAACCAACCCTGCTGTCTTTAAGCCTTTTGTGGCTTATCCCCGCCGCCCTTTTATCCATAATAATGTTTGCCGCAATAGGTATACTTTTTGGCTCGGTATTTTCCTTAAGGGCCGTTGGCGGCATATCCTCTATCTTGATTTCCGGCCAGTCCATACTGTCGGGGATGTGGTTCCCCGTGGAAGGCCTTAGCGACGGCTTTTTGACCGTAATGGAGCTTTTGCCCTTCAAAAGCATCTGCATGATATTCCAGAACGCCGTCACCCCGACGTTGATTGAAAACGCATTTTCAGACCTTTGGCAGCCCGTCATCGTCATCGGCGTAAGCACCGTTGTCTGCTCGGTTTTATCCTGCGTTTTCTTCGTAAAAAACTCCCGCTCCGCTTAAAAGCCTTAATATGCGGCAAAATCAACCTTTGGTTGACTGTTTTTGCCAAAAGTCAACCAAATGTGAGTGGACTTTTTAAAAAAAACCAAGTACAATGTAACCAAAAGGAGGTCGCAATATGGACCAGATAAAAATAGGATATTTTATTGCAGAACGGAGAAAGGCAGCCGGCCTTACCCAATCCGCCCTTGCGGAAAAGCTTGGTGTAACCAACAGGGCGGTTTCCAAGTGGGAAAACGGCAGATCCCTGCCCGACGCATCAATTATGCTTGCCCTGTGCGACATCCTTAAAATAAGCGTTACAGAGCTATTAAAAGGAGAATTTATGGGAAGCGAAAACAAAAACAAAAATGAAGAACAGCTTTTACTGGAATTAGTTACCCAAAAGGAAAGGGCTGACAAGCAGCTTCTTGGCTTTGAAATAGTAATAGGCACCCTTTCAGTAATAATTTTGCTTGGGTTTACCTTTGCGGCCTCATTTTTCCTGATGGAGGACTGGCTGAGAATCGTGCTTATTGTATCAGGCTTTGTCATCTGTCTTGTGGGCCTTGGCTTTGCCATCAGGATAGAGCAGACCGCAGGCTACTACCGCTGTCCCCACTGCGGCCACAGATACGTGCCAACCTATCAAAGCGTTCTGTGGTCAATGCACTTTGGCAGAACAAGATATATGAAGTGTCCCAACTGCCAAAAGCACGGCTGGCAGAAAAAAGTAGTAAAAATAGAAGACTAAAAAACCTTATATTATCAATAAAAAGTGGCGTTAATCGACTTATTGACCCACTTTTTTCTTTTTGGAGGGATTTGAACCGCCGAAGAGAACGCAACCTTTTTGCCCCCCGATCGCCTAATATATAAATTTGGACACACGCGCACAAAAAAATAGACTATTTTCAAAAAAAGTCTATTTTTGATACAAAATATTTTATTGTCTATTGAATTCTTATACTTTTTGTTATATTTTATATATATACTCAAAGAGTAAAAAAACATATGGGAGAAAATTTATGAAAAAAGCATTGACACTTATTTTAAGCTTAGTTATGCTTATCGCTTGTGCAGCTCTCTTTACGGGCTGTGGCGCTAAGGTTGTCGGCATCGAAGCTGACGTAACGGCTGTTAAGCTTGATTACGTTAAAGGCGAGGCCCTTAACCTTGACGGCTTAAAGGTTTATGCCTGCGATGAAAAGTCTGAAAGAAAGCTTTTAGACGCAGACAAATACACCTTGACCGCCAACAATAAGGCGATCGCTTCCGGCGAGGTTTTAACTAAGAACATCACCATCAACGTCACCTATCTTGAGGATGAAACTTTAAACACCTCCTTCAAGGTAAAGGTTCACAACGACGTTAAGAGCGCTGCAATCAAAACCCAGCCCACGAAGCTTTCCTACACGGCAGGCGAACCGTTTGACCCAACCGGCATGGTTGTTACCTTAACCTATGAAAACGGCGAAACCAAGGACGTTACCGAAGGCTTTAGCTACAAGACCGAGGGTCTTACCCCCGCTGACGCTAACCTTGAGGTTGAAGTAAGCGGCCAGAAGGTTATCGTTGAATTAACTATCGTAAACGGTATCTTCATCGAAGCTGAAACAGGCGACATCGTTTCCACCACCGTTGACATCAACAGCGACTCTGCAGAAGCAACAGGCGGCCTTTACGTTGGCGACTTAAAGTCCGGCGACACCGTAACCTTCTCCTTCAGTGCAGATAAGGCAGGTAAGGCTGAGATCATCTTCAGACTTGCTTCACAGTATCTTAAAGAAGACTCCAGCTGGACCCCCATCTTAATGGGCGACTGCCAGCTTAACAAGATCATGACCGTTTCCGTAAACGGCGTTCTTCAGAACATTGACGACAGCATCATCCTCCCCGGTGGCGGCGAATCCGGCGGCGAGCCAAACGCAGATCTCTGGTTTGCATGGAGAGACGTTGTATTTGGCGACGCTGACCTTGTTGCAGGTCGCAACACCGTAACCATCACATTTATCCCCCACGACTACGTTGACTGCAGCCAGGCATCCTTCAACGGCGTATTCACCGCAAACGTTGACAGCATGAAGGTTATAACCTCCGATATCGTAATCGAAGGGTATTCCATGAACTTCACCGATGCAAGCTTTGCAGCCCCCACACACGTTCTTGAGTTAAGAGACGGCAAGCCCGTTTTAGTAATCGGCGGCGGCACCTATGCTTACACCAGCACCGGCTACACTGCTGAAGAAGCTGAAAACTACGTTGCAATGGAGCTTCAGAAATATTTCCATTACGACCTCCAGTCAGACCCCAACGAGGGCGGCGACTCCAGCTGGGCAACCCACTTCACCAACACCCACAAGATCAACCTTTTAGGCGACAACAAGTTTGAGGTTGTTTTAGACCTTTCCGCAGCAGGCCCCGACGCTTATATCGTACACTTCGCACCCGTAATTGACGATCCCGGTGATGGCGCTTACGACTACAAGCCCGACGTTGACGTATTTGAGTTAAATCTTGAAGTTGGTGCAATCAAATATACCGTAGTATACGACAAGGCTACCTTCTTCGGCTGCGTTGGTATTAAGGTTGTTAACGACACCTTACCCGTATTTAACCTCGCTTCCGTATCACTCGTTGAAGAAAACGGTGCAGTTTACTACGTTGTAACCTGCAACTATAAAAACTATGACGAGGTTATGTTATGCGCATACCGCATTGACCTTGAAAACGACAAAGTCGACTATGCCGCAGGCAACATCCAGACCAAGGCTGAAAACGGCGTATTAACCATTAAGGTTAACGTAACCAACTTTGCTGAAGGCAGATATTGGCCACATATGTTCAAGGCTGACGGCACCACTATTGACGGCGGCAACGGCGACGTTAAGGTTGAAGCTGAAGGCGAAATCACCCTTGGCGGCAAGATCTATTCCATCGTAATGGAATGGAGCATGCCTTCCTTACAGGTATCAGCTGCTTAATTTAAGCCTTAAAAAGAACTAAAAAACCACATATTCAAGGGCAAGGCCTTTCGGCCTTGCCCTTTCATTTTAATATAAAAACGCGCCTATAGGCCGATTAAAGGCCTTAAGGCGCGTTGTTTTTTACTTTTTCTTATTGGGCTTTTCCTTTGAGGATTCAATGAGGACAAGTGGCTTTGCCTGCTCCATAAAATACAAAACCGCAGAGATGGGCTTGTGGGGTGCCTTTGACGCCCAGTACAGCATGATATCAGTACAGTTTGACGCGTAAAGTCTTAAAATGTTTTTGATAAACAAAGCGTCCTCTTCCTTTTCGGGGAGAACAAGCTCCTTAAGAAAATACTCAAATAAAAGCTTTTCGTGATAGACCCTTACCCCGGAGTCGTCCGTGGAGCAGAAGGAATTGACAAACACCCTTGAGTTATCCTTGAAAAACTCAAGACAGGTGGTTAGAAAATCAAGGGCGGTATGACACTCGCCTACGACCCTATCGTATAAGTAAGTCTTAAAATAGCTTGTTAAAAGCTGATACTTATCCTGATAATACCTGTAAAAAGTGCCCTTGCAGGCGCCGACTGACTCAATAATATCGTTGATGCGGATTTTTTCAATGGACTTTTTGTTAAGAAGCACCCCCAAAGAGTCCTGTAAGTATTTTTCGGTACGCATAATCCTCCGCCCCGCAATGCGTTTGCCCTGCAAACGCATAAAGGGATATCCCTTTATTTTGCATTTTTACAAAAAACTGCTTACAGTTTAACATAAAAGTATATTTGTGTCAACAAAATTAAGATTAGTTCATTTTTTATATAAAAAATTTTTTTATACCAAAAATAGACTTTTTTTGAAAAAGTTCACTTTTGCACATTTTGCTTTTTATGTGAAATTTGGCCGTTAACGGGCTTATAGCCCATTTTTTTGCGCAGCACCCTGTCAAAGGACACAAAAAAAGCCCCGATCAAATCCTATATGGACTAAGCCCAAGCCTTTTTATGAGCAAGGCGAATAACAAGAAGAAAGAGAGAACAAATCGGTTATAAGCCGAAGCGTCCTCTCTTTTTACGTTTGTTAAATGAAATCGTGGATATTCCACGATAAAATCTTCACTCCGTTAAGAGTGTCACTCAAGAGTCGTGGCAGATAAAGCTATCGTATGCTATTAAGCTTTAGCTTTTTTTACGAAAATCTTAAGACCCCAGATAACAAGGCCTGCTAAGACTGCTGCGTCAAATGCGACGAGGAGGATTATCCACCAGTTAAACTGAGCTTCCTTTTCCTGAAGCTGACCAACCTGAGCGTTGAACATGGTGTCTAAGGAATCCCTGTCGTAGTTGAGTGCGTATACCTGGCTGTCAACGTGGGCGTAAATGACGTTCTTTGCGGCCTTCATTGCGCAGTACATATCAACCTTGTCGGACGTGCTTAAGCCGCCTGTGATCGTCGCCTGTGGGTTGAGCCATAAGTCGTTACCTGCGCGGACGCCCTGAACGGGGTTCATTGCGCCGATGGCACCGCCCGTACACCAGTCGGTGATTACGCAGCCCTTAAAGCCCCATTCGTTCCTCAAAATATCCGTGAGGAGGGCGTGGTTTGCACCTGCCCAGCTTGCGCCGATACGGTTAAATGCGGTCATCATACCGTTTGCGCCGCCTTCCTTAACGGAAATTTCAAAGGGACGGAGATAGTTTTCACGAAGGTTCTGCTCGGTGATCCAGGTGTTTACTGACTGGGAGTTGGGGCCTTCCTCTGCGCAAGCAAAGTGCTTTAAGTAGCAGGTAAGACCGTTAACCTTTGCGCCGTTGATGACTCTTGCGGAAAGCTTGCCGCTTAAGAAGCCGTCTTCGCTGTAATATTCGTAGTTACGTGCAGTATAAGCTGAACGGTGGAGGTTTACGCCGGGTGCGTACCAGCCGTTGATTGCCGAAACGTTTGCTTCAGCACCCATAGAGAGGCCCATCTTGAACATTAATTCTTCGTTCCAGGAGCAGCCCATCAATGCTTCGCTTGGGTAAGCAGTCCAGCCTTCGTCCTTAACGTCGCCCGACCAGTCGTTCTTCTTGGAGTTTACGTTGAAGCCTGCAGGGCCGTCAGCGTCCCAATAGAAGGTCTTGCCGATGGAGGCGTAAGCGTTGGTACCGAAGCCGCCGAAGTGAACGAGGCCAACCATTTCCGATGCGGAAAGCTGAGAAAGGAACTGTTCCCAGGTTTCGGATTCGTAATCGGCAAGATCGTTGTAAAGTTCAACGTTCATCTTAACGCTTCTGTAATATTTAAGGGCGTCGGTGGAAGCCTTTTCGCCCGTTTCAGTGGTGTAAAGGTAAAGCTTGTTATCCTGGTTGGTTGCGGGCATAGTTGCCTCTGCATCGTAACCGTCGTAAACGTATCTGTTTGCCTTTGATACCTCGGTGGAAACGTTAGGCGTTCTTACCGTCGTCTTGGGGAAGGTCTTCGCAAAGTCGGCCCTGGTCATATAAGTCAAGTTGTTATATGCGGTGGAGCCGTCCGTGGGTACGCCTGCGTAAGCTGACGTGCCGGTGAAGCGGTTTTCAACGGGCTCCTTGGTGATGGGGTCAGCCTGGTAGCAGATGTCTGCGCCCGATACCTTGTAGATAACCTGTGCGGGGCTTGCATCGGTGGTTGGTATCATATTGTGAGAGTCGCTCATAAGCTTTAAGGTATAGTTACCCCTTTCCAGCTCGTAGCCCATAAAGCCGTTTTCGTTTTTATCATAGCAGTCGTATGCTGCCATATAATATGCGTCTGCGGTGATGGATACCTTTTGTGATTCGCCCGGTTCAAGAGCAACCGTCTTGGCAAAGCCAAGGAGGTTTACCTCTGCCTTTTCAATGCCTTCAGCATAGTAGGTCGGCGTAAAGTAAAGCTCAACTACGTCCTTGCCGGCAACCGTGCCCGTGTTGGTAACATAAAGTGAAACGGTGATCTTGCTTTCAGCGGTAAGCTCAGAAAGGCTTGGCATGCTGAACTCTACGCCGCTGTAGCCAAATGTGGTGTAGGAAAGACCGTAGCCGAAGGGATACTGAACGACCCCGTCGTAGCCCTGGCCGTATTCGTTGTCAACGTCGTCGAAATAACCTTCTGCATCGGCAGTTTCATACCATTTATATCCGTAATAGATATCTTCCTGATAGGTAATGTTTTTGCCGTTTTTATCAGCGTCGTTGTTGGCAAAGGTTGGGTCGTAATCGGGCGTATAGACCATGATATCGGTCATTTTGCCTGACGGGTTTATGTCACCGGTAAGTATCTTGCCGATGGAAGCCGCGCCGGACTGACCCATGATGCCTACGTATAAAGCGGCAGAAACACCGTCGTCTTCAATAAAGCCCGTGTGCATGGTGTTGGTGGTGTTAAGTAAAACGATTACTTTGTCAAACTTTGTCGTCAAGGTATCAAGCATTGCCTGCTCTGCATCGGAAATATCAAGATAGGTCTTGTTGGCGTTACCGCTTTGTGTTTTGGGGATTTCGCCTACGTTTTCGCCGCCGTCACGGCTGAGAACGAATATTGCCGTATCAGAGAACTCCTGTGCGCTTTCCCAAGCGCTGTCAAATAATGAGAGCTGAGGCTCTGCAAGGCGGTAAACGCTGCCTGAGCCAATGCCGGAGGCAGGACGTACCTTTGAGGAGTTTGCAGCTGACCAATCATCGTAAATTTTAATAATGTCCGTGTTGTACTCTAATCCCGCATCCTTTAAGCCCTGTAAAAGAGTAACGCGTTTTGTTTTACTGATGTTGGTGGAGCCGCTGCCTACGCCGCTTAACAAGAAGCCCTTGTCCGTTGCACCGTAGCCGAAAACGTTTACCTTGGTGGCTTCTAAGGGAAGGGCTCCGTCGTTTTTAAGCAAAACGATACTGTCCCCTGCTATCTCGCGGCAGAGCGCGTCGCTTGCGTTAAGCTGGTTTTGAACCTCCTGACTGTTAAAGTCAACGCCCTCATCGGCAAAAAAGCCCGAAATGATCGGTGCCATTATGCCCGCAACGACGTTACCTGCAATCAGAACGAGTGCGATAACGGCAATTAAAACCGCCTGCACTATTTTTTTGGATTTCGTCATAATATACCCCTAAAAAATAATAATAGTGTGACGTGGGTGTGACCAAAAGGATTAAAAGTCCGCTTTATTAAGCAAGAAGTCCCTATATAAGTCGATTAGCGGCCATTTTGGCAATTACTGCAGATTTAAGTAGCAGCTTTTTTATGTACCTTTACGCTAAAGCGTGCCAAAATAAATAAAGGTTTTACCCATTGTCAGATGTGTGATTTTACCGTGTGATATTAACCTTATGTTTTACCATAACGGCGGTCGAAAAAATTTCCGACCGCCGAAATAGTCATTGTGTTTTATAATCTACTAAAAATTAAGCAACCTTTAAAGTAGGCATATCCCAAGAAACTACTAAGGAATAAGTCTTGCCGTTTGCTGTAATAGAAGTGTTAGCGTCGTATTTAACGTCTGCCTTGTTCTCTAAATAGTAGATATGTGGCCAGTACTGACCTGCTGCAAAATCGGTAACGTCAACCTTGATCTGGAAAACGCCGTTTTCGCCGGTAACGGCTACTTTGCCCTGTGCATAGTCAACTTTGTCGATTTCGAGGTCGATATACATTGCAGCGATTTGTTCAGCGGTAAGGTTTTCGTAAGCGCCGTTTACAACGTAGTAGATCTTGTCGCCTTCCTGAACGAGCTCAACGGAAGTAACTTCAACCTTTGGCGTGCCTGCTTCGATGATAGTTAAGCCAACGTTGCCCCAGAAATCTGCGCCTGCCTCTGAACCGGGAACACATCTTACGTTATAGGTCTTGTTGCCGATAACGGTGTCAACGGAGAAAGCTTCAGCGGGCTTATAGTCGGGTGCGGAACCTTCCGTACCAACACCAAGGTGCATGGTGTAAGCCTTGGAGGGAAGCTCTGAAATATCCCAAGCAAGGGTAAAGTTTGTTGCGTTTACCGTAACAACGGGCTGAATGCCTGCAAGGTGTCTTGTCCAGTCGCCGCCGTTGATGTTTGCGTTAGCCTGAAGGTCAAAGAGCCAAGAAATTGCATTGATTTCTTCAGCGGTGTAGCCCTGATAGTTAACGGTTACAACGAAGTTGGGCTTGCCGGCGCTTTCAACAACTGCAAAGCTTGAAATTGCGTATTCCTTAATAACGGTGGTGTCGGGCTCGGTGGTCTTTTCCATAACGAGGGTGGTGTTGTTCCAGGTGTCGCCGTCAACCTTAACTGAATACTTAATGCCGCTTAATACGTAAACTGCAGTGGAGGTAAGCTTAAGGTCAGGCTTATTGGTGGTACCTAAGTGAACGCCAAGTGCCCACATTTCAGCTTCGCCCATGCCTGCTGCGATGTCAGAAGCAGGTAAATAGAGCTTCCAAGCGCCGCCGTTTTCAACGGTAACGGTCTGTGTCATGGTTGCAATATCAGCTTCGCCGTCGGCAGAAGAAGCGTGTGCGCCTTCAGCGTTGATATATTCGTAGCCCCAGCCTGCGCCGTCAACGTTTGCGTTGTGCTGGAAGTCATACTGGAAGGTAATGGTTTCGTAGCCCTTGGAGGTACCGGTGAGTACGTAATAGATCTTGCCGTCAACCTTTTCAATGGTAAGGCCGGTGTATTCCATTGCGTGTACCTCGTCCTTAGCGTAAAGCATAAGGCCGTCCCAAGCGTAACCTACGTAGTAAGCGATGCCGTCAGCTGCCATAAACTTGTTAGCGTTGGTGATTTCGCCTGCCTTTGCAGCGAGTACGGGGATAGAAGTCATGCACATAGCAATCTTTAAGTTGGTGGAGGTACCGCCGTAAACAGTGTTGCCTTCGCCGTCAACGATTGCAAAGTGGAAGTAGCAGTTGGTGTTGAGGCCAAAGGTCCTCATGTCGATCTTGATGGTTGCTTCGCCGTCAGCAGAGATAACTGCGCCAACGGGCTCGGTTTCAAGTGAGCCTGCCCAAGCGGATAACTGAGCGGTGTTGCCTGCGTAAGCGCTTAAGCCCTTTAAGTTAACGTTGAGATAAGGAACGCCTTCTACTTCAGCCATGTCATAGGTGAAGGTGTAGTCAACTACGTTGTAGTAAACCTTAAGTGCGTTTTGATAGTTTGCAAATAAGAAAGAATAAGCGCCGCTTGCGTTGCTTGCGAAGATCTTCTGGGTCTGGTCAACCTGGATGCTGGGATCGTTAATGAGGATCTCCTGGGTTTCTACGTTGCCGTCAACGATTGCTTTTAATCTGATGTCCATCCATTTGCCTTCGAAGGAGCTGCCGTCTTCAGCTTCGCCTTCAGCAAGTCTGAATAAGTCAAACTTAACCTGGAAAGCTTCGCCCTGAGCGCCGCTGTATTTGTCGCCGTCGAAGGATACCTGTGCGTTACCTTCATAGAGGTATAAATTGAATTCACCTGCAAAGTTGAAGGTTGCGTCGATTACTAAATAAGGTGTGTTGTTTTCTAAAACTAACTGAACCTTGCTCATCTTAGCGATGATAAGTTCCCAATTAGCAACTGCGTTTATGGTTGTGTCGGCTGTAGCGTCGATAGTCTGTCCACCTGCCCAGCCCTTGAAGTTGCTGTTTTCTCTTGAAACCTCGGCAGAGGTAGGCATTGCGATAGTGCCTTCAAGATCGCTAAAGTAAGAGAACTGAACAACGCCGTCAACTACTGCGTAGTTGTTAAGCTCCATAGCTGCTAATTTATCAAGATAGCTCTGTGCGATAACGCCGCCGTTGGGATTGATGGTTACTAAATATTCAACCCTTGAAGCGAGTGCAACGTCAGTTTCTACGCCGCCGAAGGAAACTGTAACTTTAGTTTCGCCGCCGTTAAATACGGAAGGCGTGATTTCGTAATCGGTAACGTTGTTCTGAGTTCTGCCCGTTTCATAGGTTACGTTAACAACCATGCCGGCAGGATCGAAGGATTCGCCTGCGAAGTAAAGAAGATCAGTGGGTTGAGAAGCAATTTCAATGCTCTTAACCTTTTCAATCGCAACAACGGTAATGGTTACGTTTTCACTTACGGTGTAGGTGTAAACGCCGTTCTTTGGGGTGATCTTTTTACCCGTCTTGCCGCCTTCAACGTTAGCCACAACACTGTCTACCTCGTAGCCGGTGTCGGGTGTAACGGTAAAGCTGAGAACGGTGTTCTGATCAACTTCTACAGGAAGTTCGCTGTAACCCTCAACTGCGACGGTTGCGTGTGAAACTTCCCACGTGAGTGCTTGCTTGGGTGTTTTGTCGCCGCATGCGGTCATGGCAAATGCGCCCACAGCAAGGAAAACAACTGTTAAAAGCAAAGCTATTACAGAATGTTTTAACTTGTTCATAATATTCCTCCTAATTTTTGTTTATAATTTCATGCCGATTGGCAATAAATCCGTAATTTTTAAGCGTAATAGTTGACCTTTTCGGTGCAGCCTGCTTTCATTATATTAAATAATGTATTGCCCGACGAAAATCTGTACATTGAAGAGCTTTCGCAATTGGTGTCCAGATAATACATCTTGTCGTAAATTTCCTCAAGGCTGTCACGGTCGGCGTAGATCCTTTCGGCCGAAGCATAACAGATCGCCCATCCGTCGTATCCGGTGTTGCTAAGCTTGTACGTCCAGGATGCCCAGCTCCATCCGTAGGAGTTGAAGAGGGAAAGTGTCTTCTTCCAGGCCTGCTCCTGACCGTAGCAGGTAAATTCACCCATATAAATGGGAACGTTGAAGTTTTGCTTTCTTACACCGTCAATCTTGTTTTGCATGTGATTAAGGTGTGCGTTGACGTCGTCGTGATGGCCCGTGTAGTTGTGGAAGGAGTACATAACGTTCTGCCAGCCGTACTTGCTTGGCTGGGGAAGGTTGTTGCCGTCCCAGCAGGACTCTATAATAACCACGTGGTCCTTGTCAACCTCTCTTATGGCGTCGTAAAGGACGTCAAAGTAATCCCAATGGTAGTCCTTTGTGGTGCCTGCCTTTTCGCCCGGCTCGTTTAATATATCGTAACCTGCAACTGCGGGGTTACCCTCAAAATGCTCGGCAAGGGCGCGCCACAGGTCAGCGGTCTTTTGCTTGTTTTCCTCGTTGTTGTAAAAATCAACCTGCTCCAAGTTAAGGCTTTCTCCGCTGTGATCCTGGCCATTTTGTGAGCCGTACGCACCGTGAAGATCCAAAATGGTGTAAATGCCGTACTGGGCGGCAAGCTCAACAAACTCGTCAAGGACGGTAAAGTTGTATTTTTGCCCCTTGATTTCGGGTACGTTGTTGTACTGTGGGTCTACGTTCATGTAGGAAAACGGTAAGCGGATTGAGTTCATGCCCATCTTCTGGCAGTTTTCAACGTCAGCCTCCGTCCAGAAGTTTTCCCTGTAATAGGTCCAGAGCTTTACAGTCTCCTCCGCACCGAACCTTTTAACGAAAACCTCCGTCAGGTCCTTGTGGTCGGTATATTGGTTGTTTGACCCGCGGAAGCCGCACATCCATTGCTCGGTCACCAGATAGCCGCCAATGTTGATGCCGCGAAGGGTAAGAACCTCCCCTGCCGCAGTCTTTAATACCTTGCCGTCGGCCTTGATGAAATCATCTTCGGTAAAAACACCCCAATCGTAGGTGGGTGGGGTAACTGCCCCGCCGCCACCGTCACCGCTTTGGTCACATCCCCCAACGACAAGGAGGGAAAGTGCGACCGTAAGGGCAAGGGCTAAGCTTAATAATTTCTTCATAATACCAGTCCGCCCTTATCGCTAAAAGGGCAACCTCCACCAAAAATATTATTTACATAACTATTATACTTAAAATACACACAGTCTTCAATTGACATTTTCGAAAAAAGTTCATTTTTATACTTTTTTTGAAAAAAGTCTATTTTTACACGACGCCCCGACAGCCAAAAAATGAACTATTTTAAAAAAAGTTTAATTGTTGAACTATTTTTAAAAATGTCAATTGAAATATAGCCCTTGTCCATTTACAATAATACTGTATAAATAAGTTAAAAATAACTTAATTTGGAGGATTATGTATGAAATCAAAGGCAAAAAAGATTGTTTCCCTTTGCATCATCGCCGTCCTTGTTTGCGTTTTGGTCGCAGCTAACGTTGCGTGCTACGTACTGAAGGACATGATCGACCAGGTTTTGGTCGGTAACGCAAAGGCAGACGACGCGACCCTTCAGGCACAGGCAGCCAACGGCGAAAGCCTTGCCGAACAGATCGCCGGCGAGGGTATGGTTCTTTTAAAGAATGACGAACTTTTACCCCTCAACAAGACAAACGTTACCAAGGTAAACGTTTTCGGTTGGTCGACAACCCAGTGGATCGGCGGCGGCTCAGGCTCCGGCAGGGTCGTTACTTCAATGAGCAACTGGAAGACAACCACCGGTCTTTTGGAAGCGTTGACCGCTTACGGCATCGAGTACAATGAAGAGATCATCAACATGTACAGAGAATTCAAATCAAGCAGATCTGCATATACTCAGGGTACCCTCGACACCACGGAAAGCAGATTCTACACCTTGGTTGAGCCCGACATCAACGGTTCAAGCTACACCCAGACCATGAAGGAAAACGCCCTTAACTACTCTGACACGGCAATCGTCGTCATCGGCAGAATCACCGGTGAAAGCACGGACGCCCCCATCAAGCAGTATAAGGAAAAAGCTTCACAGGCAACGGACAACACCCGCACCTATCTTGAAATTTCAACCGAAGAAGAAGCCCTTTTAAACTACGTTTGCGAAAATTACGACAACGTTGTAGTGGTTATCAACTCAGTTGCTACCATGGAATTAGGCTTCCTTGAAACCATCGACGGCATCGACGCAGCTTTACTCACCGGCGGCACGGGCGTAAACGCAGCAACGGCTATCCCCAAGGTTTTATACGGCGATATCGTTCCCTCCGGCAAGCTCACCGACACCTACGCTTACGACCTTACCACGGCAGCTTCTTACGCAAACTCCTGCGCACAGGGCACCTCAACCTATACCAACGCAAGCGGCTTATACCCCATCGGCAGAAGCAGCAACGCAAAAGGTAACTTTAAGGACGTTTGGTACGCAGACTATGCAGAAGGCATTTACGTAGGCTACAAATGGTACGAAACCGCTGACGCTGAAGGCTTCTGGGATTCTGCATTTGCAATGGATACCTGGGGCGTAACGGGTTACGAAAATATCGTACAGTACCCCTTCGGCTACGGTCTTTCTTACACCACCTTTGATTGGAATATCGTTGGCAGAGAGCCAAGAGACGGCGCTACGTTAACCAAAGACGGTACCATCACCGTTACCGTACGCGTCACCAACACCGGCAACGTTGCAGGTAAGGACGTAGTTCAGCTTTACTCCAACCCACCCTACATCCCCGGCGGCATTGAAAAAGCATCCGTAAACCTTGTTGGCTTTGCTAAAACCAACATTTTAGAGCCCGGTGAACATCAGGACGTTGAAATCAGCGTAAGAGTAAGAGATTTAGCTTCCTACGACTGCTACGACCTCAACAGCAACGGCAACTACGGTTACGAGCTTGATAAGGGCACCTATGAATTAAAGGTAATGAATAACGCCCACGAGGTAGCAATGCACGGCAAAAACGAGCTTATCGTTGAATATAACGTTGCTTCCGCCATCTTCTACGACACAGACGACGTAACGGGCAACCCCGTTGAAAACAAGCTTACCGGCGACGATTCCTTAGATTACGGCATCTCCATCGACGGTGAAAACACGGGCGCAAACGTTAAATTCATGACCCGTGAAGACTTTAACGGCACCTTCCCCTTAACAAACGTTAACAAGAGATCTATCCCCGCTGAAGTCAAGGCCCACAACCTTTACACCAAGGCCCACGCCAACGACTTTATCAATAATGACGACCCTGCAGTTACATTCGGCGCTTCAACCAACCATAAGGTCTACGACAACGGCCAGATTACCGAGCTTGGTTATACCCTCGGTGCTGACTACGACGCAGAGGAATGGGACGAAGTCCTCGATCAGGTTACCCTTGCAGAAGCAAAGAGCCTCGTTTTACACGGTTATACCCAGACGAAACCATTAGCTTCCATCGGCAAGCCCAAGACAAAGGACGCTGACGGCCCCGCCCAGATCGGTAGCTTTAACATGAAGGACAGCGGTGTTGGTTATCCCAACGCAACCGTAATGGCCCAGACGTGGAACTCCAACCTTATTTACGTTTACGGTCAGGTATTCGGTAAGGAAGCAAAGGCCCTCGGTTATCAGGGCTGGTACGGTCCCGCAGTAAACATTCACCGTTCACCATTCGGCGGCAGAAACTACGAATATTACAGTGAAGACGGTTATCTCTCCGGCGTTATGGGCGCAAACGCAATCAAGGGCGCAAAGAACGTTGGTATCTACTCCTACCTCAAGCACCTTGTCGTATACGATCAGGAAACTGCCCGTGACGGCCTCTACACCTGGCTCACCGAACAGTCCCTCCGTGAAATTTACCTCAAGCCCTTTGAAATCGCCGTTAAAGAAGGCGGTTGCCTCGGTATGATGTCAGGCTACAGCCGTTTAGGCTCCATCTGGTCATGCGGCAGCTACGGCCTTATCACCGGTATTTTAAGAAATGAATGGGGCTATGAAGGTGCAATTCTTTCAGACTATGCTGACCACCACGAATATATGAACATGGACGAAGCCCTCCGCGCAGGCGCTGACCTCTGGATGGACGGCGTTGGCGACGGCGGCTCCTTCAAGTGCGAAACCACCTCCAACACCTTCAATCTTCAGTTAAGACGTGCAACGAAAGACGTACTCTATATGTGGCTTAACACCAACTACACCGCAAAGAACTTCGATCCAACCCAGGACTTCCAGGTAAAAGAAGCTAAATCCTGGTGGATCCCCATCGTTGCTGCAGTTGACGTTGTAGGCGTTGCAGGCCTTGCCGTTTGGGCAGTATTTACCTTAAAGCCATCAAAAAAGAAGGACGCTGAATAATCGCGTACCTTCCCCCACGCCCCTTGGCGTGGACTAAATGACAATTTAAGGACCGATTCCTTTGCGGGATCGGTCCTTTTTTTGCCAAAAATATCAAAAATATGGCGATAATCGACTTATAGGCTGATTTTTAATAAAAAACACCCCCTTTTATCCAGCCTATCGGCCCTGCGTCGAAGGGCTTGATAAGCCTCGAAAAAAACCGCTGTCAATCAAGAAAAAGTCACCAAAACAGTCGTTAATCGACCTATAGGCCGATTTTTGTAAAATTATAGGGCAAATCAGCCCCAATAGCCACAAGCTTTAAATCAAAACTCTCCGTCTAAAAAAAGCGGTGTTCCCCTTCCGTCCTTAAGACACTGATAAAACCGAAAAAACCTCAATAACCGACCTATAGACGGGCTTTTTATAAAAAACGTCTTACGGCACCCAAACATGCTTACCCAAGGCCTTAAAAAATGCGACTTTTTTGGATTTTAGTCTAAAAACAGAACGAATTTTAAAATAGTCTATTTTTAGACTTTTTAAAAAATCGTCTATTGATTGTTTACGGCTTTAGTGGTAACATTGTATTGGTATCTTAATTAATATTATATAAATATTTATTAAATGCCCGCGCGATATAAGTCTATCAGTCGCGCGGAAATGATTTGAATTTGAATCCAAAAAGGGTTTAAATATATTTTAAGGAGGAATCTCAATGAAGAAACTAACCAAAACCTTCGTGTTATTGCTGGCTCTTTTAATGGCATGCTGCGCTTACGTTGCTTGCGAAAAGGCCCCTGCAGTCACGATCGACATCTCTAAAACCGCATTGGAAGTTGAAATCGGTGAAACCAAATCCCTCACCGCACTCGCTTCTGACGGTTCTGCAATTACCTGGACCACCAGCGACCCCACGGTTGCTACGGTTAACGAAAAAGGTAAAGTTACCGGCGTTAAGGAAGGTACCGCAACCATCACCGCAACCAGCGGCGTAGCGTCTGCCACCTGCGCTGTAACGGTAGTTGCCCCCGTAACAGTTGCTATGGAACAGACCACCGCAACCGTTGAAAAGGGTCAGACCGTAACCTTAAACGCAACCGCATCCGACGGAAGCACCATCGCTTGGTCATCCTCTAACCCTGAGATCGCCACCGTAGAAGGCGGCGTTGTTACAGGTCTTAAGGAAGGTACCGCAACCATCACCGCAGCTGCCGGCAACGACAGCAAGAACTGTGAAGTAACCGTTGTCTGGACCGATAAGCCCGCTGACTACTATGAAATCGTCTTCTCAGGCGAAGCTGACGCAGCAAAGGATCCCGGCAAATGGTATTTCTGGAACGATCAGGGCTGGTGCGGCTCCAACGTAACGGCTACCGGCGAATACGTAAACGGCGCAGCTTCCTTCAGCTGGAGCGGTAACGGCGCAGTTTGGTTTGGCTTCCAGATCTTCTACGACAATGCAGAGCTCACCATCGGCAAGCAGTACGAATTATCCTTAAACATCAACGCTGAAAACGCTTGCAGCATCACCGTAAACGGCAACGTAGTTGCTCTTAACGCAGGCGACAACCAGGTTAAGGTTTACTACACCGAGGCTGAAAAGAACGTTAACAACGAAACGGCTTGCTCCATCTCCATTCAGGCAGGCGTAAACGGCGGCGACATCGTTGACGCAGGCACCTTAAAGATCTCCAACCCCGTTTGGGCTGAATACGCACCTGAAAAGCTTGCAACCCCAACGGCAATGACCATTGGCGAAGACAAAGCTATCAACGTAACCGACACCAACGGCGCTAAGGCCGATGCCTTCAAGGTATCCTTCTTACAGGCAGGCGTTGTTAAATACGAAATGACCCTTGCAAACGGCGCTATCATCGACGACAGCACCATGGAAGACGGCGTTTACGACGTAACCGTTTCCGCTGTAGGTCACGGCAAGTACATAACCTCCGACCCATCTGCAGTTATCACCACCTACACCGTTGCAAACGGCGGCGTTAAGTACGACCTTATTTCAGGCGGCGAAACCGACGCTATCGCAAACCCCGGCAAGTGGTATTACTGGACGGAGTTCGGCGGCATCACCAACGCAACCTACGACAACGGCACCGTTGCCTTTGAGGTTGTAAACGGCGGCAACTGGTATTCCAACCAGATCTTCTACAAAAACAGCTCCCTCACCCAGGGCACCCAGTACAAGCTTACCTTCAAGCTTATCTCTGACGTAACCGAGCAGATCACCGTAAACGGCACCGTTATCACCCCCGTTGTTGGTGAAAACTTAGTTGAAGTAACCTACACCGAAAGCGGCAGCGCATCCTTCTCAATGCAGGCAGGTATCTACGGCGACGGCACAGTTTCCATCGCAGCAGCTTCCTTCACCATCTCCGACATTGCCTGGACGGCTGTTGGCGGTGAAAATCCCCCTGTTGACCCCGATGCACCCGCTATCAAAAACGGTGACGAAGGCGCTGCTTTAGCTGCCCCCGGCACTTACATTTACTGGAACGACCAGAACTGGTGCGGCTCCAACGTACAGGTAAACACCGCTACCCTTGAAAACGGCGTTGTTACCTTAGCTTGGGAAACCACAAGCGGCTCCTGCTTCTTCGGCATGCAGTTCTTCTATAAGAACGCTGACAACGTTGCAGGCAAGACCTACAAATTAACACTTAAAATTAACTCCTCCGTTGCAGGTAACATCACCGTAAACGGCAAGATCATCACTCTCGTTCAGGGCGACAACCTTATTGAGGTTGAATACGTTGAAGGCGCAAACGCTGACCAGACCTGCTCACTTGATATTCAGATGGGCGACGGCGGCGAAAACACCATGGTTTCAGCTGCTACCTTAGTTATCTCCGACATCGCTTGGGCTGACGCTACCCCCGCTAAGACCTGGTCCTTTGCAAAAGCTGAGCTCCAGAACGCTGCAGGCGTTGCAAACTTAGTTCTTTACCTCGACTATGCAGGCTATGATCGCGCTGAGATCGAAGCTTTAAACTGGCTTTTCGACCTTCAGGAAAACCCCTACGCAGTAAACGGCGACTGGGGCGGCGACTGGGCGTATTGGTTTGCTGATCAAAAGCCCGTTATCGGCTTTAACGAAACACAGGCCATCTTAACCTACAACATTACCTCACTTAAGGCCTTCAAGTACACCATGCACTTTGGCTTAGGCGAAGGCGCAGCACCCGACTTAAAGCCCGCTGTCGGCTTTGAAACTGCCCCCATCGAGATCGGTGACAAGGTTTACCAGATCACCTGCACGGCAGGCAGCGCTGACGGCGCACAGTTCTGGGGCTGCATTGGCGTTATCGTAACCAATTCCGCAACCAAAACCTACACCTTCGCAAGCGCTGAGATCCAGAACGCCGCAGGTGTTGCAAACATCGTTATGCACTTTACCTACACCGGTTATACCCGTGCCGAGATCGAAGCTTTATCCTGGCTCTTTGACCTTCAGGCCAACGACAACATCAACGGCAACGGCGACTGGAACAGATACCTTGCTGACGCTAAGCCCGTAGTTGGCTTTGACGACAACGGCTTTATCTTAACCTACGACATCACCGCCCTCAATCCCGCAAGCTACACCATGCACATGGGCGCAGGCACCGAAGGCAACGCACCTGACCTCAAGGCAAGCCAGAGCTTCCAGACCGAGGTTGTTACCGTTGGCGAAAAGACCTATCAGGCAGTATGCTACGCAGGCTCCTCCTCCGGTACGGAATTCTGGGGCTGCATCGGCGTTATCGTTAAAAAGGTTGGTCAGCCCGAAGCTGCCATCACCGGCGTTGAACTCCTTCAGGACGGCGACAAGGTTTACTATATCGTAACCGGCACCTACTTAAACCTCACCGCTGAAGATCTTGCAAAAATGTACATCGACCTTGAAATCGACGGCACCGATTATGCAAAGGGCAACTTAACCATCACCGGTGAAAACGGCGTTTTCCAGATCAAGGTTGACGTTACCAACTTTGCCGCAGGTCAGTATTGGCCACACTTCTTCGACTATGCAGGCAACAAAACAGACGTTAAGGTTGAAGCTTCCCAGACCGTTACCGTAGGCGGAAAGACCTACACCTTTGAAATGGCTTGGTCTATGCCCACCTTAAGGGTTACCGTTGCTGCTTAATACACTTATAAAAAAGGTTAATATTATTGAGATGTAATAATATAAAAGGGTTTGCCACGACAGGTGGCAAACCCCCTTTTTTTATTTGTTTTTAAAAGATGCTACTTTTAAAATAACCCCAAAAGCTTAGCTATAAGCCGATTATCTTGCAATTAAAGCTGTTTTTTACGCACTTTCCCACACGGGGTAAAGGGTGGTGCCGTAAGGCACGATGGGCGTCTTGTCGGCCTTTGGGTCGTCGGGCCAGCCGTCACCCGTGTAGGATAAAAGCTGCTCCATCGTATATACGACGGTGCCGTCCCTTTCCGTCGCCCAGCCCTTAAAGGTATAGCCGTGGCGCACAGGCTCGCTGTTATACGGCATCCATTGATGCAGCTGAGGCACCTCCGTATACGTTAAAGCTTCAACGTAAACGTCCTCCCCGTCGTAGTTAAGCTTGCAATTTAAAAATAATTTGCCCGTAATAAAACCCATGCCTATGGTTGCGATGGGCGGCAAATCAAGCTCACTGTCGCCCATCATCTTCCATCCCGCAGGTATTTCGCGTGCGTCAGTATATACCGTACCGAAAAGCGCCTGCGCTTGTACTTCTTTAACGCTTGACGGCAAAATGATACTTAAATTGTCGCACATCCTAAAAGCCCCGCAAGCAACAACCTCAACCGAAGCAGGTATTTTTACCTGCCTCAAGCTTTCGCAACCATAAAAAGCATCTACATCAATTTTTAACAAACCTTCGGGAAGATTAATACTTTTAAGATTAAAACAATTCATGAAAGCCATTTCACCAATTGCCTTAATCCCTTTGGGGAGGGTTACCTCCTCAAGTTTATAACAATTATAAAAGCTTTCTTTTCCTAAAGCTGTAACTGTTTCGGGGATGTGCAGTCTTCTTAAGCTTTTACAGTCTTTTAAGGAAATACTGCTTATACCTTCGGGTAAAATAATGGACGTCACCGTTTCTTTATTTCTCCCTACAAGAGATGCTTGCACAACGGGTTTGCCGTTGTAAAAAGCCTCAGGGAAAATTATTTTTGCCGGCATCAAGTCCCTTTGAGAGAGTTCGGTAGTATAATTGAGGTTTACACCAACACTATAAGTATCAGTGCCGTCATCGGCTTTTATAAACTGAAAAAAATCATCAGGCGGGGCGGGCAGGCTGTAAACAAACCAATCCGACCGCCTTGTGCGGCCCTTGAAAAGCCTGTGCTTTGCCGTGACCGTAATGTTGTAATCCTTATACCCGTCCGTGATAAAGAAGATATCCAGTTGGGTGTCGGTAGTT
>JAZOCB010000005.1:0-107797 GCA_045596265.1 Christensenellaceae bacterium
TGGTGTAATATCTTTAAATTTTTTAACATCCGAATCACTATTAATATATTTATAATCATCTGATACAAAAAATTTAAAAGATCTCACATTGTGGTCGTAAAAAATCTTTGTAAAAAAATTTTTCTCTTTTATTTTATTAGATACCAACTCCGTCAATATTTTTGACAAAATTTCTAGCATATCGAATAAATTAATATTTAGATATCTTATTTCATTTTCTTTTAAGATTGGTTTGCCTTTATAACTAATTATTTCGTCACGCGTTTCGGCCACATTTTTTAATTTGATTGATTCATACTTTAGCCCTGTATTTTTTAGTTTGCTATAATCCAACTCGTCAAAAAATTTATAACAACAAATTAAAGCATCCTCGTTAAATAGCCCGATATACAGTTGATGTGTTTCCTCAAAAGGTATAATCTTAAATATTAAATAAGATTGATTGTTAACTTCAAAAAATTCACAACAGTTAGAAATTACATACTCATATATTTTCTCAACACCTTTTTCCCAGTCGAGTACCACGCAATAATTTTCCAGACGCAATTATCCCCACCTCCTTTTAATATAATCCAATGCTTTTTCTATGCCTTGTTTCGCAAATTTGCTTTCTCGTAAACATTTAGGCGCCGTAGGAAAGGTGCCATTTTTATACATCATCTTGTCAAGCCCTCTGGCTTGCATGCTCCTGCACCTCATCAAGCTAGCTAGTCAAGCAACCGATATCCATAATTACCGGCATAGTTTCTCTTAACATTTTCATCTGAATCAAATACAAATTCTATATCTGATTCAAACTCACGAACACAACCTTGAATCTCAAAATACTTAACCCCGGGAGGGAATTCCACAAAATAACCATCTTCTCTCAAATATTCCAAATATTTTGCTCTTGTTTTTCTTGTTATGCCCGATTTTTTGCAGGCGGCAAGTTCTTCGTCGGTTTTGTAAAATATATAAATATATACGTGCACTTTACAATCAACATGATATATAGTATAAATTTCGTGTCCGTTATCCTTTGTCCAAGCCTTAATTTTGGTTGACGCTTTATCAAGATAGCTTAACTTTTTTTGCTCAAGTTTTTCACGTTCTTCTGCGATTCTCTCTAAAAAAATTCTCTCATCCTTTTTCATAATATAACCCTATTAAACAAGCACATTTATATTAAGTTCTTTTAAATAATTTATTTCACGAAGAAAACTACCCGTAGGGCTGCTAATTGGGTGGGAGGCGTAAAAAGTCTTTCCAAGGCAAATTTGTTGATGCAAAAAAGCTTGATTTACCTTTCACATATTATCATTACCAATAACGTCAGCAATATCATTCCAAAAATTCAACGAAAAATAAGTATAACTTTTCCCTGCTTTTGCAATGTATGAAGTAACCCCACCACCATCATATTTACCAAGCATTACTCCTCTAGCATATGGATTATGTGTAGAGACTTTTGCCAATCCTTTATAATCTCTTTCTTTCGCCAACCTCATTATTGTGTCGTATCCGGCTTTTTTGACATTAGACACTTTGATTATGCCAGCAAGCTCCATGATGGCGTCGGTGGTAGAGCCGCCCATGGCGCCGTAAACAGCGCCCTCAATCACGCCCTGCCAAAAGCCTTGGGTAATTAAATTATATCACAACAAAGAAAGCGTGTCAATAGGCGGAAATAATTTCGCAAAAAAATATAAAAAAGTAGGCCTATACGCCCGTTATCGGACATATAGGCCTTTTGTTTTTTAGTACATTTGTAATACCGGTTAACTTTATTAATAATATTGTTCTACAACAACTATTTCGCCGGTGGTTACGTCTTCAAAAGAATATTTAACCAAATCTCCATTACGAGTTTTCCCAATATATCTGCCAGGCTTGCCGTTTATTATGGGCCACTCTGCCCCTTGTACCCATCTAGGATAATTATATCCAGTCATGTGAAAATGCTCTTTTATCAACTGTTTGCATAAATTGATTTTTTTAGTATACGATAAATTTTCAGGTAGCTGTGAAAGTATGTTTTTATCAATATAGTTTATAGCTTCTTCACCGCCGTGCGCCCATTCGGGTATCGCTTTAAGGCCAAAGCAGAACATATCATAATATTTGGTGTTGTATTTAGTATCTGGATACTTCGTTACTACTATATTAAATATCATTCCATAAAGACTAGATCTTGCAGAAAGTCCGTCATACACTCTCGCATAGTAGGCGATTAAATCTTTTACTCTTGGAAAGAATTCTGATAATACTGGGGCTATAGGTTTTTCTTTTAAAAAAGTCGCTCCACGTGCAATTAGTATCTTCACGCTGATTTCATCGGTAGGCTCGACACCTTTTTCTCTGGACTCGCAAATCAATCCTTCAAGCCAATCAATAATTTCGCTATTTTTGAAGCATTCATAAATAAATTCCTCATGGGAAATTTCTAAATTTAAATATCTTTCGACTACCTTGTTAATCATTTTGCCTCCACTAAATATACTTATCCAGCCATTCAGCTGATGTTGTTATATCGATAAAATTTTTAAAGCCGTTTTTAACGTGAAAACCCTCGCCCTTTCCACTATGATTCGTTCTTGTCATTTGAACGATTATATCATATTCTCGTCCTTTGACATGATGTAATTCAACAGGATAACCGTCAATTCCAAGCGGGGCAGAGCCATTTTCCAATTTCGTGAAATTATCCGGGTCAAAATCACTTAATCGATACTAAACTTAATCTTACAGGAACAGGCTTCCAGTAATCTTCTAAATTTATCCCACATTCTAGCAATTTATTCCTTTCACTGATAAACTCTTCAACTTCTTCATAAGTACTAAGCAAACAATTTGCATTTAATCTATCCCGAAAAGCAGTATATGTTTTCATAACAATGTCTTCATCAACGCCGCCAACAGATTCGTCAACAAATAATTCAACTAAATATGAAACACTATCGCCTGCCATACAATCGTATCCCAAAAACTCTGTTTCCGGCAAATCAAAATCAGCCGCCGTTGTTGATCCATTTTTTGACATTATTTTTAAAACAACTATTTCTTTGCCTAACGCCTCACAATGCTTAACATATCTTTCCAATAAATCAAGGTCACACAAAATCTCTAAACAGTTATTATTTTCAAAATGCTTCTCACATTCTGCTGTCAAATGTTTTGAAACCAAGTCTAACTCTTCATCCAACGGCCAATTAACAAAGCTTTCCACCCCACGGTATATATTACAGCCAAAGCCAACACAATCTTCATTAATAATTAATTCTTTTACTATGTATCCATTATTGTTTAGCATAACTTGTCCTTTTTAACGATTTATAGGTATGTGCCAGTTATTAAACCGGTGTGAAGATGTGATCTTTGAGACACGCCCGAACGTAAAGCATGGCCTGAATGGATTTGAACATCAATACCATATTCACGACCCCACTCTACCAGCGTTTTTGCATCACGCATTTCCAATGGCTTTCTTTTTCCCCTCTGCTTAATTATTTCCGTTAGCGCTCTTTGGTGACTATCTTGACACGTATTATGCACTAAAACATTGCTTTCAGTAACGTAATAGGTGTGAAAGTCTGAAACTTCAAGATTGTAGGTGGCTTCCGGGATTGAAAGGTTTTCAATACTTACCGATTGCACCAAAAGCCTTGGGTAATTAAATTATATCACAACAAAGAAAGCGTGTCAATAGGCGGAAATAATTTCGCAAAAATATAAAAAAGTAGGCCTATACGCCCGTTATCGGACATATAGGCCTTTTATTTTGAAAGTTTAAGACTGCTTTATTACGATATATTTTTCAAAACGTTCCTTAAATTATTCGATTGTGTCTTGGGCAATTAAATCCTTTTGACGGGCAAAATTTTCTGCGGCAGCGCCACGCAATTATAAAAATTTATTTTCAATCAATGGTGTAATATCTTTAAATTTTTTAACATCCGAATCACTATTAATATATTTATAATCATCTGATACAAAAAATTTAAAAGATCTCACATTGTGGTCGTAAAAAATCTTCGTAAAAAAAATTTTCAACAAAAAAAGCCGACCGAAGGAAATGCCCGTCGATCGGCCTATTAAATTTTAACCTTATTGGTGGGAAAGGTTTATTGCTTGCCGCCTGAGGCGCGGCCCACCCCAAGGCTTATAATAAGGGCGTTGTTTACCCTTTCCATAACGCTGTCGGGTAGGTAGCCAATCCTTTCCTTTAGCCTGCGCTTGTCAATGGTGCGGATTTGCTCAAGTAAAATTACCGAGTCCTTTACCAAGCCGTAGTTAACGGCGGGCAGCTCTATATGGGTTGGCAATTTTGCCTTGTCAAGCTTGCTTGTGATGGCTGCGGCTATTACCGTAGGGCTGTGACGGTTGCCTATATCGTTTTGAACGACGAGTATTGGTCTTACGCCGCCTTGCTCGCTGCCAAAAACCGGGCTTAAATCCGCGTAGTATAATTCGCCTCTTTTTATCATAAATAACCTCTAAAGCGGATCGTCCCCGTATATTTTATGACGGAATTATTTTTTTCGTCCGCTATGAGATAATTATTGACTGATTTTTGGCTTTTATACTTTTTTTGCGCTTTTCAGCTTAATAATTCCAAAAGCCTTGCCCTTAGCGTCGGATCTGCCTCGTAACCGTATTTTCTTTCGGCGCGGGGGGTGGGGTTTGAAAACTCCTCAAGACGGCCATCCCCCAAAAAGACTATCTTATCGCCCAAAAAAACTGCCTCGTCAACGGAGTGGGTAACGATAACCGACGTCTTGCCCGAATACGTCAACAAGTCGATGTATATGTCCATTATTCGCCTTTTTAGCCCCAAATCAAGGGAGGAAAACGGCTCGTCACAAAGGATGGTTTTTGAGGGGTAAGAAAATGCGCGGATAAGGCTTACCCTTTGCTTTTCGCCCCCCGATAAAAGGCTTGCGCGCTTGTTTAAAAGACCGTCTATCCCCACGGCTTTAATATACCCGTCTATAGCGGAAAGAGCTTCAGCCTCCCCCATCACGCCACTTAAGGCGTAAAGAAGATTTTCCTTGACGGTCAAAAAGGGAATGAGGCGCGGCTCCTGAAAGACGTAAGACACGTCGCCAAATCCAAAGGCCTCCCCCTCAAAATCGGTAAGACCCGCAACTATGGATAGAAGGGTGGTCTTGCCGACCCCTGACCTACCAACGACAGCGGTAATTTTTCCGTCGGGGATCTCAAGGGAAAAGTCTTTGAAAATCGACTTATTGCCCCACTTTTTAGTAATTTTATTTAATCTTGCCATTTTTTATTCTCCTTATGATAAACCTGACAAGCTTAAGAAAAAGCTCCAATAGGCAGCTCATGACGATGGCTGTCACCGTGTAGGCAAAAAGGGTGGCCGTATCAAGGTTTGCCTTTGATATCTGCATCAAGACACCAAGGCTTTGAGCGGTCTGGGCCAAGGCCTCTGCCGCGACGATAAGCTTTACGTTTAAGGAAAGTGCGCTTACCGCGTCGGAAAATATCTTGTCGCTGACAAAGGGAAGATAAAGCTTAAAGACCGTCACCCTTGTTGGCACCTTGTAAATTTTTGACATTTCCAAAAGCTTTTCGTCACAGGACTTGATGGCCGTAAGCACCGACGAATACATGGTCGGGAAAATCACTGCAATCGCAACCAGCATGGGGCTTATTTTTGAGCTGAACCATATAAGGCACAGGAAAATAACGCTCATGGTGGGGGTTGCCCTGACCAGGACGACTATGGGGTAAAAAAGTCTTTCCACCACGGTGGACAGCCTTGCAAAAACCGCAAAGGCCACCGCAAGGACGAAGGCAATCGAAAAGCTTACCACCGTTCTTAAAAGGCTTGACAGTACGGAAAGATAAAATCCGCCGTCTGAAAAGACCTTTAACATCTCCCCTGCGGTTTCTATGGGCGTGGGGAAAATTATACTGTTGTTTTGAAGGGCAGATATTATCCACCACACCCCGATAAGCCCTAAAACGGTCAATACGGGGCAATATTTTTCAAGGGTCTTCATTTATGGCCCATCCTAATAATAGTATTTTTGTCTAAAAATTTTAATAACGTATGAAAATTTATCTAACCTTTTTCACCCTTCAGACAAAAAAGGCTTACATATAAAACCCGTCCTCGGGGAGCTTCCCTCCGATAAAGTTGGGACTTCTTTGTAAAATGGCGTTAAAGTATTTTTCAAGCTGGGTCTTTACGCTTAAGGACGATGCGTGCTTAAGGTTGCACCTTGTCAGAACGGCCTCGTTAAAGGGCATTTGCAAAGCGCTGCCGTTGGCCTGTAAAACTGAAGAAATATTTTCTGCATCCTCAAATAAATAGTCGATATTTGAAGTTAATTTTTCATTAAGTGCGGCTATAAGCCTGTTATCGCTGTAAACCTCTTTATTTACGACGATGCCGGCCTGGGTAAAGGTGCCCTCGCCAAGGAGGTCGCTCCAGACCGATTGAAGGTCCATAACGATCTGACCGCCCGTCTTTTTGACTGCGCCTGAAACTGCAGGCTCACCAAGGACGCCGTAGTCAACCTTGTTGGCGGAAAGAAGAGCTATTACCTCCGACCCATCGTTGACGTATTTTAAGGCAACCTTGCCCTCAACGGGGGTGTCGCTGATCTCGTAGGGAACGTCATTTTCTTCAAGGATAAACTTAAGGGTAATATCGGGCGTGCCGCCTTGGCCAATGTTTACGACAACCTTGCCGATAAGATCGTTTGGGGTTGCGATCGGGGTCTTGCCGACCATATATAAAACGCCGAAGACGTTTACGCTTAAAAGCTTAAGGTCGGTGCCGTTATTATAAAGCTTTGCCGCAACGTTTACGGGCATGACGGCAATATCTGCCTCGCCGCTTGCAAAGGTGGTGCCGATGTTTGCCGCGCCGGAAACTATCTTATAGTCCACTTGGTAGCCTGCAAGATGGTCTACGTTTTTCATAAGCTCGTACACGGCAAGGGCGGGCGCCCCGTCGGGTGCGGCGATAAGGATCGTTTTTTTCTCCGTGCGGGATACCTGGCAGCCGCCTAAAAGGGCAAGGCTTAATGCTGTAACGACGCAAAGAAGTAAGGATAATAGTTTTTTCATAATAATTCTCCTTTTATTTATACTGTGTTATTATTGTTAATTTAAGCAGGGGCATTATTTTTATCAGCCCTCGTCGGTAACGGCCGATTTGACCTTTACGTTTTTAAGGCGACCAAGCTTGCCGGTCAGGGCGGAAATTTCCTCATTGGTGCCGCGGACGATAACGCTTATGACGTAAACGTCCCTTTCGTGGTCGGGCACGCCCATGCGCCCCATAATAAGATGTCCGTAATTTGATAAAAGGGCCTGGACGCTGAGTGAAGCCGTCCTGTCCTTTTCAATAACGATACCAATAACGCCAAGCTTCATAAATAAAATACCTCCAATAAAAAAACCGCCACGACGAGTATCGGGCGGAAAAATTCCATACAAAAAGCAGGCCGTTTGTCTTACAAGGCGGACGTATCGCAATGTAAAAGTAAAGGCTTTGGTAACTTACTCTCCGAAAAACTCATCAATTCAGTTTAGATTATTATACACTATTTTTTGCCCCTTGACAAGGATTTTTATATGATTTTTTTAAGGGATAGAAAGGTGGTTTTTCCTTGTTTTATCAAAAAAAATCAATGTTTGGCAATTTTGCGTGTAAAAATATTGCAAAGAAAAATCATTTGGTGTATAATTGATACAAATAATACTTATCGGAGGTTTTTATGCCATTAGTTAACTCTAAAAAAATGTTCGAGCACGCTTATAAAAACGGCTACGCCATTGGCGCTTTCAACGTAAATAATATGGAAATCGTTCAGGCCATCACCGAAGCCTGCAAGGAAGAAAAAGCACCCGTTATCTTACAGGTATCCAAGGGCGCAAGGGCTTACGCCAACCACACCTACCTTGTTAAGCTTGTTGAGGCTGCCGTTTTGGAATGCCCTGAAATCCCCATCGTTTTACACCTTGACCACGGTCCCGACTTTGAAACCTGCAAGGCTTGTATCGACGGCGGCTTTACTTCCGTTATGATCGACGGATCCTCACTTCCTTTTAAGGAAAATATGGAAATGACCAAAAAGGTAGTTGATTATGCCCACGCACGCGGCGTTACCGTTGAAGGCGAATTGGGAACCCTCGCCGGTATCGAAGACGAAGTAAGCCATGAAGAAGGCTCCTACACCCGTCCCGAAGAGGTTGAAGAATTTGTTAAATACACGGGCGTTGACTCACTTGCCATCGCTATCGGTACCTCTCACGGCGCTTACAAGTTTAAGCCCGAGCAGTGCACCTTAAACGAAAAGGGCGTACTCGTACCACCTGCACTTCGCTTCGACATTTTGGAAGAGGTTTCTAAACGCCTCCCCGGCTTCCCCATCGTTTTACACGGCTCATCTTCAGTTCCTCAGGAATACGTAAAGATGGTCAACGAAAACGGCGGCAAGATGCCCGACGCCATCGGCGTTCCCGAAGATCAGCTTCGTCAGGCAGCTTCACTTGCAGTTTGCAAGATCAATATTGACTCTGACCTCCGTCTTGCTATGACGGGTACCGTTCGTAAATTCTTTAACGATCAGCCCTCTAAGTTTGACCCCAGAGAATATTTAAAACCCGCACGCGCAAACATCAAGGAAGTTGTTCGCCACAAGCTTATCAACGTTTTAGGCTGCGCAGGCAAGGCTGACGAATGCTTATAATTTAATAAAAAAATAAGACGGCAAAGGCCGTCTTTTTTTGTTGGTTTTTATTGTATTTTTGGCCGTTAAACGGCTTATAGGCGGTTTTTTGCAAAATAAAAAGCATCGCTGTAAACTGCGATGCTTTGTTTTTATTAAACCTTTGTGATTGACTTGATGGTGATCTGAACGTAAGGAATAACCAAGAAGTAATTCTTTTCGTCGCTCATTAATTCCTTAAGCTCTTCAAGCTCGTCACCGAGGATCTCTTCACCGTCGATAGAGGTGCCTTCAACGTAGTGGGCTTCGTTAGCTTCGTCAGTCCACTTAGTGTAGAAGGTTGAAGTCTTTTCGTAATAATAAGTGGTTACGGTGTTGCCGTCGTCGTCGGTCTTCTTTGCATAGTCAGCTAAAGTTACACACTTGTCGATGCTTGACTTTTCTTCTAAGGTAGCGTCGTCTTCTTCGCTCGTGGCGTCGTCGGAAACAACTACGCCGAATACGCAATATTTTTCCTTATTGAAGGTGGAAGAAGCACTTGACGTGAGGCAAAGGATAACGGTGCCTTCAGCGGTGTCGTACTTGGAGTCGCTGGTTTGGTTGGTTGCGTCGTCATAGTCACGCTTCATAACGAGGGCGCCCTTCGTAACGGCAGTAGTGTTGCCAACCCAACCGTTCTTTGCGAATTCGCCAACGATGGGGTTCTTTGTGTAAGCATTTTCAACGAGGTTGCCGCTTTCGTCGTATTTATAGCCGCCAAACTCAAGCCAGTTTGCGCTGACGTTGCTGACGGTAACGCCGTTATAGTAACCTTCTTCAGCAAGAGTGATAAAGTGCTGGGTCGTTACGGGTGCAAGGTTGAGATAAAGCTTGACGTAAACGTCGGTGGTGATAACCTCTTCACCCTCTGCGTCCTGATAAGAAAGCTCGATCTTCATTCTCTGGATCTTGCTGTTGTTTTCAATTTCAGCGCAAGCCGTAAACGCAAAAATGGTTACGAGTGAAAGAGCGATTGCAATTAACTTGATAATTGATTTTTTCATTGTGTCCTCCGAGAAAAGCTTAAGCTTATCTCTTATATTAACTTTATATATTTTTAAGTTTACTCAAATATTCTAAACGAAAATTTGACTTATGTCAAATGGTTAGGCTATACCAACCGACTTTAACGGCAAATTTTGCAAAGATATTAGGCGTTTAAGAAAAGATAGGCAACCCCTGCGGCCACCGCAAGCCCTAAAACCACCGCAATAAGCACCCTCCAGAAGGAAACAGGCGTCTTGCCCACCACCTTGCCGGTGTTACCGTTTACGTTAACGCGATAGCTTTTCTTTTTGTAGTTATAGTTAAGATTGTACACGGGCATAAGCAAATACTTGTACTTGACGTCGTTATGGTAGGTGGAAACGTTTAAGCTTCCGCAAACGTCGCAATCGTGCTTTTCCATAATAAGCCTGCGGATAGCTTGGTCCATATCCGACTTTGCCTCGCCCCAGGCCGTATCAAGGCCCTTTTCGTAATGCTTTGCCGTAAAGCCTGCAAGGTACTCGTTATCGTACACTGCAATGGTGTCGGCGCGGAAGGGTAAAAGCCTATCTAAAACCTTTTGCTCTATCCCGCTGCCGGCGGAAATGTGAATATCGTCAAAAAAGTAGTCTATAGTACCGCTAACGTGCCTCCACTCGATATATGTTTCCGTGCGGGTGCCGTTTTTGGTACGGACGGTACGGGTCTTACGCTTGCCAAGTCTGCCGTCGTAGCGGGAGGACGTCCTGCTGTCAAAGGTGAAGCAGGGCTCGTAAATCCCTCTCAGGTTTTTTGCTTCGATATTCTTTTTGAAGCGCCTGGGTGCAAAGATCCTTCGCTTTGCCCATTTTTTTGCTAAGGCCTCAGCCTCCTGATATGTACAGGTAAAGGGATAGACGGCGTTGGGCTTGATGCCGGCAAGCTGATCACTTTCCCTCACGTGGGTCGTGCCGCAATAAGGGCATTCCGTGGCCACGTCCTTGGTTGTTATGATAACCCTTGCGCCACAGTTGTCGCAAACGAGAACGCTTGCCTCGTCCCATTTTTGAGCCTTTTGAAAGGCGTCGGCAACGTCAAGCTCCTTTACCGCATTATCCTTAGTGAAAACCTCCTTATTGCCGCAAAAGGGGCAGGAAAGATTTTGGGTGGTCGGATCAAACTCCATATTACCGCCGCAGGTCGGGCACTTTACGTGCTCAACGTCGGCCTGTTTGTCAATTGCGTAAACGTCAAACTCTTCCATAATAATGCCTGTCCGATAACGGTTGCCCAATGGTCCGATAAGAAGGCTTTCTCAGCGTTGTAACTATTATAAAGCGTTGAGCTCAGCTAAAAGCTGCTCAAGATCTTCACCGTGGGCGTTGGTTGCCTGCTCGATAGTTTCCTGATGAGCGATCGCGCAGCCTAAACAATGCATACCGTGTGAAAATAAAATTTCAGCGGCGTTTTCGTTGTACTTTAAAAGATCGGAAATAAGCGTATCCTTAGTGATTTTTTCCATTATATTCTCCTTTTAGGGCCAGAATGCCCCTACTGTATTATGGGTTAATTTTTTATTATTTTGTAAAAAATCGGCCAATAACTGGCTTATAGGCCGATTTTTGTCATATTTTAGCCAATCTTGTTGCCGCATTCGGGGCAGAACTTCGCGCCCTCCTGACACTGTGCGCCGCAGTTGGTGCAGAAGCGTTTTGTGGGCATCTTAGCGCCGCATTCGGGACAGAACTTAGATCCCTGTGGGATAACCGCACCGCACGCACAGGTAACCGTGCCGCCTGCAGGGGCTACTGCTACCGCGGGCTGTGCGGGCTGCTGCATGGGCTGCTGCTGCATTGGCTGCTGCTGCATGGGCTGTTGCATAAAGGCACTTTGCATCATATTGCCCATACCCATACCTGCTGCAAGGCCTGCGCCTGCGCCCATAAAGGCGCCGCCCATACCCTGGTTGCCGGCAGCTGTCTTCATTGCTTCGGCAGCGGCGTACTTCATCATAACGTCCGTGGTGCCGCCCAAAATGCCATATCTTGACCTTTCGTCCAAAGCCTTTTCGACTTCTTCGGGAACGGACATGTTTTCAATGAAGATATTGGTAAGGATAAAGCCTAATTCCTTAAACTTGGACTGAACTTTTGCCTTAACGATTTCGTTAAACTCCATAGTGTTGCCGGCGATATCAAGTACGGAAATCTTGCTTTCGCCGATGGCGTCGGAGATGGTTGAAATAAGCATGGTCCTTGCGTAGTCCTGAATGTCCTGTACCTTATAGGAGGAGTTGGTGCCGAAAAGCTCCCTTAAGAACACGCCGGGATCGCCAACCTTAAAGGAGAAGGCGCCAAAGCCGCGTACACGTACCATACCGATTTCGGGGTCGCGCATCATAAATGGGTTTTTGGTGCCCCATTTGATGTTGGTAAACTGCTTGGTGTTTACAAAGTAAACGTCGCAGGTAATTGGTGTTTCGAATTTATATTTCCAAGCGGCAAGCTTTGTCAAAATTGGCAAAACTGCTGTCTTAAGCTCGTATAAGCCGGGCTCGAAAACGTCGGCGATTTTTCCCTTGTATACGAAAATAGCCGCCTGAGATTCTCTTACGGTAAGGGTGGAGTTATTGTTAACTTCTCTGCCGTTATCCTTGAAAGGATACCTGTAAACCAAAGTGTCGTGAGATTCATCTCTCCATTCTATATTCAGCCTGAATAATGCCATAAATATACCTCCGCATATGCTTTTATTTATATATTGTATCACAATACTTACATTTTTACAATAATTTTTTAAATATTTAGTAAAAAAAAGAGAAAAACCCTTCTTAAAATTAAAGAAGGGTCTTATTTTATGCTTAATTTTGCCTATTTATTTAAGAAAAGCTTTCCGATTTACTGATCAAGCTTTTTATTTGCGTCGGCAATTATCTTTTTAACAAGGTTTCTCATCCCGATAAAGATAAGATCGACTGCAAGATAAATAAGCCCGAAGGTAATAGGCTCTACCCCAAGGGCAATGGTGTCACCTGTGGATAAAAGGCTGTTTACGCCGTAATAAAAATACAGAACGACAATCATTATGACGAGGGAGCAGCCTATGTTCGCAAACAGGGTCCAGAAGCCCCTCAGGGGAATAAGCATCCAGCTTTCATATCTTTCGTCACCGAAAAAGTGGAAAAGGTTGTTGACAAGAAGGTCCGTAACAAGACCCATTGCTATCCCCGTGACGATAATAAGATCCCAGCCGTGGATATACATGCTCAAGCCCCACACGAAGAAGAAGCACACTGCGCCGTTAAACCACAGCTTAATAAAAAGCGCCTTTATCCAGACGGGTATTTTAGAAAGCCAATCCCTTTTGTATTTTTCAAGCTCCTCGGAAGGGACCTCCTGCGTGTTGTCGGCGTTGGCGTTTACGAGATCGTCAATGGCGTCGGTGTGAAGATCATAGCTTTCCTTATAAGCGTTGTCCTTTTTATTTTGTTGATAAGTCTTTTTTTTGCTCATTTTGCCTTGCTTTGTCCCCTGTTTTTGTTAAAAAACAGCCGATAATCGACCTATAGGCGGACTTTTTGATTTTATTTAGGCCTTTACCGCCGGATAAAGGCAACCTACCTTACGGGGGTAAAAGTGTTGGCGCAGATAAAATCTGCGCCGCGAAAATTTGATATTATTCCTCTTCCTCAAGGTCGATCTCGCCCATTTCCTCGCTATAGTCAAGCTGGATGGATGTGTTGATCTTTTTGAGAAGTGGTGCATAAACGGGTAAAAGTGCAAATATCACAAGACCTGCGATCTCAACGATCAAGTGAACGGTCAGCATGCTTTGCGCACCTAAAATTTCCTTACGGAACTTGGCGCCTTCCTCGACGAGCCTGGGAGAAGCCTCAATGCCCTTCTTGATAAGGTCCTGATACATTACGTTTGAAAGGATAACCGCGCCTATCATCAAAACTGCAAGGACTATCATGGCGATCTTCGGCTTAGCGCGCTTTGGAAACGCATTTAACAAGCACACGAAGGAAAGTATGGATAAAAGCATAACAACAAACTCATATAAGCCCATATTTGCCTTGTTGATTGCGGCCGTCGTTTTGGATACGTAAGTAAGATTAAACGAATATATTATGAAAGCCGCAATGAGGACAGCCATGGGTATGACCTGAGGGTTACGCTTTAGCGTAACGAGAAATTTTCTAATAAATTCAGGCATTTTTGCGCCCTTTTTTTCAGTATTTTCCATAATAAACCTTACCTTATTGCGTTAGTGGTATTCTTGTCGAAGAAATGCATATTGGTAAATGCAAGGTTGATTTCGTTGCCGGACTTAAGATCGCTCCAGCCGCGAAGCTTTGCAGTAACCTTTTTATTTGCGACGTGGCAGTGAACGAGGGTGTTCTGGCCAAGGTTTTCCACGTTGAAGACCTTTGCTTTAACGCTGCCGCCATCGGCAATATTTTCAGGTCTTACGCCAAGGATAATTTCACCGCCTACGTAAGAGGCAAGTCTTGCCTTTTCCTCCTCGTTAAGGGGGACGGTAAAGTACTCGTTGGAAAGTGTGCCGTCTGCATTTACCTTAACGTCAAAGAAGTTCATTGGGGGAAGCCCGATAAAGCTTGCGACGAAGACGTTTGCGGGGGTATCGTAAAGCTCCAGCGGGGTGCCGATCTGCTGAACCTTACCCATTGACATACAGACGATCCTGTCGGCAAGGGTTAAAGCCTCCGTCTGGTCGTGGGTAACGTAAAGCATGGTCGCACCAAGGCGCTTATGAAGAAGCATTATCTCACGGCGGGTGGAGCCGCGAAGCTTAGCGTCCAGGTTTGAAAGTGGCTCGTCAAAAAGGAAAACTTTAGGATTTCTTACGATTGCCCTGCCCATGGCAACACGCTGGCGCTGACCGCCGGAAAGCTGCTTGGGCTTTTTGTTAAGCTGATCGGTAAGGCCTAAAATTTCAGCGGCGGCCAAAACCTTTCTATGTATAACGTTTTTATTTTCCTTGGCAAGGGTCAATGAAAACGCCATATTTTCGTAAACTGACATATGGCCGTACAAAGCGTAGTTCTGGAAGACCATTGCAATGTCACGGTTTTTTGCGGGCATTTGAGTAACGTCCTTACCGTCGATAAAAAGCTTACCCTCGGTAATGTCCTCAAGACCGGCAACCATACGAAGGGTGGTGCTTTTGCCGCAGCCTGAAGGGCCGACGAGAACGATAAATTCGCCATCCTTGACTTCAAGGTTAAAATCTTCTACGGCGGGCTTGTCCCCTTTTTTAGGGCCCTTGCCGTCGTTGGCGTAAACTTTATACAAATGTTGTAATGATAAATTAGCCATCAGCCCTCTCCTTAACCTTGATTATTGATAGATAATAAATGCTTTTGTAAGTTTTTGGTTCTTATGATGCCTATAATGCCGCCGACGATAAGACAGACAGCGGAAAGGCATAAGCAAACGGTCATGAAAATAAACTTGCCCTGGCTGATAACCGTGGATTTTACTCCGTCGGCAGCCTCAACCACCGTGGTGAGGGCGTTAAGGGGAATATAAAATACCCTTAAGACCTGTAAGGCGCCAAGGACTATCATGACGATAGCAAAACTTATTTTATAGTTTTTTACACTTTCAGACGATAAAAAGGCTGTAAGCATAAAGACAAGGTTGTATAAAACCGAAGCCCCTATGAAAAATTCATAGAAATAGTTGCCAACGTCCGTTTTATAGACCGCAACGAAATAAAGCACGTTGCACACAATGGCCAAAAGGGCAAGATTGCCTGAAAGCTTGTTTTTTGTGTAGCGCATCCTGTCAAGGGCAACTGTTTGTTCCGGAGCGTTTTCAAAATCGGCAAGAGCCTTATTGCTGTCCTTTATCATAAATTAAGCCTCCTTACCAAGCTGGATCAAGTTTTGTTCTTCCTTCATAAGCTTTTTCTTCCAGATAAAGTTGAATATCAAAAGCGCGGACACTAAGACGGTCAGGCCAAAAACGACCAATCCTGCGTCAAACCAGAAGGTAGATTCAGTATAGGGCGTACCCCACTCCTCGGAGTATTTAAGCCAAGCTTCAAAGTCGATGGCTAAAAACTGTGCCCTGAATTTAAAAATATTAATATAAGCCCAAACGGTGGCAGCAAGGCTGGCAACGGAAAAAATCACCGTAGCGACCAGGTTGCCAACGTAGTATTTTCTTCTTGAATTGGTGTTTGTTACAAATAATAAGATTGCGCAAAGGATAAGACCAATGCCAACTGCAACAAGCATTTTATTAAACGGCTGCATGTCGTAATATATCCATGAGCCTTCTACGTCAGTCCAGTGAGGATCTTCAGGGTCGGGCATAGTGAAAAACAGGCCTTCATAAATATCCGTAATTACCCCTAATGCGTATACGAAAGTCAGTGCCGCCGCAACCAATGCGACAAGGCATAAAATACGCTGAAATTTTATCTGTGTTTTAAACATATTGCATCCTCACAAAAAAGTGTTGGTTTCTTTAATTAATAACAGTAAGATTTGCTTTTATCGGGGAGGAGAAGACTCCCCTCCCCTTTAAAAACATAGAAATGAAACTTCGTTAGCTAATTAATTATTTAGCAGAGTTTGCATAGTAAGTTAAGAGCTTTGTCCAAGCTGCAGACTTGATCTGGAGATACTTAGAACCGTTCCAATCGCCGGATACGAGTGCAACTGCGCTTGCAGCGTCGGTAACGCCGCTAACCTTGAAGCCTGCGTAACCCTGGTTGATAACGTCGATAAGAACGTTCATGTTGCCCTTGGAAGAAGAGAACTTACCGCTGGAGATTAATTCAGCGTAGCTGTTGAGCTGTTCGTTCTGGGTAGCGGTTGTGGGTAATACGGTAGGAATAGAAGTATACCACATATTTTCGCAGATTGCGAGTTCAGGATGCTTAATGGTGCCGAAGCCGATAGCAGCAGCGATCTGCTGAGCGCCTTCTCTACCAACAGCGTGTGTGCACTGTACTTCGAATGCCTGGCTCTTAGCGAAGCTTAAGGTTGAGCCAAGGTAGTGACGTGCATAGTTGGTGTAGTTACCCTTACCAAGTGACCAAAGTTCTTCTTCGGTAGCCTGAGCAATCTTAGGCATCTGGGTGCCGTTGAAGTTGAAGGTGTTGTACTTCTTAGCAACGTCGTCCCAAGTTTCAACTACTACGGATGCGTCCTTAACATCGATGAAAGCGTCGGGACCGTAGCTCATTAAAATCTGACCCTGTACGCTGTAAGCGTAGTCGATGATCTTTAATGCAGCGTGTAACTTATCGGTGTTGCCTTCAACGCCTGCTTTAGAGATAGCCCAACCGTCGGTCTTAACAGATCTCCAGGATTCGGTGAATCTCATAAACTGTTCGCCGGTACCGTCGTTCCAACGAGCAACAGGAACCATAACTGCCATGTACTTTTCGCCTTCCTGAAGCATGGTTTCGTTCATGAGGGTCTGTGTCTGGTTGTAGTCATAGCTCATGAAGCCATTGTCTTTTTCAAGATAGTTGGTGGATGTGGAAGAACCCTGGTTGATGTAGTCAGCAGAGATAAGACCTTCCTGTGCCCAAGCGTTCATGCTTTCAAGTGCTTCATAGGTAGCAACTTCCTGACGGGCATCGTGTAACATACCTTCCTGATCGAAGTATAAGTAGTCCTGTCTGGATTCAAGACCACGAACACCAAATAAGGTGCCTGCAAGTCTGAATAAGTCAACACGGCGCTGGGTGTTGCCGTCTTCACGTGAATATAAGCCCTGGATAGTATCAGTGCCGTTTAAGGTCTGGGGGTTAGCAACTACGCAACGGAGAAGAGCAGCGAGCTCGTCAGCGTCCCAAGCAGCGTTCTGACCAGCGAAGAGGTCAGCTCTGTTTTCGCCATAGTAGCCATTGTATGCTTTGTCGATGTAGTTACGGAGCATATTAACAGCTTCAACGCCGGTAACGGTGCCTTTTGCAAGAGCAGCGTTCATGGTAGCGATGATGTTGCCTGCAGCGTCGTAGTTCTTTTCGATAGTTTCCGTTGCGGAAGCATCAGCCTTAACAACTTCAACTGCAACCTTGCCGCTGGTGGGCATATAAGGCTCGTAAGCAGCTGCCTTTAAGTTGTTGGAAGCAGCAGCGGTGAATTCGCCTGCGCCGTTGAGAAGCTTTTCAAGATAGTCAACACGCATAAGGGGCATACGTTCGATATCGTCAACGCCGTCGAAGTATGGTGAGAAGTAGATAGCACCGGTCTTGGTGTCGCCGGTGATGGAAAGACGAACGATGGGGTTGGCTTCAAGGTAAGCCTTGAAGTTGGGCATCATGTCAAGGTACTGAGCGATATCAACAACCTGACCGTTTGCGCCGGCTTCCTGTAATACGGTTGCAGAGCCTGAAACCATATCTACTTCGTTGAGCTTTTCTTTCCAAACGTTGAATTCCTTTTCAGCAGAGCCTGCGCCCGTCCAAACACTTTCAAAGTTGATGCCTAAAGTTTCTTTAAGCTGTTCCCAGGTTGGTTTGAGGTCGCCGGTGTGATAGGTCTTACCGTCAGCAAGGGTCAAGCCTTCGCCAACTGTGTCAGCGTCGAAAGCGATACCCTGGTTGGGCTTCTGGTAGCCTGTAGCCATACGAAGCTGTGTACCCTGAGCATATTCAAGTTCTGCTGCGGGTGGAGTTGTACCACCGCCGCCACCACCTGCAGGACCGCAGCCGGTGAGTGCCAATGCCAAAGCGAGAACGAGAACTAATGCTAAAGATAACATTCTCTTTGTCATTTTCATATTTTTTCCTCCAAAAATATATTGTTATCGACTATCCGCCGAATTAACCTTAATAAATTATTCCTTTACGCCGCCCATATTTACGCCCTTGGCAAAATACTTCTGGATGAAGGGATATATAACCAGTATGGGCACGATGGCGCAAATAATAAGCACGTAGATAACAGAGTTGGGTGACAAACCGGGGTTTGCGGTTTCCCAACCGGTCATGGCGTCGGAGTCCTGGAAGGTTTCAAGCTGAGTTCTCAAGTAAACCTGCAAGGGCCACTCTGCCGTGTTGCCGCCCATCATGGTCTTTGCCCAGTAGTAGCCGTTCCAGCGGGAAATTGCGAAGAAGAGTGCAACCGTTGCGATGGTTGACTTGCTCATCGGGATGTAAACCTTTGTTAAGATCTGTAATTCCGTTGCGCCGTCAACGCGGGCAGCCTCCTCAATCTCTGAGGGAACGCCCTCAAAGGCGTTTCTTAAAAGAATGATGTTCATTGCGGCCATACCCATGGCGATGACGATAAGCCATTTATCGTCCATAATGCCGATGAAATGGAAAACGTCCTGGGTGGCAAGGTAGTTTCTGTACTGAGGTACGATACCTGCCGAAAACCACATTGTGAATACTAAGAAGAAGTTAAAGCCCTTTCTGAATAAAAGTCTTTTTTTGGAAAGAGCGTAACCGCCTAAAATTGCAACGCCCAATGCCCAGATGGTGCCGTAAAAGGTCATAAACAGGGTGTTGGTGTAAGAGTTCCAGAAGCCGTTGCCGCTTGAGCCCTGCAAAACGTATTTGAAGGCGTCAAACTGAATGTTTTTGGGAAGAAGTATAATCTGGTTATACTCAACTGCCTCGTAACCGCTTATTGACGCGGATATTGCATAAACGAAAGGATACAAACAGCAAAGGGCAAAGGCCGTGAGGAGAACGTAGCTTACAATTTTAAAGATAACCTCGGAAACTTCAAGTTTACGTTTCATTTTACTTTAAGCCTCCTTATCTTAATAAAGTGATACGTCCGACGCTTTGCGGGCGATAGTGTTGGCACCGATAACAAGGACCATGCCGATAAGGTTGTTGACCATTTCGGCGGCGATCGCTATACCGCTTTGTCCGCCGCCCTCCGCAACGCCGTAACGGTGTGCAAAGGTTGATACGACGTCTGCCGTGACGTGGGTGTGTTCATTATATAAAAGTAGGACTTTTTCGTAACCGACCGATAACAGGGTACCGATCTTGGTTATTAACATAATTACGACCGTTGACAGGATGCTTGGCAATACTACGTACCGCATCTGGGCCATTTTGCCTGCGCCGTCGATCTGGGCGGCCTCATAGCTGGTTGGCGAAACGGCAATTACCGCCGCAAAGAAAACTATACTGTCGTAGCCTGCCGTCTCCCAGATACCGGAGATCTGATAGATCGCCCTGAAGTACCTTGGGGTCTCCAGAATGGCAACGCCTTCACCGACAAGGCCGACACTTTCCAAAAAACCTGCCAAAACGCCGCTGCCCGTGCTTACGTCAGCTTTCTTTAAAAGAAGGGTAACAAGGGTTGTAATAACAACGGTTGACATGAATTTGGGAAGATAGGTAAGCACCTGATAAACGCTTCTTAAGACGTTTGATTTGATCTCGTTGAAGAAAAGTGCCAATATGATCGGCATGGGGAAACCAAAGCAAAGGCCGTAAAAACTTATCATAAAGGTGTTTCTGAAGGCACGCCAGAAATGCTTTGCGTAAAGGGAATCCCCAAACAAAATAGTATTAAAGTTAGCAAAGCCGGAGAAAAGCTGATCCTTTACCTCCGAAGCCGAGGTACCGACCTTAAAGCAGCCCAAAAGCTCGTACATGGGGAAATATCTCCAGAAAAGGAATACCAAAATCATAGGAACGAGCATCAGATAAAGACGCCAATCCTTTAAAACGAGCTTTAATACCCTTTTCCAATGATGCTTTTCAACGTCGTCACGAACGGCCTGCTCCGGGTTTTCCTTATACTTGCCCGTAGCCTCGTCGTAAATTAAAAAGTCGGTTGCTTTTACCTTCATCATCTATCCTCCGATAGCAAATTTTATAAAAAAGTGGTGATAATCGACTTATAGGCCGATTTACAGTAGATCTTGTGTGTTTTTTTCTTCTTCCAGACGCTTTTTCTCAAGCTCCAAAAGATAGGTCTTTTGATCGACGAAGAGGCCTTCCTGCCGCTTGGCGACAAAAACTGCCAGAAGCGCGATAATAAGTGAAGTGCATTCGGCAAAGTTAAAGTTTGCTATGATCATAAAGCCCTTGCCCATACATACGGCCACTACCGTTTTGCCTATGAGAAGCAGCAGGTAGACTATAAGGACGTAAAGATAGGACATAAAGCCCTTTTTATCCTCTATCCTTGCCCTGCCGACAAGTCTTATAAAGCCGTAGCCAAACAGCATAAAAAGGTTGCCGACAAGATAAATAAGCACTGTATCCAACCCGACCGCAACGCCACCAAGGTAATAAACGCCAACCACGGTGACTCCGCTTAAAAGTGCGGGTATTGCCGCCCATAAGCCCCATCTTACCATAACTATCGACGTCACGGTCACCGAAAGGGAAAGTGTGTAGATAACCCCCGGAAACCACTCGTTGGAGGCCAATACGATAAGGGCCTCTAAAACCACCGACAGCACGGAGAAGATAGTAAGATCAATGGCGCGGTACTTTTTGAAAGTTAAATTCATCTTTTACTTGAAATCCTTAAGACGTCGGGACGGGAAAGCCCTCCCTTGCCCAAAGTGAAATTATTTAATAACTGTTTCGGTCTGCTTGTCAAACCAATAAACCGACTTATGTGGGATGAAAAAGTTCCAATCAAAGTCTTCATCGGGGGTGAAGTGGGGGTCTACCTTTAATATGACGCGCTTGCCGTCAATAACCGTATAAACGTTGGTGTTGTCCCCTAAAAGCTCGGTAAGCTCAACGTAGCCCTGCATGCTATAGGCCTCACCCCTCTCGTCTGAAAGGGTAACTGCCTCGGGTCTAAAGCCCATGACGATTTCCTTGCCGTCGTATTTTTCAAGGTTTTCTTCGCTTAAGGACTTTGTTGCGTCAATGCTTACGCCGTTAAAGGTAAATACGCCCTTTGACAAGGCGCCCTCAATAAAGTTCATAGGGGGCTCACCGATAAAGCCCGCGACGAACATATTTACCGGATCAAAATATAATTCCTTTGGAGAGCCGATCTGCTGAATGTACCCGTCACGCATAACTACGATTCTGTCGGCCATGGTCATAGCCTCCGTCTGGTCGTGGGTAACGTAGATGGTGGTGGAGTGGGTCTCCCTGTGGATCTGGGTGATTTCGGACCTCATGGTGACCCTTTGCTTTGCATCAAGGTTTGATAAGGGCTCGTCCATAAGAAAAACGCCTACCTTGCGGATGATGGCACGGCCGACTGCGACACGTTGACGCTGGCCGCCCGAAAGCGCCCTGGGCTTTCTGTCAAGGTAATCGGTAAGACCTAAGATCTTGGCCGTCTTTAAAACCTTTTCCTCGATAACCTCTGCGTCAACACCCTGAAGGGTAAGTCCGAAGGCAAGGTTATCGTAAACAGAAAGATGGGGATAAAGGGCGTAGCTTTGGAATACCATTGCAACCTCCCTTTCTCTCGGGCCGAGGTCATTGGCAAGCTTGTCGTTGATAAGGAACTCGCCCTTGGAAATATCCTCAAGGCCGGCGATCATACGTAAGGTCGTGCTTTTGCCGCAACCCGACGGACCGACGAAAACGATAAACTCTCCCTTTTCGATCTCAAGATTGAAATCGTGAACAGCATGGAAGCCGTTGGGGTAAATTTTGTTTATTCCTTTCAAGGACAAATATGCCATATTCACCTCTCCACCTACAAAGTAGGGATAAAAAGTTTACTTTTTTGACGCGTATGCGATTATATAATATATAACGCAGGATATAATACGCGATAATCTGTTCTTTCATTATACATTTTGACTTTTTAATTGTATATGGTTTTTTTGGCACACTTTATACACAAAACGGATTGTAAATAATTTTTTGCGATAAAAAAATAAGGTTTTTTCAAAGTTTTAAAACGATAAAAAGCTTGAAAAAATCTTTAATTTTTAATTTATGCGGTCAAAGTTTGGGCGTTTTTTCTTTTTAAGACCAAAACGGCAATTTTTTTCATGTTTTTTGAATGCTTTTATATAGTTTTCGACCAAAAAAACGGTCTGATTTACCCCCCTTGACAGCAATTTGGCTTCTTATTTGTGACGGAGGGCAAAAAAACAGACTTTTAAATTGGCTTTTTAGGTTGACAACGGGGCCGTAAAAACCTATAATAATAAAAAACACGTCTTTTTTTTGAGAGGGATTTATGAAGACTTTCAACGTGGAAAAGGCCACCCGCGACACGGTGGAGTGGATAAGAAATTGGTTTGAGGAAAACGGAAAGGACTGTAACGCCGTCGTCGGTGTTTCCGGTGGCAAGGATAGCTCCGTCGTGGCGGCCCTTTTAGTGCGCGCACTGGGCAATAATCGCGTTATAGGCGTACTTATGCCCAATGGAGAGCAGTTTGATATTTCGTTTTCACACATGCTGTGCGACCATCTTAATATCAAAAAATACGTCTTTAACATCAAGGATTGCTATAAGGGCTTTTTATCAGCCGTGCCCGACGGTTTTGAGCTTTCCGATCAATCGGTGGTCAACCTTCCGCCGCGCATAAGAATGACTGCCCTTTATCTTTTGTCCCAATCCCTTAACGGCAGGGTCGCAAACACCTGCAACTTAAGCGAGGATTACGTCGGGTATTCAACAAGATACGGGGATTCTGTCGGGGACTTTTCGCCCTGCTCCGACTTTACCGTTGAGGAGGTAAAAGCCATTGGAAGATACCTTGGCTTACCCAAAGAATTGGTCGATAAACCGCCTATAGACGGACTTTGTGGCAAAACTGACGAGGATAACCTTGGGTTTAGCTATGACACCCTGGACAAATATATCCGCCATAACGTTGAGCCCGATCCCGCCACCAAGGCGCGCATTGATCGCCTTCATAAGATCAATCTTTTCAAGCTGAAGCTTATGCCAAAATTCGAGGTTGACCCCGATAAATATTATCAATAAAAAATCGCCCTCTCCGTCCTGTTTTACGGAGAGGGCTTTAGTTATGTTCAACAAAATTCTATGGCTTATTGATTTTGTCAAGATTTATTTTTTATTCCCCCCGCAGGAGCCGCTGTGGGGACAGTCGCTGCAGCCGCAGTCACAACCCACCTTGCCCTTTTTTTTGCGGATGATCGCCCTTACAGCCACAAAGCTGACCAATGCGACGCAAGCGATTATGAGGATGATCTCAGGCGCGCCCATTATTGAACGCTCCTTTTGGCTTTGGCCTTGTTTACCGCAATTATTACGATAGCAAGGACAGCAAATGCTGCCGCCCAGATAAAGGCCGTCCACCACCAGCTGCCTACGGTGTAAACTGCTGCCGCAACCGCTGCAGAGGCTGCTATCCAGAACAGCATAGTGCCGTTAAAGTTCTTTTGGGATTTAAGCTCTGCCTTGGCTGTTGCAACGGCGGCAAAGCAAGGAATAGTCGTCATATTGAAGGCTATGAAGGAAATAAGACCCGGTATACCGATGCCCGTTGCCATAATCATGGCCTGAACGGCGTCAATGCCCTCCTCCGCCATAACGTCAAGTCCGCCGATCTCAAGGCCGGCAATGGAAATAAGACAAGCGGCCAGGGTTGAGAAGGTTGCGATTACGTTTTCCTTTGCGATAAGACCTGTAACTGCCGCAACCACGAACACCCAACCGAACTTACCCAGCTGTGCGCCGAAGCCAAGTGGCGTAAAGATGGGTTGGACCAGCTTTGCAACGTTTGCAAGGATGCTTTCGTTGATCCTTTCGTCGGATAAAAACTCCCACGAGAAGCTGAAGTGGGTCAAAACCCAGATAACGATGGTTGAAGCAAGTATTACCGTAAAGGCCTTTTTGATAAAGTGCTTTGCCTTGTCCCAAAGGTGGAGCATAAGGTTTTTAAACCTTGGTGCACGGTATGCTGGGAGCTCCATAATAAACGGAGCAGCATCACCCTTAAGGGTGGTTGCATTCATAATAACTACGCTTACGATGGCGGTTACTATGCCCAAAACGTACATTGAGAAGGTAATAAGATCGGGATTGCCTACCTTAAAGTAAGCGACGATACCGCCTGCAATGGCCGTTAAGATAGGAAGCTTAGCCCCGCAGGAGAAGAAAGGTATGATCCTTATGGTGGCGGTCCTTTCCCTGTCCTCGGCAAGGGTCCTTGTGTTGATCATTGCGGGGACCGAGCATCCAAAGCCCATTATCATAGGCATAAACGCTCTGCCGGAAAGGCCGAATCTTCTGAAAAGTCTGTCAAGCATAAAGGCAACGCGGGCCATATAGCCTGAATCCTCCAATATGGAGAAAAGTAAGAAAAGCACCAATATCCACGGGAGGAAGGAAAGCACGCCTACGATACCGTCGATAATGCCTGCGTTGATAAGACCAACGGCCCAGCCTGCCATGCTGCTGGATTCCACCAGCCCCTGTAGGGTGCCGAATACCGTACCCACGATGATTTCGTTCCACAAATTGTTAACGATACACCCGGGCGAGAAGACCGTGCCGTCGTATACGCAGGATAAAAGCTTTACGCCAAAGTTTAAATATTCGCCGTCGGCGTTGAGAAGACCAAGGTCTTCCAAGGTGGGCAGATTGAAGATGCTGCCAAGATATAAAAAGTTTTCCGAGAAGGTTATGTGGAAAATTGAGAAAAGTATGACCACAAAGATGGGAAGCCCCCATATCTTATGGGTAAGCACCCTGTCCTTTTTGTCCGATCTGGACATGGCAAACTTTTCCTTGCTTCTTTTAACCACCACCGGGGAAAGATTTTCAGTTATGTATCTGTACCTTGCGTCGGCGATGATGGCGTCAAATTCATTGCCGAACACCTCGTGATTGAAGGTCTTTTTGAACTCCTCAACGATGGTGACGGAGGCCGGATGCATGGTGACCTCGATCTCGTCCTGTTCAACAAGCTTTACGGCGTGGAAAAGCGGGTCGCTGACCCCTTGGCCCTTTAAGGCTATCCTGACGTCGCCGATAAGATGGTAAAGGTTTGTGTCGTTAAGGACGGTCTTGCCCTGTCTGCCTGCCTTGTAGGCGGTGTACGCCCTTTGCATAAGAAGATCCAGGCCGTCCTCGTGCAAGGCAGAGACCTTTACCACCGGGATACCCAGTCTTCTTTCAAGCTGGACCTCGTCAATTGAGTCGCCCATCTTTTCAACCTCGTCCATCATATTGAGGGCGACGACCACGGGGACGTCGATCTCCATAAGCTGGGTGGTAAGATAAAGGTTTCTTTCAAGGTTGGTGGCGTCAACGATATTGATGACGCAGTCGGGCTTTTCGTCAAGGATGAAGTTCCTTGCGATGATCTCCTCCGGGGTGTAGGGTGAAAGGGAATATATACCCGGAAGGTCAACAATACTGATAGGCGTATCCAATTTTTTGTATACACCGTCCCTTTTGTCAACGGTTACACCGGGCCAGTTTCCCACGTGGGCGGTAGAGCCGGTCAAGCTGTTAAAGAGGGTGGTTTTGCCCGAGTTTGGGTTACCCGCAAGGGCGAATTTTATCATATTACACCTCCACCACGATACAAGCGCCCTCGGACTTTCTCACGGAAAGCTCGTAGCCGCGCAAGGTGATTTCCAACGGGTCGCCGAAGGGGGCACGTTTTCTAAGATAAACTTCTATCCCCGGGGTAATGCCCATATCGTAAAGACGGCGCTTGATGCGACCTTCACCGGATATGCTTTTAACCGTTCCCCTCTCGCCGATTTCGAGAAGGTCAAGCGTTTTTTCCATAACGATACTCCTTAAAATGGTAAAAAAGTTAAAATATGAAACTTTTTTCAGGTTTTTTACTGTCACAATATTACCACTATCAAAAATCAAAGTCAAGCAAAATGTGAAACTCTTTTCAGATTTTTTTGATTTTTTTTGGGTTTTTCTTTCTTAAAGTGTTTTAGCCTTGCTTTTTTTGTACGTATGGTTTATAATGTTGTTATGAAAAGCGGCGTAAGAGAGCCAAAGCAGGCTCGTTCCATCGAAAAAAAGAAAAAAATCATTGAAGCAAGCTTTGAGCTTTTTTCCGAAGTAGGCTACTACGGGACCAATACTGCGGAAATAGCAAAGCGGGCGGGTGTTTCAACGGGGATAGTTTACGAATATTTCCACGACAAAAGGGACATTATGATCTGCGTCCTTGACGAGTATATCCAAAGGTCCTTTAATCCCGTGCTGGAGCTTATTGACGAAATCACCGTCCTCGATCTTAACGACCTTATTATTAAAGTAATAGATCGCACCATAGAATCCCACAAGGGCTGCCGACGCATCCACGAGGCGTTACATTCCCTCACCCACACCGACGAGGGCGTCAATAACGAGTTTATCGCTCAGGAAAATATACTGACCCACAAAATCGGCCAGAAGCTTATTGCCTTCGGCATGAAAAGCGACGGTATATACGAAAAGGTCCACCTTGCGATGAACCTTGTACAATCCTTTGCCCACGAATACGTTTTTGACCAGCACGACTATATTGACTACGGTTATATGAAGACCGCCGTATGTAAGTCCATCCGCGCGCTTTTCACCGCCTGACGGTCAATATGTGTTTTAACACAAAAAGTCTGCCTATAGGTTGATTATCACAAGAAAATGCCAACTCATATCCGCCTTTGACGGCTTATAAAAACCTTGTATCGCCTATGCTTTAAGTCAAAAAATACAGTTGTCTTATTTTGCTTTATGATACAATGCTTACATTTTTATTTTTAAGGAGCTTTTATGAAAAAGACGATCAAAATTTTAGCGTGCATTTTGCTTGCTTGCTGCATTACCTTAACCGTCGCCTGCGGCGGATCGACTGCAAAGCCTGAATTAAACCTTGAAAAAGCAAAGGATAATTTAGAGGCCAAGGGCTATCAGGTAAACCTTGCGTCCGGCGGCAGCTTTTTAATTGACGGGATGATCGTTTACTGCCTGGACGCCATAAACGGAGAGGAAAACTCTATCACCATATATGAGTTTTGCAGCAACGACATTGCAAAATCATATTATAACACTCAGACGGCTATGAATACCAATCAGATTATTACGGCACAAACCCAACGTGATTTTTATAAGGCTGTTTTAGCCGATAAAGCACTTACCCTTACCGACAGCGAAAAGAAAATACTTGAAGAAGAGATCGCAGACTGCGAAGAAACTCTTGCCAAGTACGATAAGATTATTGGCTTCAGCGGCAAGTTCTTCTGGATCGGTACCAAAGATGCAATTGAGGACACAAAATAAGCTTAACTTAAGTTGATTTTTTATAAAAGTTTATCTTACAAAAAACGAGAGGAAAATGGGTGACGTTCTTATCGGAGAATTATAAAAATACCACTAAGTGCGAGCATCGCATTTGACTAGTCAAATACAAATGGGCTAAGCCCAACCCCATATTACAAGCAGAAAAAGCAAGAGTAAAAGGAAATAAATCCTTCTATTCTTGCTCTTATTTTTTCTTCTGTCGATATATTCACTTTCGTGAAATATGTTCACGAAAGATGAATTCGATATGCCTTCACTGCGCTCAAGCTCGATATATTGTCGCTCCGCGCCAATTCGATATGAGATAAATCCCTCGTTTGCGAAGCAAACAAATCGAGTGCTTCAGCACATATCGAGTTTGTATATCTCGCCTTTGGCGAGGTATGCAAACCATATCGAAAATCCCGTGAGGGATTTATCTCGATGCGTGTTCTCCGTTAAGGATAACACGCTAAAACCCCTCGTTTTTTTTGTAATAACCATCAAAAATGGCCTATAATCAACTTATAGGCCAACTTTTTTATAAAAGCTTTGCCATTTGCAGGTTACTCTATTATTTGCATATCCCCAAAGGAGAAGGTTATCTCTACCTCCTCGTCGGGCATGATGAAGGAAAATTCCCAATAGTATGAATTGGTTGCTTCATCAAAGGTACCCTGGCCGCTTTGCTCCCCTGCGAACTGGCCGTTGGCGTACATAACGACCTTTTTTTCGGAGGTTTTAGTGCGGATGGTGACCGTCTGACCCTGCTTGTATTTTTTCACGTGGCCAGACAGGATAAAGTCGTCGTATTCGGATAGCGCCTTAATAGAGTAATACGTATTGCCGTCCCACGCAACGGGTGGGTCGAAGGTCCCCGTAAAGTAGCCCTTTACAAGCCTTACCATCAAAAGGTTTAAATTTTCCACCACGGCGTTGGGGATGTTGGGGTCGTAATGGGGATTTCCGATACCTGAATCGTCCGTTATATAAACGAAGGTGCCACCGGTCAAAACTGCCGCCTCGCGGGCGAGGTATTCACACAAGGTATCTGCGCCGCTGGCCAGGATCGGGCATATACGTATGCCCTTTTCTGCGGCACGAAGCACTGCTTTAGAGTAATTTTCAGCATATTTGTTACCCTCGTGTGGTGGCGCGTCGTAAACGTGGAAAATTATCTTTGTGGAGCTTTGTGACCACTGCTTTTCGGTGGCCATGGCAAGGGCCTCGTCAACGGCCTCGGGATAGTCGCCGCCACCGTTAGCGTACTGCTTGTTAAGATTTTTTTGATGCTGAGAAAGGTTTTTTGGGTCGGTTACGTCAAGGAAGTCATTATAGATAAATACGTCCTCGTCCGTGTGATCGCGATAGAACAAAAACGCCATATTAATGGCCTTTACCCCGTCTGTTGCGGCGATTTTTTCAACCACGTCTTTAAGCTCGTTTTTAAGATAATCTATCTCGTCCCCCATGGAGCCCGTCACGTCAACCACGAACATGATTTCAATGGTGTCAGACCTTTCCCTGCCGCCGTCAAGACTTATTTTAACGTCGCCGCCGTTATATGATACAGACCCTTCGTATTGGCCGCTTTTTGCGTATACGGTGCAATCATCACCCGTACCGAAAAGATAAGCCGTGCCGTTTGAATCGGTAACCCCAGTAAAAACCGTGGTATCGCCGTCCATAAGGCTTACCGTAGCCCCGACGGATGGCTTTCCGCCGCAGGTCACGTTGACCTTTACACGGTTGAGGGAGTCAAGCCCCCATCTATCCTTATAATTATAAAACTTGCCGTAATCGTTTTCACCCTGGCCCTTATAAAAAAGGTCTTGCCAAAGGGCGTAATATTCGTTATCGTTGTGGGCAGAGGCCGTCATCATGCCTGCACCCATATTTTTGTCGCCCTCCGTCGCGCCGTCCTCTATCTTGTCGTAATCGCCGTAAGCGCCTTCCGGCCCCATGGCGCCGCCATATCCACCGCCGAAACCGTCAGAGGGAGCCATGCATCCAAAAAGCGATACCGCGACAGTAACCGCTAAGATAAGAGTAATAATCTGAAAGAGTTTTTTCATAAATAAGCCCTCCCGCTTGTTCTTGACAAAATCATAACACATATAAAAGATTTTTTCAAGACTTTTTATAAAAAACCGACTAAACGCATGGTTGAGTCGGCCTTTTTTTTGTAAAAATATTAAAATTGACCGCAAGGAATCGTCCTTGCGGTCAGCTTTATTATTTTGCTTATTTATTTAAGAAAAAGTCTGCTTTTTTGTTCAAAAACAGTCGATAACCGACCTATAGAGGGACTTTAGCCTTAAAAAGCGCTTTGTTTTGAGCCGGCAAAGGATTAGCCTTGCTGGTTATTTTCCTTAAGCTGGGCTAAAATTTCCATTAAAAGCTTGTCGGTGGAAGAAGGCTCCGGCTCCTTTACGGGTGCGGGTTCAACGACCTCTGCTTTCTTGGGGGCTTTGTCGGGATGACGCTTAGCGTATCTTGCAAGCCATTTTGCTTCTGCGGCGGTAAGCTCCTCATCCTTGTCAAGCTTTTCCTGTACCTTAGTGGTCATGATCTCGTTAATGTCGGTCATTTCTTTTGCCTTATTGATAAGCTTAACGATGACGAATACTACGATTGCAATGAGCAGGAAGTTGATTATTGCGTTAATAAACGAGCCCCAGTCAATGTAAATGGAATTTGCAAGGTCAATGGTTGTTGCGCCCGTTACGGCGTCAATCATTTCAACCTTCTTTAAATAGGTGTAAACGTTGTCAAGTGAATTTGAGCCCAATACAAGGCTTAATACCCAGTTGATAACAGGCTTTAAAATGTTATTGGAAAGTGCCGTTACTATTGCAGTAAAAGCGGAACCTATAATAACACCGACAGCCAGGTCAACGACGTTCCCGCGGGAGATGAACTTGCGGAACTCCTGAAAAAACTTTCTCATACGATCCTCCAAATAAATTTTATTAAAAAGTAGGCCTATAGGCAGGTTAACTGCCTTTTTTGCCTAAATTATCACATCTTCTCGGGCGAGCCGACGCCAATGAGCTTCAACGCCTTTTTAAGGGCCAATCTGGTCGCCTTTGTGATTGCCACCCTGTAGGCTGAAAGGTTTTCGTCCTCGCTTAAGATCTTGCAATCAAAGTAGAACTTATTAAATGCCTTGGCAAGGTCAACCGCAAAGCGGGTGACGTAACAGGGCTCGTACTTTTCGGCGGCACTTTTGACAACGTCGGGGAAGGTTTCCAAAAGGGTGCAAACGGCGAACTCATCGTCGTTGACGGAGATTTTTGACATGTCAAAATCCTCCCTTATCCCCTGCGCCCTTGAAATAACGCTGTTGCACCTTGCGGCTGTGTACTGGCAATATGGGCCCGTTTCGCCGTCAAAGTTAAGCACCTTGTCATAGCTGAAAACAACGTCCTTTATCTTATTGTTGTAAAGCATGCCGAATACTGCTGCGCCAACGCCGACGAGGCGTGCAGTTTCATCCTTGCCCTCAAGGTTAGGATTCTTTTCATTGATAATTTCCGTTGCCTTTTCGATGCAACGGTTTAAAACGTCCTCTAAAAGTACGACCTTGCCCTTGCGGGTGCTCATGGAACCCGATTCAAGGGATACCATACCGTAAGCTACGTGGACCATGTCCTTGGCCCAGGGTTTGCCTAAAAGCTCCAACACTTTGAAAAACTGCTGGAAGTGAAGGTTTTGCTGGTAAGCAACCACGTAAAGACACTTATCAAAGTCGTAGGTATTTTTGCGATAAAAGGCCGCAGCCATATCCCTGGTCGCGTAAAGGCTTGCCCCGTCGGAGCGGAGTATGATGCACGGCGGCATGTCGTAATTTGACAAATCGACCACCTGTGCGCCCTGACTTTCTACGAGAAGACCCTTTTCCTTAAGCTCCTCAACGACGGGGGTCATCTTGTCGTTATAAAAGCTTTCACCCGCGTAGGAGTCAAAGGTGACGTCCAGCATTTTATAGATTTTATCAATTTCCTTTAAGGTGATGTCCTTGAAGTAGTTGAAAAGCCTTAAGGCCTCCTCCTCACCGTCCTCGATCTGCTTAAAATACGCCCTTGCCTGATCGTCCAGGGAGGGATCATTTTCAGCCTCCTCGTGATACTTGACGTAAAGACGTGTAAGCTCCTTTAACCCTTCAGCCTCAACGACAGCGGGATCGCCCCAGGTCTTGTAGGCGTAAATAAGCTTGCCGAACTGGGTTCCGTAATCCCCAAGGTGGTTAATGCCAACCACGTTGTAGCCCAAAAACTTATAAATGCGGTAAAGGGCCGCGCCGATAACGGTGGTGGAAAGGTGGCCGATATGGAAGGGCTTGGCAATATTGATGGACGAATAGTCAATGCAGACGGTCTTGCCGTTGCCAATAGTTGACACGCCGTAGTCCTCGCCCTCGCCCAAAACCTTGTCAAGAAGATCCTTAACAAAGCCCGATCTGTCAAGACGGAAGTTAAGATACCCCCCTACTGCCTCGCAAGAGGAAATACCGCACCCTAAGGGGAAGCTTTCGCTAAGCTCCTTCGCAATGATGGGCGGAGCCTTTCTTAAGGCCTTGGAAAATTTAAAGCAAGGAAGGGCGTAGTCGCCTACCTCCTTTGTGGGGGGGACTTCAATAAAGGACTGAACGTCCTCCGTTGAAAAGCCTTCAATGTTAATATTTTTTGCGATCTGATACTTGTAATCCATAAAAATCTGTCCGTATGCTAAACTTCGTATATTCTTAAATATTTTAACACATATAAATTAAAATTACAACAAATAAGATTGAAAAAAAACTTTATTTGTGATATATTATAAATACTTTACAGGAGAATTATCTATGAAATTAGGTGTTGTTGGTCTTCCCAACGTAGGAAAATCCACTTTATTTAACGCAATTACCCACGCCGGCGCAATGGCGGCGAACTTCCCCTTCTGCACCATAGAGCCAAACGTTGGCGTCGTTGCAGTACCCGACGAAAGGCTTGATAAGCTTGCAGCCCTTTATAACTCTAAAAAAATCGTCCCCGCCACCATTGAGTTTGTGGACATTGCCGGCCTTGTTAAAGGCGCGTCCCGCGGGGAGGGTCTTGGCAATAAGTTTTTATCCCACATCCGCGAGGTTGACGCCATCGTCCACGTGGTAAGGTGCTTTGAGGATGAAAACGTCACCCACGTTGAAGACACGGTCGATCCGTTAAGGGATATTTCCATCATCAATCTTGAACTTATCTTAAGCGATATGGAGGCCATTGAAAAACGCCTTGACAAGGCAAAATCCATGTTTAAGACGGGTGACAAAAAATACGTTGCCGAGGCTGAGCTTTTACAAAAAATCTACGACGTACTTGAGGCTGAAAAGCCCGTGAGAAGTCTTGACCTTAACGAGGAAGAAAAGGAATACGTAAAGGGACTTTTCCTTCTTACCAGCAAGCCTGTGATTTACGCGGCAAATATTTCCGAGGGCGACATCGGCGCCGACGAGGACAGTCTGGAGCTTGTCAAAAAGGTAAAGGACTTTGCAAAATCCGACGGCAGTGAAACCCTTGTTATTTCCGCCAAGACCGAGGAGGAGATCTCTCAGCTTCCCCCAGAGGATCAGGCTGAATTTTTACAGGCCCTTGGCCTTACGGAAAGCGGCTTGAATAAGCTTGTTAAAGCGTCCTACACCCTTTTGGGGCTGATGAGCTTTTTAACCGCAGGTGAGCCTGAAACAAGGGCTTGGACCATAAAGATCGGCACTAAGGCCCCACAGGCAGCGGGCAAGATACACACCGACTTTGAAAGGGGCTTTATCCGTGCGGAGGTCGTTGAATACCAGACCCTTTTAGAGTGTGGTAACCTTGCCGCCGCAAGGGAAAGGGGCAAGGTGCGCTCCGAAGGGAAGGATTACGTCATGCGTGACGGCGACGTGGTTTTATTCAGATTTAACGTTTAATATTTTTGACGGATGGTATTCATCCGTCTTTTTTTTGCTTATTTTACGGTTTTGGGGCTGAAAAACAAATAAAAATGGCCGATAAACGACTTATAGGCCCACTTTTGCAAAAAAAAGACTTTATTGGCACGTTTTTTTAATCCCTTTTTACAGCGGGCAATTGGGCGAATAATTTCTTGTTAATAAGGCCTTTTGATTTTACCAAAAATAATCAAAATCAATCGATAAACGGCTTATAGGCCCACTTTTTGTTAGAAATAACCTGCCTGCGACAGCTAAGCGACGGTAAATTGCAAAATAAAAATGCCCGACGGTTTCCCGTCGGGCAAAATTGCTTTTTTATTGAAATTATTTAATTTCAGAGAAGTACTTAATGGTTCTTACCATCTGGCTGGTGTATGAGTTTTCGTTGTCATACCAGGAAACAACCTGTACCTGATAGGTGTCTTCGTCGATCTTCTGAACCATAGTCTGGGTTGCATCGAATAATGAACCGTAGTTCATACCGATAACGTCAGAGGAAACGATCTGGTCAACGTTGTAACCGAAGGATTCGTTAGCCTGAGCCTTCATAGCTTCGTTGATAGCGTCAACTGTTACGTTCTGACCCTTAACAACAGCAACGAGGATAGTGCTGGAGCCGGTAGCTGTAGGAACGCGCTGAGCGGAACCTATGAGCTTGCCGTTGAGTTCGGGGATAACTAAACCGATAGCCTTTGCAGCGCCGGTGGAGTTGGGAACGATGTTCATAGCGCAAGCGCGGCTTCTTCTTAAGTCACCCTTTCTCTGAGGACCGTCTAAAGGCATCTGGTCGCCGGTGTATGCGTGTACGGTGGTCATGATACCGCTTACGATAGGAGCGTAATCGTTAAGAGCCTTAGCCATAGGTGCCAAGCAGTTGGTGGTGCAGCTTGCTGCGGAAATAATATGATCGTCCTTTGTTAAGTTGGTGTGGTTTACGTTGTAAACGATGGTGGGAAGGTCGTTGCCTGCGGGTGCAGAGATAACAACGTTCTTAGCGCCTGCGTCAATGTGAGCCTGTGCTTTAGCCTTGCTGGTGTAGAAGCCTGTGCATTCTAAAACAACGTCAACTTTAAGCTTTTTCCAGGGAAGATCCTGTGCCTTGGGGCAAGCGTAGATAGTGATCTGTTTGCCGTCAACGATGATTGCGCCGGGCTTAACAACGGTCTTGCCGTCTTCAGCGTATTCAGCGTCAACGTAGTCAACCTGATGATCCCTTGCGTAGTTGCCCTGGGTAGAGTCATACTTAAGGAGATGAGCGAGCATCTTGGGGCTTGTTAAGTCGTTGATAGCAACGATCTGGTAACCCTTAGCACCAAACATCTGTCTGAAAGCGAGACGGCCGATTCTGCCGAAGCCATTAATTGCAACTTTTACATTTGCCATAATTAAATAAAACTCCTTAATTGTGTTTTTTTTCGATTGTATTATATTAAAATATTGGCCTTTCGTCAAATTATTTATTACCGATTTGCATTTTTTGCAAAATTTTTTTTACACAAAATCCAAAAAATGACGATTTTTAATAAAAAATCTATATTTCTTGACGGATTTTTTTCTGTTTTATCCCCTTTCACAAAAAAATAAGGGCCTTTAAGATGCTTTCATAAAGGCCCAAAATATTAATAAATCAAATGTTTTTCTTATAAATAAGATAAAGTCCCCTTAAAACCAAAGCTTCGTCCAGGGTGATCTGACGCTTGCAGTGGCAAACGATGGAGGATGCAAGTCCGCCCGTTGCGTATACGGGTAAGGAAAGCTTAAGCTCGCCCTCGATGCGGTCTATCATGCCGTCAACCATGGCGGCGTTGCCGTAAACCGCGCCGGAGCGCATACAGTCAGCCGTGTTCTTGCCTGTTGCGGACGGTGGCGGGGCGAGGCTGACCTTGGGAAGCTGCGCCGTACCCGACGATAATCCCTCAAGCCCCATCATAACCCCCGGCATAATGGCAACGCCGGAAAACGCGCCGTCCCCGTCAAGATAAATTATCTTGGTTGCCGTACCCATATCAACGATAAGGGCGGGTGCGCCGAAAGATTCCTTCACGCCGACGCAGGCACAGATAATATCCGCACCAACGGTGGAAGGATCGTCACAACGAAGCTGAAGGTCCGTTTTGATCTCGTGACTTACTATCAAGGGATTAACACCTAATAACCGACTTATAGCCTCACTTACGCGTCCGTTCAGGTCCGGAACGACTGACGATATCACGGCACCCTTCAGTGTCTTTTTATCAACGCCGTAGCCTTTCAGGGCTGAAACTGATTTTGATACGTATTGGTCCCCGGTTTTGAATTTTTCGGTGGGAAAGTTAACTACAAACTCAAGCCTTTCACCGCAAAATCCGCCAAAGGCAACCTGGGTGTTACCGATATCTACTGTAAGAATCATAATATAATCCCTGCCCTGTCCCAAGCTTTTAACGACAGGGCATAATTTTTTGCTTATTTACTGAAAAAGTCCATTACGTCCTTTGCAAGACGGTCGGGACAGTCAACCATCGGCGAGTGACCGCATTTTTCATACGGTAAAAGTGTTGCAAGCTGTCCTAACGCGTTGTAGTTGTCAAGAACCATATAATCGGGCACAACCACGTCGTTTTCAGCCATAGTGAGGGCAACCGGACACTTAACGTTTTTAATGGAGCCGTCACCCTTGCCATACGGTGTGTATTCGTCGGACATATTGAAGGTTGCCAACGCCCAGTCAAGGTCAACAAGGTTCCTCTGCTTTAAGGTTTCGCTCATCCAAAGATCACTCTGCTCCTGAGTGGGCTTTGCAACCGTATAGATGGTTGCATCCCAGATGGAGGCCATCATTGCACCGTCGCCCTTTTCGTAAATGCGAAGGATTGGCGCAACCTGCATAGGATCTGCAGCCATCGCCTCTTTAGAGGGATAGGGCTTGCCCGTTGACTTGTATTCTTCCTTCTGATATAAGGGATATCCTTTAAGGCCCGCACCCTCGATATCAAAGAATTTTTTAACCTTTTCGGGATAAAGTGAGCAAAGCTTTAAGCAAACGCCGCCGCCGTTGGACCAGCCAACAAGGTAAAACTTATCAATACCCAATGCCTCGGTAAAGGCGTTGACGTCCTCGGCAAGCTCTGCCAAGGTGTCAAAGCGGTTGTTGTAGGTGCTGTCGCCAAACCCGCGAAGATCAAGGGCGATGCATCTGTATTTATGCTGAAGGCGTGAAATAAGCGGCTCATAATGGATCGACGAGGACATATTGCCGTGAACCATAATAACAGGTTCGCCCTGACCCACGTCAACGTAAGCAATAGTTTCACTGCCAATTGAAATCATTTTCTTTTCCATAAAAATTCTCCGAAAATTAAATTTTGATCTTGCCGTCGCCAAGGTTTGTAAAGCCGAGAACGATAGCGGCAAAGGAGGAAGGATCCTCATACATGCTGGCATGCCCCGACCCGTTTATGGTCACGTAGGAGCTGCCTTTGATCTTTTCGTGTAAAAGTATCTGCTCCGTCGGCGGAACAAGACAGTCCTCCGACCCGGAAATAATAAGCGTCGGGCAGGTAATCTGCGAAACCTTGTCCGTATAATCGTAATCCCTTGAGCTATCAGTAAGCCTTATAAGGCTTTCAAGGACGTCCTCGCGGGAGAAGTATGCCTTTAAGGTTTCCTCACGGGTGTCCATCCAAGCCTTTTCTCTTTCGAAAAAGCCCGTTGAATATATTACGGGGATGGTCGTAAGGTAGTAAGCGTAGCCGTCCTTGAAGGAAGCAACGGCGTTCCAGCCGTCACCGATCTTCCTGAGCCAATCGGACGTCCTTGCGGCAGTATTTGCAAGAATAAGCCTTCTTACGCGGTTTGGAAATCTTACCGCGTACTGAACGGCAATTTCGCCGCCGTAGGAAATACCCATGATGCTTACCCTGTCGTAGGGCAATATGTCAACAAGGGCGTTCAAAAGCCTGACCTGAATATCGTGATCGTAGCTTTCCGTCATACGGGCGCTTTGACCCTGATCGAAAAAGTCAACCAAAATCGCAATGTTGTTCTTAGAAAAATCGGGGATAAAAGGCTTCCAGCTGTTGGTGGACATCATTATGCCGTTTAAGATAACGATGGGCTCACCGTGGTCGCCGTGGACCTCGTAATATACCTTTTTGCCTTCAAAAAGAAATTCTGCCATAAAAATACCTTATTCAACGATAATACCGAGGGCAATAGCTTCCTTCTTGATCTGTTCTCTGAAGGAGGGATGAGCAATTGCGATGAGGCGACGTGCGCGCTCCTGCAGGCTTGTGCCGCGAAGGGCTGCGCAGCCGTATTCGGTGACAACGTAGTCAACGTCGTTTCTTGAAAGTGAAACTGCAGCACCGGGCTTAAGCTGGCAAACGATCTTTGAGGTTTCAACCCTTTCACCCGTTGCAGGATCTTTAACCATTGCCGTTGAGTAAAGGGCGATAATGGAGCGACCGTTTCTGGACTTCTGCGCGCCTACTGCCGTATCGGACTGGCCGCCAGTACCTGAGAACTGAACCGAGCCGATGGATTCGGAAGCGCATTGACCGGTAATATCAACCTCTAAAGTGGTGTTGATGGATACCTGGTTGTCGTTTTGCATGATGGTATAAGGATCGTTGACGTAGCCACCGTCTAAAATTTCAACTGACGGGTTGTCGTCGATAAAGTCATAAAGCTCCTTGGTGCCCATTGCAAATGCAGCTACCATTTTGCCGCGGTTGATCTGCTTGCACTTGCCGTTGATAACCCCTGCCTTTGCAAGCTTAACCATACCGCTTGTAAGCATTTCGGTATGAACGCCAAGGTTCTTTTTGCCGTAAAGGCTTGCAGCAACTGCGTTGGGAATGCCGCCGATACCAAGCTGGATGCAATCGCCGTCGTTAATCATCTCGGCGATGGTCTTACCGATAATAAGATCCTTTTCGTTGGGCTCTGCATCAGCAATTTCGGGCATTGGATAATCCACCTTAACAAGGTAGTCAACCTCGTCAACGTGAAGCTGAACGTCACCGAAGGTTCTGGGTGCGTTGGGGTTTATTTCAAGGATAACGGTCTTAGCGGCCTTTATCATCTGCATTTCGTAAGTATTGGAAAGGGATAAGGAAACGTATCCGTGCTTGTCGGGCATTGAAGCAATACCGACGTAAATATCAGGTTCACGGTAGCAAAGCCTCTTCTTTGCGGCAAGATGAAGGTGATTTGGTATAAATGAAACGTTGCCGTTTTTATGCGCCTTTCTCAAAATCGGGGTGTAGAACCAGCCTTCAACAAGGAAGGATTCCTTATACTGTGGGTTTACCATAAACTCATAGCTACCCATGGGAAGACAGTTTGAAACTACAACGTTCTTTACGCGATCGGCAACGGTGTGAAGGTTGGTCATAAATTCCCTACCCTCTGCAGAGCCAAGACCGGTTACGACATAGTCGCCGCTGTTAACAAGATTTAAAGCTTCGTTTATTGATACGTACTTTGCCATAAAATTCTCCTCTATCATATTATTTCTTATATGGAACTCGCCAAATCGGCGAAAATTGCTTTCAGATTTGTAAATTTTAAAATTTGTTTTTTGTGGCTTTATTAGCCGTTTTTTTGTCGATTTAAATAACAATGCCCTTAATCGGGCCACAACATTTATTATAAACAAGCCATCGCATGGCGATGAAGGAAAAACCTTCACCGCCGCGACAATTTAGCTTTGTAAGGGCCTGAAAAGGCCCTTACTTAAAACCTTAAAGTGATTACTTGATGGTTGCTTCTAATTCAGCAAGACCGGTAATGTTACGGTAAACTTCGCCTACACCGAGGTTAGCAACGGTGTATTTGTTAACTGCGAGAGCGTCAATACCAATACGCTGACCGTCAGCATAGCTTACGCTTGTACCCATAGGTACGTTTATGGGAGCGGATTCCATAGCGTCGATGAAGCCCTTCCAGGTTAAGGTCTTACCGCTCATACGGCTGAGACCCTGGCAGAATACGTTTGCGGAAACGTAACCGGCCATAGCGTAGCTGTTGAGGAAGTAAGAGGTTACACCGTCAGCTGCCCAGTCATATGCGCCATAGTATAATGATACGTATGCGCCCCAATCAGCATCATCTAAAGCGATGAGGGTTTCGCCCTTGCTCTTAGCATAAAGGGTTAAAACCTTGGTGTATTCAACGAAATCGTTCCAGCCCTTGAATTCAAGGTCGGGGAGTGAACCGGTAACGAGCCAAGCACCTGCATAAACCTCACGGGTAGCGGTGATAGCGCCGGAAACAACAAGACCGCCCATAGCAGTTGCGTTTGCACTTACGTAGGAGGTGATGATGTCAACGTTGTCGTACTGAACGGTAACGAAGGTGTTAGCGATGTTGATGAAAGGAGCCTGGTTAGCAGCGATGATAACAACGTCGCAGCCGGCGTTCTTTAATGCGGTTACGTTTGCAGTGTAGTCTGTTGCGTCAGCAGCAGCTGCCTGATAAACGATGTCAGTATTTTCAACTTTGCCGAGCTTTGCAGCTTCGATCTTGATACCGTTGAGCATACCGATACCTGCTTCGTCGGTGGTGGAGATAACGCCAACCTTGGTTGCAGCAAGGCCGCCTACTTCTAAAGAAGCGAAAGCGGTTGCGAGCATTGACTGACCTTCAGTATCATAAATAGGCTGAACGGTCATGATGTTAGCTTCTGTGTCATAGAGGTCGGAAACACCGCATACACCGTAAACCATGGGGATACCCTGTTCTTCGATGTAGTCAACGGTTGCGCCTACGGTGTTGGAACCAAAGTGACCAACGAGGGCGAATACCTTGTCTGTTTCAACGAGCTTCTGAGTGTGAGCCTTACCCTTAACGCCGTCAAAGCCGTCGTCATAGTGTAAGAAGTTGATGGAATACTTATTGCCGAGGGCATCTTTGTAACCTTCAGTGTGGTTTTCAAAGTACCAAAAATAAGCTTCCTGTGCATAGTTAAATGGTACGCCAACGCTCATGAAAGCGCCGGAGGTAGCTGCAGTATTACCAACGGTGATAACGTGGTTAACGCTGTCGATACCCTGAGAAGCGGTAGTGGTGCCGCCACAAGCAACAACGCCAAATACCATGCATGCTGTGAGTGCAATACAAATTGCAAGTTTGGTGAGTTTTTTCATAATTTTCTCCTTTTTATTTTTTTAAAGCTTTTGCTTTAAATTCTTATTTTTGTTCGCCGCCCAAGTAGGCGTCAACGAGCTTTTTGTTGGTCATAAGCTCTTTAGCGGGGCCCTCAAGACCGATAGTGCCAAGCTCTAAAACGTAGGCATAATCTGCGATCTTTAAGGTCTGTAATGCGTTCTGCTCAACGATAAGTATGGTCGTGCCGCCTTCGCGGATCTTTAAGAAGGCTTTGAAAATTTCCTTAATGACCAGCGGTGCAAGGCCCAGTGACGGCTCGTCGAGAAGTAATATCTTCGGGTTGGACATAAGGGCGCGACCGATGGCGACCATTTGCTGTTCACCGCCCGAAAGTGTGTTTGCCATCTGAGATTTTCTTTCTCTTAATACAGGGAAAAGATCGTAAACCCTTTCAAAATTTTCCTTAAGCTGCTGCTTTGCGGTGATTTTTTTGCCGTCAACCGTTTTGGTCTTTAATCCGTAAGCTCCTATTTTAAGGTTTTCTTCAACGGTAAGCTCGGAAAAAAGCAAGCGGCCTTCAGGCGATTGGGTAACCCCTGCCTTGGCAATTTTGTAGGTGGGAAGCCCTGCTATATCCTTGCCCTCCAGGACGATATTGCCGCCCTGTGGCTTGATTGCGCCGGAAATAGCCCTGAGCGTAGTCGTCTTGCCGGCACCGTTGGCGCCTAAAAGAGTGACTATCTGCCCTTCCTCTACCTTAAGGTTAATACCCTTGAGGGCTGTAATGAATCCGTAGGAAACCTGTAAATTATTAATTTCTAACAGTGCCATTATTCATCCTCCCCTGCGCCAAGATAAGCCTCCTGGACGTCCTTGCTGGCCTGAACCTCTGCAGCGGTGCCCATGGCAAGCATTTTACCAAAGGAAATTGCGCAGATGTGATCGCAAATGCTCATAACCAAGCTCATATCGTGCTCTACGAGAAGGATCGTACAGTCAAAATCAACGCGGATCCTGTTAATGAGGGCTGCAAGATCTCTCGTTTCGGACTCGTTAAGGCCGGCTGCGGGCTCGTCCAAAATAACGAGTTGAGGATTGCACATTAAAGCCCTGGCGATTTCCACCCTCTTTAATATGCCGTAAGGAAGACCCCAGCAAAGCCTGTTGCGATATGCGGCCAGATCCATATATTTTAAGATCTTATCCGCACGTGCCGTTATGATCCTTTCCTCCCGCTTAAGCTTGGGAAGATGTAGCATTTGAGTTAAAAGTCCGCTGCCATACTGACGTGTCGCGGCGATTAACAGGTTATCAAGAACGGTTACCTCCTTTACGACCTCAAGGTTCTGGAAGGTCCTTGCAATACCGTGAAGGATAACGTCGTGAACCTTGTAATCGGTCAAGGAGATGGTTTCGCCGTTTTTGGTTGTAAATAAAAGTTGACCGGCGGTTGGCTTATAGAATTGTGTGATACAGTTGAAAACCGTAGTCTTGCCTGCGCCGTTGGGGCCGATAAGACCGAAAATTTCGCCTTTTTTAACGTCAAAGGAAAGATCGTCAACGGCCTTGATACCGCCAAAGTACATCTTTAAGCCTCTGGCTGAAAGAAGAACGTCTTCAGGAAGACTGTATTTGGCAACCTCCCCTGACTTCATATTTTCGATCTTTGCGGCAAGCTTTGAAGCTTTTTCGTTAAGCTTTGCTTGCTTTTTTGCAATAATCTGAGCGTGCTTGCCTTCAATATTTGCAACGTAAGCAGCCTTTTTGTCCTCAAGACTTTGGGTAAGTGCCTTGTACTCGCTGTCGTCAGCACCGTTATTTTTTTGCAGGAAGCTTTGCTTTTTGGCCTCAAGCTTTGCAACGTAATCCTGACGCTTTGAAAGGATCTTTTCGTTTTTCGCATTAAGCTCGGTCAACGCTTCTGTCCAGCCCTCGCCAAGCTTTATGCTTTTAAAGATCTTTCTTGCGGCGCCGTGATTTGCGGCCCTGTGTAAAAGATAGGTCTTTACGTCATAAGATTGAAGCTTGCTTTCCATAAGGGCGTCGGCGTACTCTGCCTTGTTGCAAGCCTTGAAGGCGGCTTTTTTAAGTCTTTTCTTTGCCTTGGCATCAAACGCAGCAATCTTTTTAGCCTTGATTTCCTCATAGGATTGAGGAAGCACGTCACATTCGATCTTAGCCCAATCCATCTTTTGACGGAGGGCTACCGTACGATGCTCGGGAGATGGGAGAATTTTATCCAAGATCTTTGCCATACTTTTTCTCCCTCCTCTTTAACAAAAGTTTTTTGATCTTAAGCTTGATTTCAAGCGCAAGCTGAACAAGACCGCCCGGATAGAACATAACCACAAGAATAACCAGAACGCCGCAGAATAACGTGATCAGGGTTGGATTATTGCGGAAAAATTCTATATCCTGTAAGAACATCTGATCTATGCCGTAAATGATGAACGTGCCGCCAATGGTGCCCCATATGGACTTTGTACCGCCGATTATTACCGCGCCCAAAATATTAAGGGAGGTGCTCAGCGAGAACAGCGTGCTTGACGAGTTGGATACGTAACGCACGTAGAACATATACAAAAGACCTGCAATGGAGGCGTAAACTATGGAAATAATAAACGCCAGAAGCCTGTATTTTAATAAAGAAATACCAAAAGCCTGTGCGGCAGAGGTGCTGTTTTTCATTGCCAGCATTGCCCTGCCCTTGGGGCTGTTCATAAGGTTTTGTGTTATTACCATAAGAATAAACAAGACCGCGATCAGGATATAGAAGACGTAATCCTCTTTTAGCCTTAAACTTTCCTGTCCGAAAAGGAGCAGGTTGGAGCCTTTTATCTTAATGGTATCGCAAATTGCGGATAAAACCTCTTTAATGATCTGTGCAACACCCAAGGTTACGATGGCAAGATAAATACCTTCGATCCTGAGTGAAATATAGCCGACTATAACGCCTATTACGAGGGCAACCAGAATTGCTGCCAAAACGGCGGCAATTATAGGAAGCTTCCACATGACGAGGCAATAGTAAGCGCAGTAGGCGCCGATGGCAATAAAGCCTGCGGTACCAAGTGAAGCCAAGGCGGAATACCCTAAAAGCAAGCAGAAGCCAAGGCCGACTATACAAAAGATAACCGTTGTACCGATGGCGGTAACGAAGCTTGAAGGAACTAAGCCTACGTCGGAAAGGGCTTGCAAAACCATCAGGATGACTGCAAAAATTGCAAAGGCCGTAATGGGTTTTTTCTTAAGCTTGTTAAGAAATGCAAGTGTCTTTTCCACACGCTTTTCTTCTCTTCTCTGTTGAACCAGAGCTCTGGATAAATTATTAGTCTTAAACATACGCTACACCTTCTTAACCATTTTCTTGCCGAAGAGGCCTTGTGGCTTCCATAAAACGAGAAGCATAACCGCAAGATAAACGATAGCGGCCTTCCAGTTAGAAAGCTCAGGCACGTGGATGCAGATGCAGCCAATAAGTACGTTGAGTAAGTAAATAATAACCGCGCCAAGGATCGGCCCCTGGAAGGTTGCAAACCCGCCGAGGATACCTGCTAAAAAGGCGTTTATCTGGGTCGCAGTCATTACGTATCCGTTTGAAAGGGTTGCGTTACCGATGTAAATTACAGCAGCAACGGCGCCAAAGGCGCCTGCAATACCCCAGGAAACTGCCGTGATTATCTTTGTGTTGACGCCCATCATGCCCGCAACGATCTCGTTTGAGGCAGTTGCCCTTACCGACAATCCCCATTTGGACTTTTGAAGCATAACGAATACGCCAACAAGCAAAAGGACGGTTATTCCCGCGCCCAAAATGGTGTTGTATGGGATAAAGACGTTTCCAACGCTGAAGCCCTTGGAAAGAGCAATGAAGGGATAAGCGGGTACGGCTTCCTGATGAGGAAGCTTGAATATAAAGGGTATAACGCCAATGATAATGGAAATAAGACCCATGGTGATGATCTGTTTACCCAATGCGTTGACGTATCTGCCGTTCCTGAATATAAGAACGTCTATGGCGACGCCTATGACAAATGCCGCTACTATACCCAGAAGAAGCCCGCTCCACAAAGGCATTCTGTGAAGATACGAAAGCTCCACCGCAACGTATGCGCCAATGGCAGAAATAACGCCCTGCGCAAAGTTAGTTGTGTAACTGGTCTTAAATATCAGAGTAATGGCAAAAGTAGCAAGGACGCCCGCACACATTGACGGGATGACCCCGACCAAAATTGTTAAATACGAGGCAAAAACCGGCATTACTGTTCACCCCATTGAATGATATTTGCAGCCCACGTATAACCGATACCTGCAGCAATCATACAAACGGTGCTACCGGGTTTGACCTTGCCTTCCTTTAAAGCGAGCTCTAAGGAAAGTATCTGATCGATCTGACCGATGTGGCCGTAATCCTCAAGGTAGATGGTCTGATCCTCGGTTAAGCCTAAATCAGCCAGCATGGCCTTGTGGCCGGAGCGTTTGATATGAAGTATTGCAAGATAATCGATATCCTGACGGGTCTTGCCGGATTTACGTAAGGCCTCGTCAATGCAGTGGTACCAGTTGGGCATTGAAACGGTGTTCAAAAGACCCTTCATCTTAGGTGAATCCATTAAGCGGAGCATGCCGTATTCGCCTATATTTTCAGCGGTAACGGGCTCGTTGATGCCGCCCACCTTGGAGCCGCAAGTATGTACGACTGAGCCGTCAGACATAAGGTGTGTACCTAAAAGGAGGTTCTTGTTGTAATTCTTCTTTAAAAGAATTGCGCCGCCGCCCGCACCGAGGTTGAACATAAAGGAAACGCCTGAATCCTTATAGTCGATAAAGTCACAGTTGCGGTAACCGCCGCAAACGAGAACGGTGTTGACCTCGTCGTCAGCGATTAAGATGTCCTTTGCAAGCTTCATTGCGGAAACGGTGGTGCAGCAACGGTTTTGTACGTCGATGCCCCAAGCGTTTTTAGCGCCGATCCTGTCCTGAACGTAGCAGGCGGACGTTGTGAGGGGGTATTCCTTCCACTCCTCGGTGATACAAAGGATAACGTCAATGTCAAGGGGGTCAACGCCTGTGTTTTCAAGGCATTTAAGTGCGGCAAGGGCGCCCATTTCCTGGGTGCCGTCGCAAGCTTCCTTTGACGGGATAAATTTCTGGTTGATGCCGAGCTTTTCTCTTACGGCCTGTTCGCTCCACACGCCGCCGGTAGCGTCGGAAATTTCCTTAGCTGTTATTACGTTTTTGGGGATATAAGTGCCTACCCCAACGATTCCTACGTTTACCATATAATTTCTCCTTAAGATATTAAAGTCTCATGCCGCCGTTAACGGAAAGAACGTGACCTGTTACGTATGAAGCGTCGTCAGATGCAAGGAAGAGGGCTGCCTTTGCGATTTCTTCAGGCTGACCGAGTCTGCCAAGCATCGTAAGACCTGCAAACTTTTTAAGGAGGTCTTCCGGAACGGTCTTCATCATATCGGTCATGATGTAACCGGGTGCGATTGCGTTTACTCTTACGGGTACGCCCTTTCTTGCAAATTCCTTTGCCCAGGTCTTGGTAAGGCCGATAACGCCTGCCTTGGAAGCAGCGTAGTTTGCCTGGCCGATATTGCCGTATTCGCCTACTACTGAGGAGATGTTAATAATGCTGCCGCCGCCGATTTCTTCCATGAAGGGGCCAACGTATCTGGTAAGGTTAAATACGCCCTTAAGGTTGATATCGATAACGAGATCCCACATATCGTCGGTCATTTTTCTGGTCATTGCGTCACGGGTAATACCTGCGTTGTTGACCAAAATATCGATTCTGCCGTATTTTTCCTTAGCGTACTCGAATAAAGCCTTGCAAGCCTCGGCATCGGTTACGTTAAGCTGATAATATTCAACGTTTGCACATTCGTATGAAAGGGGTGCCATGTCAACTGCGATTACCTTTGCGCCTTCTTTTGCAAAGGTCTGTGCCATTTCGCCGCCGAGTCCCTTTGCTGCGCCCGTTACGATTGCTACCTTATTTTCTAATCTCATTTTCCTATACCTTCCTTATTTAATACTTTTTAATACAACGGCTGTACCCATGCCGCCGCCGATGCAAAGTGAAGCAAGACCGTAGGTTTTGCCGCTTCTTCTAAGCTCGTGGGCTAAGGTAACGACTATTCTGTTGCCGCTTGCGCCTACGGGGTGACCGAGGGCGATTGCGCCGCCGTTAACATTACAACGTGATAAAATAGATTCCTGGCTGTCGCCGTGCTCGTCTGAAAGAAGCTTGACAACACCAAGTGACTGTGCCGCAAAGGCCTCGTTAAGCTCTAAAAGCTCCATATCGGAAAGCTTTAACTGTGCGTTTTTAAGAGCGTTTCTTACTGCGGGAACGGGACCTAAGCCCATAACGTCCGGCTCAACGCCGCCCTGACCGATACCGACAACCTCTGCCATGGGCTTAAGGTTGTACTTTTCAACAGCTTCTTCATTGGCAAGGATAACGAAGCTTGCGCCGTCGTTGATGCCTGATGCGTTGCCTGCCGTTACGCTGCCGTCGGGCTTGAATGCGGGACGGAGGGTACCTAATTTTTCAAGGGTGGTGGTGCGGTTGATATATTCGTCGGCGTCAAAGACGAATTCCTTTTTGCCCTGTCTTACGGTGAGGGCAACGATCTCGTCCTTAAACTTGCCTGCGTCCTGAGCCGCAATTGCCTTTGCCTGTGAATTGATGGCGAAAGCGTCTTGAGCTTCACGGGTAATGCCGTATCTTTCGGCAACGTTTTCTGCCGTGATACCCATGTGCATATTGCCGAAAGCGTCGGTAAGTGAGTCTAAAAGCATGTGGTCAACCATCTGCATTGCGCCCATCTTGTTGCCCGAACGGACCTTGCCGGGTACAAGATAAGGTGCGCCGCTCATGATCTCGGTGCCGCCTGCCGCAACTAAAGAAGCAGCGCCTGCCTTGATTGAAAGAACTGCGTTCATAATAGCCTTCATACCGCTGCCGCATACCATATTGATGGAGTAAGCGGGGATCTCAACGGGAACGCCTGCACCAATAGCAACCTGTCTTGCAGGGCCTTGCTTTACCCCTGCGGGTAAAACGTTACCGACGATAACCTCGTCAAGCCATTGGGAGGAAACGCCGCCTTCCTCTAAAGCCGCCTTTAAGACCTGTGCGCCAACGTAGGTTGGTGAAAGATCCTTAAGCGCGCCAAGCATGCTGCCGATTGCGCTGCGCTTTGCGCTTACCAAATAAACCTTTGTCATCATATTTCTCCTTTATGTTTAACTTTTTACATCATCTTGTTCATGTTTTTGATAACCTGAGCGGCGTCAGCTACGATGCCGAGGTTAGCAACCTTAAAGATAGGTGCGTTCTTGTCCGTGTTGATCGCAACGATATATTCGGATTCCTCCATGCCGGCAAGATGCTGAATAGCGCCGCTGATACCGAATGCAAGGTACGCCTGAGGACGAACGGTCTTACCCGTCTGACCGACCTGACTGCAGTGATCGATCACACCTGCGTCAACGAGGGAGCGTGAAGCGGAAACTGTGCCGCCAAGCTTTTCTGCAAGCTCGTAAGCGGGTGTAATATCCTTTAACCCCCTGCCGCAGGATACGAGAAGCTTTGCTTCCTCGATATTGGTTGCGCACTGGATGGACATTACCTCGTCAAGAACCTTAACCTTAAACTTGCTTTCGTCAAAGCTTACGTCTTCAACGAGGATCTCACCCTTGCGGGAGGTGTCCTTTTCAAGCTTTTTCATAACGCCCGGACGTACCGTTGACATCTGAGGACGGTGGCTGGGGCAAATAATTGTGGCAAAAAGATTGCCGCCAAATGCAGGACGGGTCATAAAAAGATTGCCTTCGCCGTCCATTTCAAGCTTGGTGCAGTCTGCCGTAAGACCTGTTTTAAGTCTTGCCGAAAGCCTTGGCGCCAGGTCGCGACCGATGCTGGTTGCGCCGAAGAGTATAACTGACGGCTCGTACTTTTTGGCAATTGCCGTCATTGCCTGTGCGTAAGGCTCGGTTACGAATTTTTCAAGGGCGGGGTCGTCAACTACGTGTACCTCGTCTGCGCCGTAATAAATAAGATCATCAGCCTTTTCGCTTACGCCGTTACCTAAAAGGGCTGCGCAAACCTTTTCGCCGGTCTTTTCGGCAAGCTCTCTGGCGACGCCTAAAAGCTCGAGTGCCACGTTTTGAATTTCGCCGTCACGCTGTTCACAGAATATCCAAATGTTTTTAGCCATTTTTGTACCCCTCCTTAAATCAAGTGACGCGCCTTAAGGGCGTCAACGATAGCCTTAGCCGCGCTTTCGGCATCAAGCTCAAGGATCTCGGTCGTCTTGTCAAACTGCTTGGTTGCCGTTGACTTAACCTTTGTCGGTGAGCCCGAAAGGCCGATGTCGGCAAGGTTTAAATTTTCCTGTAAATCCTGATAGGTAATGATGCCTATCTCCTTTTCATCCTGATCGATAATGCCCCAAACGTTCATATATCTGGGCTTATCAAGGGTGGAAAGTACGGTTACAAGACATTGACCCTGAACCTCAAGGGTCTGATATCTGTCTTCAAACTGACGCTTAACGATAAGGGCGCCGTTTTCGGGATTGTAGTCGATTGCTGCGGCGTAGGTTATCTGGGGGATGCCAAGATGCTCGGCGATCTGAGGACCAACCTGTGCCGTGTCGCCGTCAATTGCCTGACGGCCGCAGAAAACAACGTCTGCCCCAAGCTTTTTAACTGCTGCGGCAATGATCGTTGAGGTTGCAAGGGTGTCGCTGCCGGCAAAGGCCCTGTCCGTTAACAGGAATGCTTCGTCAGCGCCCATTGCCAAAGCCTCGCGAAGGGCCTTTTCGGCCTGGGCGGGACCCATGGTAAGAACGGTTACCGTTGCACCGCATTTTTCCTTTAACTGAAGGGCTGCCTCGATGGCCGTCTTATCGTCGGGGTTGATAATGCTTGGCACACCGTCACGCTTAAGGGTGTTGGTTACCGGATCAATCTTTATTTCAGTAGTGTTTGGTACCTGCTTGATACATACTATAATCTTCATAAATCATCTACCTCACTTTCTCAGAAGAGCGCTGGAAATAACCATTCTCTGAACTTCGCTGGTGCCCTCGTAGATCTCCGTGATCTTGGCGTCGCGCATCATTCTTTCAACGGGGTATTCACGGGTGTAGCCGTAGCCACCGTGAAGCTGTACGCACTTGGTGGTTACCTCCATTGCGGTTTCAGCGGCAAAAAGCTTAGCCTGAGCTGCGCATAATGAAAGGGTGGGAAGCTTGTTCTGCTTTGCATCCGTTGCAGCCGCTACGAGCAGCTTTGCAGCAGCGATCTTGGTTGCAAGATCTGCAAGGACGAACTGGGTGTTCTGGAACTGAGCAATGGACTTACCGAACTGCTTTCTTGACTTGACGTAGCCAATGGTAACGTCCAAAGCGCCTTCGGCAATGCCAAGGGCCTGGGCGGCAATACCTACGCGGCCGCCGTCAAGGGTCTTCATGGCGATCTTGAAGCCCTCACCCCTCTTACCGAGCATATTTTCCTTGGGAACTTTTACGTTTTCAAAGATAAGCTCGCAGGTGGAAGAACCGCGGATACCCATTTTCTTTTCCTTTTTGCCTACGGAAAAACCTTCAAAGCCCGATTCAACGATAAACGCTGTCATTTCGGGACCCTTGGGGCCCTTGCCCGTTACGGCGATAATAACGTAAACGCCTGCATAGCCTGCGTTGGTAATAAATATTTTGCTGCCGTTTAAAAGATAGTGGTCTTCCTTTTCAACAGCTACCGTCTGCTGGTTGGAGGCGTCGGTACCGGCGTTGGGCTCGGTAAGACCAAAAGCACCGATAATCTTGCCGCTGGCAAGTTGGGGAAGATATTTCTGCTTCTGTTCCTCTGTGCCGTACTCTAAAATTGGGGCCGCACATAAGGAAGTGTGGGCGGAAAGTATAACGCCCGTCGTTGCGCAGTGCTTTGAAAGCTCCTCTACAGCGCTTATGTACATCTGATAGGTGCCGCCTGCGCCGCCGTACTGCTTGGGTATAACGATACCCATAAGGCCGATTTTGGCCATTTTTTCCACAGTTTCCACGGGGAAGCGCTCCTCTTCGTCAACCTCCTGAGCCAAAGGCTTTACCTCTGTCTCAGCAAAATCCTTAATCATCTGTTCAAAAAGAACTGATTTAAATTCTGCCATAATTCCTCCTAATGCCGATTATTAACCGTTAAATTTTACTGTTGCAACACCTGTGATAACTGCCTTGCCGTCCTGGTTGTAGCAGGTGGTGTTGAGCTTAACTATCTTCTTATCCTCGCGGATCTCCGCAATTTCAACCTCAGCGGTAACGTCGTCGCCAAGATATACGGGGGCGGTGAAGCGAAGCTCCTGTCCGAGATAGATGGTGCCGGGGCCGGGAAGCTTATTTGCAAGCACTGCAGAAATAAGACCTGACGTCAATATACCGTGAACTATTCTCTTGCCGAAAACAGTCTGCTTTGCGTAACCGTCACTCATGTGAATGGGGTTAACGTCAAGGCTGATGCCCGCAAAAGCGGTTACGTCAGCCGCCGTAAAGGTCTTTTGAATAGAGGCCTTTTGTCCTACCTTAAGTTCGTCAAATGTCATTATATAACCTCCGTTTTGCAAGGAAGGATCATCCTTGCAATATTTATTATCAAAGTGGTATCCCCTGCTTGAAAAGCCTTACGGGGGAAAGGCCACCCACTGTAAAGAATATGAATTAAATTCATATTAGTGGCCAAAAAAAAAGCGAAAAAACTATGATTTATAAAAAAATATGAACATTGTTCACAATTATTACGACTTTATTATAATACGTGCGTGGGCGTTTGTCAATAGTTATTGTAAAAAAAAGTTTCATTTTGTAAAAAAACTGTCAAATTACACTTAAAAACGGCCGAGCAACTTGCAAATGAACAAAATACGTGGTATAATGACTATCACTTGAAAAACACCGCTTTTTTACTAAAGGATGGACAAAATGAACAGTAACCACCCAACGCACACGGGCATAAATCAACCAAAAACCAAGCTGGGCCTTTTAAAGATGAACAAGCTTGCCGATTCTGCCGAAAAGCTTTTTACCGAGCAGGGCTTTTACCAGACGTCAATATCCGACATCTGCAAAAACGCCAATACTGCCGTCGGAACATTTTATATTTACTTTGAAACGAAAACGGACATTTACCGCTTTATTATGGAAAAATACGAAAGGACCATAAAAGCAAGGCTTGCCGACGCCATCAAGGACTGCAAGACCCGTTACGAAATGGAAAGGGCCGGCTTTAAGGCATTTATTAAATACGCCGTCGCCTGCCCAAGCGCCTACAACATACTCTGGGGCAGCCTTTCGGTGGATAAAAGCCTTTTTATTAACTATTACGAGTCCTTTGCAAGATCGTACACCAAGGCCCTTAAAAGGGCCCCGGGTGAGGTTGCCGATATTGACCCAACCTCCGTTGCGTACATGCTGATGGGCATGTCCAACTTCCTTGGGCTCAGGGCCATTTTTGAAAATATGAGCGACAGCGATATCGACCGCATGATAGACGATTCGCTTATGCCCGCACTGTCAAGCGGTATGTTTATACAAAAATAATTAAAAGCTAAAAGCTTTAACAAAGGGCTTTTCGCCCGTTAATAAAAAAATAAAAGCACGCCCTTCCTCGGATCAGCGAGGCAAGGCGCGCTTTTTTTATGGTTAAGCTTTTGCGGCGCACGCATGCAAAAAGTTTTTATTTTAAATTTTCGGGATTTAAGGGAAGAAGATCGGGATGGGTAAAGATACCGTCCTTTCTTATAAGCACGTCGTCAAACCAGATCTCGCCGCCGCCGTAGGGTGGGGTCATAATAAGCACAAGATCCCAGTGAAGGGCCGAAACGTTGCCGTTGGAGCAGTCCTCGTAAGAGCAGCCCGGTGTAAAGTGAATGGAGCCTGCTATCTTTTCGTCAAACAAAATGTCGCACATGGGGTTGTTGATGTATGGGTTTACGCCGATGGCAAACTCGCCTACGTATCTTGCCCCCTCGTCAACGTCAAAGACCTTTTCAATGGCGTTCTGGCCGTTGGCCTCAGCCTTGACGATCTTGCCGTCCTTAAACTCCAAGCGGATATTTTCGTACCTTACGCCACCGTGGACTGACGGTGAGTTGTAGGAAATAACGCCGTTGACGCTGTCTTTAACGGGTGCGGAATACACCTCGCCGTCGGGTATGTTGCACTGGCCGGAGCATTTGACCGCCCCTATACCCTTTATTGAAAAGCTTAAGTCGGTGCCCCTTGCAACAAGCCTTACCTTGTCGGTTTTTTCCATAAGGGCTTTTAAGCTGTCCATTGCCCTGTCCATTTTTTCATAATCAAGGGTACATACGTCAAAGAAGAAATCCTCAAAAGCCTCCGTTGACATGGCCGACTGCTGGGCCATAGATGGGGATGGATATCTTAAAATGACCCACCTTGTATTGTTTACCCTCTTTTCGTGATGAACGGGATAGCTGTATATTGAGGAGTAAGCCTGATTTCTGTCTGCGGGCACGTCGGAGGTTTCAAAGGCGTTTGCACCGCCGCGGATGCCGATATAGCAATCCATATCGTCCATCATAAAGCCGTCGTATTTTGCCCAGAGGCTTAAAGTTTCGTCCGTGCAGGAAGTAAGCATTGCGCGGATCACCGAATGATCCCTGAGGACGGGAAAAGGATGGGCGCCTGCCTTGTATACCTCGGCAATGATCTCCTTGACGAGATCGGTTACCTCGCCAAAGCCCTCTATCATGACCTTGTTGCCCTTTTTGGCCTTTATTGAATAGTTAACGAGAACTTTTGCCAGCTTGTTTAATCTTAAATCCTTCATTTTTTGTAAATTTCTCCGTAATTTTTATTGATAATCGGCTTATAGACCCACTTTTAAGCAAAAACGGCCTGCCTTTTAAAAATCCGCCGCATATTTGATAACAGCGGCGGACGATCGTGTTTTGTTGATGTTAAGCCAATACAAAAATCAGCGATAACCGACCTATAGGCGGGCTTTTGTTGATTTTTTGCCTTTTCGGTCTGTTTTTGTTAAGCCTTATTATCAAGTCTTAACAAAATTGAGTCTGCAACCGAAAGACCGTTGGCAGATGCCTGCTGAAGCCCCCTTGTAACGGATGCGCCGTCACCGATGGAGTACAAGCCCTTAACTGAGGTCTCGAAATTGGTGTCGACCACGACGGAGTTGCTGTAGAATTTTACCTCGATACCGTAAAGAAGGGTTTCGTCGCTGGCAAGGCCGGGTGAAACCTTATCAAGGGCGTAGATCATTTCTATAATGTCAGTCATTATTCTGTGGGGAAGAACAAGTGACAGATCCCCGGGAACTGCGTCCTTTAAGGTTGGGGTAAGGTTGTTTCTCGTAAGCCTCTCCTCGGTGGTACGTCTGCCGCGGCGAAGGTCGCCAAAGCGCTGAACGAGTATTTTGCCGTCGCAAAGCATGTTGGAGAGCTGGGCGATGTGCTTACCGAATTCAATAGGCGTTTTAAATGGCTTTGTGAAGTTCTTTGAAACGAGAACTGCAAAGTTGGTGTTATTGGTTTTATATTCCTGACTCTTGTAAGCGTGGCCGTTTACCACCGCAAGTCCGTTTTCGTAATACTCAGTGGCTACCTCACCCGACGGATTGGTACAGAAGGTCCTTACCCTGTCGTCAAAGGTCTGTGAGTAGTAAACCAGCTTGGCTTCGTAAAGATTACGGTTAAGGTGATCCATGACCTCGTCACGGCACTCTACCCTGACGCCGATATCAACGGTGCCAACTTTTGTGTCGATATTGTGCTTGCGGCAGATGCCAAGGAACCATTCGGAGCCTTCCCTCCCGATACCCGAAACGATATGGTCAGCGTAAAAAGTTTCACCCTTGTCGGTTACGACGCCCTTTGCAACGTTGTCCTCAATGATAATATCGGTGACCATGGTATTAAAGCGCATTTCAACGCCTATCTTACAAAGATGCTCCTCAAGACGGGTGTAAATTTTATAACCCTCCTCCGTGCCGAGATGACGGATGGGGCACTCAATAAGCTTAAGGTTTGCGGCGATTGCTTTTCTTCTTATCTCGCGTATCTCGTCAGCCTTGTCAAGCCCGTACACGAAGGTATCCGCACCGAACTTAAGATAAATATCGTCGGAGCGCTTCATAAGCTCAACGGCCTTATCGTAGCCTAAAATTTCCTTTAAGTTTCCACCGACGTCGGGGGATAAGGAAAGCTTGCCGTCGGAAAATGCACCGGCCCCCGCAAAGCCCGTTGTAATGGAACAGGGCTTGCAGCCTGCGCAAACGCCCGTATAGCGCTTTGGACAGCTGCGCTTTGCAATGCTTCTGCCCTTTTCGATCATTAAAACCTTAAGGTCGGGGTTTTTCTCCTTAAGCTCGTAAGCGCAAAAGATGCCCGATGGGCCTGCACCGATAATTACAACGTCGTACTTCATAAAAATAAACTCCTTTTGCCCAAAACGTCCGCGGCTTAAAAAAGTGCCGTGATAAAAATACTGAAAACACCTGCTTTTTTGCAAAAAATAAAAGGTTCTTTCACTTGGGCACAAATATATTACCACAACAAAACGAAAATAGCAAACAAATGTGAGCAAAATAATTTTTATATAAATAATTATTGCTTTAAATATTTTAATGTGATAAAATAATTCTGTTAATCAAAATGTAATCACAAGGTGAATCATGACGGAAATTTTATCCCCCGCAGGAAGCGTAGAAAGCTTTTTTGCCGCCGTAAACGGCGGGGCGGACGGCGTATATCTGGGTCTTGACTTGTTTTCCGCAAGAAAAAACGCCAAAAACTTTACCCGCGACAACCTACCCTACTATATTAATTACGCCCACCTTCTGGGCGTAAAGGTTTACGTTGCCTTGAACACCCTGGTGTCCGACAAGGAGCTTGACAGATTTTTTGAATACCTTGAGTTTTGCAACGACAACGGCGTTGACGCAGTAATTTTACAGGACGTCTTGCTTGGCAGGATCGTTCACGAGAAATTCCCCGATCTTCCCCTTCACCTTTCGACCCAGGCCGGGGTGTGTAATACGGACGGCGCCATTTTTGCCCGCGACCAAGGCTTTTGTCGGGTTGTTTTAGCGAGAGAAACGCCTTTAAAGGACGTTGCGGCCATCAGCAAGATAATCGAAACCGAGGTCTTTATACAAGGCGCCCTTTGCACGGCCTTTTCGGGACAGTGCTATCTGTCAAGCTTTGCAGGCAATCAAAGCGGCAACCGCGGTCTTTGTAAGCAGCCCTGCAGAAAGGCTTACACCTTAAGATCCGGTGAATTTTCCAGATCCGGCTACCAACTGTCCCTTGCCGACCTTATGGTGCGGGATAAGATCCTTGATCTTAAAAAAGCCGGGGCTTTTTCCTTTAAGATTGAAGGGAGAATGCGCAAGGAAAGCTACGTCTATTACGCAACCTGTCTTTACAAAGATATTATTTCAGGCAAAAACCCGTCTATAAGCCCGTTAACGCGCACTTTTAACCGCGGCAACTACACCCGCGGACTTTGCTTTGGCCAGGACGAAAATTTAATTTCCGACAAGATCCAAAGCCACATGGGTGAGGTTATCGGCAAAATTTCAAGGGTGAACGGCCAAAATCTTACACTTTTAACTAACCATAAATTTGCCCATAGCGACGCGGGCAAAATACTGTCGGGCGGTCTTGAGGTCGGCAATTTTATTTGTCAGAAGGACCTTTCAATAAAATACCAGGGCCGCTCAAAGGTGGGCGATACGGTCACCATCACCACCGACACCCAACTTGAGGGCCAGGTCGGCCGTGAAAAACGCCTTTTATCGGTTTTTGTTGAAGGTCGCTTTATGGTTGGAGAGGTGCCCTCGGTTAAAATCACTGCAAAAGGCAGCTCCTTTACCGCCACGGGCACAACACCCCTTGAAAGGGCAAAAAGCAGTCCCCTTTCGGCCGAGGAAATAACCAAAAATCTTTCAAAGGTAGACACTTTGCCACTTCGCCCACAAATAAACGTCGAAACTGACGGGGTCTTTATGGCAAGGTCACTTTTAAACGATCTGAGGCGCCGCGCATACGACGGCTTTTGTAAGGAGATCACTAAAGCGTCCCCACGCCGCAAAACAGCCCGAAGCCTTGACAATACTGAAAAATCCGGAAAGCCGTCTAAGGAAAATATGACTGTGGTCATATCCAACGACTTTGCGGACATTTGTGATCTTAACTTTGAAGCTGCCGTTTTTGCCCCCGACGATTATACGGACAAAGATGCCTTCAAACGGTTTTTTGATTGCGCAAACGGGCGTTTTAAGACCTATTTATACCTCCCGGGTTATTTGACAAGTGACGATAACGGGCTTATAGCCCCACTTTTTGAAAAATTTGACGGCATTTACGCCGACGGATATTACGGCGTGGTGCTATCCAAAAGGCTTTCAAAGCCACTTATTTTGGGTAGCGGTGCAAACGTGTATAACAGCCTTTCGCTTGGAAGATCGCTTGAATACACCGACGCCACCGTCCTTTCCAAGGAGGTATCCAAGACCCAGGCAGAGGGTCTTGACGGCGGATATTATTACGCCGGCGGCCGGATAAAGGTAATGGACCTTTGCTACTGTCCCTTTAAAAAGACGTGTGATAGTTGTCCCTATAAAAGGGGGGCCCACCTTTTTGACGGTGAAAGACAGTTCCCCTTGCGAAGGATAAAGCTTTCCTCCTGCCGCTTTGAGGTTTACAACTGTTCCCTTCTCGTCACAGATTTTAACGGCAACAAGGTGTTCAATTTAATCGACGTTGACACAAATTTAAAGCGTACGTACCTGAAAATCAGCGACCTTGCCACCTTAAAATCAACGGTGGACAGCTTTACGCTTGGCCACCACAACAAACCCCTTGAATAGTATGAAAAAGAAAATGTTTATCTTGACAGGCATATTTTTTGTAATTTTTTTGCCCTGTCTTATCCTGTATTTTGTTTTTAACAGGTCATTTCTGCTAAGCCTTTCCATAACCTTTGGCACCATACTTTACCACTTTTTAATGCGGCTTTTGGTTGGGTTTTTTATTGACGGCATCTTTCACAACAAAATCAACTACCGTTTGAAGATCTTTTCGCCAAGGCCATTTGAAAAAAAGCTCTATAAATTTTTGAGGGTAAAAAAATGGAAGGCCTTCATGCCAACCTTTGACCCGGATACCTTTGACATAAGCAAGCACACCCTTGAGGAGCTTGTTATGGCATCCTGCCAGGCAGAGGTCGTCCACACCGCAATTTGTGTTTTAAGCTTTTTACCAATCCTTGGGACTGTCTTTTTCGGATCGTTTTTAGTTTTCTTATTGACCTCAATATTTGCTTTTTTAATTGACCTTTGCTTTGTGATAATGCAGCGATTTAACCGACCAAGACTGATTTCCGCCATAAAATTTAAAGAAAAGTCACCCAAAAAACAGCAGATAACCGACCTATAGAAGGACTTTTTTTAAAAAATAATGCGTAAGCGATAAAATTTCGCTTACGCATTTTTATTTTTGCTAAACCGTTTTAAAAAACGATTATTCCTCTGTTTGGACAGGTGCTTCTTCACCTGCTCCCTCCAAATTTTCACCCTCTGAAGCTTCCTCAACCTCTAAGCCTTCAGGAAGCTCGTCATCCTCTCTCGGGGCGATGGAGATGGTCGCAACCTGAGCGCCGTCGTCGGTACGCATAACGATAACGCCCTTGGTATCACGGCCTATCTTGGAGATCTCGTCTGCGTGGATCCTTATGATGGTGCCCGTGTCGGTGATAATCATAATGTCTTCACCGTCAACGACCTGCTTAAGGTTTGCAAGCTTGCCTGTCTTTTCGTTAAAGACGCCGGCCTTGATGCCCTTGCCGCCACGGTTCTGCAGGCGATAGTCGCTTACGTCGCTTCTCTTTCCGAAGCCGTTGTTGGAAATGGTGAGTATGTCGTAGCCGTCCTTTAAAACGAGCATGTCAACGACGTAATCGTCACCGTCAAGCTCAATGGACTTAACGCCCTGCGTGTCACGGCCGGTAGGACGAACGTCACTTTCGGCAAAGCGGATACACTTACCGCAGTGAGATGCAATGATAATTTCGTTTTCACCGGAGGTAAAGTCAACGGAAATAAGCTCGTCGCCCTCGTTGAGGCTGATGGCGATCTTACCGGTTCTTCTGATACTGTCAAATTCCTTAAGGGCCGTCTTTTTGATCAGGCCGCCCTTGGTTGCCATGGCGATGTAGCCCTCTGCACCCTCCTTTCTGGGGATAACCGAGGTGACCCTTTCACCGTCGGAAAGCTGCAGGAGGTTAACCAGCGCGCGTCCCCTTGCCGTCCTCTGGGCCTCGGGAATGGTAAACGCAACTGTAGAGTAAACCTTGCCGTAGTTGGTGAAGAAGAGAAGTGTATCGTGGGTTGAGGAAACGAACATCCTTTCAACGAAGTCCTCTTCCTTGGGCTTGTGGGCGGTGACGCCCCTGCCGCCGCGGCGCTGTGACCTGTATTCGGTGACGGGCAATCTCTTGATGTAGCCGGAGTGGGTAAGTGAAATAACAACGTCTTCCCTTGCGATAAGATCGGCATCCTCAATGGAGGAGGGATCGTAGGAAAGCTCGGTTTTTCTTGGCGTAACGTATTTTTCCTTAATGTGGATAAGGTCTTCCTTAACGATAGCCATGATCCTTTCGGGCTTTTGGAGTATATCGGTAAGGTCGGCAATTATCCTGTCAAGCTCGGCAAGCTCTTCCTTGAGCTTTTCAACCTCCAACGAGGTAAGCCTTTGGAGCCTCATTTCCAAAATGGCGTTAGCCTGCTTTTCGGAAAGGTTAAAGTGAGACATTAAGTTGGCGGCAGCCTCGTACCTGTCTTTTGAACGCTTGATGATTGCGATTACCTCGTCAATGTCAGTAAGGGCAATAACAAGGCCTTTGACGATATGCTGTCTTTCCTGCGTCTTGTTAAGGTCAAACCTGGTCTTTCTTTCCGTAACGGAAACCTGGTGCTTGACGTATTCCTCTAAAATGCGCTTAAGATTGAGGATCTTTGGCTCGCCGTCCACGAGGGCAAGAAGGGTTATGCCGTCGCTGCTTTGGAGGGCCGTGTGCTTGTATAATGAATTTAAAACTACCTGGGGATTTGCATCCTTTTTGACCTCGATAACGATACGCATACCTTGACGGTCGGACTCGTCGTTGATATCGGATATGCCTTCAAGCCTCTTGGTCTTGACCATGTCGGCGATAGTTTCAATAAGCTTTTGCTTGTTTACCTGGTAAGGAATTTCATTGACGATGATCCTTGTACGGGTACCGTTGTTGAATTCCTCAAATTCGCATTTGGAACGTAATATATAGCTGCCCCTGCCCGTCAGATAGGCCTGCTTGATGCCTGCCCTGCCGAGAAGCATTGCTCCCGTGGGATAATCGGGGGCGGGGATATGCTCCATAAGCTCTTCAATGGTGATCTCAGGGTTGTCAATAAGGGCAATAACGCCGTTGATAACCTCGTTTAAGTTATGGGGAGGGATATTGGTCGCCATACCGACGGCAATACCGTCAGAGCCGTTTACCAAAAGGTTGGGTATCCTTGCGGGCAAAACGGTCGGCTGCATTCTGGTATCGTCAAAGTTGGGATAAAAGTCAACAGTTTCCTTGTCGATATCGCGAAGCATCTCCAAGGCAAGCTTGCTCATCCTGGCTTCCGTATAACGGTAAGCAGCAGGTGGGTCGCCGTCAACCGAACCGAAGTTGCCGTGGCCGTCAACCAAGGGGAGGTTTATTGAAAAGTTTTGTGCAAGTCTGACGAGGGCGTCGTAAACCGAGCTGTCGCCGTGGGGGTGGTACTTACCTAAAACGTCACCGACGATGGTGGCGCATTTTTTGTACGCCTTGTCGGGGGTAAGGCCGATTTCGTTCATGGAATATAAAATTCTTCTGTGAACGGGCTTTAAGCCGTCCCTTACGTCGGGGATGGCGCGTGAAACGTTTACCGCCATGGCGTACGCCATAAAGGACCGCTTCATTTCTTTATCGACTTCGATATTTATGACCTTGGTCTGCTCAAGGGTCTTTTTAAATTCCTGGGTTAATTCAGGACTCAATTGTTTTTTAGCCATAATCTTAAAAATCCTCCGCCCGAAAACTAAATGTCAAGCTCGCCAACGTCCTTGGCGTTTTCTTCGATAAATGCCCTTCTTGGCTCGGCCTCGTCACCCATTAAAAGGGTAAAGATATTGTCTGCCTTCATGGCGTCCTCCATAGTGACGCGAAGCATGGTACGGGTTGCGGGGTTCATGGTGGTGTCCCAAAGCTGCTCTGCGTTCATTTCACCAAGACCTTTGTAGCGCTGGATGTCGCACTTGCCGTTTTCCGCAAGGAAATCACTAAGCTCCTTATCGCTGTAGAAGTAATTGTCCACCTTGTTTTTGGTTACCTTGTATAAGGGCGGTTGCGCGATATATACGTGGCCCTGCTCGATAAGCGGACGCATATATCTGAAGAAGAAGGTAAGAAGAAGTATCCTGATGTGGCTGCCGTCAACGTCGGCGTCCGTCATACAAATGATGCGGTCGTATCTTAACTTGGTAACGTCAAATTCTTCCTGCATGCCGCCGCCAAAGGCCGTTATCATGGCTTTGATCTCTTCATTTTCCAAAACCCTGTTTATCCTTGCCTTTTCTACGTTGAGTATCTTACCGCGAAGGGGCAAAATGGCCTGGAACCTTCTGTCCCTGCCCTGCTTTGCCGTACCGCCTGCGGAGTCGCCCTCAACGAGGAATATCTCGCAGAACTCTGCGTTCTTTTCGGAGCAGTCAGCAAGCTTTCCGGGAAGTGCTGAGCCTTCAAAGGCGGACTTTCTCGTTGCCTCACGTGCCTTTCTTGCAGCCTCCCTCGCCCTTTTTGCGGTAACTGATTTTAAAATAATTTCCTTTGCCTTTAAGGGGTTTTCCTCGAGGAAGGCACCGACGGCCTCCTGCATGGCCTTGGAAACAAGCCCCCTCATCTCGCTGTTGCCAAGCTTTGTTTTGGTCTGACCCTCAAACTGAGGCTCGGGAAGCTTGACGGAAATAACCGCCGTAAGGCCTTCTCTTACGTCCTCGCCCGAAAGCTTGTCGTCGTCCTTGATGATATTGAGGCTGTGGGCGTATTCGTTTATAAGCTTGGATAAGGAGGTCTTAAAGCCGTCAACGTGGGCGCCGCCCTCCTCGGTGTTGATGTTGTTGGCAAAGGCGAAAACCGTTTCCGTGTAGGAATCGTTGTACTGTAATGCGATTTCAACAACGTTGTCCCCGTAATGCTTTTCAAGATAAATGGGCGCGTCTAAAAGAACGGTCTTATTGGTGTTTAAATCTTCCACGAAATGGACAATGCCCCCTTCGTAGCAGAATTCGTCACGCCTTTCCGTCTCGCCCCTTAAATCGCTTATTATGATCCTTAAGCCTTTGTTGAGATAACAAAGCTCGCGAAGTCTGACCTTAAGGTTCTCGTAAGAAAACTCCAAGGTTTCAAAAATTTCGCCATCGGGCATAAAGGTTACCTTGGTGCCCGTCACGTCGGAGTCCCCTACCACCGCCAGACGGCGCTGAGGAATGCCCCTGTTATAGGTCTGCTTAAAGTGCTTGCCCTTTTGGAAAACTTCAACCTCAAGCCACTCTGAAAGAGCGTTAACAACCGAAAGACCTACGCCGTGAAGGCCGCCGGAAATTTTATATCCGCCGCCGCCGAACTTGCCGCCGGCGTGGAGCTTTGTCAAAACGACCTCTACCGCGGAGATGCCCTCGCCGTGGTGAATATCCGTGGGGATACCCCTGCCGTTATCCGTTACCGAGCAGGAGCCGTCCTTGTTGATGGTTACGGTAATGGTATCGCAGTATCCTGCAAGGGCCTCGTCAATGGAGTTGTCGACGATCTCCTGCACGAGATGGTGAAGCCCACGGCTGTCTGTTGAGCCAATGTACATACCCGGTCTTTTACGGACGGGATCAAGCCCTTCTAAAACCTGGATCTGCTCTTCGCCGTAGTTTGTCTGGATCTTGTTTTCGGTTGACATATCAAATCTACCTCTTTTTTGTTTTTGCGCGAAAATCATGCGCTTATTTGATTTTTTGACACGCACGCACGCGCGCATTAAATTTAATATATATTATATATTAAAATAATAAGATAGTAAAGTCTTTTTAAGGTTTTTGTTAAAATTTTCTTCAAATAAAGCGTTTTTTGGCGGAATGACTTTATATTTCAGCCCGTTTTTTGACTCTTATTTTGTGTCAATCAACTTTAAAAGCACCACTTTTGAAGCCGCGTGAGCGTAAAAAAGGCTTTTACGCCCCAAAAAAAGCCGTCAAGGGGAGGTTTATCCCACTTGACGGCAAATGATTAAGGTTTTTTTATTTTGCGCCTGTATGCCCGTTTTCGGGGCTGTCCTGCCCGTAAAGGGCTGTGTAAATTTCCATTACCGTTTTACCGTATCCGGTAAGCGGATACCCATAAACAGACCTTAAAAGGGTCTTTTTTACTGCGTCGGCCCACTGAAGGTCGCCCGTGTATTTTTTGTACGCATAGGAGCAAAGAAGCACCAACGGATCGTCAATATCCGAAAGTATCGCCCACCCCGTCCTGTTATACAGGGCGTCAACGCCTGCGCCGTCATCCTTGCTGATTGCCGTAAGCATTTTACATAAAAGTAGGGCTATATGCTCGTTATCGTCAAAAACAGGCTGCTTTAAGTAAGCGTCGATCAGCCTTTCGGCAAGGCCGATATCCCCAAGGGATAACCCAAGCATAACGTCGCACACGGTAACGTAGCGCTTTAAAAGGCTTACGTCAAAAAAGGGCTTTTCAATCTCCTTAAGGCTTTTTCCGTTGAGCATGTGAGACTGGCATTCCAACAAGACCACCTTGGTCCAGAAAAGACTTCTTTCGCCGGGCCTCCCCATAAGAAGCCTACCGTCGGTACCGTCTGCCCCCGATAAAAAGTTGACGCATATCATATACACGATGGAGCCCATTGCCCCGCTCATTATCAATAGGCCGTGAAAGTCTTCAAAAAGGTTGAAAATTAAAGTTACTGCAAAAAGAATGATCAGCGAAACCATACTGCCTATAGCACCGCCCGCAAGGGAAAGTGTCAGGCCCTTTGCCGCATCCTGCGGTCTTTTGGGGACAAACGCCGTCCAGCCGGCATAAGTGCTTCTTGCGGAAAAGCTTACCCGCCCTTTGGCAAACACAAGGCCCCAGAAGGCAACCTCCATAACCCTTGCGCCGCTAAGCCTTGCAAGGAGCGCGTGACCGCACTCATGCAGCAGGTTGTGGACCAAATATCCGCCTATAAGCCCGCTAACGACCATTATTGCCGCCATTACGTATAAAAGCGCGCCGTCGTAAACACGCCAGCCGACGCCCTCTATCAGCCCCAGAACGAGAATAAGTCCCATCAGCACCAGGGCGATAATATGTACTATTATTCTTTTAGCTTTCATCTTAAAACCTCGTTTTAAGTAAATAGTATCCGTCAAGATTGTCCTTTTCGGATACGGTAATTTGCTCAAGATGTAAAAAATCCATTATTTTGTACAAAAAGTAGCCGCCGCATAAAAGGGTCTCGCCGCGGCGCGCATCCACGCCCAGATAGTCGCCCCTTTTTTCGGGCGCAACGGCCTTAAGCTTTGACAAAAGGTCGGCTAAAGCCGTTTTTTCAATGGGCTTGCCGTGGTTTATCTTGGGGTCAAAGACATTTTCGCCGCTTAATACGTAGGCAATTGACGTGGGGGTGCCACCTACTGCGACAAGGCTGTCAACCCTTGCGGCGGAAAACTCCTTAAGCTTTTGGTCAAGGTATGCGTCAAGTCCGTCCGTATCGTCGTGAAATCTATCCGTAAGCTTAACCGCCCCCTGGTCAAGGCTGTGACAAAAAACCATCTGTCCCCCATCTTTAACAACCAGCTCACAGCTGGCGCCGCCAAGATCAAGAACAGCACCTTCAGGGCCGTCTATCGCCCCTAAAAAAGCAACCTCGGCCTCCTCGTCTTCAGTTAAAACGTCCACCGATAAGCCGGTTATCTCCCAAATTTCAGCACAAAAATCTGCGCCGTTTTTCGCCTGCCTTACGGCGGCTGTTGCAAATAAAAGCACCCCTTCACGGTCAACGCCGTATCCTAGTGCCCTGTCGACAAGGGTCACAACGGCCTTGACAGTGCGATTGAATGATTCTTTATCAAGGCCGCCTTCAGCAGTAAGCCCTTGGGCAAGCCTTGGGGTGATTTTATCCCTGAAAATAACAGTTCCGTCCGCAAATATACTTAGGCGGACGGAATTTGATCCAATATCGATTATTCCATGTTTCATTTATCAGTACCGTAAACCCAATCCAATTCCCTGGCGCGTTCCTCAATCTTCCATTCACTCGTCCAAAGAGTAATGCCGTCCTCAGCGGCCTCCTTCTGGCTTTCCAACTGGGCGATCTCGTAATTTAACCGGTCGATTTTGTTTTGGGTTACCCTCATTGCCACCATCTGATATACCATAATGCTCAGCAGCACGGTAAGAAGAAGCACCGCCGACACGACGGAGGCAACTATTAACCTTTTCATTTTTTCTGCGGACATAACGTCTCCTTTTGGCAAGGTCCGCTATACCTTTACCAAGCCTTGTGAATATTTTATATACTTTTCTGAGTATATTATACACACAAAGGGAGAAAAACGCAACTGTTTTATTGAAAATTTTCCTTTCAAGCCACGATCCACACAGATAAATTGCGGCCATATACAGACGAAAATCCCCTATTTTTGCAAAAAACTTGATGAATAGATATCCAAAAAACAGCAGGGCACCGTATACGGCGGTGCCCATCGCCTTTAATACAAGCTTTTTTGCCCCCTTATAAAAGGTCAAAAAATCTGCCGGCAAGGATATGAAAAAGCCCATGGCGAAAAAGTACAAAAGATGGTATATCTGGTTAAAGGTGCCTGCCATTATCTGAAAAGCCTTTTTATCACCCTGTCGCCCTTGGCGTGATACTTGACGGCGTCCACGGTGCCAATAAGAGAAAGATCTCCCGTCTGGTTGGAAAACCCAACTATCTTAAGCCCCGTACCAAAAATTGAAAGGCGTTTTTCCTCCTTTTCACGATAAAGTACGGTAAGCTTAAGCTCCCTGTCGGAAAACCCTTCAACCTCCTTTACGCACGTTACGGTTAAACACCCAACGCCGATTACCGCTTGATGTGATGACATATTGTACCCTCTTTTTAGTATCTTTATTCAAAAGGCACGGTCCATATTACCTAAAAGCGATAAAAAACCTTTGATTTTGTTAAAAATCGACTGATAACGGGCTTATAGGCCGACTTTTAATATTTTTTATGGTCAACCCTTTGTGTCGGTGAAGCCATCGTTTTGCATAAAAAAGTTGACTATTTTATTTGTTGATATCTGCTTTTTAAGGGCTTTCACCTCCCTGGATAAGGCTTCGTTTTCCTGCTTTAGCTTTACGCACTCTGCGGCGTACTTATCTTTTATCCTTTCCATAAGGGCGTCTATCTCCGCCGAAAGCTTTAAAAAATACTTGCTGTCCTCAGGTCTTAGGGGAAGGCTTTCAAGGCTTTTTTCCGCTTGCTTTTTGATAATTGCCCGGTACTTGTTCTGATACCTTAAGGCAAGCTTTTCGTCCCCGGCGGCAAGGCGGAAAATTGTCTTCCTGACCGATTGACCGCGGGCCTTGCCAAGGTTTATCTCCGTAAGAAGACTTTTTACCTCCTCCTCGCTAAAGGCCCTTACCTTATTTACCTTTAGCAAAGACACCTCCTTGAACTTTTCCTTCATTGCGGTACGGTTTTCCTCGCTTACTATATTATAATAATAGTTCCTTACCGTTCCCTTTGCCCGCTTGGTTTTTATTGCGATCCTTTCAAAGACCTGAGAAAGGCTCGTGCCGTTTTCCTCAGCGGCAAGGGCTTCATCAATAAGCATTTTTGTTTCGGTTTGGGTAAATCCTTTCATAAAATTTCTCCTTTTATCTTGATGACATAATTTTTGACAATAAAAAATGTTTTCAAACATAGTGAGAAATATTTTTTAATATATTAGGATATGAACGTTTTTATTTATTCCCCCAAAAAAGCCCCTTTGCTGATAAACGGCGCTTTCTCGGGCGCGGTTGGGCCAAACGTAAGGCGCCTTCAGCTAAGCTTGGGTGACCACGTTGAGGTCGATCTTGGCGACGGATTTTTTAAGCCCCGATGCGCCCCCTTTGATAATTTTAGCGAAAATATGTCGATAATCGACCTATACGAAGGCTTTTTGCTTTTGCCGACATTTAAAAAACAGCTTAACGTTGCTTATTCACGGCTGTTTTTTAAGTCCATTGTGTGCGCCGGCACCGAATACCTTTTCACCGTCACGACTGACGGGGGATATAAGCTAAGCTGCCAAGGATACGGCGTTCAGGCAACCTTTCCCCTGCCCTTTTGCCCCAAGGATTTTGACGCTGCCCCCCTTGGCGGAAGCCTTATTTTGGTTAAGCTTAAGGATAAGCTTACCTACGTTTTAATATTATCTGCCACCGATCTGTCCCTTATTTTTGAGGCCGTATGTGATAATTTCGTCCTTGACGGCAAGCTTTTGACAGAAAAGACCCACCGACTTATCGGCCTTCACACGGAAAAGTCCTATTACACCTATAAAGAAGGCAAGGTTCTTTTGGATGGCAGATTTTTTGATACCGTTTATCCTTTTAAGTCTATCCCAAAACAGCTTTTACCACTATGTTTTTTGGAAAAAGTCCGCCTATCGGCCGATTATCGCGATTTTTTGAGTGAGGAGCTAAAGCCCGACCATAAGCTTATTGCAGACTTTTTGGGCAAATTTTCCCTTGTTATCCCGCCCTTTTTAAAGGATTTTGCGGATAACTACCTTTTGATAGGTGAAAAGCCCCAATTTGTTAAGATAGGGACAAAAGGAAGCGTCGTTTGTGAGGTTTCAAAGGAAGCCCATCCTTTTTAAAACCAACGCCATATAATAAAAGCCATACGCAAAACCAAGCGTACAGCTTTTTTATAATATGATAATTTGATGTTATTTCTTTTCCTCGCTATCGCCCTTCCCTGTGAAAAGCTTGACGAGGTTGATAATAATAAGCCCAACGTTTAAAACGACCACGGGCCAGGCACCGCATATGGCCGAATATATTGCGCTTATGACAGAGCCCGCCATATTAAGTATCCTCAGCTTTTTCATGGAGGTCATTGCCATTGACAACAGGACAAGACCCGTGCCGATATATCCGAATATTTCAAGGAAAATTTTCCACATAATAGCTCCTTTAGGCATAAAAAATTGACTGCCGGTTTTTTCGCCGGTAGTCAACCATTTTGGTGGTCGGTAGAAACGCTTACCCATACCGTAAGCATATACCATGCTTTGCTCAAAGGGACGCGCCCTTTTGTATTTATATTGTATCACAATTGCTACACAAAAGCAATGGTTTTAAGGTAAAAACATTGCTTTTTGTGTCCGATACTTTTTTACAAGGCCCTTTTGTAAGATGAAAAAAGGGCCTTTTTGTTTGTCTGTTTTAACCCTCTTTTTTATGAAAAGTGAGCCTATAAGCAGGTTATCGACCCGTTTCTCGCTTTTACCGATTAGCGGCCAAGTCTTTTTTGCTTTAAATTATACCTTAAAAGACTTATAAAGTCAAGGCAGAAAACAAACTGGAATATTATGGTGAAAATGGGAAGCTTCCCCTCCGCCATACCCGACTTATAAAGCGCGGGCACGCTTATCATGGCGCTGAAAAACAGTGTGACACAGTCAATCAAAAAGAGTACGAAAACGATTGGGAAGGACATTATTATCATTGGCAGCAGCAAAAGCGAAAGGGCAAATATGACAAGATACGTTGGCAGGTGTATAAGCTTTATCACAAAGGCGGTACGCCTCAGCCCCTCCGGGGCATCCCCCCTTGACAAAACTGCGTAAACCAGATTGCAAATAAACGCTAGGCCTAGACACGCAAGGCACAGCCAGGCAAGTATTTTCAAAACCACGTTCCCCTCGATGCGGTCCCCAAGGTAATAGTACGCAAGCATTGCGCAATAGGTATATGGGAAAATTGCTGCCGGGACTAAAAGTATTTTCTTCATAAACCCTCCTATAAGTCGATTATCGGGCAAAAATAACCGGAAAAGGCAATTTGTGGCGCCTATTGCTTTTTAGTAAAATACACTTTCCTTTATGCGGGAAAGAACGGAATTTTCAAAAGCGACGCTCTTTTTAAAAAGCCCTTTGATCTTATATGGAGTAAAGAAGGAAAACTCCACCCCGTTGGCCAAAAATATACAGGTCTTTAATGCGTCCTTGGTCTTGCCGTCAAGATTTATCTGGGTGCTGTAGGAAAAAAGCGCGTAGGAAAAGCTTGCGCCCTTTAAGGTCTTGACGGCGTAAGCGTACGCCCTGTCAACGTCGGCCTGCCCGTCGGAGGACTGAAGCCCTATAAGCTTCCTCGTATCGGGAAGAAACATCATGGGTAAAAGCCCGCCGTCCTTGGGGATGATTTGTGTGCATCTTGCAATATGATCGGAAAGTAGCTTTTTAACACGCTCCTGCACGGCGACCTCAAAATCAGTAAACTTCATATTTACACCTCTTTTGCAGTATTTTTGTATTATATCATAAATTGGCACCCATTGCAAGGCTTTTCAAAAATATATTATAATCCGCCACAAAAAGCACCCGTGCAAACGAGGGTGCTTAAGTGATTCCATGCGCCTGCGGCGATTGCCTACACGCTGACGCGTGATTCCGTACCAAGACTGCGGCTTGGATAAAAAAATCGACAAGTCAAAACCTGTCGAATTTTGCCTTAAACGTGATAAAAGGTGTCTAAACAGAGGTAAAAACGAACAAAAGGTGTCTGCTTTTTTATTCTATGCCTTCGCTCGACAAATTGGAATTGGATTTACTTTTTTCTACTTTTCTTAGCGTCCCTTTCTATACTGTGTCGCACAAAATCTTGAAAAACAAATGGTTTAGTCATTGAATTGGCTAATTTGGGATGTTTCGAATAATTTCTTATCAAATAAATTGATACTATTGGATATAAGAATGAAGCAGGAAAACACAATCCGGAGAAAATAAACATCATTATTCTTGCGGCATATTCTATTTTCTCATATAACAAAGCGACCAATAAAAAGAAAATGAAGAAAATGAAGAATAGTATAGAAACAAAAACTAAAGAAAACTTTACATAGTTGATATACTCTTTTTTAATATTTCCGTTGAATATATCTTTTTTCATATCAAATATCTCCATAAATCAAATTATTGTTTGTCGGTGAGTTTATTATATCACACTTTCACAAATAAATCAAGGCGTAAGCCTTGCATATCATCCGTAACTTGTTGCGGTATATCATCAATGCGGAGCATTGTATATCATCAAGCCGCAGGAAAATGCACCTTCAGTGATTCCATGCGCCTACGGCGATTGCCTACACGCTGACGCGTGATTACATACCAAGCCTGCGGCTTGGATAAACAAAAAAAGAACTTTTGTCTACCAAAAGTTCTTTTTTTGTTGGCTGGGGATGAGAGATTTGAACTCCCGGATGACGGAGTCAGAGTCCGTAGCCTTACCGCTTGGCGAATCCCCAATATTTTGTTAGCATTGATATAATAGCAAAAATATTTAAAAAAAACAACTGTTTTTCGCCATTTTATTAAAATGAAATAAAAATTTTTTAATGTTTTTTATTTTCGGTGAAAAAACCCTTATTATTTATAATATAAATTAAAAAATTTTATTTAAAGTATTACGATAAGGGTCTGATAAAAAGTTGCAAAAGCTAAATTATTGTGTTATAATACTTTTGTTTGATTAAAAATTGGTGTATTTTAGCCATTTCAAGGTCTTTTTAAAGATAAAAAGCTTTCAAACAACCGACAAAATTACAATATACTCTTTTCAGGAGGAAGATTAAATGCTTGAATTTATCAAACCAACCATCACAGCTGAAGTATCCGAAGACGGCAGAACGGGTTCCGTGGTAATATCACCACTTTCACGCGGCTATGGCTTAACCCTTGGCAACGCAATCAGGCGCGTATTATTAAACTCCATCCCCGGTACCGCCGCAACGGAAATCGTGCTTTACGGTGATGACGGTCTTGTTCTGCATGAGTTTACCACCATGCCCGGCGTAAAGGAAGACGTTACCGAGATTATCTTAAACGTCAAGGGTATTTGCGCAAAGCTTAACGATAAGTCTTGCTATAAGGCTGTTATCGACGTAATCGGCCCATGTGAGGTAACTGACGCCTGCCTTAATAAAGAGGGTGTTTTACAGGTTCTTAATCCCGACCACCATATCGCAACCGTTGAAGAAGGCCATAAATTTTATATGGAAGTCGTCTTTGACCACGGCGCAGGTTACGTAACCAACGCCGAAAATAAGGCAAAGGCCGGCGAAAGCAAGATCGGCGTATTATACGTTGACTCCATCTTCACGCCCGTACGTCAGGTTGGCTACACCGTAGAAAACACCAGACACGAAAGCGTTGACGGATACGAAAAGCTTACGGTAAACATCACCACCAACGGCGTACAGACGGTTGACCAGGCCGTTGCTTACAGTGGCAGCATTTTAACCCAGCTTTTCAACGTAGTTGGCACACTTTCCGACTGTGAAGTTCCCTTTATCGGACCTGACAGCGAAAAGACCGACTCTGTCCTCGACACCCCCATTGAAGATCTTAACCTTTCGGTAAGAAGCTACAACTGCTTGAAGAGAGCAGGTATCAACACGGTTAAGGAGCTTATTTCAAGATCCTCCGACGACCTTTATAAGATCCGTAACTTCGGCAAAAAGTCATTTGACGAGATTACCCTTAAGCTTAAGGAGCTTGGTTTATCTTTTGCCGGGGATGCAGAATAGTTTAATTTCGCACGCCCTCAAACGGCGTGCGTTTTATCGTTTTTAAAGGACTTTTTATCGCTTTTTCGCCTTTAAATTTTATGCGCAAAAAAATCGTTTTTTATTTAAAAACCGCTTTGTTTTTGCGCACCTTATCAAACAAAGACCTTTAAAAACCAAATAAAATCATCCGGGCTTTAACGTAAGCTTATAACTTAACGACCAACCGTTAATCGGCAAAACTTATATCAAAAGTTAAGGTATAAGCCGATTATCATACCTTTTGCCCCCAACGCTGTTTTTGTTTAACAAAATAAAGACAGCGTATTTTACTTGCTTAGATACCCAAAAAAACTAAAATAAACAGGGATATCCCTGTTTGCGTTTGGCTTGTCCAAACGCAAACAGCAACCGCCCTTTTTTAAAAAACTTTTGACAAAATTTTTTGACACACTTTAGGAGGTTTTTTATGTGTAAGAAATTGCTTGTTTTGTTACTGTCCGTACTGGCATTAACAACCGCATGTCTTGGCATTACGGGATGTACGCCGGGACACGTTCACACCGCAACCCTTGACGTTGTAGAGCCCACTTGTGAATCCACAGGTCTTATCTCCGGCGTTTGTGAGGACTGCGGCCAGGTTATCAGCGAGGTTATCCCCGCCCTTGGGCACGATCTTGTGCACCATGACGGCGATCACCCCACCTGCGAGGCTGGCGGATACAACGACTATGAAACCTGTACCCGCTGCGACTACACCACCTATAAGGAGGTTGGCCCCCTCGGTCACACCACAAAGACCGTTGCCCGTGTAGAGCCCACCTGCGAAAAGGAAGGTCTTACCGAAGGCAAGATCTGTACCGCCTGTGACGAGGTTTTGATCGCCCAGGAGGTTATCCCCGCCTTAGGCCACGACTACGAAGCAAAGGTTACTGCCCCCACCTGCGAGGAGGAAGGCTTTACCACCTACACCTGCCACTGCGGCGACAGCTACGTTTCCGACCACGTAAAAGCCAAGGGCCACAGCCCCAAGACCGCCGTTATGGAAAACCGTGTGGAGCCTACCTGCACCAAGAAAGGCAGCTTTGACATGGCGGTTTACTGCTCCGTCTGCGATAAGGAGCTTTCAAGACAAGCAAACGAGATCGCACCCCTCGGCCACAGCCACGTTGCAAAGGTAACAAAGCCCACCTGTACGACGGGCGGCTATACCTTATACGCGTGCGCCTGCGGTAACGAATATATTGATGATCTTACCGACCCCATCCCCCACTCTTACACCAAATACGTTTACGATAAAAACGCAAACTGCCTCAGCGACGGCACCAAGACCGCAAGCTGTGACTACGGCTGCGGCGCAACAAGCACCGTAAGAGCTGAAGGCACCAAAATAGAACACTCCTTTACGAAATACTCCTCCGACCAGAATGCAACCTGCACCAAGGACGGAACAAAAACGGCACGCTGTGACCACGGCTGTGGCGTAACAAGCACCGTAACTGACGAGGGCAGTATGCTTGACCACGATTACGACCGTGGCGAGATCACCACCGCCCCCACCTGCACCACCGCCGGCGTAAGGACGTACACCTGCCACTGCGGCGCCAAGAAGACTGAAACGGTTGATGCCCTCGGCCACGATGAGATCAACCACGCCGCAAAGGCCCCCACCTGCACGGAAAAGGGCTGGAAGGCTTACGTAACCTGCGAAAACTGCGATTACACCACCTATCAGGAGCTTGAGGCACTCGGCCACGACTATCAATGGGTAACCGACGTGCCCGCAACCGTAATTTCAACGGGTATCAAGCACGAGGAATGCACCCACTGCCACGATAAGAAAAACGAAAATACCGTAATAGAAATGCTCGACTGTGAGCACCGTATGACCATGACCCCCGCCGTAGCCCCCACCTGCACCGAGGGCGGTAACAGAGTTTACTACACCTGCCAGGTCTGTGACAGAGTTTACGAGGACGTAAACGGCTCAACCCTCACAACGGTTGCCGCACGCCTGCTCCCCGCCAAGGGTCACGACAAAGTCAACCACGCAGCAAAGGCCCCCACCTGCGAAAATATCGGTTGGGAAGCTTACGTAACCTGCGAAAACTGCGATTACACCACCTATCAAGAAATCGCCGCAACAGGCCACGACTACAAATCAGTCGTAACAGCCCCCACCTGTACGGAAAAGGGTTACACCACCTACACCTGCCAGAACGACAATTGCGGCCACACCTATAAAGATAACTACGTTGCCGCTTTAGGTCACAGCCCCAAGTCTGCCGTAAGAGAAAACTACGTTGCCCCCACCTGTGAGGGTAAAGGCTCCTACGATAGCGTTGTTTATTGCTCCATTTGTGACGCAATGCTTTCGACCACGCCTCACGTTGTTGAAGCTTTAGGCCATACCGAGATTATCGATAAGGCCGTTGCACCCACCTGTACCGCAACGGGTCTTACCCAAGGTAAGCACTGCTCCGTTTGCGACAAAGTATTGGTTGCACAGCAAGTTGTTGAGGCACTCGGCCATACCGAAGTTATTGATGCAGCAGTTGTACCCACCTGTACCGCAACGGGTCTTACCCAAGGTAAGCACTGCTCTGTATGTAACGAAGTATTAGTTGCACAGCAAGTCGTTGAAGCTTTAGGCCATACCGAGGTTATCGACGCCGCAAAGGCCCCCACCTGTGAAGCCACCGGTTTAACCGAAGGCAAGCACTGCTCCGTATGCGGCCAGACCCTGATCGCCCAAGAGGTCATCCCCGCCATCGGCCACGGTCCCGTTATTGATGGGGCAGTCGCCCCCACCTGTGAGGCCACCGGTCTTACCCAGGGCAGCCACTGTTCACGTTGCGACAAGGTTTTGGTCGAGCAGGAAATCATCCCCGCATTAGGCCATAACTACGACGGCGGCGTTATAACCACCTCACCCACCTGCACGGAAAAGGGCGTTAAAACCTTCACCTGCCAAAACGACCCCAACCACAGATACACTGAAGAGGTTTCCGCCCTCGGCCACAGCTTAACACAGCACGCCGCAAAGGCCCCCACCTGTACAGCAATCGGCTGGGAAGCTTACGAAACCTGCTCACGCTGTGATTACACCACCTATCAAGAAATCGCCGCAACGGGCCACGACTATAAATCAGTTGTAACCGCAACCACCTGTGAAGGCCGCGGCTACACCACCCATACCTGCCAGACTTGTGGCGACAGCTACATTGACAGCTACGTTAACCCTTTAGGCCACACCGAAGGTCAGATCGTTGTTGAAAACAACGTTGCACCCACCTGCACGACGGCAGGATCCTACGACAACGTAGTTTACTGTACCGTTTGCGGGGAGGAATTATCCCGTCAAACCGTTGCCGTTGATGCCCTCGGTCACACCGAAGTTATTGATGCGGCAGTAGCGCCCACTTGTACTGCAACAGGCTTAACCGAAGGTAAACACTGTTCTGTATGTAACGCAGTTTTAGTAGCACAGCAAACTGTTGATGCCCTCGGTCATACCGAAGTTATTGATGCAGCAGTAGCACCCACCTGTACTGCAACAGGTTTAACCGAAGGTAAACACTGCTCAGTTTGTGACGAAGTATTGGTTGCACAGAACGTTGTTCCTGCTTTAGGCCACGACGAAGTTATAGATGCAGCAGTAGCGCCCACTTGTACAGCAACAGGCTTAACCGAAGGTAAGCACTGCTCAGTTTGTGACGAAGTATTAGTTGCACAGAACGTCGTTCCTGCCTTAGGTCACGACGAAATTGCTCACGAAGCAAAGGCCCCCACCTGTACTGCAATCGGCTGGGAAGCTTACGAAACCTGCTCACGTTGTGATTACACCACCTATCAAGAAATCCCCGCAACGGGCCACGACTATAAATCAGTTGTAACCGCACCCACCTGTGAAGACCGCGGCTACACCACCCATACCTGCCAGACTTGTGGCGACAGCTACGTTGATAGCTACGTTAACCCTTTAGGCCATACCGAAGGTCAGATCGTTGTTGAAAATAACGTTGCACCCACCTGCACGACGGCAGGATCCTACGACAACGTAGTTTACTGTACCGTTTGCGAGGAAGAATTATCCCGTGAAACCGTTGCCGTTGATGCCCTCGGTCACACCGAAGTTATTGATGCAGCAGTTGCCCCAACATGTACTGCAACAGGCTTAACCGAAGGTAAACACTGTTCTGTATGTAACGAAGTATTAGTTGCACAAAACGTTGTTCCTGCTTTAGGCCATACCGAAGTTATTGATGCAGCAGTAGCACCAACATGTACTGCAACAGGCTTAACCGAAGGTAAGCACTGCTCAGTTTGTGACGAAGTATTGGTTGCACAAAACGTCGTTCCTGCTTTAGGCCATACTGAAGTTATTGATGCGGCAGTAGCGCCCACTTGTACAGCAACAGGTTTAACCGAAGGTAAACACTGCTCAGTTTGTGATGAAGTATTAGTTGCACAGCAAACTGTTGATGCTTTAGGTCATACCGAAGTTATTGATGCGGCAGTAGCGCCCACTTGTACAGCAACAGGTTTAACCGAAGGTAAACACTGCTCAGTTTGTGATGAAGTATTAGTTGCACAGCAAACTGTTGATGCTTTAGGTCATACCGAAGTTATTGATGCAGCCGTAGCACCAACATGTACTGCAACAGGTCTTACCGAAGGTCAGCACTGCTCAGTTTGCGGCACGGTATTGGTTGCACAGAACGTCGTTCCTGCCTTAGGTCACGACGAAATTGCTCACGAAGCACAGGCCCCCACCTGCACTGAAATCGGTTGGGAAGCTTACGAAACCTGCTCACGCTGTGATTACACAACCTATGTAGAAATCCCCGCAACGGGCCACAGCTATAACGGGGTTGTAACCGCACCCACTTGCGAGGCACAAGGCTATACCACCTACACCTGCAGTAACGACAATTGCGGCCACACCTATAAAGATAATTACGTTGACGCAACGGGCCACGCTTGGGATGACGGCGTTGTAACCACCGCCCCCACCTGCGAAGAAGAAGGCGTAAAGACTTACACCTGTACAGCCAACAACTGCGGCGCAACCAAGACCGAAGCCGTTGAAGCAACCGGTCACACCGAAGGTCAGATCGTTGTTGAAAACAGCGTTGCCCCCACCTGCGGCCAAGCAGGATCCTACGACAACGTAGTTTACTGTACCGTTTGCGAGGAAGAATTATCCCGTGAAACCGTTATCGTTGAAGCAACCGGTGTTCACAAGTTTATTGACGGCGTCTGCTCCGTTTGCGGCTTGGCCGTAACCGCCGGATGTCCCAACCAAGCAGCCGGCAAGGTTTACGAAAAAGTTACCGCGGCACCAAATGATTGGACCGGTACTTACTTAATCGTTTATGAAGATGGCTCAAACGCTTACGTATTCAATGGCCTAGACGCAGTTAATGGATACGTATCTGCAACTATTAATGACGGCGTTATTAATTCATCAGATGAATTAAACGCAGTTGCCGTAACCATTGAAGCAATGAACGGCGGATATGCCATAAAGACCGCTAACGGCTACATTTATGGCTCAAGCGGAAGTAATAAGTTAAACTTTAACAAAACCATACAACAGCTTAACACCATCGAGTTTGTAGACGGCACTGTTAAGATCACAAGCAACACTTCCGTATTACGCTTTAACAACGCAAGCAACCAGATGCGTTTCCGTTACTACAAATCAACATCTTACACATCACAAAAAGCAATCACACTTTACAAGTTAGTGGATAGCGCCCCCGAACACGCTTGGGATGAGGGCGTTGAAACCAAGGCCCCAACCTGCACGGAAGACGGCGTAACGACCTACACCTGCTCCGCTTGCGAAAGCACGAACGCTGTAACCGTCGAAGCTTTAGGCCATACCGAAGTTATTGATGCAGCAGTTGAAGCAACCTGTACCGCAACCGGTCTTACCGAAGGTAAGCACTGTTCACGCTGTGACGAAGTATTAGTTGCGCGAGAAGAAGTTGCAGCCCTCGGCCACGATGAAATTGCTCACGAAGCACAAGCCCCCACCTGCACTGAAATCGGTTGGAATGCTTACGTCACCTGCTCACGTTGTGATTACACAACTTATGAAGAACTTGAAGCTTAAGGTCACGGTATTGTTATCGACGAAGCAGTTGCCCCAACCTGTACCGAAACAGGTCTTACCGAAGGCAGCCACTGCTCCGTTTGCGGCGAAGTATTCGTAGCACAGCAAGTTGTTGAAGCACTTGATCATACCGAGGTTATCGACGAAGCAGTTGCCCCAACCTGTACCGAAACGGGTCTTACCGAAGGCAAGCACTGCTCCGTTTGCGGCGAAATATTGATCCCACAAGAAGTTGTTGCAGCACTTGGTCACGCATACGACAACGCTTGCGATACGACCTGTAACAACAACGGCTGTGATCATACAAGAGAACCTTCTCACAATTACGTTTGGATTATCGATCTGGAAGCAACAATTTCCTCAACGGGCTTAAAGCATGAGGAATGTACCGTATGTCACGTAACCCGCAATGAAAACACCGTCATCGATAAGGTTTCTCACCAGTGTCAATGGGACGAAGGCGTTGTAACCACCGCCCCCACCTGCACGGCCCCCGGCGTAAAGACTTACACCTGTACCGTTGCCAACTGCGGCGCAACCAAGACCGAGGCCGTTGAAGCACTTGGTCATACCGTGGTTATCGATGAAGCAGTAGCGCCAACTTGTACAACAACAGGTCTTACCGAAGGCAAGCACTGCTCAGTATGTAACGAAGTATTAGTTGCACAAGAAGAAGTTTCAGCCCTCGGCCACGACGAAATTGCTCACGAAGCACAGGCAGCAACCTGTACTGAAATCGGTTGGAATGCTTACGTCACCTGCTCACGTTGTGATTACACAACTTATGAAGAACTTGAAGCAACCGGCCACACCGAAGTTATTGATGCAGCAGTTGCCCCAACATGTACCGCAACAGGTCTTACCGAAGGTAAGCACTGCTCAGTTTGTGACGAAGTATTAGTTGCACAGCAAACTGTTGAAGCCTTAGGCCATGCACTTGTAGACGTTGACGGCAAAGAAGCAACCTGCACCGAAGCCGGCTACACCGCTTACCAGGCATGCAGCCGTTGCGACCATACCGTAGGCAAAGAAACAATCGACGCCCTCGGCCACACTGAGGTTATCGATGAAGCAGTAGCGCCAACTTGTACAACAACCGGTCTTACCGAAGGCAGCCACTGCTCAGTTTGTGACGAAGTATTAGTTGCACAGCAAACTGTTGAAGCAACGGGCCACAATTACATATGCCATGTATGTTCAATTTGTGACACCAGAGAGTCATCAACTAATAAGTATACATTCTCAGATTATGATGCTGGTACACAATATGCTGAAAACGAAGAACACGTTTTAGATGAAAACGTAACCATCTACACAACGCAGTGTCACTTTACCACGCAATTAAGAATTTATTCAAGCAGCACCCATAACGGTTACGCAATTATTAAATCTTCAGGCGTTATCACCGCACTTGACTTCAATGCTGGCAACAAGGTCGACACCTTAAACGTATACGGTTCAACAGACGGAGAGTCTTGGACACTGATTGAAGGCGTTTCAATCACGTCAACGTCCTATAAGGATTATAGCATAACGATTACCGGATCCTACACCTACTTAAAGCTCGACGTTGACGGCGACCAACAGGTAAGACTTACTTCTATCACTCTCACCACGGCAACCTTTGGCCACGATGATGCTGAAACCACCGAAACAAGGAATGAAGCAACCTGTACGGAAGCAGGATCTATTGTTGTGACCTGTAATAAATGCGGCGAAACTATTTCCAGCGAAGAAATCCCTGCCACCGGCCACGATTGGGAAGATGCAACCTGCGAAGAGCCCAAGACCTGCTCAGTTTGCGATGCAACCGAAGGCGAAGCCTTAGGCCACGATTGGATTTGGGTTATCGACAAGGAAGCAACCTTTGAAGAAGAAGGTAAAAAGCATGAAAAATGTCAGATATGTAATGCAACACAAAACGAAAACACCACAATCGACAAATTAACCTGCAACCATACAATGGCTCACACCCCCGCGGCTGAAGCAAACTGCACTGAAGACGGCAACAATGAATACTGGTATTGCGCTGCATGCGATAAATATTTCAGCGATGCAAACGGAGCAACGGAAATTGCCGAAAACAGCTGGGTAATTTCCGCACTCGGTCATAACATGACGGCAACTGAAGAAAACACCGCAACCTGCGAAGAAGCCGGCAACAGCGCTTACTGGACGTGCGGCAATTGCGACAAATACTTCAGCGATGCAAACGGCGAAAATGAAATCGCAAAAGATAGCTGGATAATTGATGCTTTAGGCCACGCTGACGAAAACGGCGACTATGTATGCGACCGTTGTGAAGAAACAGTTGCGCCGGAAGCTGACACCACGTTGACGATTGCACAGGCAATTGCCCTCGGTCAAGCCTACGCACACAATACTTACACCAGCGGCAAGTATTACGTAACAGGTACTATCAAAGAAGTTTACAACACCCAATACGGTAATATGCGCATCTATGTTGATGATATTGACACCACGTTCACAATTTACGGCACTTATTCAGCAGACGGCGAAACAAGATACGATGCTTTGGATGTAAAACCAATTGTTGGCGACCAAATCACCGTTTACGGCATTATCGGCCAGTATAGTAGCGCTTCACAGATGAAGAACGGTTGGATAACCGCCCACACCGCTCACGAACATACCGGCACAGCAACCTGCACGGAAGCAGCAAAATGTACCATTTGCGGGCAATCATATGGCGAAGCTTTAGGCCATACTGAAGTTGTTGACGAAGCAGTTGCACCAACCTGTACCGAAACCGGTCTTACCCAAGGTAGCCACTGCTCAGTCTGCGGCGAAGTAACGGTAGCACAGGAAGAAATTCCCGCGACCGGCGAACATACTTACGTTGACGGCGAATGCAAAAATTGTGGCGCACTTGAAAACTGCTTACACAAAAACACATCAACGATAACGACTAATGCAACTTGCGGAACAGCAGGATCCATTGTCACGAAGTGTAATGATTGTGAAGAAATAACTTCTTCCGAAGAAATTCCCGCGACCGGCGAGCACGATTATGAAAATCGCACGTGTACGGTATGCGGCTTAAAGGGTCCCTCTATGCTGGTTACAACGGAAATCGCATTTGAGTTTGGTGCTAATGGTTCTGCTACGCATGTTGACGGCAACGATTTAGGTGCAAGCAAATCTTATACTGCTGATGGCTATACTTTAGCATTAACCAATATGAGCAAGGTTTATGGTCCCGCATACGATGCAAAAGGTAATTCCTGCATTAAGCTTGGTACAAGCTCTGTAACCGCAACCCTTACTTTTATAGTCCCAGATAGTGTGTCACGCGTTATTATTAATATCGCAGGCTACAAAGCAAACAAGGCAAGTGTATCAATTAATGGCATCACTTACTCCATAAACACTTGTTCAAATAATGGCGAATACACCGAAATAACCATAGACACAACCTCTGAGAAAAGTATTAGTTTATCCACAAATTCAACTCCCGACAAAAGAGCAATGATTAACTCTATTATATTTGTCGGCACTGCTGAGGCTTGCGCACACGAATATACTGAAACAGTTCAAAAAGAGCCTACCTGCACTGAATCGGGCGAAACAATAAGAACTTGTATTTATGGATGTGGACAAACTGAAACTTTAATTACGGAAGCCACCGGCCACGCTTGGAACAACGGCGAAATCACCACGGAAGCAACCTGTACGGAAGACGGCGAAATGACTTACACCTGTACAGCCAACAACTGCGGTGAAACCAAGACCGAAGAAATCCCCGCAACTGGCGAACATACTTACGTTGACGGAAAGTGTGAAAACTGTGGTGCACCTGAAGACTGTGCGCACGAAAACACCACTACAGAAACCGTTGGCGCAACGTGCTTAGAAACAGGCTTAACAACGATAACCTGCACCAAGTGTAAAGAAATAATTTCAAGTGAGGTTATCCCGGCCTTAGATCACGCTGAAGTTATCGATGCAGCAGTTGAGGCAACTTGTACTCAAACCGGTTTAACTGAAGGTAAACACTGCTCACGCTGCGACGAAATATTAGTTGCTCAGGAAGAAATCCCCGTAACTGACCATAATTATGTTGACGGAACCTGCACGGGCTGTGGAAAAGAAGAACCCAAATCTTACGACGTTGCAATAGACATTTTCTCTACAACTGGTGCTCTTTCTAGTGATAAATCAAAAATCACTTGGACAAATGCTGCTGTTACTGTAACAAATAAAAAAGGATCAACTGCAATCAGAACAAGTGATGCCGACCACTTCCGTGCTTATGCAAATTCTCAACTTGTTATCTCCGTAAACGGCGGCACGCTCGTTAAAGTAGTTATTACCTGCACGTCAGGCTCCTATGCAACCGTTATGCAAACCTCTGCCACAAATGCAGGCCTCACAGCAACTGTAAGCGACTCTGTTGTAACCATTACTTGCAGTGACGTTTCTGAAATTGCTTTCAACTTAACAGCACAGTCAAGAATAAACAAGATTGATGTTACTTACACAGCCTAAAATCCCCTGGCCTATTCAACGAAAAATTGAATAATTAAAGTCAAAGTGCCCTGCGACGAACTGTCGCAGGGCGTTTTTTATGGGCGGACAAGCCTTAAAATATCCCAAAAGGCAAAAATTTGCCGCCTTTAAAGCCCCTTATCCGCCGCCCGCGGGCGGCGGCAAAAAAAGGCATAAGGTCCGACGAAAAAAGGGCGCAAAAAACCCAAGCCCCTTTGTTTTGTTTAACCATAGGTTAAAACTTGACAAGAAGGGGCTTAACGTATATAATAAACTTGATAATTATGCCCTGATGAAGATCAAGGGACGAAAAAAAACAAAAGGAAGAGCAAATGAACGTCAACTTTAAGAAAAAGCTGAAAATTTTCAGCGCACTGATCATTGCGATAACAATCGTACTGTCCACCGCGGCATTTACGGGTACAAGCCCCATTGCCAAGGTGGAAGCGCCCGTTACCGTTGCCCAGGCCGAAAGCCTTTACGGCGGGTATTACGACGGCTTGGACGAGACCCTTATGGGTACGGCCTTCAGAAGCGAGCTTGCTCAGCTTATAACGACCACCCACAAATACCAGACGAGCTATGACGAGCTGAGAAACGTCTTCCCCAAGTCCGACGCCGATCCAAACGTATCAGGCAACATCCTTTGGTTTTACACGGGCACGTCGGTAAGATTCACCGGCAGCTTTAACGACGGCACCAACCGTGAGCACGTCTGGCCCAAGCAGAACGGTCAGGCCTTCCCCGCGTCGTCGCAAGCGGGCTCTGACGCCCACCACTTAAGGCCAACCAACGCCAACTTAAACTCCACCCGCGGCAACAACAGCTTTGACGAGGTTGCCAAAACCAACGGAAACATCGTTGCGGAAAACGGCTCCACGTCCTACGGCAACCTTTGCTATCAGGCGGGCGGGCTTTTCTACCCGGGCGAAGGCTATCGCGGCGCAACGGCACGTATACTTATGTATCTTCAGACCCGTTGGGGGGATGATTTTAACCTTACCTTCGTTGACAGCGCAGGTCAAAGCAAGACCATAGGTAAAATTTCCACCCTGATGAAGTGGCACTTACAGGAGCCCCCTACAGCCGCTGAAATTGCAAGAAACGACGCCGTTTATAAAATTCAGGGCAACCGCAACCCCTTTATCGACCACCCCGAATACGCCACAAAGATCTACTGCAACGACGGCAAAAGCTATAACGCCGCCCTCAATAAGGTAGTTGAAACTTACGGCGACTATACCTCTACCCCACCCGAAAGCATTACCCTTTCACAGCAGAGCGCAACTCTTGCCGAGGGTGAGACCTTGACCCTTTCCGCAACCGTTATGCCCAAGGACGCATCACAAAGCCTTGTATGGTCCTCATCAAACAGCGCGGTTGCAACCGTTTCAAACGGCGTTATCACCGCTAAAAAGGGCGGCACCTGCACGATAACCGCCGCCAGCGCAGTTGATAAAACCGTCACCGCTACCCTTACCCTTACGGTAAAGGGCCTCAGCAAGCTTACGGTGTCCGGCACCCCCGTAAAGACCGAATACACCGCCGGCGACAAGTTTGACCCCAAGGGGCTTACGGTAACCGCAACCTACACGGACGGCGCCACAAAGGTCCTTGCAAACACCGCTTTAAGCTGGGTTGACGGCGTCACCGGAAAGGAAACCCTTTCCCAGGGGACCACGTCCGTCCTTTGCAAGATTGCAAGCCTGTCTGCCCGTTACGAGGGCATTAAGGTAACTGCCTCCAAGACCGTTTCAACGACCATTTACCGCTCAAGCTTTACCTCAAGCGGCGGATATGCCTGGCATCAGTTCTCCACGGCGGAGGGGTTGAAGGGCTACGGCTTTATCTATCCGGGTAATAGCGATTCCATGCAGATAAACATCAGCAAGACCTCACATTACTTCTATAACACCACCCCCGTAGAGGGCGGCATCGTTTCAATTACGGTCAAGATGTACAGCGGCGAAAGACCCTTCACCGTACGCACCTCCACCACCCCCTACACCCAGATGTCCAACTACCCGACAACGGGCACAAGCTACGGCGAAAAGACGGCCACCACCGAGGGTACCACCTGGGTTCTTAACACCACCGACCAATACTTTACGGTAAACTACACCCTGACGGGAAGCAGCGGCGCGGCTTATATTGAAAGTATCACCGTGACCTTGTCTAACCCCGACGCAGGCGACGACGTGCCCGGCGGCGACGTTGAAGACCCCATCACCCCACCGACCCCCGACCTTGACGGCGCTGAAGCCTTCATCGCCAAGGTGGACGGCCTTTCCTCCCTCACGGGCACAAGCCTTTACACGGCCATAAACGAGGCTTTAAGCCTTTACAACGCCCTCAGTGAGGACGGCAAGGAGGTCGCCTTTGACTCTTACGTCAAGCTTATCCTGGAAGCTGAAAGATACAACGCCTTAGCAGGCGAGTTAAACGGCAAGCACCTTGACGCAACCAACGCCATGGTGGCAGGTATGTCCATCCTTACGGCCGCACTTGGGGCTTTGGCTGTAATCATCAAGCAAAAATTGTTTTAAGGAGGGCTGAAAAATGAAAAAATTATTAGCGATCGTATTGCTGGCCGCTGTGGCACTCACCCTTTGGGGCTGCACACCCGTCAACGACGGTCAGGCAAGTGAGGAGGCTTTAGCAAGCACCCTTGCCTCCATTCAGGAAATGACCGAAAAGTCTTACGACAGCTTTAACCTTACCGTCACCACAAAAAAGGACGATATTACCCTTAAAAACCAGTTTAAGGTAAGGACCGACGACGGCAAGACCACCGTTAGCTACACCGTGGAATCTTTAAATAAGATCTCCGTGGAAAACGGCGCCGTTACCATGCCCGACAGCATGATCAAGGTATCTGAGGGCAAGGTTGAGATCGCCGACGGCAAAACCGTGCTTTTAAACGGCGAGGCCGTGGATATCAACCTTGAGTCCGTCGACAAGCTGGCTTTACAGTTTAAGGCAAGCTATTTTGAAAGCCCTTCAGTTAAAGCGGCTTCCTTCTTTGCAAAGGTAACAAACCCCAAGGCCTTTACCCAAAATAGCGCCATCGACGCGCAAAACATGACGGTAAGCGTTTCCTTTAACACGGTTAAGCTTCAAAAGCTCACCTTAAAGTATAGCTTAAGCACCGGCGAAAGCGTTACCGCAGAGTATATGTTCCTTTAATCATTGACTTGCTTTTTAGCCGCCAATAGGCCGTTTTTGGGCTTATAGGCGGCTTTTTGCATATTTTGTTATCTTTTTATATATATTAGTTTTACTTTTGGATATCCCATAAAGACGGGCTTTTCTTGCCCCCCAAAAAAAATTTGGCACAACCTATTGCATTCGGCAAAAATGTGTGATATAATAATAAAACTCACGAAAAATATTGATAAGTTAAGGTATGATATGATTGAAATTAAAGTAAACGGAAAAATTAAAAAGGTCCCCGTGGGCACAAGGGTAATTGACGTCCTTGAAGGCTACGACAAAAAAAGGGACATCGTCTGCCAGGTGGGCGCGCAGGTCAAGGAAATAAATTACGCCCTGTCAGAAAAGCACGACGGCATGGAAATAAAGCCCCTTGGGCTTTCCCACAGCGAGGCAAGCAAGGCCTATGAAACCACCTTAAGGTTTTTGATAGCAATGGCCTTCCGCAACGTTTATCCCAACGTAAAAATACGCTTCAGCTATAACGCGTCACGCTCGGTCTATTGCGAGGCTTTAAATAAAACCTTTAATATGTCACGGGCCGTGGAGCCTATTAAAAATGAGGTTAAACGGCTTATAGACGCAGATTTGAAGATCGAACGCTTATCCCTGCCCGTGGAGGAGCTTTCCGCCCTATACGCAAAATCCAATATGAAGGATAAGCTTGACGTGCTTTCCTACCGACCGGAAAAAAGCGCACACACCTATAAGTGCGGCGATTATTATAACTACCTCCACTCCTATATGGTGGCATCCACAGGGTGCATAAGCGACTACTCCATCACACCATACAGCCCGGGCATAATCATCCAGTACCCCCGGCACGAGCTTAACGCCGAGATTCCCGAATTTGTTGAGGAATCCACCTACGGCAGGACCCTGCAGCAGGCCTATAAGTGGGCAAAAAAAACCAAGCTGCAGACCATACCGGAGGTCAACCGCAAAATCGAGCGTGACAACCTTTTGGAGTTTATCCAGATGTGCGAGGCCCGTCACAACGCCATGCTGTCCGACCTTGGCAGGGCCATTGAGGCCGATATCGAAAATATCCGCCTTATTGCCATCGCGGGACCCAGCTCCAGCGGTAAGACGACCTTCTGCAACAGGGTGCGCATAGAGCTTTTATCCCGCGGTATTGAGCCGGTCATGATCTCCCTTGACGATTATTATTTTGAAAAGGAAGTCATCTGCAAAATACAAAACAAGCCCCGTGAGGAGCTTGATCTTGAGCATATAAACTGCCTCGACGTGGAGCTTTTCAATAAGGACCTTTTCGACCTTATCAACGGCGAGGAGGTAACCCTTCCTAAATTTGACTTTACCACGGGCAAGCGGGTCAAAGGCCGCACCATAAGGGTGGAAAATAACTCCCCCATCATCATTGAGGGCATCCACGCCCTTAACGAAAGGCTTACGGCCTCCATCCCCAAGCATAGAAAGTTTAAAATTTACATCGCGCCCCAGGCCCAGATGAACATTGACGACCACTCGCCGCTGTCCACCACCAATTTAAGGCTTATCCGAAGAATAGTCAGGGATATGAGCTTCAGAAACTGCCCTGCCGCCACCACCATCGATATGTGGCAGTCTGTCCGCGATGGGGAGTTCAAATGGATATACCCCCATCAGGAGGGGGCTGACTTTGTGTTTAACTCCAGCCTTTCTTACGAGCTTTGCGTCTTGAAGACCAGGGCCCTGCCCGCCTTAAAGAAGATCAAGTATACCGACCCCCAATACCTTATTGCAAACAGACTTATAAAATACCTTAAGTACTTTACCCCCATCACCGACGAGTCCCTTATCCCCTGCAACTCTCTTATCAGGGAATTTATCGGCGGAAGCTGCTTTAAGGTTTAGTATAAATTTTCAGCCGCGCCAAAAAGCGCGGCTCTTTGTTTTTTGTTCATTTTTAAGCGAAAATCGGTGAAAAAACGTCGAAAACCGACCTATAGGCCCACTTTTTAAAATCAGTCACCCTTCCCTTGTGAAAAAAGGCAGGTTTTTTGATTTCTACAAAAAAATATATACAAAAATACCTATCCGTCCCAATATATCAAATATATTTGCAAAAATGCACGGTTAATCCTTTTATCTTTTTTTAAACTTATGATATAATATACCCACAAAAAACTTTCTTAGGAGTATTTATGTTTAAAAAGCTTATTGCGGCAATAATTATCCTTGCCATGCTTTTATCCTTTGCGGCATGCCAACCTGTGTCCGACAACGGCGGTACGTCAGGCGGCACCACCAACAGCAGACCCTCTGAAGGCGGCAGTGACAGCGGTACCACACCGCCCGAAATACCTGAGGTCGTCAACCTTGACTTTTACGTCACCAACGACCTTCACGGCAACGTCACCGACGATACAAACCAGGGCATTGGCAAAACGTCAACTTATCTGAAGTCTGTTTCCAAAACGGAAAATGCCGTTCTTATCTCCTCCGGAGATATGTGGCAGGGCTCGTCGGAGTCCAACAACACCAAAGGCGCACTTGTTACCGAGTGGATGAACGTCCTTGATTTTTCCGCAATGACCCTTGGCAATCACGAATTTGACTGGGGGGATCAATATATTTACTCCAACGAAAGTCTTGCAGAATTCCCCTTCCTTGCCATTAACGTTTACGACGAAAACACCAACGCATTGGCAGGCTTTTGCCAGCCATCCGTCATGATCGAAAAATCAGGGGTGTCCATAGGCATTATCGGCGCCATAGGCGACTGCTATTCCTCCATAGCGGAAGGCATGGTTGACGGCTATCGCTTCGCCGTCCGTGACGAGCTTACCCAGCTTGTCAAAAACGAGGCAACGCGCCTCCGCAGCGAGGGTGCTGACCTTATTGTGTACTCACTTCACGACGGTCTTGGAAGAAGCTACTCCACGTCCTACGACAGGACCCTTTCCGACGGGGAATTTTCCTCATACTACGACGTTAGCCTTTCAAACGGCTACGTTGACCTGGTTTTCGAGGGGCACACCCACCAGTCCTACGTGGTAAAGGACAGCTATGGCGTTTACCACCTGCAGGCAGGGTCAAGCAACAAATATTTTGCCCACGTTGATATGAACTTCAATACGGTCACCGACCAGATCGTCACAGCTAAGGGCGAGCTTACTTACACCTCCACCTTTTCCAACCTGACCCCCGACAGCGAAACGGAAGCCCTCTTTGATAAGTACGCCGAACAGATCGGCAACGTTTACGAGGTCCTCGGACAAAACGTTTCAAAAAGAGGCTCTGACGAGTTAAGATATATCTGCTCTGAACTTTACCTTGAGGCCGGCCTTGCAAAATGGGGCAAGGAATACAACATTGTTTTAGGTGGCGGATACATGTCCTGCAGAAGCCCTTATAACCTTTACGTCGGTGACGTTTGCTATAAGGACCTGCAATCACTTTTCCCCTTTGATAACCCTATCGTCCTTGCGTCGATCTCCGGCAAGTATTTAAAGAGCAAGTTTATCTATACCGAAAATGAAAATTACTTCGTCACCTTAAGCGAGTATGGCGAAAACATCTTAACAAGCATAAAGGACGATGAAATCTATTACGTCATCACCGATACGTACTCGTCGGAATACTCCCCCAACAAGATGACGACGGTTGCCTATTTATCCTCACCCGATACCTATGCAAGGGATCTTTTGGCAGAATACGCAAAACGTGGCGGGTTTAACTCATAAATAAAGCAAAAATGGCCGATAACCGACCTATACCCCCACTTTTATCAAAAATCAAATTTGTGTTTTTGCAAATTGCAATTGAAAAAGCACGGCGATCGCCGTGCTTTTTTGCTTGTTAAATTTCCTGTATTTTAAGCTTTTTATAAATTTCGGAATATTTCTCCTTGGTAAAAAGACTCGTCCCCTGGGTAGTGATGGAGGCTGTGCCCGCAGCAACTGCGCACCTTAAAATTTCCTCGTCATCCATGGCCTTTTCAAGGGCGATTGAGGCCGCCGCTATCATGGAGTCCCCTGCCCCCACAGTGGAGTTTACCGGCACGTTTTCACTTTTACAGTAAAGGTTTTTGTGTCCGTCGGTCAGGATCGCGCCCATACGTCCCATGGAAAGTAAGACCTTTTGCGCCCCCCTGTCAAGAATTTTATAGCAGCCCTTTAGCATATCCGCGTGGGAAAAATAGTTTTCCTTATTGAAGGTTTCAAGCTCGTAAAGGTTTGGCTTTACCATATACACGCCCGCCTTTAATGCGGCGCTGAGCTTTTCGCCCTCGCAATCGACGATGACGTAGCCCTTTGCCGCGGACACAAGCCTGTTATAGTAGTCTGCCGCCACCCCTTTGGGAAGTGAGCCTGATATTACCGTGACGGCCGCATCCTTTCCTACACGCTCAAGGAGAGATAAAAGCTCCTCCTGCTTTTTCTGGGTGACCGTGTCGCCGCTGTCGTTAAGCTCGGTCAGCATGGACTTGCTGTCGATTATTTTATAGTTGACCCTGATGGCGCCCTTGTTCATAACGAACTCGCAAGGGACGTTTTCCCTGTCAAGGTAGTTGAGAAAGGTCCTTGCTCGCTGCTCGAACAAAAAGCCCGTTGCAAAAACCTTTTCCCCAAGCCTTGCAATACCAATGGCCGTATTACACGCCTTGCCGGCGCAGTTTTCTATTTTGTTATCGATCCTTGAAAGCCTGCCTACGTCTAAATTTTCCACCTCGATAGTGCAGTCAATACAAGGATTTGGACAAACTGTCAAAATCATTATTAATATTCCCTATCCTTATCATACCCGCCGCCTTAAGTAAAAAGGCAAAATAAGGCGCACACAAATTCAATTGTGTGCGCCGAAATGGTCGGTAATTATTCTTTAGCAGCTCTTTCTTTGGCTTCTTTGATAATCTTGTCCTGTGCCATGGGTGGAACTTCTTCATAGCGTGCAAACTCAGTTTTGAATCTGCCGCGGCCCTGTGTCATGGAACGAAGGTCGGTTGCGTACTTAGCAAGCTCTGACTGGGGTGCTTCGGCGGAAACGATAGCCTTGCCGTCAACCTGGTCAGTACCTAAAATTCTGCCACGACGCTTGTTCATGTCGCCCATGATGTCGCCCATGTATGAATCGGGAACGGTTACTTCAAGGTGCATAATAGGCTCTAAAATGCAGGGGCCTGCCTTCTGAACGCCTTCCTGGTAAGCAAGCTTAGCAGCAGTGATGAAAGCAATTTCCTTGGAGTCAACGGGGTGATACTTGCCGTCGAAAAGTGTGCACTTTAAGTTAACCATAGGATAACCTGCCAAAACGCCTTCCTTGATAGCTTCACGAAGACCCTTGTCAACTGCAGGGATAAACTGTCTGGGAACTGCGCCGCCAACGACTGCGTCAACGAACTCATAAACGCCGTCTTCTGCGCCCGGTTCAAATCTTACCCAGCAGTCACCGAACTGGCCTGCGCCGCCCGACTGCTTTTTGTGCTTACCTTCAGCTTCTGCCATCTTTCTTACGGTTTCACGGTAAGCAATACGTGGCTCTTTTAATAAAGCTTCACAACCGAATTTGGATTTGAGCTTTTTGCAGAGAATTGAAAGCTGAGTTTCGCCAATACCGGAAAGGAGCATTTCGTTGGTTTCAGCGTTCTTGGTAACGGTGAAGGAGATATCTTCATCTTTAAGCTTGCTGAGGCCGCCGAATACCTTATCCTCTTCGCCCTTCTTTGCTGCGAATACTGCCATTGAGTATACGGGTGCAGGCATAACGATAGGCTCAAAGATCAAGGAAGCGTCTTCCGTTAAGGTGTCGCCGGTGGTAACGTCGCCAAGCTTAGCAAGGGCGCCGATGTCGCCTGCAACTACTGAGGTAGTAGGCTCCTGCTGCTTACCCTTGATATAATAGATAGCGCTGATCTTTTCGTCGTTTTCTTTGTTAACGTCCTTTAAAGTCATACCGGAGTTAAGAGTACCGGAAACGACCTTGAACATGTTAAGTCTGCCAACGAATGGGTCAACGATGGTTTTGAACACGCGAAGGATAACCTTGCCCTGTGGGTCGCACTTAACTTCAGCAAGATCGTCGCCCTTCTTCATGATAGCGGGTGCTGCTTCGTTGGGTGCGGGTAAAAGCGCGATAACCTTGTCAAGAAGGTTTGTTACACCCTTGTTCATATAGCCTGAACCGCCGAAAACGGGGATGCAGGAGCAGGTCTTAACGCCAAGCTTAACGCCCTTTTCGATATCTTCGCTTGAAAGAAGGCCTTCTTCAAAGAACTTTTCCATAAGCTCTTCATCGTTGCCGGCAGCAAGCTCTGAAAGGTCGCCGTACATCTTGTCGTATTCGCCTGAAAGCTGTGCGGGTACGCCGCCCTTTTCTGCGCCGTTAAGGTCGAAAAGCTTACCGGAAGCAACGTCTACCCAGCCTGCAAATTTGTCGTTTTCCCTGTAAGGGATAAACATAGGTGCAATCTGGGTGGGGTATTTTTCACGGATTGAAGCAACGGTATCAGCATAGCTGGTGTTGTCCTTGTCAAGACCGGAAACGAAGATAACGGTGGGGATGTTGTGCTTTAAGCAGTAGTCAAGAGCAAGCTCCGTACCAACGGTCATGGAGCCTGATGCACCGGTAACGACTACGGCACCGTCTGCAACGGTCAAAGCCTGTACCATTTCGCCTTCGAAATCGAAGAAGCCGGGTACGTCTAAAAGGTTGAACTTATAGCCTTTGTATTCGCAGTTTGCGCATGCGAGAGAGATCGAAGTCTTTCTTGCAATTTCTTCTGCGTCAAAGTCGCATACGGTGTTGCCGTCGTCAACCTTGCCCTGACGGGTCGTTGCCTTGCAAGCAAATAAGATAGCTTCTGCAAGTGTTGTTTTACCCTCGCCGGCGTGACCGATAAGAGCAATGTTTCTAATGTTAGAAGTTGAAATTCCCATGGTTTATCTTCCATCCTGTAATAATATTATTTCTTTTGGTTGGGGGCAAAAAACTTTACCGCACCTTTTCTATTATAATATATATTTATAATTTTATCAATAGATATTGCAAAAAAAATCTGCTTTTTTTTGAAATTTCTCAAGATTGTGTAAAGTTTTTGGCTTTTTTTGCGGTTTTTTACGGAAAAAATCCGTTTTCTTGCTTTATAAAAGGAATTTTATACGGGTCTTTTTTTAAAAACCGCCCCGGCATTTTAAAAAAACACGTCCCATTTAGGCAAAAAAGAGCAAAAAAAAGGACGAGGGTTATCGCCTGCGTCCGCTTTTTAAAGGTATTGGACCCGCTTAGTCCTTACCAGTTATTTTATCAAGTTAAAGCCTTACGCTTATCTCGGCGGCGGTTAAAACCTCGCCGCTGTCAAGAAGAAGCCGTCCATCGGGAAGTATCTCCTTCGCGCATGCCGAAAAGACCTCTCCGTCGGGTCTTGTGACGGTGATATTTTTACCCAAAATGATGGAATAATCGGCATATAGGCCGAGATCTTCCGGATTTTGCAAATTGTAAATAAGTGTTGCCACAAAGCTTGAAAGGCTTATTTCGCGCCCCAAAACGTCCTTTAAAGATATGGCAATGTCCTTAAGTTCATCAGGGAGATCGTTGTTTACGTTTACCCCGACGCCCACCATTGAGTAGTCCATATACTGGCCGATAAAGGTGTTTTCAATAAGCATCCCGCAGATTTTTTTACCGTTTACGAAAACGTCGTTGGGCCACTTGATGCCGCCCTTGACGTCAAAGGCGAGAAGGGATCTTATAACTGCCATGGCGGCTGATTTGTTGACCTCAAAACACTTATCCCCACCCTTTGCCGTGTGAAAGGTAACTGCCGTGAGATAGGCGCCGCCCGCTTTTGAGGAAAAGCTTCTCCCCTTGGTACCCTTGCCGCCCGTCTGACATTGGGCGATGACAACGAAGTCCTCGCGCCGCGGCCCGTGCTTTTTTATGAGCCTTTTGGCATAATCCTGGGTGGATTTGACCTTTTTTAATTTGTAAATTATCATACCTCGCCCCCGCTTTCCCTTATCAGCCTGTCGAGGGCGGCGTTAACGCTGTCGTAGGTAAAACCCTTTGACACAAGATACCTGAAAGCTTTAACCTTAAGGTCGTAATCCACAGGGCGGGACTTGCAATACTTTTTTGCCACCAGATAAGCGTTTTCATCCTCGTCGTCGATTTTGGAAACTGCCTCCTCCACGATTTTGGCGTCCACACCCTTAAAGTTTAGCTCTGCCTCAAGACGGCGCTTGCCCCAGCCACGCTTTTTTATCTCTATAAAGGTCGTGGCAAACTGGCTGTCGTCAAGGTAACCGTACTCCTCCAATTTGTTAATAACCCTGCCTATAACACGGTTATCGAAGGATTTTCCCTTTAAATAGGTCACGAGCTGCTTCTTTGTTTTGTTGGATCTTGAAAGGGCCTTTACCGCCCTTTCAAAGGCGCAGGTGTACTCCGATTCCTCAATGAGAGCGTAAAGCTTTTCCTCCGAAATCATATCGCCCACCTGCAAATTGTTGGTCATTTGGGTTATTTTTTCAATGCCGCAGAAGAATTGCCCGTCCAAAAAAATACTGACACGCTTTTTATCGTTTTTTTGCGGGACAATGTCAGTTATCCTTTTCATCAGTAAAAATCCTCCCCGATATTTTCAAGGGTCTTGTCGTAGAAAACGCCGTTAAATTTGTCGATAAACGACTTATAGGCCACTTTTTTAACGCAAAACTCCACGGTGATATCCTCACCGAAATCTGTGTTTAAGTGCTTATAAAAGTGGGGCTGGATCTCCCTTAAAAACAGGTTGTATTCGTCATAGCTTAAGCTGACCTTAAGCTTTTGACAGTTGAAAAACTCCTTGGCGCCACCCTTTTTTACGCCCTCCGCCGCCGAGCGGGAATACGCCCTCACAAGGCCACCCGCACCAAGCTTTATGCCGCCAAAATATCTGGTGACAACCACGAGGGTATTGATAAGCTTTTGGTTTTTTAAAACCTCCATTATGGGTGCGCCGGCAGTCCCGGATGGCTCCCCGTCGTCAGATGACCTTGAGGTTAAGCCAAAGTCCGTCACAAAGGCGTAACAGTTGTGGGTTGCGTCCTGATACTTCTTTTTGATGGCCGAAAGGGCGTCCTTGGCGTCCTTTTCCGTTTCAACGTAAAAGACGTGGGTAATAAACCGTGACCTTTCGATCACGATTTCATTTTCGGTATTAAAAGCCACCGCAAAATAACTGTCCATCACACGTCTCCTTTAGTTTATAAAATGAGATAATTAAAAAGTAAAGCTTCCGTCAGCACACTCTAAAATTATCGATCTATCTCGCTTGCTTTCATATAGGTCAGTAATGCTTAATACCTTTAAAAGCCCCTCTTTTGTTCCGTCAAAAATGATCTTCTCAAGGTGATCACAGCAGGTAAGCATTAAAGGTGCGGTGTAAGTTGCCCCCGACCAAAGCCTTATGACCCTTGCTTCGCCGGCAAAATACAGGGCGTCCCTATCGACCCTTGCCGTCCGCTTGGGCAATAAAACCTCCTTTACGGGACAGCGACAGAACAGGCTTTTTTCAAGGGAAAGACTAACGGATGAGTCCTCAAAGGTAACTTCCTTTAAGCCGCAGCCCTCAAAGGCGCTTTCCCCAATAACCCTTACCCCGCCACCGATAACAGCCCTTTCAAGACCGCTTTCAGCAAATGCGTATGGGCCGATTTCTTCAACCCGGGAGGGAATTACAATTTCCGTTAAAGCCCCGTTGCCGTAAAAGGCGTATGGGCCGATTTTTTTAACCGCAGGTGGGATAACGCACCCTGCCCCGCCCTTTACGAGGGTGTCGCCGTGGATAAGGCAATTATTTTCCACGTAATATTCAGGGTTTTCCTCGCGGGTGGGACCTGAAATGCTTTTAAGGGGCGCGCCCTTAAACAACTGCCCCGAAAATGCCTGAAGGTTTTTGGGAAGGGTCAAACGCTCTATGCTGACACACCTTATGAAAGGGTCCGTGTTGCCTTCGGCAATAACCTCTTGGGAGGGGTCAAAAATTATCTCCTCAAGGTCAAAGCATCTTGCAAAGGCAAGGGGCGAAAGCTTTACGCGCACGCCGCTGAAGTCTGCTTTTTTCAAGGCGGAATCTGCAAAGGCCAGCTTTTCAATGGCGATTTCCTTAACGCCGTCACCGTCACCCGTCCAGCTTAAGGCGGTGATCCCGCTGTTTTTAAAGGCGCCCTCATCAACGCAATCAAGCTGACTGTCTTTAAAAAATCTTACCTCAGTCAAGTTTTTGGTGTTGATAAAAGCGTATTTATTAATGCGCTTGGTACGCTTGGGCACGGTAAACGTCTTAAGTCCCCTGTTGCCCGAAAAAGCGTAAGGCATGATCTGCCCACAGATAAAGGTGCCGTCGGGGACGAAGGGATTGGCGCTGCCCAAAACCAAAAAGCCCATCATATTGAAAAGGCAGTTGCCTAAGGCGTAATAATCGCAATCGTCGTCCTCGTCGGGGCCGTTGATCTTTTCAATGGGGCAATCCCCAAAGGCGTCGTGGGCAATGGATTCCGTACGGCTATTGAAGGTTAACTCCTTTAAATTGGAGCAACCGAAAAAGCTTTGGGGGCCGACGTGGACCTCTCCTGCGCTTTCAAAGGACAGGCTTTTTAATGCATTGCAATGGGAAAAGGCCTTGGACTCTATCTTGATATCGTTATTGTTAAAGTTGATATCCTCCAAATTGGCGCAACGGTAAAACGCAAGCTCCCTTACGGTAAAAAACCTGCTGGGGTCGTTATACAGCCGCCTTGGTGAAAACGGAAGCTGTAACGCCTTTAAGGAGTTAAAGTTGGCAAATGCAACCTCGCCGACCTCGCGGACGGGCAAGGTCTTTTCTTCCTCAAAAAGGGCGTCAGCAGGCAGCTCCGCACGGATAATTTTATTGTCGTTTACCCCTAAAAGTGTGGCTATAGTACCGTTATCGGCAATTTCGTAAAGGTTTGGCCGCTTGAGGCCTTTGATTTTTTCCACCTTTTGACCGGGGTTTGCGTCAATGGATAAAAAGATGATTTTGTCGCCGAAGACCTCTCTTACCACCTTGACCTTTTCGATGTTTTCGTCAAAATCCTCGCACGCCAAATGTAAAACTTCCATTGGGGACAGTATCTTCCCCGTGTCGGGGGTGGGAAGCATTATGGCCAGAAAGTCTTTGTTTAAGGACTTGACCTTTTTTATCTCGGTCAGAATGGCCTCTGAACGCAAGGCGTTTACGCTGAGGTAAAAAATTACCCCTATACAGGCGTGCTTGGAAAGGGCCTCCTCGGCCATTTCCTCCCAATCCCTGCCCGCAGGCAGGCCCCTGTCGTACCAGATGTTGATACCCTCCTCCTGCAAAAGCAAAAGGTCCTTGTAAACTGCCTTGTAGTCAAGGTGAGAGTAGCTTACGAAATAATAATCGGTATTGTGAACGGCAGGAAGGGCCGAAAGCTGAACCCCGTCAAGCCGCCTGGATTTTTCTATTAAGTTGATTTTTTGCTTTACCGTAAGCTTGCCGTCAACCATTTATCCATCCCCTTTTTTAAACTGAAAAAATTTAACTTATGGATATAAATATGGGGCAATAAGCCGATTATTGCCCCTTTTTGATTATTTTAAGATAATTTTAACGTGGACCTTTTTACCCTTGTGAAGGATAAACTCGCCCTTTGCCATAACGTCCTCGGGGATGGTCAGCCCGGTGACCTTCGCGTCCCCTATTGAAACGCCGCCGCCCGAAATAAGGGTCCTTGCCTCGCCCTTGGATTTGGTTATACCTGCAGCCACCATAACGTCAGGGATAAAGTTTGTCCTTTCAACCTCAACGGTGGGCATATCTGCCTCGTTGCCGCCGAAAGCGCCCTGGGCCTGCTTCTGGGCCTCAATGGCCTTTGCCTCGCCGTGAACGAGCTTCGTTACCTCAAAGGCAAGCCTTGCCTTGGCGGCGTTCATCCTTTCGTCGCGGTATTTGGTAAGCTCGTCAATCTCCTCAACGTCCATAAAGGTAAGAAGCTTCATACACTCGTTGACCTTTTCGTCCTCGACGTTTCTGAAATACTGGTAAAAATCGTACGGGCTTGTCTTGTTTTCGTCAAGCCAGAGCGCGCCCTTTGCCGTTTTGCCCATCTTTTTGCCTTCACTGGTCAATAAAAGGGTGCAGGTTGCGGCGTAAGCGGGCTTTTGGGCCTTGCGCCTTACAAGGTCAACGCCGGCAAGCATGTTGGACCACTGGTCGTCGCCGCCCATTTCCAAAACGCAGCCGTAATCGGTGTACAGCTTGTAAAAGTCGTAGCCCTGCATGAGCATATAGTTGAACTCTAAAAAGTTAAGGCCCCTTTCAAGCCTTGTCTTGAAGCACTCGGCGGTGAGCATTCTGTTTACCGAGAAGCATACGCCGATGTCGCGCAAAAAGTCAACGTAGTTAAGATTTAAAAGCCAATCTGCGTTGTTGACCATAATGGCGCCGCCCTCGCCAAAGTCGATAAACCTTGACATCTGCGCTTTAAAGCGCTCAATATTTTGGTCGATCTGTTCCTTGGTGAGCATCTGGCGAAGATCGGTCCTTCCGGTGGGGTCGCCGACCATTGCCGTGCCGCCGCCAAAAAGACAAATGGGACGGTGGCCTGCCCTTTGCATGTGGGCCATGGCCATAATGGGAATATAGTGCCCTATGTGAAGAGAATCTGCCGTTGGGTCAAAGCCTACGTAAAAGGAGACCTTTTCTTTGCCTAAAAGCTCGTAAAGCTCCTCACCGTAGACGGTCTGTTTTAAAAATCCTCTTTGCTTTAACGTATCCAAAACGTTCATAAAGCACCTCCAAAGCTAAAAAATTATTTCCAGTATATTTTACCACTTGTCTTGATTTTTGTAAACAAAAAACCGCGCTTTTTGCAAGGCAGATGGCCAACAAAACCCTTTACGGCATAAAAAAATGGACAAAAGACAAAAAAATACGGCTTTTTTGACCCTTGCGAACCAATTTTTGCCCCAAAAAATTTGGAAAACCCACCTTGTTGTGCTATAATACACTTGAAATAAATAGGAGGAACATTTTTCTTATGCAATATTCACGTGAAGTTGAAGAAATGGTCTGCATTAATAAAGGGCCAAAGCACGATCCTGCACCCATCCCCGAGGAAGGCAAATGGATCTGCGCAAAGCAAATTACTGATATTTCAGGCTTTACCCACGGTATCGGCTGGTGCGCACCCCAGCAGGGCGCCTGCAAGCTTACCTTAAACGTTAAAAAGGGTATCATTGAAGAAGCTTTGGTTGAAACCATCGGCTGCTCCGGTATGACCCACTCTGCCGCAATGGCATCTGAAATTTTGCCCGGCAAAACCATTTTGGAAGCTTTAAACACCGACCTTGTTTGCGACGCGATCAACACCGCCATGCGTGAGCTTTTCTTACAGATCGTTTACGGCAGAAGCCAGTCAGCATTCTCTGACGACGGTCTTGTTATCGGCGCCGGTCTTGAAGACCTTGGCAAGGGCTTACGCTCACAGGTAGGCACCATGTACGGCACCAGGGCAAAAGGCAGCCGCTATCTCGAAATGGCTGAAGGCTACGTTACACGCCTCGCCCTCGACGAAGATATGCAGATCACCGGCTATGAATTCGTTTCCCTCGGCAAAATGACCGACTTTATCAAGCAGGGCTTGGAGCCTAACGAGGCTTACAAAAAGGCAATGGGCCGCTACGGCAGGTTTGATAACGCTTATAAGTATATCGACCCACGTAAGGAATAAGGAGGTAGAATTATGGCTTTATTTGAAAGTTATGAAAGAAGAATTGATAAAATTAACGCTGTATTGGCTGAATATGGCATTTCTTCCGTTGAAGAATGTAAAGAGATCTGCCTCGCTAAGGGCGTTGACTGCGATAAGATCGTTCGCGGTACACAACCTATCTGCTTTGAAAACGCTGTCTGGGCTTACTACGTAGGCGCTGCAATCGCTATCAAAAAGGGCTGCAAAAAGGCTTCCGACGCCGCTGCCGCCATCGGTATTGGCTTACAGGCATTCTGCATTAACGGCTCCGTTGCTGAAAACCGTAAGGTTGGTCTTGGTCACGGCAACTTGGCTTCCATGCTCTTAAACGACGACACGGACTGCTTCTGCTTCCTCGCCGGTCACGAATCCTTCGCCGCCGCTGAAGGCGCAATCTCCATCGCCATGAACGCTAATAAGGTTCGCGGCAAAGAGCTCCGCGTTATCTTAAACGGCCTCGGCAAAGACGCCGCTATGATCATCTCCCGCATCAACGGCTTTACCTACGTTGACACCACCTTCGATCCTTATACCGAAACCGTTAAGGTCGAATACGAAAAGGCTTACTCCGACGGCCCCCGCGCTAAGGTTAAATGCTACGGTGCAGATAACGTACCCGAAGGCGTTGCCATTATGAAAATGGAAAACGTTGGCGTTTCCATCACGGGTAACTCCACCAACCCCACAAGGTTCCAGCACCCCGTTGCAGGTACCTATAAAAAATGGTGCACCGAAAACGGCGTTAAGTACTTCTCTGTTGCTTCGGGCGGCGGCACGGGCAGAACCCTCCACCCCGACAACATGGCTGCAGGTCCGTCCTCTTACGGCATGACCGACACCATGGGCAGAATGCACTCTGACGCTCAGTTTGCAGGCTCCTCTTCAGTTCCCGCTCACGTAGAAATGATGGGCCTTATCGGTATGGGTAACAACCCAATGGTTGGCGCAACCGTAGCTGTTGCAGTTGCCGTTGAAGAAGGCATGAAGGCTTAATTGAATTAAAAACTTTAAAAGGCTTTTGGAACTATCCAAAAGCCTTTTTTGTTTATTTGTTATGTGTTTATTTGCCCAAAAAACCCACCTATAGGTCGATTAATTAAACTTTTTGATTTTTGGGCGCATCTTTTATTGAGTTTCAATTTTATTTGAAAATTGTAAAATTCTTATTTTTCCAAAATCCCCATAAAAAAATATACACATCATTTTTTGGTTTTTACCCATGATGTGTCCAATTGTTTTTTAGGAGAATTTGGTTATGAAACGGTTGAAAATGACAAAAAAAGCAAAAATTCCAGAATGACCATAAATAAAAAAACAAAAAACAAGCCTATAACGCGATTAACTCACGTTATAGGCTTATTATAGTTATTGTTTTTTATCTTCGATAACAAGAAACTAAAATCCCTGCCCCAATTTTATTAGTTTTTATAATTATAAGTTATGGTATAACTTCCTGTGTTAGAATTCCAATATTCATCCTTTGAAATAGCATTCCACTGGCTTTGTGTTCCACGGTATTTAATCGAAGTTAAACCACTGCAACCATAGAACGCAGAATCACCAATAGAAGTAACTGAATCAGGGATTACTATTGACGTTAATGAGTAGCAATTTTCGAACGCCCGATAACCAATAGAAGTTACTGAATCAGGGATTACTATTGACGTTAATGAGTCGCAATTAAAGAACGCAGAATCACCAATAGAAGTAACTGAATCAGGGATTACTATTGACGTTAATGAGTTGCAATTTTCGAACGCACAATAACCAATAGAAGTAACTGAATTACCGATTACAACTGACGTTAATGAGTCGCAATTTTGGAACGCATGATCACCAATAGTACCGCCCGTAATTGTTACGTTTTTTAAAGAGGATGGTACGTATCCATTATCGTAATAATCATAATAACTTGCACCAAATATATAGCCAAAGTGAGTATTGCTTGTTCCGTTTTTAGTATTACCAACAAAGGGCAACTTAATTTCATTTAAACTACCGCAACCACGGAACACAGAAGAACCAATAGAAGTAACGCTGTCAGGAATAACCACGCTAGTCAAAACACTGCAACCAGAGAACGCAGAAGAACCAATTATTTTGCAGCAATTATCTATATTTGCAGAAGTTATACTTGTAGAAGTAGTATCCGCTAAATATAAATATGGATTTTTTGCATTACCTAAATATTTTAGGTTGTCTTTTACATTATATTTTAAACTAACGCAATTTTTGAACACAGAAGAACCAATCGAAGTTACTGAATCACCAATTATAACTGACGTTAATGAGTAACAATTTTTGAACGCAGAATCACCAATAGAAGTTACGCTGTCAGGTATAACTACGCTTGTTAAATTACTACAATCATAGAACGCACGTTCACCAATAGTAGTTACCTTATACCCGTCAATTTTTTTAGGTATAACTAATTCGGTATCAGAACAAGTACCAATACCTGTTATTGTGCACGTTTTATCATCATCGTTAATCTCATAAGCCAACCCACTTGAAGGCTTTACGTTATCATTACTTCCCCCTGTATTTTTACAAGCAAAAAAACAAGCAAGACTTAAAAGCATGACAATGGTTAAAACTATAATTTTATAAAGTTTGCTTTTCATAACTTAACCTCAAATAGTTGTTGAAACTAATTATATCACTAAATTGTGCTGAACGCAAGTGATATTGTGTAAGTAATTAAGAATGAAAAATTAAGAATTATTGTCGGGTTTTGCATCGCAAAACCTTTTTTTATTTAAAAATGATAACTTAGGGCGAGACGTTGTTTTAAATATTGTTAGCTTATTCAAAAAAGACAGGTCAAAAACCTGTCTTTTTTTAAATAAGGCAAACTAACGCTTGCAGTTATTTACAAAAAACGTGAAATAACCGTCTTATAGCCCGACTTTTATAATTATTCACCGGTGTAATTATACGTTATCGTGTAATCACTTGCCATTCCGTTATTCCAGCCGGCACCTTTATTAATTGCAAACCATTGCTCTCCTGTGCCGCTATATTTTATACTTGTTAAATTGCTACAATCTTTGAACGCATAAAGACCAATAGAAGTAACTGAATCAGGGATTACTATTGACGTTAATGAGTCGCAACTATAGAACGCATAAACACCAATAGAAGTAACTGAATCAGGGATTACTATTGACGTTAATGAGTTGCAACTATAGAACGCAGAATAACCAATAGAAGTTACTGAATCAGGGATTACTATTGACGTTAATGAGTAGCAACTATAGAACGCAGCCTCACCAATAGAAGTTACTGAATCACCAATTATAACTGACTTTAAGCCTGTGCAGTTTTGGAACGCAGAAGAACCAATAGAAGTAACTGAATCAGGGATTACTATTGACGTTAATGATTTGCAACTATAGAACGCAGAATAACCAATTATTTTGCAGCTACTATCTATATTTGCAGAAGTTATACTTGTAGAAGTAGTATCCGCTAAATATAAATATGGATTTTTTGCATTACCTAAATATTTTAGGTTGTCTTTTACATTATATTTTAAACTACCGCAATTTGCGAACGCCCGATAACCAATAGAAGTAACTGAATCAGGAGTTACTATTGTCGTTAATGAGTTGCAATAAGCGAACGCAGAAGCACCAATTATTTTGCAGCTACTATCTATATTTGCAGAAGTTATATTTGTAGAAGTAGTATCTGCTAAATATAAATATAGATTTTTTGCATTACCTAAATATTTTAGCTTGTCTTTTACATTATATTTTAAACTATTGCAATAAGCGAACGCAGAAGAACCAATAGAAGTTACGCTGTCAGGAATAACCACGCTAGTCAAACTAGTACACCCTTCGAATGCAGAAGCACCAATAGAAGTTACAGTGTTTGGTATTACTATGCTTGTTAAGTTACTCCAATTTATAAAAGCACTCACACCAATAGAAGTTACACTGTCACCAAACACAACAGTATCACAAACCAAGCAAATTTGCGCCTCTGTACCCGTTGCGCCTTTCCACCTGTGTCCTGTTGCGGATCTTTGAGAATCAACGTAACTTTCGCCGCATTCACAAGTATATGTGGTAAAACCCTGTTCTGTGCAAGTAGGCGCAGTTACCGTTTGTATATAATTGTGCTCATGCTTGAAGCAAGAGGTAAATAATGCCATACATAAAGCACAAAATGCAATTGTTAAGATGAACAATAAAAATTTTCTTTTCATTCTTCTTCCTCCTTACAAATTATCATATAATTTTGGCAAATAAAAAAGTGCCGTGTGCAAAAGCAAACGACACCTAATAAAAGTAACTTTCGCTTTTGCTGCGACACAATTTAAATAATATCTCTTATAAAAGATTTTATGTAACGCGAAAAGGTACACTTCTACCCAGAAGTATACTTTTTAACGGATTAAATTTTATGTCGCAAATTTATTTTATCATTTTTTTATATTTATTGCAACTTATTTATTAAAATTGATAGTTTTTCATTTTTTTGTTTTGCCAAATAATTGCACTTTGTTTTATGACTTAGGTAAAACAGATGTTAAAAATTCAAACGGTAAAGGCATATACAAGAGTCTTTTTTATTTCATTTCACCCCAAAAAAACAAAAAAGTCGGCCTATAGGTCGGTTAACGGCGGTTTTGATGGTTATCCGCGCCCGTTTAAAAGCCGTGCATACAAAAGCACCCGCATTTTGTTGCTTTGCGGAAAAACAAGCCCGCAAGATATTTTCAGCCCCACGACCAAAGCCGCTTACGGACAAAGACAAAGGCCAAATCAAAAGCCTGCGTCTACCGTCAAAAAAATTACACTTAATTTTTTGAGCGTTCAGATTATTTATTGACTTAATTTTTTTAACAATATATAATAAAAACATCAAAAAACCAACAAGGGGCTTACTTTTATGACCGAATTTGTTTACCAATTCAGTAACGAAGGCTTTTTTGGGTTTTCTTTAACAAAAGATTTCAGCGAATTTTCCTTCGCCCACTTTGCTCCCATTATTTTATTGTGCGTGGCCCTTTACCTCACCTACCGCTACCGCAAGAAAATTGCCGGCTGGAAGGGTGAAGAAACCTTGCGCTTTATTATCGCCGCTGTGATTATTATTAACGAATGCGCTTATTGGTGGCGCTTACTATACGTTGGCAACGGCAACAACGGTAAGCAGCTTTTGACAAAGCTTCCCCTTGAGGTGTGCCAATGGTCGGCCTTTTTAGTGGCTTTTATGATGATGAAAAAGAGCAAGCACCTTTACGACATAACCTTTTACATTTGCTTGACCTTGGGTCTCATCCCCCTGTTTACCCCGGCGGTAATAGCCAGCACGGGCCCAAGATACTGGCGGTATTATCAGTTCTGGATCGAGCATTTAATGCCCATTTACGGCGTGCTGTACGTTACGTTTGTTCACGGCTTCAGACCCAACTGGCGCAAAATTTACAAGCCGCTGGCCCTACTTGGGTGCATGGCCATACTTGCGGTCATTGCAAACCTTAACATCCCCGGTGCAAACTTTTTGTACCTTGCCTCCGGCACGACGGGCGGATCCCTTGCAAATATCCTGCCCGAAAATATCGGGGTAAGACTTGTTTTGTACATAGGTATTTTGGCCGTTTTATTTACCCTTGTTTCCCTCCCCCAGATCATTGGCGAAGCAAGAAGAAAAAAAGCCGCCGCCACACAAGACCCGGATACACCTAAAGACGCATAATTTTTACCCAAAAAAGCGGAGGTACCCTTGCCCCCGCTTTTATTTGTTTTTCGCCCTTCTCTATTCACCGTCAACCTTCCACCAAAAAAAGCAGGGATACCCCCTGCTTTTTTGTTTTCAAGTCAAGCTGATGCTTGCGTTTTTTTGCCAATAACGGGCTTATAGCCCTACTTTTTTATCAATAGCTGTCAAAGTTTAAGGTGTTGTAGGTTTTTGTGCCATCACTGTTTCTTACGGCCAAAACGCATCCGCGCCAATAGTCCTTGTCGTTCCAGTTGCAGGCGGCGACCTCCATCTCCAAGGTCTGTCCCTTGAACTGATCAAGGAAAGAATACTGCCCCGCGCCGGACATATAAAGGCCGATCTCTGTGCCGTCCTCGGCGATAAGCTTCATAGAGGTATAGAATGGGGTGGTAACGTATTCAACCTTAGCCCTGATGACGAAAACGGTGGTTGAATAATCCACTTCGTCGTCTAAAGCGTAAAACTCTGCACCCGTTGCCTCAACAAACTTTGCAGTCGAATACTGATAATTGCCGTAATAGTTAACTAAAATTTCACCGTTGACGATACAAGACTGGCCGGTAAATGCTGACGCGTCGTCCTTGACGAAACGCTCTCTTTCACCGCGCAGGATGACCATGTTGCCAATGCTAAGATCTGCAAAATAATCGGTGCTTGCAACCAGAACGGTGATTACGCTGCCGTCCTCGCCAAATAGGTAGAAGCCGTTTCTATTTACGACTGACGGTCCAACGATACCCTTTACGGTAACCTGACTGTCGTCGGTGTTGGGGGCAACCTTTATTGCCTCTGCCACGGTGATGTAATCGTAAGATGAAGCGGCCTCGTAGGTTATCTCCAGGGTTTCGCTGTAAGATTTGCCGCCATAAGATCCCGTTACGGTGATCTTTGCCGTGCCGTACTCGCCAAGGTTGAAGACGGCGCCGTCGTCGGTCATTTCAAAGTAAGCTACCTTTTCGTTGTCTGACTTATAGAAAAGTGTTGCGCCTTCAAAGCCTAAAAGCTCTGACGATACCGACGTAGGAAGAACTGTCTGTGGGTTTGCGTTATACACGGCCTGGAAGCTGTCAAGGGCGTGGTACTTAACTGCGTATTCGCCCGCATCGTCCGTGTTGAAGGTGTAATTTTCGTCAATGATCTTTACGGGGAAAAGCCTGAAGCTGCAAGCGGTCGCACTGCTTTTTGCGTTCATTGCGCAAAGATAAACCGTGCAGATCTTGCCGTCAAACTGATCTACCCAGGCAAAGTCGCTGCCGCTGCACTGGGTGTAGGTGTACGCGCCCGTTTCGCCGTCAATGTCAAAGAAGTAGTAGTTTGTAAAGCCCGTGCCCTCAACCTTTCTAACGAGAGCATTGACCTTATATATTAAGGTGGTAATGTCTTGGCTTACAGGGGTTTCAAGAAGCTCCTTAAGGGTCGTTTCACTAACCCATTGGGTGTTGAAGTCGCTTACCTTTTGATCGTTTTCGACCAAGGTGGGGTTTTCAAGCTGATTGCAGCCCTTGTATCCGTGTAATGCCGCGTTGGTCTTTTCATCCTCCAATATCCAGTAAGCCTTGGTGGCGGCCACCGTTACGGTGTTGCCAACCTCTACCCTGCCGGCAACGTCTGCGCCGTAAACGTAAATTGAAGACGTGCTGTCAACAAGGTAAACGCCGTTAGGCTTGTAGCCGAATGCATAGCTTATTGCCGCAACCACGCCGGAAACCTCAATCTTTTCGCCGACCTCGGCGTTGCGGGCCTCCTTAACGGTCATTTTGGTGTAAGTCCCGTCGTCCTCGAAAACGGCAGGCTCAAAGTCAATGATGTAAGCGTTTTTGACTTCCTTGGTGCCGTTGTGGTTTTGTAAGATACAGTAAAGTAAAACCGTGTCGCCCTTATAAGGCTTTTCGTCCATTTCCGAATACCTTAAGGCCCCGTCGTGACTGTAAGCGCCGTAAACGTAAATTGTGCCCGTTTCGTCACTGACGTTCATTTCGCCGTATTGGGGATTTAGAACGGAATCAACGGTAACAAGAAGATAATACCTTTCCTCTGTGACGTTGCCTGCCTCGCCGCAAAGTTCCAAGGCCCTTGCGACCGTGATGACGTCATAGCCGTCGCCAATGCCTTCGCCCGGGTTTGGGTCTGTCGGTAAGGAGTCACTTGGGGATTCACTTGTGCCACCGTCGGAAGCCCCACCCTGTGGCGTGTAGCTTATGGGTGTGCATGCCGCGCAAAAAGCCAGCACAAATGCAAGGATAAACAAGAGTAACGTTTTTTTCATTTTACACCTCACAAAAAAAGATTGCACCTTTAATATATCACAATCGGATTGAAAAATCAAAGATATAACCGCCATAAGAAAAAACTTGAGCCATAGTGAGTGATATTTTTAGCGGAGAATTTGAAAGCGCTGCTAAGTGCGAGGGTCTCACATGACCGGTCAAATGCAAATCTGCTAAGCCAAAACCCTTATTACAAGCAGAAAAGAGCAAGGGTAAAAGGATAAACCTCCTTCTATTCTTGCTCTGTTATGTTTATGAATGAATTGATGCTTACGCATCATGAATTGGCTCCGCCATGATTTCTCGCTTCGCTCCATGAATTGAATTGCAACCAATGTGCCGTAAGGCACAATTCATGCCGCAGGCAATT
>JAZOCB010000006.1:0-63902 GCA_045596265.1 Christensenellaceae bacterium
GGCGCTGCCGCAGAAAATTTTGCCCGTCAAAAGGATTTAATTGCCCATGACACAATCGAATAATTTGAGGAACGTTTTGAAAAATATATCGTAATAAAGCAGTCTTAAACTTTCAAAACAAAAGGCCTATATGTCCGATAACGGGCGTATAGGCCTACTTTTTTATATTTTTTGCGAAATTATTTCCGCCTATTGACACGCTTTCTTTGTTGTGATATAATTTAATTATCCAAGGCTTTTGGTGGACATAAATTTTTTGATGGTTCAACTATGGGACGCCGCTTTAATGCCGGACGTATAGTTGAAGGTAATTACGTTGGAAACAAGCTTCACTTTTTTTATTGAGGTTAATAACGATGTACTCTGAATATTATAATTTTAAAATTTCCAAGAAAAAAAACACTGTTAAACTAAGCGCTGACGTACGCTGTATATTAGAAACAATGGAGGATGATTTTTTTGTTACGCATACAGTACCTAAGTGCTTAACAGATATAGTGGATAACAAACTGTTTCCGTTTTGTTATCAGACTTTTAATGTTTGTACATTGACTGTACCATATCCAAATAAAGTTACTGATTATAAAAAAATTTGGAAATTATGCGGATTTGAAAAGGATGGAAATTATGACGGTTATTATGATTGTAATAATGGCCGGGTATATTTAGGGATATATGACGGAACTTTGAATAAAACTGAGAAGACCTTGCCGGGGACTGTGAGGATATATATTCCAAAGGATGCATTATTACCCAATGAGCTAATTTTTAATATTTTCAAAAAGAATTGTATTGAATTAAATTTAAATAAAGAAAGTGTGCTTGATGTATTAAATGATCTTCAAAAGTTAATAAAAGGATCTATTATTGTTTATGGGGATCCATACGTTACAGAGGTTTATGTGTTTGGTGACCGGATTGAGGAATTGTTTGCCTTTTCTGATATGCCTCGGGATATAATTGTTGAAGCTTGATTTTTTATATTATTCTTCACCTTTTTTGTTGTCACAGTCTTCCTAAAAGTCTGCGTATAAGCCGGTTTTAAGGGTTTTTCGCAACAACCAACAAGAGTTGGTCCGGCAATAAATAAGCAAGGCCACAGGATTCCTGGGAAAACTTATACCTTTGGTGACAAAGAAATTTTATGGCATTCAGGTGGACATCCTGAACACGTTATGTCGCGACACTTCAATTACGACGGACATCATTATTTTTATTGAGGGAATTTAAATGAATTATCAACTAGAAATGAATTACCATGAAGATGTTGAAGAAAGCAAGCCATGTTTTACTTTATCAATTGGCGCTAACAATAAAGAAGAATTCAAATGGATAGTAGATAATTTGGTTGTTTTTAGAACCGAAAGTGTAAAATATTATCATAGAATTCTGAAAAAAGTGTTATCCGAAACAAATACATATTTGTATGTTATAAATCATACAAGGAGCGAAAAGGAATACTATGATTTAAAAAAAATAAGTATTGCTAATGAGGATACATCATTTTTTGATAAGCATAATAACCACGCTTTTTGTCTCTTAAAAAAGGAGAACGAGGATTTACGGTCGTGTATTAGTAAAGATACTTTTATTGAGATGTATAATGCAGGATGTCTCTTTTTTGAACTACATGATTATTATACAGAAGGAAATTCTATTACCTTTTATTCGAAAAATCAAGAACAATATGTTCAAGTAGAAAAAGTTGCAACAATGTACGGATTTCACATGATATAATGATTTGTTAAAGTAATTTTTTTTAGACACATGGTTGAAAATTGGAAGTTTTTTACCGTTGGCAAAATAAAGATTTATTAAAAGACGTGGAATGTATTCATAATGTAAATTCTTCTGTGAAAGGTTCAAAAGTCCACGTTCATTTTAAAGATGAAACTAGCTTAAATATCGACGGTACAATACACGATTCAAAGAGCGGGATTCCTCGTGTGAGTAGAAAAACTAGAGAATGGCTAGAAAAATACGGTTGGAAAGTTCCCAATATATATAGGAGATAAATAAGATGTATAATAAAGTTTTAGAGAATGCGTATCCTGAAATTAATTTACACGATTGTGAAATAAAAAACTTGACCTATGAAGGAAACACTTTTTACATTTATTTCCCTGATGGGGTTTTTTTGGATGGACAAACTAGAAGCGAAGGTGATGCCAAAATAGTAATAAAGAATCTTTGTCGAGAAGATGCGAGTTTTACTGTAAGCAAAATTTGTCTAAGGATAAAAGGAAGATATCCAATTTATGTGACCCAAGATAAATCTATTAAGGATATAAAAAAATTACTGGATAAAGGATATTATTTTACCATAATAGATGAATATTATCAAAACGGCGAGATATTTTGGAAAGGAGTAATAGAGTCGTTTAAAAAAAACAGGACAAAAAGTTGGGGATGCTTTGAGTTCATTTTTTATAGTGATAATTTAATTTATTATTATAATGATTTAGATAAAGTAATCAAATCCTAATCACTAAAACAAAAAAATAATAATTAGCAAATTACTTTCACAAGCAAAGCCTAAGCGTGGCTGACAAATCGCCAGCCACACTTTTTTTGTTAAGGTTCACCTCACGAACAGTCTTAAACATTTTATAAGCAAAAGGCCTATATGTCCGATAACGGGCATATAGCCCTACTTTTTTATATTTTTTTGCGAAATTATTTCCGCCTATTGACACGCTTTCTTTGTTGTGATATAATTTAATTATCCAAGGCTTTTGATCGCATTATTAACTTCAAGGCTAAATAAGTGGTGATTTTGTATGGTTAGGATTTTAAACAATACCGAGAAAGATATATTAGTTAATAACATTAGGTCTTTTTATGATCTATTCACATGTACACAATTATGTGGCAATGAAATAATAATTAATCTATCAAAAAAACTTGGAGGAATCACTTATTCAGACCTTCGTTATACCACGTTTGATAAAAAAGAATTTCAATTATATTTTAGAAAAGAGAAATTGTTAATAGAAATTATAATGGAATTACTTCGGGATTTTCAGGAAGTCTATGTTTTCAATTATGGCGATAAATGGATAACAAACAAAAAGATCGCGCCTTCATTGAATCAAATTTTAAAGGACAATAGAGTTTTTGACGGGGATAATCGTGTTTTGAAACTTACCGAAGAAGCAGAAATTGTAGCATTTGTAAAATCCATACTTAGGTATAATACCTTTGCTTCGTTTTTCAATCCTGAAAAATGCGTAGTGCTTACACCGACTGATCATTTAGATGTTTTTATTTCTTCAAAAGATGATTATTTCAAGGATGTGAAAGATGTCATTAAAAATAAAAATAAAAGTAGGTTATTTTATTTAACACAAAAAATTATTGATTAATTTTTTCTGGAGGTTATAAAATATGGTGCATTTAAAAAAGAATCAAATGGTATTAATGAAGTTAAATCAAGATGAAATCTTTGATTTAGTAAAAGAGCAATTATTTTCCTGTTTTAATGATTATGGAAATATATCAAACAATGATATTGTGTCTACCGTTTATTTTATGAAAGAGAAAAACGATTCCTATTCAGTTATTGCATGTTATCAGCCTACAATATTGAAAATAAAGGAACAAAACTTAATAAACGAGGATTCCTTAAATGAAATTGAGAAAAAGCACGATTTAACTAAAGAACCAAAAGTTTTTACTGTTGACGAAATAAAAAAGATTTTGAATATTTAACAAATTGTAATTATTATTTTTACGATCCTGCACTAAGGAAGAAACTGTTGTAATGTAAAGGTACTAAAACAAAAGGCCTATATGTCCGATAACGGGCGTATAGGCCTACTTTTTATGTTTTTAGTATTTCTATCCATTGATTTTATTATGTTTGGTGCGCTATAATTTCATTGTCAAAATCGTAAATACTGAGCGATTTTAGAAATTATCTACTTGAAATGTTCTGAATGCAAAAAAGAAAAGAGGTCGTTTTTTGAAAAAATAGCACAAAATTTTGCTAAATGAGTTTCGATAAAAAAGAACAAGTAAAGGAAAAAGCCAGCCTGCTTGTTGTGAATTTGCTTTCGTAATATCTTCTTATTTTTCTCCGATGCTTTAAACTAAAAAGTTTCTATAAATAAATGAGGGTTTTTCTTTGAAAACGCTTTTTTTACAGCATTTTTATTATTTACGATGTATTATTAATAAAAAAGGCCCTTTTTTGTACACAGTACGGGGGCCGAAGAAAAAAAATCATTAAAAACCCTTTATTTTTAAAATATTATATGATATAATATTAAACGGGCTAGGCCCAATAAATCGATTTGCCTTGGCGCAGATGAAGGAGATTTTATGTTAGACAGCACAAAAAAGAAAATAAACAATACTAAGATAGTGACCTTTGCGCAGATGATACTTATCGTCGTTGCGCTTGCTACCTGGCTTATTTTAAAGTTTACGGTGGGTAAGGAAGGGCTTGGCTTCCAACCCTTTACCATGCTTTTTATCGTTTACTTTATGGGCGCGGGCTTATTTAATATCATTTTTGGCATCGTCACAAAAAACAAGCTTATGATACTTATCGGCGGCGTGTTATTGGTTATCGGTCTTGAGTTTTTATTCTTTGCGGTTGCCCCCGGCAAATACTGGTGGCTTTATATCCTGGTTGGCATTATGCTTTTGGTGGTATTGGCTATCTCTACCTTCGCCATGCATGCAGAGCAGGTTGAAATTGAATTTGACAACCAGCCCGACGCCCCAAGAAAGACTTATTGGGAGCGTAAGGCCGAGGAAGCCAAGGCTGAGCCTGAAGAGGAAAAGCCCCTGCCTGAGATCAAGTCTTTTAAGGACTGATTTATTAAAAATCGGTCAATAAGTCGATTATCGGCTATTTTTGATGCAAAATATTTGATTTAGCTTGATTGCCGTCACCAAAAAAAGGGCGGTGCAAGCGTGAAATTACAACAAAATCTTCTTGCCCACGCCCGACACCCTTTGACGCGCGTGGGCAATACAATATACCCCGCTTTTTTGCGGGGAAAGGTGACTGTATGCGAAATTTAACCCTTTTAACAGACTTTTACGAGCTTACCATGATGAACGGCTATTATGAGTGCGGCAAGACTGACGAGGTGGCCGTCTTTGACGTGTTTTTCCGTCAGAACTCACTTATTACCTATTCTATCGCGGCCGGGCTGGAGCAGGTCGTCAGCTATCTCGAAAATCTTCACTTTGACGAGGAAGATATTGAATATTTAAGGGGACTTAATACCTTTTCGGATAGATTTTTGGATTATCTTAAGACCTTCCGCTTTACGGGCGAGATATACGCCGTGCCGGAGGGGACTGTGGTTTTTCCGGGGGAGCCAATCCTTATCGTCAGGGCTAACGTTTTAGAGGCCCAGCTTGTTGAGGCTGCCATTTTAAATATCATGAACCATCAGACCCTTATTGCATCCAAGGCTGCCAAGGTTTGCTATGCGGCAAAGGGTGACGCGGTTTTAGAGTTCGGTCTTCGCCGCGCCCAAGGGCCTGACGCAAGCATTTACGGTGCGAGGGCTGCTATAATTGCAGGCTGCAGCTCGACATCCAACGTGTTTACGGGCAAGACCTTCAACGTTAAGGTTTCGGGCACGCAGGCGCACAGTTGGATAATGGACTTCCCGTCGGAGCTTGAAGCCTTCCGCGCCTACGCAAGGGTGTATCCCGACAGCACGCTTTTACTGGTTGATACCTACGACGTTCTTAAAAGCGGTATCCCCAACGCTATCAAGGTCTTTGACGAGCTTACCGCCCAAGGCCACAAGCCGGTCGGCATAAGGATCGATAGCGGCGACCTTGCTTATCTTACCAAGCAGGCAAGAAAAATGCTTGACGAGGCCGGCTATCCTTACGCAAAGATCTGCGCGTCGGGGGACCTTGACGAATATTTGATTACTTCCCTCAAAAATCAGGGGGCCTGCATTGACATCTGGGGCGTCGGCACCAAGCTTATCACAAGCGAAAATATGCCTGCTTTGGGCGGCGTTTATAAGCTTTCTCAGGTGGAAAGGGACGGGGTCGCTACCCCCAAGATCAAGCTGTCCGAAAACAGCATGAAGACAACAAACCCGGGCTTTAAGACCGTTTACAGGATTTACGACAAGGACAATATGGCCTTTGCCGACCTGATTGCTTTAAAAGAGGAGATTTTTGACACTTCAAAGCCACTCACCATCGTTCACCCCACCGACAAGTGGAAAAAGACCACCTTTATCCCCGGCGAATACACCATGCGACCCCTTCTCGAAAAGGTTATGGAAGGGGGTAAGCTTATAAACGAGCTTCCCACCCTTGAGGAGATACGCAACTACTGCCACAGGGAAAAGGAAACCTTCTGGGACGAGTATAAGCGCATTGACAACCCACACATTTACAAGGTGGATCTGTCCGACGGCTTGACGGAGCTTAAGGATTCCATGATAAGAAAAATTCGTAACTTGGATTGATTGTATAAATGAGTAAAAACCACGGCAAAAACCCAATAAAGCAGCAAGTCCCTTCGACCGTCGATCGGTCGGAGGAGCTTTCAATGCTCCGCAGTGAAAACCTCGCCCTTAAGGAGGAGGTCGCGGCCCTAAAGGCCGTAGCGGATGGGGAGCTTTCTCTTACGGTTGAAAGACTTTATGAGGAGAATTACCTTTTGACGGAAAAGCTGAAGGCGGTTGAAGGTCGCCTTGAAAGCTATCTTGAAAGTGAGAAAAAGTCTGCCGAAAGGCTAAATAAAGCCGACCGCCGCGCTGACGAGCTTAACTCTCTTGCTACCTACAAATACTTGTTGGAGCTTAAAACGGTAAAGCTTTTGTGCGAGAAGCTCAAAACGGCCTACCATGAGGAGCTCTCTGCTGAAAAAATGCGGATAACCGACTTATTGACCGACTTTTTAAAGGACGTTGACACAAAAAACAGCCTTATGGAGGTCCGTGAGGCTGCAGAGGGGGCAAGCGGTATTCTGCGGCCGGACCCCGCGGTCAGTAAGGAAGCCGCAGACTTTTACGGCGAGGACGTATTTTTTGATCTTGACGCCGTGCAAAACCCCAAGGGGGATCTTGACCTAAGGGCCCTTTGTGAGGAGCTTGGCATTTTTGGAGGAAGTAAATGATTTACGCAATTATATTTTTTGCAAGCATCCTGCTTGATCAGATCACCAAGGCGATCGTCGATATGAACGATTACAATATAACGGTCATCAAGGGGATATTTTCCATTGACAATATAAGAAACGACGGCGCGGCGTTTTCCATGTTCGGCGACAAGCCCTGGGCGCAGACCTTTTTTATCGTGCTTACGGTGGTTGCCCTTTTAGGATTGGCGGTATACGTGATTTTCAAAAAGGATAACAGCAGGTGGCTCAACGTATCCCTTGCCCTTATCGCGTCGGGTGCCATCGGCAACTTTATTGACAGGCTTGCCTTTAAAGAGGTCCGCGACTTTTTGTTCGTTCACTTTTTCGCCAACTTCAACGTGGCAGATATCGCCATAACCGTTGGTGGGATAATGCTCGTTTTCTACTTCCTGTTTTTAGATAAGGACGCAATATTTAAAAAGAAGGAAAATCCCGATGGAAACCAATAACTACACCGTAGACGCCCCTCAAAAAAGGTTGGACGTTTACCTTATGGAAAAAAGCGGCTTGTCCCGCTCCCGCATAAAAAACCTTATTGAGGACGGCCTTGTCCTTTTAAACGGCGGGCCGTGTAAGGCGGGGGACGGCTTAAAGACAGGGGATACCGTAAGCCTTTCCGTGGAGGAGCCCAAGGCCCTTGACCTTACCCCACAGAACATACCGATTGATATAATTTACGAGGACGACGACCTTGCCGTTATCAACAAGCAGCAGGGGCTTACGGTACATTCGGGTGGGGGAACCAACGGCGGTACCTTGGTTAACGCCCTTTTGTATCATCTTAAAAGCTTAAGCTCCATAAACGGGGTGGTAAGGCCCGGCATCGTCCACAGAATAGACAAAAACACGTCGGGGCTTTTGGTGGTGGCAAAAAACGACCAAAGCCACATATCCCTTGCAAAGCAGATTGAAGAAAAGTCCGCAAAGCGCATTTACGTTGCCCTTTTAGAAGGGGTCGTTAAAAGCGATAGCGGGCTTATAGACACACTTATTGACCGTTCTGACCGCGACAGGAAGCTTATGGCGGTATCCTCAAACAAGGGCAGGCGCGCCCTTACCGAGTACAAGGTCCTTAAAAGATTTTCCGGCTATACGTTGTGTGAGTTTTCCTTGAAAACCGGGCGCACACATCAGATAAGGGTCCACGCCAAGTATTTGGGCCACCCTGTGGTGGGTGACGAAAAGTACGGCTTTAAAAAGCAGAAATTCCAGCTTAACGGTCAGCTTTTACACGCAAAAACCTTGATCCTGACCCATCCCACCACCGGTGAGGTTATGGAGTTCAACGCCCCAATCCCGCCTTATTTTGAAGAGGTTTTAAAAAAGCTTAAGGAGATATAAGTAGGCTTATAGGCCGGTTATCGGCTAAAAATATGATAAAAATAAAAGCGGAAAGCCTTTAAAAAGACTTCCGCTTAAAGTATTTATTGCCCAAAACTTTATTAAAGATCGTCCTGGTCCTGGTCCGGCGTGTCACCGAAAAGTGAGGTGCCGGTGTAGCTTCCAAGATAGTCGTATGGGGAATAAAAAACGTTATTGTATTTTTTACTTACAGTTTTTTTCGTTACTGCAGCTTTTTGACTTGGAATTATTCTTCTTTTCTTTTTTATTGTCTCTCATTTTTGTTGCCCGACTTTCTCGGGTCTTTACCTCCTTGGTAATATTGTGCCCGGAAAATTGAGTAATATACAAACTTTCGACAAAATTTTTATGAAATTTAAAGCTCTTATAAAAAAGATACTTGAAAATATCGACGGCGTCATGTTTGACAAGGGCCTTACCTGCAACCTTTGCGGGCGTGAGGTCTTTCACCGTGAGGATTTTTGCAAGGACTGTCTTGACACAATTGATTTTAACGACGGCCCCATTTGCAGCTGCTGCGGAAGAAAAACCCCTATCGCCACAAAAAGGTGTGACTCCTGCAAGGGCGAGTGGGCAGTTGACCTTGCAAGAAGCGCCTTTACCTACCGCGGCGGTGCGGAGGGGCTTATAAAAGCCTTAAAGTACGGCGGCAAGCAGTACCTTGCCGAGGTCTTAGCGCCCTATCTTAAGCAGGTCTACGTTGAAAATTATTTCGCACCCGACTTTATAACCTTTGTCCCAATGACCGACGAAGCCATCCAAAAAAGGGGTTTTAACCAGGCTTATCTTTTGGCTCGAGAGCTGGCAAAAATTACCGATAATCGATGTATAGAGGCACTTTTAAAGAAAAAAGAAACCACCCAGCAGGAGCAGCTTTCCGCAAAGGAGCGTCAGATAAACCTTGAAAAATGCTTTGCCGTCGCCAATAAAGAGGAGGTTTTCGGCAAGCTTGTTTTGCTGGTGGACGACGTTTTGACCACCGGCGCAACCGCCCACGCATGCGCTAAAGCTTTAAAGGAGGCCGGCGCAAAATCCGTCTATCTTTTAACAGTTGCTTCCGTTGTCAAAAGGATCGGTTAAGCTTTTTCTTAAAATGGCTAAAGCCGGAAAAAATTTGAGTTTTTATGACGATTTACAATAAATTTGCCCCAAAAAGGCATTTTTACAAAAAAATCGTCATTTTTTCATTGGTTAAATGTTTACTTAATCGCAAAAATATAGTATTATAATCGTTGGAAGCTTTATTTATATAATAAATTAAATTATTTTATAATTAGGCAGGAACATTTTCCCCGAGGTAAAATATGGGACTTATCAAATACATTTTAGAAACCGACTCCAGAAGAAGTCTTAAAAAGATCGACGCAATGGCCGAAAAGGTCCTTGCGTTGGCCCCCAAGTACGAGGCCATGACCGATGAGGAGCTTAAAGCCCAGACCCCTTGCTTGAAAGCAAGGCTTGACGGCGGCGAGACCCTTGACGACATACTTTACGACGCCTTTGCCCTCGTTCGCGAGGCCAGTTGGCGCGTTCTCAACATGCGCCACTATAAGGTGCAGATCATGGGCGGTATCTGCGTATACCAGGGCCGCGTTGCCGAGCTTAAGACAGGTGAAGGTAAAACCCTTATGGAAACTTTACCCTGCTATCTTAACGCCTTAAACGGTAAGGGCGTTCACGTCGTTACGGTCAACGACTATCTTGCCAAGCGTGACGCAGAGTGGATGGGTAAAATTTACCGCTTTTTAGGTCTTACCGTAGGCGTAAACGTCCACGGTATGGACGATAACGAAAAGCGTAAGGCTTACGCCTGCGACATTACCTACGGCACCAACAATGAATTCGGCTTTGACTACCTTCGCGACAACCTTAAGGTACACTTAAAGGACATGGTTCAAAGGGGCCTTGAGTTTGCCATCGTGGACGAAGTCGACTCCATTTTGATCGACGAGGCCAGAACGCCTTTGATCATTTCAGGAAAGGGTGGCGAGTCCTCTCAGCTTTATATTGACGCAAACCGCTTCGTCCGCTCCCTTCGCCGTGACGAGGATTTCACCATGGACGCCAAGGAAAAGAGCGTTCAGATCACTGAAGAAGGCTCAAGAAAGGCTGAAAGATTTTTCAATATTGACAACCTTGGCGACGTTGAGCACGCCGACCTTAACCACCACATCCAGCAGGCCTTGAAGGCCCACCACGTCTTCCACCGTGACAACGACTATATCGTTCAGGATGGAGAAATTATTATCGTTGACGAGTTTACCGGTCGTTTGATGCAGGGCAGAAGGTACTCCGACGGGCTTCACCAGGCCATTGAGGCTAAGGAAAACGTTTCCGTAAGAAGCGAAAACAAGACCTTGGCGACCATAACATTCCAGAACTATTTCCGCCTTTATCGCAAGCTTTCGGGTATGACGGGTACGGCTAAGACCGAGGAAGAGGAATTCAAAACCATCTACGGTCTTGACGTATTACAGATCCCCACCAACAAGCCCATGATAAGGCGCGACGCAAACGACGTTATTTTCCCCACCGAAAAGGGTAAGATAAAAGCAATCGTTGAGGACGTCAAGGCCCATCACGAAAAGGGTCAGCCCATTTTGATCGGTACCGTTACCGTCGAAAAGAGTGAGCTTATTTCCCGCGCCCTGTTGCGTGAAAGGATAAGACACAACATCCTCAACGCCAAAAACCACAAAAAGGAAGCTGAAATTATCGCTCAGGCAGGTCAGAAGGGTGCCGTTACCATCGCCACCAACATGGCCGGCCGTGGTACGGACATACTTCTCGGCGGCAACCCTGAATTCACTGCCAAGCAGGATTTAAGGAACCAAGGCTACGCCGACGAGGATATCGAGCTTGCCGTATCATTCGTTCAGTCTGTTCCCGATCACATTAAGGAGCTTCGCGCCAAGTTTAACGAGCTAAGGGACAAGCACGCCGTTATTACCGACGCCCAAAAGGTTGAGGTCATCGCGGCAGGCGGCTTGCGTATTATCGGTACCGAGCGTCACGAATCCCGTCGTATCGACAACCAGCTTCGCGGCCGTGCCGGCCGTCAGGGTGACCCCGGTTCCTCGGTATTTTACATTTCCCTTGAGGACGACCTTGCCGCTCGCTTTGGCGGTGAAAGGATGCAGGGGATGTATCGCGCCTTCAAGATGGACGATGATACGCCACTTTCCGCAAAGATGCTTTCAAGGGGTATTGAAAACGCCCAGCGCTCAATCGAGGGCAGGAACTTCGGCATCAGAAAGAGAATTATCGAATACGATGACGTTATGAACACTCAGCGTCACGTTATGTATAGCGAGAGGATGAAGGTCCTTCGCGGTGACAACGTTCACCAGGATATTTTAAATCTTATTCCCGACTACGTTGCGGACGTTATGGTTGAGGGTATCCCCGATCCCGACAAGCCCGCCACCTGGGATAAGGACAAGATCAACGCCGCCCTTGAAAGGTTCTGTATTCCTGAAGGTTCAAACTTCGTGACGGACGCCGACCTTGAGGAGCTTTATTATGACAAGCTTGTGGCAAAGTGCGTTGATAAGGTCTGTGAGGAGTACGAAAAGAAGATCGCCGCCATGAAGGCTGAGGGCATTGATTATAACGAGATAGAGCGTATAGTTCTTTTAAAGGCCGTTGACAAGCGTTGGATAGACCATATTGACGCAATGGATAAGCTTAAACGTGGTATCTCTCTTCGATCCTACGCCAACGAAAACCCAATCAACGCCTTTAAAAAGGAAGGTCACGAGATGTTTGAGGAAATGACCGAGGCCATTCAGGAGGAAACCGTAAGGGTTCTTTTGAAGCTTAGGGTCAATATTGACAGGATGCCCGCAAGAGAGGTTTCTCAAAAAACCTACAACTTATCCGGCGGCAACCTGCCACATCAGGCAACGGGCCCCGTCAAGGTTGATAAGGCCCCCGGCAGAAACGACCCATGTCCCTGTGGCAGCGGTAAAAAGTACAAAAACTGCTGCGGCAGATAAGATCAAAAGTGAATTTTGCCCAAAGCTTGTTTCTGCTTTGGGCAAAAATAAGTTATCAAAAACCTCGCATAATCGTGGATAATCGGCTTATAGGGGCCTTTTTTAACAAAACAGCTGCTCCTCTGGGGCCAAAAACACAAAAAATAAGGTTGTTTATTTTATGATAAGAACAGATTTATATTACGAAAAGTTCAGGGAGCTTAAAGCCGTTTTAGAGGACGCAAAGCACTCCCTCGATATCGATAAGGCCCGTGAGGAGCTTGTTTCGGTAGAGGCCCAGCAGCAGGATCCTGCCGTTTGGGGGGATCTTGAAAAATCAACCGAGCTTGCCAGAAAGGCCCAGGCCCTGAGAAAGAAGATCGACCTTGTGGACGCTACCTACAAAACCCTTCTCGATGCGGAGGAGCTTGTCAATCTTGCCGCAGAGGAGGATGACGACAGCTTTCTTCCCGAGATCGATGAGGAGCTTAAGGTTGCCGAAAGGGAGATTGAGGAGCTTCGCTTAAGGACCCTTTTAAAGGGTAAGTACGACGACCTTAACGCCATTATGACTCTCCACGCAGGGGCCGGCGGAACGGAGGCCTGCGACTGGACGGAAATGCTTTACCGCATGTATATCTGCTACGCCGAAAAGCACGGATATCGGATAACCGAGTTTGACCGTCTTGCCGGCGACGACGCCGGCATTAAAAGCGTAAGCTTTAAGATAGAGGGTGAAAACGCTTACGGTTATCTTAAGGCCGAAAAGGGCGTGCATAGGCTGGTAAGGATATCACCCTTTGATTCAAACGCAAGGCGACACACCTCCTTTGCCTCTCTTGAGGTAATGCCCGAAATTGACAACTCCGACGAGATACAGATCAGGCCTGACGAGCTTAAGGTTGACACTTATCGCTCCTCAGGGGCAGGCGGTCAGCACGTTAACAAGACCGAGTCCGCCATTAGGATAACCCACCTGCCAACAGGTATAATCGTTGCTTGCCAGAACGAAAGAAGCCAGGTGCAAAACCGCGAGCAGGCAATGCGCATGCTTATGAGTAAGCTTGTTGAACGCCGTGAGTCTGAGCGCATGCAGGAGGCCCAGGAGCTTAAGGGCGACATCAAAAAGATAGAGTTCGGTAGCCAGATAAGGAGCTACGTATTCTGCCCGTACACCATGGTAAAGGACCACCGCACGGGCTATGAAACGGGCAATATCCAAAGCGTAATGGACGGGGATATCGATGGCTTTATCGTGGAATATTTAAAGAGAACTTAATATCTGTGAACAATTGATAAAAACAGCAAAAACCCGCCTATAAGTCGGTTATTTGACAAAAATCACTAAATTTTCAGGGAAAACAAGGGCAAAAATCATATGACGTATTATGAAAGGATGAAAAATATTGAGCTTAAAAGTGAGCCAATTATTCTCGCCATAGAGTCATCTTGCGACGAGACCGCCGCGGCGGTTTTGCGTGGTGGGAGAGATATTTTGTCTAACGTAATATTAAGCTCTGCAAGCGAGCAAGCAAAGTATGGCGGCGTCGTCCCGGAAATTGCTTCACGTGCTCACACTGAGGCCGTTTCAGACAGCGTCAACGGTGCTTTAAGGGAGGCAGGTATTACCTTTAAGGATATTGATGCCGTTGCCGTGACCTACGGCGCAGGGCTTTTAGGTGCTTTGCTGGTAGGGGTCTCCTACGCAAAAGCTTTGGCATTTTCCCTTGACGTACCACTTATTGCCGTAAGTCACATCAGGGGACATATGGCGGCGTCCTATCTTGCGGACAAAGACTTAAAGCCGCCCTTTATTGGCCTACTTGCCTCGGGCGGACACACCGCCATAACGGTCGTTGAGGACTACTCCTCCTTAAGGATCTTGGGCGGTACCCTTGACGACGCCGTTGGTGAGGCCTTTGACAAGGTTGCACGCGTCCTTGGTCTGCCTTATCCCGGCGGCCCCAACGTGGAAAGACTTGCAAGGTCAGGTCAAAAATCCGTGCCAATGCCCAAGATGCTTAAAAATATGGGCGGCTACAACTTTTCTTACAGCGGTCTAAAAACCGCCGTTATAAATTACGTCCACAATAAGGAGCAAAAGGGAGAGCCCGTCATAAAGGAAGACGTTGCCGCATCCTTCCAATCGGCTGCTTTAGATATTCTTATAGATAAGGCAATTGAGGCCGCAATTGAAAACAAAATTGATTGTATTGCCGTCGGTGGCGGTGTTGCCGCCAACGGGTACCTTCGTGAAGAGATCGTCAAAAAGTCGGCCTATAAGTCGATTAAAGTAGTTTTACCGCCAAAAGTCCTTTGTACGGATAACGCCGCAATGATTGGGGCGGAGGCTTTTATCAAGTACCAAAACCGCGATTTTGCAGATCTTGATCTTAACGCGGCGGCGCAGGTAAGCCTCAAATAAAAAACAAATTAAAAAATTAACAAAAAAATTAAGCCTTGGCATAAAATGCTCTAAAGGCTTTTTTTATACAAAACGATTGTTAAAAAGGGTTTTTTATGCTATAATAAAAAAGTTGAGGGAAGTTGAATATATGAAATATATTCCTTGTTTTAACAAAAGAAGGCTTCCTCTTGCCCTTCAATTTAAGGATTTTCAGGCAAGGGTGGCCAAAAGCGACAAAAAATCCCGTCTTAAGATAGCCATCACAAGGCACAACGGTCTGGTCTTTCACTTTTCCATGGATATTTTTTCCGATGGGGAGGCCCGTGAGGAAGGTTATCTTTTAGCTGAACGAATGATAAAATCCGCCCTGTGGATCGCCGGCGGTTACAAAATAACCGTTTTTGGCAGTAAGTATATTTACGAAAGGCTTAAAGCCGATTACGTCGCAGGGGGCAAGCGGCAGTTTGACGCCGATTTTATGGCAAGGGTTTACGAAAGGCCGTTTACCGTGGATTATGCAAAAAAGGAAGACGACCTTCCGCCCGAAAAATCCGCTTCGGTAAAAATCGGCGGTCATATAAAGGGCTGTCGTATCGGTTTTGACGGTGGCGGAAGCGACAGAAAGGTTTCCGCAGTAATTGACGGCAAGGTGGTCTATACGGATGAAACTGTCTGGAATCCTAAGGAAAGTGCCGATTGGCGCTACCAGTACGAGGGGATAAAGGACTCTCTTATCCGTGCCAAGGAAAATCTGCCCAAGGTGGATGCCATAGGTGTTTCCACGGCGGGGGTTTGCATCGATAACAGAATAATGGTTTCGTCACTGTTTGTCAAAATTGACGAAAGCGACTTTGAGGATCACGTCAAAGATATATACCTTGACCTCGGTCGGGAGCTTGGCGCACCGGTAACCGTTGCCAACGACGGTGACGTTACGGCTTTGGCAGGCGCCCTTAGCTTAAATGCGGGCAACGTCCTTGGTATATCCCTTGGCACCAGTGAGGCCGGCGGATACATAAACGGCGACGGCAACCTTAACGATTATATAAGCGAGCTTGCCTTCGTCCCAATATTTATCGATGAGGACGCCTACGTTGACGAATGGTCAGGCGACCGGGGCGTCGGGGCAAAATACCTGTCACAGGACGGGGCAATAGCCCTTGCAAGGGAGGCAGGCGTTGTATTTGAAAGTGGCTTAACAAAGGCCCAATGCCTTGAAAGGATCCTTCAGCTTTTACGGCGCGGTGACGAAAAAATCATTGACGTATATAAAAATTTAGGTCGATTTCTCGGTCACGCTATAGGGCTTTACGGTGTTTTTTACAAAATAGAGTATTTGCTTTTGCTTGGTCGCGTCACAGGCTGTGGTGGCGGCAGGATCATGGCTCAAGAGGCGCGGTCTGTTATAGAAGAATATTATCCGGAGCTTGCCTCCGTTACGATTTTACCTCCCGACGAAGGGAGTGAGCGGCTCAGACAAAGTATAACCGCCGCAACCCTTACGGACTTGGAAAAATAAATTAAAGAAGATTTTTTATGAGTGATTTGGTTTTGGGGAGTGCTTCTCCCCGTCGGCGTGAAATTTTAAAGGACGCCGGGTATGATTTTACCGTCGTGCCCGCCATTTGTGAGGAGTTCCCTTGCGGTGATCTTTCGCCCGTTGAATACGTCAAGGCTTTGGCGCTTGCTAAGGCCCGCGACGTTTTCGCCCGGGTGGACAAGCCCACCCTTGGTGCGGATACGGTGGTCGTTCTGGATGGCAGGATTTTAGGAAAGCCTGCCAATAGGTCGGTTAACGCCCAATTTTTAAAGGATCTGTCGGGCAAAAGCCATTACGTTTACACAGGCTTTGCCATCGTAAAAGACGGGCTAGCGGTTGTTGACTTTGACTGTACCGAGGTAGTTTTCAACCACCTTTCGGACGATCTTATCAAAGCCTACGTTGACAGCGGGCTGGGCCTTGATAAGGCGGGCGGCTATGGCATACAGGACGGATTTGATCTGGTTGACAAAATCGTAGGAAGCTTCAATAACGTGGTAGGGCTTCCCATTGAAAAAATAAACAAGCTTTTGAAGGAGTTATTATGAGCAACGTAATATCAATCGATATCGGCTCGTCAAACACGGGCATTTACCAAGCGGGTTCAAGCGTAGTTTTGTTTGAGCCAAGCCTTATTGCCTTTTCGGCTGACAACCGTGCCGAGGTAAAGGGCGTCGGTGCCGAAGCAAAAAAGCTGGTGGGCAGGACCACCGACAGTACCGTCGTCGTCGCCCCCGTTTTTGAATCCGTCATCACCGATGAAAGGTCGTGCGCGGCCATGGTGGAATGCTTCTTAAACAGAATAACCGTCAAAAGACTTTCCTCACGGCCAAGGGTCCTTTTGTCCGTTCCCTGCGGCGTAAGCGCACAGTCGTTGCAGGCATCCGAAAGGGTGCTTATCGATGCCGGTGTCAGGGATTACGCCTTCGTTGAATCCCCTGTGCTTACGGCAATTGGCCTGGGTCTTCCCATGACCGATTCTTCCCCCGTGTTTATCGTCGATATCGGCGGTGGCACCACGGAGATAGCTGCAGTTTCCCTTGACGGCATCATTTGTGGGGTTACGGTCAACATGGGCGGCATGAGCATTGACTCCATGCTGATGAACCATATCGAAGACAGGTTTGGCATTAAAATCGGCTCTTTGACGGCGGAGATCGTCAAGCAAAAGATATGCAGCCTCATTAAGGGCGATATGACCAGTATGATCGTCAACGGTCAGTCGGTCACCACAGGCAGGCCCCACGCCGAAAAGATAAGCGCGGTCGACCTGCAGGAGCCTTTAATGATCTTCTTTGATAAGATATTCCAGATCATGAGTATGGTTTTGTCAAAGCTTCCTGCGGAGGTGTCTGCCGACGTTAGAAGAAGCGGCGTATATTTTTCGGGCGGCGTTTCAAAGACGGCCGGGCTTGAGGAGTACTTCCGTGAAAAGATGAATATGCGCGCAAATATTTTCCCCGATTGCCAGGTGGCCGCAATTTTAGGCGGGGGTATCGTTGCCGAAAATAAGGAGCTTCTTAAAAAGCTGAGGATAAACAAAAGATAATTTCAAAGTATAAATAAAAAGCCTTCTGTCTAAAATTTAGGCAGGAGGTTTTTTTATTATTATGGAACTTATTAAAAGCAAAACTTTTGAAAATTTAGCAAGGGCCTTTTCGGGTGAGTGCCAGGCCCAGACCAGGTACAAGTTTATTGAGTACGGCGCCAGGATGAAAAATCTTAACGCCTTAGCACAGGTGATCGACAAAATTATTTATAACGAGTTTAACCACGCAAGGGTCTTATACACCCACATCCAAAAGGCGTCAAAGGACACCATCGAAAATATCGATATCTGTGGCGGCACACCCTTTAAGCAAAAATGGGATCTTGAAGACAATTTGCTTTTCGCCGCTGAGGACGAGGCCGCCGAGGTTGAAATTTACCGTGCCTTTTCAAAGACCGCTATGGAGGAGGGCTTTGAAGATATCGCCCGCACTTTCAGCATGCTTGCCGACGTTGAAAAGGGTCACTGTAAGCTTTTTAAGGAGCTTCACAAGGACTTAAAGGACGGTACAATGTACAAAAAGACCAAGGCGGTCCGGTGGCGCTGTGATGCGTGCGGTTATGAGGAATCCTCTAAAGAAGCCTTTGACACCTGTCCATTGTGCTTTGCAAAGCAGGGCCAGGTTAACCTTCAGATCTGACAACTTTTTTAAAACCGATAAAAATAGGCGATAATCGACCTATAGAGGGACTTTTATATTGATAAATTAATAATTTTTACCGAAAGCGACCCACTTTGCGGTCGCTTTTTTACGTCCCGAGTGATAAAATTGCTTTTTTAAGCCTTTCAAAGGCATAAAGATTTGCACCTGCAAAAATATCGCCTTTAAGGTTGAATCTTTCAGCCGCCTCATTTGCGTTTTGGTAAATTTTTTGCATAACGTATTTGATTTTTTCGTCCACAAAGGCAATCGAAAAGCTTTCACCCTGCTTATTTTGCATCATTTCAAGATAAGACGTCGCAACACCGCCTGCGTTGGCCGCCTTTGACGGTAAAACGCAAACTCCGCTTTTTTTAAAGACCCGTAAGCCTGCCGGGGTAGTTGGCATATTGGCGCCCTCGACTAAAAATCTTAAGCCAAGCTTTACGCCGCCTTCTGCCTCGGTCTTCCCGATCTCATTCTGGGTGGCGCAGGGCATGTATACGTCGGCTGCAACACAGCCAAAGGGGGATATGCCCTCAAAAAACCTGCCGCCAAACTCCTCGGCAAAATGTTTTTTGCTCAGCCCTTCGTTACGGGCGGCCTTCATTTTCTTGGCGCCCTCAATAGGCAGGCCATTTTTAAAAAGCATAAAGCCGTCGCGGCCTGACAGGGTCAAAACCTTGCCGCCAAGCTCGGTTATCTTTATTGCCGCGCCGCGGGCGACGCTTCCAAAGCCCGAAAGGCAAAAGCTTAAATCCTCAATATTGATTTTCAAATCCTCAAGAAGGTTTTTCAAAAAGTAAACGGCCCCAAAGCCTGTGGCCTCGTCACGCAGGGCACATCCTTCAAGATGGATTGGCTTCCCCGTAAGGTCGCCGGGATTATACCGCTCTTTAATCTTTTTAAGCTCACCGACAAAAAAGCCGATCTCTCTTTCTCCTACGCCTATATCCCCGGCGGCAACGTCAAGGTCGTGGCCGATATGTGGGGATAGGGCTCTTGCGTAGGCCTTGCAAAAGGCCTCCTTATCGTCAGCGGATAATCCTTTTGGGTCAAGGTCAGCCCCGCCCTTCGCGCCGCCAAGTGGGAGGGCTGTCAAGCTGTTTTTAAAGGTTTGCTCAAAGGCGAGAAATTTCACCTCCGACAGGGTCAGGTCTTTGGAAAACCTCAGTCCGCCCTTGTACGGTCCGAGAAGTGAGCTGTGTTGTACACGATAGCCCTTGTTTACGTGGACCTTGCCTTTTGTGTCCTTCCACTCCACCTTAAAAATAAGGGTTTTTTCAGACTCGGCAAGACGGTCAAGGATCTTATATTCCTTAACGGTTGAAGGGTCTTCTTTTATTGCGGGTAAAATTGAGGAAAAAACCTCCCTGACCGATTGATGGTATTCCTTCTCGCCGGGGTATTTTTTCTCAAGCCTTGATAAAAAGTCGGTTAAAAAATCCATATTATCACCTTTAAAAAAGTATATTTTTTTATGCCCCTATATATGACGGGAAAGGCTTTCCAAATTACTTTACAAAGGACGAAAAAAGTAGTATACTTTTAATAAGTAAAAAAAGATCCGTGCCTTATCAAAATTCAAAAAGTCGGCCTATAGGTCAGTTATCGACGATTTTTTGCCTGCAACTTACCCAAATTTTCAAATAAATGCCGGGGTATAAGATAAAATGGCGGGATCAAAAGCATTTTATGGGACAAAAGTAAAATTATTATGAAAACTGTTTATTTTGCTTTAAACGCGGTCATGCCGCTGGTTTTATTGATCGGGCTTGGGTACCTTTTAAAAAGGATAAAGCTTTTGTCCAAGGACTTTTTGTCCGTTGGCAACAAGCTTGTTTTCAAGCTGTTTTTACCCATAACCTTATTTATAAATATTTACTCCATTGAGGACTTTTCGGTTATACAATGGGATGCGGTCATCTTTGCGGAGGTGGGCATCGTCCTTGCTTTTTTCTTTGGCTTTATGGCGGCAATTCTTTTTGTAAAGGATGAAAAAAAGAAGGGTGTAATCACCCAATGTATGTTCCGCTCCAATTACGCCATTATCGGTATCCCTCTGGCGGAAATGATCGCAGGCGAGGCAGGCAGGCAGGTGGCTTCGCTTTTATCAGCCTTTACTATCCCTACCTTTAATATTCTTGGGGTAGTGGCCCTTTCCGTTTTTGTTGCCAAGGGTGGCAGCGGTAAGGAAAGGCTAAAAAACACCCTGTCGGGCATTGCGAAAAATCCACTTATCCACGGTGTTTTGCTTGGGGTCGTTTGCGTATTGCTAAGGCCCGTTCTTGATGGGGCTGGGGTAGGCTTCAGGCTTAGCGACGTCACCATGGTATTTACGCCCTTAAGTCAGCTTTCAAAGGTAACGACGCCCTTTTCGCTTTTGGTCCTGGGCGGGCAATTTGAGTTTTATTCCTTTAAAAACGACCTTAAGCCAATTGTATTTTCAACCCTTGCGAGAAACCTTTTGATCCCCGGCGTTTTTTTGCTGATAGCTTGTATTTTCTTTGAGTTTTCATCGGGGACCGTAGCTTCATTTGTGGCGATCTTCGCCGCACCGGTGGCGGTATCAAGTGCCATTATGGCTCAGGAAATGGGTAATGACGGCGATCTTGCAAGGTCGCTTGTTGTGTCAACGACGGTTTTGTCAAGCCTGACCCTTGTGTGCATAATTGCTGTTTTACGCGCGGTTGGCGCCATATGACAAAAAACTATAAAAAAACAAAAAAGTCCGCCTATAGGTCGATTATTCAACCATAAGGCGGCCTTTTTTATATTGATTTTTTCAAATTTTCAAGGGCGGAAAGATAAAAATCTATCTTGTCGCCATTAAGCTTTTTCGCCCAGCTAACGATATTTTGATACGGGGTAAGGTCGTCAACCTCAAACCGCGCGGTCTTGTCGCGGTTTGTCGATCCCCACTTATCAAAAAGCTTTTGATTAAATTTTGGTGAAAGCTTGCAGCCGATAAAGGACGCTTTGCCAAAGTCACGCCAGGGCCTTGCAAGATAAAATTCCGCATTGGCATCCTTTTCCACTTCAAACTTGCAGTTATAAAATACAAAGCCGATTTTTTGCTTTAAGGAGTGCGCCGGTGCCGCAACGTAGCCCTCGCGCCGTCCGTCGTTACAGCAAACAAAGGTGCAGCCGTCAAAAAAAGCGGCGGCCGTGCCAAAGACGAAGTCAACGCTTCCAAGGACGGTGCAATTTTTGTAAAGCTGCCTGCTTTCCCCCTCAAAGTATCTTTCCCTGTCGGGCAAAAAGCCCATATATCTTGTTACAAGATCGTCCGGCAACGGTCCGCAAAACAAGGTGTCCTGAAGGGAAACAAGCTTAAGGTTTTCGCCGTAAAATCTGTCGCCCGATACGGAAAGTGCAACGGCCTGTCCCTTTACTGCGGGGTGCATAGCGTCGTTAACGACGGCAAGATCCTTTAGCTTAACGCCGTCTGCCGTCACGTGGACGGTGTACGTCCTGAAGGTATTGTACTCAAGTCCGTCGTCGGCAATTTTATTGGCATAGTCCCCGTAAACGATGGCCGTGCCGCCCTCGGGGCTTCCCATAAGGGTGACGTCGGGCACGCTGATAACAACCTTTTCGCGGTAGACTTTATTTTCCATAACCAACGTATCAAAGGGCTTTGCCGAGGAAACCGCTTCGGCAAGGCTTTGGCCGTTTAACTTAATGATGCTCATAAATACCTCTAAAAAAAATCGGGATTATTGGTCGTCTTCACAGTCTTCAAGTCTTGTGATGGGGTCAACGCCGTCCTCTTTTGCCTTGCTGATAATTTGGATTTTTTTAATGGCGGCGTCAAAAAGGTGGTTGCGCTCCGGATGGTAAATGGCCGAAAGCATCCTGTCCTTCGCAAATGGGACGTCCTTTTTGATGGAGGCGATAAGCTCCTTCACGTATTGTCGCTTGGTGTGCTTGTCCGCCGGGCAGGAGTTGTGTATGACGGGGTTTTGCTTTGCATAGGCCGTAACGTCCTTTTCCTCAATAAAAATCATGGGACGGATAACGGTCATTTTCGTACGGGTAAGATAGGTGACGGGCTCAAAGGTGGAGAATCTCCCCTCAAATATCATTGACAAAAAGAAGGTCTCCACAAGATCGTCTGCGTGGTGCCCAAGGGCAAGCTTGGTTGCACCGATCCTGTTTGCCACGGTATTAAGGGCCCCGCGACGAAGCTTACTGCAAAGGCTGCAAGGATTTTTTTCCTTTCTTATTTCAAAAAGGATCTGACCGATGTCTGTTTTTTCGGTAATAAGCTCAACGTCCAGCTTTTTGCAAAATTCCTCCATTTGGGCGACCTCGCCCGGGTCGGCTTCAAGACCCATATCGATCCTGACGGCCACAAGGTCAAACCTTTTCGGGTAAAATCTTTTCAGTCCCGCCAAAAGGGCAAGAAGGGTCACGCTGTCCTTCCCGCCGGAAAGCCCAACGGCAATTTTATCGCCGTCGTCGATCATCTGAAAGGTATCAACCGCCCTGCGAAATGGAGATAATAGCTGTTGTAAGGTCATATCAATTAAAAATCCTTTGCTTTAAGTATAATTTTATGATATAATAACTATATATTATTTTATTAAAAAAAGCAATTTATTGAAACGCACATGGCAGATAAAGTAGTTGATTTTTTACTTTCTATAACTGAAAATCCATATTTGATTGTTTTATTGGTATCAATGGTCCCCCTTATCGAGCTTAAAGGGGCTATCGTTATTGGCGCGAAGCTTGGCGTTGGCTTTTTTGAAAGCTTCGCCCTTGCTTATCTTGGGTCAACCTTGGTGGTGCTTGCGGCATTTTTCCTTATTAAGTACGTTTTTGCACTGCTAAAGAAAATCCCCTTTGTAAAGATGCTTGTTTTAAAGGTGGAGGATATTATCTGGGATAAGGCCAAAACCCTTGCGGAAAAATCCCGCGGTAAGGAGGAAACTGTAAAGGAGAAAATAATTTTTTACGGTCTTTTGGTATTCGTTGCCATACCCTTGCCGCTGACGGGTGTATGGATGGGCGGCGCTATGGCCGTATTTTTAGGGACGAAGTTTTTCATTGCCGCCATTGCACTTTCCGTGGGCAATTTTATTGCGGGGGGGCTTATTACCCTTCTTACCTGGATCTTACACGATTACGTGGACACGGTTTTAAACGTTCTTTTAATACTCGTGCTCGTTATGCTTGCGCTGGTTATTATTAAGGTCATTGTTAAAAAGCCGAACGCATCTGATGGCGACAAAGAAGAAAAATAGGCGATAATCGACCTATAGAGGGACTTTTATGGTTGAAAATTACGACAAAATCTTCAAAAAGACGCTTGAAGGCTTGACAAATAGGCCAAGACTTTTGCTCCACGCGTGCTGTGCACCGTGCTCCTCAAGCGTTTTGGAAAGGCTTGTTCCTCACTTTGACGTCACCCTTTATTTTTACAATCCCAACATTGATGACGACGGTGAATACGACTTGCGCCTTAAGGAGCTTATCCGCTTCGTCACCACGGTTTACGGCGACGTTGTAAAGGTTATCGACGGCCCAAGGGACACGGATTTATTTTATAATCTTTCCAGGGGGCGTGAGGATTTAAGAGAAGGCGGCGAGCGGTGCTTTGACTGCTATGCCCTTCGTCTTGAAAAGACTGCCCAAACGGCAAAAGTGGGCCTATATGACTATTATTGCACTACTTTAAGCGTAAGCCCGTATAAAAATGCGGACAAGCTTAACCGCCTTGGCGTTGAGATCGGCGACAAGGTCGGCGTTAAATATCTTGTTTCCGACTTCAAAAAGGGGCAGGGATACGTCAGGAGTATAGAGCTGTCTAAGGAGTACGGGCTATACCGTCAAAACTACTGTGGGTGCAGGTTTTCCCGAAAAAAAGTCCAAAGCGAGGGTTAATTTTAACAATTTGACATCAATTCAGCCCTTTTATCTTTACAAAGTTAATTAATTAAGTTAAAATATAGTATATGTTAAAAATAAGTTCGATTGAAAAATTCAGCGTCGCAGAAGAGCTTGGCATCCTCCCCGGAGACGCCTTAATAAGCTTTGACGGCCACGATGCAGAGGACGTCCTTGACTATCTTTATTACGACGCCAGGGAAAGCTTCCTTATGTCTGTGTCAAGACAGGGCCAAACCCTTGACTTTGAAATTGAAAAGTACGAGGACGAAACCTTAGGTCTTACCTTTGAAGACGACAATCTTGACATAAAAACCTGTCATAACAACTGTATTTTCTGCTTTGTCAATCAGCTTCCCAAGGGTATGCGCGACAGCCTTTACGTAAAGGACGACGATTACCGCCAAAGCTTTTTGTGTGGCAACTACGTCACCCTTACCAACGTGACGGACAAGGATATCGACCGCATAATCCGCCTTAATCTTTCCCCAATGTATATTTCCATACACAGCCTTGTTGACGGACAAAGGGAGTACATGACCACCAACAGATTTGCGGGCAAGCTTTTTGACATGATGAGATCTCTTGACGAGGGCGGCATCACCATGCACGGTCAGATAGTCCTTGTCAAAGGTGTCAACGACGGGCCTTGTCTTGAGGAAACTCTTTTAAAGGCCGCAACCTTAAAAAATCTTAAGACCCTTGCAGTGGTGCCCTGCGGCATCACGGGCCACAGAGAGGGGCTTACCGAGATAGAGGATATCGACGGGGAATATTCCCTTGAAGTAATAAATACGGTCAAAAAAATCAACGGCCGCCTAAAAAGAACCTTCGCCTTTGCGTCAGACGACTTTTATATAAGGGCGGGGATAGACTTTGAGTCTTACAGCCACTACGGCGCCTTTGATCAGATCGAAAACGGCGTCGGCATGTTTGCTTCCTTTATCCACGATTTTGATGAAGTTAAGGAAAAATCGACCTATAGGCAGACTTTTCTGCTTGTAACCGGTGTTGCTGCCAAGGCCTTTATTGAAAAATACGCGCGTTTATCAGAAGAATTTATCGACGGCATGAAGGCCCACGTTATCGCCCCCGTAAACAAATTTTTCGGCCCGACCATTACGGCAACAGGCCTTTTGACGGGGCAGGACGTTTTAGAGGCGGTCCTTGCCTTTGACGGTCAATTTGACAAGATCGTTCTTCCAAAAAACATGATGCGCGAGACGGAAAACGTCTTCCTTGACGGCATGACCATAGAGGATTTTGAGGCCGCCGTCAAAAAGCCCGTCATCCTTGCCGACGTGGGTGGAGAAGGCTTTTTCAACGTTTTGTCGGGTAAGGTAACAAAGGGCTGATTTGTCGGCAAAAACCGACCACGTATCTCAAATTTATACGCAAAAAATAATTAAAAACAACTTACATTTCACAATAAAAAGCAGCTTGAAGGGGCAGATACATCGGGCCCTTTAGGAGAATTATGAAACCGATCGTAGCAATCGTTGGTAGGCCAAACGTTGGCAAATCAACATTTTTCAACAAAATAACGGGCACAAAAATTGCCATTGTGGAAAACCGCCCCGGCGTTACCCGTGACAGGATCTACTGTGACGCCGAGTGGTGCGGGTATTCCTTTACCCTGGTCGATACCGGCGGTATAGAGCTTAAAAGCGAAGACGAAATGTGGAACCACATCAAAAAGCAAGCGGAGATAGCCATCGATACTGCTGACGTAATTTTATTTATGTGCAGCGCAAAAGAAGGCGTCACCACGGCTGACAGGGACGTTGCCGATAAGCTTCGTCGCAGTAAAAAGCCCATCGTTCTTGCCGTCAACAAGCTTGACAACTACCGTCCGGAGGAGCTTTTTGAGTTTTATGAGCTTGGCCTTGGCGAGCCAATAGGGGTCTCCGCCGAGCAGTCCAAGGGCTTTGGCGACTGTCTTGAGGAGGTCTGCAAGCACTTTGACCGCCTCGAGGAGGAGGAAGAAGAGGAAGTCATTAAAATTGCCGTCGTCGGCAAGCCAAACGCAGGCAAGTCCAGCCTTGTTAACACTATTTTAGGCTACGACAGGACTATAGTTTCCGACATATCGGGCACCACCCGTGACGCCATCGACACCCCCTTTGAATATAAGGGTCAGAAATTTAAGATCATTGACACTGCCGGCATTAGAAAGAAAAAGGCCGTTGACGAGGACGTGGAGTATTATTCGGTCGTCCGCGCCTTTGGTGCCGTCAGAAGGGCAGACGTGTCCCTTCTCGTCGTGGACAGTAAGGAAGGCCTTACCGAGCAGGACGTAAAGATCTGCGGTTACGTTCACGAGCAGGGCAAGCCCTCTGTCGTCGTTATGAACAAGTGGGATATTATTGAAAAGGACACCTTTACGGTGGAAAAGTTTAAGACAAAGCTTAACACCGACCTTGCCTTTATGGATTACTTCAAACCCATGTTTATTTCGGCAAAAACGGGACAAAGGGTAGCAAAAACCCTTGACACCGCCCTGGAGTCTTACGCCAACGCCCACAGAAGGATCACGACCGGCACCTTAAACGACGTTATCAACGACGCCGTCAGGATGAACGAGCCACCCTCCTTCCACGGCAGACGCCTTAAGATATATTACAGTGTTCAGGACGGCGTTGCACCCCCAACGTTTATTATTTTCGTAAACAATACAGAGCTCATCCATTTCTCATACAGAAGATATCTTGAAAACGTCATAAGAAAGGCTTTTGACTTCAGCGGTACACCCATCCGCATATATTTCAGAGAAAAAACTGAGGACTGATATGAACTTTTCAACCCTTTGGTGGCCCTTTGCGCTCATAATAATAGGCTCCTATCTTATGGGCAGCACAAACAACGCCATTATTATCACAAAGCTCCTTGGCAAGGACATAAGGGGCGTCGGCAGCGGTAACCCCGGTACCATGAACGTCAGCCGTAACTTCGGCCTTAAGATAGGTGCGCTGGTGCTTTTTTTAGACATCCTAAAAGGCGTTATCCCCACCCTTGTGGCAACCCTTGCCTTTAAGGGGAAATATTTTGAATTTTCCACCCTGCCCGTTTCGGTCATGGCAAAATATATGTCGGGCTTTTTCGTGGTGCTGGGGCATATTTTCCCCGCCTTTTACAAGCTTAAGGGCGGCAAGGGCATCGCAACAACGGTGGGCGTGTTTTTGGTTTGCAACTTCGTTATTGCGGCAATTTTCGGCGTGGTAGCCATTGCTTTCATACTGGTGACAAGGATAGGGTCAATGGGGTCGTTTATTGCAACGACGCCACCTGCCATCTGGTCCTGTCTGGAGCTTTATAACGATTATTTTTTAAAGGAGCCGGTTATTGAATACGCCCTTACTTATTTTATATTTGCCAATATGTTTATCCTTGGGATAGTGGCCCTTACCTGGGTCGCCCACAGGGAAAATATCAAAAGGCTTTTGTCGGGGGACGAGCACCCCACCGAATGGCTTCAGATGTTCCGCGACAGAAAGCTTAAAAAATCCAAGCAGCCGCCTTCAGAGGAGGAAAGTGAATAGCTTTCTTAAGGCTTAGGAGAAAAAAATCAGCTTTTCGCCGTGATCGCCAATATGACCGCAAAAAAACAAAAAAGTGGCCCTATAGGTTGATTAACGGCTTATTTCTTTTAGGTTATCAATCAAAAATAACAAGGTTTTTTATGAAAAGATCCCCAAACTTTAAACAGGGGGATGCCAAAAATCACCTTATGCTTTCGGAAGGCTTTACCTTCTGTACTGTTCTGGTGTTGGTTGTCTCACTCATATTTTCCATCGTGACCAAGGCCCTTTCAAACCACTTTGATTTCAAGGCCACGGCGGCTTACGTTTTTATAAGCTATCTATTGATGAGCGCTTCAGTTTTTTTCGGTGGCTTTATAGCGGTGCGCCGCGGCGGATACCCCATAAGAGAGGTCGCACCCCTTAAAACGGATAAGATGACGTTTATTATCGTTGGTCTTGTTTTATTGGGTACGTACTTCGGATTATCGGGCGTTAATCAATGGTTTTTAAGCTTTTTGGAAGGCTTTGGCTACGTTGCCGACGTGCCCGCAATGGCCGCAAAAACGCCCCTCAACGTGATTTTGTCCGTCGTGTTTATTTGTATCGTCCCGGCGCTATCTGAGGAGTTTTTATTTCGCGGCGTTTTGATCCGCGCCACAAAATCCCTTGGTCAAATCTGGTGCGCTGTTATTTCGGCGGCGGCATTTTCTCTTTATCATATGTCGCCCAACCAGACCGTGTATCAGTTTATCGTCGGCATCCTTTACGCCGTCATTGCAATTAAGCTTGATTCACTCGTCCCGACGGTAATCTTACATTTTTTAAACAACCTTCTGGTTGTGTGCTGGTACTATTTTTACCCTCAGTTTTCCTTGACCGGCCCCCTTCAGATAGCGGCCACCCTTTTGGGTCTCGTTGCCCTTGGTGCCGCCCTGATCTTGCTTTTTAAAAGGGGAACAAAAGGTGAGGAAAGGCTCGCTCATACCAAAACCGACCGCATTGAATTTTTCATGGCCATAGGGCCCGGCTTTCTTTGCTGTCTCGTTATCTGGATCGCCAACCTGGTGGCCTGAAGCTTTACAAAAATCACGTTAGTATAAGAGGATTTATGATCAAGATCAACCTTATTGCCGTCGGCAAGGTCAAGGAGGATTACTTTAAGAAGGGGATCGACGAATATTTAAAAAGGCTTTCTCGCTTTGCGGAGGTAACCCTTACGGAGATAAAGGAGGAAAACCTTCTCCCCGGCACCACCTTGGACGAGCGTCAGAAGATTATGGCCCTTGAGGGCGAAAATATTTTTAAAAAACTTAAGGGTAAAACCGTTGCAATGTGCATCGAGGGTGAAAAAATCACCAGTGAGGGCTTTGCCGCCCTAATCAAGTCTGCCGTGGACAGCGGTGAGGAGCTTACCTTCGTCATAGGCGGCTCCTACGGGATAGATAAAAGGGTAAAGGACGTGGCGGCAAAAAAGCTTTCATTTTCCCCGATGACCTTTCCCCACACCATGTTCAGGCTCATGTTTTGCGAGCAGCTTTACAGGGCTTTTTCCATTATTAACAATTCATCCTACCACAAATGAAAGAAATTTTTATGAAAAAGGCCCTTTCTGAGGCCTTTAAAGCATTAAAAAAGGACGAGGTCCCCATCGGCTGCGTTATCGTCAAAGACGGCGCGGTCATTGCCCGTGCCCATAACTTAAGAGAAACTAAAAAGAAGGCAACCGCCCACGCAGAGATACTTGCCATTGAAAAGGCCTGCAAAAAGCTGGGCGATTGGCGCCTTGACGGGTGTGAGCTTTACGTTACGCTGGAGCCCTGCATCATGTGTGCCGGCGCAATTTTAAACGCCCGCATAAAAAAGGTCTACTTTGGCGCGCGAGAGCCTAAGGGCGGTGCCGTTGAAAGCAGATTTCAGCTTCTTGATAAGGGGGCCCTTAACTGGACCACTGATTTTGAGGGTGGGGTTTTAGACGAAGACTGTGCCTTGCTTATCACGGAATTTTTCCGCAAAAAGCGGCAAGAGGGGCACACCAGCTGAAAAAACGCAGGGTTTTTATTCTCTTAAGAGAAATAAAAAACAGGCCGATTTTTTGACCAATGTTGAAAAACGGCGTTGATTGGGTTGACTAAAACGATTATATTTACTATGATATAAACATCAGAAAAGCGCTGATGAAAAAGGAGACGTTATGATCACACATGATACCGAGTTAAGGCTTTTCACGGGGAATTCCAACAAACCCTTAGCGGAGGCCATTGCAAAGAACTTAGGAATACCCTTAAGCGGTATTGAGGTAGGGCACTTTTCCGACGGTGAAACAAGCGTTCACATCAACGAAAGTATCCGCGGCAGGGACGTATTTATCATTCAGTCAACCTCTGCGCCCGTAAATGAAAACCTTATGGAGCTTTTGGTTATGATCGACGCCGCACGCCGTGCATCCGCCGGTCGTATCACAGCCGTTATGCCTTATTTTGGCTACGCCCGTCAGGACAGAAAGGCAAAGCCACGCGATCCTATCACAGCAAAGCTTGTTGCTGACATCATTACGTCGGCAGGGGCTGACAGGATATTGGCGGTAGATCTCCACGCGCCGCAGATCCAAGGCTTTTTTGACATTCCCGTTGATCACCTTGTTGGCAACCCCTTGCTCTGCGATTATTTTAAAAATCTTCACGACGATAATTTAGTGGTCGTTTCCCCCGACATCGGCTCCGTTGGCAGGGCAAGAAACGTCGCCGCTAAAATTAATTGCCCCATGGCAATCATAGATAAGCGCCGTCCGAAGGCAAACCAGGTTGAGGTTATGAACATCATCGGTGAAGTCAAGGGCAAAACGTGTATCCTTGTGGACGATATGATTGACACGGCAGGCACCATCTGCTTCGGCGCTGAAGCCCTTCACAACGCAGGCGTTAAAAAGATTTATGCCTGCTGCACCCATCCCGTGTTAAGCGGCCCCGCCATTGAAAGGATCAAAAACTCCTATATTGACGAGGTAGTCGTTCTTGACACCATTGATCTTCCCGAAGAAAAGCGCATTGACAAGATAAAGGTCTTATCCATTGCGCCTACCTTAGCAAAGGCCATTAAGTTTATCTACCTCGACAAGAGGATGGCCGATATTTATCAAGACTAAATCACCGCCTATCCCTTTCGGGGTAGGCTTTTGCCTACGAATATGAAAGTTATTATCGGGCTCGGGAACCCTGAAAAGAAGTATCTTAATACCTACCATAACCTTGGCTTTATGGCAGCTGACGTCCTTTGTGAGGGCTTGGGGCTTGAATACCGCTCCAAGTCGGCTTTAAGGTGCTATCTTGCCCAGGGCGTGGTGGACGGCGAAAAGGTAATTATCGTCAAGCCCACGACCTATATGAACTTAAGCGGCGAATGCGTCCGTCTTGTTAAAAATTATTTTTCCGTGGAAAATAAAGATATTCTGGTCATCTACGACGATCTGGATATTGAGATCGGCGCCTTAAGGGTAAGGCCTTACGGCTCGCCGGGGACCCACAACGGCATGAGGAATATCTCCCTTAACTTAAAGGCCGATGACTTCCCCAGGGTAAGGATAGGCACCAAGCCGAAAAACAATCTTATACCCATTATAGATTACGTTCTGTCAAAGATAAACGAGGACGAGTATGATAGCCTTAACAAGGCCATATCGGGGGCGGCGGCCTGCGCAAGGGACTTTATAAAGGGTCACACTTTTGACGATCTCATGCAAAAATACAATCGCCGTCCGGAGTGATTTTTTATCGCGGCAAAATAATAAAAGTCGGCGTATACGTCGGTTATTGACGGTTTTTTGCGCTGATTCAACTTGAATGTTAATCAAATATATACAGCCAAACAAGGATCAATCCTTAATACAACTTTTCAACGATACCCGCAGTGGAGCATCCACTGCGGCATTTGGCGTTTCACAGCCCTTATCCTACTATCTTACCGCCAATCTTGACGGAAAGGTACTGTGTCTTTATAAAGACCAGATATCTGCACGGGCCGCCGCAGAGGAGATATCCGCCCTTGCAGGGGAAAAGGCAGTTTTCCTCCCCGCCAAGGACGACGTCCTTTTATATAAAAGGTTTTTTAATAAGGAAAGTGTTTATTCCCGCATTGACGCTATTTACCGCATAGTAAACGGCGCAAGGTTTATTACCACCACGCCCGAGGCCATCCTGCAGCTTTTCCCCAAAAGGCTTGAGTTTTTAACCATTGCCGTTGCCGCCGAGTACCCCTTGGACAGCCTTATCGCCAAGGTTGTGAGGATGGGCTACCGTCGTACGGAGTTTGCCGAGCAGCCCGGTGAGTTTGCCCTCCGTGGCGATATTTTTGAACTTTACCCCGTGGGCGGTGAGGTCGCTTACCGCTGTGACTTTTTCGGTGATGAGGTTGAAAGGATAAGAATTTTGGACACCGACGCCCACGTCGGCCTTGAGGAGGTAAGATCCTTCAAGGTCCTGCCCGCAGTTGACTTCATTATTGAAGAAAGTGAGGTTAACGGGCTTATAGACAGACTTTCAAAGTCGTTTAAAAAGCTTAAGACCCTTCGTCAGACGTCAAAGGCAAGGCAAAACGTTGACGAGATAGTCGGTCTTTTGTCTTCGGGCAATTTGTGCGATCCATCCCTTGCGTATCTATATCCCTTGCTTTCCTCCTCAACGGGGGATCTGTTTTCCCTCCTTGGCGACGGTGAAGTCACCGTCTGCTATACGGAGCCAAAGCTTATCGAGGACAACTTCAAGGCCATCCTTCGCGAGCACACCGAAAGATGCTTAAGCCTTTCCGACGCAGGGGAGGCCCTTGACTTTACCATGGGCCAGCTTACCCCCTATGAAGAGGTTATCGATCGTCTCTCTCAAAGAAAGGGCATTGCCTTTCAAAACATAAATACCACCACGGCGTTTTTCCGCCCCAACAAAACCGCAAGGATAAATTGCACCCCCGCACCGCGCTACGTGTCCTCGCCGGAGGACCTCCCCAAAGACCTTTTTACATGGCAAAAACGGGGCTATAGGACGGTTATTGCCACAGGAACAAAGGAAAGGGCGGCAAGACTTAAGGATACACTTTACGACAGCGGGATACTTTCAACGGTGACCGATACGCCGTACGACACGGCCGGGGTTTACCTCGTGCCCACCTTTATAAATACGGGCTTTATACTTCACGACGAAAAGCTTGTTCTTATCGGTACCTGCGACGTCTTTTTATCGGGCGTCCGTGAAAAAAAGCTTATCAAGCGCCGCAAGGACACCTTCAAGGCGCCGGAGCCCGGTGATTTTGCCGTTCACGAAACCCACGGCATCGGTATCGTCAGGGGGATAGAGAGGATATCCACCTCCGACAGTACCAGAGATTACGTCGCCATAGAATATTCCGGCGGAGATTTTTTATACGTGCCCGTCGACCAGATGGACAGGCTTACCAAATATCTTGGCGGCGACAAATCGCCTCAGCTAAACAAAATCGGTGGGGCAGAGTTTGACAGAATAAAGCAACGCGCCCGTGAATCCATTTCACGGATGACCATAAACCTTAAAAAGCTTTACCGTGACCGTGCCGAGCGCAAGGGCTTTGCTTTTTCGCCTGACAACGAGCTTAACAGGGAATTTGAAGACGCCTTTGAGTTTGACCTTACCGAGGACCAGGCTCAATCGGTTGCCGAAATCAAAAAGGACATGGAAAGTGACAAGATCATGGACAGGCTTTTGATGGGTGACGTGGGCTTTGGCAAGACAGAAGTGGCTTTACGCGCCGCCTTCAAGGCCATTATGGACGGCAAGCAGGTTGCGATCATGGTGCCAACCACCATTTTGTCCGAGCAGCACTTCCGCACGGCAACTCAAAGGTTCAAGGATTTCGGGGTAAAGATAGCCCTTTTAAACAGGTTTGTCAGTCCCGCGAAAATAAAGCAGTATCTTAAAGGCATAAGCGAGGGGACTTATTCAATAATCATCGGCACCCACCGCCTTTTGGGTAAGGACGTAAGCTTTAAGGATCTTGGCCTTTTGATCCTTGACGAGGAGCAATGCTTCGGCGTTGAGGCCAAGGAAAAGCTCCGCACCCTTAAAAACAACGTTGATACCCTTACAATGACGGCAACCCCCATACCCCGTACCCTTCACATGTCCCTGTCGGGCATCCGTGATATGAGCCTTATCAATACTCCGCCCATTAAAAGGATACCCGTCCAAACATACGTTTTAGAGGAGAGCGACGTCCTTATCCGCGACGCCGTATTAAAGGAGCTTTCCCGTGGGGGACAGGCCTTCATTTTGTATAACCGTGTAGAGACGATAAATGAGTTTTACGGGCATATAGCCTCACTTTTACCCGAAGCAAGGATAGTTATCGGCCACGGTCAGATGAAGAAGGAAGCCTTGGAAAATAACGTCATGGCCTTCTTTAACGGGGAGTATGACGTCCTTATCTGTACTACCATTATTGAAAACGGAATAGACCTTCCCAACGCCAACACCCTTATCGTTATCGACGCGGATAACTTCGGGCTGTTTACCCTTTATCAGCTTAAGGGCCGCGTGGGACGAAGCGACCGTATGGCCCACGCCTACTTTACCTTCAAGCCCAACAAAATGCTTTCTGACGTTGCCTACAAAAGGCTTACGACCCTGGTTGAGCACAGCGAGCTTGGCAGCGGCTACAAAATCGCCATGCGCGACCTTGAGATCCGTGGCGCCGGCAACGTTTTGGGCAGAGAGCAGCACGGCCATATGGACAAGATCGGCTACGAGCTTTACTCAAAGCTTTTAAAGGAGCAGCTTGGCGAGGTAACGAAGGACTACGAAACCGAGCTTGACGTCCGCGTCGACGCCTTTATCCCCAACGGGTACGTTTCCCAGTCGTCATCAAGGATGGATGCGTACAAGACCATTGCGGAAATATCCTCCCAAGAGGACAAGGAAAGGGTCAGACACAGCATAGAGGAGCTTTACGGCAAGCTCCCAAGAGAGGTGGAAAACCTTCTTGACGTGGCAGAGGTCAAGTTCCTCGCCCGATCCTGCGAGGTGATTTCCGTCACCGTCACCAAGGACAAGGCCCTTCTTATACTCAAGGACCTCAACAGCTTAAAGGACGGCGGTCTTGGGGCGGCCCTTGAAAGGTTCAAGGCCTCGGCAGTCCTTTCCTTTGGTGCCAATCCCCAGATAACCGTAACCGCCGGGGCAGGGGGCGCGGCCAACAATCTGCACCTTTGCGGGGAATTTTTAAAGTTTTCCGTCCAAAACAAAGAATATTTATAAAATAACTTAAAAATAGTGGGACAAAAACCGAAAATAATGCCTCAAAAACCTTGATTTACTTTATGTAATTTAGTATAATAATCGGGTACAGGCGCAAATGGGCGTTTTTGTCCGCGCGCACTACTTTAACGTCATCGTTATAATAAAGCACCCTTTGGTGCGTCTTTACTATCCATTTCAGGAGTGAACTATGAAGAAACTTATTGCAAAACTCTTAACCTTGGTCCTTTCAACGGTGGTTATTCTTAACGTTTTCGTTGCATGTGACTGGATTACCACAAACACCGACAGAGATATGAATCAAGTCGTTGCAACCGTCAATATTGACAGCGAAAAGTTCAACGATGAAGAAATCTACAAAAGAGAGATTATCTCCGGCTACCTTTCATACGGCTACCAGTACGTACAGCAGGGTTATTACACGTTAAGCCAGGCTTACGAAATGGTTCTTGAAAATCTCGTATCCAACAAGGTTATCGTACAGTACGCCCGTCAGGAGCTTGCTGCATCAGTAAACATGACCGACGGCTTAAAGTACACCGTAAACGCTGCCAACAAGGGTCTTGAAAACGATTACGTCGTAAGCTTAAAGAACCTTTTAAAGGCTGTTTCCGGCTCAGACTATTCCTATAACGCCGCAGTTTATTACGTACGCGCCACCATGAACGACATGATCGATTCCTTCGTGGAAGAAGACGGTGAGGCTGACGCTGAAGAAGACGAAACCTATACCGTAAGAACGACCCCCACGGTTGAGGAAGACGAGGACATGGACGAAGAGGAGCTTAAGACACACGCTCCCGATCAGGACGAGCTTGACGTTGCAAAGGCTTTATTAAACAACGAAAAAGACGCTGAAATCGACCTCATCACCAACGTTTACGACCTTAACGAGTTTGTTTATGCCAACTTCAAGGCTGACGCAAGCTCTGACAAGGCAAGACTTAAAGCCGCCAACGAAATGCTTGATTTCCTTGAAGAAAACGGCTTAAACAATGCTAACGACAAAGCAAATTACTTCACGGCACAAAACCCCGACAAACTTTTCAATACCGTTTACTTTGAATCTTTATTGATCTCCAGATTGGAATCCGCCATCATCAGCGAATATGAAGATTCCTTAGTGGCCGACATCGAAGCAGCCGAGCTTAACAATGAAGCCCTTTGGGAGCAGTACCTTGTTGAGTATAAAAACCAGGAAGCTTTATACAGAGATGACAACGCCGCTTACGAAAAGGCCCTTGAAGGCGCATCCGATACGTCATTCGTTCTCTACAGCCCATTTGGCGGCTACGGCTACGTATCCAACCTTTTGATCGGCTTTAACGAAGCAGAATCCGCACTCTTATCAGATTACTCCGCAAAGAAGGGCGTTACCGACGCAGACGTTAAGGCTTACAGGGCAAACCTTCTCAAGTCCTTAAAGGCATCTGACCAGCGTATGACCTGGGTACAGTCCAACTACGGCACCTACGAAGGCGGCAATTACACCTTCGCTTCCAAGTATCGCACGTCATCCTATGCAGCTCTTGACAACTTTATCGGTACGGTTACCGCTAAGGGCGACAGCTACGAAAAGGAAGACGCCAACGGCGTTACCAAGACCTATTGGAACTTTGAAACCGTTCAGGCAGACGAAATCCCCTTCACATCCTTCTACAACACTTACGTTAAGGGCGTTTTAGGCGATCTTGCTATCTATGAAGAAAACAACGCAGCAACCGTTAAGTCCGTTGCAAACTACAGCGACGATACTTACCAGATGTTCAGGGATTTACTCTTTGCGTTCAGCACAGACCCCGGCTGCTTAACCACCGAATACGGTTACCTCTACTCTCCGTACACATCCGCAACCACTTACGTTGAAGAATTCGCCGCTGCTTCCAAGGAGGTAGTTGCTAAGGGCGTTGGCGCTTACACCGTCGTTGCAACAGATTTTGGTTATCACATCATTCTTTGCACCAAGGTCGTTGAAGAACCTTACGACATCGTAAACGGCAAGACCAACTTCCTCAACGATTTAGAGGTTAAAGATACCCTTGCTTACAACTACAAAAACGTTAAGAAGAACGCAATCGTAAGCACCAAGATCACCAAGCTTGTTGAAACCAAGATCACACCTTTCGTTGACGAAGAAAGTGAAACTTACGCGGTTTCTTACAACAAGAAAGCTTATAAGGATCTCATCACGGAAGAAACCTCAGCTCAGTAATTAAGCAAAGCTTAATATTATTAAAAGCCGCTGCAAAACGCAGCGGCTTTTTTTATTCATTGATAAACATTATATATATTATTATGGTCCTCCGCTCAAATCACGCGGCAGTCGGGGCAGGTCAGCCTTTACTTTCCCCGTCGGGGCGGTCCTTTAGGGCAAGAAGCCTTTGAAAAAGCGCCGCCGCGGCCTTATCGGAGGGGTGATTTTTTAAAAACTCGTCAAAAACCTCCTCAAGCTTTAAAAAATCATCCTTAAGAAAAAGGCTTGCGTCAAGCTTGAATTGTGGCGGGATAAAAAAGCCGCCCTTTCTGCCGTAGTTTACCGTTATGGGGATATTGGCAAGGCAAAGGGTGTCGATATACCGGAAGACCGTGCGACGGGGCAGGTCAAACCTTTCCATCATGTCCTTTATCGTGACGCGCTTTCTTGAAAGGAGCAAAAAAAGCATTTCGACCAAAATCTGATATTTCATGGCTGACTCCTGAAAGGGGATTTATAAGACTATAGCATAAAGACCGTCCGCCGTCAAGTTTTATGAAAATTTATTAAGGATTTCTCCTATTTTTTTATTGCCGTTTAAAATGGGACGGGCGTTCATCTTGTTAATCAGATAATCCTTATCCTTAAAAAGCAGGTCTATTTTTTTCAAAAGATCAAGCTCAAGTCCGTCCTCGTACATAACCTTGCAAAGGCCAAGGGCGGCAAAATAATTGGCGTTTAAGATCTGGTCACCCCGTGACGCCTTTTTGGATAGGGGTATAAAAAGGGTGGGCTTTTTCTGCGACAAAAGCTCGAACACGGTATTTGACCCCGCGCGGCTTATCACAAGGTCGGCGGCACCGTAGGCAAGGGACATGTCTTCAATAAAGGGGACTTCTCTATACCCGTCCTTTTTTAACCCCGTCGTATGCTTACTTCCACATATATGCACTATATCATATTTGGGCAATAAATGGGGCAATAGGCCGATTATCGCCCTGTTTATAGATAAGCTGCCGCTGCTTCCGCCAAGGACGAGGAGTATTGGCTTTCTTCCGCTTAAGCCAAAGTGAGAAAGTGATCTTTCTTTTTTTACGGTCATCTCTCTTAAAGGCGGCCCCGTATATACGCCGTTGGGGAGGGAGTCCGCCGTCTTTTTAAAGGAGGTAAGCACGTATTGGCATTTTTTTGCCGTAAGCCTGTTGGCAAGGCCAAGGCTCAAATCTGACTCGTGGGAGATAACAGGGATTTTTCGCCGCGCCGCCGCCAAAATAAGCGGCACCCCCACGTATCCTCCCTTTGAAAATACAAGATCGGGCTTTGTTTTTTTAAGTATTTTTTCGGCGTCCATCACGCCCCTGAAAAGCCTCGGCAGGATCATCAGGTTGTCAAGGGAAAGCTCTCTTTTAAGCTTGGCGGTACATATGGGCAGGTATTCAAATTTATCAGCCATAAGCTTTCTTTCCATGCCGTCCTCCGATCCGACGTAATAAATTTTGTCAAAGGAGTCCTTAATATAGGGTAAAATTGACAGGTGGGGCAAACAATGACCGGCCGTGCCGCCCCCGGTTAAAATAAGAGTGCTCATACTGTATAGTATGCGGGGCGATAAAAAAAATATAAAATATTTTCAAAAAACCGTTGAAAAACCAATAAAGATAGTGTATTATATAAATATGAGTAAGATTATTGGTATTGACGCAGGTACAACTTCAATCCGTTCGGCAGTTTACGATACGGAAAGTGGCGAGTTTTTTGTTGCAAGGCAAAAAGCCGTCGATCAGTATTATCCTCACCCCGGCTGGGTGGAGGAGGACGCCGACGAAATTTACATGTCCACCCTTTTGTGTCTTGAAGACGCCATCGAAAAGACAGACTTTACCGCCGCGGGCATTGGTATAACCAACATGCGCGAGACGGTTATCGCGTGGGATAAAAAAACACAAAAACCCCTCTATAACGCGATTATCTGGCAATGTCGCCGCACAAAGGACTATTGCGAGGGCTTGAGTGCAGATCAAAAAGCCCTTATAAAGGAGCGCACAGGCCTTGTGGTTGACGCTTACTTTTCGGCAAGCAAAATACGCTGGCTTATTGACAACGTAAAAGGGGTTAAAAGGGCCCTTAGCCGCGGCGATCTTATGGTCGGCACGGTTGAAAGTTATGTTATTTACAGGCTGACCGGTGGCAAAAGCTTTGTCACAGACGTCACCAACGCCTCAAGGACCATGCTTTTCAACATAAAGACCCTTGACTATGACGACGATCTTTTAAGGCTTTTTGATATCCCAAGGGAAATTCTTCCCAAGGTTATCGCCAATGACGAAATCGCAGGCTACTATACCTACGAGGGAAAGGATTACCCCATTTGCGGCGTAATAGGCGATCAGCAATCGGCCCTTTACGGGCAGGAATGCTTTACACGCGGATCGGCAAAGATCACTTACGGCACGGGGATGTTCCTTCTCTTTAACACGGGTGAAACCCTTCCTCGGTCAGAAAGTGGCATACTTGCAACCGTTGCCTACAAGGCGGGGGGAAAGGTTTGTTACGCTTTAGAAGGTTCTGTTTTCAATGCTGGCACGGCCATTCAGTGGTTAAGGGATAAAATGGGTATTATTACTGAGGCCAAGGAAAGTGAGCTTCTGGCAAAATCCGTAAAAAGCACGGAGGGGGTCTGCTTCGTCCCGGCGTTTACGGGCCTTGGTGCGCCGTATTGGAATCCTGACGCAACGGGGCTTATTTCGGGCATCACAAGGAATACGTCCCGCGCCCATATCGTAAGGGCCTCGCTGGAGGCAATGGCTTTTTCCTGCCGACAGCTTTTCGGCATAATGGAAAAGGAAAGCGGCGTCAAGCTTGAATACATACGGGCAGACGGCGGTGCGGCGGCCAACGGATTTTTAATGAGCTTCCAGGCTGACGAGCTGGGCGTTAACGTTCACGTCCCCGAGAGTACGGAGTCAACCGTTCTCGGTGCCATCAAGCTTTGCATCCGCGGACTTAACCTTAAGGACGATCATTGCATTAAGGACGGCAAGACCTATCCGCCGCGGTATGCCCCCCATGACAAAGAATATAATAATTGGCTTAAGGCCGTTGAAAGGTGCATGTTATGATAAGAAAAGAAATTACAGCGTACGATGGAAAGCTTATATCCTACGTGGAGTGGCATGTTGAAAGTCCCAAGGGTATAGTTCTTATTTCCCACGGCATGTGTGAGCATTCTCTCCGCTATGAGTACATTGCCCAAAAGCTTAATGAGGCAGGGTATCTTGTAATATGTGACGACCACAGGGGCCACGGGCTTACCGACAAGGACACCTTAGGGTATTCGGACGGCAATATGTACGACGATACCTTAAAGGATATGGCGCTTTTATTAAAAACTTACGGCGAAAAGTACCCCGGCGCAAAAAGAGTTTTGCTTTCCCACAGCTACGGATCATTTTTGGCCCAAAGGTTTATTCAGGAATATAACGAGTATATTGACGGCGTTATTCTGGGCGGAAGCGCCAACATGGGCGGCGTATTAACCTATGCAGGAGGGCTTGTTGCCTTCCTTGGCTGTACCTTTAAGGGTAAGTCCAAAAAGGCCGTTTTGCTTAAAAAGATCACCTTTGATAACTACAACAAGCAGCTTAAGGGCGGCAACTTTATCTCTACCATCCCGGAAGAAGTCGACCGCTACCTTCAGGATCCCTATTGCGGATTTATCTGTTCATACAACTTTTACAGATACTTTTTCAAGGGGCTTAGGGCCGTGTACCGTGATAAAAACCTGAAAAAGCTTAATGAAAATTTGCCAATCTTAATAATCAGTGGCGACCGCGACCCGGTTGGCGGATTTTCAAAGCTTACCACAAAGCTTTACGATATGTATAAGGCAAGGGGGGTAAAGGACGTCACCTTAAAGCATTACGCCGGCGTCTATCACGAGTATTTAAACGATACCTCGCGGGAGGAGGCCACCTGCGACATAATAGGCTTCGTTGATAAAATCTGCAGCTAAAAATTAAGGGCTTATAGGCGATAACCGACCTATAGGCCCATTTTTTGTGCTTTTTTGCGTGCGGATATAAGCATATATACATGTATTGATACGGCGGAGGCCGTGCCCACAAAAAAGCTTAAAACAATGTCGGACGGATAGTGAGCCACAAGGTAGATCCTTGATATACCCATAAAAACCGGTATGACGGCTAAAGCAATATAGGACGGTTTTTTAAAGCTTAGCAAAAGGGAAACAAAAAAAGCCGTTGCCGCCGCGGTATGGCCTGACGGACATGAAAACCCGTCCTCAAAGGGAAAGCCACCGCACCGCCATATTGAATAGTACTGGGATGAAAGGTTATTAAAGGGCCTTTCTCTTGCGATAAGGACCTTTAAAATGAGGTTGGAAAGTATGCCGGCCAAAACAAGGCTTAAAAAAATCTGCCGTCCCTGTGGACGGTATTTTTTTGTTAAAAAAAATATTGCCGCCACCAAAAAAAACAGCCAGCCCTTTTCCCCGATAAAGGTGAAAAATAAAAAAAACGGTTTAAAGATCGGGGCGTATGAAAAGAGTTTTTGCACGGCAGAAAAGATTTTTTCGTCAAATTGATTTAATATATTCACAAATGCTGATACGTTCATAAAAGTCCGTCTATAGGTCGGTTATTTCTTATTTTATATACAAAAAGTCCTGGTCGTTGGGTCCACAAACAAGTTAATTGGCGGTGGGTAAAAGGTAAAAACCCAAAAAAGTACGGCCAAAACAGCAAAGGCGATGATTGAGGGTATCTTTAAATTTCGGGGCGATGGATCCTTTTTTAAAAGGCTCCACTCAAAAAGGCAGGCGATAAGTGCCGCTATATAAAATATGGCCACGTTAAAAATATCGGGGGACTTACCAACTGCCCCGTTATAGGTGTAAAAAATTACAGGTATCAGCGTAAGCCCAAGCAAGACCCCTTTAAGCTTTATCTGCCAAAAATCCTTTCTGTCTTTAAAGTAAAAGCTTTGGATAAGTGCATATATTGCCATGGGCCAAAACAAAAGCTTCATATGCTCCCAAGTGGATTCGTTTACCCCCGAAAAGGGTGCCGCGAAAATGGATCTTTTAGTCAGGTCGTACAAAAAATGGAGAACAGTCCCCAAAAAGGATATTACCGCAAAGGCCATCAATTGCCAAAGTCCAACAGGTTTTTTCATAAAACACATTTAATAAATTTACTATAATTTATTCAAAATGGGGTTGGACTATGCAATGGACTTTTTTAAAAATATTCCCTCAGGTCTTGTTTTTTCAAAAACTTGGTGATATAATAAATCTAAAGAGGCATTGCCTGAGATAAATTAAAAAAAGGGGCTTTTTATGAAAAAGATATTAAGATCTGTTCATCCCGACGATGATCTTCACTATAAAAATATGGGGCTTGACAAAACCGAGGTCGCCCTTTGGGAGGACGCCTCCCGCGTGGACGGGGCCAAGGGCAATTACGAGTGGTGGTATTTTGACTCTCACTATCCCGACGGTACGGTCCTCGTTCTATTTTTCTTTTCCAAAATGCCCATCGCCGTTGACGGGCCAATAAAGCCTATCGCCAGTATGGAGCTGACCCTCCCCGACGGCAGGAAGCTCACCGAGGAGGTTAGCGCCACCCTGGAGGAAAGCTTTTATTCGAAAACGATGTGCGACGTCAGGATCGGCGACTGCACCTGCAAGGGGGATCTTAAGCATTACGACGTGGTGTTCAAGGGTAAGACCCTGTCCGCCCACCTGACCCTTGACGGCACCATAAGGGCCTGGCGATCACAAACGGGCAGTATTTTCTTTGGGGATAAGGAGGAATATTATTTTGCCTGGCTTCCGGCCATCCCCGAAGGCCGCGCTGTAGCCGACGTAACCTATGACGGCGGTAAGGAAATGCACTTAGAGGGCTCCGGCTATCACGACCACAACTGGGGCAACGTTTCCATGATGAAGCTTATGCACCATTGGTATTGGGGCAGGGCAAAGATAGGTGAATACAAGGTCATATCTTCATGGATAACTGCGGGCAAAAAGTATGGCTTTAAGGATCACGACGTATTTATGATCGCAAAGGGTGGCGAGATTATCGGCGACAACTCCAACCACACCTTAAAGTTTATGCCCGAGGACAGATATATTGACGAATACACCGGTAAGCCCGTATATAACAAAGTCGTGTACGAATACACGACCGAGGGTGGCGAAAGCTACCGCATTATATATGAGCGCAAGGGCGACATTAACAAAACGAGGTTCGTTGACGTTTTGCCAAAGCCCCTTGGCTTTCTGGCAAGGCTTATTGGCTTTGACGGGGGATATCTCCGCTTTGAAGGGGTTGCTACCGTTGAAAAATTCGACGGCGAAAAAATACTTGAACGCGTAAGTGATCCCGCCGTGTGGGAGCTTATGTATTTTGGTAAATCCTGCGCCGACGAAAAGTACAGGGAAAAAATCAAGATAAATAAGATATGGCGGCACAGCCCTTGCTGATGCCGCCATTTTTAAGTTTTGTAACCAAATTTTTAATACGTATGGCCAAATTTTGTGCCAAATTAATAATCCCACTCGGGTATAAAGGCCGTGTCTGCCGAGGATGTGTCTTGCAAAAAGACGTTTTTTACGTCCAGATCGTAAAGCTTATTCAGCACTTTTTTATATTCCCGCGGGGTGATCTTTCTGTTAATCTCCTCAAGTCCGTCAAGGTTTCCAAAGGGGGTGTACTGACTCATTAAGGACAGATAGTTATCCTTTAAAAGTGGGCCTAAAAACTCTAAAATTTTACAGCTTTCGTCCGTGTTGGTGGGTAAAATAAGGTGTCTTACAATAACGCCCTTCGTCATTTTTCCGTCCACAAGGACAGGGCTTTTGCTTTTAAGCATAAACTCGGTTGCCTTTTTTGCAACCTCAAAATAGTTGGCTTTTTTGGCATATCTTAAGGACCTTTGGGGGGCAAAATATTTCAGGTCGGTAAGATAAATGTCCACGTATGGGTCGATTAACTGCAAATTTTCCAAAGTTTCATAGCCGTGGGTGTTCCAAACGATGGGTATATTGGGGCGGAAAATTTCAAGGGCTTTTATAATTTCCCTTGAATAATGTGTGGGGTTGACAAGGTTAATATTGTCCGCACCCATTTGATAAAGCTCCCTGAAAATTTGGGCAAGCTCCTCAACGGATATTTCCTTGCCGCGACAGCCGTGGGACACCTCAAAGTTCTGACAAAAAGCACACCTTAAGCTGCACCCCGAAAAGAAAACCGTTCCCGATCCGTTTTTGCAGGAAATAACAGGCTCCTCAAAGGGGTGAAGATAATATTTTGCAATTTTAATTTTTTCGGTGACGCCGCAAGCCCCTGCGGTAAGCCTTCTGTCCACGTTGCAGCCGTTGGGGCAAACCTTGCACAAATCCATAAAACCATCCTTAGGGTTGACAAACAACCTTGTAATAATTAAATTTTATCACTTAAAACCATCTTTGACAAATAAATAATTGACTTTTGTTACAAATATCTATACAATTATATAGTTAAATAGTTTTATTACCCGTCCCAAGGGGACAAAAAGGAATTGATATGAGAAAGTTTTTTACAAGTGAAAGTGTAACTGAAGGGCATCCCGATAAGGTTTGCGATATGATTTCAGACGCCGTCCTTGACGCCATTTTAGAAAAAGACCCCGATGCCCGCGTGGCTTGCGAATGCACGGCTTCAACGGGCCTCGTGCTTATTATGGGTGAGATCACCACCGATTGCTACGTTGACATCCAGAAAATTGCAAGGGATACCATTCGTGAAATCGGCTACACCCGTGCAAAATACGGCTTTGACGCCGACAACTGCGCAATTATTACCTCCATTAAGGAGCAGTCTAACGATATTGCCCTCGGCGTTGATAACTCCAAGGAGTATAAGGAAGGCGGCGACAAGTACGACCTTATCGGCGCAGGGGATCAGGGTATGATGTTCGGCTACGCCGTAAACGAAACCGAGGAATATATGCCCCTTGCATTGGTCCTTGCCCATAAGCTTTCAAAGCGTCTTGCCGACGTAAGAAAGGCAGGTATTTTAAAATATCTCCGTCCCGACGGCAAAAGCCAGGTCACCGTTGAGTACGACGGCAAAAAGATCGTTGGCGTTGACACGGTGGTCGTTTCCACACAGCATTCTGAGGATATTTCCACTGAGGAGCTTCGCAAGGATATTATGGAGCACGTCATAAAAGCCGTTATCCCTGAGGAGCTTTTAAGCGAAAATACCAAATATTATATCAACCCCACCGGCCGCTTTGAAATCGGCGGGCCAAAGGGCGACTGCGGTCTTACCGGCAGAAAGATCATCGTTGACACCTACGGCGGCTTCTGTCCCCACGGCGGCGGCGCCTTCAGCGGTAAGGACCCAACAAAGGTTGACAGAAGCGCAGCTTACATGGCAAGATACGCCGCCAAAAACGTGGTTGCGGCAGGCCTTGCAGACGAATGCAAGATCTCACTTTCCTACGCCATCGGCGTTGCGCACCCCCTTTCCATTGCCGTTGATACCTTCGGCACGGGCAAAATTGCCGACGACAAGCTTTGTGATATCGTCGCAAAGGAATTTGATTTCCGCCCACTTGCCATTATCGAAAAGCTTGATCTTCGCAAGCCCGTATACGGCAAAACTGCTTCCTACGGCCATTTCGGAAGAAGCATCTTCACTTGGGAGGCCTTAGATAAGGTCGAAGACTTAAAGAAATACTTATAAAATAAAAAACCCGCCTATAAGTCGATTAACGCAACATTTAGGCGGGTTTATATTATTCTTCGTCCTTGGCTTCTTCGTCGTCGGACAAGCTTTCCAGCTGTTTTTTAGCCTTTTTGATTTTCTTCATGGCGACCTTTTCGCCTTCGCGGACCAGCTCCTTAATTTCCTTTTTGTTTACGCTTAGCAAAACGCCAAGGCTCATACCAAGGGCAAGCCCCACGCAAAAATCCTTCATAAAACCTCCTTTTGGCCAACGCCACTGGAAAAAGTGTGTGTAAGATAAGGGCTTTTTATGCTTTTTTGACGAAATATGACGTGTAAATAAAAAATATTGTAACACTTTTATAATTTTACTTGAAAACCGCCCGTTTTTTTGTTATAATTCTAATTGAAATTACTTAGCATATTTAAGGAGCAATTTTGAAGTTTATTTGTTACGATATCGGCAATAAGCGTGTCGGCGTTGCGGTTTCAGACCCGTTTATGTCAATGGCCCTTCCCAAAGATACCTATTGGCGGAAAAATTTTTCTAAAGATATTGCCTTTTTGGTTGACCTTGCCAAAAAGGAGGGGGCAACCACCATCGTTTGCGGCCTTCCGGTAAACTTTGACGGCTCCCCGTCGGACCAGACCGCCATCACCAAAAGCTTTATTGACGAGCTTAAAAAGGCCTCGCCGATACCCATCGTCACCGCTGACGAAAGGTTTTCCACCAAGGAGGCAACAAGGGTGCTTATTTCGGGGGGCGTAAGGCGTGAGGACAGAAAAAATCATGTGGACAGCATTGCTGCTTCATATATTTTAGAAGACTATATACGAAAATTAAAGCTTAAAGGAGATATTTAATTATGGTTACAGAAAAAGAAGAATTAAACGTAGTAGAAGAAGACGAAATCGTTGAATTTCTCGACGACAACGGCAAGGTACTTAAGTTCTATCATATCGATACAATAAAGTATGAGGAAAGATACTTTGCTTTCTTCCAGGCCGCTGAGGAAATCGACGGTTTAGAGCCTGAAGAGGTTATCATTTATGAGGTAACCGGTGAGCCCGGTGCTGAGGAGCTTCTCCCCGTAGAGGACGAGGATCTTTTAGATGCCGTTTATGAAGAATTCTGCAGATTAATGGAAGAAGACTATTGCGACGAAGAATGTGACGACGACTGCTGCGAATGTCATCACCATCACGAATAATCAAAACCAAATCGAAAAAACACCGACAAAAGATAAAAGAGATTGCGCTTAAAAAGGGCAATTTCTTTTTTTGCTTATAAAGGCGAAAAGTCAGCCTATAGGCAGGTTATCGCCACTTTTTGCACATATTTATAATTTAAAATTTAGCTTTTGCGTCAAAGATCTGATCGCAAACGTCAAGGGCAAAATCTTCCTCGTGGCACACTAAAATAATTGCGCCGGGATAGGCGATAAGGGCCTTTTTCAAAGCTTCCTTTGCACGGACGTCAAGGTGGTTGGTGGGCTCGTCCAAAACAAGGAGGTTGGATTTTGCCTGGGTCAAAACCGCAAGCTTTGCCCGTACCTGCTCGCCGCCGCTCATATTTTTAAGGGGCTTTATTGAAAGCTCTCCCTTAAGCCCCACAAGGGACAGGGCAGACCGCTGTGCCTTTATATTCATCATGGGGAAGCAGTTGTTAAAGTATTGGCTGGCAGTGTGCTCCGTATTGGGGAAGTTAAGATCCTGTTCAAGGTAAAGTATTTTTGCCCCCGGGTGGATATAAAAGCTCCCATTTAGCGGTGCGATCTTGCGCATCAAGGTCTTTAAAAATGTAGTCTTGCCCACGCCGTTGGTGCCCCTTATCCAAAGCCGCGTCTGAGAATTCAGGTGGAGGTTTATTTTGGGGATAAGGGTCTTGTCGTAGCCCACCTCAAGGTCCTTGACGACGACAAAGTCCTTGGCGTTTACGTCGGTGTAGGGGAAGTTAAAAACAGCGTCGGGGATATTGACGGGCTTTGAAACGATCTCCATTTTATCAAGCATTTTTTGCCTTGAGTGGGCCATTTTTGCAGTTGAAGCCCTTGCCTTGTTTTTGTCGATGTAGTCGGTCAGCCTTTTAATTTCAGCCTGTTGGCGGTTATAGGCCTCCTCGTGCTGCTTGGCGTTCATTTCACGCTGGGCCTTAAAGGCCGTGTAATTGCCCGTGTATTTTTTGATGGAGCCGTTTTCAATATTGACGATATTTTTGCACACCTGGTCCAAAAATTTTACGTCGTGGGAAATTACCAAAAAGGTCTTTTTATAGCCGTTAAGATACTTTACAAGCCAGTCTATATGCTCCACGTCCAAAAAGTTGGTTGGCTCGTCCAAAAGCATGATGTCAGGGGTTTCCAAAAGGAGCTTCGTAAGCATCAGCTTGGCCCTTTCCCCACCGGAAATATTGGCGATAACCGTGTTATAGCCCACTTTATTGATGCCAAGGCCGTTGGCAACCTTCTTTACTGTGGAGTCGAGGTCGTAAAAGCCCTCCTCGTCAAGCTCCTCCTGCAGGCGAGAGGATTTTTTTATCAATCTGTCAAGCTCCGCCCCGTCAAGGGTGCACATATCCTCATACATCTTTTCAAGGCGACGGCTCTTTTCGTAAAGGTGGCTGAAGGACGTTAAAAGGTACTCCATAACGGTAAGGGATCTGTCAATATTGGCGTGCTGGTCAAGATAACCCTTTCTTATGCCGTTAAGCCACAACACCTCTCCGTCGTCGTGGGAAAGGTTTCCCGCGAGGATATTTATAAAGGTGGATTTGCCCGCGCCGTTAAGGCCGACGACGCCGACATGCTCGCCATTGTTGATGGCAAGGTCTGCGTGGTCAAAAAGGACCCTGTCGTCGTAGCGGTGAGATAGGTTTTTAATTTCTAAAACGCTCATAATAATTTTGATGAAAATAAGTTGAATAATTGAATTTTTACCAATATATTGTATTATATTAATTGTTGTTTGTCAACTTTATTGCCAAACGGCGCAAAATGTGTTAAAATTAAGTCAATAAAATTTAAGGTGATTTGATGAGGAAGTTTAAATTCAAGTTTAAAAAATATATTTATTTCGTTATTGCCGCGGCAATTATCCTTTCCTTTGCCTGCGTCGGGCTTAATCTTTACCGCCTAATAACGGGCAGGGTAGAGGGGACCAACGGCTATATTGGCATAGGTGTGACCTTCGTCATATGCGCGCTTATACTGGTGTTGACAGTTTCAATGGCGTTTTCATCCTACTACTCGGTGGACGACAGGTACTTTACCTTAAGCTGGGGCGTTTTAAAAAACCGCATATTAATTTCTGATATAACCGACGCCATTTATAATGCAGAGCTTAAAAAGCTTACCGTCATCTTTTCGGAAGGGAACTTCATGGTCATATCCGTTGACGGTATCGACCCCCTTGACGTTGTTGACGCCCTCAGGGCAAAAAACAAAAAGATCATGTTTGAGTATTTAAGCACCGACCCAAGCAAAAAGGACAAAAACGGCCGTTAACCGACCTATACAAGGACTTTTTGTTGTTAAAGCAGGGGGTTAAGACAAAAAACGCCTTGCTTTTTGACTTTAAATAATCATATTTATTTTAAATAATCAGCGGCGTTTACCTTTTTTTTGGACGCCGCTGTTTTGCTTGATGGGTGCAAAAAAATTTCACAAACAAAAAATATCAACTTGTTTTTTGTTGAAAAACACTCTCAATTGTGCTATACTACCCAAGGAGGTTTTTTATGAGCAGACCAGTTATCGGAATAGTTACTAAATATTTCAAAAGCCAGGACCTTTACGGCTGGGGCTGTCAGGGTGTAAGCGATCCTTTAAGATACGCCCTCATAAAAAACGGGGCCCTTCCCTTTGGCATTTTACCCCAAAAGAACCAGGCAGGCTTTCAGGAGGTTGACGAGCATGACGAGACCCCCATTTCCGATGAGGAGGCCAAGGATCTTATAAAGCTTTTGTCCCTTTGTGACGGCGTTATACTGCAGGGCGGTGAAAATTCCGCCTACTATGAGGAGTTCGTTGCGAAATACTGCTTTGACAACGACGTGCCCCTCCTTGGTATATGCGCAGGCTACAACACCATAATAAGGGCACTTGGCGGTACCACCAAGCGTCTTGAGGACACATCCCACAACAGGCTTGACCTTGAGTATTGCCACGGCTGCAGGGTCGTGGACCGCGACTCAAAATACTATTCTATCGTAAAGACGGACAGTCTTGACGTAAACAGTATACATATGTACGTTGGGGATAGCCTTCCGGACTCTCTTACCGTATCGGCATTTTCCGACGACGGCCAGATAGAGGTTGTCGAGGCCAAATCAAAAGGCTTTTATATGGGCGTCAAGTACCATCCGGAGCTTCTTTGCGACGTTGACCAAAAGCAAAACGATCTCATCGCCGCCTTTGTCAAGGCGTGCCGCTAAATTAATAAAAAAGTAAGATAATCGGCTTATAGGCCGATTTTTTTAATTACTTTTTTGTATTTTTTGTTGTGATTTTTAAAGTGGATAACGGGACAAGGCAAGGGGGCTTAAAATAAATTGGAAAAATTGTAAAAATTTTTTTAAACTATGTTTAAAATAATTGACATTTATTTGGGATATTTTATATAATGAGTTTAGTTTTGCTAAACCAAAAGTTTAATATTACGAAGGTATTTATGGAACTAGGAGAAAAAATCAAACAATTAAGACTTCAATGCGACCTGACGCAGGAGGAGCTTGCTTCCCGTTGCGAGCTGTCAAAGGGATATATCTCTCAGCTTGAAAACGATCTTACCAGCCCGTCCATAGCCACCTTAAAGGATATACTTACGGCCCTTGGCTCATCCTTAAAGGAGTTCTTCACTGAGGTCGACGTTGAGGAAAGGGTGGTTTTCAGCGAGCAGGACTTTATTGAAAAGGTCACGGATACCCAGACCCTTAACTGGCTTGTCCCCAACGCCCAGAAAAACGTTATGGAGCCTATCCACCTTGTTTTAAACCCAAAATCCCGTACCGAAGGCGACGTCCCCCACGAAGGGGAGGAGTTCGGTTACGTTTTAGAGGGTGAAATTATCCTTTGCCTTGGCAAAAAAAGGTATACGGTAAAGCGTGGCGAAAGCTTTTATTTTGAGGCTGACAAGGTCCACTATATTGAAAACGTAAAGGAAGCCCGTGCGGTTATTATATGGGTTTCATCCCCACCGACGTTCTGATTTTTGATAGGCGTATGCAAAAAATCAGCACCAAAACCAAAAAATCTGATAAAAATACCAACAATTTTTATATAAGGAGCACAAATGAGCGAAAAGATCATCGAGCTTAAAAACGTAACCAAAATTTACGACGGCACCACGGTCGTTGACGGCATTGACCTTTACGTAAGACAAGGCGAGTTCGTTACCCTTTTGGGTCCGTCGGGTTGCGGCAAGACAACCACCTTAAGAATGATTGCCGGGTTCGAAAAGCCAGACGGCGGCGAGATTTTATTAAACGGGAAATCCATTACGGATATCCCCCCATACATGCGTCCCATCAACACAGTGTTCCAAAGGTACGCATTATTTCCCCATCTTAACGTTTACGACAATATTGCTTACGGGCTCAAGCTTAAAAAGGTCAAAAACGTTTACGAGGACAAAAAGGGAAGGCGTATCGAAAGATTTGAAAGGCTTTCAAAAAAGACCATAGACGAAAAGGTGTCCCGCGCGCTTAAGATGGTCGACCTTGAGGAGTTTGAAAAGCGTGACATATCCACCCTTTCCGGCGGTCAGCAGCAGCGTATCGCCATTGCAAGGGCTATCGTTAACGAGCCGCAAATACTTCTTCTTGACGAGCCGTTAGGGGCTTTGGACCTTAAAATGCGCCAGGATATGCAGCTGGAGCTTAAGGAAATGCACAAAAAGCTGGGCATAACCTTCATTTACGTCACCCACGACCAGGAGGAGGCTTTGACCATGAGTGATACCATCGTCGTTATGAACGACGGCATCATTCAGCAGATCGGTACCCCCGTTGATATTTACAACGAGCCTAAAAACTCCTTCGTGGCCGACTTTATCGGCGAAAGTAATATTATGAACGGCACCATAGTCGGCGACAAAAAGGTAAGGTTTGTCGGCAAGGTGTTTGATATGGTCGACGACTTTGAGCTTTACGAAAAGGTTGACGTTGTCGTCAGACCTGAAGACGTTTATATCGTCAACAAGGGATTGGGCCAGGTTGACGGCAGGATAATTTCCTCAATCTTTAAAGGCGTACATTACGAAATGACCTTTAAGGTAGGCAAAACGGAGCTTCTTATCCACGACACCATCGAAAGAAAGGTCGGTGAGGAGGTCAGCATCATCATCAAGCCCGAGGACATCCACATCATGCACAAGGGCTATCTTGTCAACGCTTACGACGGCGTCATCACAAAGGACAACAAGGTTGCCTTTGCCGAGGGCGAGTTTGAGTGTGACGTAACCAAGCTGTATCCGGGCTCCACCCTTGACGAGCAGGGCTATCTTATTACCCAAAGCGGCGAAAGGCTTGATCTTACGGACACCCCCGTCAAGGTTGAGGTTGCCCTTGACAAGATAGAAATTATTGACAACGAGGAGGATGGGGACTCCCACGGGGAGATCATTTCCATCATCTATAAGGGTGACCACTATCAGGTCATTATCCGTACCCCTGAAGAGGAGGAGGACTTCGTCGTTGATACGGAATATTTATGGAACGAAAACGACAAGGTTTCCGTCAAGATCCTACCCCAGGATATCGTACTTAAGCTAAAGGTGAAGTAAATGAAAAAGGCTTTGAAATTTTCACGGAGGCATCTGGGGATACCCTACGCCCTGTTTTTGATAATTTTCGTCATACTGCCACTTTTACTTATCGTGGTGTATGCTTTTACCGACGCCAACGGCCATTTTACCCTGGCAAATTTCAGTGACTTTTTCACGAAGGGCTCCAACCTGTACGTGCTGTTTATAAGCTTCGCCCTTGCCATACTGACGACGGCCATATGTCTTATAATCGCTTATCCGGTGGCCTACGCCCTGGCAAGGGGCCCGGTTAAGACCAGGTCTGTGTATCTTTTACTGTTTATCCTTCCCATGTGGATAAACTTCGTTTTAAGAACGGCCGCCATGAAGGAGCTTTTATTTGCCCTCGACAGCATTGGCTTGTATAACGTCACCGACTGGTATTTTGCCAATACGGTAATAGGTATGGTATACGACTATCTACCCTTTACCATCCTTCCCATATACACCGTTCTTATAAAGATAGACAGGCACGTTTTAGAGGCCTCAAGCGACCTTGGCGCCAACCACGTGCAGACCTTTTTAAGGACCACGCTGCCACTTTCCCTTCCCGGGGTGGTAAGCGCCATCACCATGGTCTTACTGCCGACCACCACAAGCTACGTCATTTCAGACACCCTCGGCAACAGTAAGATCACAATTATCGGCAAGCTTATTGAAAACCAGTTTAACATCGGCACGGCCGACAGCTGGCACACGGGCTCTGCCATATCCCTTATTTTGCTGGTGTTTATTTTTTCCACCATGCTTCTTACGGGTAAGTTTACCGAAAGAACTGAAACGAGAGGTGGCGGCTTATGGTAAAAAGAATTTTGCGTTCAAGCTACTTATGGCTCGTGCTGATCGTTTTGTATGCACCGGTCGTTCTTCTCGTCGTGTACAGCTTCAACGCCTCGCAGGAGATAGGCAGCTGGTCTGACACGTGGAACTTTTCCCTTTACGTTCAGCTTTTCAAGGATCAGAAGATCCTTTCCTGCATAAAGACCACGCTTCTTCTTGCAGTATCGGCAAGCGCCATTTCAACCGTGCTTGGCACCATTGGCGCCATAGGCATGTACTATTCAAAGCCAAGGACCTTCCGCATCTTCAACACGGCAACACAAATACCCATCGTCAATGCGGAGATAGTCACGGCAATATCACTTGCCCTCGTTTGCTCCATTTTCCTTTTCCCAAGGACGTACGGCTCACTTCTCGTTGCCCACGTGGTATTGACCTTCCCGTTTGTGGTAACAAGCGTTTTGCCCAAGCTCAAGCAAATGGACCCCAATCTTTACGAGGCAGGCCTTGACCTTGGCGCATCACCCTTCAAGGCCCTTACCACCATCGTCATACCGGAGATCATGCCGGGCATTGCCTCAGGCTTTATGCTGGCCATAACCCTTTCCCTTGACGACTATATAATAACCAACTTTACAAAGCCGGCAACCATAGATACCATATCTACCTACGCGTACAACGCTTACGCCAAAAACGCCGCGCACACCTCTATACCTGCCCTTCGCGCACTATCCGCCATTATTTTTGCGGTAATAATCATCGCCGTCGTCGTTGCCAACGTGACGGCAGCTAAGCGCGCCGGCGAAAGGAGGGGCTGATATGAAAAAATTTCTTGCAGTCTTAATTGCCGTTGTTATGGTCGGATCCATAATTTCCTATAGCCTTCTCGGGGTGGAGCTTTTCTCCGATGACGGCGACGTGGAAATTTTAAGGGTCTACAACTGGGAGGAATACATCTCAGAATCAGACGAAAACAAAATCAGCTGGGGCGACTATATTTCGGGCGAGTACGAGCTTGTCGAGGACGACGAATATATTGACGTTATCTATCTCTTTGAAAGCTATTGTAAGGAGGTCCTCGGCAAAAACGTCAAGGTGGAATATTCTACCTTCGGCACCAACGAAAATATGTATAACGAGCTTAACCTGTCCAAAAAGACGGTTGGCGATAAGGTTACCTATTCTTACGACCTGGTTTGTCCGTCCGAATACATGCTTTTAAAAATGCTTCGCGAGGACATGCTTGAGCCTTTGGACAGCAGCATTTTGACAAATTATTCATCCAACGTATCAAGTTACATTGGCGACCTTTTCAAAAAGCAGATCGTTGAAAGGGACGGGGTGGGATACTCACTTTACGATTACGCCACCTGCTATATGTGGGGCACCATGGGTTACGTTTATAACCCTGAAAAGGTTGACCCGGAGGACGCAAAGCACTGGTCCCTTCTTTGGGACGACCGTTACGTCGGGCAGGGCACCATAAAAGACAGCGTCCGTGACAGCTATATCCTTGCGCTGGGCTACTGCTTTGAGGAGGAGCTTCAGGGCTATAAGGCCTTGTACGACCGTGGGGAGCTTTCCCGCGAGGAATACAACAAGCTTCTTACCTCCCTTTATAACCGCACGGACGGCGAGGCCGTTTCCAAGGCGGGCAAGGCCCTGACAGATCTTAAGGACAGAATTTACGGCTACGAGGTGGACAGCGGTAAAAAGGAAATGGCCCAGGGCAAGATCTCCATTAACTTTGCCTGGTCGGGTGACGCCGTTTACACCATGGACGTTGCCGAGGAGGACGGTACCCTTTTAAGCTACGCTATCCCCGAAGAGGGCAGTAATATCTTCTTTGACGGCTGGGCAATGCCAAAGGGGGCTAATAAGGCTCTCGCCCAGGAGTTTATCAACTTTATGTCAAGGACCGATATCGGCCAGATGAATATGGGCTATATCGGCTACACGTCAGCTCTCGCCGGTGAGGAAATGTTCGCTAACGCCGTTGATTGGTACGGCACTTACGTTTTGATAGAGGCAGACGCCGAGGACGAGGACACCGTTCTTGTCGATGGCAAATATTACTACGAGGAATATTTCGGCGATCTTGACGAGGCCACGGCAGCATCCCTTTTAAGCCCATCGGGGGACGGGACCTACGACCTTATTTATCCCGAATACGACGAAGACTACAACGTGGTCGGTGCCGGTAAGGAGGAGGGGGTAGAGCTTTATTTCATGGACCTATCATACTTCTTTAACACGGTGGACAAGGGCAGCGATCTTTACGATAAGGAATCCTTCATCCTGGTCACCGACGAGTACGGCCGTCAGGCCTTTACCCAGTACCCCACCGAGGACATGGTCGCAAGGTGTACGGTTATGAAGTGCTTTACCGATGAGGAGATCAGGGTACTTAACGACATGTGGGAAACGGCCAAGATCGGTAACGTAAACTTCAAGTCACTTATCATAACCATTGCCGTTATCCTTGCTGTAATACTTGTGGCAGTTGCTATAGTCATTTTGTATAAAAAAGATGTCATTAAGCGCGTCAGCAACCACAAAAACTGGAAGCTTATTGAAAAAGGCAAGTGATTTTCAGTGGCGACGGTCAAGTCGCAGGTTGTTTTGGGGCTGATCGCTAAAAAGTAAAAAGTCAATCAATAAGTCCGTTAAAAGTGATTTTTTAACGGACTTTTAGTTTTTTTAAATAAAATCGTTGTCAAACGGGTATAAATTGTGTAAAATAAAATCAGATTGTACAATATGCACAAATTATCAGGAAGGTAAATATGGTTAAGAAAGAAGCTTTAGAAAAAATCAACGCCGTCAAGATCACCTCCGGTACGGAATTTTTTATGTGCGAGGACCTGCCCCTTGACCGTCGCGGCGCCTTTGACAGGGCAGTGGAGTATTTTGTTACAAGCCCCGACGAAAGGGCTTACGCCACCGACGATATGACCTTTTTTACGGTAAACGGCGACGGAGAGCAGACGTTTGCATACCTTCAGGGGGTCGGGGCCGACAAAAAAAGCCTTGCAACCCTTTTGTCAATGGTTTTGGAGGCCACCCTTAACCCTTTAGGGGGTGTTACGTCGGAGGATAAGCTGAGGGGGGTTCTTTCAGGTGAGCATAACGAGAAAAGCACCATCGCCTTTATGAACGAGCAGGGCATTGCGGGTGAAGGCTACGTTGCAATGGCAATAAAAAGCAATTTTGCCATCACTGTTGAGGCGTACGACTATATTTGTAAAAATTTTCTTGGTGACAAGGATATGGCGGTTATGATAGACCCCGCCACCTGCGCCATCGTAAAGATGACCGACAGCGACCTTTCTTACGGGGCCGTGCGGCTCGTCGCCGAGGAGATTCGTTTTGGCGTCATGAAGGAGCTCGGCACTATGGTATGGGTTGGTGTCGGTGCCTTCGTCAGCACCTTCTTGTACGTTGAAAAATCCTTCAAGCAGGCCCTTGATGCGGTAAATATCGGTATGAATTACGAGGAGGAGTGCGGCGTTTATCCTTATGCCGACTACCTTATTTACAAGATATTGCAGGACGTCCCCAAGGAAAAGCTTGAAAGCTATTACCTGGGCCTTTTATCTGAGGAGGGTATGCTTTTATTTGAGGATGAGGACATGGACGATACGGTCAAGACCTTTTTCTTAAGCGACCTGAACATCAGCGACGCGTCAAGGCGGCTGTATATGCACCGCAATACCTTAATGTATCGTATTGACAAGATCGAAAGGTCAACAAATCTTAACGTAAAAAGCTTTTCAAGTGCGGTTGCGTACAGGCTTTTGTCAATCATCAAAAAATTGCTTGCAAAATAAAAAAGTCGGCCAATAGGTCGATTAACTGCAGTTTTTTTTAACAATTATTTAATAAAAGGACTTGTTTATGGAAAAGAAAGATAACTTAAAGGGAATAAAAATCGCCCTCGGTATATTTTTATCGGTGCTTTTGCCTACCCTTGCGTTTTTTATGGGCTTTGTCGTTGGCCAAAGGTCTTATCCTGAGGACATCGAAACTATAAATTACATTATCGACATGTACAAAAAGCACTACTACGAGGAAAGCGACGATATCGTTCAGATCATAGAAGACGCCCTTTTGGATAAATATTCCACCTATTACACGGCGGAGGAATACGATCTTATCAAGCAAAGCGCCCGCGGTGCAAGAGAGGGCATTGGCATTTCCGTTTACCCCGAAACAAAGCAGATCGCAATTGTTGCCGGTAATTCCCCCGCAAAAAAGGCAGGGGTTAAGGAGGGGTCATATCTTCTTGCCATTAAGGCTGCGGAGGACGTGGATTTTACCCCCATAAACGTTTACGAGGATTTCACCCAAAAGCTTGCCACGATCCCAAAGGATACAGACTTTAGTCTTAAGCTTAAGGAGGGGGATGGGGAAAGGGTGTTCATCCTTCAAAAAAAGCAATACACCCAAAGCTACGTTTCCTATTTTGACGACAGCGGCGAATACGTATTCGAGGGCGAGGGGGATAAGTTCACCCTTACAAGATACGGCGACAACACCACCTATCCCATGGGCGACCGTGATAAGACTGCGCTTATCCGTTATACCGGTTTTAGCGGTAACGAAAAAAATATGAGCGGAAGCTCCGCTCAATTTGCCGCCGTGCTTGCAAAATTCAAATCGGACGGTAAGACAAATCTTATTATTGACTTAAGGGGTAACGGTGGCGGTTACGTAAACATTATGTGCGATATTGCGGCCCATCTTATTGACGGCGAAAAGGGTTCAAGCCTGCCCGTCATGATTGCCCGCGACAAGCACGGCAACGAAACAGTTTATTCAAGCGGGGCGGTCAGATACAGCGACTACGGCTTTACAAGCATAGTCTTTCTTGCGGACAGCGGCTCTGCCTCCGCTTCAGAGGCCCTAATGGGTGCCGTCCTTGACTATGATAAAAACAACATCGTCAACGTCATACTGTCTTTAAGTGAGGAAGACGGTGCGTCAGTTGCAAAAACCTACGGCAAGGGCATTATGCAAACGACCTATGCAAGGGGCTTTACGGGGGCGGCAATAAAGCTTACCACGGCAAAAATCTATTGGCCCGTCAGCGGTATCTGTATCCACGGCGTTGGCATCACGGAGGAGCTTTGCCCAAAGGCCCGTCCTGAAAGTTTCCCCGGCCTTGGGTTTTACGATGCGCTTAGTTACTCCAAATAGCACTCTAAGGAATATAGTATATCGTTATCCGCAATGGGGGCCAAAACCTCCGTTGCGGGATTTTTTTTATCAAAAGTCGGACTATAGGTCGGTTTTTCTTGGTTTTTGGGAGGGTGATCGGCTGTTTTGGACGGTGTTTTTAAAAAGCGTCGACTAAAAAACACCAGGGCAATGGGTACAAGCCTTGACAAAAGGTTTTCCCTGTTAACCTCACCCTTAAGATAGCCGTTAACAAGATCGATGGCGGGCCGCACAAGGGCGCTGTCAATGCCCAGCGGCGAGCAAACCGCGCAAACGTCCTCGTCTGAAAGTCCGTCCAAAAAGGCGGATATTTCTCCGCCGTGGTTTAAGATAAAGTCGTTAAGGGTTTGTGCGACGCTCATTTTTTCCACCTCTTTAACATTATATGGAAATATTTTCATAAATATATTATCAGGAAGGTAAAAAAGTGAATTTTAAAGATTACAAGGCAACGGGGAGGCCTACGGACAATGTTGAGCAGGCAAAATCCTCCGATAATCCAATGGGGCTTCTTACGGCGTTTTTAAAAAGCCAGGAGGGTAAAAGCCGTGACCAGATCGTCGCCGAGATAAAGGCCATCGCCACCAAAAGCCGTCGCGAGGGGAAACTTTCCGATGGCGAGCTTGATAACTTTTACAGGATGCTAAAGCCTGTATTAAAGGGCGATCAGCTTAAAATTTTAGACGAAACTATTGCCTCCTTAAAGGAGATTTAGCGAAAGCTTTCTTACGGCGTAAAGGAAAAACTCAACCTCCTCAAGGGTGTTCATTTGGGACAAAGATGCGCGTATAAGCCCGTTATCGGCGGTTTTTAAAGCTTTATGCATCAATGGCGCGCAATGAAAGCCGCCCCTTACGCAAAGGGAAAATTTTTCCCATAATATATTTGCCGCCTCAATTGACGGTATCTTTTCAATTTCAAAGGCGACGATGCCGAAATGGTTCGGTCGCGAATATATCTTTATCCCGTCAAGCTTATTAAGTCCGTCGATCATTGCCCCCGTAAGGCGCAAAAGCCATTTTTTACCCGACTCAATATTGTCGTTGACAAAATCAATCCCGGCAAAAAGTGAGGCAATGGCCGGCAGGCATCTCGTACCTGCCTCAAGGATCTCCGGATAGGAGGTGGGCACCGCCATAAAGGTGTCGCCGCCGCTTCCGCCAAGGGTTATGGGTTGAGGGTCAAAGTCATGGGTAAATCCAAGGACACCAACACCTTGATATGCAAAAAGCCCCTTATGTCCCGCAAGAGCCATGGCGCTTACGCCGCTGTTTAAAAGATCTGGCTTTTCGTGTCCGCCAAGCTGGGCGCCGTCAACCACTAAGGGGATATGACCGCAAAGGGCCTTTCCAACCCCCTCAAAATCAGCCCTTGTGCCGGTTACGTTGGAAACTGCGTTCATTACCACAAGGGCCGTGTTTTTGGTTACAAGATTTAGAACCTCCTTCGCAGAAACGCTGCCGTCCGGACTTAAGGGGGCAAACCTAAGCTTTACGCCCCGCTCACGCGACAGCTTGTAAAGCGGTCGCAAAACGCTGTTATGTTCGCTTACGGTGGTGACGATCTCAACGTCGCTTTTCGACAAGTCAATGGGCGCGCCAAGGATTGCAAAATTAAGGGCAGAGGTGCATCCATCAGTAAGCACAAGTCGGCCTATATGTCCGTTATTAAGGTATTTTGATAATTTTTTACGGGTCTCAAACAAAAGCTTTTCACCCCCAATCGACGGGCCGTGACCGCTTCTTCCCGGGTTTGCCAAAAGGTTTTTCATGGCGAAGGTTGCACGTTCAAAGACCGTGTCGGGCTTAAAGCCGCCGCTGGCGGCGTTGTCAAAATAAATCATACATACCGATCCTGATCTATTTTATTACGTCGGTAAATAAAAAATACTTTACTTTAACGGTGACCATGTCAAAATGTTTAGCAGTTTTCAGATCCAAGACAGAGCTTTTTATCTTTATAGACGCCCTCAAATCGAGGGGCGTCCGCGTAACGACGGCCCCCGTCCCTAAGGAGGCTCGTATCGGCTGTGGGCTTTCAGCCGCCTTTGAGGAAAGATTTTTATCTCTTTCAAAGGCTTTCATAAGGGAAAAATCCCTTTCAAGCTTTTACGCCATCTATCGGGTGACCAAAAACGGTCAAAGGACGTCGACTTCACAAATATACCCATAATTATGGGTATTTTTTTTTGGGTTTGGCGGTTTTTTTTGTAATCAGCAACTCAATCCGCTCTTAAACAATTGAAAAAATCTGCACATTATGGTATAATATCTATTCAAAAAACCTTTTTGGTGTCCTATGAATAAAAAAACCTGTAACCAAATTATGGATATTTTGGCAAAAGCCTACCCGGATGCCCGGCCGGAGCTGGAGTTTTCCTCCCGCTACGAGCTGCTTATTGCCGTCATGCTTTCCGCGCAGTGTACGGACAGGCGGGTAAACCTGGTTACGCGGGTGCTTTTTGACGGCCACAACACCCCCGAGACTATGCTGGAATTATCCCAGGAGAAGCTTGAGGAAATTATCCGCCCCTGCGGACTTTTCAGGTCAAAGGCAAAGCACGTTTTGTCTGCATCGCGGGATATTATTGAAAAATTCGGTGGACAAGTTCCCGACACGGTTGAAAAGCTTCAGACTCTTCAAGGGGTCGGCCGCAAGACGGCAAACGTTGTGTATTCGGTTGGTTTTGGCGGTCAGGCAATTGCCGTGGATACCCACGTTTTCAGAGTTTCAAACAGGCTTGGCCTTGCCTCAGCCACTACCCCTACAAAAACCGAAGAGGCACTTAACCGTCTTATAGACCGCGATTTGTGGGGAAAGGCACACCACTATCTCATTTTCCACGGGCGAAGGATCTGCCACGCCCAGCGGCCGGATTGCGACGGCTGCCCCCTAAAGGATCTTTGCACATTTTATAAAAACGGTGGCAAATTCAAGGGTACGTCCGCAAAAAAAGACGACAAAAAGGCTAAAAAACAAAAAGCATAAATCACTAAAATAAAACACTTATCGTAAGCCCTTTCCAAAAGCCTTGCGGCACGGATAAGGGGCACAAAAAAGAGGTCAGATATGTTTGTCGATAAAGAGCATATAATCGTAAAAGCAGGTAACGGCGGTGACGGCGCAACCTCCTTCATCCACTACAAGGGCGTAACAAACGGCGGCCCTGACGGCGGTGACGGCGGCGACGGCGGCAGTATATATATCGTCGGCGACAAGAGAAAGTCAAGCCTTATTGACTTTATGTATCAAAAAAAGTACTTTGCCCAGAACGGCGGCAAGGGCGGCAATAAAAAATGCTACGGCAAAAAGGGCGAGGACCTTATTATCCCCGTACCCCTTGGCACGGTGGTCAAGGACAGGGCGACGGGTAATATCGTCTGCGACATTTTTTACGACGGCGAAAAGAAGCTCATTTTAAAGGGCGGCGCAGGCGGTAAGGGCAACGTAAAGTTCTGCACCTCCACACGTCACGCCCCCCACTTTTCACAAAAGGGATACGTTACCGAGCCCGTCAGGCTCACCTTAGAGCTTAAAACCATTGCCGACGTAGGCCTTTTGGGCTTCCCCAGCGTAGGCAAGTCCACCCTTTTATCTAAGATCTCCGGCGCAAAGCCAAAGATTGCGGCCTATCACTTTACCACCCTGTCACCCAACCTTGGGGTGGTTACCCACTATGATGAAAGCTTCGTTGTGGCAGACATTCCCGGCCTTATTGAAGGTGCGGCCCAGGGCGCAGGGCTCGGTCACGAGTTTTTACGCCACATTGAAAGGACAAGGATGCTCGTTCACATCGTTGACATTTCGGGTAGCGAGGGGCGCGATCCTATCGACGACTTTATTAAGCTTAACAAGGAGCTTGCCGATTACAATCCGGAGGTAGCAAACCTTCCCCAGATAGTCGTTGCCAACAAGATGGATATGTACGGCGCAGAGGAAAACCTTAAAGCCTTCAAGAAAAAGTTCGGCAAAAAATATAAGATCTTCCCCATAACCGCCCTTTTGGCCGAGGGGATAGAAAAAATGCTTGACGAGGTGTACGAAACCTTAAAGACCTTACCCCCCGTTAAGCCCCTTGAGTATGAAGAATACGTTTACGAAAAGAAGGACGAAAGCAAGTTCTCCATCGAGCGTGACGAGGACGGCGCCTTCGTCGTCATCGGGCCGTTGGTCGACCTTTTGTGCAGAAACGTCGTTCTCGACGATATGGATTCACTTTCTTACATGCAGAAGACCCTTCGCGACAGGGGGGTATTCAAGGCCCTTAAAAACGCCGGCGTAAAGGACGGCGATACGGTCGTCATCGGCGAGGTTGAATTTGATTACCTTGACTAAAGCCCTTACGGCAGGGCGGCCCTGCCAAACCCCACAAAAATATAAAACCTAACGAGGATATAATGGAAAATTTCACATCAAAGCAAAGAAGCAATTTAAGAAGTCTTGCCCAAAGCCTTTCCCCAATCACCCAGATAGGCAAGGGGCTTATCTCCGACGGCCTTATTGAAACTGTTGACAAGGCCCTTTCCGCAAGAGAGCTTGTTAAGCTTTCCGTGCTTGAAAACGCTGCGGAGGCCCCGATTGATCTTGCCAACGCCTTGGCGGAAAGTCTTGATGCAACCGTTGTTTGCGTCATCGGCAGAAAGATCGTTTTGTACCGCTACAGCTTAAAGCCGGGCGTTACCCATATTGAATACTAAAAAAATGCCGTCCGCATACGCGTGTTATCCTTAACGGAGAACACGCGGGTGAATTGCAACCTTGCGGTTGCGTAAATTGAAAGCCGTGCTTTCGTGAATTGCCTGCGGCATGAATTGTGCCTTACGGCACATTGGTTGCAATTCAATTCATGGAGCGAAGCGAGAAATCATGGCG
>JAZOCB010000007.1:0-286680 GCA_045596265.1 Christensenellaceae bacterium
AAAAAAAATTCTTAAAACTTATTGGATCTATACTTCTTCGTATTAACCTTATAGTTTTTATTGCCTTTCTGTACTTTGTTTCAATAACAATTTCTTTGTTATCTCGTCTTATATTACTATGCAGTTGTCAATCTTCAAAAGGTAAGCAAACAGCTTACTTGGCACTCACTTTTTCCGTGAGCCTATTTATAATATCATTATAGGACTTTTAAGTCAAGTATTTTTTGATGAATTTTTAAATTTTTTAAACTAAATTTAATTATATAACAGCTTTTCAAAAGAAGAACTTGCTTTATCGAATTTAATTTGAGCCTCATCACGGTTTTGTGCGCATACAGAATAATAAATTTTCAATTTTGGCTCGGTGCCACTTGGCCTAAGACAAATAAACCCGCCGCCAACCAGCTCGTAATACAAGCAATTAAGTCCCGAAAACTCAATCTTTTCCACCGCGCCATCAGGAAGAATCCTTTCGCCTGTTTCATAATTCCTTACAGCGGCAATCCCAATACCTCCGACGCTATCGATCTTGCGCGTGCTCATTTTCAAAACGGCAGCATTCATCTCATCCATTGCATTTAAGCCCTTAAAACCAATACTTATAGTTTTGTCAAGGCAATAGCCGTACTTTGCGTATATATCATTTAAAACCTTAAACACAGATACGTTAATGGACTTATAGTAGCAAACAAGCTCAGCAAAAAGCATACTTGCGACGACCGCGTCCTTATCGCGAGCATGAGTGCCGCGGAGATAGCCACAACTTTCCTCAAACCCAAAAACAAAATCACCGTGCCCGGTAATTTCGGCATTTTTAATTTTTTCACCGATAAATTTAAACCCAACAGGGACTTCCATCAAGGCAACACCAAAATCATCTGTAATCGCCTTCGCAAGCCCCGTCGACACGAAGCTTTTAACAGCAAAGCTATCATCTTTGATTTTACCGGTTTCCTTAAGTCTTAACAATATATAGTTAAGAAGCAATATGCCAACTTGGTTCCCTGATAACGCCTCAAACTCGCCCTCATCATTACGCAGAGCAACGCCCAGCCTGTCGCAGTCAGGGTCTGTACCGAAAACTACATCAGCGTTTATTTTGTTTGCGAGAGCAATACCCATGGATAAAGTTTCTTTATACTCGGGATTGGGAACCTCAACCGTGGAAAATTCCGTATCCGGATTCACTTGCTCAGGCACGACGGTAGCGTTAATGCCAATTCTCTTTAAAATGGTAATAACTGGTTCGTATCCACTGCCATGAACTGGGGTATATACCAATTTAATATTCTTACCCTCGTTTTCGACGGCCGTTTTAGAAAGTGTTAGAACAGACAACGCAGCATAATAGCTTTGTTCGAAATCCTCGCGCAAAACGAACACGCCGTCCTTTTCAGCATCGCAAACAGATGTATAGATATTGCCAAGAACAGAAAAATAATCCTTAGTCTCCGAAATATATGAAACAACTGTTTTCGTTGCCTCAGGAGACATTTGCGCTCCGTCACCGCCGTAAACCTTATAGCCGTTATACTCCTTTGGATTGTGGCTTGCTGTTATCATAATGCCGGCAACACAATTAAGCGCCCTTACAGCGTAAGAAAGCATGGGGACAGGCCTTGGCTTGGCATAAAGGGAAACTTTAATACCCATACGTTTTAAAACACCGGCAGCAGCCAAAGCAAACTCAGTCGATTTTCTTCTCGTATCGTAAGAAATAACAACGCCCCCACATATCTGTGATTCATCAAGGCTCAAAATATATTGACCAAGACCAAATGTCGCACGTTTAACGGTGTAAACGTTCATCATGTTAGTGCCCATCCCAATAAGACCGCGCATACCCGCCGTGCCGAATTTAAGTTCAGCACCAAAACGATATTCCAAATCCTTTGGATCCTTTATGGATGATAATTCATCATATCCCTCTTTTGAAAGGTTAGGATTGTTAAGCCAATAATTGTATTGATCAAGATAATTCATAGATACCATTTTCCCCTATTATATATCAATATATAATATTTTACACCAAACCGACTGATTTTTCAAGTAAAATCAACAAAATAAAATTACACACGTCGCAAAAATCCCACAATGCCTTTTTATATAGTCAAAGCCCATATTTTTTAAATATTAAACCGTCTAAGTTTTTATGCAAAATCTTTTCTATAGTTTGGTATCCGTATCCCCTTGAAACAAGATAATCGGTCAGCAGGTATTCAAAGGAATAATCAAGAAAGCCAACTGGGAAATCATGGCATCCATAAAAATCCGTACCTATAGCTAAATGATCTTCACTGAATTTATCCAAAAAATAATCTATATGAGCATAAACGTCATCAACTGTCACAATTATCTTGTCTGATAAAAACTTGCTGTAAAGCGTCAGGCCGACCAAGCCGTCTCTTTCAACAATTAAGCTGATTTCATTTTTAGACAGATTTCTTGGATGCTCATAAACGTCGGAAAAACAGGTGTGAGAACATAAAATGTTGCGGGCACAGTCCGCAACGTCATAGATGCATTGAGAACATAAATGAGCAACGTCAATAAAAACGTTTACTTCATTAAGAATGTCTATTATACGTCGCCCACGCGGCTTTAATCCCCCGGAGACATACGAGCCAAAAGCCAGGTTGTTTTCGCCGTTCCAAGTTAAACCAACGTAAAGTGGGTTGTACTTGTGCAGGATTATTTCAAGATCATGAACGTCGTTTTGATAACCAAAATCCTCAAAGGCTAAGAATAAATTCTTGCCACCCAGCGATTTTAATGATTCACAAAGCCTGACTGCGCTTTTTATGTCAAAATTACCCCTGAAAAGTGCCGCCACTATCCTTGTTTTACTTGCATTGTAATTTTGAATCTTGTCAACGTAGTTTTTTGAAGTTAAAAAATCGCTATGAAAATCTGTAACCATATTATATAACTGTAACCATATTATATAATATGTATATAAGAAAAAATATGCAAAAAAACCGCGCAAATTTGCGCGGTTTAATTATTATAAAATCTTAATGAGATCTAATACGTTATCCACCCTTAAGTCTGGAGCATATTCAGGGGAAGGGACGTTTTGATACACAGCAACAACACCCTGCCTTACCCAAATTGTTTTTATACCAAGCTTTTTTGCCGGCAAAATGTCGTTATCCAGCCTATCGCCTATCATATAAGCCTCGTTAGGCTTACAACCTGCCTTATCCAACGCCATTGAGAAAATTTCTTGGTCAGGCTTTGACACACCTGCCTCATATGATGCAATAACAAAATCAAAATAATCAATGATACCCCATTTTGTCATACGTTGTTCGGTGCCCTGCAGCTGGTTTGCAACCACACCAAGCCTATATCCCTTGTTTCTCAACCCTATCAAAAGATCCTTAACACCATCGTAAATATCCTCAACGTCACAACGCCAAGGCTTAAGGGTAAGACCATAATATGCGGCAGCCTCCTTGTCGCCGCAAACCAAATCCTCTGCAAATTTTTTGCGTTTAGAATCAAACTCTTCAAAGGTAACGTCAGAGCCCTCAATCGCCTCAAGAACTCTCAAGCGGTATGACGGCCCCTCGTCCACCAGGGTGGAGCCTAAATCAAAAAACAACCATTTAACGTTTTTATTTGTCATGTTAATATTTAACTGGCTCCGGATAGGTTTCGCCAAAGGTTTCGACGGTAACGGTTTCCATTATTTGAGGAATCTGAGGCTTATCCATGCGATCGGTTGCAACATCGGCAATGGTATCCACAACCTCAATACCCTCTATAACCTTACCGAAAGCAGCATATTGACCGTTGAGCTGAGGTGTGTTTTTGTGCATAATAAAAAACTGAGAGCCGGCTGAGTTGGGAAGCATCGTTCTCGCCATTGAAATAACGCCCCTGGTATGGCTGAGGGTATTTTGCTTAAAGCCGTTTGTTGCAAACTCACCCTTAATAGTGTAACCTGGCCCGCCTGTTCCGACACCGTTAGGATCGCCACCCTGAATCATAAAGCCTTTTATTACACGGTGAAAGATAATACCGTTATAATATCCCCTGTTAACCAAACTGATAAAGTTGTTAACGGTATTCGGAGCAATTTCCGGATAAAGCTCGATTTTTATCGTGCCGCCATTTTTCATGTTTATTGTAACTATAGGATTCATTGATCAAACTTCCTCCTCATATTTATCTAATTGAACGTTTGCTTCTTTAAATAACTTTACAGAAAAGTCGTCGGGATAACCTTCCTTATACACAACGCGCTTAATGCCTGAGTTTATAATAAGTTTTGAGCAAATTGCACATGGCTGATGGGTGCAATAAAGGGTTGCGCCCTCAAGGGAAACGCCTATTTTTGCAGCTTGACAAATGGCGTTTTGTTCTGCGTGAACAGCGTAGCAGAACTCGTGACGGGTGCCACTTTCGATACCCATTTCACGCCTTAAGCAAGACTGTCTTTCCTTGCAGCTTTGAATACCCGATGGGGCCCCGTTGTATCCGGTCGTCAATATTCTTTTGTCACGTACAATTACCGCGCCTATCTGCCTGTTTTGCTGAAAACAACTGGACCACTTACCCACCACGTAAGCAAGCTCTATAAAACGACTATCCCATTTATTCATAACACTATCTCCAAATAATCAATATTTGAATTTTAACACAACAGTGAAAAAAAAGCAACAAAAGTCCGCTAATTTTCTTTATTGGACCCGATTTGAGTACAAATAAACAAGAAAATTTAAGCAAACTAGCCATAGAACCAATCTTTTTTTAAAATACGACAAAATTATCATATTTATTTCACACAAACAATATAATTTTGTTGACAATTTGTTCCAATTGATTATAATAAAATTAGCAATCAACGTCAAAGAGTGCTAAAAAAACAGTTTTTCAGTATTAAGGAGGTATTTTATGAATATCAGACCACTATTTGATAAGGTAGTTGTGCAGCAAACCACCAAAGAAGAAACCACAAAGAGCGGTTTTATCCTTCCATCAGCATCACAGGAAAAACAACAGACCGCAACCGTTGTGGCAGTTGGCCCCGGCGGCATTATAGACGGAAAAGAGATAGCTATGCAGGTTAAAGTCGGCGACTTAGTTCTTTACGCGAAATACTCCGGCAGTGACTTTAAGGTTGACGGAAAAGAATTCACTATCATCCGCCAAAGTGATATTTTAGCAATCGTTGAATAATCAAGGAGGTAATTTTTATGGCAAAACAAATTAAAATGGGCGATGAAGCTAGAAAAGCCCTTGAAAACGGCGTTAATGCTTTAGCTGACACAGTAAAAATCACACTCGGCCCAAAAGGAAGAAACGTAGTGCTTGATAAAAAATACGGAGCACCGCTTATTACCAACGACGGCGTTACAATAGCAAAGGAAATCGAGCTTGAAGACCCCTTTGAAAATATGGGTGCACAGCTTGTTAAAGAAGTTTCAACAAAAACATACGACGTTGCCGGCGACGGCACGACAACCGCAGTTGTACTTGCCCAGGCAATGATTAAGGAAGGCCTTAAAAACCTTGCCGCAGGAGCTAACCCTGTCATCCTTAAAAAAGGCATAATGAAAGCCGTCAACGTAGCTGTTGACGCCTTAAAGGAAGCCTCAAAGGTCATTGATAACAAGAAGGCAATTGAACAGGTTGCAGCAATTTCCGCAGGCGATGATGAAGTCGGCGCACTTATTTGCAGCGCTATGGAAAAGGTCGGTAAGGACGGCGTTATAACAGTTCAAGAAAGCAAAACCATGAAAACCGAGCTTACGACTGTTGACGGAATGCAATTTGATCGCGGATATGCGTCGGCATATATGGTTACAAATACCGATAAAATGGAAGCTGTGCTTGACTCCCCTGCTATCTTGATCACGGATCGAAAAATTTCTTCTATTCAAGAAATTTTACCTGTCGTTGAGCCTATTGCTCAGCAAGGTATGCGTCTTTTAATTATCGCCGATGACGTTGAAGGCGACGCATTGGCGGCTTTGGTCGTAAACAAGCTTAAAGGCGTATTCAATTGCGTTGCAGTAAAAGCCCCTGGATTTGGTGACAGAAGAAAAGCAATGCTTGAAGATATCGCTATTTTAACGGGCGGCCAAGTGCTTTCATCTGATCTTGGAATTGAATTTAAAGATTTCACTATGGATATGCTTGGCAAGGCCGGTCAGGTTAAGGTTGATAAGGATAACACGACAATTATCGACGGTGCGGGTGATCCTGAGGAAATTAAAGCAAGAATCTCTGCAATCAAAGCACAGATCGCCGAAACCACGTCAGAATATGACAGAGAAAAGCTTCAGGAAAGACTTGCTAAACTTGCGGGCGGCGTTGCAGTTGTTAACGTTGGTGCAGCAACTGAAGTTGAAATGAAAGAAAAGAAATTAAGAATTGAAGACGCACTTGCCGCAACTAGAGCAGCCGTTGAGGAAGGCATCGTGCCAGGCGGTGGTGTCGCTCTGTTAAATACAGTTCCCTCAATCAAAAAGCTTGCTTCAAGCCTTAAAGGCGATGAAAAAACCGGCGCCGAAATCGTTGCAAAAGCGGTAGAGGCCCCGTTAAGACAAATTGCTGTAAACGCCGGCCTTGACGGTTCTGTAATTCTTAATAAAATCGTCAGTGCGAAGAGCGCACACTATGGGTTTAACTTCCTTGCCAACGAATATACGGATATGGTAAAATCCGGCATTATAGACCCAACCAAGGTTTCAAGGACGGCATTACAAAACTCTGCTTCAATTGCATCAACCTTATTGACAACAGAAAGCCTTGTTACGGATATCCCGGCGCCTGAAGCGCCACAAGCCAACCAAAACATGGGCGGAATGTATTAAAAACAAAATCCCTTCGCGTTGCGAAGGGATTTTTTATATCAATTAAGCAAAACAGTTTTATTGTGTTAGCAATTAATTATTCACAAATGATAACGATAATCGACCTATAGGCCAATTTATGCTCAAGAAAGTTGTTTGGATAGATAATATTTCATCATACTCAACGCATCCTCTGCCTGATTCCCGGAGGACTCGCAAATAACTTCGGGCTCCAAATTAAGCTTAAGACATGCATCAATAAACGGCTCGAACTCCGGTCCGTAAACCGTATCGTCAAAATTAAGATGACGGATTTCACCCTTAGCCGAATACTGTATTTTTGAAAAATGTACATGGAAATTTTTAACCCTGTCATAACCGAGGTTATCAATCATATAAGTCATTTTTTCAAGAAAAGCTGACTCATCTTTTAAGGTGCCCTGCTCGCGTGCATTAATATGTCCAAAGTCAACCGTTGGTACGTATAAATCAGAAATTTTGCAAAACTCCGTAACTTCCTTTACGTCGCCGATTTGAACGATCTTACCCATAGTTTCAGGACAATAAATCAGATCGTCAAGACCTTCTCCTCTTATAATTTCTTCAAGCTTTTTTAGCCTATCTATTGTGCGCGCAACAGCGACACTCCTATCTTCCTTTCCTTGGCTTGCAGGATGAAAAATGATACGCTCCGCCCCCATTTTTTTTGCCATTATTGCAGAATCAATAACGTATCTATAGGAATTAATCGCCTTTTCCTCATACGGGGTCGCAAAATTAATATAATAAGGCGCATGAACGCTTATCTTGACGTTGGCATTTTCAAAAGCAGTCTTCATTGAGGCCGCCTTTTCGTCTTTAATGTTAACTCCCCTGCCAAAGGAATATTCAAAAAGCTGTAACCCTAAATTTTTAACGTATTCTGCAGCTTGTTCAGACGTTTTATATCCGAGCTCGTAAAACCTTTCACCAGGTCCGCTTGGTCCAAATTTTATCATAAAGTATCAATGTCCTTTTGAAGTTGTTTAATAAGTTGTTCTTTTGATTTGAATTTGATGGTATCCCTTAGATAATCGATGAAATAGACAGTTATGCTTTTGCCATAAGTAATACCGGGATCACCCAAAACGTGAGTTTCGATTTTTAGCCCTGTGTCGTTAAACGTAGGCGCAGCGCCATAATTAGAAACTGATTTATACGTTATGCCGTCAATTTCAGTAACTGTTTTGTAAACACCCTCTTTGAGTGGGGATTTTTGCGGATCAATATCAATGTTGGCAGTTGCAAATCCAATTTTCGAGCCATCTCCGCGGCCCTTTTTAACATTACCAATAATAAAGTAAGGACTACCAAGTAACGTGTTTGCCTTGGATACTTCGCCCTTTAATAAAAACGACTTTACCATTGTTGACGAAGCTTTTTTACCGTCATACAAAACAGTTGGCACAACGGAAAGAATAATGCCGTTAGCATCACAAAACTTTTTAAGGAAATTTACATCTCCGGATTTATTCATCCCAAATGTATAATCCTCGCCACACACAATAGCTACGGGAGAAAAGTTTTGTTTAAGACCAGATAAAAAATCTTCCTTTGAAATTGAAAAGAATTCCTTGTCAAGTGGAGCAACTATTATTTTGTCTATTCCCTCTTCTCTGAATTTTGAAACAGCCTCTTCGTATGTAAAAATAGCGTTTAATCGACCTATTGCCCCAGTTTGTTTAAAATAAAACAAACAAACTTCAGACTCTTTACAAAGAATTGTTTTTAAGCGTTTTGCTTCATCAACTAGCTTTTTATGTCCAATATGAAGCCCGTCAAATCTACCAAGACAAATTACCGCGGGCCTGTTTTGTTGTTCAAAATAGCTGACTATTTTCATAAATCTCTTACATAAACTTTCATTTTTAATAGACGATTATTCACGATGCCAACGCCCCAGAACTCCTGCCCACTGAAAACCTTGTACAGCCCATCAGCAAGATCGTACTCATCAAAAAGACCGTCGACCATTCGCTTTGCCTGCTTTTCGTTTAAAACCAGAACGGGAAAATTTAACACGTCCTGCGGCTTTATTAAGTACTTCTCCGCATCAGCCTCTTCAAGCTGTTGACAGGTAATACTGTTTGGAATAGTGAATGGACCGCTTGAAGTTCTCACAAGTGATGTCATTGTTGCAAAGCAACCAAGGTTTTGTGCAAGATCGCGTGCAATTGAGCGAATATACGTCCCACCGCTACAAACAATCTTAAACCTGAAAGCGCTTTCACTTTCTCTACCAAGCAGTTCAATTGAATATATAGTTATCTTTTTAGGAGGGAGCTCCACAGCTTTTCCGTGTCTTGCAAGCTTGTAGCTTCTTGTTCCGTCAACGCATTTTGCTGAATATGCCGGAGGAACTTGCATAATTTCACCAATCATTTTTGGCAAAACCGCCTTAATTTCATCCTCAGTCGGTATTTTTTCAGAATGATTTAAAGGCTCTGTTTCAAGATCGTAAGATGGTGTGTCATAAGCAAAGTCAAAAACCGCGTCGTATGATTTTTCTTTTTCAAGCAGAAGATCAAAAAGTCTTGTTGCCTGCCCAACCGCTACGGGCAAAACACCCGAAGCCAACGGATCAAGTGTACCCATATGCCCACATTTTACCTTAAATCTGCGTTTTACTTTATTGACACAGTAGGCGGAAGTGTCACCCGTCCTTTTATTTATACAATAAAAACCAATCATTCCAAATAATTACCTGCCACAAATACAAGTTTATCAATAACGTCTTCATAATACCCGGATAGCGCCGCACCGGCTGCAAGTTTATGTCCACCGCCACCAAAGGTTGCGGCCACTTGATTGACGTCGGGACCAACACCACGGAAGCTTATGCGATAAAAGCCACTGCGCTGCTCTAAAACACTTATGGCGATTTTAACGCACTTTATTGACGTTAGATAATCAACAAAACCCTCGGTAACGCTACTGTCAAGGCCGTATTTTTGCAAATCAGTCAAACGGATGGTTATAATACCAACCCTGTCTTCGTGATAAAATTTAGCTTTACTTGCAACCTCCGCATAAAGCTGAGCCCTTGCCTTGGATTGAGAACAAAACATTTCACGATACATTTTAGACGGATCGGCACCATTGTCCATTAGCTCGGCAACAGCAAGGAAGGTTTCTTTATCGACGTCGTTGTTTGCGTAATTTCTTGTGTCGGTGCAAATACCCATCAAAAGCATTTGGGCAATTTCCGCATCAACCTCAACGCCCATTTCCTTTATCACCTGATGAACGATTAAGGCGCAAGCCGGGCGCTTGACAACAAGACATTTGGCAGCAAATTTTTGGTTCGACACGTGATGATCGATTATGAAAGTGTTTTTTTGCCGCATAAAAAACTGCCCGGCGCCACCTAAAAGCTCCGGTGTGGCGCAATCTACGGCGATATATCCGTCATATTGCCCCTCCGCCACTGTTTTTGGCATAAATGGAAGCGACCCAATATATTTGTCAAAAATAGTGTCAGTGCAAACAACGTCCGCCTTTATGCCAAGCTTCTTAAAGGCAAAATATAAACTAAAAGCGCACGATAATGTGTCGCCGTCCGGGCGGACGTGACAAAAAATCAATGCGCTATTAAGTCTCTTTAATTCCTCGGAAATGTTACTGACCGTCGTCATCATTATGCTCACCGTAAGAAAAACCGCTTATGATGCGATCAATCTTTTCACCGTATTCCATAGAAGTATCTAAAATAAAGTTGATTTTAGGTACAGTTCGTATACGCATTTCTTTTGCAAGAAGCTTTCTGACGTCAAAGCTTGAGTCCTTGATGGCCTGAAAAGTCCTTTCCTGCAAGGCTTTATTAGTGGAAAACACGCTTACGTAAACGTAAGCTTCTTCCAAATCGCTTGTTACCTTTACGCCCGAAATAGAAAACATTTCCGTTATATTTGGGTTTTTAATACGAGTTGTTAAGAGTTCGTAAATAATCTTTGCGAACTCTTTTTCCAACCGTTTTTCACGCTTTTCCTTCATTTATTAATCCTTTTGCTGTTCGACAATATAGCACTCGATAAAGTCGCCAACCTTAATATCGTTAAAGTTTTCGATGGAAATACCGCACTCATAACCAGCGGCAACTTCCTTAACGTCGTCTTTAAATCGCTTAAGCTGTAAAACGTTGCCCTCACAAATCATAACGTCTTCGCGGTAGATGCGAAGCTTACCGCTACGCACGATCTTACCGTCGGTAACGTAAGCACCGGCAACCATCCCGACGCCTGTAATTTTGAAGGTTTCCCTTACCTCAACCTTACCCATATAAATATCTGTAAACTTCGGCGCGAGCATACCCTTCATTGCGGCCTGAATTTCCTCAATAGCCTCATAAATTACCCGGTAAAGCTTGACGTCAATCTTTTGTCTTTCAGCAAGAACCTTAGCCTTGCTGTCAGGACGAACGTTAAAGCCAATAATAATTGAGTTTGAAGAATCCGCAAGCATGACGTCAGTTTCGTTAATAGCGCCTACGCCGGCGTGGATAACGTTAACCTTGACTTCGTTATTGGAAAGCTCAACAAGGGATTGCTTGACTGCCTCAACGGAGCCCTGTACGTCAGCTTTAATAATAATGTTGAGATTTTTAAGCTGACCGTCGGAAATCTTAGAGAATAATTCATCTAAAGTAACCTTTTCGGAGCGGCGAATCATTTCTTCACGCTCTTTATTCTTCCTTTCTTCCGCAACAAGCTTCATAAGCTTTTCATCAGCAACTGAGAAAATAACGTCACCTGCATTGGGAACCTCTTCAAGGCCAAGAACGGAAACAGGCATAGAGGGACCGGCTTCCTTAACCATTCTTCCCTTGTCGTCAAACATAGCCCTGACCTTACCCGTAGAAGTGCCCGCAACGATAAAGTCACCGGTGTGAAGAGTACCGTTCTGAATCAAGATGGTTGCAACGGGACCTTTGCCCTTGTCTAATTTTGCCTCAATAACAGCGCCCTTTGCAAGCCTGTTGGGGTTAGCCTTAAGCTCCTTCATCTCAGCAAGCAATAAAATGCTTTCAAGCAGCTGGTCTACACCCGCACCGGTCTTTGCGGAAACGGGAACGAGGATAACGTCGCCGCCCCAATCTTCAACGAGAATATCTCTTTCTGAAAGCTGCTGACGAACCCTGTCAATATTGGCGTGCTGCTTGTCAATCTTGTTTGCGGCAACAATGATGGAAACGCCTGCAGCCTTTGCGTGGTTGATAGCTTCCACCGTCTGTGGCATGATGCCGTCGTCGGCGGCGATTACGATGACCGCAATATCGGTTACCTGGGCACCCCTCGCACGCATTGAAGTAAACGCAGCGTGGCCGGGGGTATCAAGGAATGTTATAGTGCTACCGTTTGCAACGACCTGATAAGCACCGATATGCTGAGTGATGCCGCCTGCTTCGCCTGCGGTCACGTGAGCAGATCTGATATAGTCAAGTAATGACGTCTTACCGTGGTCAACGTGACCCATAACCGTGACAACTGGGGGACGTAAGACTGCGTCAACGTCATTTTCGGGCTCGTCGGTAAATCTCTCGTTCAAGACGTCCTCGGCAGTTTTCTCAAGTTTAAGCTCAAGCTCAATGCCAAGACCTGCCGCAACAAATCCCGCAGTGTCAAAGTCAATTGAGTCGTTGATTGTTTTGATAATACCTTCTTTAAAGAGAATTTTAGTGATCTCAACTGCAGAAACGCCAAGCTTTTCACTTAATTCTTTTAAAGGAATGATTTCTTTTGTAATCACTGCTTTATCTACCTTTATACGGCTCTCAACAACGTCGGATTTGTTCTTTTTGGAACGAACCTTTCTGTAGCCGCTTCTGTCTTCGTCAAAGTCGGAAACGTTAACCATGCCACGCATAGCGGATTTTTTGTTAACCGCGCGCTTGTCATCGTAAGACTTGCCGTCAGACTTTTTCTTATTGTAATTTTGTTTGTTGTCCTTAGGAATAAAAGCAACTTCCTGAGGCTTTCCTGCCATCATGCCGCCGCGGGGAGCGCCCTGCATCGGTCTTTGCCCTTGCGGACGGGTAGCGTCACCCTGTACGGGACGGGTCCTGTCGCCCTGCTGGCGGGGTTGACCCTGACGGTTTTCAAAGCCCTGAGCGCCTCTTTCGCCCTTCGGGCGTGACGGCTTGTCGTAATTAGGAACGTATTCCTTTCTCTGGCCGGGAATATATTCTCTTGGGGCTTTATTCGCGGCAATCTTAGCGCGCTCTGCAGCCTCTCTTTCGTCAGACTCTCTCTTCAACCTTTCAAGACGGGCCTTTCTTGCTTCTTCAGCTTGCTCTTTAGCGAGTCTTTCAGCCTCTTTTTGTTCGGTAGCTAAACGCTCCTTCTCGGCAAGCTCCTTTTCAGCTTTTAATAAAGCTTCTTCTTCAGCCTTCTTTATTGCCTGGGCAGCTTGCTCAGCCTGCTGTGCCTTTAAATTAGTTTCCTTTTCAGCTTCGGCCTTGAGCATTTTTTCCTTTTCTTCGACCTTTAACTGCTCTTCACGGGCAAGCTTAGCCTCTTGATTGGCCTTAGCCTTTTTAAGAGCGCCTTCCCTATCGTTAAGCTTTTTAGAAATATCATTGATCTCCTGGCGGGCAGTCTTGGCCTGCTTCAAAAGGTCAGCAAGTTGACCGTTGATTGCAACAGCCACGCTTTTGATACCACTTGTTGTAGCCTCTTTTTTAACTTCCATGCTCAAATTGTTAGCCTCCGAATTCCACGAATTTTTCGTTTAAATTGTCTATAATTGCAGCTGCAAGAGACGGCTCCATAATGGCCGCAAGCTTACAGTTTTGTTTGTTGAAAATATTTTCCAAAGTTTCCGCCTTGGAAACGACCAGCCTTGCTTTAAGATTTGTCGCAAGCTTTACAGCCTCCTTCACCGTGTTTGGTGACGCTGTCGAGCAAAGCAACAAAAGGGGCACGCTTTTTTTTAGAGTGGATATTGCGTTAACGCCCGTTCTTACCTTGCCAGCCCTGATAGCAAAGCCGATATAGGATCTGATTTTATCCTGCATTATTTATTCTCGCTATTTTTCCGGGCGGAACTTAATAACCGAGTATATACCTCGTCCGGAACTTTTGTTTTAAAAGCCCTGTCAAGTGCCCGTGATTTAATAAGTTTTTTTAAGCAACCTTCGTCGCCGCAGAAATACGCGCCACGTCCATTAAGCTTTTGTTCAAAGTCAACATCAAACTGACCTTGATATTTAACGACGCGCAATAAATTACTTTTATCAAGCTTTTTTCTGCAACAAGCACAGGTTCTTTGGGGGACGTGCTTCATAAATAGAATAGATTAACCTTCGATATCGCCCTCAGTAAGGTCAGCAAGGCCTGCGGTAAGCTCTGCTTCCGCCTTAGAAAGACTCTTGACGTCAATCTTCCAGCCGGTAAGACGGGCTGCAAGTCTTGCGTTTTGGCCGTCCTTACCAATGGCAAGTGAAAGCTTGTCATCGGGAACGATTACCCTAGCAATCTTTTCACCCTCAATAGCGCTTACCTTTAATACCTTTGCAGGTGAAAGGGCTTTGGAGATGTATTCTAAAGGATCTTCACTCCATAAAATGATATCGATCTTTTCACCGCCAAGCTCCTGAACGACGGCATTTACTCTGGCGCCGCGCATACCAACGCACGCACCAACGGCGTCAATATTCTTATCTTCGCTGTAAATGGCGATTTTGGTTCTTTGACCTGCTTCACGAGCAATAGACTTGATCTGAACGTAGCCCTGCTTGATTTCAGGTACTTCGTTTTCAAAAAGTCGGCGGACAAGACCGGGTGCCGTACGTGAAACCATGATCTGAGCATTTTTGCCGTTGTTCCTCACCTTCTTTACGTAAACGACCAATTTGTCGTTGACGTTGTAAGTTTCGGTTGGAACCTGATCCTGCGGAAGCATAACGCCCTCTATCTGACCACCACCGATTTCAACGTAAACGTTTTTATTTTCTATCCTGCGAACGATACAGTTTTGAATTTCTTCTTCCTTGTCTTCATACTCAGCGATTGTGTTGTTACGTTCGTATTCACGAAGGCGCTGGAAAACCATTTGCTTCGCGTTTTGCGCAGCAATGCGGCCGAATTTCTTGGGAACAAATTCAACTTCGTAAGTATCGCCAAGCTTATAGGATTTTTTATGCTCCTTTGCGTCGGCTAAAGATATTTCAGTGTCAGGGTTGGTAACGACGTCAACTATTGTTTTTGTTGCATAAAATTTTGCAACGCCCTTTTCGGGGTTGAGCTTTATCCTAACGTTTTCAGCCGTGTTGCCGGAATTCTTTTTGTATGCAGCTAAAAGTGCTGTTTCAAGTGCGGCAAGCAAAACCTCGCTGTTTATTCCCTTTTCTCTTTCTAAATCTTCAATGGCGAGAAAGAAATCTTTTTCCATTATATCCTCCGTGTCGCTCAGCGACATATTAATTATGAATTTATTGTTGATCACCTAAACTCTACGGTGACTGCGGCGATTGCCGCGCGTGCTGATATCAGTCAAAAACTATTGCTCGGCTGATTTTTGCAATTTTTGTCTTTTCAAATCTTTCAATAGTGCCGTTGATCATAACGGTAACGGTATTCTGATCAAATTCAATTAGTTGACCCTCAAAAAACTTTTTACCCTTAATGGGAGCAAACAGTTTAATTTCCACGTCAAGACCAAGGTTTCTTTCAAAATCCCTTTCGGTTTTGAATGGGCGATCGAGACCGGGGCTTGAAACGTTAAGGGTATATGGAGCACCGTAGGTAGGATCTAAGTCATCTAAAGGATCGTTAATTGCGTTGTGGAATTTTTCCAAAGTCTTTAAGTCAACGCCGTCTTCGGTTTCAACGTATATGGTCAAAGAGGGATTTTTACCAACCTTGATTTCTACGTCAACAAGCTCAACACCGTTTTCTTCGGCAAAGGGTTTTAAAAAATTTAAAACTTCTTCAACTGATTTTACCTTCAAAACTTATCTCCTAACATAAAAATTTGAGAGTGGCGAACCACTCTCATACCATAAAAAGTATTCTTAAGTAATGTTATAATAACATAATTATATGCTTTTTGCAAGCGTTTTTTGTTAATTTTAAAAAAATTAACCGTCAATTAATTAAAAGGGCAAGGAACCGCGCTGGCGGATTATTTCGACAAAAAGCTCGCTTGTGGCCAAAGCATCTGAATACGCACGATGATGCCGGAACTTAATGCCGAACTTATCACAAAGGGTGTTAAGCTTGTAATTTTTCATCCCGTGAAGGGTTTCTCTTGCCAAAGCCAGGGTGTCCATAAGCGGATTATCAAAGTAATAATCAATCGCCTGCCCCTGCTTTTTTATAAAGCGAGAGTCAAAATCAATATTATGGGCAACAAGTGTGGCCCCATAGCAAAACTTATAAAAATCACCGCATACGTCCTCAAAAACGGGAGCGTCTTTAACCATTTCGTCGTCAATGCCGGTAATACCCACTACCTCAGCCGGAATGGGTCTTTCCGGATTAACAAGAGTTGAAAAATATTCAACCGCCACGCCATCTACCATCTTTACTGCGCCAATCTCGGTAATTTTATCGTCAGGGTCGACACCAGTGGTTTCAAGGTCGAATACAACGAACGTTCTATCAATAAAACAAGAAGGGATGGTTTTATTTTCAAGAAAGTTATCCTGAGTTTCAATGACCAGCTTTTGCGGAAAAACCACAGTATAATCAGCAGGACAAGGACGATGCGCGCGTTCCTTGGGAACAAAGTTCTGCGGGAATACGCAAAGATTGACAGATCTGTAGGTGAAATTTCTGAACTCACCACGGATTGCAAACTCGCCGCGGGCAATGATTTCGGAACCTGGCGCCAATTTTTTAACCTTAGGCAGTTGAGCCTTGGTCGGGAAAAGCGTACCGGTTAAAACACCTGTCCTATCAGTAATTTCAATTAAAAAGAAAGGCTTACCGGTTTTGGTTTCTCTCTCCTCAATCTTATTGATAACGCCCCCGACGTAAATTTCACCAAGAAAATCCTTGGTATCTGCTATGTAAACGCATTTATCGGTAGTATCGTCATCAAAGAGTTTTTGAACCTCATCTACCTTAAAGAATCGTTTTTCCCTGCGGTAAACGGGATTTTCAATCTTGGATTCGGTGGAGTTGTCAATGGCGAGTGAATCAGCGCCTACGTCCTCGATAGAAACGGTAAAATCCTCAACGAAACTATCGTTTAGATATTCAGCAAGCTCTGCACCAATTGATTTTTTGACCATATACTCATAAGCAGACGTTTCAACGTAAAGCTTAACGGACGCATTATAGCCGTCCTTTGAAAACACCGAACGCGTACCGTCAATCAAGGATGCAATCGCCTTATGGGAAGCGAGCAAATATTCCTTGACGGCGTCGAGAACGAATCTTTTTTCGGACACTATCTTTTTTACGCTACATTTAACGCTTTTGAAGCTTTTGGGAAGCTTTGAAAGAATAAAGGACTCAATATCTTCCACAGTCCTGTCATCAGGGATGAAATCAGCAAAGAGATTGAGGTGCAACGATTTTTCAAATGTTGAAATTTGACCGTTTTTCAAGCAAATTTTGCCGCCTAAATTTTTAAGTTGATTAATTTCGTTTAAAATTTCACTCATTGATAAGTTTCTCTATTTCAGATAAAAATTCTTCTTTACAGTTATTAAAGTCAACGACCTTGTAAATTTCGCCTTTTTTGAACATAACGCATTTACCGTCCCCGCCGGCGATACCAAGATCACAATCCTTAGCCTCGCCCGGACCATTGACAACGCAGCCCATAACAGCAACCTTTAACGGTCTTGAAACGCCTGCGACAGCTGATTCTACCGAAGCAGCAAGGCCGTGTACGTCCCAAGCAGTCCGCCCGCAAGTCGGACACGATACTACTTCAACGTAATTCTTGTCGAGGCCAACGCTGCGAAGAATCCTTTTTGCCGCGTAAACCTCCTCTTCAATGGGCGCGGTTAGGGACACCCTTATGGTATCACCTATGCCATCAAGGAGAAGGGATCCAATGCCGATGCTGCTTTTGACTATGCCCATTCCCATCGTGCCCGCCTCAGTAACACCAAGATGTAAAGGGTATGGCGCATGCTCGTGAAGGTAACGATAAGCCTGTACGGTCAAAGGTACTGATGAAGCCTTAGCTGAAATAACGATATTATCAACGCCGAAGGACTCCAACAAGTAAACGTTTTTTAAAGCGCTTTCCGAAAGAGCAACATGAGTGCGCCCATATCTTTCAAGAAAAGTTTTTTCGATGCTTCCGGTGTTCGCCCCAACCCTAACAGCCGTGCCGTTTGCCTTGAGAGCGCGAGCAACCTCAGAAAGATTTTCAAGCGAACCTATATTACCGGGATTAATACGAATCTTATCGACACCCGCGTCAATTGCCTTAATAGCTAGACGGTAATCAAAGTGGATATCCGCAACGATCGGTATAGACGCTTTACGCTTGATTTCCTTAAGGCTTTCGGCGTCGTCAACATCCTTGCATGATAAACGGATAATATCGCATCCTATTGCAGAAACTTTTTCAATTTCCTTGATAACATCAACGATTTTAGATGTTTTTACGTCACACATAGTTTGGATGGAGACCTTCTCTCCACCACCGATTACCACGTTGCCGATACTAACTTTTTTACTCATTTTCAGCCTTATTTAAATCGTAAAGTAATTTAAGTCCATCTAAGGTAAGGTTACGGTCAAGATGATCTATACAAGGTGTAACGGGTACAATAATAGCCCCTAAACCACCCGTTGCAACAACGACGGCGTCCTTACATCTAAGTTCCTTTTTGGTCCTTTTTACGATATTTTCAACCAACCCGGAGAACCCGTATAAAAGCCCCGCCTGCATGTTGGTCGTGGTGTTTTTGCAAATAATTGATTTAGGCAACTCGAGCTCGATATTCGGTAGCTTTGCCGTACCGTTTACAAGCGAGTCAAGCGAGCCTTTTATGCCGGGCGCGATTACGCCGCCGATAAGCTCGCCACGCTCAGTGATGACGTTAAAGGTGGTTGCCGTACCAAAATCGACGCAAATTACCGGGGTATTTCCTCCGTATTTTTTGAAAGCTGATACACTGTTTACAATGCGATCAGCACCTACCTCGCGGGGATTGTCAACCTTTATGTTTAAACCCGTTTTAATGCCTGGGCCAACAAAAATAGGATCCTTCTCCAAATAATACTGGCACATATGCTCCATGGTATAATTGAGTTGAGGAATAACAGATGAAATAATTATACCGTCAATTTGTGATTTTGTAATTTTAGCGTTGAGAAGAAGATCTCTGACAACGATACCGTACTCATCCCCTGTTGACGTGTGCTTTGACGCAACACGAAAGCTTGCGACAAGCTCATCCTTGTCGTAGACACCGTATTTTATATTCGTGTTGCCGATATCAATACATAAAATCATTATACACCTAATTTAGAAGTGATTTTCTTGATTAACATTACGTATGTTGGCGTCAAAATTGCGGCAGCGATCACCTCTGCAACAAAGTTAATTGAAATAAGAACGGTAAATACGGAAGCAATATCGCTCTTATTGAACACCCACATCATAAATATTGTGCAAACTGTGTTGGTAACCGTGCCCAACACACCCGCGACTGCAGCAGGTAAAACCTCGGACATAAATTTGTTTTGTGAAGAAGCAAAAAACTTGTTTAACAAAACGTAGACTCCGTACGCAACCAAGCCGATAAAAATTCTTGGAAAAATAGAAATAAGCGGATTTAAAAAGATTGGGTTACCAATTATTATGGCAAGAAGGAAGGACGAGCATCCCAGAAGCGTTCCGCCCACCAGCATAGGCCTTTTAGATCCGACAAGCGCAAGGGATATTGCAACAGGAATCGTCAATATTGCCGGGGTAAAATTCCCAAAAAAAGCACTGAAAGCATATGTTTCTACCAGTAAAAACACAAAAATCAGTGCAAACATCACGCCTAAAAACGCTAATTGCTTAGCGCTCTTACTACTACTATTCATAACAAACCTCCAATCAGATTTCCTAACGGAATATCTGTCGCAAAAAAATAAAAAATTCTTAATGTCTCCCTTTCGGTGAGACTTGTATATATTTTAATATATATTTGTATTATTTGCAACTGTTTTATGCTAAATGTCACAATTTTTCAATTTTTGCCGTAGTATGTAATGACAGTACCGACTGTAAAAAAATTGACAAGGAGAAATTATGTTAAACTGTTTCAACAATAATTGCTATCTTTACATATTGATCATACTTCTTATCGCAGGCTGCGGCGGATGCTTTAACGGTATTCTTGAAAAGCTTTGTAACTGCGAATGCTTAATCCCTATCCTGCTTGCCCTTTTGGTTTGCGGCTGTAAGGAACGCAATCCCTTCGGCGGTAACATCGGTTGCGGCTGCAAATAATTTTAAAGGGGCTGTTATAGTTTAACAGCCCCTTTTTTTAATACCCGAGAAATTCTACGCCCTTAAGTAAAACGTCGTTAATAAGCTCATTTTTAAGGGAATAAAATATAATCTTACCTTGTCGGCGCATCTGAACTGCCCCCAGATTTTTTAAAAGCCTCAGCTGGTGGCTTACAGTAGTCTGATTGATCATGAGAATTGACGACAAATCTGTCACACACATTTCAGAAATTGCCAGTGCTGATAAAATACGAAGTCTGGTAACGTCAGAAAATATGGCAAAAAAGCTGACAAGCTCGGCAAGCATTTCTTTAGTGGGTACGTAATCGGTAACTAAATCATGAGTTCTTTTGTCCAATAATAAAAGTTCCATTTTTGCACCACCTTATAGTTGTGATATAATTTTATAAATTTCCCAAACAATTGTCAATTTGTTCATATATTGACAGTTAATCGCATATTGTAAAATCAAGTCGACTTTTATCGAATACAAGGAGAATTTATGTCAGGAACAAATTTGGCTTTGATTGCCTTGCTGTTTTTACTGTCTGCTAACGGAGCTATATCTTCAACGCAGTTGCTTTTATTGCTTGCCCTTGTGTCTACCAATGAATGGTTTTGCGGATGCGCAAACGCCACAAACACCACAAATTAAAAATAAGCCAACCTGAGAAGGTTGGCATTTTTTACTTAATAAGCTTAAATATTGTGTCGGTAAGAAGACTTACGTCCTCCACCTCAAGACCGGCTAAAAGCATTGCCTGGCCGTACATTACGTTAACGATATCTTTAAAGACCGCCTCGTCGGTCGCAAAAGTTTGTAAAAGCTTGGCGTAGATTGGATGATTGACGTTAATTTCCAACACCTTTTGCGCTTTCACCCCTTCCCCTGATGGCATCTTTGAAAGAACCTTTTCCATTTCAATTGAAAAATCACCTTCACTCGTTAACCTGACAGGATGATTTTTAAGGGTTGAACTACCCTTTACCTTGACAACTTTACCAATTAAAACCTCCATAATTTTAACTTCAAGGTCTTTATCCAAAGAAGAAGCATTGCTATCAGTGCCAAAATCCTCACTTTCAACGCTCATGAAATCCTTGCCGTCAAATTTGGAAAGCATCTTAAATAAGAATTCGTCGACGTCTTCGGTTAAGCAAAGGACGTCATAACCATTTTCCAATGCGATTTCTGTTTTCGGCTGAGCCTTTACCAGATCAACCGATTTGCCGCAAGTATAATAAATCGCAGTCTGGCCATCACAAAGGTTGTCAACGTATTCCTGCAGAGTAACGTTTTTGCCCGTTTTAACCGATTTAAAGATAAGAAGATCAAGCAATTTATCCTTATTCATACCCCAAGTAGAATAAATGCCGTACTTCAACGACAGCCCAAAGCTTTCAAAGAATTTCTCGTAATCTTCCCTGTTGTTTTTAAGCATGGAGAGAAGCTCATTTTTGATTTTCTTTTCAAGACTTTGCGCAATTGCCTTAAGCTGACGGTCCTGCTGAACGGTTTCCCTTGAAATATTCAAGGTTACTTCACTGTCGACGACACCCTTGACAAAGTTAAAGTAATCGGGTAAAAGATCAGCACACTTGTCAGTGATCATAATGCCTGACGTATAAAGCTTTAAGCCCTTTTCGTAATTTTTAGTATAGTAGTTATAGGGAATCGTCTGAGGGATAAATAAAAGGGCTTTATAGCTCACCGCACCTTCAGCAGAAGTAGTAATGACCTTTAAAGGATCTTGAGCATCGTAAAACTCCTCCTTATAGTAAAGGTTATACTCGCCATCCTTAAGCTCGCTTTTGGTTTTACGCCATACCGGGGTCATGGAATTGAGCGTCTGTTCCTTTTTGACCTCTTTTGGCTGAGCGCTGTGACCACTTTCGCATTCTTCGCAATGGCAGTTTTCGTCATGCTCAGGATACTCGTAAGTGGTAACGAGCATCGTAATTGGATAACGGATATAATCAGAGTACTTTTTAACAAGCTCCTTAATCTTGTATTCCTCAAGATATTCGCCGTACTTGTCGTTTTCAGTATCATCTTTAAGATAGAGCGTAATTTCAGTACCGACCTCGGATTTCTCAGCCGGCGTTACGTCGTAGCCATCCACACCGGAAGACGTCCATAAATTAGCCGAATCATCACCAAAGGCCTTAGATAAAACGTCAACACGCTTAGCAACCATAAAAGCCGAATAAAAACCGACACCAAACTGGCCGATGATATCGATATTTTCAGAGGCTTTATCCACTCCTCCCTGTTTAAAGTCAAAGGACCCGCTTTTTGCGATGGTACCAAGGTTGTTTTCAAGCTCTTCCCTGGTCATACCAATGCCGTTATCCGTGATCTTTATAGTTCTTGCGTCCTTATCTAACGAAATATTTATGCGAAAATCTTCTCTTGTGAAGCCACTTAAACCATCAGTAAGACTCTTGTAGTAAAGCTTATCCATGGCGTCACTGCAGTTGGATAAAAGCTCTCTTAAAAAAATTTCCCTATTGGTGTAAATTGAGTTGATCATTAAATCAAGCATACGCTTGGATTCTGTTTTGAATTTTTTCATAAAGTTCTCCTTTAAAGCGGTGCGAAATTTGTTTTCTAAGTAAATAATAGACCTAAAAATTAGCACTGTCAAGCATTGAGTGCTAATTTTGCTAAAATATTTTTTCTTTTCATTAAAAAATCACAATTAAAAGACTTTAATAAATTTTATATTTATGGTATTATCGTCCTATAAGAATTTAGGATTTTTGCGATGGGATACACACTTTATCTTAAAAAAAATGAAGAAAAACGTCTTCTTGCAGGCGAGTGCTGGGTTTACGCCAACGAGGTCGCACGTATTGAGGGCAAAGACAAAAACGGCTCCTTAGCCACGGTCAGATCCTTTGACGGCAGATTTATCGGAAAAGGATATATAAACCATTTTTCAAAAATAATTGTCAGGCTGTTTATATTTAAAGATGAAGAAGACGGCGAAGCTTTGTTTTTTGAACGCATAAAATATGCTGATGAAATAAGGAAAAACTATCTGCAAGACGATTGCTATCGCGCGGTATTTGCAGAGTCAGATTATTTGCCCGGTCTTATAGTTGATAAGTTTGGGGACGTGCTTTCCATACAAATACTTACCCTTGGCATGGACCTAAGACGTGATATGATCGTCAAATGTCTTGTTGACTACTATAAGCCAAGGGCTATCGTTGAACGCAGTGACGTTGCCGTAAGGCAAAAGGAAGGCCTTGAGCCTAAAAAAGGCGTGCTCTACGGTGAAGAGGTAACCCACGCCACTATCTGTGAAAACGGCCTGAATATAAGCGTAAGCCTTTTTGACGGTCAAAAAACCGGTTATTTTTTAGACCAGAAGCTAAACCGACTTTCTATAAGACCTTTTTCAAAAAACAAAATTGTACTGGACTGCTTTTGTAATGCCGGAGGATTTTCCTTAAACGCCGCAAAGGCCGGCGCTAAAAAAGTCTATGCCCTTGACATTTCAAGTGCAGCCCTTTCCGATGTTGAAGAAAATGCAAAGCTGAATGGTCTTGATAACGTAGAAACCGTTCAGTGCGATGTTTTTGAAAAATTAAGAGAGTATAAAAAAGAAGGAAAAACCTTTGATTTAATAGTGCTTGATCCGCCTGCCTTTTGTAAAAGCGCAAATGAGCTTAAAAATGCTTATAAGGGCTACAAGGATATCAATATCCTTGCAATGAAGCTCTTAAACCGCGGCGGCATATTGGTATCTTCTTCCTGCACTCACTTCATGACCCAACAGCTTTTTAAAAAGATGCTTGGAGAATCCGCCAAGGAATCCGGCAGAAAAGCAAAGCTTTTGGAGGAAAGGATTCAATGCCTTGATCATCCTGTTTTACTCGCGGCAGAAGAAACGGCGTATTTGAAATTCTGTATTTTACAAATTGACTGATACAAATAAATCAAGCCTGTGCTAAATAAGCACAGGCTTTTCTTTTGTAAAAAATAAATATGTATTATTTGTTGATTAATTGCGTGATTTTACATTCTCCACGTTTAAAGCTATCAATAATTACCTCGCCGATTTTATCGGCGGTAATAGAGCCGACTGGGTTTTTAACGCTTAAAATATCACCTTGTATCACCGCGTCAACGGTAGAGTTTTCAAAAGCAAGATCGCATCCCACCATCTTGCAATTGACTATCTTAAGGTTTTTAGCATAGCAGAAGGGTTGAGTGCCTTCAATGGTGCAATTGATAAAGGTTAAATTTTCGCTATACCAAGCTAAATATTCACCCTTTACGTAAGAGTCTTTGATAACAGCGTCTTTACTGTGCCAAAGGGCATCTTTAGTGTCAAGATAGCTATCTTCAATAACAACGTCGTTACAGTATTGCAACGAATATTTACCCACAAGCTTTAAGTTTTGCAGCTTTAGTCGTTCAACCTTAAAAAACGGATAGGAGGAAATTACCTCGCAATTTTTAAAAGATATATCCTTACTGAGCCAACAAAACTCTGCCGAGGAAAAGAAACTGTCCTCTACCGAAACCTTACAACACTCTCTTATCGCTTTAACGCCATAAGCTTTTAAATTTGAAATCTTCAAGTCACTACAGTACCATAATGGAGCACGACAGGATTCCTCCATAATTGAATTATTAATGGTAGAAAGTCTGTTGTGCCACAACGGATACCTTAGGCTAAAACTACAACCTTCAACTGAAATGTAAGAAGTTTCTTTAAGGCAGGATTCACCATCTACAGGGCCTTCAAAACGGCAATTTTTAACAACGGATTGAGTTATGCCGTAAAGAGATCTTTCCTCGTCACTAACGAGCCCGTCGTAAATTTTAGTTGGTTCCTTCAAACTGTTTTTAGTCATATTGCCTTTCGTGTTTTGCAATAAAAATTCAACAAACCGCTAGTGAAATCATCTTTGAAAAACCTCTTAATTTTAGCTGTTAGACAAAATTATGCCTTTCGTAATAATCAAGATTTTTAGCGATATATAGCGCGATTTTGTTGATTTTTATATGGTACTTTACTTTGTGTTATGCTTTGTTTTCAACCCAATGCGCAATGAGTGTAATATTAGACGTTATCTGAATGAAATCGTTAAACTTAACGTCAACTGCTTCATCAATTTCCCTTTCTTTATACCAACCAACGAAGGTATATCCATCGCGCTTGGGGATAGGGATCCTGTCTTCACCGTTGTCAGTGAAGTATGTGCCGTAGTTTACGGGATACTGATAAAAGCCGTTATCGTCGGCAGCCTTATTCTCAATATAGCCGCCGTTGGCGTCAAAGGTTACGGTGAGGGTTGCCTCCTGACTGATGGTAACAAGGTCGGCAATTTCGATCCAGTCGATATCACCATCAGGCTTCATAACCTTTTGCCAGATAATCTTGTGCTTGGTGTCAAAGAAGAAATCACCCACGATTCCGTCTTCATCATTTGGACGATTATCATCCGATAACCAGGTGTTTGGTCTTTGAATAGTTTCGGAAAACTCTACAACCTCGTCACCGTCGTTAAATTTTACGGTAATGGTATAGCGCCCTGTTTTTTCATCGTAAGCCAAGCTGATATCGCGCTTGTAGTAAACGTAAATTCTCTTCACCTCAAAGCCGTCCATTTTATACTCAAAATAGTAACCAATGTCGTCTTTACCTGTAACAAAGGCGCCGTCAACGTTGAACTCCGGATCAAAGCCGATACCGTCCTTACCGTCTTCGCCTTTAAATTCACTGAAAGGTATTTCCTTTAGTTTTTGAACACCATCCTTGCCGTTGATATAAAACGCTAAATAATCAACGCCATCAAGACCGGTTTCTTTTTTAACGTCCCACATAACGGAGCCATCTAAGCCGTCCTTGCCGTTAGGTATCTCATGGGATACCTTTGTGCCGTCGTCGTATTCAAAAATTAAAACCGTTTTTGTGTTGTCCTTATTATTAGGATCGGGATAAATGCTCTTGAGGCCGGTTGGTTGCGGTGCTTCGACGAGCTCAGGCACGTTTGAATCGGTATAATAAACGGCAAAATAAAACTTACCGCCTTCGACGGTTGGATCGATGTGATCGATAAACCTGCCCGATTCTTCCTCTTCAAAAAAGCTACAGCTTGCCAATGGAATAAGCATCAGCACTGCAAGAATCATACATAAAATTTTCTTAATCATTCTGCACCTCGTTATTTTTGAGATTTTGACGCATCTCCCCTTCCGAGGGGGTGTCGTTGATTAAATATCCATCCCTCATAAAGGTGAAGCCGAAAGGCTCGTATCCGGTTACGATGGTAACGGTTTTAATCAATGAATTTTGGTCAACTTCATACTGTGGTATAATTGGTTTTACCACAGGAAGCTTAAGATACTCTTTTAAAAGATCAACCTTGGTCGGAGTAACCTGTCCACCGGTGGCGCTGTTGGCACCGTTGATGTGTTTTCTTATATCTTCGTCAAGGCCGTTGGTCGTAACGATTGAATAATTGGTGCCACCGCCGTAGAAGGCAATTGGCAGGTTTACCTTTGAAACCCCGTTTTGATCCTTCGCCGCAAACGGCATATTCTGTAATATGCGTTTGATAGGGAAAATGTCGTCGATCGTTACGTTATAGTTTGCGCCAAGGGATGAAATAAAGCTTGAAATATTTTCGTCAATAAGACCGGACATATTAACCTCCGCCCAAGTCTTATAGTCGAAAAACTTAGTATTGCCGGTCAAATCAACGTGTACGGGATAAGCCGTGCCGGAAACGCCTGACGCAACGAATTTATCGCCGGTAATCTGTTGAAGCATTCCCATAAAATCGTTAATAATCGAAGGGGTTTCCGATTGCTGCAGGAATGGTCCGTTAAAATATGTTTCAAGGGCAATAGAACAAATGCCGCTTCTATAAAACTGGCAATCGTTAATAGTGGTTGATCCTACGAAGGTGTTTTTAATACTTTCGTTGGTTAGGGCGCTTTGAAGCTCCCGTATGGCCTGCTCCATCTCGGCAGTTGTTTTGTAAGTGTACCCTGAGCCGATTTTCCCGTTTATATAGCTATTTAACAGGTTATCTAAGGAATTGCCTTTCTTTGCCAACAACTTGTCGATTTTGCCGCTTAACGGGCCTTCAGGATGATTGAACGTGAAGGTCGAAGAAGTATCTACCTTTGCCAACTCGTTAGAGCCGGTCGCAAACAGGAAATTTGACGCATTTGACAGCATTGAGTTGTCAACGGTAAGGTTCATTGAAGAAAAGCTTCTTAAAACCTGTCTACCGTTAGAAATGCGCATATTTTTTAAAGTTACGTCGTTTGCAGCAACCTCAACAGTAGTCCCGACCGTCTTTAAAAAGTCAAGAACCAGAACGTCGTCACAGCTTTTAATGCAAACATCGTTGACCGTGACCTTGTCGTTCATTACATAAAATCCAACATTGTCCTGCCCGAGGGCTGAAACGATCTTTAAGGAGTACGGATCGCCTACGGTGTAGAACGCCAATGGCCCACGGAATAAATCGTTGTCGTCAAAATTGGGGACTGAAACGTTGTTTTCCGTAAAAAATTCACTTGGATAGGTAAGGTTGTGCATATTTATCATATGCCCATTGCCGTAAAAGTCCTTTTTTACCACGACGCCCGCATAAATTGAGGTTGACAGTTGCTTTTCCGAATGGGCAGGATAAGCATTCCATTGCTCAAGATAAGAGGTGTTATATGAGCTTTTTATTGGAACGACGTCATTCCTGAAATCGAATTGGCCATTGACAGGCTTACCGAAGCAAACCTCACCTTTATCGTAAAAGTCCTTCTTGGCCTCAAATGAGGTCTGTAAAACGACTATTTCGCCGTTTTCCGACTTGTTTGTGCAAGACATCAGATCGTCGTATGAATAAACGTTTACGCCGTCCTTTACGACCTGAACGTCAAACTCTCTGGTGGCGATAACTCCGTCACCTATAACCTCAGGGAGGATCTTGCCTTCCCCTTCCCCAATGACGTCTACGTGGCCGGAAACATACGCTTTTCCGCCCGAAACGGTGTGCTTGTCAGAAAGCTGAAGGACAAGATTGTCCGACGCGACGGCAGTAACCTTTGAAACATAAGATTCGGGAGCAGTAACAAGCTGAACGTCAAAGGAAGCATTTACCTTTTGACCGCCGATAAGATCGTACTGGCCGATGTAGTTAACGGGATCAATTTTGCCGTACTTGGATTCACCCGTACCCATAGTAAGATAAACAACGCCCTCGCCTTTTCTGAAAAGAATAGCTTCAAAGCTTCTTGTGACGTTACCCTTCAGGTTGGCACAGGTTACAACGACCTCACCCGGCTTTAACAGGTTCAGATAATAAACGCCGTTTGACTCCGACACGGTGGCGTAAGGCTCGTCAGTGCCGTCTTTATTGACAACCGACCATACGAGCTGGTTACCGTCGGAAACCTCGTTATGGCGGTTATTGACGCCTTTAGCTGTTAAAATTATACGATAGTTGGGATTGCCCTCTTCAAACTCATAGGGCTCGATATCCTCAAAATCCCAATCAATGTAGGAAATATCAACGTCGATAAAGTTATAGGAAACGTTTACCGTGACGATGGTTAAGGTGGATATCAAAAAGGGAATCATTAATAATATCAGCAGATTTTTCTTTTTCATCAGTTTTTCGCCTCCAGATCAAGGAAAAGTCTGCCCGCGTTTTTAAAGCAGTAAAGCACCGGCCAGACGCCGATAATCAAAAACGCCGCAAGTCCGCCCAAATATGATAACGCAAGATTGACCTTGAAAAACGAAAGGACGATTGATGCGATAACGAAAACAATGGGCAAAAGGTATGCAAATACACCGCTTAAGAAGGTTGAACGCTGACGGTTATGTCTGATATTCAACTCCTCAAGCAAGGATATAATATCAAAAATAAACAACAAAAACGTTGTAATAAGCAACGTAAAGCCGCCCGTAGAAAGAGATACGGTCTTGGTGAGAACGAGAACGAGAGCTGACGCAAACAGAGATACCCAGCTGAGTGCAAATGGTATTGCTACCTTGACGGCAAGCTGTGTGCCGAAGGGTACCGGCATGGTCTTCATGTTCTTGATGGTGCGCTCCTCCGCGGAAATATATCCGTTGGCGCCCTGGTTAATGATAACCGTGAAAAGCATGACGATAAGGGCGTCGATAAAGGAAATAAGACCCGGAACGAGGGCGGAATAGAAAGCAATGGTCCCTGTGCTTAATACGGTATTGATCGCCTTGACAACCAAATAAATAAGCAAGGGCTGAACTACCAGCAGACCTGTAAAAGAGAAGATATAATCGGAGTTTCTTGCAATTAAGACGAACTCCTTTTTGATAAGGGTCTTGACAAGGCTTGTTTCCTTGTACTTGCGTTCCTTTTGCTTTGTCGTGATGGAAACGCTCATGTTCCTTACGTAATTGAAGGCAAATACGGCAATGGACGCACCAAGGACGAAAATGCCTGCCGAGATAGTTACGTACGGAAGATTTGACAGTGAGTTATTAAGAATAAATATATCGACCAGGAAGTTAACGGGAATAATATATCTCCTGATCTGCGAGAATTTAGCTAAAGATTCACCCGAGAAAAGGGAGACCATGTTGTTATCGGCGACTAAGTTAATGAAAATCTCAAGAACGTAGGAATAAACCATCGTCAGCCCGAAAATAAACGTTAACGCAAATGCAAGCTGAATTATGGGGTGTTTTTTCAAGAAGTTGGTGAACATCCATACGGGATAAACCAACAAAAGGCCGACGCCCATTTCAAAAAAGAAGGTTACCGCCGGATAAAACAGCGTATAAAAGAAATAATAAGGAGCCTTACCGAAAAGTCTGCCGTAGGCAAAAAGCAAGGGATACTCAAAAAGAAATGCCGTGGCGTAGTGGAAAAGGAAAAGGAAAATCATCTTGGAAAAGATAATTTCGCCGTTGGAGACGGGCTTGTTGGAAAGCTGCTCCACGTCCTTGCCGTCAAAGAAAAGCTTTTTGGCCTGGAATATGCCCGTGACTGTCATAATAACCGTCGCAACGGTCATAAAGATGGTCAAAAAGGTAATGGGGGCGTCCTTAATGTTTTTGATGTTATCTAAAATGGACGTAAACAAAAACAGCTCAATCGCGATAAAAAGGGCCAAAAAAATAGCAGAAAAAACCAGAGTGAATATCCGTTGGGATACACTCTGCTTGCTTCCGAATATTAATTTGAAATCCTTTATCAGAAGATTGAGCATGAAGATTATTCTCCGTAAACACTCATAAAGATTTTTGGCAGCTGAATGCGGCGGTTTGGTTCCTTATTAAGATCGAAAAGGCAAACAACCTTACCGTCGTTAATAATTGAAACCCTGTCGCAAAGACGGCTTACCAGGTCAATGTTGTGCGACGTGATAAACACGGTCTTGCCGTGGTTGGCGTATTCGCGCATCATTTTTTTGAGCTCCTCTACGGCCATAATGTCAAGGCCGACGGTGGGCTCGTCTAAAATCCAGACGTCGGGGTTGTGAAGGAGGCTTGCCACAAGGCAAAGCTTTTGCTTCATACCGTGGGAATAGTTGGCAATACGGTTGCCCAGCTCCTTAAGATCAAGCTTGAGCCTTCCGCAAAGATATCTGTAGTTTCTTACAAAATCCCCTTCCGACATGCGGTAAATGCTTGCAACGAACTCAAGATAGTCGTAGCCGGACATGACCTCGTAGCAGGAAGGCTCACTGGCGACGTAACCAAAATTATTTTTGGCGCCAAGTGGGTCCTGCTGAATGTCAAAGCCGTCAACGATAATCTGTCCGCTGTCAAATTTTTTAGCCCCGATAACGCAATCAATGGTGGTTGACTTACCGATACCGTTACGGCCGATAAAGCCGAAAAGCTCACCCGAGTACACGTCGAGATTAAGACCCTTTAAAACCTTTTTCGTACCGTATGATTTGTGAAGGTCCTTTATCTGAATGGTGACCTTGCGATCGGACGTAGCCCCATCTTGCTGAGGGGCGGGGCTGTTATTCAGTTTATTCTGATTGTTGTTAATCATAATAATCTACCGATTTTTGCAAACCAAATTGCTTCGTTGTCCTCCCTGTCGGTGGTAAAGACGTATTCCGTCCCGCACCTTGAGCAGGTCATATGATTGTCGTCATCACGTACGCCTTTAGCCTTACAAACGGGACAATATCTTGTATAAAGTGCCCTGTCCGCCGGGATAACGGCCGTTTTGGAATCTATCCATTCGCCGACAAGCTGATCCTCGGTCTTGCGTTTTGTTAACGGGCCGCCAAGCTTTTCAATGGGCTTAAGATCCCAGACGGATAAAACGTCAACCGTGTCGTAATCGCTGTAATTTGCCGCAATATTTGCCAAAGGATAGGCCGCAAGGCAAAGAAGATGCTTTTGAACGTAATTTTCCTTTAAGGAGCGGATAACGAAGCTGAAGCCGCCGTTATCGCGCAAAAGCTCCATATCGACGCGGAAAAGATCGCTGAAGAAGCGCCATTTCTTTTTCGCCCTGAAGGAGCCCGTGCCGTCAAGCACAAATCCCCTTTCCTTAAACTGGCGAAGTAGGACGACCTTGTAAAAGGTCATAAAATCACGTTCCATAACGCCTTCGTTTTCATAGCTCATAAACTTGCGGTAAAAACGATAGCATTGGCTGTAAAGATTATCCTTTAACAGGATATTTGTTTTATTGATTTTTTTGGATATGGGTGGCGTTTGGGAAACCTCCTTATAAAAATGGGAGGATTTTACGTAAGATACCTTTCTTTTAAGAAGGTCTATCATCTGTAAAACCTTTAAGGAGTCAACGTCGTTAAGCGTAAGATCCTCGCCAAGCTTAAAGCTTGGCATAATGGTGAGATAAAAATCACCGTACAAGGAAAGCTCCCTATCCAGAAGGTCCGTAAGAAGCACGATAAACTTATTTTCGTAAATAGCAAGCTCGTCAACGTGCTGGAAATAATATACCTCCTCAGGGATCATCTCCGTCCCGCGCTGCTTCCAGAACTGACTTGTCTTCATAACGCGGGTGAATTCCTCGTTGTTGAGCTGTTTTACCTGCTCGATACGGGCAACGATTTCCTCACGGCGGTTAGCAATGTGGGGATGCGTGATGATCGAAAGTATAATATTGAGAACGGTCGAGGCCTTTTTAAAAAATTCGTAATCGTTTTCAAAGGAGACCTTTTGTAAAGATTCCTGACCGAGGCGGTCGATATAGCTGTAAAATCTGCGGGCGGTCGTATAAGGCGTGCAGAAATCGCTTACCTGCGCAATATAATCTTGTAATGAAACCTTTTCGATGCTTCTCATAATAAAAGATTAATCCCTCCCTATCAGATTTGTTATCAGGCAATCGACTGCCCGTCAGTGATTTTTTATTATAATGCTTTATAAAGCTTGTCAACAAGCTTTTCACAGCGAGGCATTGCCTTTGCGCCGTAAACGCTTGCGAGAAGATCCTTAAGATCCTTTAAGGCGCCCTTAACGTATTCTTCAAATCTGCCGTCAAGCTTGGAAATAAGCTTTTTAGCGAGCATGAAGTCAATGACCTCCTCCTTCTTGCCGCCGCAGGCAACGTATACGGGCACGATGGTTTCGAGCTGGTGAAGAATACGGTTACCGATGGCAAGATCAAAGGTATCGAATACGAAGGATAAAATCTTATTGAAGCTTTCGACGTCCTTCTGGCTGAGCTGGTTGTCAGCAACAGCTTTTGCTTCTTCAAACAGTGATCTGAAGTGGGTTGCGGAAAGCATCATTGGGTTGCAGTTGCCGTCAGGTACGAAGGGCGTATTGAAGTTATCAAACTCAATGGTGATGGCACGGTCGTAAACCTTGTCGGTAATTGTAAACGTAGAGTCGTCCTTGTTGGCCGTACCGATAAAGTAGCTGTTTTCGGGGATCTGTATGTAACCGTCAATAAGCTTGATGGGAGGTACGAAGTTTGTCGGGACGTTCATGACCTTGATCTTCCAATCGGGAACGGGGTACTCGAGTACGGAGAGAAGGTCTGCAAAGTAATATTCAACACGGGAAATGTTCATTTCGTCGAGAACGTACATATTGATCTCGTCCGTGCCGTAGTTTGCGTCGTAAAGGCTTGTTAAGAATTCCGTTTCGGAGTAGGTTTTGGAGAATTCGTTGAAGAAGCCCAAAATGTTACTCTTGTCACGCCAGGTTGCCTGTACGGGCATGAAGAGAAGCTTACCGCCGCAGAACTTGGTGAAGTATCTGGGAAGTGAGGACTTACCTGTACCGGACAAGCCTTCTAAAATTTCAAAGTGGGATGCGGCAAAGCCGGAAATGAAGAATCTGATGATGTCGGGCTCAAAGTAAAGCTTTTCTTCCTTGGCAAGGTAATTTCTGAACCTTACGCAGATCTCTTCAAGGGTGACCTCGTCAGAAAGCATGGGCACGCCGTCAAAGCCGTCGTACTTAACGTCAATCTTGGCAAGCTCGGGGAAAACGATTTCCGCATCGGAAAGCTCGTAATCCTTTGAAACCAGGTTGGAGCCTTCGCCCTCACCTGCGCCGCCCTGACCGCCTTGGCCACCCTGACCGCCCTGACCCTGGGTCTGGTTGGTCTGGTTGTTGTCAACGTCAAAGCTGCCGGATAAGTCGTGATCGATATCGTCGTCGTCAAAGACGGGCTCGCTTTCGTCGTCGAAGAACTTAAAGGGCTTGTCAACGAGAAGGAAGTTAACGACAAGCATCGCAACGGCGCCGATTACAGCGAATAAAACGATATAGATAATTGCGCCCAGCATAACCGACTGACCGACAAAAAGAAGCATCGTCGTGATATTTTCGGCAGTCAAAGGCCTTTGAATAAGCACGCCAAAGCCAAGTGATAAAATAGCGCAGCAAATAAACGTCAACGCGTAAATGCCAAGCATCTTAAGACTGAAGGGCTTTTTGCCCGCAATAATGGCGGCACGTCTTTCGTAAACTACTGCAGCGGCAAAAACGGTAAAGTAAATTGCCACAAGAACGAGTGTGATAAACCCGGCAACCGTGGACTTGATTGGTGTAAGGCCAATACCGTCGGCAATTGCGGCGATGGGGTTTTTCTTGCTGAAAACGGCGTGGGCATCGTCAATGCACAGACCGACAAAAACAACCACAACGGAAAATAATGCAACGAGTGCAATGGCCATTAAGTTCTTTCTGGTAAAAATCTTCTTTAACATGATTAATCTTCCTTATCTAAAGAGTCGGATTGGGATTTTTCGTCCACAGTTTGGGGGGTAGGCGTGTCTTCCTGGGGATCTTCCTGCAAGGGACCCTCCCCTTTTTCACGCTCGGCTTTTATTTTATTGACCTCGTCTTCGTATTCCTCTAAGACCTCTTGGGCCACCTCGCGAGAGATGAGGCCGTTTTCGTTTATTGAGTAGGAAATTTTGTTGAGATAGATCTTTTCAACGTAGTCAACCGAAAGGTTGTTTAATGCGTCCTGATCCTTAAGATTTAAATGCTCAAATAAAAAGTCGGTACGGGCGTCCTGGGCCTCCTGTATCTTGTTAGAGTTCCTGTCAAGCATAATCAAGCAGTAAATAAGCGCCGCAATGGTCGTCATGCCCGAATAGGACTGCAAAAAGAGAATGAACGCGCCGATAACGGGAAGGTTTCGCCCCGTGTATCGGCCGAGGACGTTTTCAGGCAAGGGCTTGAATTCGTCGTCGCGGTCGTTGGCGTCGCCACGTACAACGTAGCGGGTTACGCCGTCGATTTTTTCGATACGCTTGATACGGTGGATAATGTTTTGACCCTTGTCGTCCACGTAAGCGATAACGTCGTATTGCTTTAAGGACTTTTCGGGGTCGTCAAGACGCTCTAAAACGATAATTGAGTAGGTGTCAAACTGGTTGTTGAGGTTGTGATTGAAAAGATAGGTGTTGGCCTCGTTCTTTTCGCTCATGGAGCCGGAAGCTACGACCATGATAGATTTGTTACCGATAAGGGTAATGCCGAAGCGGTCAAACATGGCAAGAATGAAAAATATAATAACGATAGCCAAAAGACCCACGTAGGCCACGCTGCGAAGACCTTGGAAAAAAGCCTTCCTCCGGCGGACCTTGTCCTGGTTCTCGTAAAAATAATTTTCAATAAGCTCCATATCCCGCTTACCGGCGGAAACCTCCGCCACGAAGGAATCGCGATACCTGGCGTAAAGCATGGTGATAACCGCCGAAAAGCTTGCGACGCCAAGTACGGTAACGATAAGGGATAATATTTCATATCCGGTCATAAGCACCTACTTGATAAAATTAAGTTAAGTATATTATATACTAATGGCCGTAGCTTGGCAAGAATTTTTAACGCGCGCGAGCGACATTAGTATAAATAAACTAAAAAAAAACGGTAAAATAAGGCAATTTTTGCCTACTACGCAAATCGGGGCAGTGCTAGTGCCCCGATCATAGTAAAAATATCCTATTTGTTATTATTTGTTAACCGTTGCGGCAACAAATACGACGTATTGCGGTTGATTTGATGCAGTTGCCATAAAGGCGTCGTCCATGTACTTTTCAAGGATCATATTGAACTTTGAAGCAATAGCATCATAGTCGATCTCATCAGAACCTTCAACAAGAGGCTTGTATTCTTCGGTCACACCGTTGGTGGATGATTTGATAACGATCTTGTCAAGTGAGCCGATGGTCTTTAAAACACCGTTTTCAGAGGTGGGAAGAACAAAGTCCTTGGCAGCAACCTCTTCAGCGGCGAAGTCGATGGTCCATACGGTTGAAGTAAGGTCATCGTTTTCTTCGGTGTATTCTACGTCGCCGAGATTTACGTTGTACATCATTGCGTTCATAATGTTAAGAGTGGACGTAATGACGTTGGTGCAATTTTCGGGCGGAGCCATAACCTGTACGCCGTCAACCTCAGTTTCAACGTCGGTATCGTAATAAACACCGGGGTTTAAGCTGTTGAATGCAACGCCCCAACCGAAGCTCATGGGAGAAACGAAGGTAAGGGTGTTGTTATCGCCGACTGTAATTGAAAATTCAGGCTCTACTGCAGAGGTTGTGCTTGCGTAAACTGAGCCCGTGGGCCTTACGAAGTCAACTGCTGCGGTGTAGTTGTCTGTTAAAACGCCGTTTTCAATTTTGGGGATGGGGTTGCCCTCAACGTCCATTGCGTAGCCGGGTAAGGAAACGAAAGCTTTGGTCTTGTCAAAGCCGTATACCCTTGTGCCGTCCTCAACGGTCCAGGTGTAGCCTGCTGCGTATAAAACCGCGTCAGGGATCCTGATGCTGATTGAAAGGTTGCCCATCTTGTCGATACCGGTAACCGTACCCTGTAAGGATGAAATCTCAAGGTCTTCAAAAACCGATTCGTTACCGTCGTGACGTACCTGACCGGTGTGGTCGTCTGCCTTGGGGGCAAACATTAACTTTTCGCTGGGGGCGATGTTAATGGTGATTTTGATGGATGCCTCCTGCACGCTGGCGCCGGAGATGTTGCCTGCCTGCTGGTTTTGTGCGTCGTTGGAAATTAACCATGCGGCAAAGCCGGTTGCCGTAAGGGCGATTGCGGTGAAGACTGCAATACCAAACAGTACGACTTTACGGCCAAATCCGCGTCTTGTAGTTCTCATAAATAACTACCTCCTAAAGTCAAAAAGTGGGGATATAAGTCGATTATCCTATTATTTGTTAACGTCAACGTAAGGGATAGGATGGATGGATAACTGATACTGAACGCCGGAGCCTGCGCCTTCAGCTGAATTTCCTGTATTACCTACGTAATTTAAAGCAAAAATGGTGTCAATAGCTTCCTTTGCTTCTTGAATCCAAGTGTTGCCATCTTTGTAGATGTTCTGGAGGTTGAAGAAGTAATATGGGTTAACGTTGGTAATATGAGTTGCATTAGGTGTGTTTGCTTCGACGATAGTATTTTGAGCATTATACCAAATGTCAAAATATGTACCCCAATCAACAGTAAGCTCTACAGTTGCAACAAAATTTGTATCAGTTTTTACAAAAGCTTCCTGGTCTAAAATGATTGAAATAGCGTTGTTATCAGACCAAACGGTGCTTGCCGCTCCACCCACGCCAGTATATGTACCGGTGTATTTATAGTTTGGGTTGTTCTCGAATAAAACTTCAGTATAGTTGGACGTAACGTTTTCCGTGCCGGATTCACATGTCATCTTAGGCTCAGCAACAAGCTGTGCTTCGTTAAACACTACCTGCTTATTATCAATCGTCTTGTTGGCGGTTAACTTATTAGCCTTGGAATAAAGCTCATAAGCCTGAGTTGAATTTGGATCTTCAGAAACAAAAGTTACGTTTCCTTGTGCGTCAGTAGAAGTCTTCCACTCAACCAATTTATCATCTTCATCGTCGTATTTTGTACTACCATTGTTTAACGTTAAAGAAATCATAACGGATCTGTCAAGTAAAAGATCTTCGAGCTCTTTTGCATTAGTATCGTCCGTAGGATCAATGGTAACGGTAAATACGACTGTTCTGACTTCGTCAGGTGTTATGTCTCCGCCAGTTTTTTCAAAGCTGAACCAATTAAACTTGTATGAATCATTGCTGTCAAAGAACGCCTTAGATTCGGTATTTGCAGGTTCTTCTTCATCAGGTTTGCCGAAAATCAATGATTCATTTGTGCCGTCATCATCAGAATCAAGATCGATAGAGATAGTGAAGGTGTTGTCAATGTAGTCCTGAGCGATAAAGCCGCCTTGAACAGAGTCACCTGCAATTGGGCTGGTGATGATCCATGCAGCGAAACCTACGCTGATGATAGCTACGACAACCAGGATACTGATAAGCTGGATGCCAAAGGATTTTTTCTTTACTTTCATAAAAATATTCCTCTCTTATGATTTTTTAACAAGTTAAAAATGGGTGCAATGCGCCCTTTGTACAAATAAGATAACATACATTTCGACCGATGTCAACATTTTTTGCACAAAAAAACGGGTTTTTGTGAAAAATATGTGAAAAAACATAATTTTAGGGAGGGGCCATAATGGGTCAATTGTGAAAGTTTGGTGAAATGATTGACGGTTTTGCGGCGATTTGACCACTTTTTTTGGCCGTAGTTTGAAAACAAATTTTCACAAAAAATGCAAAAATTACCTACAGCGGATAAAAATGGTAAAAAAATAGGGGTAATTTTAAAAATTGTCATTAATCTTATTGACAACGCGCGGAGTTTTAAGTATAATATAAACAAAATAATTGGGTCATTTTAACCTTTTTTAAGGATCAGTCTTGGTCAAAATTGGCAAAAATGTCCGTATCGTAAAGACAATTTTACATTGTGACCCAATAAAAATCTTTTGCAATTTATGTTGGAATTGTGAAGAGGGCTTCCCTTCCCCCGACTTTGCTCAATCGTAAAAAATTGCCGAAATATAAGGGATTTTGGAGAAAGCCTTAAGGAAAAATCAGTCTTAACCTTACATTATACGGATAAATTTTTAAAATTGACAAGGCGTAAAGGCGCAGTAATATTATTTAATAATGATAGCGCGCACGCGTAAAGGCGGCAAAAACTTGGCACCCGCCCCCACTCTCGGCCGCTTAAAGTCGGTTTTGGGTGGCCGTGATACTACTTATAGTATGACGGGATAAGGGGCTTTATGAATACTTGTCCACCTTACGGACATAAAATTAACAGTGGCGCGCCATACGGGTGCAGAAAGCATATTATATATAAGAAAAGGAGAAAAAGGAGTGCACGGCAAGCTGAAAAGTGACGCTAAAAAGGGCAAAAAAGCTTCCTTAAGGAAGATAAGCCTTAAAAAGCTGTTGATAATTGCATATATTTTGGTACCGGCACTCGTTATGTCAGTTGGCTTTGCCGCGTGGATGATCACAAGCCCCATCGTCGGCAATAACGCCCTGGGCGGATTTGTCGCCGACGACGTAATCAATACCAGCGCGTGTATTGAGGTGTCGGAGGTAAAGCAGTTCCAGATGTATTACACGGGATTTGTGGACGAAAACGGCGCAATATCCAACACGGCAGACGTTAAGGTCAAAACAAATATTGACTTTATCCAATGCATAAAGGAAGCCAAGCTTGAAACCCCTGCCGCCGATACGGCAACGCTTTATCTTGAATACACGCTAAGCTATTTAAGCGGCAACGACGAAACTTTAGCCTTTTACACGGTGAAGCCCACCATATCCGCAACGTCAACCGTGTCAGATAACACGGAAATGTCCCAGACCATGGGCGGATATACGGTTACGGTCAGGCAGCAGACAAAATTTGAGGCAACGTCCTCAAGTACCATCGTCACTTACGAGCTTGTCCTGCCAAAGGCGCTTATTAATGCGGTAAACACCCTGGAAACCGCCCCCGTCTTTAACGCAGATATATACTTTAACTTTACGTTTGACTTCAGCAAAGCGCCTTCAACACTGCCGACCGGCTGGGCCGCCCTTGGCAACGATGCTTTAGGAAAGGTTTACAACCAGCTTTACAACAGGTTTAACGATAACGAGCAGTTTTTGATCGACGTGAGGTTATCTGACGTCAACCCCAACGCAAGCCAGGCTTAAAAGATGGGCAAAACGTTTTAAAAACGCGCAAAACAGGTCAAAAACACGTAAAAAACCAACAAAAAGTGGCGATAACCTGCTTATAGGCTGACTTTTATGAAAAATATCGCCTTCAAACACACGGCACAAGCATAAAAACAAAAACTTTCAAATACCTTTTGAAAACACGGCAAATATCCGCCGAAAAGGTCACAAAAAAGTGCGATAACGGGCTTATACGCCGACTTTTTGAAAAAATGGCCAAAGTGATAAATACTAATCAAAGGAGGAAGGTATTAAATGAAAAAGACAACTAAATACTTTACTATCTTCGCCCTTTTGATTATGGTATTATCCCTCGGCATTGGCGTTGCAAAGTGGAACATCCACTATCAAAAGCCAATTGATACGTCCATCAACACGGGCCCGACCCACGGCGAGGGTGACGGCAAGATCGACCTTATTGACTATTATATTAACGTCGCTGACGGCGCGAAGGTTGCCGACCCATATCAGTACCAGATGGCGTCCGGTGGCGGCATCGCAAACGGATCGGTCGAATACTCCTACCAATACGACCCGAATTATACACAAGGCCCATCCCTTTCAATGGACGGCGCACAATACAACCTTCAGGGCAGTACCAAGCCTTCTACGGTAAACGATCTTACCGAAACTATGTTTGAAGAGTCTTACAGGCTTAACCGCGTGCCCTTCTCTGCCGCAAAAAAGACCGGCGGCAGGCATATGATCGACAAGGGCTTTAACAGTGAGCTTGTTGTTGAATACGACGATGAAAACAACGTGATGACGGTTACGGTCAACTATACCGTGGCCGGCAGAAGCAACGTATACAGTAATCAACTGACGCTTAATTACGACGGCACCACCCCATCGACAACCAACGAAACCGTTATTGAGGGCGTTGGATACAGCTACTTTAACGCAAATTATGATGGAGAATCGGCTTATAGCCTCACTTTTGTCTTTGGCAAGAATAAAAACTTTGATCTTAGCAAGAGGAGCTTCGGAAGGTTCTACACCGTGCCCACAAACACCAACGACTGCTGGACGACGGAAAAACCGAAGGACGCAGGCATATATACTTATAAGGTAAAGGTCAAGGATACGGAAGCCAATCCGTACCTTATTGACGGCGGCGAAAAGACCGTTGACTTTGCCATCCTGCCCAAGACGAACGACGGCACGACAAGCTGTACTTACGAAAGCCCCGCACAGACGCAGATGCTTTCTTATAGGCTTGCAGACAGCCTTGGCAATGCTGAAACGGCAACGGTTGACGGCGAAACGGTTTACTTTGTAACTTATAACGGCGCAACCTTTGATATTCAGATAAAGGCATCAGGCACAGACATCTTTGAGGTTGGTATCCACGGCAACACCAGCGAGGTATCAAACGGCCAGAAGGAAATCGTCAAGTCCGGCGACACCCTTAAGTTTGCCGACGACAGCGCAGTTACCCTTGACCACTGTAACGTGGCACAGGCCTGGTCTGAAAACCCCAACTATATCCTGACCAATCCTTACAGATACTATCTCATCCTGCCGGCAAAGTTTGAAAACGTAAGCGTACCTGACTTTACCAAGGACTTTAACCCCAATACGGAAACCTTAGCGGGTATCCCCTACACCATTGATCAAAATGCACTTCAAGCGACCTGCACGTCAATCAACGGCCAGACCGCAACCTGGAGTTTTTCCAAGAACAACGCAAGCTTCGCTTCAAGCCTGACCGCCACAAACGTTGCGGACAGCGGCGAATATTACTATAAGATAGAAGCGGATAACCACGTCCCCGCGACGGGTAGCTTTACCGTGACCATCAATAAGTTCAAGGTCAACGTACCGGGCAAGGACACGACTAACTTCGTCTATAGCGCAAGCGAGCAGACCTATACCCCCGTTGCGGCTAACGGTCACGATATTTACTATACGGTATCAACAAATAAGCGCACGGATGCCGGCGAACAGAACGTAACGGTCACGCTTAAAAACACGGATAACTATGAGTGGAACGCCAGCTTGCCCACTTATACCTTTACCATTGCCCCCGCACCCCTTTCGGTAACGGCCGATGATAAGAGTATAACTTACGGCGACGAAGCCCCTGCCTACACGGAAACTTACAGCGGATTTGTTGGCGGTGAAAATGAAAGCGTACTTACGGGCACGCTTACCTTGTCATGCACCTACGCTAAAGGCAACGACGCCGGCACTTACCCCATCACGCCGAGCGGGCTTTCTTCCACAAACTATGAAATAACCTTTGTCGGCGGCACGCTTACGGTTGAAAGAAAGGGCCTTGAAAAGCCGACGGCAAGCGTAAAGACTTACATCTACGACGGAAGCGCACAAAAATTTGAGCTTTCAGGCTTTGACAGCTCTACAATGGGCGTTTCAAACGACACGCGCACGAACGCCGGCAGTCAGCAGGTAGAAATTTCCATTTTAAATAAGACAAACTATTGCTGGTCTGATAAGAGCGACAGCGATTTTGAGCTTACCTTCACAATTGAGGGTAAGACCATTTCCTTAAGCTGGTCTAACACCACCCTCACCTACAACGGCGATCCACAAAAGCCCACGGCTGAAGCAACGGGCGTTATCTCAGGCGACACGGTTACGGTAACAGTTGAAGGCGCACAGACGGCTGCAGGAAACTATACGGCAACAGCTTCCATCAATAACGGCAACTACGTTTTAGATAACCCAACACAAAGCTTCACCATTGAGCCTAAGGAAATAACCGTCGTATGGAACACCGGCACTTACGTTTATAGCGGTAGTCCACAAGGCCCCACCGCAACAGCAACAGGTCTTATCGGTAACGATACCCTCACCTTAACCGTCACAGGTTACGGCACAAATGCAGGAAGCCACACGGCTGTTGTTGAAGCCTTTACTTCGGGCAACTACAAGCTTTCATCAAACAGCGAGAAAGCATACACAATTGAAAAGCAACCCATCAGCGGTTCGTTTAAGTTCAATAAGACGGAATACGTTGAAACCCACACGGGCAACCCCATAAGCGTCCTCACAAACGGCGGCGTTCAGATCGTTAACAGCGACGGCTCGGCAATCGACACCGATTTGTTCAAGGTTGAATATTCAGGCGACGTATCAGCAACTGAAGTTGGCAACTATACCTTAACAGCCACCGTATCGGCGGCTTCAGACAACTACTCAATGACCCCGGTCACAATTAACTTCGCTTGGTCCATTAAGGCATCGGTCCAGTCAGTTGAAAAAGTGGCGGAGATCAAAAACGACGCACCGTTAACATATGAGGGCAGAACGTTTGCAGCTGAATCCTACGTCGATGCAAACGACGGCTATACGGTAACGTTCAAATTGAACGGTCAAGTAACTACGCCAAGAAACGCCGGCGATTACACGGTTGTTATCTCCCTTAACGACGGCTATCAATGGGCAGACGGCTCAACCGAAGATATCACCTTATACTTCACTATCGCAAAAGCAACACTCACCGTAACGCCTTCTGCTGATGATATAACCTACGGCGGCACACCGATTTTCAGCAGAGCAATCACTGGGTTTGTAGGCGACGACGCCATGAATAACGTTGATATCGGCAACGTTTCACCCATTTACGAAACGAATTACGATAAAAACACCAATGGAAATGTCGGCGAATATACGATTTCAATCACAAACAATCCTTATACGGCAGCAAACTACGATTTCAATTACGTAGAAGGATCGTTTAGAGTTACAGCGTTAACCGTTGCAGCACCTGAAAGCAAGATTGCAAATGGCACGTCGGTTCAATATAGCGGCACGACTTACACGGCAGAAAGCTTCTACGTAAGCAGCACTTACTATACAGTAAAAATCAATGGCAGCGATTTAACAGAATTCTCTGCCGTTGGCACTTATACAATTACCGTTGAATTAAATGCTAACTACGCTTGGAGCGGAAATGCGCCAGGTGAAATTTCCTTTACCATCACGGCGAAGCCTGTTGCTGTACCAACGTTGAACCTTAGCAACGCCCCTGCCGGCATTACGGTTGCTTGGGGTCAAACCGCATCCTTCCCCTATGACGGCAAGGATCACGAGCTTATTGTAACAGGTAGCGGCGAAGGCTACACGGTAACTTACACCAATGGACAAATCGGTCGTACTACCGGAAGTTATGGGGTGACGGTGGAGCTTGTAAATGGCAACTACGCCTGGAGTGACGGCAACACCTCCCCCCTCACCTACACTTATACCATTGATAAAATCGTTGTAACAATCCCAACGCCTGACACAACGGCTATCCCCTACGACACGAATCCCCACACCTTCAGCGTTACGGCAAGCGATTATTATACTTCCACACCGGTAACCGGTACAAATGCGGGTACGTACACCGTTACGGCTGACCTTAAGGACAAGGATAATTACATCTGGTCAGATGACACGACTGCTCAAAAATCATTTACCTTTACGATCTCTAAAGCAAGCCTTACCATCACGGCAAAGAGTTACAGCATCAATCTTGGTCAAGCTGCGCCCAATTACGAGGTTACTTACAGCGAATTTGCAGGAACTGAAACCAGCGCGGTTTTAGGCGGCAATCTCGTATTAACCTGTGACTACAACCCAACCACCAGCAGCGTTGGCGAATACGCTATTGTACCAAGCGGCCTTACCTCAACTAACTACGAAATTAAATACGTAGCAGGCACTTTGACCGTCAGCAAGCAATCTGTTGTCAAACCAACGTCGGCAGGAAAAACTTACACCTACAACAACGCAAATCAAACCTTTATATTAAATAACTTTGATGCTAACACGATGACCGTATCCAACAACGTGCAGAAAAATGCCGATACGTATACTGTAACTGTTAGCCTTAAGGACACAGCAAATTATCAATGGGCAGACGGTACAACCGATCCCCTAACCTTTAGCTTTGTCATTTCTGCAAAACCAGTTAATATCTCAGACTATGAGGTTGTTTGGGAAGAAGCAACTACGACTACAGGTACGCCTTTCAACTATTATTATACTGGTTCTGGCATAATACCCAAAGCATACATTATGTTAGACGGCAATAAGGTCTATTTTGACTTAACTCGTAGCAATGTCACAACTAACGCAACTATGTGGGGATATGCAGGCACATATACCGCAACAGTAGATAGTGATTGCACCCTTTTAAATAGCGATAGTTTTAATACAGCCAATTATCAAATCACTGGTGATGTGAATTCTACGCGTAGTTACAAAATAAGCGTAATTACGTTAAGAATTGGCGACGATCAATCTGATGTATACTATAGCAACGGCATTTCAACTGCTGCTAATAAGTTTACCAACAACTACAGCTTGCCATACGCTGGCTCAGAATTGCCAAAAGACTTTAAATTAGAAATAAAAATAACAACAGATGATATCACGTATGAAGACTTGCCGGCAATAATTACCGTAGGTAACACGTATAAAATTGTTTATTATACGAATAACAATAATATTGTTTTTGAAGACGGTATAAACTACTTCTACTACAAGTACAAGACGGCTTACTTAGGCACTGACACAAGCACGTACTACACCATTGAAGAAGCTTTAGGTACAAATAGTACAACTACAATTACCCTTGCCGGTAGCGCAACGGGAGCAAGCACATATACGTCAACGTCATTCACCAAGTTAGACTACTACGGAACAAGCGAATATACTATTCCAGCAAATAGAACGCTCTTAGTCCCGTACACTAACTCACTCAGTGAAAAAGACTCGCCATACGCTAGCCCAATCCCGGGCGGTGAATACGTTTACGCTTGTTTGATAATACCTAATGGTATTACATTAAACGTAAGCGCTAATGCTAACTTAACCGTCGGCGCCCTAATTTACAATTCAACAACTGTACGCGCGCATGGCGTAATTATGAATGACGGTATAATCAACGTCTACGGCACAATCAACGCTTACGGTTACGTTAAGAGCAGCGCGCACAACACAGAAACGTATCACAGCACAGGCCACATTTATATCCATCCCAACGCTACGGGAACAGAGCTTATGAAGATACATTTCTGGCCGGGTGGTAATACTGCATCCAAGGCAATGAACGATGTATTCATTATTACAAAATGGTCAGCGCACAACATTTCTTGTACAACGACTATTTATGCAGGAGCCACCTATATGGGGTTCACACAAGGTGATGCTAACAGCAACGCTTACCCAACAACCGCATGTATCATAGGCGCAAATAACGACATAGAAAACTGCTTATTTAAGCCAACAGACACTGGCGGTAAGATTGTTAAATCTGCAAGACCTGCTTCAAACGGCAGCTATACAACTTATAGTGAATTAACAAGCATTGCCGGAACAAATACCCGCGCAGGCCAGCGCGATATATTTGAAATTTACGGTAATTATACTGATGCAACGCTAAACGTTAAAGTTGCAGGAATCGCAAACGTAAACACAAGCACAGCTAAGTCCGCTCCAATTGCGTATATGGATATTACTGTAAAATCCGGGGCAAGCTTGTTACTTTCATCATCTGACTACTTAGTCTTACCTGGTACACAAATTAAGATTGAAGAAAATGCGGCTGTAAAGATTAATTCCGGCGTTGATATGGTATTGCTTGATAATGCAACCTTAACCAACATTGAAAGCACCCATACGGACGCTAATATCAAACATGCCTTTACTGACACGCAAACGCCTGTTTTATACGTAGGCGGCACGCTGACTGTAGACGGTAGTATTGGCGGGAGAATTGTCCCCACAAGTGATAGTGCTGTATTGATTATTAATGGTAATACTAGTGCTGCATTTACATTACTTACAGGCTATTACGGCACTCTTCAAGGCTTTGGCAAAACTTATACTTACAAAGGTTCAGGCTATGCTGCAACCGGCCCAACGTCAAGCGGAAACAGTATTAATTTAGAAACCGCGTCGTTTAATGCTGTAGCAAGCGGTGATGACTTTATCTGGCAAACGGCAACAGCATTACAAAGCTATACCTTGACTATGATTGACGGCAATACGACAACAGTACAAACAAGGTACTTTGTTGGCGAATCAACAACTGTATCTGCCGGTGCATTATCAAAAGATTATTACACGTGGGGCGGTTGGTATACCGACGAAAACCTTAGTGCAGCCCTTGATGATAATCCGATAACAGCAGTTAACGGTGATAGCCACACTATTTACGCGAAATGGACGGAAAATACTTATACGATCCGTTACACGTATCTAACAAGTACCGGTGGGCAATTCACACAAAGCGTTACCAACGATAGCGGTGCCACAGTCAAAGTAAGTGTCAGCGCAACTATTAAGGATGCTGTAAGTACAGGCTTTACGTTTGACGGTTGGTATATCAGTAACCCGATAAGCGACGAGTTTGAGTTGATGACTAACGCAAACGGCGAATTGATGCGGATTAAAGACGGTACAATCATCTCTACCGGGACAACCTACGGCGGTTTAGTCTTCGGTAAAGACATAACCGAGTTAGAGCTTGTATGCTACTTCAAGGAAATGTTTACGGTTACATACATCATTCCAAACTATGATAGCGTCAACACCTCTGTTATAGCTGGATCATACGCCCAGGAGTTAGATTTAAATAACTACAATAATAAAGATAGTGACGAATATATCTATGAAGGTTGGTATACGGATGAAACATACAGTCAAAAATACGACTTTGTTAATACTGCCATTACTAGCCCTCTCACATTGTATGCAAAAGCTATAGCTGGCCAGAAAACACAAATCATGTTAACGATAGATCCGAATGGCGGCACTTTAATTAATGGTGATACAACAAGCACAAGCGCAATAACAGTTAGTAAGTTTGTTCAATCTAATGTAAAAGGTAACTTTTCATTAATTAGTTACAGTGCTACACGCGACGGGTATGTCTTTGCTGGTTACTGGAATACTTCTAGCGACGGAAGTGGTGATAATTACACTAATACGATATCATTATCCTCTAGCGCTACAATCTATCCAGTCTTAATACCTTTGCGTACTATCACCATTAGCAACACCGGAACAACAACTTCAATAAATGTTGTTTCATGTGTATGCGGCCAACATAGTGGCACACATACTACCGACACAGTGCTTTGCGAAGGCGACACATTTAAGGTAACATCATTTAGCGCAGCAAGCGGTTACTATAACGCATCATTCACAATCAATGATAAGGTTGGTGCTGTAAATACAATATACACTGTAACTGGCGACACCACCATCAAAGGTACTGCTACTGCATATTTAACAGTAACACTCTCTGGCACCAATAAAAATAATATTAAATATGTTGTTTATCGCGGCAGCACTAAACTATCAAACAACTTCAAACCAGGAGATAAATTAATAGTATACACTGATGATACCGATGGATTAAAATTTACTATAACAGGTACAACTGCTGACGCAAGTGACGTGGAGATTAAGAGTACTGGTGAAGCCAACGGTAAGACCTATTATTTTAACACCAATGTAACAATTAGCTCTAGTGGCTCCTGCATCGTGGAAGGCACTCTTATCACGCTTGCAGACGGCAGCCAAAAGAAGATTGAAGATTTGACACACAATGATAGGATACTTGTCTTCAACCATGAAACTGGCAAGCTTGACGTAAGCACAATGATGTTTAACGCACATACAGAGCAAGGCGCAGAAAAAGTTACTGTTACAAATATGTATTTCTCTAATGGTACAATGTTAAGGATCGTAAGTGAACATGGATTCTTTGACATTGATGCAAACAAATATGTTTACATAACTGAAGAAAACATTGAAAGCTATTTAGGCCACAAGTTCTATTCAACAAATTACGTTGAAGGCAAATTTGTCAGCGAGATTGTTACTCTTGACAGATATGAGCTCACAGAGGAAACTGTAAGGTATTACAGCCCAATGTCAGCTTATGCAATCAACTTATTCACCGAGGGCATATTAAGCTCAACTGCCGAGTATGATGAACTCATCAACGTATTTGAACTTGATGAAAACATGATGATCGATCAAGCTAAGAAGCAAGCCGATATTGATAAATACGGTTTATGCGATTACGAAACTTCAATTTGGAAGGATTACGTTTCATATGAGGTATTCTTAGCATTCAATGGTCAATATGTAAACGTTGCTATTGGCAAGGGACTTGTTACTCAAGAGTATGTAATTTACCTCATAGAAACATACGATATTGGTAATACTGTTATTTTGCCCAATGAAACTACCACAACGCAATAGCTTAGGCTATTAAAAGAAAATGCCAAGGGGCGGGGCGAAAGCCTTTGCACCTTGGCATTTTTGATTGGTTGGATAAAAAAATGAAGCCCTCGGCCAAGCGCCAAGGGCTTTTAACGTTAATGCAATATCTTTTTAAGGAAGGCGCCCGTGTGACTGTTTTCGCAGGAAGCGACGGCCTCAGGGGTGCCCTGGGCGATGACCGTACCACCGCCGTCACCGCCCTCGGGGCCGAGGTCAATGATATGGTCGGCGATCTTGATTACGTCAAGGTTATGCTCTATGATAATAATAGAGTTGCCGCCGTCACGGAGGCGGTAAAGGATATCAATGAGCTTAGCGACGTCGTGGGTGTGGAGGCCGGTGGTTGGCTCGTCAAAGATATAAAGGGTCTTGCCGGTGGCGCGTTTGGAAAGCTCCGTCGCAAGCTTGACGCGCTGGGCTTCGCCGCCGGAGAGAGTGGTGGCGGGCTGACCGAGCTTGATATAGCCAAGGCCAACGTCCTGGATGCATTTTATCTTGGAATATATCCTGGGGACGTTTGCGAAGAAATCAACGGCTTCGTCAACGGTCATTTCAAGGACGTCGGAAATGTTTTTGCCCTTGTACTTTACCTGTAAGGTTTCGCGATTGTAGCGGGCGCCCTTACAGACCTCACACGGGACGAAGACGTCGGGAAGGAAGTTCATAGGGATCTGAATAATGCCGTCGCCCTGGCAATGCTCACAGCGGCCGCCGGAGACGTTGAAGGAGAAGCGGCCTGCGGTGTATCCCCTTTCCTTGGCGTCAAGGGATTGGGCAAAAAGCTCTCTTATATAAGTAAAGACGCCGGTGTAGGTTGCGGGGTTGGAGCGAGGGGTCCTCCCTATTGGGGACTGGTCGATGTTTATCACTTTGTCAAAGTGGTCGGCGCCGTCAAAGGAGGCGCAGTGGCTTAAAAGGGGTTTTTTGTAGGTGATCTGGGCGGAAATTTCGGGATAGACGGTTTCGTTTATCAGACTTGATTTGCCGCTGCCGGAGACGCCTGTGACGGCGCAGATAAGGCCCACGGGGATAGAAACGTCAATGTTTTTCAGGTTGTTTTTATTGGCGCCCGTGACGGTGATAAACCTGCCGTCGGGGGCCTTTCTCACGGCGGGGACGGGAATAGTCCTTCTGCCGGCAAGATAGTCGCCGGTAAGGGATCTTTCACAGTTTTTAACGTCATCAGGGGTGCCGGCAACGACGACCTCACCACCGTGGACGCCTGCCCTTGGGCCGATGTCAACGACGTAGTCAGCGGTGCGGATGGTGTCCTCATCATGCTCAACGACGATGAGGGTGTTGCCCATGTCGCGTAAATTTTCAAGGGTTTTAAGGAGCTTGAAGTTGTCGCGCTGGTGTAGGCCAATGGACGGCTCGTCCAAAATATACAGCACGCCCGTGAGGCCGCTGCCGATCTGGGTGGCAAGGCGGATGCGCTGGGATTCCCCACCGGAAAGGGTGCCTGCGGACCGTGAAAGGGTCAGATATTGGAGGCCCACGTTGACCAAAAAGCCAAGACGGGCTTTGATTTCCTTAATGATTGGGGCAGCGATGATCTGCTGACTTTCGGTAAGCAAAAGTCGGTCTATATGCCGATTAACGTCCAAAACGGACATCTGACAAAGGTCGTGGATATTGAGGCCGCCAACCGTTACCGCAAGTGCCTTTTCGTTAAGGCGTTTGCCGTGACAGGTCTTACAGGGGGTGACGATCATGTACTTTTCAAGCTCACGCTTAATGTAGTCGCTTGAGGTCTCTCGATAGCGACGCTCAAGGTTGGGGATGACCCCCTCGTAACGTGAAAGAAAGGTACCCGACGAGGTGCGGGTGGAATATGATACCTCTAAACGCTCCTCACCAAAGCCGTAAAGAAGAATCTGCACTACGTCATCAGGTAGGTCCTTGACCGGTGTGTCCAGGCTGAAGTTAAGGCGCTTTGAAAGGGCGCGGAAAAGCATTTCGCTCATTTTGCCCGTGTCCATGTTCCAGCCGTTGACGGTCATGGCGCCTTCACGAAGGCTTTTATTCCAGTCCTTGACAACTTTGTTTACGTCGAAGGATTCGGTATAGCCGAGGCCGTAACAGGACGGGCAGGAGCCGTAAGGGTTGTTAAAGGAGAAAAGGCGGGGCTCCAGCTCTTCAATGCTGACGCCGCAGTCGGGGCAGGCGTACTTGGTGGAGTATAAAACGTGATCGCCGTCACAGGTTATATCGACAAGTCCGTCGGCAAGCTTGAGGGCTGTTTCGATGGATTCGGACAGGCGTTTTTCAATCCCCTCTTTTATGATAAGTCGGTCTATAACCAGGTTAACGGTATGTTTTACGTTTTTTTCAAGCTTTATTTCCTCTGTCAGCTCGTAGACGATGCCGTCAACCTCAACACGGACGAAGCCGCTTTTGCGGTAGCTTTCAAATTCCTTTTGAAACTCACCCTTCCTGCCCCTGACGACGGGGGCGTTAACGAGGATCTTAGACCTTTCGGGAAGGGTCATTACCCTATCGACGATCTGGTCCACGGTCTGTCGATTGATCTCCTTGCCGCACTTGGGACAATGGGGGGTGCCGATGCGGGCGTATAAAAGCCTTAAGTAATCGTAAATTTCGGTAACCGTGCCGACGGTGGAGCGAGGGTTATTGTTGGTCGTCTTCTGGTCGATGGCGATGGATGGGGATAACCCCTCGATACGGTCAACGTCGGGCTTGCCCATCTGCCCTAAAAACATGCGGGCATAGCTGGATAAGCTTTCCATATATCTGCGCTGACCCTCCGCAAAGATGGTGTCGAAGGCAAGGGTGGATTTGCCGCTGCCGGACAGACCGGTCAGGACGACAAGCTTTTCCCTTGGGATGTCAACGTCTATGTTTTTCAAGTTGTTTTCGCGGGCGCCGCGAATTGTTATATAGTTCTTCATTATTTACCTTTTGGCTAACTTTTTCTTAAGCTCCTGTATGGTATCGCGGATCTCTATGCACTTTTCAAAATCAAGACTTTTGGAAAATACCTTGAGCATGCCCTTGAGCCTTTCGATCTCGTCGGGTATGTCTTTTAAGGGTACGTCCTTGACTTTTGACGACTTTTTGGTGATTTCAAGGTTGGCACGGACGTCTTTTATGATAGTTTTGGGGACGATGCCGTGGGCCTTGTTATATGCGTCCTGCACGGCGCGACGGCGAGAGGTTTCGTCTATGGCGCGCTTCATACTGCCGGTAATGACGTCGGCGTACATTATTACCCTGCCCTCGGCGTTACGGGCCGTTCTGCCCACGGTCTGGATAAGGGCGGTGTCGCTTCGCAAAAAGCCTTCCTTATCGGCGTCGAGGATGGCAACCAGCTTGACCTCGGGAAGGTCCAGACCCTCCCTTAAAAGGTTGATGCCGACGAGGACGTCAATCTCCCCTGTCCTTAACTCGTTTATTATATCGATACGCTCTAACGTGTCGATGTCGCTGTGCATGTATCTTACCTTGTGACCGTGCTCCTTAAGGTAGTCGGTAAGGCTTTCGGCCATTTTTTTGGTGAGGGTCGTTATAAGCACCCTGCCGCCGCTTGCAACGGTTTTCACGATCTCGTCGTTAAGGTCGTCTATCTGCCCGGCGGTCTTTCTTACCTCGATGGGCGGGTCAAGAAGGCCCGTGGGACGAATAAGCTGCTCCACCGTGTTGTCGGACAGGTCAAGCTCGTATGGGTTGGGGGTTGCGGAAACGAATATTATCTGGCCGATCCTGTCGTTGAATTCCTCAAAGCGCAATGGGCGGTTGTCGAAGGCGCTGTTAAGCCTGAAGCCGTAGTCGACCAGATTGGTCTTGCGGGAGCGGTCGCCGTTGTACATTGCCCGAAGCTGTGGCAGGGTCATATGGCTTTCGTCAACGAAAATAATAAAGTCATCCGGGAAATAGTCGAGAAGGGTGAAGGGTGGCTGTCCGGGCGCACGGCCGTCAAAGTAGCGGCTGTAGTTTTCAACGCCGTTGCAATAACCTATCTCCGCCATCATTTCCAGGTCGTAATTGGTGCGCTGAAGAAGGCGCTGGGCTTCAAGAAGCTTGCCTTCGTCCTTAAGGTCCTGAACCTCCCGCTCCATATCTGCGCGGATGCGGTCAAGGGCGTCCTTAAGCTTTTCGCTGCCAACGGCATAGTGGCTGGCGGGGAAAATGGCCGCGTGGTTAAGCTCGTTTATGACGTTGCCGGTGACAAAGTCGGTTTCGCAGATCCTTTCTATCTCGTCACCGAAAAATTCTACGCGAACGACCGTTTCGGTGTTGGACGATGGAAAAATTTCCACAACGTCACCGCGGACACGGAAGCTTGAGCGCTGAAAGTCAACGTCGCGGCGGTCGTACTGTATGGATATGAGCTTACGGATAAGATCGTCCCTTGAAAGCTCCATCCCCGGACGGAGGGACACGGACAAGCGGTAATATTCCTCTGGGGCGCCAAGGCCGTAAATGCAGGATACCGACGCCACGACGATTACGTCGCGACGCTCTGCCAAGGCACAGGTGGCACTGTGGCGGAGCTTGTCAATCTCATCGTTGATGGAAAGGTCCTTTTCAATGTAGGTGTCCGTGCTGGGAATGTAAGATTCGGGCTGATAATAGTCGTAGTAGGATACGAAATACTCAACGCGGTTTTCGGGGAAATATTCCTTAAACTCGCTGCAAAGCTGGGCGGCGAGGGTCTTGTTGTGGGCAATAACGAGGGCCGGCCTGTTAAGGTTTTTGATCACGTTGGCCATGGTAAAGGTCTTACCGCTGCCGGTAACGCCCACAAGCACCTGGTGCTTTAAGCCGTCACGCAAGCCTTCGGTAAGGCTTTCGATTGCCTCGGGCTGGTTGCCCATTGGGCTATAATCGGATTTTAACTTGAAGCCGCTCATAAAGCCTCCTTAATGGGTTTGCGGTGATTTTGCCGCCGATTAGACTTAATCCCCTGTTTAAAGATTATAAAGCAATTCAGGCGGTGTTGTCAATACATTTTTGGCCCTTTAGAACATTTGTTTTAATTTTATTTAAAAATTAAAAAAAGCACCCTGCCCACCAGATAGGTCAACACGGCTGAGCAAACTGCAAAAAAGATTTTTTTAAAGGCCTCGCGCTTTTCCTGCTCCATTTCACGTTTGTAAGAATACCCTTTTGGCTTAAGGTTGATACAAAAAAGATCTTCACCCGATTTTTTACAGGGAACAAGGTCAAAGTAGCCGTCAAGTGAAAGTGATCTTAACACGCTTTCGACCTTTTTTGTATTCATCCTCTGCTGATGGACGAAGGATGAAAGGTCCTCACAGGAAACAAGACAACAACCAGTATTTTTGCATTTGAGGATTACAGCGTCCATGACGGCCCGTTCGGATTTGTTCAGCATAGACCACCAATGGCGCGAATAAGTAAATATGCCAAAAGAATTGAAAGAAGGTTTGCGGAAAATCTTTCAAAAAAACCTAAAATATAGGGCAATAGGTCGATTTTTGGCCGTTTTTCATAAGATTGGTCGCCTTGATCAAGGCTATAAAAACGTCCCTTTACGGTAAGAGCAACACAGTACTCACCGTCGCTATCGTATTTGATGATAACGTACCCCATTGAAGAAAGCGCAAGCATGCATTGCCTTACTAAATGCTCGTCAGCGTGAAGATGGGACGGAAAATCGCCAAGGAGCTCCTTTATGGACACCACGTAATAAGCGTTACCATCACAACGGGTATTTAAAATTTTAAGCAAGGCAGACGTTTTATAATCAAGCATGATTATAATTATTGTGTGAAAATGACGGCGAATTATTACTTAAAAGACAAAAAAGCGCCTAAACCCGAGGCTGATTTTAAAAAAAATAAATTTTATCTAAATCAATTTAAGAAAATTATAAATTTAATGTTAAAAATTGTTGACAATATACAAAATAAATAGTAAAATGAATAGGCTTGTTAAGGCAAGTGTTACGTCGGGGTGGCGGAATCGGCAGACGCGTACGTTTGAGGGGCGTATGGTAAACCCGTGTGAGTTCAAGTCTCATCCTCGACACCAGAGAGAAGGTTTTGATGACCTTCTCTTTTTTTGTTTTCATCCCGCACATGCGGGATTTTTTATCGGTTTATTTTGAAAGCAACCGTAAACAGCAGAATTTTCGCAGGAAAAAAGGCGGACTTAACATAGAGGTTACAAATGAAAAGTCCGCCTATAAGCCGATTAACACGTGGAAGAAGGTAAAAAGACTAATCGGCTTATTAACAAATTGTTATATTTTTGTCTTAAGTATGGCTATTGATCCTTTTTAGAAAACTTACCTTTAAAGTACCCGTCAATCTTATCCTGGTACTTAAAGTATAAAAATGAAACAAGTAAAAATCCGCCAAAGATTATTACGTAAAGGGCAACGCCCCATCCGCCTTTTGGCATAATATCGCCCGTGCCCATCAGACAGACCAAAAAGATGTATATTGGCTTGACAAGCACCATGACGATCGTAAAATACTTATACGACATTGTAGACAGGCCCGCAACCATACACAATATGTCATCCGGGAAAAACGGAAGAAGCTGCATTAAAATAAACGGCACCTTACCTTTTTTGTTAAGCACGTCCGAGTACCTTTCAACCTTATCCTTGCCAAAGCACCATTCGGCGGCTTTTTTACCGAATAATTTACCTATTGAAAAGGCAATGACGGAGCCTATCAACGTGCCGATATAACTTATTAAAAACCCGCCTATAAGCCCGTAAACGGCCGAAAATGCAATATAAAATATGGTTGCCGGCACAGGCAAGACCACGACCTGAGCGATCTGGATAAGCAAGCAAATCACAATCCCCCATTTGCCCGATGACAGTATTATTTTTTTGATATTTTCCGCACTTGATAAAAGTGCGACTAAATCAAGCTTTGTGATCGTGATGACGGCGACAAGGGCTAATAGCCATATTACCGTCAATACTGTCAGTATCTTGTATCCCCTTTCTTTTTTATATGCAGCCGTCAAAATCGAGCCAAGCCACAGCAAAAGGGTTGCACCGTAGCCCGCAGTCACAGTATACCACAGAAAATCACTTCTGATAAACGTTACAGACAAGGCGGCGGCTGCAAAAAGAACCGTCGACAGCAGTATTTTTTTGATTAATTTATTTTTGTTCATTGTTGTCTATGGAGTTTATTCGTTTAGTGTTGCTGACGGTGTACATTACAAAGCTGAAAATTACGGCAACAATGCATATTGCTATCATTATATAAGTAAGCGTTAATGGAACGTTTACCCATAAAATTTCAACGGCAAGAGCAACGTACAGTATAACCGTCGTCATTTTGCCGTACCACCTTGCACTATAGGTAGTACCCGTCTTTTTAATAATAATTAGCCCTTCAACACCCATTAAGACCTCCTTAATGATAAATACGATCAAAAGAAGGTAAACCGCAGGCTTGGTAAAGCATATGCAAAGAATAACCGCAAGAAGTGTAAGCTTATCGGCAATTGGGTCCAGAGCCTTGCCTAAAGGGCTTACCTGGTTAAACCGCCTTGCAATAAATCCGTCAACTATATCGGTTAGGGCTGAAGACGCTAAAAGAATGGCTGAAAGCAGTAAATTGCCTTCTACGTAAGCAATTACGATAAACGGGATCAATCCTATCCTGATAAACGACAAAATATTGGGGATAGTGAAGATTTGTTTTAATTTTGACATAATAAGTTTAAGTAAAAATCAGATTAAAAATTCGCCGAAAATGGAAATAAATACGAGGGTGTATGTGGACGTAAACAAGAAGCTGTCAAAGCGATCTAAAAATCCGCCGTGACCCGGCAAGGCGTTGCCAAAATCCTTGACGCCACACGCCCTTTTTAATGACGAAAAAGATAAATCACCAAATTGGGCAAATAATGAAATAAACAAAGCGTAAAACGCAAAAGACAGCATATCAACCTGAATAAGTCCTATCCATTGAAAAACAAGACAGAACCCGATCATTATAATAGGCGTTGAAACAAGTGCGGCAACACAGCCCACCACGGTCTTTTTGGGGCTTAAGGACGGAAATATCTTGCGCTTACCAAACGCCCTGCCAAAAATATAGGCGGCAATATCTGATGCGTAACATCCTATCAAAGCAAACAGCTTGTAAAAAAACGGACGACCGGTAAAGGTCAACGTATCAACTGACTTTATCAGCATTGCTGTAACAAGACAAATAAACGCAGTCAGGAAAAAACCGGGCTGCCTTTTTTTTATATCCGTCATAAGATACAAAAACAGTGCGATGGAAATTGCAAGTGACAAAGTCCAGATTACGGTTCTACCTAAGCCGTCGGTAAATATATTGACGGCAATAATCATAAGGCTTATCAAAATAATATCAACTAAATAAACCGTATTATGAGTAAGGTCTGCGGCACGGATAATTTCCACCATGGCAATGATATTAAAAAGCCCAAGACTGACCTTACTTAATAAATAGTCGTCATCTATAGAGAAAAAAATCAAAACTGCACCGGTAATCAAAACGCCGACAATAAACCGTACAAGCGTTTCATTTTTTATCTGGCCGCCGGTTTTATCTTCAGGCGACTTTAGTAGCAGTTTTTTTAGTTTCATACCTTTTAAAATTATATAAATTAACCTTAATTTTGTTGATAATCGACCTATAGGCCAGCTTTTTGATGATTTTATCAAATTTATATCACTGACAAAGGTATCGAAAAAAGTCGAATTTTATCCCTTTTACGAGTAAAATATATCACAGCAAAATAAACTCAAAATAAACTTGAAAATTTTTATCAAATAAAGTTTTTGACTTTTTTTGAAAAAAAGCACGTGCGGACGTCATATGCAGAAGTCTAATCCGCATTGGTAAAAATTTCTTTATACAATATATTAAAATATATCTTTGTGCGTTATTTTTTGTTGAATTACATACTTCAAAAATTGACTTATTTTTTACACAGTGATATAATTTTTTTGAATTTGCTTATTCGGTTGCAAGCGTTAGCTTCAATCACGAGAATTATTCTTAAATATTTTCTTTTTTTAAAGGAGAAAAAATATGTCGTTAACAACAGCGGAAATAATGCAATTGATTCAAAGCCTTATTTGGCTGCTCGCGGGGGTCGGCGTCTTTATTGTCGGCATGAATTTCTTAGGTGACGCCTTGGAAAAGAGCGCGGGCCGTGGAATGAAAAATCTTCTTGAAAAAATAAGCAATAACCGCTTTTCAGGGGTCGGCATCGGTGCGGCCGTAACAGCAATTATCCAAAGCTCGTCAGCGACGTCGGTAATGGTCATCGGTTTGGTAAACGCAGGCGTAATGACCCTAATTCAAGCAACCCCCATTATTATGGGCGCCAATATCGGTACGACCATTACGGGTCTGCTTGTTGCCCTTAAAAACGATTACTTCAATATGGCAATGTATCTTTTAGCCTTTGCCGGGGTCATGATGGGCTTCTGTAAAAAGGAAAAGATCAAAATCATTGGCAGCCTTTGCTGCGGCCTTGGGCTTATTTTCGTAGGTCTTGAGGTTATGAGCAGCGAACAAGCTTTTGGCAACCCCCTTGTTGAAAGGATGTTTACAGATATCTTCCAGCAGATTGACTTCCCCCTGCTGTTGATATTTGTCGGCATACTTTTTACAGCTCTTATCCAAAGCTCCTCTGCGTCCACCGGTGTTGTTATTACCATGGTCGGAACAGGCGTGCTTCCACTTGATTTAGCGCTGTTTATCATCCTTGGCGCCAATATCGGTACTTGCGTAACCGCTCTTTTGGCTGCTTTTGGCGCAAATGCAAACTCAAAGCGCGTTGCTTTTATTCATTTCACGTTCAACCTTATAGGAACGGCTGTATTTACCGCCATTATCTGGATTTTTAAAGATTATGCCGTAAATATTTTGCACTCACTCTTCCCCGGGGACGATCCAATGTCCATCCAAATGAGAGTTTCCGTATTCCACGTAATCTTTAACTTGTCGACAACCCTTGTTCTTCTCCCCTTTGTAAAACCGCTTGTTAAACTTTCATGCCTTGTTATAAAGGACAAGAAGGAAACTAAAGAAACGCTCACTCTTAAATTCGTCGACGACAGACTTCTTACCATGCCACACGTTGCATTGGCTCAGGTTAAGAAGGAAATAGATTACATGCTTGATCTCGTTGAAGAAAACATAAAACATTCCTTTATGGCCATTGATAAAGGTTTAACGGGCCATAGCGAGCTTATTAAAAGGAATGAGGAAGTCATTGACTTTACCAATAGCGCTCTAACCAAATTTTTAATACAGCTTTCATCGGGAGTAGAGCAAAGTGATGAGAAAATCATCGGTGCGTACTTCCACGTTCTCAACGACCTTGAGCGTATTGGTGACCACGCTGAAAACTTCCATGAAATCGGCGCGGAAATGATTGAAAAGGGCATTAAATTTTCCGATATTGCCCAAAGCGAAATTTCATCAATGCGCGAAAGCGTTATGCAAATGTTTAGCATTGCAAAGGAAGCCTTTGAAAACCTTAACAGAGAACAGCTGCCAATGCTTACCTCCCTTGAAGAAAGCGTTGACGTAAAGAAAAAGGAATTGATAGCAAAACACTTTGCGAGACTTTCCGAAGGCAACTGCAACGTTGAGGTAAGCCCTTATTACTCGTCGGTTATAGTTGGCCTTGAAAGGGTTGCGGATCACCTTGTAAACGTTGGTTACAGTATCGTAAACCCAACAGGTTCTCAAAAGGAACAATAAAAAATAGATATAAAAAAGACCTGGCCGAAAATGGCTTAGGTCTTTTTTTTGGTCGGAGTGAGGTGACTTGAACACCCGGCCTCTTGGTCCCGAACCAAGCGCGCTACCAAACTGCGCTACACCCCGATGTGGGAGGGATTACCCCACCCAATATACAAACCCGTCGTAAAAGGTGAATCCCATCTTTTTTGACAGATTGATTGATCTTTCATTACTATCGACCACGTGATGAAACGGAAGCCTGCCCAAATCAAGAGTCTGATTGACGCAAGCCATTGCAAGTGCCGTGCCGATACCTGATCTGCGGTATTTTTTAAACACCTCTAAAAGGCCCATTGTAAGCTCACTGTGCCAGCTTATATATCCGGCCAATTCTCCGTCAACGTATGCGCCTAAAAATCCGTGCCTTTTCATAAGAGAGGCTACCTCGTCAAAATCGAGATTGCCGCGATAGGTGGATGAAATAGCCTTTATATTATAATCCGTACACTCAAGTTTGTCAATTGTTAAGTCGTGACTTTCGGGGATTTTTTCTTTTTTATTCCACAAAACCTGATAACACCGCTTGAAGCTTTTTATTGAAAACCTTTCCTTTAAATAAAGGGCGGTTTCAAGGTCGGTTGACATTGCGACCTTAAGCCCGTCAATACCGTCGATAATGGGCTTGGCAACAGAAAAATCCTCAACACTGAAAAGGTAAATCCCATCACAGTTTTTAACGACAAAGCAGCCGTCCTCTCCGCAAATGAGAACTGATGACGAATCGTGCTTTAAAACCTCAATAAGATTACAGTTTTTGTTAAAATCAAGACTTAATCGGCTTATAGCCTCACTTTTGGTCATCATTTAGCTTTTGCCCCTTACTGTATAATCGACTGTAAACGCCGCCTTTTAAAAGCAAGCTTTCGTGAGTGCCGCGCTCGCTTACGCCGTCTTCGGTAATGACGATAATTTCGTCTGCATTTCTGACGGTAGAAAGCCTGTGAGCGACGACGATAGTTGTTCTTCCCAGGGAAAGCTTGTCAAGACTTTCCTGAATCTGAAGCTCGGTTACGTTATCAAGGGCGCTTGTTGCCTCGTCCAAAATAAGTATAGGCGGATTCTTTAAAAATGCGCGGGCGATCGATACCCTTTGCTTTTGTCCTCCTGAAAGCTTTACACCCCTTTCACCTACGTAAGTGTCGTAGCCATCAGGCAAGGTCATAACAAAATCGTGAATATTTGCAAGCTTGGCGGCCTCAATAATTTCGTCATCGGTGGCGTCAAGCTTACCGTAAGCGATATTTTCCCTTACCGTGCCGCCGTATAAAAAGACGTCCTGCTGAACGATGCCAATGTTACGCCTTAAATCCTGCAATGACATTTGATAAATATCAATGCCATCGATGGTGATCTTTCCGCCGTCAATCTGATAAAATCTTGGTAAAAGGTTACAAAGCGTAGTTTTGCCGCCGCCCGAGGGACCAACCAAAGCAACCGTTTTGCCTTGACCGATATTAAGTGTGAGGTTGTCGATAACAAGCTGTGACGAGCTTTGCTTTTTGTCTTCGTTTACCTCGCTGTCGGGGTGCTTATCGTATCTGAAGCTTACACCGTCGAAGACTATCTCTCCCTTTAACTTTCCAATGGATACGGGGGAAGAAGGCTCAGGCTCGGTTGGGATAGACATAATTTCGTCATATCTGCGGAAGCCGCTCAAACCCTGCTCTACCTGCTCGAACAATGAAACGAAGACCCTGATGGGACTTAAAAGCATGGAAATATACAAAATGTAGCTTGCCATATCCCCTGCCGTTATTTTGCCAAAGCAGAAAAATACACCGCCCGCAAGGAGGGTCACCAGGTATAAAAGGTCCATAAAGAAGTTCATACCCGTATTGAATATACCCATTACCTTGTAATTTTTCTTCCTTACCTTAATAAAGGCGTTATTTGTTCTTTCAAATTTTTGGATTTCGTGCTCCTCTGCCGTGTATGACTTGGACACGCGAATGCCCGATAAGGAGCTTTCTACCTCCGCATTAATAGCGGCGGTTTTTTCGCGCCCCTCCTTAAAGGTGTCCTTCATATCCTTCCTCATGCTTACCGTAACGAAAAACATCGGCGGCAAGGCAAGAACCACAACCAATGAAAGCCATGGGTCAATAGTGAAGATCATGATAAGGGCGCCAATAATGGTGATCATTGATAAAAAAGCGTCCTCGGGGCCGTGGTGGGCAAGCTCGGTTATATCAAAAAGATCGTTCGTTATCCTTGACATTATGGAGCCGACCTTGGTTTCGTCGTAATAAGAAAAGGGCAAGCCCTCCAGATGTCGGAAAAGACGCTTGCGCATATCTCCCTGGATCTTGACGCCGACCGTGTGTCCGAAATAAGTTATGCAATAATTTAAAATTGCCTTTAAAACAAATATACCAAGCATTATCCCGCAGCTTATGGCAAGAAGCTTTATCTGTCCGTTGGGGGCGTAATCGTTCATAATTCGGCGGGCAATAGACGGATAAACAAGGTTGCAAACGGCAACGATAAGGGCACATACCATATCGAAAATGAACATCCCCAAATGGGGCTTGTAATACGTCGCAAACTTTTTTATAAGACTGAAATTGGATTGCTCCTTCTTCATAAAGTATCCCCTTACGCCTTAATACGGCGGTTTTTTCGTCAATAATTGTTACTATAACACAAATTGCACATTTTGTCTAATTTTTTGCGCGCATCCTTGCTATATATTTGACAAATTACTTTTAGATATATTATAATTCTTTAGGTTTTATGAGGTGATATTATGAACAGAGAAGGCATAAGAAATATCGCAATCATCGCGCACGTTGACCACGGTAAAACCACCTTGGTTGACCAGCTTTTAAAGCAGAGCAATATCTTCCGCACCAATGAGGTCGTTGCAGAACGCGTCATGGACAGTAACGATATTGAGCGCGAAAGAGGCATCACTATCCTTGCAAAAAATACTTCAGTCCACTATAAGGACGTAAAAATCAATATTATAGACACCCCCGGCCACGCCGATTTCGGCGGCGAGGTTGAACGTATCCTGTCCATGGTTGACGGCGTAGTCTTGCTTGTTGACGCAGTAGAAGGTTGCATGCCGCAGACGAGATTTGTCCTCAAGAAGGCGCTCAATATTAACAAAAAGCCCATTGTCGTTATCAACAAGGTGGATAAGGGCGGCGACGTTGACAAGACCCTTGACGGCATTATTGAGCTGTTTTTGGACCTTGGTGCCAACGACGACCAGCTTAACTTCAAGACGATTTATGCCTCTGCAAAGCAGGGCTGGGCCTCCCTTGAGCTTGATGGGCCAAAGGATTCCATCACACCTATTTTCGACACTATTTTATCGGAAATACCCGCCCCATCCGGCGAGATTGAAGAGCCACTTCAGTTGATGATCTCCAACATCGACTATGACGATTACGTAGGCCGTATCGGCATCGGCAAGATCGTAAGAGGCAGACTTAATCAAAACCAGCAGGTTTCCGTTTGCAGGACGGACGGAACCATCGCCCACGCAAAGATATCGTCACTCTATCAGTTTGAAGGGCTGAAAAGATCCGAGGTGCAAACAAGCGCAATGGGTGATATCGTTGCGGTAATATGCTCTGAAAAGCTTAATATTGGCGAAACGGTTTGCTCGGTTGAATGTCCCGAGGCATTGCCCTTCGTTGCCATTGACGAGCCGACGATTTCAATGATGTTCATGGTAAACAACAGTCCCTTTGCCGGCAAGGAGGGCAAATACGTAACCTCAAGACATCTTCGTGCAAGACTTTTTAAAGAGGTTGAAACCAACGTTTCAATGAGAATTGAGGAAACTGAGTCGGCCGATACCTTTAAGGTTTACGGCAGAGGCGAGCTTCATCTTTCGGTTTTAATCGAAAATATGCGCCGTGAAGGATACGAGTTCCAGGTATCACGCCCCAAGGTAATCTTTAAAGAGGTCGACGGCAGATGTCACGAGCCAATGGAAGACTTGGTTATCGAAGTCCCTGAAGAATACGTGGGCGCCGTTATGAATAAGATCGGTGCAAGAAAGGGTGAGCTTCAGAATATGAGCCTTAACCCCAGCGGAGAAACAAAGCTTGAGTTCAGAATCCCCTCTCGCTGTCTTATTGGCTACAGAAGCGAAATGCTTACCGACACCAAGGGCTTTGGCGTAATGAGCAGTATTTTTGCCGGTTATGAGGAATACAAGGGCGATATTCAGGAAAGAACGAGAGGTAGCCTCGTCGTATTTGAGTCGGGCACAACCACCCAGTACGGCCTATATAACGCCCAGGAAAGATGTACACTTTTCGTTTCGGCAGGTCTTAACGTTTACGAAGGTATGATCGTAGGTGAAAACTCAAGAGAGGACGACCTTGTCGTTAACGTCTGTAAGCAAAAGCATCTTACCAACAACCGCGCCAGCGGCAGTGAGGAGGCCTTAAAGCTTGTGACGCCAACAACACTTTCCTTAGAGCAGTGTATGGAATTTATTGCTGACGATGAGATTTTGGAAATCACACCCAAATCAATCAGAATGAGAAAGAAAATTTTGTCAAAAGAGCTTCGTATGAAGGAATGGGCAAAAAAGAACAGATAGTTGAAAAAGCGACCTATAGGCCGCTTTTTTAATGAAATATACTAAATTAGCATAATTTTTATAAATAAAAAAGGCAAGCATATGGGTGATACTTTTAGCGGAGAATTTTAAAGCTCTACTAAGTGCGAGGATCGCACATGACCGGTCAAATGCAAATGTGCTAAGCCAAAACCCACATACAAGCAGAACAGAGCAAGAGTAAAAGGATAAACCTCCTTCTATTCTTGCTCTGTTCGTTTTTATTAATGAGTTGATGCTTACGCATCATGAATTGGCTCCGCCATGATTTCTCGCTTCGCTCCATGAATTGAATTGCAACCAATGTGCCGTAAGGCACAATTCATGCCGCAGGCAATTTACGAAAGCACAGCTTTCAATTCATGCAACCGCAAGGTTGCAATTCATCCGCGTGTTCTCCGTTTAGGATAACACGCATAACCCTGCCTTTATTTTATTTCAGTAACGGTTAAGGCGTTGCCGTCAACCTTAAAGCGGACATCTTTACCGTCAAAAACAAAACCATATACCCTATCCTTGTCATCCTGATAACCCGGGCGTGGGTCCAGAGATAAGGATTCTATTAAGCCGTCACGCTTTTCCGCCGGGATTTTTTCAAGCAAAACTTTAGGAAAATCGACATATAGGCGGACTTTTTGCGTTTCCTCGGTAAAGCCGCCCACGGGACTTTCAATGCGATCGGAAACAGGCACGTAAGGCTTTACGTCGTAGATTGGCGTGCCGTCAACAAGGTCTGCCCCGGCAACCTTTAAAACCACCCTGCCGCCATCTAAGGATACACCCAAAAGCCTTACGCAAGAAAGGGCAATGGGGTTGGGACGGTTTGGCGATCTTGTTGCAAAAACCCCCACCCTTTTGTTGCCGCCAAGCTTTGGCGGACGAACGGTTGGGGAAAAATCACAATGCTTTTCAAAAAGAGAAAATCCCCAGATGAGCCAAATATGAGAAAAGCCGTCAAGGCCACGCACACTGTCAAGTGAGGAATATTCCTTTTCAAAAACGACATATGAGACGGTGCTACCGCACAAGCCGCTTTGGCGCGGTACGCCAAACTTTGTGGAAAAATCCGATTTGATTTTTGCTATTGTTTTTAGTGTCAACATAGGTCACCTGCTATAAAAAACAGCTAAAAAACCGACCTATAGGCCGATTTTTGCAAATTTTAATGCGCAACCGTAAAGCTGCGCATATTACGTTACAGTATTAAGTTAACACTAAAATTAAAATTTGTCAAGCGAGCGGCTAAACTATTTTTTGATTGAGCTCCTCCGCGACGGGTGAAATAAAGCCGAATTCCTCGTCCATGTCAAAATCATCCACGTTTTCGTAAGCGGCAAGCTTTGAGATAGACACCTCGTAAGCGATAAGCGTCTTTACGGTTTCGTCGGGATATTTCTTTTGGTATTCCCTGCTTTGTATCCTGCCGGCGACGGCAATTTTTTCGCCAATGGCAAGGTTTTTTACAAACCTTGCGTTTCTTCCCCAAGCTATACAGGGAATATAGTCTGATTTATTGTAAGCCCTGTTGACCGCAACCAAAACGTCGGCAATTTCCCTGTTAAACGGAGTCGTGCGGAAGGTTGGCTGCTTGCAGATGTAGCCTGATAACACAATGTTGTTTGGATTTTTAATTTCAATACCGTCAATAATTTCTCTTACGAAAACGGTAAGCATAAGCTTGCTTTTACCGTTTACAAGCTTATTGTAGCTTCTGAACTGACCAATGACGGACAGCTTGTTGCCGACCTGAAGCCTGCTTGCGTCAACAAGCCTTTCGGAAACGGTGATGGGCAAGACGTCTTCCTGCCCGGAAAGTCTTTTGACGGCCATATCCATTTCGTAAAAGCCTTCGCCGTAGGTTTCGTGAGAAAATCTTTTTTCGGTGACGATAGTGCCACTCAAAAACACCCTGTTGTTCTGTTTTTCAACGTTCATTTAAGTACTCCTTAAGTTAGCTGCGCGAACTATGCGCATGGCGTTATTTGCACCTTTTAGTGTGAATTTTTCGCCTTACAGTATAAATTGCTCGCCCGTGGTGTCGATATCATAACCGTCACGGTAAATAAGATCGCCTATGGGCACAAAGCGGTAGCCTTGACCAATAAGGGTCGCAAATATCCCGGGAAGGGCCTCGTAAGTGTGAAGACCGTTATTATGACAAAGAATAATCGACCCGCTTTTTACTTTTTTCAGCACACGGGAGGTTATTTCCGCCGCCGAAAGGTTCTTCCAGTCAAGGCTGTCTACGTCCCATTGAATGGTGTAAAGCCCAAGACTTTTTGCACAATTGATGAGCTTGTTATCGTATTCGCCAAAGGGTGGCCTGAAAAGGGTCACCTTTTGATTTGTTAAAGCCTCTATCGTGGCGACGGAGGAGGAAAGCTCCTCTAAAACCCCTGCCCTGTCAAGCTTTGACATGTGGGGATGAGTTTTACTGTGGGTGCCGATTTCGTGCCCACGCTCAACTATCTTTTTGACGTATTCGGGGTATTTTTCCACCCAGAACTCCACTGCAAAAAACGTACATTTTACGCCGTAGTCGTCAAGGGCCTGCAAAATTTTGTCCGTATAGTCCACACCCCAGGCGCAATCAAAGGAAATTGATATGAGCTTATCGTCCCTTTTAACCCGATAAATGGGTAAAAGACGCCGACCTTGACCGTTAAAAGCGTCAACGGCCTGCCGTGGGGAAGCAATCAGGCAAAAAACCGTGAGGACAGCCGATAAAAATAAAGCGACAAATTTGATTACACTTATTTTTGAGTGCTTTAACATATTAACAAAAATCTCCTATCGAAAAATGACTGATTTTGTCTTTTTATGACAAATTAAGGGTTTTTCAATGGGATAAGCATATTTTATTACAACTTTTTGAAAATTATGTATGTTTTTTTATGTCGATTTTGGTAATAAAAAAACACCGTTTCTTCATATTGTTAAGCAAAGGGTTTTTCAAATGCACACTGAATTGGATCAAAGGATCATTGAAGAAGGATTGTTTACCGTGGAAAATAACGCCACCGTAAGGGCCACGGCCAAGGCCTTTGGCATGTCAAAATCGACCATACATAAGGACCTTACCATAAAGCTTTATTATATCGACCCAAAGCTTTATATAAAAGTAAAAAAAGTCCTGGGGAACAATCTGTCCACCAGGCACATAAGGGGCGGCCTTGCCACCAAGAAGAAATACGAAAGACTGTATGGCGATAGGGCAAAAAAAATAAGCAGACCCGTTTAGGTCTGCTTAAATTTGTCGTAATTAACTTAGATGATCTCTTTAACCTTGGCAGCCTTGCCGGTTCTTCCACGAAGGTAGTAGAGTTTAGCACGTCTAACTTTACCCTTACGGACAACCTCAATTCTGTCAATCTTTGGAGAGTGAACAGGGAACGTTCTTTCAACGCCGATACCAAAGGACAAACGTCTTACGGTAAAGGTTTCGCAAATGCCACCGTGGCGCTTAGCGATAACGATGCCTTCAAAAGCCTGTAATCTTTCTCTCGTTCCTTCAACAACCTTTACGTATACTCTTACAGTATCACCGATGTTGTAATGGGGAATTTCAGCTTTCAGATTCTCTCTGTTAATCTGTTCAATTATGCCTTCCATAGTTGACTAACCTCCTAACATAATACCAAGTGTTCATTGCCTGAAATACAAGAGGACCACCCGAGCCGTATTGTATTTTACCATATACGGATATATCTTGCAAGCGTTTTTAAGGCCTTTTTGCAAAAAATAATTATTTTGTTTTATTGACAAACTATATGTATCATGTTATCATATTACAAAAAGAAAGACAAGGATTAACAATGAAAAAAACCAATATTTTTTGCTTGATTTTTGCAGCAATTTTACTGACTTTTCCACTTCTTTCGGCCTGTAACAACGATTTATCGGAGCCCTTTGAGCCGTACGAGGGATACGAAAGAAAGGCTTTTACCCTTTGCGATGGCGACCATAGCCCGGTAGGCCAGCCCGAATGCCACTTCAACACGGACAAAGAAAAAGCTTTTTTCATATTTAACTGCGCCAACTGCGACGGGTGCCAGGTCGTTGAAACAACTTACGCCCTCGATGGCGGGACTTTGTCGGATGATGAGGAGTTCTCCCCCGCCCTGTCTTCAATGAAAAAGCTCAGCGCCAGCGTTACTGTCGGCGAAAAGACTTATGAAAAAACCGCCTTTGTGGTTACGACCCACACTGTAAAGCAAAGCCAGTTTCTCGCTGACAGCAACGACAAGGTCTTTATGTACGCCAACGGCAGCAAGGAAGCAAGCAGGCCCGAGCCTGTTAAGCTTACCTGGAGCGAGGTAAAAGGGTTTTCCAAGTACGACGTGCTTTTATCCGATGAAAATGATATTGACGAGGACGACGCGATAGCGACCGTTAAAGGCACGGAATATAGTCTTACCAATCTGGAGCTTGGCAAGACCTATTACTGCCTGATAGTTGGTAAAAGCCTCTTTAAAAAAGAAGCTTCAAAGGTGTTTAGCTTTACGACGGCTTCTTCAACGCCGAGAAATCTTCATATTGAAGGGGTAACCAACGCCCGCGATCTTGGCGGATATGTCACTGTATCCGGCAGGATTGTAAAGCAAGGCCTTATTTACCGAATGGCACGCCTTGACGCTCTTAAAACGGATAAAAAGGCCAATAAGGCGGGCATTGAGGTCATTGATGAGCTTGATATTGAAAGCCAGATCGATTTGCGCGGTAATGACAACGACGAGGTTATCTCCGCACCCTTAGGAAAGGCACTTGACTATTATTACTTCCCCATGACGACCACAAAGCTTGTTGTAACGGAAACCGAGGGCAACCTGGCGGCAACCAAAAAGATTTTTGAAACACTTGCCAATGAAAACAACCTGCCGGCTGTGTTCCACTGCTCCATCGGCACCGATAGGACGGGGTACGTTGCCTTTATGATAAACGCGCTCCTTGGCGTAAGCGAAGAGGATTTATATTATGATTATATGTTCTCTTGCTTTGGCGAAATCGGTGGATCAAGAAAGAACGACCCCATCGATCAGTACATTGAGATTTTGAATGAATTCTCAGACGAGGCAACGCTGCAGTTAAAGGCCTACGATTACCTTGAAAATAAGGTTGGCGTTCACCCCTTCTATCTTGATAACCTTATTGAAAATATGCTTTATTAGCTTTTAGACGTGCGCAGAGATTTCTCTGCGCACTTTTTATGTGAAAGTGGGGGTATAAGGCGGTTACTGCCCCATTTTTGAAGAATTTAACCACGAAAAAGGCTTACCAAACGGCAAGCCTTTTTTTGTTTGTTGCGAACAAAAAACAAGGCCTGCATCGTAGTGATGCAGGCCTTAAAACACGGTTTAAGTGTCTTTACTAAAGTTTACCCGAAATTAGTTTCTGGGGTTTTTGATGTTTGCCTGAGCTGCGGCAAGACGAGCGATGGGAACCCTGAAGGGTGAGCATGAAACGTAGTCAAGACCGATTGCGTGGCAGAATTCGATTGAAGAAGGATCGCCGCCGTGTTCACCGCAGATACCGCAGTGCATTGCAGGTCTTGCAGCCTTACCAAGCTTAACGGCAAGGTCCATAAGCTTACCAACACCGTTGGTATCGAGTCTTGCGAATGGATCGCTTTCGAAAATCTTGTTGGAATAGTAGCTGGGTAAGAACTTGCTTGCGTCGTCACGTGAGAAACCGAAGGTCATCTGTGTTAAGTCGTTTGTACCGAAGCAGAAGAATTCAGCTTCCTTAGCGATTTCGTCAGCGGTTAAGCATGCACGTGGGATTTCAACCATGGTACCAACTTCGTACTTGAGAGAAGAGTTAGCTTCCTTAATAACCTGGTCAGCAGTTGCAACAACGATCTTCTTGCAGAAAGCAAGCTCCTTAACCTCGCCGGTTAAAGGAATCATAATTTCAGGAACAAGGTTCCAGTCGGGGTGACGTTCGGAAACAGCGATAGCAGCCTTAATAACGGCCCTGGTCTGCATAACAGCGATTTCAGGATAGGTTACGGTAAGACGGCAACCACGGTGACCCATCATGGGGTTGAATTCGTGTAAGGAGTTGCATAAAAGCTTGATTTCTTCAACGGTTTTGCCCTTTGCCTTTGCTAAAAGCTCAATGTCGGAAGCTTCGGTTGGAACGAATTCGTGAAGGGGTGGGTCTAAGAATCTGATGGTAACGGGGTGACCCTGAAGAGCTTCCATTAAGCCTTCGAAGTCAGCCTGCTGCATAGGCTCGATCTTGTCAAGAGCGGCCTTTCTTTCTTCTGCAGTTTCAGAGCAGATCATTTCACGGAATTTATCGATTCTGCCTTCGCCGAAGAACATATGCTCAGTACGGCAAAGACCGATACCCTGTGCGCCAAGTTCTGCAGCGCGCTGTGCGTCAGCAGGTGTGTCGGCGTTAGTTCTTACCTTTAAGGCTTTGTATTTATCAGCAAGCTGCATGATCCTGCCAAAGTAACCGCTGTTGGGGTCGGCAGGTACGGTTGCGATTGCGCAGTCGTAAATGTTACCGGTGGAGCCGTCTAATGAGAGGTCGTCGCCTTCCTTGAATACCTTGCCGGCAAGTTCAAAGAACTTTTCTTCCTCGTGCATAACGATGTCGCCGCAACCGGAAACACAGCAAGTACCCATACCACGTGCAACAACTGCTGCGTGAGAGGTCTGGCCGCCACGAACGGTTAAGATACCCTGTGCGTACTTCATACCTTCGATATCTTCGGGAGAAGTTTCCAATCTGACTAATACTACCTTATTACCCTTCTTGCCTTCTTCAACTGCGTCTTCAGAGGTGAAAACGATCTTACCGGTAGCAGCACCGGGAGAAGCAGCAATACCCTTACCAACGACGTTATTTTTGTCAGCTTCCTTTAAAGCCTTAGCGTCAAACTGGGGGTGTAAGAGCATATCGAGGGACTTAGCGTCGATCTGCATTAATGCTTCCTGTTCGGTAATCATACCTTCGTCGATAAGGTCGCAAGCGATTCTGATAGCAGCAGCTGCGGTACGCTTACCGTTACGGGTCTGAAGCATGAATAATTTTTCTTTTTCAATTGTGAATTCCATATCCTGCATATCTCTGTAGTGGTTTTCGAGAGTGTCGCAGATTTTGAGGAACTGTTCATAAACAGCAGGTAAAACTTCTGCCATCTGGGAAATGGGCATTGGTGTACGAACGCCTGCAACGACGTCTTCGCCCTGAGCGTTCATTAAGAATTCGCCCATAAGACCCTTTTCACCGGTAGCGGGGTTACGGGTGAATGCAACGCCGGTACCGCAATCGTTACCCATGTTGCCGAATACCATTTCCTGTACGTTTACTGCTGTACCCCAGCTGTAAGGAATGTCGTGGTCCATTCTGTAAACGTTGGCACGGGGGTTGTCCCAGCTTCTGAATACGGCCTTGATTGCCTCGAAAAGCTGTTCCTTAGGATCGCTTGGGAAGTCTTTACCTAATGCCTGCTTATATTTTGCCTTGAATTCTTCAGCAAGTTCTTTAAGATCTTCCGCTGTTAAGTCAACGTCGTATACAACGCCCTTTCTTTCCTTCAAAGCGTCGATAAGGGATTCGAATTCCTTCTTGGAAACTTCCATAACTACGTCAGAGAACATCTGGATGAATCTTCTGTAGCAGTCCCAAGCCCATCTGGGGTTGCCGGACTTTGCGGAGAGAACCTCAACGACTTCTTCGTTTAAGCCGAGGTTTAAGATGGTGTCCATCATACCGGGCATAGAGGCCCTTGCGCCTGAACGTACGGATACTAATAAGGGGTTTTCCTTATCGCCGAACTTTTTGCCGGTGATGCCTTCAAGCTTAACGATGTTTTCGAGAATTTCGTTCTGAATACCTTCGTTAATCATTCTGCCGTCTTCGTAGTACTGGGTGCATGCTTCGGTGCTAACCGTGAAGCCCTGTGGTACTGGTAAACCAATGTGTGTCATTTCGGCAAGGTTTGCACCCTTACCACCTAAAAGCTCACGCATGGTTGCATTGCCTTCGCTAAACAAATAAACGTATTTCATTTCATTCTCCTTTAAGGATATAATTTTTTATCGTATTTAAAGCCGACTTTGGGTCGAACAGGTGAAAAAAGCAGATCGTTTTTTCACTTTTGCGCAAACATTATACACTAAAAAGCGGTATTAGTCAAATATTTGCGGAAAGTATATGTAAAATTAGGTGGTAAATTTAATTTTTTTAGTCTTATTTATGCTAAAGCATAAAAAATAAGGGCAATTTAGCTTGCCCTTAAAAATCAGTTCTTTTTAGGTGACGGCGCAAGATGACTGTAAAAACAGCATTCTATACGGCCGTTATACAGCTTACGCTTTTTGTCCGCACGCGCGCCGAAAAGCTTTTCGAAATCGGTAACGGGTGTGATGGTATAGTAGCACCACTCGGGATTGGCACGTCTGACAGAGCCGTAATCTTTGTAAAGCTTTTCTATCATTGGTCTGTCTTCAAGTCTTTCGCCGTAGGGCGGATTTGCAAAGGCAACACCGCGTAGGGCTTTGGATTTAAAGGACTGCATTTCGGCGTGATGGAACTCAATTATATCCAAGACCCCAGCCCTCTTTGCGTGGGCTTTTGCCAAGGAAAGCTGTTTTTCGTCAACGTCGTAAGCGTGGATTATCTGACATTTTTCCGTTGATAACTGACTTATAGCCTCACTTTTTGCACTTTCGTAGGCCTTTTGATCAAAGTTTTTAAAATTGAAGAAATCAAACTTTCTGCGGAGGCCGACGGGTATATTTTTCTCCTTTAAAGCGGCTTCAATAGCGATGGTGCCGGTGCCTGTAAAAAGGTCAACCAGGGGGCGTGAAGGATTCCAGACGGAAAGCTCTATCATGGCGGAAGCTAAAGTCTCCTTTAGCTGCGCCTCGCCGTAAAGATGACGGTAGCCGCGCTTGTGAAGGCTTTCACCGGAGGAGTTGAGCAAAACTGTGCAATAGTCGTGGGTAATGGCAAGCTCTATGGTATATCTTGGGCCGTTTTCGGGAAGAAAAGCCTTTTTATAGCTTTTCATAAGTCTAGCACAAACAGCTTTTTTTGCCACCGATTGGGTTGCTGAAAATGCCGTCAGCTTGCTGGCGACAAGCTTTGGCTCAATGACGATCTGACCGTTTTCAAAAAGGTAATCTTCCCAGTTGATCTGATAAAGGTTATCGTAAAGGGCGTCAAAGTCGGCGCATTTGAATTCTGCCAGCCAAATATAAACGCGGCTTGCCGTTGAAAGATGGATATTACACTCGGCAAGGGTTTTTTCGTCACCCTCAAAAACCATCCTGCCGTTTATTGCGGGCGGATTGTCAATACCAAGCTTGAAAAGCTCTCGCTTGGTAACGGCTTCCACGCCCGAAGCCGTAGTAACTGCTATCTTCATTGAAAGGCGTCCTCTATATGGTTAATTTGATCAAGAAAGATTTCAACCACGTCAAAGCGGGGCTGAAGATCCAAATCGCGATGGGTCATCATATAATACTCGGCGGCAAGTCTATATCTGCGTTGTTTGTCAAAGCCCACTGCCTCACAGGGCTCTCCGTAATACTTTTCAGTACGGGTTTTGACCTCAATAAAGACTAAAAAGTCCGCGTATAGGCCGATTAAATCCACTTCGCCGAACTTGGTGCGGTAGTTGACCTCAAGGATCTTATAGCCTTTATCCTTGAGATATTTTTTGGCGGTTAGCTCTCCTTTGACCCCCAAAAGTTTTTTATAAACGTTCTTCTGTGGATTGGGCATGGGCCAACCTCCTTTATAGCGGTAATATGCTCCTTTGTGCCATAGCCTTTGTTCTTTTTAAAATTATAGGCTGGAAAATCATCGTGGAATTTCTCCATCAGCTTATCACGGTAGACCTTAGCAATAATTGAGGCCGCGCCAATTGTGTAGCTTTTGGCGTCACCCTTTATAATTGCCTTGGTTTCGTACGGGACGTCAAGCTTTACGGCGTCGATAAGGACCACGTCGGGCTTAACGTCAAGGCCGACGATGCAGGCCTCCATACACTCCTTGGTGGCGTTAAGGATGTTTACCTCGTCTATCCTTTCGTGATCGACAAGACAAATCTTATATGCGATGGCCCTTTCCATAATAAGCTTGGATAAGGTTTCACGCTTTTTTTCGGAAATCTTTTTGCTGTCGTCAACGCCTTCAATCAAAAGATCGTCATCAAGGGGCATGATAACTGCGGCACAAACCACGGGACCTGCCAAAGGACCGCGGCCGACCTCATCAACGCCGGCAATATATTTTTTGCCTTGAGATAAAATTTCGTACTCGTTGACGAGCTTATCCTTTAAACTGATTTTTCCAGACATACCTTGCCTATCCTGCCTTTTCTGAAGTCGTCAAAAATTGCCCTGGAGCATCTTTCGTAATCAAACTCTCCACCTCTTAACAAAAACCCCCTTGCCTTAGCAATGCCTTCAAAAATTTGCAACGGAGGAAGGCTTTCGTCAACGCCGTATTTTGCGCTTAAAACGCCGCCGTGGTTTTGGGTCATTTCCTCGATAAAGTCAAGGGCTAAGCTTTCCATATCCAAAATGGCATCGTTGATGGAGCCAATATACGCAAGATGGTGCGCGTACGTTTGATTTTCAAATGAGGGGGGCATGGTGCCGGGAGTGTCTAAAAGCTCTATATCGTAAAGCTTTATCCACTGCTTGCCCTTGGTAACGCCTGCCTTATCCCCTGTCTGGGCCTGCTTTTTGCCTGAAAGGGAGTTTATGACGGTTGACTTGCCGGTGTTGGGTATACCGCAGACCATTACGCGAACGACCTTTTTTATACCCTTGGCCTTTTTGGCCTCAATTTTTTCTTTAAAAATGTCGATAATCGCGTTATAGACGGACTTTCCGTCTTTAAGCGTCGTACCGACGGTCGGCAACACCCTGACGTTTTCACCCGCTAGTTTTGCCTGTACGGCGTTAATATCGGACCTTTCAACCAGGTCAGCTTTGTTAAGCAGATACAGTATTGGCTTGTTATTTATGATCTGATTAAGCTTTTTATTTATGCATGCGAAAGGGGCGCGGGCATCAAGAACGTACACCACGCCGTCGCAAAGCTTCATATTTTCCTCCATCATACGGAGGGCTTTGGTCATATGACCGGGAAACCATTGTATGGTTTGCATAATTCACCTATATACTAAACCTCCTCCCCATCCTTAAGAAGATCGGGGCGAAGCTTTTTTGTCAACATTATTGATTGTTCCCTACGCCACTTTTCAACCTCACCGTGGTGGCCGGAAACTAAAACCTCGGGCACCTTAAGGCCCATAAATTCCTGCGGGCGGGTATATTGAGGGTACTCCACGAGGTTATCGGTAAAGGTTTCGTTTTTTAAGGAATCCTCTGCAAGAACGCCGTCAACGTATCTTGAGATGGCGTCGGTGATTACCATGGCGGGGAGCTCTCCCCCCGTGAGAACGTAATCGCCGATTGACATTTCCTCATCAATGAAAAGGTCGATTATCCTTTGATCGACGCCTTCGTAATGGCCGCACAAAAGCAATATCCATTGGTGGGATAAAAGCTCCTTTACGCATTTTTGAGAAAAGGTTCTTCCCTTCGGGGACATGTATATGCGCCAAGCCTTGTGATCGGGGTCGATTGCCTGTATGCAGGAAGCAACGGGCTGAGGAGTTAAAACCATACCTGCGCCACCGCCAAAGGTGTAGTCGTCACAACGCCTGTGCTTGTTTTCGGTATAATCCCTGATGTCGGTAACTTTGATCTCAACTTTTCCGCCCTTTACTGCCCTGCCGATTATACTTTCAGAAAGGGGCGTGAACATATCGGGGAAAAGCGTTAAAATGTCTATCCTCATTTGCCTTCGTATAAAACGACCTCCGTAAACACCTTTGCATCAACGGTAACACGTTTGTTTTCAACGTCACAAACGGCATTGAGCTTTTTGATAAATGGAAAATAACAAACGCCTTCGGTAGTGTCAGCCGTAAAAATGTCAACGTTGGACGTTTTTACGTCGGTGATTTTACCGAGAAGCTTGCCGCTTGACAAGTACAAATCGCAACCGATAATATCAACGATAAAGTAAGTGCCTTCCTTTTTAACGATCTGCTCACGCAAAGCAAAGACGTCTTTGCCACGTAAAAGCTCGGCGCCGTTTCTGTCTGCAATGCCCTTAAGCATCATAAAAATCGCGCCGTCGCGTACGGTTAAGTCCAAAACTTTAAATTCCTCCTCGCCGATGAAAACCTGAGTAAGATTTTTAAGAGCGGAAGGGCCGTCGGTGAAATCACTGATTTTAATTTGTCCTGCAATACCCTGTGGCTTTAATACTGTGCCGATGTGAATTTTTTCCATTTCTTGCTAACCTTATTTAATAAAAAGTCCTTGTATAAGTCGATTATCTTAGTTTTTTGCTAAAGTCAGGCGGCGACAAATCGCCGCCCTTTAAGCAATTTAATATCGTGAAAAATAGAAAAAGAAGGATTAAGCCCCTTCTTTTTCATTAATCTCGATATTATACCTTTTGCCTGACTTTGAAGCGGCTGATTTTACAATCGTCCTTAAAGCCTTGGCAATTTTGCCCTGTCTGCCGATAACCTTACCCATGTCTTCCTTGTTGAGAATAACGTTGACGGAAACGTTGTCACCGTCTTCGTTGACGATAAATTCGCAATCGTCCTTATGTTCGGCAAACTGAAAAACGACGTACTTAATAAGATCTATCATAGGATCACCTTAATTAGTCTTTTTTCTTTTTGGGGTTGGTCTTGGCGGGAGAAAGCTTGGTGGGCTTTTCAATAACGCCTGCATTAACGAGAAGGGATTTAACCGTTTCGGTGGGTTGAACGCCTTTGGCGAGCCAATCTTTAGCCTTGTCAGCATTGATGACTACTTCAGCGGGGTTAGCGATAGGATTGTAGTGACCGATTTTGTCGATGTACTTACCGTCTCTTGCAACTCTGCTGTCAACAACTACGATACGATAGAAAGGTGATTTCTTGTCGCCCATTCTTGTCAATCTCATTTTTACTGCCATAATATTTATACCTCCGTATATTGTCTTTAAATTTAATAAGTGTGGCTATAAGCCGATTATTGAACTATTTAATAAGCATTAAAACTTAAATGGAAGCTTTTTGCCCTTACCGCCCTTCATTTGTTTGATAAGGACCTTGATCTGCTCGTACTGTTTTAAAAGCTTGTTTATCTCCTGCAAGGAAGTGCCGCTGCCCTGGGCAATGCGCATCTTTCTTGAATAGTTTAAAATCTGTGGGTTTGTTCTTTCCTTTTTGGTCATTGACTGAATAATTGCCTTGACCTTGTAAATCTCGTCTTCGTCAATATCGCCTTCCTTGATCTTCAGCTTACCCATACCGGGCATCATGCTCATAACGGCGCTTGCGCCACCCATCTTTTTGAGCATTTCTATCTGATCGAGATAATCGTTAAGATCGAAGGTGTTTTCCTTAAGCTTTTGCTCAAGTTTTTTAGCGTCGGCTTCGGTAACTGCCTGCTGTGCCTTTTCAATTAAGGTAAGCACGTCGCCCATACCAAGGATTCGGTTAGCCATTCTGTCTGGGTGGAAGGGCTCAATATCGGTGAGCTTTTCACCAACGCCGCAGAATTTAATGGGCTTTCCTGTAACTGCCTTGATTGAAAGACAGGCACCGCCCCTTGTGTCGCCGTCAAGCTTTGTCAAAACGACGCCCGTAAGGCCAAGCCTGCGGTTGAATTCTTCTGAAACGTTTACGGCAACCTGACCCGTCATGGAATCAACTACCAGTAAAATTTCGGTTGGGGCAACGGTGGAAATGATATTTTCAAGCTCGGTCATCAGCCCGTCGTCAATTTCAAGACGGCCTGCCGTATCGATAATAACCGTGTCAAATCCAAACTTTTTGGCGTGCTCAACACCGGCAGAGGCAATTTTAACAGGGTTATCGTTGCCCATTTCAAAAACCTCTACCCCCGCCTGAGAGCCAACGACCTGAAGCTGCTTGATAGCAGCAGGCCTATAAACGTCGCAGGCAACCATAAGCGGCTTTTTGCCTTGCTTTTTAAGCATTAATGCAAGCTTACCCGAAAGTGTCGTCTTGCCCGCACCCTGTAAGCCGCACATCATAATAACTGTGGGAGGCTTAGAGGAAACTTCAAGCTTCTGGTTGGTGCCGCCCATTAAAGAAATTAATTCTTCATTGACGATTTTTATTACCTGTTGGGTTGGATTAAGACTTTTGATAATGTCCTGACCGACGGCCTTTTCGGAAACGGACGCGATAAAGTCCTTGGTGACTTTAATGTTTACGTCGGCTTCTAAAAGGGCGATGCGGATCTCACGCATTGCTTGCTTAATTTCAAGCTCCGTCAACTTGCCGCGCTTTGTCAGCTTTGAGAAAACGTGATTAAGTTTTTCGCCTAATGATGAAAATGCTGCCATTTACTTCTCCAAAATCTTAATTAGTTTTTCCCTTTCGCCTTCAGGGAGCTCCTTTGAAAGGTCTGTTATCTTTTGCTTTAACGTAACAAGCCCGATTTTTGATTCAAGCTCGTCAAGCTCCGCCTTGACGGTTTTTATTGCGTCCAAAACGCTTTGTCTTGTAACTAACTTTATTTCCGCAATCTCGCTCAAAGACAGATCAAGACAAAAATACATCTCGGCAATGTCGTATTTTGTTGGGGTCAATATTTTTTTGTACGCATCGAGAAGCGCTAAATAGCCGACCTCTTCTATCTTCATAACATCACCGAAAAACAAAATAATGTAAAGTAGTTTTGCTTTACACATAATATTATACTTTTATTTTGTGCCTTGTCAAGCAAAAATACCTTACAAACCCTAAAAAATCATTGCTTTTTATTAAAAAATAAAAACCGCAGGCGTTTTTTGCACTTGCGGTTGATTTTTGGCTTAAAATTATTCTTTTATGAAGATCAAGCGTCGGCAGTTTTCGCATTCAACGATCTTTTCCTGCTTGAGCCTTGTGTATTCTAGCTGAGAAAGCTCCGTCCCGCAGGCCGTGCAATGCTTGCCGTCAACGGGATAAACGATGGGGAATTTTGGATCCTTACGCTTTTCCTTGTACTGCGCCATGACCCCTTGCGGAATGTCCTTTGCCAAAAGGTCAAGCTTTTTCTTGATGGCGGCCTTTTCCTCCTCCTTTGACTTGGATAACTCCTCGTACTTTTTCTTATTATCGTCCTGCTGAGCGAGCATGACCTTGGTGTTGGACATAAGCTTTTTATACTGAGCGGTAAGATCGGTCATTTCCTGCGAAAGCTTGGTAATTTCCCCCTCTAAGGCGGCAAACTGCTTTGAAAGCTCATTGGACTTTTTCTTTAAGAAATTAATTGTGTTTTCGTCTTCAACGCCGTCAAGGTCGGTGAACTCTGCCTTTTCCTCGTTGAGTTTTTCAAGCTTGGCCTGGAGGGTGTTCATTGCACCAAGTAAGGATGCGGCCTTGGACTCTATCTGAGCCTTGCTGTCGGCAACGGTTTTTAAAAACTTAACTGCCTGGGCGTATTTTTTGAATTCTTCACTTTGGCGAAGACTGTTTTCAATCTCCTTTAAGCCTGCGTCGATGTTCTGATACTCTAATAACTTATCTATCATTTAAAACTCCTTCACTTGACGTTAAACGAATCTTTCATCGTCGAAAAAGTAAAAGTCAAGCTTGTTTTTTAACCTGTAAATATTTACGAAATGCTTATAGATGCACTTCAAACCGTAATTTTCGCTGGCAAAATGGGTCATTGCGATTACCCTTTTGCCCTTTTGGATGGCTTCAACCAAAACGTGATGGCGAACGTCAGCAGAAATATAGACGTCAGCCGGATATGATAAAGCCTTACTGTCTAAGCCGGCGCCACAGAAGCTTGCGGCCTTTTTTACGTAAGCAGTCCTGTCACCGTAGACGTGGACCTTTGTTTTGAATTCCTCCTCGACGTGGGCGGCGAGCTCCTCCAAGGAAAGATTGACAGGATAACGTCTGCCGTAGCCCGTGCCGGATAAAAGAGGCTCTAAAATCTCTATCTCTTTATCTTCGGGATTGGCAACGCCCTTGGCGAGGAAGTAGTCAACGCCCTTTTCAGCAACGTCAAAGTTGATATGGCAGGAAATTACCCCGATACCTGCGTTGGCGGCCTTAAGTAAAACGCCGTCAATGCTTTTGATGCCGGTAAAAATCGCAGGATGGTGAGTAATGATAAGACCTGCCTTTACCCATTGAGCGTACTCGACGGTCTTATCCGTAAGGTCGAGGGAAAATACCACGTTGGTAATATCGCTGTCGCTGCCTATTATAATACCGCTGTTATCCTGAAAGCCTGTGAGCTTGCCGTACATATCGGAAAGCTCGAAAGGAGCAAAGCGGTCGATAAGCTCGTAAATTTCCTTAAGTCTCATTTGATTAAACCTCTTAAAACCTGTAGTTTTTTCGTTAGCTTTTGGGAAGAATCCTCGCTGATGTTACTTGAGCTGCGGGCGGATTCAATCATCTTCATCATATTATCAAGATAGCGCTTGAAGTCCTTGTTGCCACAAAGATTTTCACGGCCGAATTCTTCCTCTAATTGGGTGTAGCCGTCGCTTACGCCAAGCTGGGCTTTTATGATCTCATAATACTTATCGTCGGCGTAAAACATAAAGTCACGGATTATACCGTAGCCAAGGGTATGAAGCTCCTTACGAACCAAATCGGCGTTCTTCATTGGCTGTAATACTACGATAAGCGGCTTATAGGCCGACTTTTTGAGAATTTTAACAATCTCCTGCCCCCCCATACCGGCAATGAGAACCTGGTCTGCCTGCGGAACGGACTCAAGCCCGTCGGTCAAAAAAGCTTCAAAGCTGTCAAAGCCCGAATCGGTCAGAAGATCGATAGCTTTTTGCAGGCTTGGCTTTGAAATATCGGTAACGTATACCTTTTTTGCGAGCCCGCGGGATAGTACCTCCTTGGACACGTAGCCGTGATCACAGCCTACGTCTGCAAAGGTGTCGGTGGTTGACAGGAGAGAAATTATAGTTTCAAGACGGACGTTCATTAGTCAAGAAAGTCCCTTAAGCGCTTGGAGCGTGACGGATGACGAAGCTTTCTTAAAGCCTTAGCCTCTATCTGACGGATACGTTCACGGGTGACGTTGAATTCCTTACCGACCTCCTCTAAGGTCCTGGGTCTGCCGTCGTCAAGACCGTAGCGAAGACGCAAAACCTTTTCTTCACGGGGGGTGAGTGTGTCAAGGACCCTTATAAGATGCTCCTTAAGCATAACGTTTTCAACGACGTCGCTTGGGGCCTGAGCGTTTTCATCAACGATAAAGTCGCCGAGGTGGCTGTCCTCCTCCTCACCGATTGGAGTTTCAAGAGAGATTGGGTCCTGGGCGATCTTCTGAATCTCTATAACGCGGGATTCGGGAATGCCCATTTCCTTGGCGATTTCAGAGGGGTAAGGATCACGGCCAAGCTCCTGAAGAAGCTGGCGCGAAACCTTTGCCTGCTTATGAATGGTTTCAACCATATGTACAGGGATCCTTATGGTCCTTGCCTGGTCGGCAATGGCGCGGGTGATGGCCTGACGAATCCACCAGGTCGCGTAGGTTGACAGCTTGTATCCCCTGGTATAGTCAAACTTTTCAACTGCCTTCATAAGGCCCATGTTGCCCTCCTGAATAAGATCAAGGAAGTGCATACCCCTGCCCACGTGGCGCTTGGCGATAGAAACCACAAGACGAAGGTTTGCTTCGGCCAATATCTTGCGGGCGGCAAGATCGCCATCTGCCATACGCTTGGCAAGGTCGATTTCTTCTTCGTTGGTAAGAAGGGGTACCTTACCGATGTCCTTAAGGTACATTTTGACGGGGTCGTCCATGCTGATTTCTTTAATGAGCTGTTCATAAAGATTTTGCTCCTGAACGGATTCGTCAACGACCTGTATGCCGGCGTCTTCGATTACGGCGCACATATTTTCCATCTGCTCGTCACTCATCTGGACCTTTTCAAGACGGTCGAAAAGAGCGCTCATCGTGATGGTGCCACGTTTTTTGTAGTCGGCAATTATCTCTTTAGTTATCTCGGCAAGCTTGACGTCTTCTATCATGTTTTATCCTCCGTTTTGAGTTCGTGAAGTCTTTTAATTTTTTTGTCGAGGGTGGCGATGATAGCAAGCTGCTTTGCTATATCGTCCTGCTCCGCACAGTAGTCCCTCAGATAATTAATATCGCCCTCTAAGGCGTTTCTTTCCATGTTTTTTAAACAGTCGGCGTAGTATCTTTCGTAGCTTTCGCAAACGATCCTGTCACATTCGGTAAGAACGTTGTTAAGCTCACCCAAATAGTCGTCCCCTAGCATCTCGGATAAAACGGTGGGGCCAACGACGCGACCGCTTTCGTAAGCGGAGATCATACACTCGCATAAATCCTTTCTTTGCTGAGAAACAAAGTCGGCATCCAGAACGTCGGTAATGGACGCGTAATCCTTATTGTTAAGGATTGAGGACAAAACGAATCTTTCTGCTTGGACGATTGCGTTGTTTTGGTCGGCATCCCCTTCCTTTTCAGGTGTAATTTGAGCGATAATCGGCTTATAGGTCGACTTTTGCTCAAATTTTTCAAGGTCGCGATTTAAAGCCTCGTAAGAGACTTTTGTAATCTGACTGATGCGTTTAAGTAAATCCTCCCTAACGAAGGAGCGGTCGCTTTCAGCAACCACCCTCAATGCGTTATCCAAAAATTTGCGTTTGGAAACGGCGTCGTTTGGGTTGAAAGCCTGCTCTAAATAAGTAATCTTATAGTCGATAAGTGGCTGAGCGTTTTCAATAAGGGAAAGATACTTGTCCACCCCGTATTTGTTTACGTATTCGTCCGGATCAAGCTTTTCGGGGATGGCGATGATCTTCACCGTAAGGCCGGCGTCACGTAAAATTTCCATACCCCTAAAAGTTGCCTTTTGCCCTGCAGAGTCCCCGTCGTAGCTTATAATAACGGTGTCGGTATAACGAAGCAAAAGCCTTGCCTGCTCCACAGTGAGGGACGTGCCCATAGAGGCAACGACGTTTTTAATGCCCTTAGAAAAGAGGGCGATTACGTCCATATACCCTTCAACCATTATTATGTAAGGAAGGGTGCCCTTTTCACGTTTAAGCTTTTTGACGTTGTTTATATTAAATAAGGTTCGGTTTTTAACAAAAATGCTCGTTTCGCGAGTGTTTTTGTACTTGGCGAAGTCGGTCTTTTCAATGACCCTTCCGCCAAAGGCAAGGACGTTGGAAAAGCTGTCTATAATGGGGACCACAAGTCTTTTTGCCTCAAAGTCGGAATAATCTCCTGTGTCCTTATTGTAGCTTACTACCCCTGCGGCAACCATGTCCTCGTAGGAGTGGCCCTTTTCGTGAAGATAATTTGGTAAAGATTTATAGTCCAGCGAGCATCCGATACCAAACTCCACCAACGTCTTTTTATCAAAGCCGCGGCCAAATATGTAATCAAGATACGGGGCCCCGCCTTCGGTGTAAAGATTGTTTACGTAAAACCTTGCGGCGTCCTTTAAAACAGCCAATCGGTTTTTTTTGTTAAGGGCGTTTTGCTCAATACGCTCCTCATCGCGGGTATCGTAGCCGGGAACCTCCATATTGGCGCGATTTGCCAAAAACTTGATTGCCTCGTAATAGGTAAGGCTTTCAACCTCCATAATAAACTTTATTACGTCGCCGCCGCGCTGACACCCAAAGCACTTGTAAAACTGGCCGGCTTGGTTAACGCAAAAAGAAGGCGTTTTTTCCATGTGACCGGGAAGCGGACAACGGGCCCAGAATGCCCCGCCCTTACGCTCCAACTGGCAGTAAGCGGAAATAACGTCGACGATTTCGTTACGGCTTTTAAGTTCTTCAATAAATTTAACGTCCAGCATAAGTCCTTTAGTAAAAAATAAGGCTTGTACATAAAAAATACAAGAAAATATCTACTTTTTTGAGCCTTACATTTATTTATACAATTTATTTTTTACTTTTCCTTTTTTTTGACAAAAAAAATTGATTTTTTTGCATATATCCGTTTTAAGCAATAAAAAAAAGCCCGCATGGGCTTATTTTTCTATTACGGTGCGGTAACCGCCTTTACCGTATTTGATACAGCGGGAAACCCTTGACAGGGTCGCGGATGAAATTAAAGTTTCGTTTTCCACCTGGACGTACGTGTTTCCTTCCAAAATAAGCTTGGCGGAATACAGCCTTTGTGCCATATTTTCAGTTTCGGCATAGGTGCATAAATCTTCAAGTAAAAGTGCGATCTCCTGAGGGTCGGTGGTCTTTGCCAAAACCCCGTAAAGATAGTCCTGCATAACCTTTTTGTCTATCATATCACTTTTACCATCCTTTTTTCCTTATTATATATTATACTCGTCAAAAAGATTTTCCGCAAGGCTTTTTTCAGTAATTATTCCATTTTCCATCAGTAAAATTTTATCCGATACCTTTTGAGCAAATGAAAGCTCGTGAGTGACGATGATCATAGAGCATTTTGGGGACTTTAGCTCCAGGATCATATTGGCGACCTCGTTGGTAAGGTGTGGGTCGAGGGCGGAGGTGGGCTCGTCAAAGCAAATGACGTCCGGGGTAAGAGAAAGTGCCCTGGCAATAGCCACCCTTTGCTGCTGTCCACCGGAGAGCTCGTGGGGGTAATTATTTTCCTTTCCCTTTAAGCCCATCTTCAATAAAAGCTCTCTTGAAAGGTCTGCATTTTGTGCAATAACCTGCTTATAGGCCAGTTTTGTAAGATCCTTGGACATTAATCTTTCCTTTGCGCGAAGATCTATTGCAAGCTTTACGTTTTCAAGGGCGGTGTATTGAGGGAAAAGGTTAAAGTTTTGAAAAACAAGCCCGAAATGAAGTCTTTTTTTGCGCAATTCTTCCTGAGAATACTTCTTTTCCGCATCGAAAATTTCCTGCCCGTTAATTTTGATCTTGCCCTTGTCGGGGGCTTCCAAAAAGTTAAGGCACCGTAAAAGCGTGGTCTTGCCGTTACCCGACGGACCGATAATTGAAGCTATTATGCCGCGCTCCAAGGAAAAGTTAACGTCGGTGAGCACCTTTGTTTCACCAAAGCTTTTATATAAGCCTTCTACCTGTAAAAGGGACATTTTTATCACTCCTTATGAAATAACCAAAAAGCTTGTTTTCTTTTCAAGCCAGTTAAAGAAAATTGTAAGTACACCTACAAAAATCAAATAGTATACCGCCGTGAAAAACAGTGGCCAGATAAGGCCGTATGCCGTATAATCCTGCGCGACCTTTAAAACCTCTGCAATCATCAGCACACGTGCAAGGGAGGTGTCCTTGACTAAAGTTATTATCTCGTTAGACATAGGGGCAAGGACCCTTTTAAAGACCTGAAAAAGCACTATTTTTGAAAAAATCTGGCTGTTAGAAAGCCCCAAAACCTTGCCGGCCTCGTACTGTCCCTTGGCGACGGATTCTATACCGCCGCGGTAAATTTCCGAAAAATAACAGGCGTAATTAATAACGAAGGCAATGGATACAGCCAAAAGCCTTGGCAAAAGGGACCATCCAAACAACAGTGCTGGTCCGTAATAAACGACGAGTATCTGAAGCATAAGAGGTGTGCCGCGGATTATCCAGACAAAGGTCCTTACCGCCCATCTTATGGGCTTGATCTTCGACATTGAGCCGAAGCTTATAGGAAGGCCCAACGGTATGGCCGCAAATAAAGTTATAAAAAATAATGCAATAGTCAATAAAAAACCCTTAAACAGGTCTAGATTGACTGCTAAAAAATCAGCTGACATTTTATCTACCTTTAAACATAAATATGGGTTTAGGCGGAGCAACCCGCCTAAACCAAATAACAAATAATTTTTTAAAATTAACCGAAATATTTCGCTTGAAGTGCGGCAAAGGTGCCGTCTGTTTTTAATGCGTTTAAAGCCTCCTGAACGGCTGTCATGGTCTTGACGTCGTCCTTTCTGAAGCCGATACCAAACTGCTCAAGTTCAAAATTTACGTCTACGTATGCTAAATCTTCGTTCACGGAGCCCTCTCCGACCAGTACCTGAGCCATTAAAATGTCGATAACGGCGACCTTGTCTTTGGAGCTTTTAACCTCTAACAAGGTGTCCTTTTGAGCGCCTGCCTTTATTAAAGCCTGCTGACTGACACCGAGCTTTTCTGCAGTGTTTTCACCGGCAGATCCCGCTTCAACTATAACCTCTTTAGCCGTTAAAAGTGAGGCCTGATCGGTATATTTTGACACCTCTGACGCCTGACAAACGATTACCTGGCGGTTTTCAAGGTAAGGCTCGGTAATAAGAATAGCCTCCTGAAGCTCCTCCGTAATGGTCATACCGTTCCAGATGCAGTCGATCTCCTTGGAGTCCAGCGACATAACCTTGTAGTCCCAATCGATAAGAACAAATTCAACCTTTAGATTGAGATACTCGCAAACGGCTTCGGCAAGCTCCGTATCAAAGCCCACAAAGTTGTTGGCTTCGTCAACGTAATTCATTGGCGGATAAAGGGTATACCCTATCTTTAAAACACCGTCGTCCATACCGACGTCACTGGCGCAGCCCGACATGCCGACAACGGAAAATAACGTTACGATTGAAAGAATAATTGCCAAAAGGCCTTTTTTGAATTTCATTTTTGCTCCCCCTTGGGTTTGATGTCACTATTGTACTTTAATTCGCTAAAGTTGTAAAGTGTTTTTATAAGGTTTTTGCAAAATTGTTAAAAAAATTTTAAAAAAAGCGCCGACCGTAAGCGGTAGGCGCAAAAATGGGTTAAATTAAGTTGTTAATAAGTCAGCTGACGCTTATAAAGAAAAGGTTTGTTACGTTTTTCTTGGTGATAACGTAATCCCCTGCCTCAAGCTCAATTGTAAAGACGGTGGCACCCTCGTCGTTATAGGCCTCGCCGTTAAGCTTGAAGGAAACGTAATGTTCATCGCCGAAAACAAGTGTCAAGGTCATTTTTTGAGTGAGTGTGAAGGAAATTGAAGTTTCCGACTCCATTTTAAGACACTTTTTATATGTGCTGCCGTTATAGGTTGCAACACCCTTTGAGGTGGAAAGATTTCCGTCAACCTTGAAAAACTGAGTGGGCATGCCGTTATCGAAGGCGTGCGAAATACCCTCAACCTTTATACCTTCAAGGGCGGTAGCCAATACTGAATAGTTGGTAACTTTGGCTTTTTGCTCGGTTGAAAGGGCTGAATATTCCTTATAGGCGGCCAAGATGCTTTGGTCGTTGGATGTATCCATCTGATTGATAAGACCGATAACGCGCTCGACCATAAGGATCTGGGCGGTTTCGTAGTGATCAAGAAGTAGCTGGGCGTTTTTGACCTGAGCCTTCTGTCCGTCAGAAAGGGCCACATACTTTTCGTAGCAACCAAGGATCATATCAATATCCGACACGGTGGGGTACTGAGGGATTGCGGAAATTTCCTCGTCTAAGGTGTTGGTGGAAACGGCTTGACTTAAAATCACCTTTGAGGTGTAGGCAAGAAGGGCTACCTTAAGCTTGGCATCAACGGCGTAAGATGAGTCGTCGGCCTCGGTAAAGGTCCACTTGAAGTCACCGCCCTGTACCCTGCCTGCCCAGGAAATAACCGTGTTGCGGGCTTCAAGGGCAGTTTCAACTGAGTAGTCGTACATGATGGACTTGTCGGTGTCAAAATTGTTGTAAGACGTACCGCCAAAAAGGGCAACTACCGTTGAAGGAAGGACCTCGTCACGGGCATTGGCATCGTAATAGTCGTAGCTTTTGTTGTTGGCGCTGTACTTTATCATATTTGCGCCACCAGTGATATGGTTGCCGTAGGCCTTGATAACGCCGCCGTCCTCGCCGGAGAATGTGCCAGCGCCTAAGGCGTCGGTGCCCTGCTTTGACGTAAGCATTGGGTTTTTGCAGTTGCGGAAATAGTTATTTTCAACAAAAATGGAGCTGGCCATGGTGGAGCCTACGCCGTATTTTGAGTTGCCGTCATAATAGTTGTTGTAAACGTGGACGGTAGCGGTCCTTACGCGGGGATGACGGGAATCCGAGTGGTCATACCAGTTGTGGTGGTAGGATAAGTAGTTGGAAGATGACTCGCCAGAGGTGCCTAAAAGGTTGGACTTACCCGAATCCCAGAAATGGTTGAAGGAAAAGGTAATGTAGGTCGACTTTTTACAATCGAGTGCGCCGTCGCCCTTATCCTGATCGGCATCCTTACCTGCCTGACCGTAGAAGAAGTCGCAGTTGTGTACCCAGATATGGGTATTGTCCTGCTGAAGGCCGAGGTTATCACCCTCGTCGGAGTCGCAGTTCATAAAGCCGAGGTTTCTTACCTCAACGTTAGACGAGTTTTTAATCCTTAAGCCAAAGCCATTGAAGGTTGCGTCGTTGCCGATACCCTCTAACGTGAGCCCACCGGTAAACTTGTCGGTGCCGAGATCCACGAGAAGATCGCCCTTTTCAAGGACGGCAGGATCGGTAACGTTGCCAATAAACCTTATTACGATAGGATCTTTTTCGTAGCCCTTTTTAAGGCCAGTCAATATGTTTTGAACGCCAACCATGGCGGTAATCGTTGACTTGCCCGTTTGAATATCCATGGTGATGGTGTCCTTGTTGTTGTCGGTAACGTACAAAACGCGGGCGCCGGCTTTTAAGGTGCCGTCGTCGTTATAGCCGCCGCTTGCCGTTCCGTTTTTAAATGCAAAGCCTTCACGAAGGTGTGCTTTTGGGGTGGCTTCAAAGGTGTATGCGGATGAATCCACCTCCTGAGCGCCCTTGACGGCAACGATCTTAATGGTATGTTCGGCAGCCGAAAGGCCGACCACGTCCACACGGTAATAATCGCCGTAATTGCGTATAAGCTGGCCGTCAACAAGCTTGCCGTCACAGTATACGTGATATTTGTCGGCGCCGTCAGCAGGGGCCCACTGGGCGTAAATGCTTTCAAAGGATATGCCTACTGTGGAAACGTTAAGCTGGGACGGAGTTGGTGTGGGAACGACGGGACCAACGGGATCATCCGGGGTTATTGGATCGTCGGGATCAACAGACTCGCCGGGGTTGGTGGACTCGCCCGGATCGACGGACTCGCCGGGGGTAACGATTGAATCGGAACCGCTGCCGCCTTGAGAACTGCTATCGATAACCGGAAGCTCACAGGAAGCCGTGAAAAGGCAAACCATTAAAACTAAGACTGCGATGAATTTTTTCATAGAAGTAATCCTTGAAGATTATTTACGAGCGCGCGTAAGCGACACGTTGACATTATAATAATACCATACAAATTGCAAATTTTCAACCTATTTTGCTTAAATGGTCACGATTTTGCGCTTTTACACCCGTTTATTGAATATAAAAAACAAACTTTTTTAAGAAAAAGTGGGCCTATAAGCCAATTATCGCGCTTTTTTGCAAATAAAGACGCCAAGGCACAATTTAGCCTTGGCGCGAAATATTTGGTTAAATTTTACCTTCGTCAACAACGAAGCAGGTGTTGATACCGTAGTATAAAAAGGCGTCAACGTGGGCATTTGTAACGACCTCTCCGCAAACGAGGATGGGAACCGCAGGCGGACAGTTTACCGTTGGGGAGGCAAGAACGCGCCCCTTTGCAAGCCTTACGTCAACCTCGCCGGCGGGCATAAGTATTGCCTTGTGAGGGGCAATTTTAACCTCTGCCACAGGTAAGATGGGCGGCGTAGATAAGATAGGCTCACGCTTTGGAAGGGCTTTTAAAAGACCTTCAAGGCGGTCAAGCTTGTCAAGATCGATTGACGGTGAAACCATCATAACAACGTAATCGGGATCGGAGAATTCACAAACGATATTGTTTGTAAGCAAGTAATCCTTGATAGCTTCCCCAGTGTAACCGTAAGACTTTGGCGCAAGAGTTATTTTTAAAGGCTCTTCCCCGACCGTAATAAAGCCGCAGGATTTAAGAGAGTCTTTAAAAGCAGCACATCTTTCGGCAAGTGTCTTTACCTTTTGTTTAAACCCATCACACGCAATTTTATTAAAGGCGTCAAGGGATTGCATAATAAGATATGACGGACTTGTTGAAGCAAAAATCCCCATTGCCCTTTCACCGTTGTTTACGAGAAAATCGGGGGCATCGACGGAAAAATGAAGATACCCACCGCCCGTCAATACGGGCAAGGTCTTATGGGCGGAGTCACAACAGATATGAGCGCCCTTTTTGATGGGGTGAAGGTCTTCCTTAAAAAAGTTAAGATAAGCGCCATGGGCGTTGTCAACCAAAAGCAGGGTTGAATATTTATCGCAGATATCCCTAAGGGCTGATATAGAGAGAAGGTTGCCGAGATAATCCGGGCTTGTAACGTATAGGGCAACGGGCCTATTTTGATCCAAAAGTGCCTCTATAAGTCGATTATCAAAGGAATTTGAAAGAATATCGCCATCTTTTTGATAAGCCCATACCACGTCCACGCCGAGAACGGCACAAGCGTTAACAAAGGCCTTGTGGGCGTTTCTTGTGGCAACGATAAGGGGTCTTTTTCCCGTTTTTGCGGCATAAAGCGCGACAAGATAAACCATTGCCCTGATGGACAGAGAAGACCCCTCTGTAGAGTAGATCGTCTTTTTTGTCCCAAATATTTTTGAGGCGTTATCCTGACTTTTTTTGATGATCCCGTTGCCGCCGTATAAAACGTCGGCACCGTCGACCTCGGTAATATCACGGCCGTAGGATAAGCCGTCAAGCCCCATGCCCTTATGACCGGGCATATGAAGGCGTACCGGGGAGGAATCACAATACTTTTTTACAAAATCACAAATTGGGCTATCCATTATTCGTCTTCACCCAAAAGCTTGGCAACCTGAAGATAGATTGCACATTCCATACGCTTTTTGAAAAGTTCGCACCCGCTTTGATAGGTGCCGAGAATATCCCCCGTTGCGTGGTACGCATTGGCGGCACACCCACCCGAGCAGTACAGCTTTGCCCAACAATCGTGACAGTCCTTACGGGCGTAAACGTTACACTTTTTAAAGCGGGTCTGAAGGTCTTGATTGGTCACGCCGTCGTAAACGTTACCAAGCTTATATTCCTCCTCGCCGACGAACTGATGACAGGGATAAAGGTCACCCCAAGGGGTAACGGCCATATACTCGGTACCGCTTCCACAGCCCGAAATACGCTTGTAAATGCAGGGGCCGTCTTCAAGGTCTATCATATAATGATAGAATGTAAAGGGATCGCCTTCCCTGTGCTTTTGAAGCATCATTTCGGCAAGGTCCTCGTACTGGGCCTTGACTACCTCAAGATCCTCTTTAGTGAGGGCTGAGGGGTCGTCAGGGGCGCAGACGACGGGCTCCATACTAAGCTCCCTGAAGCCAAGGTTGTACATTTCTTCAACGTCCTTTAAAAAGTCGGGGTTGGCGTGGGTAAAGGTGCCGCGCATATAGTAGCCCTTGCCTCCCCTTGCGCTGACGAATTTCTGGAACTTGGGAACGATTTTTTCCCAGCTGCCGTTACCGGCGTAATCCACCCTGAATCTATCGTGGACTTCCTTTCGGCCGTCGAGTGAGAGAACGACGTTGTGCATTTCCTTATTGGAAAATTCAATTACGTCATCGTCGACCAATACGCCGTTGGTGGTAAGGGTGAAGCGGAAGTTTTTGCCGCATTCCTTCTCCCTTTGACGGGCGTAGGCAACCAGCTTTTTGACCACGTCGAAGTTAAGCAAAGGCTCTCCGCCGAAAAAGTCAACCTCAAGGTTGTGACGGGTGCCTGAGTTTTCAATTAAAAAGTCGAGGGCGCGCTTGCCGACCTCAAAGCTCATAACAGCCCTTTCACCGGAATACTTACCTTGACTTGCAAAGCAGTAAGAGCAGTTAAGGTTACAGCTGTGGGCGATATGAAGGCAAAGGGCCTTAACGACGCCGGCTGTCTTTTCCTTTAAGGTGTCAGCCATGGGCTTAAAGGTATCGGGGGTGAAAAGCCTGCCGTCCCTTTCAAGACCGAGAAGCTGATCGTAGCATTCCTCAACGTCCATAGCGGTCACGTCGGCATCGCCCTCGTACTTTTTGCTTACGGCGGCAACAGCCTCCTCACGGGGGCAGGTCTTAAAAAGATCGATAAGGTCGTAAGCAACGTCGTCAACCACGTGGATCGAGCCCGAGCAAACGTCTATTACAATATTAAAGCCACCTTGTTTATATTTGTGAATCATAAGATCACCTTTTACTGATATTTATTTAAAAATTGCCGTGAGTAAAAAAACGCCGCTGTTGCGGCGCTTTTTGCAATACTTATTTTTTCTTGTTTTCGCAGTTTTGGTTTGCAATACCGCAACTTGTTTTGCAAGCTGATTGGCAAGATGTCTGGCATTCACCGCAGCCGCCTTTTTTTGCGCTTTCGCATAAGTTACGAGTAGCTAAAGTCTTAATGTGTTTCATTGTTGTTCCCTCCACATTTCTTTAAGTTTGTTTTATTATATCATACACTTTCAAGTATGTCAATTTTAACAACTTGATTTATTTGCTTTTTTATTAAATTTATAGTCCCAAAAAGACTTTTTGATTAAAAATATACGGTTAGCTTCTTAATTTTTGGACCTTGCCGATATGATAAAGGCTGTCGAGAAGGGCCATATCCTCAGGGCTTAAGCTAAAGTCAAGGAAGAAATTCTCTGCGATCCTTTCCTTTGTTTTTGATTTTGGCAGTGGAAGGGTTCCCTTTTCGCGGCAGTATTTTATGCACACGTTTGCAGGTGTGACGTTGTGCTTTTTTGCAATGGCAACAACGTTTTCGTTGGTGACGATCTCGCCCGTTGCAAGGGGTGAATAGGCTTCAACCAAAATGCCGTTTGATTGGCAAAAATCCGTGATTTTGTCCTGAGTGTTGCCAATGAAATATCTTATCTGATTGACCATTGGCTTAACGCCCGTTGCGTCGATGATCGCTTCAAGATCGGGCACAAGGAAGTTGCTTACACCAATGGCGCGCACCTTTTTTGCGTTGTAAAGATCGATAAAGGCACGCCAGGCGTCAATATTGCCCTTGGTGTGTTCGCTGCCTACATCCGACCAAGGCCAAGGGGCGTGAATAAGATAAAGGTCGATATATCCACAATCAAGGTTGTTAAGTGACTGGTTGAAATATTCCATAGCGCCGTCGTAGGTTTTTATGTGGCTTGGAAGCTTGGTCGTTATGAAAATTTCCTCACGGGGGATGCCGCTGTCCTTGACTGCACGGCCGACGCTTTGCTCGTTTTCATAAGCATGGGCTGTGTCGATGTGGCGATAGCCTGCTTCAAGGGCCCATTTGCAAGCGTTATAGCAAACCTCACCATCGGGAATTTGCCAGGTGCCAAAGCCGATTTCGGGTATTGTAACCCCGTTTAAAAGGGTAAAATCCTTACTGTTTTTCATAAATAAACCTCCTTCCGGGTGCAGATATTATTAATATAACATACCTTTTGATGTCTTACAAGTATTTTTTAAAAAATTTGATTAATTTTTCTCCCAACCGTCTTCAGGCGGTTGCCCGTCGTGGGCGGGCCATTTGCAAGGGGCTATTTCCATATGAGAAAACAGGGCTTTGAAGGAGGAGGCCTCAGGACTGCAAGCGTATATACCGAAGCGGACGGTGCCGCCGCCCTTTACCATATGGCAAACTCGCATTTGTGAAAAGGTTACGCCGTCCTTGGAGCATTCTATTAAAAAATCGTCCTTTCTTCGGCTGAGTCTGTACCACATTGACCTGACAGAGCCTTCAATGGCCGTCGTTGCCCAGTCGGAATACCCGCAGTTGGTAACCACGCTGCCAAGGTGCTGAAAGCTTTCGTTTTCGTATTCGATTGAAGCCTTAAGCCAATTTTCCGAGTCAAGATACATAACGATACCGCATTGATCAAAGCGGTGGTGGGTATCAAAGTCGGTTTTTACCGTAAAGGTGAAAAACCTTTCTTCGGTTTCCATCTGCAAAACGGGGGCGTTGTCGTTGCGGAAGTGATAATAGGTCCTTTGCCACAGATCGGTGTGGGGGGTGGTAACGACCTCTATAACGCCGTCGGATATACTGAAGGCTCTTGGCTTTCTTGTCCAAGTTAATTTATTGACGTCAAAATTCATCTTTACCTCTTAATAAATTTTTGTTAAAAAGCGCAGTGCTTTAAATTTGCGCGCACATAAGCCTTTTTGCAAAAACGTCCAAATAGATTTTGAAATTAATAACCGTGTTGACTATCCCGTATACGAGCACGGGGGCGAAAATAAGGATAGCCGCGGTGGAAATAACGTTAAGAACCATAATTTTTGTCTTACCGTTTTCTTTTTTGTAGATCAGCAAAAAAAGCAAACAGCCGATTGCACAGCCGACCAAATTTGTGATAAGGTCCTTTGTCGCAAAGGAGCCAAGGAGGCTTAGCAGCTGAAAAACTTCAAAAAAGATGCTGATGGCAAGAGTTATGAGAAGAGCTTTCACAAGCTTGCTTTCCTTAAAGAAATATGAAAGATAAAGGCCCATCGGGATAAAAATAACTACGTTTAAAATATCGTCCTTTACAAGAGTCTTGATCTGATTTTGAAAAAAGGCCTCAGTGTAATCCTTAAAGGGCACGATAAATCTCAAAAATCTTTCTTTGAGGGTCTGCTCGCTCATAAAAGCGTAAGCCCTGTAAATGGAGTCAATAAGGTTGCATTTGAACATTACCACCCACACCAAAAGACCGATATATATGATAAAAATTATTTTTGACAGATGATTAAGCGTCTTTTCGTTTTTATAGTCCATAAAAAGCCCCCGGTGAGAAATTTCTTTGTTTTTAGCCAGCGATAAAAAAGCTTTAGCTTTTGACGTAGTTGAGCCAGATAACGCCCTCGCCTTCTTCCCTTACGGCTTTAAGGGAATAATCGCAAAGGCTTCCCTTTGAAAAGAGGGGCTTATCCGAAGGCCCGCCCACGACGGGGTCAACGACCAGGCTGAGCTCGTCGATAAGTCCTGCACACGCAAAAGAGCCGTTTATTTGGCTTCCGCCCTCAAGCAAAAGCCTTTTTATACCCCAATATTTTTTAAGCTTTTTTAAAGCGAGTAAGACGTCAACGGAGTCCTCCCCCGCAAAAATATACGATATGCCCATATGACGAAGGTATGAAAGATATCTTTTGTCGGCGCCTTCAGATAAAATCTGTATTATCTGGGCGTTGTGGTAGCCTTCATCCCCGTCGGGGTCAATTATTTTATCGGTCTTCCAGCCAAGCCTGCCAAGGGTATCAAATGCGACGGCGTAAAATCCGCTTTTTTCAGGACAAATATAGTCGTCAAGGCTTTCCGCCTGCGGGAAAGAGCTTAAGTCGGGGTACCAGCCTCCGGTAAAGCTTTCTTCCATGGTGACGCGGCCGCAAATAAAGCCGTCGGAAAGGTACTCCCTGTTGATGCGATAATAGACCTCAACGGATTTTAAGTTATCTGCACGTTGAAGAAATTCACCGGTGACCTTGCCGTCGATCGAGGCGGTCATATGACAAATAATATACGGCCTGTCCATAAAAATAAAACTCCTTTTTTTGTAAACGCTTCAGTACTGTAATGGTCTGATGAGGGTTATGCACACAACGAAAAAAGCGCATTAAATGAACGTTTTTTAATATGTGCGGAAAAAATGGGCTAAAGACTGAATTTATCCTTGATGATTTTAGCGACCTCTTCGGCGCTTAAACTTTCATTGTTTATCCTTAAATAATTTTCAAAGGGAATTTCGCCATCGTTGCTGACAAGACGGTGCAGATCTTCGTTTAACACACGCTTGTCAGATGCTTCAATATCACGCTTGGAGGCTTTATTGATCAATCTGTTTTCAGTTTTGTTTCTTTCAAGGCGGACCTTTTGCGAGGCAATAAGCTCTACACAATAGACCTCGTCAAATTTGCTAGCGAGATTTTCAACGTATTCCCAATCGGTGGGCATATCAAAGGCCCACATTAAGGTATGGATCATGCCGTAATTATTGTCACTTGTAAAATCGTCAAATATGATCTCGCGCAGCTTCAAAATTGTGTCGCCCTTGAATTTTCCGAAAATTTCAAGAACCGGCTCGATCATCATATGGTTATGGAATAATCTTAAATTTGTTATTTTCATTAATTCTTGCCCGACGGTCATCTTTCCGACGGCGCCGGCACCGATTATAAGTACAAGCTTCATAATGATCCTCACTTAATCGTAAGATTTTGTTACCTTTATTTTAGCACAAAAGCGGTAAAAAGTATATTGATATGGTTATTTAATAAAAATTAGTTTAAAAAACAACCGTCAAAATTAAAAATTTAACTTGTAAGCAGGGCGATCCCCGTCAGTTCGAGCCCGCCTTTTTACCTTCAACAGAACAAAAAAAGGAAGACATAATAGGGCGTCACTCTTAGGGATTTTAACTGAATATTTTATAAAACTCGACTTTTCACAAGTCGAGTTTTCTTTTACCACGCAAAATAACTTGATAAAACTTCTTATTAGTGTTATAATAATTATGCCAAACGAACTTAATATTGTCGCAAATAGGCGTAGTTTCTTTTTTTTATAGGATAATTATGCTCCTACTTTGTCATACTATTCGAACAGAATCCATTTGGTAAAAGTGCGACTCCCGTTCAATAGTATGGCTATGCTTATACTTGCGATAAAGTTCGTTTGGCGACAACTTGGAGTTTCGCATTTTTCGGTGCGTTGACTTCGGTTGGCGCACTTTTTATTTTGTGGAGGTTTTAATATGGGTTACAGAGAAAGATATCGTCGTATGAGAAGATTGGGGTACGATCCTGAACGAGCACGTCGAGGAGCAAAAGATGGTTGCTATATTGCAACCGCAGTATATGGCTCATACGACTGTCCAGAAGTGTGGACATTAAGAAGATTTAGAGACTATAAATTGGCTAATAACTTTTTTGGAAGAATTTTTATAAAGTTTTATTATTTTTTCAGTCCAACAATAGTAAAACTATTTGGGAAAACAAAATGGTTTAATAGGTTTTGGAAAAATCGTTTAGATAAAATGGTAAAAAAATTAAATGAAGAAGGTATGTCTAATCAACCTTATAATGATAAAATGTAGAAGGAAAATGTAATGGGAGTATATCATTATAAATCTAAAAAATTAAGTGATGGAAGTAGAATTGTAACCCGAATGAGTCCAGGGGCATCAATTTGTTTGGATATTCTAAAATTGTTAGTAAAAGGATTGTTTTTCTTAATGTTTTTTTGGATAATTATTCCTATAAAATTATTAAAAAGAAGATAATATGGGGAAAACTTTATGAGTAAAGGTTTTGATTTTTTTCGTGATATCGTAAATAGTGTGGTTGATGATAGAGCATTAAATTATGGTGTGTGTAAAAGTGTTGATATTTTATTAGATTTAAAAATTGAAGACGATATAATTAAACAATTGTTGGTAAAACATTTTGATATTCGTTATACTGAAGCTCAAACTGTTTTAGACGAAGCGAAAGATTGTCGAAAACACTCCACGTTTTAATTATTTTTATAAAAAAAATATATATATTGTCTTTATCTTAGTGATAAATTAAAGATTGATAAGTGTAGCACACTATACTTTCAAATGAAAGTCGTGTGTTTTGCAAAGCAAAAAGAAAAGGATAGCAAAAATTTTGCTATCCTTTTATAGTTACTAAAAAATCCCTACGGAAAGAGCACATAATAGTCCTCCTTTTTTTGTTGGTAGCCCCAAGGGGACTCGCTCCGCAACCTGTGGTTGCTATCACGCCTGGGCGGCAAACGCAAAGCCCGTTGCGTTTGTCGTCGGCTAAAACGAAAAAATTAGCTTGTAAGCCGACGATCCCCGCCCGTTCGAGCCCGCCTTTTTACCTTCTACAGAACAAAAAAAGGAAGACATAATAGTCTTCCTTTTTTTGTTGGTAGCCCCAAGGGGACTCGAACCCCTGTTTTCGCCGTGAGAGGGCGACGTCTTAACCGCTTGACCATGAGGCCATATTTGACAAATGCGAAGCATTTATCGCCAATTGCCAAATTATAATAACATATTTAAGATAAAGTTGCAAGGTTTTTTACAAACAAAATTGAAAAAATTTTATCCTTCGATAAAAAAACTAAACGACTTTAAGCTCCACACGGGAAAAATCCTTGTTTAAAAGATCTTTTTCGTCAATCAAAAAATACAAAACGGAATCCGTATCCTGCATGAAGTCAATGAATTCCTCATGGGCGGGATCGTAGCGTAAAAGGCAAATCTTGCCGTCTGCCACGTTTTTGTCTTTCACAAGCATGGCGGTCCCGGTGTCACCGTCGGAAAACTCTACCGAGCAGCTTGTTATTACGTCGTAATCGCCTTCCCAGTCCTCGTTAAAGCAGGTGTAGGCGTCAATTTCCCCGTCGGTGTATCTGACGCGGGCCACCGTCCGCTTGGCGTAATCAATGAAAAAGTAAAGCATGCCCGTCTTGGGAAGAAGGGTGCGGCCGAAATTTTCATAAAGGTCGTCTAAGTTTATCTGACACAAAAACATCTCGTCCGAGGAAAAAACGTTATCCTCAAGCCAGGCCTCCGGCAACAATATGTCGCCAAAAAATTTGCTTTCTTCAAGCTCCGTATCGTATTGATCAATTATTAGTTTTATGCTCATTTTTGGAAGATTCCTTAATGCGTAAATAATTTTTATCGTTGCTGAAATCCCTTTGGGCAGGCGGAGTGCCTCCCAATGCTTCAATAGCGATGGAAATTTCCTTGAAGGAAAGGTAATCATCACAAAGATCTATCCCGCGATAAAGGGCGGGAAGAAGGCTTTCGTCAAAATATCTGACAAGATACTGACAGTACTCCGGCGCCTTATCAAGACCTGATAAAAATCCCCTTTCCAAAACGGCCCTTATCCTATCGCTGTGTTCCATGGTGGATAAGACGTCTAAAACGGCACCGGATGGGGCATCTATACCTTCGGCGCGGTCTAAAATTGCCATCTTAAGTGAGGGATCGTTCAGGTAATGGTCGGCGATAAAATCCCTGATCCTTTCGTCAAGATTTGAGTCAAAAAACAGGTCTATAAGCCGATTATCATCAATTTTTGCGTCCTTGGCGTAAAGACATTCAAGAGCGATAAGAACAAGGTCAGCGGGGTTTGAAAGGCTGACGAGGGGTAAAAGCTCCTCTTTGGGAGAAACCTCCTTTATGGCTGAAATAAGATAGTCCGACACAGGTACGCCCACCTTGAAATGCTCGGTTAATATCCAAACGAGCTTATCAGCCTTATCGACGTAAAAGGTGGCGGGGGTATGGCCATCAAGCTCCTTAAAAGGGGTAGCGGCAAAATCGGTATAAAGGTCTTCAAGCTTGTCGTTAAGCTGGCTGTCGTTGTACTTGCCCTTGTTTTTGGTCAAAAAATCAACGACGTAAGCCTTAAAAAGCTTGTCAATGTCAACAATCATCATCTTTATTGATTATCCTCAAAACTGAATTAATTTTCTTTTTGTCCGTTTGCATCAGGCCAGCAAGCAGATCTTTATTGCCCGAAAGGGGGTATTTACCTAAGACGATAAGGGCTGCAGCAAGAGCGTCTACGTCGTTTAATCGACCTATAGCTCCGTTTTTGCATAATTTTTCCTTAACGGACATGGCCGCCTGGTGAAGGGGCTTGCGACTGGAATTTGATACCTGGCAAAGTTTGCTGAAGGCCTTAGCGTAGGCCCGCTTGACTATCCCCTCTTTTCTGTTCAAGGCAACGCCTTCAAGGGGGATAAGAAGCACCTTTTGATACATTCCGCTGAAAACAACGCCTACCTTGCCGTCGTAGCCTGCTAAAATAAGTGCTGTGATTATCCTGCTTTTGACCTCGTCAGATATATCGGGGTAAAGCAAAATATCGGTAAAATATTTTTTAATTTTTACTATTTTTGTGCGGATAAGAGCCTCAGGCATTTCCTTTTGCATTGCGTTTGGAAACGAGTAAATAAGATCGCAAAGCTTTAATGCCTCGTCTGCATTTTTACCGTTGACCGTTGTCACACCGGTAGTGATTGCGGTGATGCGCTTTCCCCAATCGTCCAAAACTGCAGGTGGAAAGATCATTTCCGTTGACAGTCTTGGTCTTTGATCCTCGGAAAGGGCTTCCCTTGCGAGCTTTTGGTAAAACTCTGCAACAGGGTTGCCCGTCATGGCGTAAATCTTGAAAAAAGCCTTTTCGGCCTCCTCAAGCTTGCCGAGGTTGTACTTTATCACGCCGTTAAGATAAATGCCGCTGACCGCCCAGGGGTCGCTGATAAGGGCTGAAGTAATCAGCTTTTCAGCCGCGGCGTCATCACCCATCTTTACGTAGGCAACGGCCAGCTTATAACATTCGCCAAAGTCGTCGAACTTAAAATTGGAAAGCCTTGGCATGTAATTTAAAAAATCTTCACGACGGCCTTCGTCGGCAAAGTAGCAAACCAGATTGATAAGCGGAAGCTTATCATTTGGGTAACTGTCGGTAAGGTCTTTCAAAATATCCTCACCCTCTTGCTTTTTGCCGTGAATAAGCATAGCGGCCACCATCCTGAGCCGCGCACCGATATAATTTTCGTCGCCTGCTTTAACCCTTTGCAAAAGATCAACCGCGGCTTCACCGTCGGCGTCGAAAAGATACTTTTCGGCACGGTCGATCAAGACCTCTGAGGGGATTTTATCCTCCGGATGGCAAACGTGAAATGAGGGCTTTTCGGCTTCGGTGATAAGCTCCAGACAGTCAAGCATTTCGTCTGTGTAGTCGTAAACGGAGTCAGGCTCCTTATCAAGCTGTTTTTCGTAATAATACCCTGCCAGGCGGATATAGTCAGTAAGATAATAGCACGTGCCGAGACCGTGGTATGCGAGAGCCTTGTCACGGGCGGGACAGACGTTTAAAAATTTGAACCAATACTCGGAGGCGTAATGGATCATATCTATGTCCATATAAATACGCGCCATCTCGCTGTAAGCCTCAACGGGAAAATTGCCCTCGCTGATGATTGCCTTAAGCACCAGGAGAGCCCCTATATAATCGCCGTTCTCACGGCGGGCTTTAGCAAGGGCCATACGCCTTTCGAAATTGTTTTCAAATTTTAAAACGTTGGATTTCATTTGCCTAATAAACGGTCTACGTCTTCCTTATAGTATGTGTATCTTTCGGGACAAAAATGGCAGACGACCTCAATTTTTCCTTCGCTGTCGATGGTATCGTAAAGCTGCTTTTCACCAAGGGTTATCAGGATGCGATCGACGTAATCTTTTGAACACGTACATTGATATTTGGGGTCATATTCAAATAAAAGGATACCTTCAAAATACTTGTCAACGATGCCGTCAATGCCCAACTCCTCAATCAAGGTGCTGATGGAGGTGAAGTTTGACAAAAGCTCTTCAGCCTTGGTGATGCTTTCGTCGCTGGCATCCGGCATTGCCTGGATAACAACGCCGCCTGCGCCCACGCAAGTGCAATCCTTGCCGATCTTCACACCAAGGGCAATACCTGTGGGCTGCTGCTCGCTGTAAGTATAGTAAGCGGCAAAGTCCTCGGCAATTTCGCCACTGACGATGTGACAGCTTCCGGTATAAGGCTCTTTAAGGCCAAGATTTTTCACGACAGTGATCCTTCCCCTTCCGACACAGGCAGAAACATCAAGCTTGCCGTTGGGCTTTAAGGGAAGATCAACGGTTGGATTGTCAATATAACCACGCATATGAAGCTGAGAGTTACCGCAAACGACGATCTGTCCGCCGGGACCGTCGCCGTTGATGGTTATTGAAAGGTTGTCATCCTTGTTTTTAAGACCGGTAGCCATAAAGGTTGCGGCCGTCATGGTCCTGCCAAGGGCAGCAGCTGCAACCGGTGATAGACCGTGGATCCTGATTGCTTCGTTGACCATATCGGTCGTTTGTAAAATTGAAACGGAAATTTCACCGTTAAACATCAATGCCTTATAAACTTTATCCATAATTATCTTCTCGCTGTAATTTGTATTCTTAACGCGGTATCGGTAACGTCCCCACCAAGGTGGTTTTGGGCGTTAATCGAGCTATAGCCGCACTTTTTTAAAATTTCGATCACGTCGGAAAGGTCGTGAACGTATTGGACGTGGGATTCTTCACGCTTTAGGTATTTGTCGCCGTCTTTAATAAAAACTGACAGATCCATATGGACGCAGTCTTCCTTTAAAGAGTTAAACCAAAGATAAGAGCATTCCTCACTGTCCTCGCCAAACATATTGTTGCCGATGACATTTTCAAGCTTGTACCTTGTGGAAAAATCAAAGAACAATAAGCCGTCTTTACTTAGGCACTTGTAAATGCTTTTAAAGGTCTTTTGCAAGCGGTCCTTGGTAAGATAGTTGACGCCGTCGTTTATGATGGTGACAAAGTCAACCCTTTGAAAGACCTTGAGGGCCGACATATCCTGCCGCATATATGGGACGTTTAAGCCTTCCTTTATGGTCAGGGCTTGAGCTTCTGCAAGCATTTCCTCAGATAGATCAACGCCGGTAACCTGATACCCTGCCCGCTTGATTGCACGGGTGAAATATCCGCTTCCGCAGGCCAAATCTAAGCCTATACGCCCGTTAACGTTATTTTTAAGGGTTTTGACAACGTAGTCAGCCCATGCTTCATAGTCTTTGTCGGTTATCAAAAACTCATAGACCTTGGCAAGGGCGGAATAAGCCTCGTTTTTCATTTTACACCTATAAAAGATGCCTCATTGACATGAGGCATTTGATTTTAAAATTGGTTTTTGGAGTCGTTTACCGACTGAATGTCCCCTCTTGTAAAGGCACCGCCGAGATTGGGCATTGAAACGTCATAGTCGGTAACGGGCTTAACTAAAACGACCTTAGCAGGCTGCTGCTCGCCGACCTCGGAAAAGCCTTGGTCCTTGCCGCTTGAAGACGCGCCCTTTGCCCTGTCTTCGTGCGCTTTAATTTCCGCATCGGTTGCCTCGTGTGCGGCAACTGCACCGTTTAAGAACTTATCGTAGATCCAATGGCTGTAAACCGTCCATACGATAAGCGCAAAGGAAACGCCCAGCATCAATATTACCATAACGCCGAGAGTCATAGTGCTCTTACCCAAAAGAAGGATGAAGGGAAGAAGAGCGATCGCACCGTAGAAAGCGTTAACCGGGGATAAAACGCCACCGATGATGATGGAGTTTTTGAAAAGTGAGAAAAACTTGCCGTCGTAAGTAACGATCATTGACGCCATAGTCATAAAATGAATAGTGGCAAAGGCAATGAGAACGTAAAGGGCTATCTTTGAAACGGTAAAATACCACGTACCGCCGTTGAGTGCAACGTGAAGATCAACAAAGGATATCACAATGGCCGAGACCGCAAGCACTACCGAATAAATAAGGGTTGCAAAAAGCATCTGCAAGAAATTTTTCTTTATGCCCCTTAAAAAGGTTTTGAAAACAGGTACGTTTTCGCCCCAGGCAAGGTTACGCGCGACGTACAATCCGCCCGCAAGACCAACTGAAAGCCAGATACCCATAAGGGGCACTAAAACGAAAAAGTTGAAGTTTGCGGTGTAAAGAATACTTTCTTCACGACCGATCATATCCACGACCGGGAAATACCCTACGCCCATATTTGACATAAAGGGAGCAAGGGCTGCGTCCGTCAATATCTTGTCGAAGCGGAGATAGCCAAAGTATATGATGGGAGCAATAAATAAAAGCATAATAAAGTTGAGCCCCATGGTTTTGGCGAAATCGCCCATTAAAAGCTCAAAGGCCTGTTTCCATCTGCCCCCCTGGTTTTCCGGCCTGAAATACCCGTCAATACCAGAGGTATCAGTAAGCCCACGGTAGGCTTTGATAAAGCCTTCCTTTTTGGGTTTTTGATCTTTCTTGTTAGTTGTTTTTGCCATAAATGCTTACCTTGAAGCCACCGTTTGGCGGCTTTAATTATATATATTACTTATTAATAATACATTAAATGTTCAACTTTTACAAACGAAATTGAGGGTTATAAGGAAAAAATTTAATATTATTTAATTTTATGGCCGGTTTTTGAACGTTTGATTTTGCCGTTTTTTATGGAGGACCGTTTTTTGAAGATCGCAATCGTTGGTGCGACCGGGCTTGTGGGAAGCACACTTATACAAATCATAAATGAAAGAAAACTTGTTTTTGACAACCTTTGTCACGACAAAAAAGACGGAGACGGCTTTGACGAATATTTTTTGTTTGGCGGTAAAAACAGCCGCGGAAGGGTCGTTACCATACTGTCGAAAAGCTATACCGTTGAAGAGCTTAATAAGGAAAATATCCGAAATTTGGGATGTCGTATTGCGTTTTTTATGACCAAAAGCCAAGTAAGCAAGGATTTTGCGGAAGAATTTATTAAGGCGGGCTGTACGGTGATTGATAACTCCTCTGCCTTCAGAACGCTAAAAGACGTACCCCTTGTCGTTCCGTCGGTTAACGGAAGCTTGCTTACAAAAAAAGCCAATTTAATAGCCAATCCCAATTGCACCACCATACCCCTTGTCGAGGTCTTATCTGCCTTAAGCACCGTCGGTAAAATCAAACGGGTCTGCGTGTCAACCTATCAGGCCGTTTCGGGGGCGGGATACGGAGGAATCCTTGAGCTTGAACAAAAAGCCGACTCACCTTGCAAAATAATGCCGGCGAGGATCTTTTCCAACTGTATCCCCCAGATCGATCGGATAACAAAAAGCGGTTATACGGCGGAAGAAAACAAGATAATACGTGAAACGCGGAAAATACTTAAAAACAGGGCCTTGAAAATAACGGCAACGGCGGTGCGGGTGCCGGTAATAAACTGCCACGCCGAAAGTGTTTGTTTAGAGTTTTACGATAAAATTACCCTATCTGACGTCAGACATGCTCTCAAAAAAAGCCAGCGAATAAAAGATTATCCCTGCGGCGATCAGATCTACCCCACCGCAATAAGCGCCGACGGAAACGATCTTGTACACGTGGGACGGGTAAGGCGCGACTTTTCGGTAAAGCACGGGATAAGCCTCTGGATCGTATCGGACAACTTGAGGGTCGGTGCCGCCGCAAACGCCGTCGATATTTGTCTTCACCTTTTGAAAAGCAGGGATGATTTTCGTCAAAATACCCGTTTAACCGACATATAGCCCCACTTTTCTTATCATTAGACTTAATAGTTATATCTTAAGGAGATTGTTATGTTAAACGTTTTAATATGCGGTATTAACGGCAAAATGGGCGAAGCCGTTTACAATAGCTGTAAGGCCCAAGGCATCAACGTGGTTTGCGGTATTGATAAATATCTGAAGCTGGGATATGACTGTCCCTGCTATAAGTCCTTTGACGAGGTAAAAGAGGACGTTGATACGGTAATTGATTTCTCACATCCTTCCGCCTTGCCCAAGATAATAGATTTTGCCTGTGCAAGCGGCGCAAAGATCGTGTCGGGTACAACTGGATACGGCCAAAAGGAAATGGAGCTTATCAAAAAGTTCAGCCGGAAGATCGGCTTTTTTTACAGTGAAAATATGTCGGTAGGGCTGCACGCCTTTATTGAAGGCTGCGTTGATACATTTAAGTGTCTTAAGGCCCCGCAGATCGACATCATTGAAAAGCATCACTTTTCCAAGGCTGACATACCAAGCGGAACGGCGCTTTTGATCGGCAGGGCTTTGACCGGAGCTGCTAAAGAAAAATACAAACTTGTTACCTTTAGCGGCAAACGGCTATCAAAAAATGATATTGTTATCCACAGCCTAAGATCGGGCAGCGCCGTTGGCGAGCACACTGTGGTCTTCAGCCTTGACGGTGATGCGATCACCATGACGCACCGTGCGGAAAGCAGAAGTATATTTTCGGACGGAGCAATTGAAGCGGCAAGGTTTATCTTAAGCAAAAATCATGGATTATTTTCCTTTAAAGACATGCTTTTATCAAGATAAAACGGTAATTAATCGGCTTATAGGCCGATTTTTTGCATTTTTAAGGATAAATGACAAATTTATATTAAAAGGCTTTTTAACTTTACTTTTGGTCGGTGCTTTGCTATAATATTATCATAAAATAATAGGATAGCTTTATGAAAAAAACACTACTGATCGTTGACGGCATGAACTTGCATTTTCAAATGTTTTTCGGGATGCCCAATAAAATTTTTAATGATAAGGGTAAGGCAATACACGGCTCTATAGGCTTTATCGGCGCCCTTAATAAAATAATAAAGATGACGGGGGCAACCCACGCGGTGGTGCTTTTTGACAGTGAGCATCAAAATAACCGCAGTGACCTTTTGCCTGAGTACAAGGCAAACCGACCTGATTTTTCAGAGGTGGCCGACGAAGATAACCCCTTTACTCAGCTTGAAGACGTTTATAAGTGTCTTGACGTTATGGGTATAAAGCACGCTGAGGTAAAGGACTATGAAACGGATGATGTTATTTCACTTTACGTTAATACTTATAAGGAAGATGATATTGATATTTACGTCTCCTCATTTGACAGCGACTTTTTCCAGTTGATCGACGATAACGTAAAGATAATACGTTACCGCGGTAAAAACACGGTCTTTTGTGATAGGACTTACATAAAAGAAAAGCTTGATATCTGCCCGGAGGATTACGCGCATTTTAAGTGTCTTACAGGCGATACTTCCGACAATATCAAGGGCGCCAACAAAATTGGTCCTAAGACTGCTGCAAAGCTTATCAATAAGTTTAAGACGGTAGATAATCTTATAGAAAATGCAGAACAGATTGAATCGCCCTGCGTAAGGTCGTCTGTTATTGAGGCTGCGGAAAGGCTTAAGCTGAACCTTAAGCTGATTGAGCTTGGCACGGTTGGAAAAATGCCCTTCTGCCTTGAAGAAATTAAATACGACCATATGGGCACGCCTACACTTGAAATACTTAAAAAAGCAGGGTTAAGATAGTCTTAATCCTGCTTTTAGTTTTAAAAGTCCTTCTATAGGTCGATTATTCCATGTTTTTTATCATAAGACCATTGTATAGGCCCGATATTGTTTTTTTCAAAAGCTTTTCTTCAACCCCCAAAAAAACAGCGCTTTTATCGGCTGAATAACGTATCCATTTTACCCTAACCCCCAACGACCTTGTAAGGTCCACGACCCTTTGTAAGGCCGTATTTTTATTGCAAAAGTTATGACCAACGATTGATACCATAGCAAAATTTTTATCTGTGCTTAAGCCCTTCAGCCCCGATTGGTCCTTTAATAATTTTTCGACGTCACATATTTGACCTTCGGTTATTTTTTTTGAAAGAGTAAGTCTTAATGTCCTTTCGTCAAGCAAAAGGCTTTCCGGCTCTATTGACAGATCAATAAATAGCTCTGTAAGATTTTTAACTGCAAGTAAAAGGTCGTACTTTTGGGTAAAGTCGGCAGTTAGAGATATAAAACCGCCCTTGCCACCTATGGCGATGGGCATCTTTTGATTTTTACTTGCTTTGCCGATGGTGGTGCCCGAAGATCTTTTAAAGGTGTTAAGCACTCGTATTTTGGTTTTACTGCCCTCAAGCATCCATACGGCTGAAGGAGAAATAACCTTTGCGTTTAAATAATCAAGAGAATTGAGCTCTGAAAATGAAAGGGATCTTATAAGCCGCGGATTTGCAACAATATCCGGGTTTGCCGACATTATCCCCGAAACGTCCGTACGGATATCATAGGCGTCGGCCTCAAGAAACCTTGCTAAAAAGCCGCCTGTGACGTTACTGCCGTCACGTTCCAAAAGAGCCATCTCGCCATTTGAATATGAACCGTAAAACCCGGGAACAACTGTGTTTTTATCCTTAAAAAGACGTTGAAAGGCTTCATAAGACTTTTCAAAGGAAACGCTCCCCTCTCTATCAAAAATTAAGAAATCCTTACTGTCGATAAAACCGTAGCCAAGATAGATAGACAAAAGCTTGCCGCAAAGGTATTCGCCACGGCTGACAAGATATGCTTGTGAACAGCCGTTTTTAATTTTAGATTGTATTTCGCTGAAGGCGCCGTCAAGGTCGTAATCTATCTTTAAAGCATCCCTGATGGCTGTAAACCGTTGCTTAACGGTTGCTAAAATCTGGGTGTATTGACCGCCGTATTGACGGTGTGCCCAAGTCAAAAATAAAAGATCGGTTACCTTTACGTCGTCCTTGAATCTTTTGCCCGGTGCGGAAACGACAACGAACTTTGTCCCCTTTTGCCCGACGCATACGGTCTTTACCCTCTTAAAAGCGTGAGGTGAGCATAAGGACGTGCCGCCAAATTTTATTACCTTTACCAAGAAAATCACCTTTTTGATATTTTACGTTGGTGGGCTGCTTTTTATGAAAGACATCTTAAAAAAGAAAAAATGGCGGAGTAAATCCGCCATCAAAGCATAAGCTTTTATATAAAAATCCGAAAGAAAAAAATTGTTAAAGTTATTCAATTGCAACGATATTAGCGCTTTTAACCGTTTCGTTACGCTTAAGGTCTGCCAAAAGATCGGCAACGTCACCTTTGAGCTTGGTGTTGTCAAGTACGATGGTGGTAAAGGCAATACCTTTAATGGGGAGGGCTGAGTTAATGGTGATAATACTGCCGCCGTAGGCGTAAATTTCCTGTACGACGTGGTTAAGTGCACCGGGACAGTCCACAAGCTTAAAGGTGATAATTGTCTTTTTGCCGTACTTTGACGACGCTTTGTAAATTTTGTCTTTGTATTTGTAGAAGGTTGAACGGCTTATGCCCACTTGCTTACAAGCAAAGCTGACGGAGCATTCCTCATCCTCAACAAGGCTTTTAGCCTTCAAAACAAGATCAAAATAATCGGGTAAAATTGATTTGTCAATAATTAAAAATTCAGTACTCATAAAAATCCTCGCCTTATCGAAATATGCCGAACAATACGGCTTTAACGGGTAAAATTCTTCCCCCATGTGATTATATTATAATATGTTTTTAATAAAAAGACAACTGTTTTTTACAAAATTTCTAAAAAAACAATTGTCTTTCAAGGAAAAATTTTACTTATTGGACGGAAATAAGGCAATTTTCAGTTATTTCCACGAATTTTTCTATTACTGAGCCGTTACGGACGACCTCAAAGACCAAAAGCTCACCAACCTTTGATTTGAGTACGGTATCAACAATATTGAAATTTCTTGTGACGGGAGTCTTTTTTCCGTTTAATGTTACGGATAAAATTCTGTCGCCGACCTCTAAAACGCCTTTGACAATGGAGGTCTCTGTTATCTCGTCAACGATGATCTGAGCCCGGATCCTGACGGTGGACAAATCGGCATCGTACTCCGCCTTGGAGTTTTCTTCCTTGACCGTTATGCCTAAAAGTGGCTTTGTGATGGTTGTTTCATCCGTATTGAGGCAACGATCTATGATCTTATCGACCACGGCGAGGGCTATGTTGGAGGGAATTGCGTAATTCATATTATCAACGTCGGAAGCAACGCTTTTCGCGTTTACGATACCGATAACCTCGCCCTTGGCGTTAAAAAGTCCGCCGCCGGAGTTGCCCGGGCTTACCGCCGCATCGTAACGAATGACGCGCATTTCGACCTGGCCATTGCCGACGATTGCCTTCATCGTAAGATACTCGCTGTCAACGCTTAAAACTCCTTTAGAAACCGATATACCCTCTCCCTCGGGATTGCCGATGGCGTAAACCGTTTCGCCAAGCAAAACGTCGTTTGAATCGCCAAAGGTGGCAGGCTCAAGATCCAACGCCTTGACGGCTTCACTGCCGCTGACCGATAACAGTGCAATGTCGTACTGGGCGGAGCCGCCAACGAAGGTGCATTCCATAGCGAAGGGACTGTCAACGTACTCACTGCCATATGCAAGGGCCGTGATCGAGGTGGCAATTTTGCCGGTTGATGATGAATTTTCGGCATACACAACGTGGTAATTGGTGATAATAAGAGCGTCGCCCTTTTCCTTATCGCAGGAGTATATTACCCCTGCACCTGCGCCGTAGCTGTAGCTGCCTGTAATGGAAGTATAACCTGCGATTATGCTGCAAGCAGATTTGTAAGCGCCTGCAATAACCTTTGTGTCGCTTACGGTTGGGTCGGATTTGTCGCCGTAAAGCTCAAAAATGAAATCCTCGAAGCTGCCTTGATAGCCGCTGTTTAAAACGAGCTCGTCATAAACCTGCTTTAAGGTGTAGTCGGCGTTAAAATTTTCGCCGTCCTTGCCGTCAAGGCCGTTGGCGCCCCTATCCCCCCTGAGGCTTTCAAGCCACTCTGCCTCGGTCCCCACAAAGCCGTTGTCCACGGCTATCTGATAGGCTGACTTACCTGAGACAAGAGGCTGGCACCCTGCAAAGGAAAGAGTAAGTGCGAGGGTAAGAATAGCAGTTAATAAAATCTTTATATGTTTTTTCATAATTCACCTTGGCGATTTGGAATTTTTATTTAATTTTACTTTAATTTAGGTAGGATGTCAAACGTATACTTAAGTATTATTTACAACAAAAAACAATTTTATCCGATTTTCTTTTTGTTTTAACAAAGTGATGTGGGCAACTTTAATTTATACAATAATCCATTATTTTATGAAAATTTTGAAAAAAACAATGATTTTTAGCCATTTTGTAGGCCGTGGCAGTAAAGAAAATGAGGATTTATGAAAAAATCGTTTACAAATCGGCAAACTTTGTGATATAATCTTATGGTAATAAATTAATCTTCCTCCAAAGAGAGGAGGCAGGAGAACTATGGGGTTATTTGATTTTTTTACAAAGGAAACAGAGGTACAGGAAAAAAAGACGCCAGCAAAAAAGCCGGTTGGTTTTTCCAGCTCTAAAATAAACGGAAGCCAGCAGCCCGCCCAAAGACAGCAAGCCGCCGACGGTAACGTACCCGTAAGGGTATTTAAGCCGACGAGTTTTCAGGACGTTTGCGCAATCATCGACTTTTTGCTTCTTAATAAGCCTGCCATCGTAAACGTTGAGGCTGTAAAGGATCAGACCATACAAAGGGTTATGGATATTTTAAGTGGGGCCTGCTATGCCCTGCACGGAGAAATATCCGAAATATCCCATAACATTTATCTTATCTCACCGGATTCACCGAGCATATAAGATTTTCACGGCGCATTTTGTGCCGTTTTTTTTATAAAAAGCGGCCTATAAGTCGATTAAACAATAAAAACGCCTTATCGTAAGGCGTTTTTATTTGATATAAAATAAGTCTGTCAACGTGTTAACAAGTGATGCGGCGATCAAAATATCCGCCGCGCCGCCCACGGAAAGGTTTTCCTTAACGCAAAGATCGGTAACCGACTTTAAGGCTGACCTGTCAGAGGTATCAACGGTTGAAATAAGCTTTTTATAGTAAAGGTATTTTTCGGTATTGCCGCATCTTTTTAATAGGACCGTATCATCGATCATACCTACGATTGACGCCAAAACCTTTATGGGTGGTTGGTTTTTCAGCATAACGCATGCGCTTTTAACCGATAAAAAGCCGCTTTGGGCTTCGCCGCGGATACCCTTGAATGAGCCCTTGTAGGCCTTAAAGCCAAAGGTTTTTATTGGGTCGGATAAGCTTGGGTGGGTGGAAATTTCCTTGGCGACAGAAAAGACCGTATCCAAATCGCCGTTAGTTTTCAAGGTGAAGGCAAAGGCTGACAAAATTATCATTGCGATAAATATAAAGCCCTTATAGCAATTGACACCATTGGTGGAGCTGAACATTGCCCTTTCCGCCTCCAGACCAAGTGGCCTTAAAACGTCTATAAAACACTTAGGATCTTCCCCTTCAAGGCCAACAAAAAAGCTTTTTGCAAGGTATGGGGTGATGGCGTCCTGAGCCTTTAACATAAGATCAAAGCTCATATCGGGGTGAGAGCCGTTGTCCGACGGTGTGACCAAGCCGAATTTGTCCTCAAGGGAAAGCTCACGCATCATGGCGGATTGGACGGAGGATAAAAGCTTATGATAAAAATAGTCGTATGCTCTTTTGTTGAAAAAATTAAGAAGATCCTCCTGGGAGTGGGCTTTTAGCCTGCCACAAACAAATGCAGGGTTATCACAAATAAAGCATCGCCTTGGAAACCCTCTTGACGCAGGAGCGGCCTCGCCCTTTAAGGTGACGTCAATATCCACGAGGCGCCCAAGGGGGTGGGATTCCTCAAGAGAAACTGTATAGTCCTTGAGATCGTTACCCTTTACAATTGAAAATATATGGCACAAACCGTCTGAATTTTTCAAGATAATCGGCTTATAGCCCCATTTTTTATAAATCAAGCACGAGAAATGGCTTACGATAAGATTGGCAAAGGGTATGAGCTTATCAGTGCCAACCACGTTTGCCTTGACGGATACCACGTCGCTTTCAGAGGACAGCTTTGCTATTAAGTTTGACCTTGCCTCACGGGCTAGGAGGACGTCCTCGCATAAGGGCATAATCAGTCTTCCATTCCTTTGTTCTTTCTAATTTCCTTAACGCGCTTTTCGTAGCCGCGATCGGTGGGATAATAATACTTTTTGCCTACCAGCTTGTCGGGAAGATACTGCTGCTTTACCCACCCGCCGTAATCATGTGGGTAAAGGTATTGCTTTTTATCCTTTAACTGCTCCTTTGACATGTAGGGGGTATTGCGGAGATTTGTCGGCACGAAATCGTCCTTGACAGTTTCGGCGTCGTGACCGGCAAGACCCATGGCAACGACGACGGAATTGGATTTTTCGGCCTCACAAACGTAAATGATAGCTTCAAACAAGGGTAAAAGCCCTTCGGGAACCCCCATGTTTTTAACTGCCGTAAGAGCGCTTACGGCGATTACCATAGCCTGAGGATCTGCCATGCCGACGTCTTCTGCGGCGTGGGCAATGGTTCGCCTTGCAATAATAACGGGATCACAACCGCCTTTAATAAGACGCTGAGCGTAATATAACGCGCCGTCGGAGCTTGACCCGCGAAGGCACTTACAAAAGGCTGAGAGAAGATCAAAATACATATCCTCGCCATAGGAAAGGGCTTTTTTCTGGATGGATTGCTCGGCATCCTTAAGCCTTACGTGGACCTTGCCGTCGCTGTCTGGCGGGGTGGTTAAAACGGCCATTTCAAGAGCGTTGTATGCAACGCGCATATCCCCTGCCGCCATAAGGGCAAGATGATCGACCGCATCGTCGTCAACCGTTATATCCATATTGGGAAAACCGCGTTTTTTATCGTTAATCGCCTTATAGAGGGCTTTTTTGATAATATCGTCGGTGAGAGTACGAAGCTCGAAAACCCTGCATCTTGAAACGATAGCGGGGGTCATTGAAGCAAAAGGATTTTCCGTTGTGGAACCAATAAACGTAATGGTTCCATCTTCAATTGACGGAAGAAGTGAGTCCGATTGGGTCTTGTTGAAGCGGTGACACTCGTCCAAAAACAGATAGGTCTTTTTGCCGTGAAGCTTTTGGGCGGTTTTTGCCTCCTCAACGACCCTTTTAACGTCGTTGACGCCGCTTGAAACTGCGTTAAGCTTAACGAATCTGCCGTCGGTGGAGTTGGCTATTATATTGGCAAGGGTGGTTTTACCGGACCCTGGCGGGCCGTAAAAAATGCAGCTGCCAAGATTGTCAAGCATAATAGCCCTGCGCAAAAGAGAGCCTTCCTCACAAATGTGACTTTGGCCCATAAACTCACGCAAGGTAGTGGGACGCATCCTTTCAGCCAAGGGTGCGTTATCTTTTTTGTAATCCAAAATATCAAATAAATCTTCCATACGTTCACCGTGACAGTTATTTGCTAAGCTTAACGTTAATATAATTTTACTATGAAAAAATCACTTTTAAAAGGCTTTGACAGATCAACCCTGGCGGTTGCCATAATTGCCCTTTTGGGGATAATATTTATAACCAACTCCCAAACCTATATCCAAACGACATTTTTTGGAATAAAGCTTTGGGCGACGGCAGTTTTGCCCTCCATACTACCCTTTTATTTTTTGACGGGGATCTTTACAATGACGGGCTTTGTGGAAAAGCTTGCCAAGGGTCTCTCCCCTGTGGCAAGGGTCTTGTATAAATCCAATGGCATAAGCCTTTATGCAAGGCTGATGAGCGTCCTTTGCGGATATCCCATGGGGGCAAAAATATTATCCGAGCTTTATCTTGACGGCATAATAACCCGTAGTGAAGCGGAAAAATACTCTACCTTTTCTTCAACGGCGGGGCCAATTTATATCGTGGGCACAATATCAATAGGGATGTTCAACAGTCCTAAAATAGGTGTGATTTTGCTGCTTTCCCACCTTTTAAGCAGTGCTTTGACGGGTATTTTGTTTAGAAAAATGCCAATTAACCGACCTATAGGCTCACTTTTTAACAAAGAAGATACAAGCGACGCGCTTTATAAGGCGATGCATCAGGCGGTCACGTCCGCCCTGATGGTGGGAGGGTTTTCCGCAGTATTTTATACCTTTGGACAGATGGCGATTGACTTTAAGATCCTTGAACCTTTAGTGTTTATCCTATCCCCGATCCTTGGACGGGAGGTAGCAAGGATAGTCCTTGTCGGGCTTGTTGAATGCACGACGGGGGCCTTGATGCTTTCGAGCCTTCCCCTGTCGAGGCTGAGCCTTAGCTTAACCAGCGGGCTTATTGCCTTTGGCGGAATAGCTGTGTGGTTTCAGACCATAGGATATCTGACAGCGGCAAGAGTAAGAATAAAAGTCTTTGCCGCGTCAAAGGCCGTACATACTATTTTAGCTTTTTTGATCTGCTATATTCTGTCAGCATTTGTGTGATCTCGTAAGGGACCAGCTCGTCAATGGGAAGGCCATCCTTAAGGCGTTGCCTGACGGCGGTTGAGCTGACCTTTAAAAGGGCCTTTGGACATTGAAAGAACATTGTCTGAATATCCTTATTGCGGCCCGAATTAAACTTAAAGCATTCCTCCTCGTACTCGACGTCCTTTTTATCGCGCACACCGCGCACGTAATAGACGGCTTGATTGTCGCGCATAAAGTCGGCAAGATAGCCGTCAAAGGCAACTACCTTTACCGTAGAGTATTTTTTGCATGCTGCCTTGACCATTTCAAGCCTTTCCTCAAGGGAAAAGGTGTATTTTTTTTGATCGTTAACGCCGATTGCAACGATTACCTCGCCAAACATCATACAGCAGGAGCCTATGACGTGCATATGGCCGAGGGTAATGGGGTCAAAGGACCCTGCAAACACGCATTTATCCTTTAAATAATTCATTTTTACTTCCGCCTGTAAATATTAAAGCAGTTTTTGCCGTAGCGACGGCTTGAAATGTATTCTAAATTTTCAAGACCCTCGGAATAGGCTTTTTCGTTTTCGTACACGACGAAGCCGCCCTCCTTTAACAAATCAATCCTGCCGTCGATCACCGTCAAGGCCCTTTCGCCAAGATCGGTTTTATAGGGCGGGTCAAGAAAGATAATATCAAAGGACTTTTGGGTCGATCCAAGATAAGATATGGCGCTTACATTTATTACCTCGCCAATCTCCTTTAAAAGGTCGAGATTGGCCTTGATAAGATCTATGCTGCGCCTGTCAACGTCAGTAAAGACTACGGTTGAAGCCCCGCGGGATAAAGCCTCCAGTCCCATTGCGCCCGTGCCGGCAAAGCCGTCGTAAAAGGCACAGCCCGGTATCGTGGAGGAGAAAATATTGAAAAAAGCTTCCCTTCCCCTGTCGGACGTCGGGCGTATATCCGTGCCCGGAAAGGATTTTAAAACCCGGCTTCTGTGCCGTCCTCCGATTATCCTCATAATCTATCCTTTATCCTTCAGTTGCCGCCGAAAGCGTTTTTAATGAGGTTTTCCATTGCACTTACCCCAAGCTGTTCCTCAAGACGGTACTTTTTGGCAGCGGCTTCAATAATAGCCGGGATGTTCCTTCCCGATTGAACGGGGATGCGGAAGGTAGTTACGTCCTGATCTAAAAGCCTGGTAAAATACTTTTCGTCGCCGAGGCGGTCGTACTCCGTATCGGGTGTCCACTTTAAAAGCTCAACAACGATATCAACCTCCTTTTCCGGACAAACGGAGGCGGAGCCGTACATGGTCTTCACGTTGATGATACCAATCCCACGGACCTCCATATAGTACTGAATATTTTTGGGGGCTTTGCCGACCAGCTTATCCCCTGATTTTTGCAAAACGACCGTATCGTCCGCAACAAGCCTGTGCCCGCGGGAAATAAGCTCAAGGGCGGTCTCACTTTTGCCGATACCGGCTGAGCCCGTTATCAGAACGCCCACACCAAAGACGTCAAGAAGAACGCCGTGCACCCTGTCGATGGGGGCAAGCTCCTCAGACAGGTAAAGCATGAGGTCGTGAATAAGAACCGTCGTTACCTTTTCGGACAGGAAAAGCGGGCAGGAATATTCCTTGCTCATCTCGTAAATTTCGTCTAAAACGTCTAAGTTTCTTGCGATGATAAGACAGGTTAGATTGCTGGCAAAAAGCTGTTTAACCGCGTTATAGCGGGCTTTTTCGGGCAAGCTTTTGATAAATTCGTGCTCGGCGTTGCCAATGATCTGGACGCGGCGATTTGCAAATTTTTCATAATACCCCGCAAGCTGAAGTCCCGGTCTTAAAACTGACGTGCTGGAAAGCTCCACCTCGCCAAGACCTTCGTTTATAATAGACAGGCCAAGCCTGTCGGCAAACTCATTAACGCTTACTGTTTTAACTATTTTCATTGGCGTTACTCCTTAAAAAATCGTATATTATCTGCGCATACTTTTGACCAATGCCGTCGACGCGGGCGATTTCTTCAACCGTTGCCCCACGAAGGCTTTCAAGGGTCTTAAAGTGTTGCAAAAGTGCTTTCTTCCTGATTTTGCCCACGCCCTTTACAGAATCCAGCAAGGACTCTAAATTGCGCTTTAAGTGGCGGGAGCGGAAGTATGTTACGGCAAAGCGGTGAGCCTCGTCACGGATCCTTTGCAAAAGCCTGAGGGCGTAATCGCGCTTGGGGATGAGGACGGGGTCGCTATTGTGAACGGTAAAGATCATTTCCTCACGCTCCGCAAGGGAAATAAGATCAATGTCAGTGATGGAAAGTCTATCGAAAATTTCCTTAACGGCGCTCAGCTGCCCCTTGCCGCCATCAATGACCACAAGGTCGGGCTTGGGGAATTTTTCCTCCTCGGCGGTGCCAAGCTTTAGAAGGCGCCTTTCCAAAGTTTCCTGTAAGGAGGCAAAGTCGTTGGCCCCCTCAACAGTCTTTATCATAAAGCGGCGGTATTCCTTAGCGGCCTTTTCGCCGTCAATAAACACCACCATGGAAGCAACCTTGTCAACCCCCGAAACGTTTGAAATGTCGTAACACTCCATACGCCTTGGATATCGGGAAAGCTTTAAAACCTCCTTAAGGCGCTGGCAAGCGTTAACGGTCATATCCTCGTCATGGAGGATCTTTGAAACGGTCTTGTCAAGATAGTCCTCTGCATTGCTGAAGGCCATTTCGGCAAGCTGTCGTCTTACGCCCTGCTTGGGAACGAGGATGGACACGGATTTTTTATATTCGGTCTTGAAATAATCTGAAAGAAGATCGGCCTCCTCACAGTCGCTGTAGAGAATTATCTCGTCAGGAAGCTCCTTCCCGCCCGAGTAATAGCGGCGGATAAACTGGGCCGTTGCGTCGCTTGTTGAGGAGCTTACGCCGCTTAAGGAAAAGCTTTTTGCACCCTGCATCCTGCCGTTTCGGGTAATAAGAAGGTTGGCCGAATAATACAGGCCGTTGGTGGCAACTGCGATAATATCGGCGTTTATAAAGCGATTGAGGTTGGTTATCTTTTTTTGCTTTACCTTGTCAAGCATTTTGAGCCTCTCTCGGACGGAAATAGCAAGCTCAAACTCGCCGTTATCGGCAAAGCGCGCCATCTTTTCGGTGAGGATCCTTTCGGCGTCCTCGTCATTGCCAGATAAAAAGTCAATGGCGCGGTTAACCTGCAAGGCGTATTCCTGCGGGGAGATTTTACCCGTGCAGGGCGCAAAGCACCGCTTGATATGGTAGTTTAAGCACTCACGTTTTTCACACCTTCCCTCAAGGGAAAGGGTGCAGGAGCGCAGCATGTAGCATTCGTTTATTATTTCCAGAATATCCTTGACTGAAACCCCGCCCATAAAGGGGCCGAAGTATTTTGCGCCGTCGCGGGTTATCCTGCGGGTAATTTCAAAGTAGGGATAAGCCTTTTTAAGGTCTATCTTAAGATACGGATAGGTCTTGTCGTCCTTTAAAAGGATGTTGTATTTTGGCTTATTCTTTTTGATGAGGTTATTTTCTAAAGAAAGGGCGTCAACCTCGGACCGTGTTATGACGTAATAAAAGTCTGCAATATTTGAAACCATCGCCATGACCTTGTCGGTCTTCACACCCTGGTGAAAGTACTGTCTTACCCTGTTTTTCAGAACCTTTGCCTTGCCCACGTAAATGACCTGCCCTTCGCCGTTTAGCATAACGTAAACGCCGGGGGCATCGGGAAGCATTTTAATTTTCTTTTCTAAAACGTCGTTCATATTTACCGTGAAGCCTTAAAGGTTAAAAACCAAGGGCGAAGAAATTATCTTCGCCCTATTTTTTAAAATTATTTTGCGTATTCAACTGCGCGCCATTCCCTGATAACGTTAACCTTGATCTGACCGGGATACTCAAGCTCTGCCTCGATCTTCTTTGCAATATCCTTTGCAAGGAACATAGCTTGATTATCGTCGATCTGCTCCGGCTTAACCATTACGCGGATCTCGCGACCGGCCTGGATTGCATAGCTCTTTTCAACGCCGTGGAAGCCTGTAGCAATGGCTTCAAGCTGTTCAAGACGCTTGATATAGTTTGTACCGGTTTCTCTTCTTGCGCCGGGCCTTGCGCCTGAAATTGCGTCGGCTGCCTGAACCAAAACGGCTTCGATGGTCTTAGGCTCCACATCGCCGTGGTGAGCCGCAATACAATTGACAACGTTCTTGCTTTCCTTAAACTTTTTAGCAAGATCGACACCGATGGTAATGTGAGTACCCTCGACCTCGTGGTCAACAGCCTTACCGATATCGTGAAGCAAGCCGCCGCGCTTTGCAAGATTGACGTCAACGCCCAACTCTGCCGCCATCATGCCGGCAAGGTGGGAAACCTCAATAGAGTGCTTTAAAACGTTCTGGCCGTAGCTTGTCCTGTATTTTAACCTGCCGAGGATCTTGATAAGCTCGGGATGGATGCCGAAAAGACCAACCTCAAACATGGCTTCTTCACCGTTTTGTTTGATCTGAGATTCAAGCTCCTTCCGAACCTTTTCAACGGTTTCTTCAATGCGTGCGGGGTGGATCCTTCCGTCGGCAATAAGTCTTTCAAGTGAAAGCTTTGCGATTTCACGTCTGACGGGGTCAAAGCCGGAGGCAATAACAACGTCGGGGGTATCGTCGATAATAAGCTCTACACCCGTTGCGTTTTCAAGGGCGCGGATGTTTCTGCCTTCACGACCGATGATCCTTGCCTTCATATCGTCGTTGGGAAGTGAAATCGTAGAAACTGTGATTTCGGAAGCATGCTCCGTACAGCAGCGCTGAATGGCTAAGCTGATAATATCCTTTGCCTTTTTGTCTGCGTCTTCCTTGGCGTTGGCTTCAATTTGCCTTACCTGTATTGCGGAGTCCTTTCTTGCTTCGTCCAAAATAGATTCGATTACCCTTTGCTTTGCTTCTTCTTTGGTAAGCTGGGCAACCTTCTCAAGCTCGGCCATCATAAGCTCTGCCTGATGCTCAACCTTTTCTTTGGTCTGCTGAATTTCTGCAGCCCTCTTGTCAAGGTCCTTTTGATGCTGTTCCAGCTCCTCGTTCTTTTTGAGTAAGTTGGAATCTTTTTTGCTTAATACTTCATCCTTTTGATTGAGTCGCTGTTCAAGCTTCTGAAGCTCCAAACGCTTTTCCTTTGCTTCGCGCTCGAATTCGTTTCTGAGCTTTAAGTCAGCTTCCTTTGCCTCTAAAATGGCTTCCTTACGTAAAGCCTTGCACTCCTGTTCCGCATCTTCTTTCATACGTGCGATAACTGCCTCGGCTGAGCCGATTTTTGCATCCCTTGACTTTATGTACATCTTTGTACCTAAAACGATGCCGATCGCACATACAACAATGGTAACCACTACTGCAATGAGAATTATCCAAACGGTGTCTAAGCCGCCGTTTGCGAGAAACAGGGAGCTTGCATTTGCCATCATAACAAACCTCCTGGAATTTAGAATTATAAAAAAATATAGAAACGCCTTTTTTGATAAGGAAAACCTGCTTATAGGTGGACTTACACCCAATATATGCTAATTTATCCCAACAAAAAGCACTTTATATAGTTTTATATGTATTATTTTAATGCAAGTGGCGGCTTTTGTCAATCGTTAACGGACATAAATAAGATAAATTAATTTTAAAATAAAGATTATTTTAATATCCGAAGAACAAAACGGAGGTTTTTTGTAAAAATGTGCCCAACCCGTGCTTTTTTCTTCAGCTTGGACGGGTAACGGGCGGAACCCATTTGCCGTCTTTTACGTAGGCGCCTGAGGGCACGACGGCGCCCGCGGAGATAACGGTGCTTCCGCCCAAAATCCTTGCCCCGGAATAAACGGTTACGCCGTCGCCGAGGGTTGGGTGTCGCTTTTTGCCACGAACAAGATCCGGGTGGGTAAGATTTGACGCGCCAAGGGTAACACCGTGGTAAAGCCTTACGTTTTTGCCTATAACCGTGGTTTCGCCAATAACAACACCCGTACCGTGATCAATAAAAAAGCCCTCGCCTATACTGGCAGACGGATGGATGTCAATGGACGTTTCAGAGTGGCTTATCTCGCTTAAGAGTCTTGGAATAACGGGCACGGAAAGGCTGTCTAAAAGATGGGCAATCCTATAAGTGAAAACGGCTGAAAAGCCCGGGTAACAAAGGATGACCTCCTCTATAGACCTTGCGGCGGGATCACAAGAAAGGGCGCGCCTTGCATCGACATCAAGCTCACTTCGGATTTTTGCAAGACCACGGAAAAATTTGTCAGCGACCTGACTTGTCTGACTGCGGAGATCCTTGCCGTCATAAGCCGCCAAAAGGCAGGCGGATTTTATTTGAGTTGAAAGAATTTTTCTTGCCTTGATAAACGTTGTAAAAAGTCTTAATCGGGTTATCCTTCCGCGAAGGAAAAGCCGAGGGTAAAAAAGTCTTTTAACTAAAAGAAGAAAAAGCGTCAGGTCTTTTTTTGATAATCGCACCCCTCTCTTTTGAAATAAAGACGGATTTTTATTAAAAAAGCCGCCTATAGGTCGGTTATCGCGCTTATTTCCGCTCATAAACCACCCTTTTCAAAAAGGCCGAGGGATAAATATCGATCAAAGGAATCAGGTAGGATCACGACACCAAAAAAGGGCTTTTTATCGTCATCCATACAAAAACTTTCGACGTATTTTACGGCGCCGCAAAAGGCAGCGCCGGAGGATATTCCGCAAAACAGACCGTGATTCTTTACAAGCCTTTTGGTAAAAGAAAAAGCCTCCTCATCGGTGACGGTAATAACACGGTCGAGAAGGTCCAAAGAAAGAGTTTCGGGGATAAAGTTGGGGCCAATGCCGTAAATTGAGTGACTGCCCGATTTACCGGACGAAATAAGTGGTGAGGAAGACGGCTCCACCCCCACAATCTTAACGTCGGGGTTTTTCTCCTTTAAAAATCTTCCTACACCACTTACGGTTGCGCCCGTCCCAATACCCGCCACCACAAAGGTTACCCTGCCGTCTGTTTGCTTCCAGATCTCGGGCCCGGTCCCAAGGTAATGAGCGGTGGGATTAAGCTGACTATTAAATTGATCGATAAAAACCAAGGACCTATCACCCTCACAAAGTGCGCGGGCGGCTTTTTGGGCGCCGTCCATACCGAGGTCCGCCCTTGTAAAATAAACCTCTCCGCCGTATGCGGCAATAAGCTGTTGCCGCTCTTTTGGAAAATTTTCCGGCATGACGATAATTGACCCAAGCCCAAAAGCTGAAGCGGTCATAGCAACCGAAATACCGAAATTGCCGCTTGATGGACAAACTACCCTTTGTCCTGACTTTATAAGCCCTTGGCAAACAAGATGGCTTATTATGCGGTAAGCAGGGCGATCCTTTATGCTGCCGGTGGGGTTGAAGGACTCCACCTTGCCCAATAAAAGTCCTTGTATATGTCGATTATCGGCAAATTTTGCCAATTTCACAAGAGGTGTGTTGCCGATAAAATCCGTTGCATTGATGCAATAACCCATTAATCTGACCTAAAACATTAAAAGAGTCCTCTTTAGCTGATCTAAATGTCTTTTGTTGGAAAAATGGGAAATAACCGACCTATAGGCCGATTTTTAGTCTTCCTGTGCTTCTTTTACCGTAAGCTTTTCACGAATGGTCTGCTCTGCCCAAGCGGCAACGTCGGGATGAGTTTCGAAATATTCCCTTGCCTTTTCCTTGCCCTGAGCGATCTTTTCGCCGTTGATGGAGAACCAGGAGCCACTCTTTTCGATAATGCCAAGCTCTACGCCCATATCAATAATGCAGCCGGCCTGGGAAATACCCTTGCCGTAAATAACGTCGAATTCTGCAGTTTTAAATGGAGGAGCAAGCTTATTTTTAACAATTTTAACTTTTGTTCTGTTACCGATAATGCCGGTGGTATCCTTTAAGGCGTCAGCCTTTCTTACGTCGATCCTGACGCTGGCGTAGAACTTTAACGCCTTACCGCCGGTGGTGGTTTCGGGGTTGCCGAACATAACGCCAATCTTTTCACGAAGCTGGTTAATGAAAATAATGCAGGTGTTGGTTTTGTTGATGACAGGGGTAAGCTTTCTTAAAGCCTTGGACATAAGTCTTGCCTGAAGACCAACTGCCGCATCGTCCATTTCGCCTTCGATTTCAGCCTTGGGGGTAAGTGCCGCTACGGAGTCAATTACGATAAGGTCAATTGCGGCGCTTTCAACGAGCATTTCGGCAATATTTAAGGCCTGCTCGCCACAGTCGGGCTGAGAAATATAAAGCTTGTCAAGATCTACGCCAAGTTTTGAAGCATAGATGGGGTCAAGGGCGTGCTCAGCATCAATAAAGGCTGCAATGCCCCCTGCTTTTTGAGTTTCGGCAATGGCATGGAGTGCCAAGGTGGTCTTACCGGAAGATTCCGGGCCGTAAATTTCAACTACCCTGCCACGGGGAAGGCCGCCGATCCCAAGGGCCATATCGATTGCGATGCAGCCGGTAGAAATAGTTTCTATGCCCTGCGCAGCTACGTTCTGGTCGAGCTTCATAATAGAGCCCTTGCCGTATTCCTTTTCAATTTCGTGAAGCACCTTTTCAAGGGCTTTTAATTTGTCTTCCATGTTTCCTCCGTATATGTATAATTATTTTTATATAAATTGAGCTATAAGCCGATTATCGGCCTAAAGCGTTATAGACTGTCTAAATTTTCAACCGTCTTTATCGCAAGGAAAAGCCCTGCGTTGGCGGCCGATAAAATGTTTTCGCCTCGGGTACCCTTAAAGTGATATTTGTAAACCTGGATCTTGTCGCCCGCACCTACCCCGATATAGCAAAGGCCGTCCTCGTCAGATGGGTGAACTGAAGATCCTGCGTACCCTGTAACCGTTATGCAAACGGTACAATTGCCCTCGGATAAAAGTCCCCTGGCCATTTCGTAAGCGACCTCGGATGAAACGACTGTTTTTTGAACGACCGTAGCGTGGCTTACACCAAGACGGCGCTCCTTAGACGCCGTGTTGTAGGTCACAAGGCCATCGTAAAAAACGTCACTGGCGCCGTCAACCTTAACGATTGACGAGGCAATAAGGCCGCCGGTCATGGATTCCGCTGTGGAAAGAGTTTGCTTTCTCAGCTTTAAAACGTCGCGAAGCCTTTCGCCAAGGGTGACGTCGTCTTCGGCGTAAATATGATTTTTAAGCTTTAAGATAAACTCCCTTGCGGCACGATCAACCTGGGATTTTGGGGCGTTTTCGCCGTAAATAAGGGTGGTTTTTGAATCAAAGCCCGTCGTTGCCGTGTGAAAGAACACCGATGGATATTTTTTTGAAATAGCGCGGGTTACACCCTCAATATCCCCCTTGTCTAAGCCGTAAAGCTTGAAGACAAGGTTTTCTGCGCTGATGTTAAAATGAGTCTTAAGCGCCGCTGACAAGCTATCCTTGTATTGGCCGTTATAATCGTCCGGAACGATTGAGATAAGGCTTTCGCCAAGGCAGAAGCCGTTGGCGTCGGGACTTAGCCCAAGCCTTTGAAATACTGACGGAAAATAAAAGTCGGTACGGCTGCTGTTAAGAATAAACATACAGTCAAAGGTATCTGAAAGCGCCCTTTCAAGGGCCTTTTCATCGCAAGAGGACAACACCCTTATTTCATCTGCGTAAAGGGTGTAAAAATTTATCATATTAACGAAGCCCAGCTCGTAGCTAAGGTCTTGGTTGTTTGTTCTTTTCTCAAAGGAAAGAACTACAGTCCTCATTTACTTTTACTCTCCAAAGTGTTGCCGTAAACGGCAAGATAGTGAATACCCGATACGACCGTCAGAACTACCGCAACGGCGAAAAGGCCAAAGCCCGTAAAGTAAATTACGTTGTGAACAAGCCCTGAATCGCCAAAGACGCCGAATAAGGCGCCGCCGGGTAAAAGCTCTGCCGCGACCATTAAAATGACGATGGATACGTCCTGAAAAATGGTTTTAAGCTTACCCCATCTGTCTGCTGCAATAACGACCCCCTTTTTTGCGGTAACCATCCTCAGACAAGAGATGAGAATTTCTCTTGCAAGAATAAGGGAAACGAGGGTGCCGCCGATAAAGGTTGGCAATACGTCTGAGGTTATGAGCTTGCCGTCAAGAAGAAGTATGCACGCGGTAAGCACCAACACCTTGTCGGCACAGCCGTCCAAAAACTTGCCAAGGTCGGTGACAAGGTTGTACTTTCTTGCAATGTAGCCGTCCAAAAAGTCGGTACAGGCGGCAATTGCAAAAACCAACCCCGAAACCAAATAGTGACAGGGAAAATTAACGTAAAAAGTAATCATAAACACCGGAATAAGACAAAGTCTTAAAACGGAAAGCTTATTAGGTAAGTTCATTTTCTATAACTCCGTACAAATCACAGTTTTTGTGAGATTTGATCCTTACTGAATATTTTTTACCTTCTTCAATAAGCCCCTCACCCCTAAGATAAACGACGCCGTCAATTTCGGGGGCGGAGAACCATGCGCGGCCCACAAAGCCGCTGAATTTTTTATCCAAGCCGTCGCAAACGACCTCTAACGTCTGCCCGACAAAGCCGTCAAGAAGCTGACCCATTACACCGCCTTGAACGGAATAAAGATATTTGACACGCCTGTTCTTTTCCGCCGCCCGCATATGTCCGCTTAATCTTGAAGCCGCTGTATCGGGCTCCTTTGAGTATGGGAAAAAGCCTGCGTTGAACAGCTTTGCTTCCTTAAGAAAGTCGGCCAAAACCTTGACGTCCTCCTCGGTTTCCCCGGGGAAGCCCGCAATAAACGTGGAACGGATCGCAATGCCCTTTACCCTTGTCTTAAGCTTTTTGACAAGCTCCAGATTGGATGCAAAGGTGCCCTTTCTGTTCATAAGCTTAAGAATGCGGTCTGAGGCGTGCTGGAAGGGTATGTCAATGTATTTGATGAGCTTTGGGTTTGTGGCAAGCTCCTCAATAAGGGCGTCGGAAACAAGCTCCGGATAGCAGTATAAAAGCCTTATTGCCTTAACGTTTTCAAGGGCGGAGAGTGCCTTGATAAGCTCCACAAGCCTTGGCTCGCCGTAAAGGTCCAGGCCGTATTTGGTCGTGTCCTGAGCGACGAGAACAAGCTCCTCTACGTCGCCGAGAAGGCTTGCTTCCTCGACTAAAGCCTCCATTGGCGCCGATTTAAAGGGGCCGCGTATTTTGGGGATAAGGCAGTAGGTGCAATGATTTGAGCAGCCGTCGGCAATTTTCAAGTAGGCGTAGTGGCCGGGGGTGGTAAGATATCTGCCCCTTTCGATGGGGGCGCCCATCTTTACCCAGTTGACCCTTTTGCCCTTGTAGACCTCGTCTATAAGGGATTTTATAAGGTTGCCGTCAAAGGTGCCTAAAAAGCCGTCGACCTCGTATAGATCGTCAAAAAGCTCCTCAATGAACTTTTGCGGCAGGCATCCGGTCATAATGATTTTTTCCAGGACGCCTTCCTCCTTATAGGGTAAATACTCAAAAACAGTCTGGATAGCCTCCTTGCGGGCGCTTTCTAAAAAGGCGCAGGTGTTGATAATTAAAATCTGGGTCCTTGAAATATCGTTTGTGACGTGATAGTCGTCACAAAGGACGCTTAAAAGCCTTTCGCTGTCGACACGGTTTTTATCGCAACCAAGGGATATAAGACCAACCGTTTTTTTATCCATAGTTATTTTAAGTAATCCTCGTTAAATTTTTCACCGAAAATAGTTTCGTAAGTTGGGCGGTCGATTAAAATCTCACGCTGCTTGTTGCCCATAACGCAAGAAATGAAGTTTTCCCTCTCCATCCAGTCTATTATCCTTGCCGCCTTGTTATAACCAATGCCAAGCTTGGTCTGGAGCATGGATTTTGAGGTGGTGTTCTGGGTGATGACGAGCCGTACTGCCCTGCGGTAAACAACGGGCATTGATTGAGGATCGGTTGAAAGGTTGCTGTCCCCCATATCCATGGTCATCTGACTGCCGACCTCGCCTTCCTGGGCGTCGTGATCGATATCCTTTGCGGCCTTTCTGACGAGGGCAAGACATTCCTTGTCGTAATAGCACTTGTTGTTGTCCTTGATATACTTAACCACGTTGCGGATCTCGTTACCCTCTACCAAGGCGCCCTGAGCCCTTTCGGTTGCGCCGGTTACCTTATAAAGAAGGTCACCCTTGCCGAGAAGCTTTTCGGCACCCCTTTCATCGAGAACGACCTGGGAGTTGGTGTAGTCTGCGGTCTTGAAGCATATTCTTGCGGGGAAGTTGTTTTTGATGGTACCGTCAATAACGTCCGTGGTCGGACGCTGAGTGGCAAACACGAGGGAGATACCTGCGGCACGGGCAAGGGCGGCAAGACGTGTGATGCTCTGCTCCATGCTCTTTTTAACCGATTGATTCTTCATCATAAGATCGGCGAACTCGTCGATGATAAGGACGATATAAGGAAGCTTCCTCTGGGTGTTTTTATCGATACTTTCGTTATATTCGGAAATCTTTTTGACCCTTGCCTTGGCAAACAGGGCGTACCTGTTGTCCATTTCGTTGACGAGATAGTTAAGGAAGGCAGCGGCCTCCTCACCCTTGGTGATGATCTTGTTGAAAAGAAGATGAGGTATGCCTTCGAATTCAACGAACTCAAGCTGCTTGGGGTCAACGATCACGATACGGAGGTCCTCCGGCGAATAGGTGTAAAGCAAGCTTACTAAAAGTGAGTTTAAAAATACACTTTTACCCGTACCGGTAGCACCTGCAACCAGAAGGTGTGGCATGCCCGTAAGGTTAAGGAAAACCGACTCGCCCATAATATTTTTGCCCAAGGTAATGTGGATACCGTTCTGAGGGATCTTCCTGAACTGGGGCGAGCGTAAAATGTCCTTTAAAACCACGGTGGAGCTGACCTTGTTGGGAACCTCTATACCGATCCTTGAGGTGCCGGGAATGGGGGCGATGATTCTTACGTCGCCACTTGATTGGAGCCAGACGTTAAGGTCGTTCTGGGCGGAGGTAATGGCCCTTACCGATACGATGGTGGGTATGGAATACTCAAACCGCGTTACCGACATACCGTAGACGATATTTTCTAAGGTAACGGGGATGTTCCTCATGCCGAAGTTAACGGCAACGTCCTCTGCAAGCTCTTTAAGGCGAGCACGCTCCTGCAGGACCTTTTGCTGATCGATCTCAACGTCGTTCAAAAGGTTGAAGGGAGGTGCCTTGTAGCGGTAATGGAGGGGCATCTGGTCGATGGACATACTGCCGTCGTCCTCGTCCTCCTCGGGAAGGGTAATATTGGGCGTCGTGGCACTTTCCGCCGGGAAGGGTTGAACGTTGGTGGGCTGAGGCATGACGCTTGCCCTTCCGGTTGAGGCCCTGCCCGTGGGCGCGCCTGCGCCTGAAGAAGGCTCGTAACCGGTTGGCTGAGCAGGCATTGGAGGCTCCTCAATAAAGACGGCGCCATCCGTTACTTCTGTTTCACGATAGGTTGGTCCGTCGTTTGTAATACGGCTTCCGCGGTCTGATGCAAAATCATTTGTAAGGCGGCTTCCGCGGTCTGTTGACCTTGAGCCAAGACTGTCAGCCGTGCCGCTAACACCCCTGTCGCTGATATCTGTTGAAGGTCTGTAGGCTGAGCCTTGATACAGATCCTCGCCTACTGCAGTGGGCTGCACGCCTTCACGCAGGCGTCTTTGACCGCCTGCCTCGCCACGGTTCCTTGCAACGGCGGCAGGGTTAAAGGTGTTGGGCGCCATGGGTGTGTAGGCCTTTTCAACGCCGGGAACGTTGCGGATCTCTTCGGCGGGGGCACGGTAGTCCCCTCTTTCAGAGGTGAAGGTATTGTTTATTTCGTTGGTGAGGCCATCGGCTTCTTCCTGCTTTTCGGGAATAATGCCGTCAAGCTGACCAAACTGGCGCGAAGGGGCCCTGTAATCGTTTTGCGGAGCAACGTTGTACCCATCGCGCGCCGCACGTGTGCGCGGGGGCGTGTTGTCAAAGAGGCCACCACGGCCTTCCGCACCGTAGTCACCCTCGCCGTCGTTAGCCCTTGACGGGGCACCCTGACGGAAGGAATAATCGTCGTACCTGCCTGCACCGCGACCGTTGGGAACGGTATAAGCCGTACCGCCAAGGGAGGTGTTGTCGTAGCGGGTAGCGGGGGCCGATGGGGCTTCCCTTTCCGTGTAGGAATTGCCTGCAGACATGGGTCTGTTACCTAAATATTCCGGATTGAAGGGAGGCGGGGTCATTATGTAATTTGCTTCAGGGCTCAAATCCCTGCGGTAGGCGTCAGAATAGGTGTTGCTTCTGCTGTGGTCAAGGTCCTTGTAGTCATTATATGAGTTAAAAGCCCCTCTTTGGTTACCCGATTGGTTACCGCGGAGGTTGAATGTGCCTGAAAAGACCTCTACGTCGCCCTTTTCCGTCTTATAGTCTCGCTTTGATTTGATGCCGAAGTCACCTACGATATAGCTGGGGAGCGTCGGCGTCGGAAGCTGTTCACCTTCAGCATCCGAAGGAAGCTCGCTTAAGGGCTGATCGGCCACGTCGTCCTCGCTATCTCCCGATGGGCGTTGTCTTTTTTTGCGGGCGGGCCTTTCGGGCTTGGGGTCCTGAGACCTTGCCTTATCGGCGGCCTTGCGGATAGCGTCACGGAAAATAAGAAGGGTGTTTAAAACGACGAGAATTGACAAAACGATGTACGCACCGACAACCGATGCAAGGCGTGAAACTGGCTGTAACAGCAAAACAACCACACCGCCGCAGGGCGTTGCCGTGGCAAAGGAGTAAAGACCGTTGCCGTAAGCGTGAGAAAAGTTCTGACCGAAGGTAAGACCCTTATCGTAGCGTATTGCAAGGTGGACGATTGCCAAAACAAAGAAGGCAAGGGCCGAAACAAGCCACATATATTTGCGGGTCTTTCTGTTGAAAATCGGACGGCCGATAACAAGCCTGAGTCCGAGGAGAATCAGTCCGAAAAGGACGAAGAAGGCAAAGTACCCGAAAAGGCCAAAGAAAAAGCCTTGTACAGCACTGCCGACCGTGTAAAAAATAACGTCGCCGGTAATGAAGCACAGGAAAGAAAGGATGGAGAATAATAATAGAGCCATCCCGATAACTTCCTTAGTAAAGCCAACCGCCTGATCCTTTTGTTTGCTTTTTATTCCTTTTGCCAAAACCAACACCTTCTCGCAAATTAATTTTAATTACTAAACAATTATATCATAGTTTATTTAAAAATAAAAGTAATTTAATAAAAAAAATACCTTTTCACACAAATTTAACTTTTGCGTCGCAAAAAGGGGTGCTTTTTGAATATATTTTTATCCAAAAATCCACAAAAAAGTGACGATAACCGACCTATAGGCGGACTTTTGTGTCTTAACAAAACCATTAGATAGGACGACGGCAATAAAAAGGTAATTTAAAGAAAACAAAAAAGGCACGGCCTTAATGCCGCGCCTTGTTTTTTGCGTTTTTTGGGCTTTTTTCGACAAAAGTCGGGCTATAAGCCGATTAACGCCAATTATTGATTGTCGATAAGATCAACGATGTCACCAACTGTTGAGATCTTTTGTACCTTGTCTTCTTCAACGGTGATGCCGAATTCTTCTTCAAGGCCCATTAAAAGCTCAACAATGTCAAGTGAGTCTGCACCTAAATCTTCAACGATCTTGGAGCTTGGTGTAATTTTTGCCTCGTCAACGTTAAGCTGTTCAGCAAGTAAGCCTTTAACTTTATCAAAAGTCATAATTAAATCCTCCGTTTAAAACTTATATTTAATTTATCAAAAACAGGTTTGTTTGTCAAGCGTTTTTCTTACGATTGCGCATGGTGAGGGATATTCTGTTTTTCTTCACGTCAACGCCGAGAACGGTTACGGTAACCACCTGGCCTACCTTTAAAGCCTCAGACGGGTGACGGATGTAGTTGTCGGAAATTTCGGAAATGTGTACAAGCCCGTCCTGGTGAACGCCGATATCAACGAACGCGCCGAAGTCAATAACGTTTCTTACGGTTCCCTTTATCTGCATGCCGGGAACAAGGTCAGCAATTGACATAATGTCCGAACGGAGCATGGGCTGAGGTAAGCTGTCACGGATGTCCCTGCCGGGCTTTAAAAGCTCTGCCAAAATATCCCTTAATGTAAGGACGCCAAGACCGCATAAGGCCGCAACCTTATCTTCGCCGAACTCCTTAATTTTTTGAACGAGCCCTGCCGCTTTGCCAAGCTTTACGTCTTCTTCCGTGTAGCCGAAGATGTCAAGAAGCTTTGCTGCCTTGTCGTAGCTTTCGGGGTGTACGCCTGTGTTGTCGAGGACGTTTTTGCCGTCAGGGATCCTTAAGAAGCCTGCGCACTGCTCGAAGGCCTTTTCACCCAGCTTAGGAACCTTTAAAAGCTCCCTTCTGGTTTTGAACTTGCCGTTTTCTTCCCTGTACTTAATAATATTTTTAACGATTGCGGAATTCAAGCCCGAAACGTAAGATAAAAGTGACTGGCTTGCCGTGTTGAGATTTACGCCGACCTTGTTGACGCAATCTTCTAAAACGCCCTTTAATACCTCGTCAAGTCTTGCCTGAGGCATATCGTGCTGATATTGGCCGACGCCGATGGATTTGGGGTCGATCTTAATGAGCTCTGCCAAAGGATCCTGAAGCCTTCTCGCAATTGATACGGCCGATCTTTCGGATACGTCGTAGTCGGGGAACTCCTCGGCGCCCAGCTTTGACGCAGAGTAAACTGAGGCGCCTGCCTCGCTTACCACGATGTAGCTGACCTTGTGGTCGATAAGAGGGCTTTTGATAAGGTCTGCAACGAAAATTTCAGATTCCTTGGAGGCCGTGCCGTTACCGATTGAAATAACGTCAACCTTATATTTGTTTATCATTTGAGTAAGGGTGAACCTTGCCTCGTCTACCTTTGACTGAGGTGGGGTCGGATAAACGACGGTCTTATCAAGAACCTTGCCCGTTTCGTCAACGATGGCGATCTTACAGCCCGTCCTGTAAGCAGGGTCGAAGCCCATTGTAATTTTATCTTTAACGGGAGGCTGCATTAAAAGAGGCTCCAGATTGACCTCAAACATCTTAATGGCCTGCTCGTTGGCGCTGTCGGTGAGGGTGCTTCTTATTTCTCTTTCAATGGAGGGATAAATAAGTCTGTCATAACCGTCGTTTACGGCTTCCTTTACAAGGTCAGTTGTGATACTGCCCTCTTTGACGAAGGCGGCCTGGCAAACCCTGTAGGCAAATTCCTTATCGATGGCAACCTTGACCCTTAAAAAGCCTTCCTTTTCGCCACGGTTGAGGGCAAGAACGCGGTGGGACTTGACCTCGGAAACGCTTTCCTGGTATTCCTTATACATTTCGTAAACCTCTGCCCCCTCCTGGTCGGCTTTGGCAAACTTGGAGGAAATCTCGCCGCTCCTCATAAATATGCGGCGAAGCTTTTTACGAAGCTCTGCATCGTCGGAAACACGCTCTGCAATAATGTCCTGAGCGCCCTTGACGGCATCCTGCCAGGTTTCAACGCCCTTTTCTGCGTCAACGTAAGGTGCGGCAAGGTCGGAAACGTTGCCCGTCCTTTGATCCTGAGCCTGAATAACGTCGGCTAAAGGCTCCAGCCCCTTAGCAATAGCAACGGTGGCGCGGGTCTTCTTTTTCTGCTTGTAGGGCCTGTAAATATCCTCAACCTCGGTTAAGGTCTCGGCATTTTGAAGGCTTGCAACGATCTCGTCGGTGAGTTTGCCCTGGTCTTCAATGGCGGAGCGGACCTCTTCCTTTCTCTTTTCTAAATTTCTTAAATAGTTGAGTCGGTCGGAAAACTCCCTTAAAACCTGGTCGTCAATGTGACCGGTGAGCTCCTTACGGTATCTGGCGATGAAGGGAATGGTATTGCCTTGATCTAAAAGTTCAACAATATTTTCAACGTGGTTTGGACGTAAATTGAACTCGTTAGTTATTCTTTCTAAAATGTTCATATTGATATTTCTCCTGAATGAAAAATGTGCGTTTTTTATTTTAAACGGTCAAAAACGTGTAAATAATCGACTTATAGGCCGACTTTTGCGTTTTTGCCGCGATATATGCCAATTGAGTTTACCGCAAGCTTCTGAAGGGCTGACGGGGAGGATTCGGTTAAAAGCTCTGACACGGGCGAAGAAAAGCGAAGGTTGACTGCTGTATCCGACATGGATACGGCAACGATTATCTGATCGCTTCCGGCAAGCCTTTCAAAGACCAGGATCTTTTTATCGTAATATAAAAGATTGAGATCCCCCGTTTTAAAAGCCTTGCAAGACGATCTTATCAAGCCAAGCTTTTTAATAAAGTCTAAAATGTCAAGATCCTCTCTTCCCCACGGGAAGCACCTGCGGTTGTACGGGTCAAGATCGCCCGTAAGACCGGCCTCGTCACCGTAATAGAGTGAGGGCGTGCCGTAGACCGTATAAAGAATGCCGTAAGCAATTTTGAGAAGAGCCCTTCCCTTGAAATATTCCTCGTCGGTGAAAACAAGGTCTTTTAAAAGGTCCTTGTTTGTTTCCACACGCTTTCTTCCCAAAACGTTTAATATCCTTACCGTATCGTGGGTGGATAAAACGTTCATTATGCTGTCAAGGGCACATTTGGGGAAGTTGTTTATCTGGCTTGAAAGAACGTGTACGAGGTAGGTGGAATCCTTGTGAAGGAGGTAGTCGCAAATGCCGTCCTTTAAAGGATAGTTCATGACAGAGTCAAGCTGTTTGCCTAAGAAATATTTCTTTCTTTCACCGTAGGCAAACTTGTTGGTGGCATCCTCCCACACCTCGCCGATAACTGCTGCACCGTATTTTTGGGCAACACGCCGTATGGCCTCAACGAAGGTAGAGGAAAGCTCGTCAACGACGTCAAGCCTGACACCTTTAAAGCCCATATCAAAATAAAAAGGAAGGACCTTTTCGGTAATAAAACTTTGATAGTCAACGCTGTCCTTTTTTATTGAGGGAAGACTGTCGAAATTCCACCAGCTGAGATAGCTGTACGGGTGATCACGGAAGTCATACCAGCTGTAAAAAGGTGAGCTAACCGTGTTATAGGCCCCTTTTTCGGGATAATTGCCGTATCTGTTAAAGTACAGACTGTCAGCGCCCGTATGGTTGTAAACACCGTCAAAAACAAAGCTTATGCCGTAGCTATCTGCCTTTTTTATAAGGGCCTTTAAATCGTCGACGGTACCAAGAAGCGGGTCGGGTGTCAGATAGTCGCCCGTATCGTATCGGTGGGACGAGTAAGCCTTGCTTATAGGGTTAAGGTAGATAACCGTTACACCGAGATCCTTAAGATAGTCAAGCTTTGAGGAAATTCCCTTGAAGTCACCGCCGAAAAACTCGTTGTTGAGAACCATGCCGTTGGGGCTTCTGTACGTTGGTGTGCCGCCCCAGTCCTTGCGGAAGACCTTGTTGCCTTCACAGGTGGTGTCCCCCGCCCTGCAAAACCTATCGGGGAAAATCTGATAAATTAAACCTCCCTTCAAAAGATCGGGGGTGGCGTAGCCGTGGTCGTAAACGGTCAGCTGATAATCCTTATAGCCAACGTACGGCTGTAATCTTGCGTTAAGGTCGTAGCCCTCGCCATAGACGAAGGAATCAGCTAAAAAGTGATAAAAATACAAGCCGCTTTCAAGACCCTGCAAGCATACAAAAAAATCACCCCGAGGCAGCTTACGCGCCATAGAGTAAACCTTATAATCGCCCCCATCCTTTTTGATAAGGAGGTTGCACCATTTTGCGTCAGATTTGACGGTGATATTGAATTGTTCCTTGGTGTCGATTGCGCCGCGCACGGTTTTATGCTCGGCAAGATTTGGGTTATAAATGAACATTTAATAATTCGATATAGTATAAAAGTAGGCCTATAGGCCGCTTATCCCCGATTTTTGAGGATAAGCGTGCCTTTGGCAAGATGGGTGAAAACGGATTATTTTTCGGTAACCTGCTTTAAGCCCCAGATATTGTCAGCGTATTCCTTGATAGCCCTGTCAGCAGCAAAGAAGCCGCTTCCGGCAATATTGATAAGGGATTTTTTATTCCATAAGGGTCTGTTTTCGTACTCGACGTCGATCCTTTCCTTAGTTTCAAGATAGGACGCAAAGTCAGCAAGACACATATATGGGTCGGCAATGGGGGCGTTGGTGGTAAGATATGCCGCGAAGAAGTCGAAGCTTACCCCTGAATAGCCCTTGCGCATACTGTCGATAACACGTTTAATTTTAACGTTGTTATTGTAATATGATGAAGCGTCATAGCCACGTGACCACAAATCGTCAACCTCGTGGGCGCGCATACCGAAAATGTAAATATTGTCGTCGCCTACCGCCTGGTGCATTTCAACGTTTGCGCCGTCCTCCGTACCGATGGTGAGGGCACCGTTGATCATGAACTTCATGTTGCCGGTACCGCTGGCTTCCTTGCCGGCAAGAGAAATTTGCTCGGAAAGCTCGGTGGCGGGCATGAGCATTTCTGCGATAGTTACGGAATAATCCTCAAGATAAACGACCTTGAGCTTTTCCCTGATCCTTGGGTCGGGGTTGTTGTTAATATCGTCCTGCAGGCAGCAAATAAGCTTGATGATCTGCTTGGCCATATAATAGCCGGGTGCCGCCTTTGCACCAAAGATAAAGGTCTTGGGGCGCATATTGCTGTTGGGATTTGCCTTAAGCTCCTCATAGAGATGGATAATATACATTACGTTGAGAAGCTGACGCTTATACTCGTGCATGCGCTTTGCCTGGGTATCGAATAAAGATTCGGTATCGATAAGAACGCCGTTTTTGTCTGCAATGTATTTGGCAAGCTGTTCTTTTTTAATCTTTTTAATGGCCTCAAGCCTTGATAAAACACCCGCATCGTCTTCAAAGGCGCGAAGCTTGGAAAGAACGGAAGCGTCCTTTACGTATCCGTCGCCGATGCATTCGTTAAGGAGAGAGCAAAGCTCCGGATTGGACTGGCAAAGCCAACGGCGGTGTGCGATACCGTTGGTGACGTTGGTAAACTTTTCAGGCTCGTAATCGTAAAAATCCTTGAAGATAGACTTTTTGATAATGTCGCTGTGAAGGGCTGAAACGCCGTTTACCTTGTGGGAGCCAACAACCGAAAGGTTTGCCATTTTTACCTTGTCGTAGGCAATAATGCTCATCCTGTTGATCTTGTCCCAATCGCCGGGGAATCTTTGCCAAAGCTCGTTACAGTAACGCTTGTTGATCTCCTTGATGATGGAATAGATCCTGGGGAGCCTTCTTTGTACCAGATCCTCCTGCCAGACCTCTAAGGCCTCGGGAAGAACGGTGTGATTGGTGTAAGCAATGGTGTTTTTGGTAATATCCCAAGCCTTTTCCCAAGAATAGCCGTGCTCGTCGACCAAAAGCCTCATAAGCTCGGGAACGGAAAGGGCCGGGTGGGTATCGTTAAGGTGAATTGACACCTTGTCGGCAAGGTTGTCGTAGGTGCCGTATCTTTTGAAGTGATCAAACAAAATGTTCTGAAGTGACGCAGATACGAGTAAATACTGCTGCTTGAGTCTTAAAGATTTACCTTCAAAGTGGTTGTCTGACGGATATAAAACCTTGGTGATAAGCTCGGCCTCGGTATTTTCCTTCATACACTGCATATAGTCACCCTGAGAGAAAAGCCTCATATCGAAGGTCTTGGTGGAACGGGCACTCCATAAACGCAAGACGGAAACGGCTTCGCTGTCCTTGCCGGAAATCATCATATCGTAGGGAACGGCCTCGATTTCGGTAGCGTCAACGTGGTTGATCTTCATGCCGTTTTCGGTCCATTCTTCCTCGATCCTGCCGTCAAATTTTACACGGAAGGCCCTGTCTGAGCGCATAGTAAGCCAGACCTCACCACCGGGAAGCCATTCATCGGGAAGCTCCATCTGCCAGCCGTCGACAAGCTTCTGCTTGAAAAGGCCGTATTCGTAACGGATGGAAAAGCCGTAGGTTGGATAGTTTTGTGATGCCAATGCGTCCATATAGCAGGCGGCAAGCCTGCCAAGACCGCCGTTGCCCAGACCTGCGTCGGGCTCAAGCTCGTACATATCCTCAAGGCTGGAGCCAAAATCCTTAAGAGCGCCTTCAAGAGCATTGTTTAAACCGAGGTTGTAAACGTTGTTCTTTAAGGATCTGCCAAGTAAGAACTCCATGCAAAGGTAATAAACTTTTTTGCTCTGATCCTTTTTCGTCGTCTGATGGTAATCGTTGCGTTTTTGTAAAAGGATGTCCCGTACCGTCATAACGACTGCTTTGTATAACTGTTCTTTGGTCGCGTCCTGTACGCTAACACCGAAAAATCTTGAAAGTTTTCCGGAGATAGCGACACTCATATCTTTTGTCGTAATCTTTTTGTTCATGTTCACCTATTTAGTAACTTTGTTATTTTCTTAGTCAATTTATTTTAAAGCGTTGTAAAGCTTTTCGTACTCGATGGCGGAAACTCCCCAACTAAAGTCAGTCCTTGCAGCCCTTTCCATAATACCATTCCAGACGGGCTTGTTGCCGTAGGTAAAGATCGCGTCCTTAATGACGTAAAGCATTTCCTGGGCGTTGTAGGAAGAAAATACGAAGCCGTTGCCGCCTTCACGGGCGATATTAAAGGGTGCGATAGTGTCGTTAAGACCGCCCGTTGCCCTTACGATGGGCACGGTTGCGTATCTGCAAGCTATCATCTGTGAAAGGCCACAGGGCTCTGACTTGGAGGGCATAAGGAACATATCGGAGCCTGAATATATCTTGGAGGACATGTCCTTGTTATAGGCAATTATAGCCCTGACCTTGCCCTTGTAAACGTCTGCCATGTAACGGAAATAATTTTCGTACTCGGCGTCGCCCTTGCCTAAAATAACTATCTGAACGTCTTCGTTTAAAAGCTCCTCAAAGACCGATTTGATAAGGTCAAGACCCTTGTGGGAAACAAGACGGGTTATCATGCCGATAACGGGAACGTCGTCCCTGACGGGAAGAGAAAGCATTTTCTGAAGCTCTCTCTTACAGACCCTTTTACCCTCTAAATCGTCAACGGAATAGTTCATGAAAAGGGATTTATCCGTTGCAGGGTCAAAGGCCTTGACGTCAATACCGTTTACGATGCCGCACAGCTTGTTTGCACAGCCGTTGACCGCATACTGAAGCCCTGAAGCATAGTCGGGCGTTTTGATCTCTTCAGCGTAGGTGCTGCTTACGGTGGTGACGTAATCGGAAAACTCCATTGCGCCCTTCATAAGGTTTATACAGCCGTCGTAGTCAACCCTTGGTAAAACCTCGACGGGAAGGCCGAAAAGCTCCCCTAAAAGATTGGAGGGGTACTTGCCCTGATACTCTATGTTGTGAATGGTAAAGATTGAGCGGATCTTATCAAAGCCCGAGCGGTTTGCGTAAAGGGTCTTTAAATAAACGACCGATAAAGCGCTTTGCCAATCGTGGCAATGAAGAATATCGGGATAATAATCAAGGTGAGCAAGACTTTCCAAAACCGCACGGGAGAAGAAAGCGAACCTTTCGCCGTCGTCGTAATAGCCGTAAAGATTTTCACGCTTGAAATAATATTCGTTATCCACAAAGTAGAAGGTTACGTTTTTGCGCTTGTAGTAAAACAGGCCGCAATACTGGTTGCGCCAGCCTACCGGCACGTTAAAATTGCACAAATAGGTAAGATGGGTCTTAAAGCCCTCCTCCATGCCGCCGTAAAGGGGCAAAATAACCCTTATGTCGTAATTGTCACGCTCGGCCAAGGAAATGGGTAAGGAGCCAAGAACGTCAGCAAGACCGCCCGTTTTTATAAAGGGGGTGGCCTCTGACCCGACGAATAAAACCGAGGGCTTTTTTTCAACGGTGACGGTTATCTTTTCCTGATTTTGCACAAGACCCTCTCCCATGCAAACGTCGTCAATATTTAACTGTTCGGCACGGGCGGTGGGGGCGACGGCTTCTTTTGCGTCGACCGCTTTGCTTTTTTTGCGAACTACGTTTTTACCTTTAGTCATAATTTACCTCTCAATAATTACCGTTAATATGCCTTAAAAAATGAAACTAAGCTCAGATAGAAATGTCCTTTCTGATATAGAATGGGATCTCTTCACAGCCGCAGAGAACCTTATTGTCGCGGATAGCAACGTTTTTGTCGGTGATGACTGAGGTTATGTCTGCCCTGTCCCCTACTATAGTATTCTTCATAAGGATACAGTTTTTAACAACTGCGCCGCGGCCAACCTTTACGCCACGGAACAATATACTGTTGTGAACCTCACCCTCGATGCGGCAGCCGTCTGCAATAAAGGAATTCGTTACCTTTGCATCCTTGCCGTAATCGGTTGGGAAGGAGTCTTTGATCTTGGTGTAAACCTGCCTTTTGCCGAAAAGGTCTTCGCGGACCTCGGGCTTTAAGAGGGATAAGTTTACTTCGTAAAATCTTCTTAATGAGGAAATTTCCTCAAAGAAGCCTTCGTGCTTGTAGCCAACCACCTTTAAGGAATTGAGGTTGTTGCCGATAAGCTCCTTAATAAAATGGCGATTGCCGTGGGCGATGGCGTCCGCAACCATGGAAACGAGAAGATCCTTGCGGATAATGCAGACGTTGCCGTAAATGCTTACCCTTCCGCTGATAAAGGGGTCAACGGCAAGCTCCTTTACGATGCCGTCCTGAACCTTTAAGATAACGTTGTTGGTGCCCGAAATGTTTTTTGCGTCCTTTTCAACGTATAATAGGGATACCGCCGCCCCCGTATCGCGGTGATTTTTGAGCATGTCGTTAAAGTCAATGTTATAAACGGAGTTGGTATCCGACATTACGACAAACTCCTCATGACAGCGGTTAATAAAGCCCAAAATGGTCTTTAAAGCCTCAAGACGGGTCGAGTATAACAGATTGGAATCGTGTTCGCCAAAGGGTGGGAGAAGGACGAAGCCGCCGTTGTTACGGGCAAGGTCCCAGTCCTTACCGCTGCCGACGTGGTCGATAAGGGATCTGTAGCTGCGCTTGGTAACGCAACCGACGTGGTTGATACCTGAGTTTACCATACTTGAAAGGGTAAAGTCAATAAGACGGTACCTGCCGCCAAAGGGTATTGCGCCGATGGTACGGTTCATGGTAAGCTCCGGTACGTTATTGTCGTGTATATTTGAAAAAACAATGCCTAATGCGTCCATAAATTAAACTCCTTTAATCAAAAATTTTGCAGTGAAAACAATTAATCCTTGTCTTCAACGATTTCGCCGGGGTTTATAACTTCTTCAGCGCCGATATTATATCCCCTGCCAACGACGGATATCTTTCTGTCCTTGGCGGTAAAGGGTGCGCCAACCGTTGCGCCCTTGCCTACCTTGACCTTTTCGTCGATAATAGAGCAGGTTACGGTGGCGTCTGCCTCGATCACAGCGCCGCTGAATATTATGGAGTCTTTTATAACTGCGCCCTTTTTGACGGTGACGTTGTCGGAAAGAACGGAATTTTCCACCGTGCCGTCAATCTGGCAGCCGAGAGAGATAAGGCTGTTGGAAATAACTGCGTTATCACCCACGTACTGTGGGGGGGCGATTGGGTTTCTTGAATGGATCTTCCAATCGGGATCGGAAATGTTGAATACTGGTGGATCGCTGATGAGATCCATGTTTGCTTCGTATAAGGAATTTACAGTACCGACGTCCTTCCAATACCCGCTGAAAAGGTAAGTGCACATCTTTTCGCCTGTGTCAAGCATGGTGGGTAAAATGTCCTTGCCGAAGTCGTTGGAGGTGTTTTCCTTAAGACTGTCTTCTTCCAGATACTTATAAAGCTTTTCTGCCGTAAAGATATAAATGCCCATTGAAGCAAGATCGCTCTTGGGTTTTTTGGGTTTTTCTTCAAACTCGTAAATAACACCGTCGTCGCGGGTGTTTAGAATACCGAAGCGGGAGGCTTCTTCCATGGGAACGCGGATTGCGGCGATGGTGCAGGCCGCCCCTGAATTTTTATGGCTTAAAAGCATATCGGCGTAGTCCATTTTGTAAATATGGTCGCCTGATAAAATGAGCACGTATTCGGGGTCGTACTGCTTGATGAAGGTAATGTTCTGGTAAATGGCGTTTGCAGTACCCTTGTACCAGTCGCTTCTGCGCTTAGCCTGATAAGGCGACAAAATATGTACACCGCCAAAGGATCTATCAAGGTCCCACGGCTGACCGTTGCCGATATAGTCGTTTAAAAGCAACGGCTGGTACTGGGTGAGAACGCCTACCGTGTCAATGCCTGAGTTAACACAGTTTGACAGCGGAAAGTCAATGATTTTATACTTTCCGCCAAAGGTGACGGCCGGTTTTGCAACCTTGCTTGTTAAGGCGTAAAGTCTGCTGCCCTGTCCGCCTGCCAATAGCATTGCTACACATTCTTTTTTAATTGACATTGAATCCTCCTTACCGATAACAAAGTCGTTTTCATATATTTTTTCATTTAAAATTTTTCATATATTTTCATTTTTGTGGATTTAACCGTCTTCTTAAAGCCCTGCGAATCAATCGTCCATAAGCTCAAGATACATAAATGAAAGTGGTGGCAGGTTAACCGAAATGGACCTTTCCCTGTTGTTTGAAGGAACGTCCTCCGGAGTAAATATCCACTCACCCGTCTGCGTGCTTCCGCCGTACTTAAGATCGTCCGACGATAAGCCGAGGCGGTATTTTTTGCCGCCGACGCCGATGCGGTAGCCGTAATGATAGCTTCCGGAGAAGTTTACCACAACCAGGGTGGCTTCACCCTGACCGCGACGCTCGTAAGAGATAACGTTGTGACTGCTGTCGTCAACGACGAGCCACTCAAACCCCTCCCAGGAGTTTTCATAAAAATAAAGTGAGGGATGGGTCTTGTAATAATTGTTAAGATCCCTGAAAAATCTTTGGATCGCCATGTGTTTTGGGTCGTCAAGAAGGGAAAAGTCAAGGCCGGTAGAATAGTTCCACTCGGCAAACTGACCGTATTCCTGCCCCATGAACATAAGCTTTTTGCCCGGATGGGACATCATATATCCCATAAAGGCCTTAATCCCCGCGATCTTGGCGTTGGTATCGCCCGGCATTTTATTTATAAGTGAGCCCTTGCCGTGGACGACCTCGTCGTGGGAAATGGGCAAAACGTATTTTTCAGAAAAGGCGTAGACCATGGAAAATACCAGCTGGTCGTGGTGGTGGGATCTGTACACCGGGTCAAGATTCATATACTTTAAGGTGTCGTTCATCCAACCCATATTCCACTTGTAGTCAAATCCAAGGCCCCCGTCCTCAACGGGCCAGGTAACCTTGGGGAAGGCTGTGGACTCCTCTGCGATCATCATGGCGTAGGGATAGTTTTCCTTTACGGCCTTGTTAAGCTTTTTCAAAAATGCGACAGATTCCAGGTTGATATTGGTGCCAAAATTGTTCTTTTGCCACTGGCCGTCGCCCCTGTCGTAGTCAAGATACAGCATGGAGGCAACTGCGTCCACCCTGATGCCGTCAATGTGATACTTTTCAAAAAGGAACATGGCGCTTGACACAAGGAAGGATTGTATCTCCGTCTTGCCAAAGTCAAAGACAAGGGTGCCCCAACCCTTATGCTCCCTGCGGAGGGGGTTGGCATCCTCGTAAAGGCATGTGCCGTCAAAGTTTGCAAGGCCAAAGGCGTCCTTGGGAAAATGCGCCGGTACCCAGTCGAGGATAACGCCGATGCCGGCCAGGTGAAGTCTGTCGACAAGGTACATAAAGTCGTGGGGCGTGCCCAGCCTTGAGGTTACCGCAAAGTAGCCAGTAACCTGATACCCCCAGGAGCCGTCAAAGGGGTATTCGGTAATGGGCATCATCTCCACGTGGGTATAGCCCATTTCCTTAACGTAAGGGATAAGCTCGTCCGCAAGCTGACGGTAGGAAAGATAGTTGCCGTCCGGGTGGCGGCGCCAGGACATCAGGTTAAGCTCATAAATAGACATGGGCTTTTTGTGATGGTCACTTGAAAGCCTTTCCTCCTCGTAAGCGGTGGCTATCCAGTTATAGCCGTCAAGAGAGTAAACCTTTGAAGCGTTTTCGGGTGGGGTTTCTGCATGGAAGGCAAAGGGGTCTGCCTTATACTCGTACCCGCCGCCCGAGGCCTGGGTCTTTAACGCATACTTATATACGTCGTAATTTTTGATGGATGGAATAAAAACCTCCCATATGCCGGAATTTTCTATCCTGGTCATAGGGTTTGCAAGGGTGTCCCAGCCGTTGAAGTCGCCGACCACGGAAACCTCCTTGGCGTTGGGGGCCCAGACGCGGAACGTTGCGCCTTTTTTGCCCTTCTCCGTCTGCAGATGACAGCCTAAAAAATCGTACGAGCGGAAATTGGTCCCCTGATGAAAAAGGTAAACGGGGAGCTCGCTGTAATTGACGTTCTTTTTAGTTGAAGTTTTGGCCGCTTGCTTTTTAGCCATAAATTCCACCTCTATGATATTTATCGTTTATATTGTACCACATTTTATTAATATTTCAAGATAAATTATATAAATAATTTAATTTTTTTTGCAAAAAGTAGGGCACCAAAGGCAAAACGCGCCCTTTTTTGAGTTTTTTACAAAAAAAACCGTCCCATAAAGGGACGGTATGACGTTTTTTTGAAGAATTGCAAATTGGTTAAAGCATTCCCCCATCGACCGAAATTATTTGGCCGCTAAGGTAACCGCACTCGATAATGAACCTTACTGCGACGGCCACGTCGTCGGGGGTGCCAAGCCTTTTAACCAAAAGGCCGTCTATAAAGGCGTCTTCGTCCTCCTTTGTGAGGTGGGCGTTCATCCCGGTCTTTATAAAGCCGGGGGCAACGGCGTTGACCCGTATGCCGGAGCCAGCGAGCTCCTTCGCCAGGCTTTTCGTGTAGGCGTTTATGGCGCCCTTGGTTGCCGCATAAGCCGCCTCGCAGGAGGCGCCTGATTCACCAAAGACGGAGGAAACGTTGACGATATTGCCGCTGCGGTTTTTTATCATGGTAGGAAGAACTGCGTTGGTCACGAAAAAGGTGCCCTTAAAGTTTACGTCGATAAGCCTTGAAAGCTCGGCCTCAGTAACGTCAAGGGCCAGGCCTTGTCTCAGGGCAATGCCGGCGTTGTTGACGAGAAGGTCTATCTCGCCAACCTCACGTGTGATATCAAAAACCATTTCTTCAACGGCGCTTTTTTGTGAAACGTCACATCTTTTCACGATAAAGCCGTGTTCTTTTTGAGCCTTTAAAGCAGCATCTTCGTCGGAAAAATAGTTGATAACCGTCTTATAGCCCAACTTTTGAAGCATTTCTGCAATCTTCAGACCGATGCCCTTGGTGCCACCGGTAACAAGTGCAACCTTCATATAAATACCTGCCGTTTTTATTTTGTCCGCCATAAAACTGCGGTAAGCGGAAATAAAGAAAAAGCGCAGGGGTACCTGCGCTTTCAATAGACTTAAGGATTACTTCTTAACTCTTTCCATGTATTCACCGGTACGGGTGTCAACTCTGATAGTGTCGCCTTCGTTAACGAACATAGGTACCTGAATAGTAATGCCGGTTTCTAAAGTGGCACTCTTGGTGGCGTTGGTTGCGGTGTTGCCTGCAACGCTGGGATCGGACTGGGTAACTAAAAGCTCAACAAAGTTTTCGCATTCTACAGAGAAAGCGCTGCCCTTGTAGAACTTAACCGTAACGGGGTCGTTTTCCTTGATCCACTTTAAGGAATCCTCAACCTGATCGTAGTTTAACGGAACCATGTTGAATTCTTCGTCCATAAAGTAATAAAGCTCGCCATCGTTGTAAGAATAGGTCATCTTCTTGGTTTCGATAATGGCATTTTCAAACTTTTCGGTGGGGTTGAAAGTAAGCTGTAAAACTCTACCGTCGATTACGTTTTTAAGGGTTGTCCTTACAAACGCTGCGCCCTTACCAGGTTTAACGTGTAAAAAGTCAACTACTACAAAGATTTTGCCTTCGTATTCGATAGTTACGCCTTTTCTTAAATCGCCTGCTGTTACCATAAAAATTTCTCCTAAAATGTATATGTATTTTTTATTTTTTTGTTTTTAATCGGCTTATAGGCCAACTTTTGTTATTTAAGTCTGACAAGCCTTTTAGTCGCCGTCATAAAGGATCTTACCTTGCCGTCATCTAAAATGACGCTGTCTTCGATCCTAATGCCGAACTTATCGTTAAAGTACACGCCCGGCTCGATTGAAAAGACCATGCCGTTTTTAAGATCGACCGTGCCGCGGGGGGACAGGCCGGGGGCCTCGTGAATGTAAACGCCGATACCGTGCCCTAAGGAGTGGGTGAAATATTTATCAAGGCCGCGCTCCTTTAAAAGATCCCTTGCAAAGCCGTCTGCAGCTGCCGCGGCGGTGCCGTCGGTTATTTGGTTGAAAGCCGCCATATGGGCGTCGTAAACGGCGTTGTAGGCCGAGATAAATTCCTTATCGGGAGTGCCGTAATAAAAGGTCCTGGTCATGTCGGAGCAGTAGCCCTGATACACGCATCCAAAGTCAATAAGGACGGGCATATTTCTTTTAAGGATAGCCTCACCCGTAACGTGGTGGGGTATTGCCGAATTCTTGCCGAAGGCAACGATGGTATCAAAGGACGTTGACGAAGCGCCAAGCATTTTCATATTATACTCTAAAACGGCGGCGACTTCCCTTTCCCGAACGCCTTCCTTAATGCAAGGCAAGGTCATCTTCAAGGCCTTTTCTGCAATGCGGCAGGCCTTTTGAATTTTTTTGGCGTCAGAAGGCGTTTTAACCATCATTGCACGGGAAACTTCAGCCGAAATATCCTTTAAGCTGCAGCCCATCCCCTCAAACAACCTGTAGTCGTTAAGGGAGGTCTTGGTATAGTCGATACCAAGGGTGGTTGCGCCCGATTGCTGGATTATGGTCTTAAGCGCATCGTAGCCCGAGCCGAGAATAACCTTTACCCCCTTTTTTGAAAGGAGCTTGTTGGCGGCGTGATAGTATCTGCTGTCTATCACGAAAAATGAAAATCCCCTGCCAAGGACCAGATATCCGTCCGTGCTTTGATAGCCGGTATAATACAGCCTTTGTTTTTCGTCGGTGATTAAGTAAAGTTCTTTTTCGTTTATCATTAAGGTCACACTTTTTACTTAAAAATATGCGCAAATATAATTTACCTTATCAATATTACCACAAAAAGCCGATTAAAGTCAATATATAAGTGGATTTTTTGTCCATTTTTTTTGTAATTTTACCAAAAAAACCGCGTTTCGGGTCTTTTGGGGTCGATTGTTTTTACTATATTGGGTTAAGAAAATAAAAACGGTATAAAAATCGCCAAAAAACCCCACCGGAAAAGTTTTACAATATTTTGTAAAAAAATATAGAACATATGTTTGACTGCCAACAAAAAAGGTTGTATAATATTTATCGAACAAACGTTCTTAATGCGGAGGGAATATGCTTGACGGTGAAAGATTGAAAATATTGACCGAGAGTGCAAAGTTTGACGTTTCATGCTCGTCATCAGGCTCGGCACGGAAAAATAAAGGCGGCGTCGGCAACAGTGCCTACGGCGGGATATGCCATTCCTTTACCCCGGACGGAAGGTGTATTTCACTCCTTAAGATACTGATGACCAACAAATGCGCCTACGACTGCCTGTACTGCATCAACAGGCGGTCAAACGATCTGCCGAGGGCGTCGGCAACCCCAGACGAGATCTGTCAGCTTGTTATGGAATTTTACAAGCGGAATTACATTGAAGGACTGTTTTTGTCGTCTGCAGTTGAAAGATCCCCCGATCACACTATGGAGCTTTTGCTTGAAACGGTAATACGGCTGAGAAAGCTTTACGGCTTTAACGGATACATTCACCTTAAAGGCATCCCCGGCGCTGACAGAACCCTTTTAGAGAGGGCCGCCCACTTTGCCGACCGAATGAGCTTCAACATTGAGCTTCCGTCCGAATCGAGCCTTAAGCTTTTAGCACCGCAAAAAAGTAAGAAATCCATACTGGTACCCATGCGCCATATGACGGAGGTTGCCAAAATCGCCCACGCCGATAAAAACAAGGGGTTTTTGCCTGCAGGCCAGACCACGCAGATGATAGTTGGGGCGTCACCGGAAACGGACGGACAAATAATAAGGCTGTCACAGGGGCTTTATAATTCCTTTCAGTTGAAAAGGGTTTATTATTCATCTTACATCCCGGCAAACGACAAAACGTCTCTTCTGCCCCAGGTACCCGTAGGGCTTTTGAGGGAACACAGGCTGTATCAGGCCGACTGGCTTATGAGGTTTTATGGGTTTACCGCCGAGGAAATATTGCCCGCAAATGAAAACCTTGACCAGACCATTGACCCCAAGTGTGCCTGGGCGCTTAAAAATATGGGGATCTTTCCCGTAGAGGTAAATACGGCCCCGCCCGAAATGCTTTTGCGGGTGCCGGGGATTGGCTTTAAAAGCGCAAGCAAGATAGTGGCTGCAAGAAGGTTCACAAAGCTTGGGTTTGAAGACCTTTTTAAGATGAAGGTGGTTTTAAAGCGGGCACAACACTTTATTACCTGCAACGGAAAATTTTACGGTCAGGAAAGCCCCCAGGCAATACGGGGACTTTTGATGCTTGGGGAAAGGAAAAACACCTTTGAGCAGATATCTATGTTTTCCGCACCGGAAATTTCCTTGAGCATTATAGGCGGTCAGCTATGATAGCCTATAAGATACCGCCCGGGCGGGATGGGATACTGTGTGCCCTTTTTGAAAGCTTTACCGCCAAGGAAAAGCCCGTCGCCGTCTTTTGCGGCCACTATCAGGAGGCCTTTGACTGCCGTGTAAAAATTATAAAGGTATTGCCAAAAAACGCCGAAAGAGTGAGAAACGGTTTATTAAAATGTGGGGGTATAAGCCTGTTATCAAAGCTTTTTTACGTTTTAAGAAGCGGTGATGACATTAAAGAAAGTGTGATCTTCAACGCGGCCTACGCCTGCCTTGCGGCAAGAAAGGACCTGACGGAAAATTACGCCGACCCCAATATGCTGGCCCTTTACGAGCTGTCCTCAAAAATCAGCTTTGAAGCCCATAGGATGAAGGGATTTTTACGCTTTCAAAAGACCGTATCCGGGGTGTGGTACGGACACTTTACCCCCGACAATAACGTGATTGACCTTATAGCGCCACACTTTCAGAAAAGGTTCCCCAAAGAAAGGTTTGTCATACACGATTTAAGCCGCCGACTTGTTACCCTTTACGACGGGAAAAGCCTTGTGACGGCCGAAGCCCCTGAAAATACGACTATCTTCCTTGGGGAGGACGAGGTGGAGCTTCAGAATCTGTGGAGAACCTACTTTGACGCCGTAACCCTTGAGGGCAGGGATAAAAGAAAGATCCAGGACGGATTTTTACCAAAGCGATACCGCACCAATATGGACGAATTTTTGTGTCGTGACCGCTTTTTTTGATAATGTATGCTAAAATTTTTGTATTTTTATTATAAAAAAGCCCCTTTCAAGCAAAGGGGCTTTTGGTATTTGTAAATAAAACAGGTTAAACCTTTCTTGCGATGCAGACCTTGATAATGGCCCTGTCGTCAAGCTTTTTATCCGTCGGATAATACTTTTTGTGGAGGGATAAAATTTCCTCCGGGGAAAGGTCGTTATACATGGCCGGCGGGAAGGCCGCAATGAAGGGATATATGCCGTCGCTGACAAAATAGAGGGTGTCGTTTGTTTGCAGATCTATCATCGTCACGTTAAAAAAGCTTACAACGCCCGGGTCGCCGTTGACCACGCCGTAGCCGTTTTTATTTTCCGGACGGTTGACGTATTCATCGTAAAGAAGCTTACGCTGACGCTCCGCACCCTGCACCTTAAAGGCAAAGTAGGTCTGTGGGGTGGCGAGGACGTATTTTTGGTTGTTGCGGACAAGTATCAGGCCGCAGTCACCCACGTGGCCGTAATAAAGCCTGTGATTGTAAACGACGCCGCCGACAAAGACGCATCCCGGCTTTTCGTAAAAGCCGCCAACACACCTTTCCTTAGCAGATCTTTCTGCCGCTTTGAAGGCTTTGTTTTTGACAACGTAAGCGGCAACGTCCTTGGTGGTCTGCTCGAAGGCGCTTTCAAGGGATAAACCAATATCGGCCGCGTCGGAATGTATCCTTTGGGAAAGGTTTTTATCTAAAGCTTCACAAAAATAGTCTGTAACCATTTTCGCGATACTTTCCTCCCCACAATAGCCTTCGTTGCGGGTGATGCCGTCAGCAACTATGAAAATATTGTTGGGCTGGTTAACGTATACCCTGTCCTCCATCGGATGATAGGGCTTACCACTCGGGTCAAGGTTGACCGTTTGGGCACTTTGGACGGAAATTTCATTGACAAGGTCGGCGCACTCCGCCTTAAGCCGTGAAATCACACCGCCGATGTGGGCGGGAGAGTCGTCAACCGGTGGCTTTTCAAAGACGAGGCCGTCATCGGTGAAAAGTGAGGTTATAAGATTTAAATTTTCCGATGAGAAGCTTCCACCGTCGTTGATGATGGATGCTATTATCTTTGAGGCGAGAAGCTTGCCCGTAAGATCGATGGCGATAAATTTTTTGTTGTATTTGCGAATAAGATCAAGCTCCTGCATGACTGAGGGGCTTTTAAGATAATCCTTGGAAAGGTAGCAAATGACGATTTTGGCTTCCTTTAAAAGACTCTCGTAACGCTTTATCCACGTATCACCCGATCCACCGTCCATCTTGACCAGCTTGTCGTCAAAAACTATGTTGACGCCGTGGTCCTGGAGCTCTAAAATATCACAGAAAACCGACTTATAGTTACGTCTTGAATAGCTTACGATGGCGTAAGGCGTGCCCTGGCTGCAGCAAACGACGTCCTTACATTCTTCAAAGGTGTTGGATTTGATAACCTTGTTTTTGAAGGCGAAAAGGGCGTTGCTTTTGTCTGAAAAATAAGACTCGGTAAGCTTTAAAAATCTTTGATATTTTGCCCTTTCGTCAGAGGTCTTTGCACGGGTCTTGGCCATTTCGGTAAGAAGCTTAAGCTCCTCACGCAGTTTGAAGTTGGTGTCGCCCACCACGTCGTCACGGGTAAGGGTGGAAACGTAGTTGCAGTCGGTGACGGATGAAAACTCCCTATCGAGGAAGGATTTGTCAAGATCCGATAAAACCTTACCCTCTCTTATGGCGTACCTGTAATAAAAATACAGCTGGGCAAGATAGTAGTAATATTTTGCGTAAGATGGATTGAAGTTTATCGCTTCAACGTCGTATTTGATGGCGAGAAGAATACCGTCCTCATCCAACGTGAAATCGCCAAGGGTGGATATAAGCTTGCCGATATCATCAGGCATGGCTTGACTGGCGTAGGCTGAGTGAGTGTCATAGTAAAGCGCCGACAGCCAGGAGCAGACCCCGTCAACGTAGCTTACGCCAATGGAGGGATTGGACGGCATGGCCTTTTTGCCCGCCAGAGAGCATTTTAACAAGGTTATGTAATCGTCGTTAACGACGCAAAGACGGACTGAAAGATCCCATAAAACGGGAAAGTCCGCAAAAGCAAACTTTTTGGAAGCGGCCTCGCGACGGGCGTATTTTTCAAGGACAAAATGCAGCTCCTCACGACGTTTGCGCCTGTAAAGATACAGGCATATGAGATAAAACGCAACGAATGCCGTGTCGTCGTCAACAAAAGAAGATCCTTCCTCCTCGTAAACGGCTAAAATAACGTACATCGCAGACAGATCCTGCTCTGTCATGGTGCCATGATAATTTGTACAGTTTATGACGAAATCATAACAGCCGAATCTTTCGCCGTGGCTTTTGTCTTTTTTTGGGACCAGCTTTTTAACGTCCTGTAAAACGGCGTAAAAGGTTTCTTGATATGGATTTATTTTGCTGACCGAAGATTTACTTGACATTTTATACTCCTCTTTGGTAAAAATGGGGCGATAATCGACCTATACGCCCACTTTTTACAGTAAACGTATGCTTTTGCGATAAATGACAGCCTCACTTTTATGGTTAAAAAAGGCCAGGGCTTTTCTTAAAAAAGCCTCAAAAATTATTTTATGTTAATTATTATATCATACTTTAAAAAACTTTTCAACGCCGTGGGGGCAAAAAAATAACTAAACCCTTAAAGCAAATGGATCAGGGGAAATTTTTTGCCTTTAATTTTTAATTTAAGCATCTCGCTTTTTGCCGGTTTGATGCTTTTTTTATAAATTATATTAGTTTAACTAACCACAAAAGCCTGCCTATAGGTCGATTAACACACTTTTTTTAGTTTAAAAAGAAAAATGCGCCCGAATTTTCAGGCGCATATAAAAATCATAAAAAACACCTTTTAAGCAATCAGCCCTCTATGGAAATACGGATATCGCCCGTGTCGGTGGTTATCTCGCATCTGCCGCCTGTGGTAAGCTTGGGTACGTCTACCCTGCCCGTGTCGGTCTGTGCAAAAATTATTTTATCGGTCAACAAGGTGCCCTTAACGTCACCTGTGTCCGTTTCGATAAAAATTTCAGTCCCGTCAAGTCGGCTGAAGCTTACCTCACCCGTGTCGGTAGTAACGGTTACCTTAAAGCCGCTGCTGCTTTGCAAATCAACGTCGCCTGTATCAGTTTCAATTTTGAGATCAGCTGAAGCAACCACTCTTTCAAGATCAACCTCGCCCGTGTTGGTAGTAACGGTCAAAGTTTCACTTAAGGCGCCGATTAAATCAACGTCTCCAGTTGAGGTCGTAACGGATAAATTAACTGACAAAATGTTTTCAACGTCAATATCTCCGGTTGAGGCCGTGAGAATAACTTCATTAGCCTTTAACGCCGCGCCGTCAATATCGCCTGTGGAGGTCGTTACAGTTATTTTGTTGGCCGTCACGTCGGTAATTTCAACGTCGCCTGTTGCCGTCTGAACATGCACGTGATCCCAAGCGGATTGTGGAAGATATACCCTGACCTTACCGCCGGCACCAAACGTAAATATTTTCTGATACCACGCGCGCGTATCAATAAGCCTGATCGCAAGAAGACCGTCTTCCACGGTAACGGTAAGGGTGAAATCCTTTTGCTTGGCGCACTTAACGTAAGGGGCGCCGTCGTACTTAACAAATATGACGTCGGCAGTGTCGGTCGTTACGCTGATCTGAGAAAACTCGCCATCAATATTGTGGGTGACCTCGGTAAGCACACCGTCACACGCCGCAAAGCACAGGGCGGAGATCGAAATCAATAAAGCGAGTAATAAAATTTTAGCTGAAAGCTTTCTTTTCATAAATGCCTCCTTTTACAGATAAAAACCCTCGACTTATTTTACAAAAGTATGTCTTTTGCGGCAAAAAACAAATCAATTTGCAGACAAACGTCGTAAAAAACTTAATACGTGTCTGGTTTTTAAGGATTATCTATTAAAAACGTTGATCAAATAAGAAATTATTTTTCCTCAATCGGAGTGATGATGGGCTTACCTTCTTTATCCAGTAGCACGGTAAGTCCACCGCCATAGCCGCTTGAATAATAAAGGTAGTTAACGCCGGTTTCCTTATCGACCCAGACCTCTAAAGAGCCTGCGCCCTGGCTGTAAGTTTTTTTAAAGCGCTTTTCTTTTGCCATATCTAACACCTCTTTTATCATCCTCTTTATTAAGTAATTTTATCAAACGGAAAAGCAAAATGCAAGCAAAATTATCGGTTAGTTAAGAATTAAGTTTTTTAGGAATATGATATATATTACTTCCTTATTGCGAACCCAAGGATTCGTCTCCCCTTACGCGGCACAACAAAAAGGCACACCTGTCGGCGTGCCTTTTTGTTGGCGGAAAGTAAGGGATTCGAACCCTTGACACGGTTGCCCGTGTACCGCATTTCGAGTGCGGGCCGTTATAACCACTTCGATAACTTTCCAATATAAGTGCGACCAAAAACTGTTGATCACACAAAAATACTGTCTTAAAAATATTATTTTTTACGCTTGAACATATACTTGAACTTAAGGAGATTTTTTTCCTTGTCGACGTAATCCTGTTCGCCGGTGTACTCAAAGCCGTAATCCTCTAAAACCTCAGCAAGCTTGCCGTCAACCGAGTCAATCCAAAAATAAACTAAAGTTATTGCAGAAAACTGCTTGATAGCAAACTCCATCAGCTTTTGGAATGCGCCTTCCTCTAAAAGGTCATAGTTAAGCCAAAGGTTTTTAATTTCGGCCTGGGGCTTGTTAACGGTCACTAAACCGCCGAAGACGCCCTTGTCCGATAACATATACGAAAAGGAATTTGAGTCGTCTTCAAGGAGCATTTTACGAACGTCAACGTCGCTTGGGTCCTGACCGAGGGCTTCGTAAAAGCTGCCTTTTGCCACACGGAAGAGAGAAACGGCCTCAAAAAGATTCTTTTCGGAAAGTTCAACAATGTTCATAAAAACACACCTTTTGTAACATCCTTGGCGATGTCAAATAAAATCGATACAAAGATTATATTAAAATAAAATCAAATTGTCAAGCAAATACTTAAAATTGCGGGTAAAAACTTTTTGCGCCCAAAATCAAAGGGTCATAGGGGCGAGACGTTTTTGCCAACGACGGCCTTCGCCAGGGATCTTTCGTCAAAAAGTCCGCCTATAACACCGTTAACGCTATCTTTTGATAAAGCGTTAAGGTCCTTTAAACGCTTGGAAATATCATAGTCGTCACCGACTAAAAGCTTGCGCTTGCCGTATAATATCATTTGGGACACGACGTTTTCCTGCGAGAAAACAAGACTTGCCTTCATCTGCTCGCGGCTTCTTAAAAACTCCTCTTCGGTGATACCCTTATCCTTTAAGAGATCCATCTCCTTAATGATAGCGTCGTAAGCGGGAGCTAATGCGTCCTTGCCGACACCTGCGTACACCACAGTAAATCCGCAATCAACGTAAGCCGTCGGATAGGCGTAAACGCTGTAGCAAAGGCCAAGCTTTTCTCTTACGGTCTGAAAAAGTCTGCTGCTCATGCCGCCGCCAAGGACGGAGGTAAGTATCGCGTGCTTGTCGCCGTCGGGGTGGTTAAAGTTGACGGACGGATAAGCAAAGGCCATATGGACCTGCTCTATATCCTTACACTTGCAAACGGATTTTTGCAGGTTAACCGTGTTATAGGCGGGTTTTTGAGCCATCTTGCTTGCCTTAAGACAGCCGAGATATTTATTGCATAAATCGAAAACTTCCTTCTCGTCAACGCCGCCGGCAACGGATACGACGATATTGTCAGTGGTATAATATTTGTTTTTGTAATCAATAACGTCCTGACGGGTAAAGCCCTGTATGTTTGACTTTGGGCCCAATATCTGCGCGCCGTAGCCGAGGTCACCAAAATAGGAGCTTGCCAAAAGATCCATACAAAGCTCGTCCGGGGTGTCCTCGTACATGTTGATCTCCTCAATGATGACGCCGCGTTCCCTATCAAGCTCCTCCGGACTGTAAACGGAGTTTACAAACAGGTCGGATAAAATTTCAAAGGATTTGGAGGTGTGCTCTGCAATGGACTTGACGTAGTAGCAGGTGAACTCCTTTGAGGTAAAGGCGTTTATCTGGGCGCCGAGCATATCTGCGTCCTGGGAAAGCTGAAAGGCCGTGCGCTTTTCGGTGCCTTTAAAGTTGACGTGCTCGATAAAATGAGAAATGCCGTTTTCAGACAAGCTTTCGTTAACGCTGCCTGCGCCAACAAGGATGCCGATGGAAACCGAATACATGCCGTCCATTTTGTTGACGACCAATCTTATTCCGTTTGGTAAGGTATAGTTAAATATCATTTTATTAAATCTTTTACTAAAGCCGGGGTAAGGCCTTTCTCCTTGTAATAATCTAAAATTTGCGGAAGAGCGGCGAGGGTGTGGGGCTTGGGGTGCATAAGGATAAATTCACCACCGGTAACGTCCGTCGCGCGCTTTATTACAAGCTTTAAATCGCTGTCACGCCAGTCAATGGTGTCCTTTGTCCACATGACCGTTTTGTACCCGAGCCTTTCTGCAACCTTGAGGGCGGTAACAGAATAAGACCCCGACGGCGGCGCAAATAAGGTCATCTGATAGCCAGTCATGGCAAAGACCACGTCGTGATTGGTTTTGATCTCAAGCTCGTTTTCCTTTTCGTTAAGCTTTTTGTGATCCTTGTGAAAGTAGCCGTGATTGCCAAGGTCGTGCCCCTCGAACAAAATGCGCTTGATGGTGTTTGGGTTGTCGTCAGTCCAACATCCACCGACGAAAAAGGTCGCCTTGACGCCGTACTCCCCAAGGACGTCCAAAAGGCCGTTTACGACCTCTGTATTTTCATATACGTTGAACATAAGACATACCCTTGACTCGCCGTCCGCCCCGCCGTAGATAGGTGCGTAGCTTTCGCCGCTGACAAGGGCTGCAGGCTTTTCCGTCGTGAGGCAAAAAAACAAAAAGCTGCCCACTATCAAAATAATAACGACCCAGGACAAAGCCCTGTAAAACCTTACTGAATGCTTTTTCATTAAAAAGAGAATCCCTTTTAATAAATATTGGCAAAGGTGAAGTTTTATGATAATTTGAGCATCATTTTTGTTTTAAAACGTCAAAAAGGCCAAATTTTGCAAAAAGTAGGGCTATAGGTCGATTAACAGCTATTTTCAGGCCGATCAAAGGGTGCCCGGATCAACAAACTTGTTGATGGGGCAAGCCTTATCGCCGTAAACGGCCTTTGCAAAAACGTTTGCAATAATGCTTGCGCCAAAGGCGTTAAGGTGGGTATTGTCAACGTTGTCGGGGTCAAGATCGTTGGTTGCGTGAAAATCCTTCGCCCTTTGGTGACCGACTTTTTTATAGAGTTTTGAAGTTTCCTTGGTCATATCCACAAAGGAAAGGTCGTAAAATTTTGCAAACGTCCTTAAAAATTGAGGATAATCCCCACGGTCTGTAATATGACCGCTTTGGCCGGTATAATCGTCGCTGAGGTTACGCCTTACGATTGAGGAAACTATAATCGGCGTGGCGCCAACCGCCTTCGCCTTTGATACGTAATAGTTGTAAAGCCAATAGGACATGGAGGCAGGATCGTCAACTGCCATGGTTGGGTCGGTGCGGCGATCGTCAGTCTTTTCGTCGTTATGGCCGAAGCATATAAGCAGATAATCCCCCTTTCCCATTTCCTTTAAAAGCTTGGCGTAATAATCCTCACTTACGAAGCTTTTGGAGCTTCTTCCCGAAAGGGCAAGGTTGACCACGTTAAGGTCTTTGAAATATTTATGAAGCCACATGCCGTAGCCGTTGCGAGGAATAAACCTGTCGGGCTCATCGTCGTAGTGGCACAGGGTGGAGTCACCCACAATAAAAAGCTTGTTCATAGGCGCACCGATCAATCTAACTTCTGGACCTTTTTCCAGATCCACATCTTCATGGGATTGGGAGAAATCTTCATAAGAAATACCAGTATCTTATTGAGGCCGCCGTAGCTTGAGACCTCTTTTTTGCGCTTAAGGTCGCGCCAAGCCCTTTTTGCAACCTTCTTAGGATCGTACATAACGAAATATTTTTTGATAATTTCGTCCTCAGAGTTTTTAGCGCGGGCAAAAAAGTTTGTCTTTGTCCAAAAGGGACATACCGCAAGGACGTTTATCCCCTGCTTTTTATACTCGCTTTTAAGGGATCGTGCAAAGCTTAAAACGTAGGCCTTAGAGGCGGCGTAAACGTTAAGATACGGTATGGCGGTAAACCCCGCAATGGAAGCGATCTGCATAACGTGGCTGCCCTTATCCATATATGGAAGAACCGCGTGGGTAACAGCAGTCAACGCCCTGCAGTTTAAATCGACCATGCCGAGGGTGTCGGAGAGGCTTACGTCACAGGTCTTGCCGAATTTGCCGTAGCCGCTTGAATTTATAAGTAGCGTAACCAGAGGCTTTTCGGCCTCAAGAAGGCCAATAAGTCGGCCTATAACGCTGTTATCGGTCAAATCGCCGTCAATGACGACAACCTTTTTGTCGGTACTTTCCTGAAGGAGCTCAAGATTTTTTCTGCTTCTTGCCATGACCCAGACCTCGTCAATTTCGATCCAATCGGGGATGGACAAGAAAAGCTCCTTACCGATACCGCTGGACGCGCCAGTTATTATTGCAACCTTTTTCATAAGCCACCTGTCCTAACAAAGATGATCCAAAATATTTTTTAAAAATTCCACAAACGACGCCTTGGCGCTGAGCAAAAGCTCCTTAAAGCTGACGTACTCGTCCGTGTCGCCGGAGTCAGATACCACCTTAATACTGAGAACGGGTATTTTTGCATTTTCACCAATCATAGCGATTGCGGCGCTTTCCATATCGCAAAGGGTGGCGCCGTAGGTGGTGTAAAGCTTTGACTTTAGCCCCTCGTCTGCGACGAACTTATCCCCTGAAGCACAAATACCCTTTTTTGCGCTGCCTAAAACGGACAAAGCAAACTCCTTAAGTCCATCGTCCGTTGGAATGATGGCGGAGGGATAAAACAGGTATCTGCCGGGGTCTGTGCCGTCGATAACCGACGTGTCAAAGTCGTAATGAACGACACCGTCAACGACGACGCTTTCGCCTATCTTATAGGCGCCGCCAAGCCCACCTGCAAAGCCGTAGTTAAAAATAAGCTCTACCCCGTAAAGGGATATTAAAAGCTGAGTGCAAGCGGCGGCGTGAATCTCGCCAACGCCCGATTTTGCAAGGCATACCGTAAGGCCGTTGTAGTTGTACGTACTGACGGAAATACGGCCGTATAGGTCGGTTTTTAAGGGTTTTTCAAGAATTTTTTCAAGCTGACCGCGCTCTGCGTCAAGGGCGGTTATAACGCCTATTACTTTCATTATATCACCTTTAAAAATTAAATTTCATAAAATACTAAAATGAGCAAAAAAATCTTTTTATCAAGATACTATCCAACTTACGCCGAGGCCGTAAAAAAGGCCGGCATGGAGCTTACCGATCGTCCGACCTTAGCCGACGGGCTTATACTGACCGGTGGCGGCGATATAGCGACTTGCGCCTACAACGAGCCGAAAATGCTGGCGGATGATCCCGACCCCTATCGCGATCAGGAGGAGTTTTTTTTGATAAAAAAGTTTTTGATTTATAAAAAGCCCATCTTCGGGATATGCAGAGGGCTTCAGATAATTAACGTTTATTTTGGAGGAAACCTTTACCAGCACGTTGACCGCCACGGCTTGAAAAACGGCAAGGTTGATAGCTTCCATGAGATCACCGTGGTAAAAAACACCTTTTTAGACAAAATTTACCGCGGGAATATCCATGTGAACAGCGCCCATCATCAAGGAGTAAAGAAGATAGGCAGCGGCCTTAAAATCGCCGCAAAAAGCCCCGATGGCATAATAGAAGCCCTTTACAAAAAAGGAATAATTGCCACACAGTTCCACCCCGAAAGGATGGGCGACGAGGGGCTGAAGATATTTAAATATTTTCAAGAGCTTCTTTGACCATTTATCTTAAAGCCAAGGACTAATCCTTGATCAAATCAAGGGCGGTGGCAGAATCTATCTCGCCGCTTATAAGCCTTGATTTGATTTCCAGATGGCGGGCAAAATCTTCCTCTTTTAAAAGATTTTCTATGTTCTGCGTGTTGGAATCTTTTAAAGACACCGGCGGGAAACGGCGGGTTTCAACCAGGTCCTCGCTTAAGACGATCTTCTGATTGCAGCCCTCGTAAAGGGTATCAACAATGACGCTGTGACCCGGGGTGGAATCGCTTTTGTTGACCGTCGCAATGATTGTGAGGCTGCCGGCTTTTGCATTTCTTGCCATGGCAAAATAATGAGAAAGTGCCCCAATAGCACCGTTAACGTGCTTTTGCGACATACTCTCAATCGCAGACGCATCCTTCGTCAAATAGGACTTATACAGCCTTGAAAGAGAGTCAACCACTAAAACGACGTTCTTGCCCTCCTCGAAAAGCGCTTTGGCGCGCATAAAGGCAAGATCGGCCATATGGATCTTAAAGCCGGCGCTTTTATCAAAGGTTGAGGCATAAATTTCGCTTTTGAAGGCTTCTTTGAAAAGAGAGACCTCCTCAGGACGCTCGTCAACGAGGGATATGATAAGTGAAAGGTCGGGATTATCGACCTCTATGGCGTAAGCAAGGTCCTTTATAAAGGCCGTTTTGTTTGAAGCGGCACACTTTTCGATAACCGTGCGCTGTCCCATGCCGATGGGGCAAAATTTATCAATGACGGAAAGCCTTTTATCAGTCTTGCCGAGATAAACGATCTGATCGGAATACCTTGCGGAGATGCCGTCAAGCACGGGGCGACGCTCCTTCCTTTGTCCCCTGCCGTTAACTGAAGTTATTGATAAAACCTCAACGGAGGATTTTTCCTTTATATTGCCGCATTTACCCTCGATAAGGTCGCCTGTTCTGAGGTCGAACTCCTTAATAAAGGTCATGGGGATGTGGACGTCGCCAACCAAATTGGTCACGTCTGTATAAACCGTACCGTAGCCGCTTGATAAAATTTCAACGATTCCGCTGAAGGGCTTATCCCACTCCTTTGCGGACTTATCCTGCAGGGTGATGGGGCCCATTCTTTTATCGGGCATATAGCCTTCAACCACAATGGTGGCAGCGGTGGTTGGTCTTCCCCTGTTGGAACGTGATGGGGCTATCTCGCCGCACATTATCTTCATAATTTCGCCAATGAGGGACTGTTTATTCTTATTGCCCGGGGCTCCGCCAAGGGACGTTAAAGTGGTCCTTAGCTGACTGACCGTATATTTTTGTAATTCTTCAAAGTTTATCATAGCTTCCTCAACAATCGGGGCAATCCATAAGGATAACTTTATTTTCACCCTCAAGAAGATCTTTTGTTATTTCAATGGGGCCGTCTGCCCTTTGGTACCCGTCGCAAAGGGATAAAAACCTGTCAACGGGGTCAACGTCCACGGTGGAACGCGGCGTCTTGTAGTGCATAGGTATAACGACCTTTGCCTTGATGCCGTCAGCAAGTCTTTTGGCCTGACGGTAATCTATGGTATACGTGCCGCCGACCGGCAAAAACAAAACGTCCGCCGTGCCGAGCCTTATAAAAAGCTCTGCCGAAATCTGTTCACCAAGGTCACCAAGATGCATAAAGGTTACACCGTCAAGGGTGAACTTGTATACGACGTTTTCGCCGCGAAGGGCACCCATTGCATCGTCGTGAAAGGTTGGTATACCAATTAACGATATGGGAGAGTTTTCTTCCGCACCCGCCTTAAAGGCAACGTTCATTTTGCCGAAAACCTTGAAAAAGGCGTTATGGTCAAAGTGGTTGTGACTTGACAAAACGTAGTCAGCCGTAAGCCTTGGCAGGTCGAAGCCTATCCCGTCGAAGGGATCGGTCAATACGGTTTTGCTTCCGCTTATTAAAAAACAGGAATGGCCAAAATACTGTATTTGCACGAAAAAACCCTCCTAAAACCGTGTCTATTCAGACTGATTAATTATATAAACTAACTAATTATAGCATGCGCACGCGCAAACTGTCAATGAAAACCAAACTTTATCCGCAATATTTGAAAATTTAAAAGGCTTTTAGCCTTTTTTTGATTTGACGCTAAAGGGGCGACCTATTTGTCGCCGTAAAACTTGTTGTAAAGATAGATTGCGTATTCCTTTGCAACGTTAACACCGGTGGCGGCGTAAAAGCCTTTAAAAAATGCGTTGCTGTTGACCTCGCAAACGTAAAAGGATCTGCCGTCGGATAACACGTCCACACCGCAATAGTCAAGACCTAAAGTGCGGGCGGCGCCTTCAGCGATTTCGCGAACGCTTTCGGAAAGCTCTATTCCCACGCCTACACCGCCAAGCTCAATATTGGATCGGAAGTCGTTATCGTTTCGCCTTTCCATTGCGGCAAGGGCCTTGCCACCGATGACCATAACACGTATGTCCCTGCCGCCCTTACCGATAAACCTCTGGTATAAGTGGGGCCTTTTGATGAGGGCTTTGCGGAGCTCCCTTAATGCGGAGATATCCTCGGCAAGATACACGGTCTTGCCCATGGAGCCGAAAACCTCCTTAACGACCACGGGGAAGCCTAAAAGAGAGCCGATATGGGACGCAATATCGTCGTCCTTACCCGCATAGTTGAGGGGGGAAGAAATTGTCATGGGAAGATTTATCCCGGCCCCTGATAACGCTACGAAGGTTTTAAGCTTATCGTCGCAAAGCTCGATGGATTTTGCGCTGTTAACCAGCTTATAGCCTGACTTTTCAAGCATATGAGAAAGGTAAACGTCCTTGTCGAGGAAGATGATAAAATCATATTCGCCTATGGTTGAAATGACGCCGTCACCGTCAAAATAGGAAAGTATCCTGTCCGTGTAAATGACGTCGACCTCTACGGAGAGAGCAGTAAGCTCTGCCGCGATAGATTTGATTTGATTAACCATAGATTCGCCATGGTAATATCCGTTGCCGATGATAGCGCAACGCTTCAGCATGATTTATCCACCTCTCTTTCGGCAATAGCCGTTGCAATTTTTATTCCGTCAATGGCGGCGCTCATTATGCCGCCGGCGTATCCGCAGCCCTCGCCGGCCGGATACAAGCCCTTGAATTTTGTACTTTGAAAGCTTTCGTCACGAAGGATCCTTACGGGGGCGGACGTCCTTGTTTCAACACCCGTTAATATTGCCCCGCGAGAGGCAAATCCGCTTATGCGCTTGTCCATATCACACAGACCAAGCTTTAAGCTGTTTTCGATGGGCTTTGGCAGCAGATTTTCAAGGCTTACTACCTCAAATCCCCGCCTATAGGTCGGTAAAACCCCATTTATTGATTTTGGGGTACGACCTGAAATAAAGTCCTCCGCAAGGCAAACGGGGGCCTTGTACCCCCCTCCCCCAAGGGTAAAAGCACGCCTTTCAAGGTCGATCTGAAGATCCATGCCGCTAAGGGGTGAGGAGGAAGCAAAATCCTCCTTTTTGACTTGAACGACCACGGCGCTGTTGGCGTTTTTGCCATCACGCAGGTACTCGCTCATACCGTTGACGACCACAGTGTTTTCTTCACTCTGTGCGGGGACAACTACGCCGCCAGGGCACATGCAAAAGGTGAAAACGCCCCTGCCGCCTTGATGAGTGACAAGCTTGTAATCGGACGGCGGCAAAGTTTCAAAGCCGGCAAACTTGCCGTATCTTGCCTCGTCCATAACACATTGAAGCTGCTCTATCCTGAGGCCGATTGCGAACTCCTTTTGTTCCATATCGACACCCTTACCCAAAAGGGTCCTGTAGGTGTCGCGGGCAGAGTGACCTATGGCCAATACAAGGTAGTCAACGGCTATCTCACTACCCCCGGCAACGATTGAACGGATCCTTCCGTCCTTGAAATTAAAATCGGTGACCTTAGTATCAAACATGAAGGTGCCGCCAAGGGATTTTATGTGCTCTCTTAAATTGATGATCGTAGATTTTAACCTGTCGCTGCCAATATGGGGCTTTGATAGATACAGTATGTCTTCGGGGGCGCCAAAGGAAACAAAATCACGTAAAACTCGGCCTATAAGTCGATTATTGACACCTGTGTTAAGCTTGCCGTCGGAAAAAGTGCCTGCGCCGCCCTCGCCAAACTGGACGTTTGTATCGCAATCAAGATCGCCGCCGTTGAAGAAGCTTTCCATCTTTTTGGTGCGGGCCTCCACCGTGGAACCACGCTCAATAACAATTGGCTTTATGCCGTGACGGCAGAGGGTAAGTGCGCAAAAAAGGCCGCAAGGACCCGCCCCCACGACGACGACCCTTTTGTCTGTGTTCACGTGGAAGAAATCTTCCCTTTGTTCGCCTTTTACGCCAACGGAATATATAATTTTTATATTGCCTTTATGACGGGCGTCAATTGATTTTTTTAAAATCTCCACCTGGGATTCCTTAACGCCCAGCTTTTTTGCCGCCCGCGGAAAAAGCTGGCGCGGATCGTCATAAGGGGTAAGTACGATGCTAACCATTTTTTATTGCCTCTAAAACGCAGATTGCGGATGAATAGGCCCATTGCAGGTTGTAGCCGCCGCAATCGCCGTCAATATCTAAAATTTCGCCACAAAAATATAAGCCTTTTTGATATTTTGATTCCATTGTAATCGGGTCAACGCCGCAAGTTTCAATGCCGCCACGGGTGACCTGTGCGTTGTCAAAGCCGCCCGTCCCGGTAATTTTCAGCCTGAAATCCTTAACAGCCTTAACGAGGGATGAAATTTCTACATCCGTGACATTTGAAAGGGGCTTGGTATGAAGATTGAGTCCGCGAACGATCTTTTGACCTATCCTGCTGTGGACGAGGCCGTTTAAAATTTCTTCAGCGGAAAGGGTCGGGTAAGCCCCTCTCTTTTTTATAAGACTTTCTTCAAGGGCCGACGTGGTCAGGTGGGGTAAAAACTCTATTTTAAGCTGCCTGTCGTCGTGGCCCGTAACATAAGCTGACAAATAAAATACCGTGTTACCGCTAACGCCGTGATCGCTAAATAAAACGTCACCCGTCATAGAGGCAACCTCTTTACCGGCTGAAAGGACAGAAACCTTAGCAGTTTGCTTTACACCCTTTAAGCCCTTAACGGCCTGAGGGTCACACAAAAGCTGAACGAGGGACGGATAAAGTGGGGTTGTTTTGTGACCGAAGGCCCCGGCCAACGCATAGCCGTTGCCGTCAGTCCCAAAGTGGGGTGACGCCTTGCCACCTGCCGCAAGCACGACTTTTTCGCCGTATACTATACCCGTTGAGGTTTCCACCTTGAAGGCGCCCTGTTTTTTATCAAAAGTAAGCCCTTTGACGAAGGTGTTGAGGCGGATGCTTTCAGGCTTGCAATAAAGCCTTAAGCTGTCCAAGATGGCGTTTGCCTGCAGACTTGCGGGATAAACACGGTCGTTTTCCGTAAGAAATAACACGCCTTTTTTGTTAAAAAACCCCTCTATATGTCGATTATCGTAGGTTTTTATTGCATGATCGCAAAAGGACGGGGCATTTCCGTGATAGCACCCTGTGGACATGGCGGCGTTGGTAACGTTGCCGCGACCGTTGCCCGTTGCAAGAATCTTCTTGCCGACGCGGTCGTTTCTTTCCAGCAAAAGGGCGTCTATTTTGTTTTCAAGCAGGCCGCATAAAAGGACGAGTCCCGAAAAGCCGCCACCGATAATAACAACTTTGTGCTTCATAATTCACCAGCTTTATTTTTTCATCTTTATTTTAACATAAATTTGCGTAAAACTCTACAAATTTTACAAATTATTTGACTATTACTGCAAAATAAGGTAAAATATATATCAGCGAGGTGCTAAATGGATAAGTTTATTCAATATTTTAAAGACAACACCACACTTTTATGGGTTACGGTAATAATTTTAGCCATCCTTATTGCGGTGGTGGTAACCATTTTTTTAACGAGAAAGGCTTTACACAAAAAATCAGAACGGGATAAGACCGTTGAGGATCTCACCCGCGATCTTGTTTCAAAGCCGCCCGTGCCAAACGACAGCTTGTTTTTGGACCCGGATATGAACGCGACCACCGTAAGCGGTGATGCCCCATCAAACGAGGATAAAAATAAAGCTGAAAACAAGGATGAAAAGGTTGAGGATTTTGATGAAAAGTCGGCCGATAAGCCGATTAACGATGAAATGCGCCACGACGAGGAGGCCGTTACCTTAGCCGAAGCACCACCTCTTTCCACGGTAAAAAAAGCCCCTGAAAAAAGCGAGGTGCTTTTAAAGGCTGAGGAAAATCTGAGAAAAAAATATGCGGGAAAGTGGCTTATTTACGTTGAAGACGGTAAATATGCGGCTAACCTTGTTGCTTCCAACGGAGAGATTCTTTTACGCACGGAGGCCTACACCGCCCTCAGTGGTGTTAAAAGCGGCATTGCTACCGTTAAAAATAATATTGAAAAGGACAATTTTGCCCTGTCAGTTGACAAAAACGGAAACTTCTTTTTCAAGCTGTATTCTTCGTCAACGAGGCTCCTGTGCGTAAGCGAGGCGTATTCTTCAAAGTCGGCCTGCGAAAGCGCTATTGAGTCCTGCAAAAGATTTGCAAAAACCGCTGTAATTGAAATTGACAAATAATCCCCCACCGCCGCCCTTGACGGCGGATTTTTATTGCGCATAAAAAAGGCCCAAGGATCAAATCCCCTTGGGCAATTTTTTATTGCTTTGATTATTATAAAATGTCGAGATTCTTTTTGAAGATCCTTCTGAAATCCTGTGCGGCGGTCATGGCCTCCTTAATTTCAAGGGAAGCGTCGCCAAGGACCTCCGTCTTCATAATGACCGAATCACCTAAAATATCACAGGTGATGGTGTTGACGGTGCTTGCCATACTTCTGTCTAAAGATTCGGCAATCCTTAAGATGATAGCAAGCTTTCTTATAACCTCAACGTCGGCTTCGGTGATAAATTCCTTATAGCGGACGAGCTCACTCATGGAAAAGTCGTCGTTTTTATAAACGGAAACCACCAATGCGGCAAGTACGATCTCCCTCTGGGAAATGCCGTACAGGGCAGAGTTTAAGGTAATGTAGCTTGAATGCTTCTGATAGTCGTAATACTTAATGCTTGCGCCTGAGTCGTGAAGCATTGCAGCAACCTTTAATATCCTTAAGTGCTGACGTGGGAACTTATGAAGAACACGAAGCTGCTTAAAGAGCTGTATGCACAGATTTAATACCTGATCAACGTGCTTTTCGTTACAGCCGTAATACTTAACGAGAGTTTTCAGACTGTAGCCAAGCACGTCTGAGATGGGCTTTTCGAAGGTGGAAGGCATTGCATAGTTAAACATAACGCCCTCTCTTAAGCCGCAGCCGCTGATGATCATTTCGTCAAAGTTGCATTCCTTTAAGAAAGGCCTGATTGCGGCAAGTGCTGAGGGAAGAATGTCCGCACGGTTTGAAGATACGCCCCTGATGCGTTTTTTCTTGTCAAGGTCCATACTGCAAAGCTTTTGATAAATAGCTTCATACTCGTCCTTAGGAATATGATAGTTGTGGACGATGGGATATGGACTTTTCCTCATCATTTTGCTTATCCTGCCAAGGCCCCTGAAGGAGCCGCCGACTAAAATCAGCTTGGTTTCGGGATCTAATTCCTTAAGCCAATCGATTGCAGCGATCTGCTGGGTGAAAAACTCCTCTATTTTTTCAGCCTGCTCCTTTTGGGTGAGGCCGTCGCCGGAGAAAAGCTCCGTCAAGGTAATTGCGCCAAAGGGAAGAGTTTTGAAGTTGAGAAGGTTGCGCCTGTTATAGTAAATAATCTTGGTGCTTCCGCCGGAAACCTCAACGATAAGGCCTTTGGGAACGTCCATCGTGTTGATAATGCCGCGATAAACGTACATTGCCTCTTCTTCAGCAGATAAAACCTTTAACTTGATGCCGCAGTTGTTGGCAACCTCGTCTAAAAAGCTTCTTTGATTTTTTGCGCGACGAACGGCAGCGGTGGCAACCGCAATTATCCTTTCAATACCGTAGGCATCGCAAAGCTTGCGGAACATTTTTAAGGTCTTCATTGTTTCCGCAATGCGTTGGGGCTTCAAAAAGCCGTCCCTTTCCATGTCCTGGCCTAAGCGGACACTTTCCTTAATTTGGTCGATAACGATAAAATGCCCGTCGGAAAGCATCTGCACGATGACGAGCCTCGCCGCATTCGACCCTAAATCGATAATACCAATTTTTTCCATATGTTTGCCTCTTTAATTACGCCGTATAAGCAAATATAATATATAACTTATACAAAAATCTTTTTCCGCATAAATTATATCATTAAAAAACTAATATTTCCACTAAAAAATCGATATTTGTGCATATTTTTTTAAAAATAATTTCTTCAGGGCAATTTTTTGGCCAAAATTGCAAAATTATGCTATCAAAAGCCAGTTTAAACCTGGTTATTTAAATTAATTCTGCTTTTTTTAAAACAAAAAACGACTTATATATGTTGTGCAAATTGCATAAAATTGCTTAAAAAAAACCAAAAAAAGGGTGAATTTCGCAAAAAAAAGATGACCTTTATTTTGCTTTTTTGATTTTGTCTTGAAAAAATATAACGAAAGCAACCAGAATCATAAAACCGCCGAAAAACCTGGTTAAAGACTCACTGCCCGTTCTTTCAGCGAGAAGGCTTGCCAAAACCGAGGCAATGACCGCAGGCACGATAAGAAACCATATTCCCTCCTTTTTTATATAACCGTTTTTGGCGTGAATTATTATAGCAACAACCGACATGGGAATAAAAGCAATAAGATTTACCCCTTGGGCAACCTTTTGACCGACCCGTAGAAAAACCGTCAATATGGGAATAAGTAAAGTTCCGCCGCCCATCCCCATACCACCAACGACGCCGGCAAGGATCCCTGACAAAATGTATAACAAGTATTTGATCATAATTATGTATGGCCGCAAAAAAAGCAAGCCGCACCTTGACAATTTTTTATTAAATATTGCTTTATAAGCCGATTATCGCCACTTTTTTGAATTTTTAGATCAAAAAAACAGCATCTTTACGCCGGCAAACAGGGTAAGCGCTGAAAAGACGTACCTGAGCCAATCCACCCGGATTTTTTTAAGGGCGATCGCCCCGAAGGTGCCGCCGATCAAAAAACCGCAGCACACGGGGAGGGCTATCTTAAGATCAAAGCTACCCTCTAAAAGATAAGTTGCGGCAGAAAAAACACATATGGGCAAAATGACACACATGGCCGTTGCATGGGCCTCCTTGCTTTGGTAAGCGCACACTAAAGCGAGAAGCGGAACGACAGCCATGCCTCCCCCACCGCCGAAAAATCCGTTTATAAACCCGACGAAGCCCCCGACGAGAACCAAAATCAGCTTGCTTTTTACACCTTTCATATTCTTATTTTGATAAATAAATTAAATTTTATTTAAAATTCTTTTTTATTATATTATTTTTACAATATTTTCGCATTTAGTCCTATTAAAAGATTGATTTTTGTCAACAAGTATTGTATAATTTCTAATGTTAGACAATCGGCAAAAATATATAGATTGATATATAAAGGTGAAATATGGACAAGATTAAAAAGTTCGACCTGAACAAATTGCTCACGCTGTTAGTTTCCTTCATGTTAGTATTTACCATGATGTTTGCTATGGCATGTGACAAGGGTTCAGACGACAGCACAAACAGCTCTAACTCTTCCGCTAAAGAAGAAACCACCGCTGTAACCGACTATCAGACGGTTAAGAACGGCGACTTCCAGTTCGGCACGGACGACGAGGATGATACCTATCCCGTTTACACAGGCATCAACTGGACAAGATACCGTGACAACAGCTATTCTTCTTCAGCTATTTCTTCCACGAAGAACTCCGGTATCATCGATACGGCCGACGCTGCTTATGACGAGCTTTCTGCGGTAAACAAGCCTGCTAAGGCTGAGGGCGAAGACAAGCACTTCAACCCCCATACCCCGGAATATTACGGCCTCGTAAAAGACAGCGAAAAGTACATTTATAACGAAGAAACCGCTGAGGAAAACCCCAACGAAGACGGTCTTGTAACAAGTGGTAGTAAGATCCTTATGATCCACAACGTTACCAGCGAGGCTACCAGAGGTACCGCACAGAAGTTTACTTCTTCAACCTCTCTTACCTCCTCAACAGGCTACGGCAAGATCACCGTATGGGTTTTAACGAAGGACCTTAAGACCATGCAGAACACTAAGGAGTTCGGCGCATACATTTCCGTTGCAGGCACCACCACCAGCACCAGAAGTCCTCTCGTTTTAAAGAACATTAACACCAACGGCAACTGGGCACAGTATACCATCTACGTTGAAAGCAGCGCTTACGCAACATCTAAGTTTATCATCACCTTAGGCCTCGGCTTTGGTTCTGATACTTACATGGCTGAATACGTTGAAGGCTTTGCTTACTTTGATAACGTTCACTTTGAAGAAGTTGAACAGCAGGAATACGTTGACGCAACCGCAGCCCTTGACACCTACAGCATTTTCGAGCTTGACGGCACCGAAAAAGACGCTGCTGAATTAAAGGTTAACCAGGCAAACGTAAGCTTTGCTGCCAACGGCGACAAAAAGGACGCTTTTGACCAGACAAACTATGACAACACCACCAAGGTTGAAGTTGCTTATACCCATAAGCTTCCCTCAACAGCTGTTCCCTTCTCAGCTATTACCTGGACGGGCGAATACAACAACAGCTTTGCACACGGTCAGTACAACGAAGGCGCTAAGTACGGCAACGACACATTTGCAAACGTAAAAGCAAGCCTTACCACAGACCACGCAGGCTTAAACGCAAACGCACTTACTCACCCACAGAGTGACAGCGCTGAAGTATTCTACCTCAACCTCACCAAGCTTGCAAGCTACACCTTGACAAGCGGTGCATTTGAGGCAGAAAACAACAGCTTCACTCAAGTTTCCATGAACACCAACGTTAACGTTGCCATCGGTCAGACGGGCGCTACAATCGAGGTTGAAGAATACTCCAACGGCAAATGGAACAGCGTTGCAACGGTTGCAAGCAACTACACGACCTATTCAACGGATGAAGGCGTTTCTGAATGGAACGACGTAAGCATCTTCTTAAAGAACACCACGGGCGCTAAGGTTCAGTACCGCATCAAGCTTACCCTCGGCGCAACCGATACCCAGTTTGAAGAAGCCAACAAGTCACTTTCAAAGGGTTATGCTTTATTGACTAACGTAGCAACCACCACCCTTACCGAAAGCGAATTTGACGCTGTTTCTTCATCAGCTGACTATAAGTCAACCATTACCTTAGGCAACTCCCAGTACCCCAACGGTCCGAAAGAAGACGAGGATGAAGACGAAAATTATTACTTCAACACCTCCTCCGCTTACGAAGGCGCAATCCAGACCAACCTTGCACACACCGTAATCGGTTATACCGGCGTTGTTGCAGGTCACAGCATGGTTGGCGGCACGGGCTCAGCTTATTACTCAAGCAACGTCGTATCAGGTCTTGCCAATACCAAGTATATTGACGCCTATACCGATCTTATTGCCGCTGAACAGGAAGCCGTTAAGGCCCTTGCAAACGGCGAAAACATTCAGCCACTCGTTATCAAGAATAACGCTCTGGCAAGCTACGGCTACCTTGGCTCCGCATTGACCTTCGCTGCAAACAGCACTACTTTGGTTTCAGTTCAGGTTAAGGTTCTTGACAATGCAACAGCTACCGTTTACCTCGTAAACGCTGATCCCCTTTCAGGCTTCCACGGTCTTACCGTTGCTGACAACGATGAAAACGACCATGCCCTTAAGGTAAGCGTAACCGACACCACGGCACCTTCCGCCGATGATAAGTGGGTAACCGTTAACTTTGTTGTTACCACCGGCGACGAAGACATCACCTACAGGGTTGAGCTTTGGAACGGTACGAGAGACGGCTCATTAAACAGCGAAGGCACGGTTGTTTTCGGTAAGGTTTCTTCTGAAAACTTCTCTACGGCAAGCGTAACTGCTTTAAAGGCAAAATTAAACGCTGACTTCGCTAAAACAGACGCTGACGTTGAAAGCTATCAGCATACGAGGGCTAACACCGAGGTAACCTACACCGACGAAAACGGTAAAGAAGCTACCTACAACCGCACATACGCACCTAAGACAGTCTTTACAAACTACGTAAAGGGTTCAACCATCATTGCTTCTTACGAAACGATCCACGCACCCTTGACCGTTGACGAAACTACCTCCACCGAAACCGATGAAGAGGATTCCACAACGGAAAGCGAAGATGACGCTGCAACTGCTCAGCCCGAAACAAGCTGGACACTTCAGATCATCTCCATCGTAGTTGCCGCTGCACTTATCGTTGTTCTTGCAGTCGTCGTTATCAGACAGATCGTCAAGAAGAACAAAAAAGCAAACGTTTCCGCAAAGAGCTATTACAACCGTAACAGCCGCGAAAGCGCACAGGCAATTATTGCTGCTAACAAAGCAAAACGCGAAGCTAAGCAGAATGAAGAAGCGGCTTACGACTATGAAAACCCTGAAAACAACGTTTAAGGACTGATTAATCTTATCACTTTTAAATATAATTGCCGCAGCTTTATTGCTGCGGCTTTTTTATGCGGGAAAACAAAAAGGCGGAGCTTTAAAAACAGCTTCGCCTTTATTATATATAATATTGATTATTCTTCCACTGGCTTAGGCTGGAAGGCTTTTGCGATTGCCTCCCTTAAGCCGCTCTTTTCCATGTTATAAGCTTGCTCTATACACTTATAGACCGAATAGCCCTTGCTTGAGCCGTGACCCTTGACGACCGTCTTGTTGGCGCCGAGAAGAACTGCCCCACCGTAGTTGTTGTAGTCCATAAAGCCCTTGACCTCGTAAACGTCCTTTTTGAGGATGGCAGCGGCAAGCTTTGTTTTAAGGTTTTTATAAAATACCCCCTTGAAAAGCTTGAGCATTTCAAGACAAGCACCCTCGGTCGACTTTAAAAGGACGTTCCCGGAAAAGCCGTCTGCAACGACCAGATCATAGTCGCCCGATAAAAACTCCCTGGCCTCCATATTGCCAACAAAGTTGATCCTTTTATCCTCAGCCAAAAGGGCGCGGGTTTCCTTTCTTAAAAGGTCACCCTTTTCGTCCTCGACACCTATGTTTAAAAGGCCTACGCGGGGGGAGGAAATGCCTTGGGCAAGCTCCATATAAAGACTGCCCATAAGGGCAAACTGACTTAACTGAAGGCTGTCGCAATCAACGTTGGCACCGCTGTCGCAAAGGCCGACGACGCCACGCTTCATGGTGGGTAAAATAGGACAGAAGGCCGGGCGCTTAACACCCTTTATCCTGCCGAGGCGTAAAACCGCACCGGCTAAAATCGCACCCGTGGAACCCGTTGAAACAAGACCGCCACAGCTTTCGTCCGTGCGTAAAAGCTCTATCGCCTTATAAAGGGAGCTTTCCTTTTTCTTTCTGATTGCCTCGGTGGGAACGTCGTGACAGGTAATCTCGTCAGGGGCGTTTAAAACCTCAAGACGGGACTTGTCGTAGGACTTACCTTCAAGCTCCTTATTGATATCGTCCTCACGGCCGACAAGGATAAGATGAACGTCCTTTATATTTTCAAGGGCCAAAAGGGCGCCTTCGATATTGGCGTAAGGGCTTCTGTCCCCGCCTAACGTATCAACGATAATTTTTATCACAGCATATCTCCTTTAAGAGTTAAAATCTAACTTATATTTTATCATTATTGGGAATATCAGTCAAGAATAACCGGCAAAATTTGGAAAAAAACCTTATTTCACGCCCCAAGGGGCATAAAAATATGGCCGTTTTTTGTTTGCTTTTGCCCTAAAAAGAAGCAAAAAGCTTTGATTTTGCGCATTTATCAGGGCCATAAGCGGACAAAGGCTTAATTTGTGAAAAAATATATTTATAGTTTGACATTTTTTTTAATCTGCGATATAATGCATATGATAGCAGCTTGCTGCATTACATAAGTAGAAGAAGGTATTTTTTTATGTTAAAACTTTTCACAGATACAGACTGTGACGTAACGCCCGAGATTGCGGCGCAGTACGGCTACGGTCTGATAAGTATGCCTTATTCCTTCGGTGATCAAGAGTTTTATCCTTACGAAAGTTACGAAGTTTTTGATGCAAAAGAATTTTACGGCAGATTGAGAAAGGGCGAAATGCCAAAGACCTGCGCAATCAGCCCCGAAAAATACGTCGAATATTTTGAGCCTGAGTTTAAAAAAGGAAACGATATACTTTACGTACACTTTTCCCCGGCAATGAGCGGCACCTTTAACGCCCTCAACCTCGCCCTTGACCAGCTTAAGGAGACCTATCCCGAAAGAAAGGTTCACTTGATAAACACCAAAGCTATTTCTATCCTTGCCCTTGCAATCGTAAGGGATATCGGCGAAATGTACCTTGCAGGTAAAAGCCTTGAGGAAATCTTAAAATGGGCTGAAACCGAAATTGATAAGTACGCACTTTATTACTACGTTGACGACCTTACGTTTTTCCGCCGCAGCGGAAGGGTTGGGAATATTTCGGGAATCGTAGGCAATATTTTTGATATTCATCCGATCATCCATATTGACAGTCAAGGGGTGATGACCTCCATGGCAAAGTCAAGAGGGAAAATTACCACAATAAAGAAGATAATTTCCTTGATTAAGGAGCTTCAGGAGGACATCGCAAATCACCGAGTTATCATCGCACATACGGACATCCCTGAGGTGCGCGATACCTTTATGAAAATGCTTAAAGAGGAGTTTGGCGAACTTGACATTGAAGAAGTCATTGTAAACCCCACCATTGGCGCCCATTGTGGGCCCCATTGCGCAGGTGTTTGCTTCCACGCCAAGCACAGATATAAATAATTATGGTTTTTATTAAAGAAGTCCAAACAAAAAAGCAACAATCTGAATTTGTAAAATTCCCGCTAAAGCTGTATAAAAATAATCCTTATTTCGTACCGCCACTTTACGGCGACGAAATGGCAATGTTCAAAAAGAATTACGTTTATCACGACCAATGCAAATCAAAGTTCTTTTTAGCCTACGATGAAAATGGCAAGGTCGTTGGAAGAATACACGCCATACTTCAACAGGTCGCCAATGAAAAATGGGGACAAAAAAGAGTAAGGTTTACAAGATTTGACTCAATTGACAGTCAGGAGGTTGCTAACGCACTTTTTGCCGCAGTTGAAAACTGGGCTAAGGAGCTTTCCATGGAAGAGGTCGTTGGCCCGCTTGGGTTTTCCGACCTGGAAAGAGAGGGCCTTTTGACCGAGGGCTTTGATCAGCTTTCCACCTTTGAGGAGCAATATAACTACGACTATTACCCCAGGCTTATTGAAAATCTTGGCTATCAAAAGGATATCGACTGGGTCGAAAGACAGATCCGCGCCCCGAAAGAGGTTGACGAAAGACTTTTAAGAATATCCACCAAGATGCTTGAAAAGTACAACCTTAAGTTTGGTCAAGCCAAAAACACCAACGATTTTATTAAAAAATACGGCGACGGCATTTTTGAAATTTTAGACGACACCTATGAGGATCTTTACGGCACGGTGCCCTTTACCGAGGGCATGAAAAAAATGCTTATTGCCAACTTTAAGCTTATCGTTGACATCAAGTACACGGCCGTTATCGTTGACGAAAACGACAAGATCGTTTGCTTCGCACTTTGCTTCCCCTCCATCGCAAAAGCCGTTCAAAAGTCGGGCGGCAGACTTACACCCGCTTGCCTTATCAGACTGCTTAAGGCCCTTAAAAGCCCGAAAATCCTTGACCTTGCACTTATTGGTGTGGTTAAGGAATACCGCCTAAAGGGTGTTGCTTCGGCCATGATGGCACAGCTTATGAATATTTTGAAAAACGGTATTGAATATGCCGAAACGAACCTTAACTTAGAGGACAACAGCAATATTCAGAACCAATGGAAGAATTTTGACAGCGTTTTACATAAGCGCCGCAGATCTTACGTCAAAAAAATCAATCAGTAATATAAAATCCCCTGCAAGGCTTACCCTGCAGGGGATTTTTAATCGGCGTCCTCGTCTAAAGCTTCAATATAAAAGCTTACCGGTCGGAAGCCGTCGTTACAGCTTATCATTGCCGATTTCTTGTTCTTCATCCAACCGTCGTAAACGTCCTCGCCCCCACAGGATAGGGTCATAACAAACGGAGCGAGGCTTTCCCAGGCGCTGTCGCAAAAGCCGTCAGGCTTTTTGTAGCCGTTGGCAATATAAACGGAGCCTACCTCAATATCGCAAGGGTGAGCAATTGGGTTTTCGTAAAGGGCGGAAAGGTCTGTATAATTTGCCTTACGCATAACTGTAATTTTACACTTTTTCATGTTGCACCTCTGTTTTATATTAGCACACTTTATCTTAAAATGCAAGATTTATGAGAAAATTTATTGTATAAAAGAACAAAATTGAGGAAAAAATACAAGGATAATCGACTTATAGGCCAACTTTTTGTCTTTTTGCGTTTTTTTAGCCACAAAAAAATAACGTATTATTACTCCCCTGCCAAACTTGACAGATTGGCCACATAAATGTTACAATAAAACGTAAAGAATATTTAGGAGAAAAATATGTTCAGTACCCTGCTTGAAAAAATCAAAAGGTATGACACGGTAATCATCCACCGCCACAAGCAACCCGACGGCGACGCCATCGGAAGCCAGGTGGGGCTTAAGCTTATACTTAAGGAAAACTTTCCCGAGAAAAACATTTACGCCGTTGGAGACGATCCAAAAAGATACTCCTTTGTTGAAGGATCTTTAATGGATCAGATAGAAGACGAAGTATATAAAAACGCACTTGCTATCGTACTTGATACGTCTGCAACCCATCTTATAAGTGACGACAGGTATAAAACGGCGGAAGCTACCGCAAGGGTTGACCATCACCTGTTTGTTGAAACCATTTGCGATACAGAAATTATTGATAACTCCTTTGAAAGCTGCGCAGGGCTTTTGGGTGCTTTTGTCAAAAAGACGGGGCTTAAGCTTTGTCCCCTCGGCGCAAAGGCTCTTTTTACGGGGATGGTAACGGATTCCGGCAGGTTCAAATATGACTCTGTCAACTCACAGTCCTTTGAGGTTGCATCATTTTTGATGACCCAAGGCTTTTCTACGGCAGACATTTACACAAATCTTTACGCAGACGATTTTAAAATGATCCGCATGCGCGCAGAGTTCGTGCTTAAAATTAAATTCACCAAAAATAACGTTGCCTACATCGTCACACCGCTTGATGAATTTTTAAGCCTTGGGGTGGATTCATTCACCGTATCAAGGGGTATGGTAAACACCATGGCCGACATCAAGGGCGTTAGTATTTGGGTTAACTTTACTCAAACGGAGGCAGGCGTTTTAGCTGAGCTGAGGTCAAGCGCCCATGACATTAATAAAATTGCGGTAAAATACGGCGGTGGCGGCCACTTAAAGGCAAGCGGGGCCACCTTGACAGATCTTGATACGGCTTATAAAATGCTTGAAGATCTTGACGCATTAGCAGGAGAATCAAATGGATAACTTACTTAAAAAAAGACAGATTTTAGACAAAATTAAGGAATACGACAGAATAATTATTTCCAGACATTACCGTCCCGACGGGGATGCAGTCGGATCCACAATGGGCTTTTGCCGGCTTATAAGAAACACCTTCCCCAATAAGGAGGTTTACCTTGTCAACGAGGATTTTTCCGACTATCTTGCCTTTATGGGCAGCGAGGACGGACCCATTGACGAAAGCCTTTACGAAGGCGCCCTTGGAGTGGTTTTAGACACGGGATCTGAGGACAGGTTTTCCAATAAAAAGATGGGGCTTTGCAAGGAAATTGTTAAGATTGACCATCATATTGACATTAAGCCTTACGGCGATATTGCCTGGGTTGAGGACTGGAGGTCTTCCACCTGCGAAATGGTCGTTGATTTTTATAAGACCTTTAAGGACGAGCTTGTAATGGACAAGACGGCGGCAACCTATATCTTTACGGGTATGGTTACCGACACGGGCAGGTTCAGATTCAGAGAGGTCTCCCCCGAGACACTTATTAACGCAAGCATTTTACTTGGGTTTGGAGTTGACACCGAAGCCTTGTACGCAAACCTTTATATGGAGGATTTTGAAGCACTTAAGGTTGAGGCGGAAATTACCAATCACATACAGATAACCCCAAACGGCGTTGCCTATCTGTATATTGACCTTGCCCTGCAGGAAAAATTCAACCTTACCACCGAGCAGGCAAGCGCGTGTGTTTCCTATATGGATTCCATCAAAGGGAGCCTTATCTGGCTTGCCTTTATTGAGGTAAAGGATAAAAAGACCCGCGTAAGGCTGCGCTCAAGGTTTTTAACCATTAACGAGCTTGGTGAAAAATACGGCGGTGGTGGCCACGAATGCGCCGCAGGTGCAGCCGTTGAAAGCTATGACGAGGCCATGCGTCTTGTCAACGACGCCGACGAGCTTTTAGGCCAATATAAGAAGAATCATACGGGGTGGCTATGAAAATATTAATCGCTAACGACGACGGCATTTTTGCTGAAGGCATAAAGATACTTGTAAACTGGGCAAAAAAGCTTGGCGAGGTAACCGTAGTTGCACCAAAAACCGAGCAGAGCGCAAAAAGCCACTGCCTGGAGATAAGACGTGGATTTGAGATCAAAAAAATCGACCTTTTTGAGGGCGTTGAAGCTTGGGTGGTTGACTCTACCCCCGCTGACTGCGTAAGATGGGGTATCGTTGGGCTCAATAGAAAATATGACCTTGTGCTTTCGGGCATAAACCGCGGCTTTAACCTTGGCACGGACACGATGTACTCCGGAACGGTTGCCGCAACAAGCGAGGCCGTTGCCCACGGACACAAGGCCATTGCCCTGTCGACCTATTATAATTCCTTTGAGGGTATTGAAGAGGGCCTTGACACCGTATGGAAATACTTTATTAACAACAAGCTTTTGGACGAATTTTCCTTTTTCAACGTCAACATCCCCTTTAACAAAAAGGGCATCAAGCTGACGAGGGCCGGCGGTTTTTATTACGACGACGTCTTCGTTGAGGATGAGGGCGAGGATACCTATAAGCAGTATACTGACTTTAAATATAAGCTGACCGACGATATGACCGTTGACTTTAACGCCGTCATGTCGGACTATATTTCCATATCGCCGTTTACCGTTGACAAAACGGATAACGCGGCCTATGAAAAGCTTTTAAAAAAGCTTAACAAATAGTTAGCAATAACAAAAAAGCGCGCCAATAAGCCGATTAACGGCCTAAAAGCGCGTTTTTATTTTTAAGTTAAGATGATTAAAGGGTCGGATAAATCCGACCCTTTTTGCGTTAAGTTTTTTAAAACTTATTAAGCTTATTAAGCAGCGTAAGTAACCTCGATCTTGTTAAATCTGGACTGAGCTGTCATGTTGAAAGCAATTTCAGAAACGTCACTGCATTCGATAGTAACAACTGAACCGCTTGCAGTACCGCCGGAAGACGTAGCCATAGCGGTTGCATAGGAGCTTGACGTGCAGGTAATAACAACCTTAACGAGCTTGCCGCCGTTTACGGAGATAACAAGTTGAGATTTTGCATAAGCACGGAAATGATCGGTATCACTTGTTCTGATTGCAGAGGTGCTCTGATCCTGGTTGTTGGTAAGAGTGACCTTTTCATCAATTGCCCAGCTGATGGACTTACCGTTTAAAGCACCGGTATTTGCAGTAATCGTAGCAGAAACGGTTGCTTCAGCAGCAGGTTCTTCAGGTTCAACAGGAACTTCAGGTTCGGTTGTGCCGCCTGCTGCAACGCTTAATACGATAGCATTGAGCTGGGGAGCGCCGCTATAAGAAGTCTTAACAACCTTTAAGGTAACGGTGTCGCCAACCTTGATGGAAGCGGTTAACTCGTGAGTTAAGAAGTCATAACCGTTGGTGTAAGCATATTTGTGAGCAGTAGCGTTCCAAACGAGCTTGCTTGCAGTAGCGGTAGCACCGTAAACAACGATAGCGTTGCCTTCAGCGTCAGCTAATACGAAGTTGCCGTAGGTGTCTGCAGCAGTACCAGCGGTGGTTAAGGACTTACCCCAGTGCTTAACGGTACCGGTGATGGTGTAAGCCTGAGTCATTTCGTCAGCAGTTGCGATTGCGGAAAGCTCGGTAATGGTAGCAGCCTTAACTTCAGGTTCAGGCATTTCCATACCGGCGTTGCAGTTGTCGCAGAAGTAGTCGCCGTTGTCGTCAACGTGAGCGGGAACTTCTCTTTCAGCGCCGCAGTTGTTGCAGTTTGCATCGCAAGCGTTGTCATAAGCGTGTTCAGCACATGCGCCGGTAGAAGGAACGTAAGTGACCTCGATCTTGTTAAGTCTTGACTGAGCAGTCATGCTGAACTTAACTTCAGAAGCGTCAGCGCAGGTAATGGTTACAACAGAGCCACTTGCAGTACCGCCGGAAGAATTAGCCATAACGGTTGCATAGTCGTTGCTGATGCAGGTAATAACGATCTTAACGAGCTTACCACCGGCAACGTTAATAACGAGCTGAGATTTTGCATATGCGCGGAAGTGATCGGTGTCACTTGTTCTGATTGCAGTTGAGCTTGCATCCTGGTTGTTGATAAGGGTAACCTTTTCATCAAGTGCCCAGCTGATGGATTTGCCGTTTAAAGCACCGGACTTTGCATTGATAGCAGAAGAAACGGTTACTTCAGCAGCAGGTTCTTCAGGTTCAACAACGGGAGGTTCAGGATCGACAACGTCGCCTGCTTCAACCTTTAATACGATAGCGTTGAGCTGAGGATTGCTATTGTAGGAAGTTCTTACAACCTTTAAGGTAACCTTTGAGCCAACAGCGATAGAAGCGGTTAATTCGTTGGTTAAGAAGTCCTTAGCGTTTGCATAGGTGTATTTTGCGCTTGTTGCGTTCCAAACTAAAGCGGCTTCGGTAGCGGTTGCGCCGTAAACAACGATAGCGTTGCCTTCAGCATCAGCTAATACGAAGTTGCCGTACTGGGTAGCAGCTTCAGCAGGGGTAGCTAAGTTGTTGCCCCACTGCTTAACGGTACCGGTAACGGTGTAAGCCTGAGTCATTTCAGCAGAAGCTTCAATAGCGATAAGTTCAGCAACGGTTGCGTCCTTAACAGCAGGTTCCGGAGTTTCAACAGGTTCTTCGCCCTTAACACCGGGGATATAGGAAACTAAAACTGCGTTAACGAGTTCAGGTGTGCCGTTGTAGTTCTGAACATTTGCGTACATGATGATGGAATCGCCCTGCTTGAAGGGGATTTCAGCGATCTGACGGTTAGAACCGTATCTGTCTTCACCGTTGGGTGCGTATAAACCGTAAACAACAACGTTGCTGGTAGTAGCATCGGTGAGGTAGAAGTTGCAGTACTGTGTGTTGTAGATTTCGCCAACAGTGCCGTAGAAGTAGTAAGCGTTTTCGCTTGTTTCTTTTGCAGCGCCGTCTAAAGCTGCAGCCATGTTAGCAGCGGATGTTGCGCTGTAGCCGATGGACTGTAAGGAAGCGTTAACTACTTCGAGCTTGCCGTTGTAGTTCTGGAGTTTACCCTTTAATAATACCCAGTCGCCCTGTGTGAAAGGAATTTCAGCGATCTGACGTTTTGTGCCGTAACGGTCAACCTCGTTCTTAGCGTATAAGCCGTAAACGATAATGTTGTTGGTGCCGTCGGTGAAGTTGAAGTTGCAGTAGTCAGCTGTAGGAACGTCGGCAACCTGACCGAAGATGTAATATTCTTCAGCAGAAATTTCCTTGTTAGCGCCGTCTAAAGCGGAGCAGAGCTCGATAGCCTTTGCAGCGTCAAGACCAACGGAGATAAGCTGTGCCTGAGCGAGCTCTAATGTGCCGTTGTAGTTCTGAACCTTGGATCTTAAGAATACGTAGTCGCCCTGTGCGAAAGGAATTTCAGCGATCTGGCGTTTTGTGCCGTATCTGTCTTCGCCGTTAGGAGCGTATAAACCGTAAACGAGGATGGAGTTGGTTCCATCGGATAAGTTGAAGTTGCAGTAGTCTGCCGTAGGAGCGTCAGCAACCTGACCGAAGAAGTAGTAGTATTCTTCTGTCATTTCCTTGCTAGCGCCGTCTAAGGTGTTAGCTAATTCAACAGCGAAGGTAGCAGATCTCCAATCGATTCTGTTAGCGGAAACAGCGATTTCGTAAGAAGCAGTATCGGTAATTTCACCGCAGGTTAAGGTAACGGTTAAAACGATGGTGGTTGCTTCTTCGGGAAGAGCGATGTTGAGAACGCCGTCAGCGATGGTAGCAAAGTCATATACTTTGTCGAGTGCCCAAGCCATCTTAACCTTGTCATAGGTCTTGTCAGCAGCGGGAACTTCAATAGCGGTAGCGTCAGCAACCTTTGCGGGGATAACTAAGCTGTTCTTAACGAATGCAACAGCGTCAGCATCGCCGAGTTCGGGAAGACCGGTGTAAACGAATGCGTCAACGGTAACAGGTGTTAAATAGAATGCACCGCTGAAGATAGAGATAACGCCGGTAACGTCAGCTGTCCAGCCGAAATGTTCGGTGTGACCTGCGATGAAAGCTTTCTTTTCGTCAGCTGTTAAGGGGCAGGTAGAACCGGAGATACGAACGTAAGATTTCTTGCCGCCGAGGGTGAAGTTGTAGTAGCCGTTGGAAGCGTCCTGATCAGAGATGGTTACGCCCTTGATGGTTACGAGTGCAGACTGCTTTGCAACTAAAGCTTCGTCGGTGATCTTTTCAGCGTTCTTGAAGAGTTCGGTGTAGTCAGCAGGTTCAACTAAAGCGGGTTCAGCATTTAAGATCTCAACAGAGTAATCTTTAATTTCGTGGGTACCGCTGTAGATGTCCTTGGTACCGGTAACGCGGATTTCCATACCAACAGCAAGATTCTGTTCGGTAATAGGATCCTGTGCGCCGCCGTAAGCGTAGTAAGCGCCGTCAGCATCTTCGAAGTAAATGCAGTTGTAGCTTGCGCCGAGGGACTTAGCGATAAGGCCTGTTACAACGCCCTTAACGATAACGGGATCGCCTGCAGCTGCTGCGAAGTACTGTTCATAAGTGTTTTCCTTCCACTGAGGAATGTTGCGAGTGAAAGAAGTTTGTACGGTGTTGCCTTCTGCGTCAGCGATAGTAGCTGTTAACGTGTAGGTTACGTCAGCTTCAGAGCTTTGAGTGATGCCAACGTTTACGGTTAAGCCATCTTCACTCTTGGTAATAGTAACGTAATCCGTCTGATCAACAGACCATTCAACGTTAAGGCGAGTACCCTTGATGGTAACAACGCCGGTTACGGTGTAGCCAGACATTGTGTTTGCGGGGATACCGTCTCTGTACTGAGAGAAGATATACTCCTTAGCGGCATCAAGTACTGTCTCTTGTGGGATGATGTCACCTACGCCTTCCTGCTTCTGGATGTCGCATGCTGCGAACGTGAAGATTGAAAGCATAAGTGCAAGCACACAAATAAGAAACTTTTTCATTGCTTTTTTTTCTCCTTGATTTTTATATATTTTTAAAAATATTTTTTGTAACTTGGTAAGGCGGAATCCGCCTGTTATTTGTCAATTTGAATATTAGCTTACTGAACGATTTCAATGTCGGCTGCCCTGAATACCTTGATCTGGTAGTCGTCGAAGTTGTCCTCGTACGTATTATAATAATAGTCGAGTATACCCTTGACGCTGATGGTCTTGCCGGCATATTTGTCTGCGGTTATTACGTTTTTATTTTCGTCCTTTAACACAATAGTACGAACGGCGATCTCGTGGCCGTCTTCCGTGCGGCAGTAAAGGGTCATTGCCCCGTTGGAGCTGCTTGCGGGATTGTTTGTGGTATAGGTATCAAAAACGTATAAGTTTTTCATGGAGACCGTCGAAGAAAGAGCGAGCTGAACGTATCTTAAGGTCTTGGAGATGGCGCTTTCGCCTTCGCCAAAGGTAAGGTTAACCTGACCGTTTAAGAATAAGTCGCCGGAAATCTCCAGATAAGACGGCTCATTGTTTTTGCTGATGACCAAAATATTATTGGGGTCATCGGGCTTATACATATCGTAGTGGAGGTTGGATATCTGATAGGACTTGCCTGTTTCGTAATATTCAAGGTTACCTACGATACGGCATTCGTTGCCGACCTTTAAAGCTTGTAATACGTATGCGTTTGCGTTGAAGCCGTAGTATAAGGTCATACCGTAATACATGTCGGTTTCTTCGTCGTAAGCCTCTGCATAAGCGGTCTGGCCTGACTTTTCAACGATAACGGCGTCAAAGGATACTACCTTTTGAACGTAATCCTCGATATTGGCACGAAGCTCCTTCAAGGTAAGGACGATTGCGTCGCCGTGATATACCTCGGGATCGGCAATACCGGAGTGAACGTAAAGCTTTTCCTGGTCAGCCTGCATAAGAGCTGCCATTGCAATTTCACCGTAACGGTTTTGGGACGTGTTGGATGCGATTGCAAGACCTTCCTGTAAAATTTCGATATTTAAGTTGCGGTAAGGTGAGGCTTCAGTTTCTCTGTACCATACCCAAACCAAAAATCTTTCGTTTGTGGAGTCACGGTTCCAGTTGGCGTCGTCTGACTCAACGATAATAGACTGTGCAGAGGCAAGCTTATCGTGGGTAAAGCGCTTTGCCATGTAGCCGTAATCTTCAATAAGACCGGTGGACTCAGGCGTGTTGATTGCAAGATATCTTGCCTTTAATACGCCAGTTTCGTTAACGGACTTGGGGACGTGGAAATGGGTCGTGTCGCCATCAACGTAGTTTCTGACGGTTACTTCCTGCTTTTTGGTTTCAGAGTTCATATCTAAGGTAAGACCTGAAACGTAATCAACGTGGTTGGGGTTTTCTACTGCTCCCCCATCGGACGTGGGCGGAGTTGAATTGCCTGAGTTCCCACCCCCGTTGTCGCTATTTGGTGTGCAAGCACACCATAAAGCGACAAAGCAAAGGGCGAAAATCAGTGATAACAATCTTAATGATTTTTTCATGATTTTCCTTTATAGGTGACTGCCGGAGGGCAGCCACCTTAAATTAAAAATTTAGAATAACTTGAAATAAATTACTGCTGATATTCACATTCAGCGATAGCTGCCTTGAATGCTGCGTCGATAAGGCTATCAGGATCCTGAGAGTCTTCTGATAAGCAGTGAGCCATTAATTTTTCTACCTGCTCACGAGCAACTGAAGAGCCGTTGAATGCAGGAGAAGTGAAGTATGCGTCAACCTGTGCTAAGCAAGCCTTTGCGCTTAATGCAGAGATGAAGTTGCCACCGTCAGCGTTTGCGATGAATGCTGCGTATACGGGATCGTCTGCAACGGATTTTAATACGGGAACGTAACCGGAAGCGATTGAGAACTTAGCCTGGAACTGAACATTGGTGGTGAGGAACTTAAGGAAGAGCCAGCTTGCGATAACTTCCTGGGGATTTTCTTTACCGAAAATGCAAACGGAGGGACCCTGGGAGATAACCTTGGGAGCAGCGGGGTTAACCTGAGGAATGGTGGTGATACCAACTTCGAAGGGATATTCACCGGTGGATTCGTCGATTAAAGGTCTCTGGTGGGTTGCACCTGCAGAGGAACCGATGGACATGTAGCTGTTGGTTTCTTCCTGTTCAATGAATAAGCCGGAGGTGTAGCCGCCGTAGATGGTCTGGGTGGTTACTAAACCCTGTTTGTGCCATTCTCTGAATTCCTTAACGAATGCCTGGTTTTCGGGGCAGTCAAACTTGAAGTTTTTGCTGCCTTCAGCAGTAGTGTATGGATAGCCGTACTGTTCGCACATGGTGATGAACCAGTTAGCTTCTGAGTCGTAGCCTAAGGGGATGCAGTCAGGATCGATTGCCTTAATGTCCTGGCAAAGCTTCTTCATTTCAGCCCAAGTAGAAGGTGTCTTTAAGTCGTGTTCATCAAAGAAGGTTTTGTTGTAGTATAAAACTTCGGTAGACTTACTGAATGGCATGCAGTACATGAGGTTGTCGCCGAATTGCTTACCTTCGTTGTAGTAGCCGGGGATGAAGTCATTGATCTGATCCTGGGTTAAACCGATTTCGGGGATAGTGCTGTTGATTAAGTTGTCTAACTGAACAACAGCGCCTGTTACGTTGTAAAGTGCAACGTGGTCAGGATAGCAGTAAGCAAGGTTTGGACCGCCGCCAACGTTAAGCTCGGTAGAGATTTTCTTTCTAACGTCGTCGTAGCCGCCTTCCTGGGTAGCTGTAACCTTGATGTTAGGATAGATCTTGTTGAACTCAACGATGTACTCGTCTAAAACGGTGCTTAAGTTAAGACCCATGGTGTGGTAGAAAGTGATTTCAACTTCACTTCCGTCGTAACCGCCTTCCGGTACGTTGAAGTTAGCGTTGTAACTTGGTGCGCCACCGCAAGCGGTGAAAAGAGTTGTTGCCATGATTACCATCAAGACAAATGCTACAATTTTTTTCATTTTTGTTACTCCTTACTTTTTTTATTTTAACTTTGTTAAAAAAGTTTTTCCTAAAAATTTGTTGTTAAAAACCGTGCTATAAGCCGATTAACCCTTGATACCGCTTCTTGAAACACCCTTCATGATGTACTTTCTGAAAAAGATAAATACTATAAAGAGCGGTGTTGATACAACTGCAACCGCAGCCATCTGTACGGGGAAGTCTGCGTTACCCGTTGCGTCGGTAAAGGCGTTTCTTAAACCGTTGGTAACAAGACGGTGAGCCTCGTCATTGGCAACAAGGTTTGGCCACATGTAAGAGTTCCATGAGCCCATCATCTTTAAAATGGTGATGGAAATAATGGTGGGAAGGGCCAAAGGAATCATTACCTTAATAAGATATTTGATATCGCTTGTGCCGTCAACCTTTGCTGCGTAATACAACTCGTCGGGGATCTGAAGGAAGTTCTGTCTTAAAAGGTAGATATAGAATACGCTGATAAGGAAAGGAACTATCAAAACGCCGTAGGTGTTGGGCCCCATCCAGGATAACCAAGGAATCTTTGAAAAACGGAAAATTGTTTCGTAGTTGGTGATGGTGAAAAGCTCGCCGGGGATCATCATAGTTGCAAGAAGACCTGCAAAGAGGATGTTTTTACCCTTAAACTCCAGACGGGCGAAGCAGAATGCTGAAATGATGGTTAAAACCAGCGATAAAATGGTTGAAACGACGCCGACGTATACGGTGTTTAAGAATAATCTGCCAAGGCTTGCCTTCTGGAAGGCTTCAACGTAGTTGTGCCAGTCGAAATGTCTTGGCCAGAAGGTAGGAATGCTAAGCTTGTATTCCTGAAGGTCCTTTAAGGATGAAATGATCATCCAGTAGAACGGGAATAAAACTATGATTGCGATAACAGATAAGAAGGTGTACTTGGCAACGTTGGTCAATATGGTCATGACCTTTTGCTTGGACGTGGTCTTTTCCATGTCCTGTTCGCGCATAACTACTGTATCAGACATATTGCCACCTCCTTAATAGTGTACCTTCTTCTTACTTATATATAAGTTAAGAAGGGTAACGATTAAAATAATACCGAAGAGGATCAACGCAGCGGCGCTTGCGCGGCCCTGGTGTGAACCTTCCAATGCCTGGTAAATGTAACCGACCATGGTGTTCATCTGGCCGCCCGGCGTCATGTCGCCCGGAGGGCCCATCGTGTCGCCGAAGATACCGACGATGCTTGAATATTCCTTAAAGCCACCGATGAAGCTTGTGATAAGCACATATGCAAGGATGGGAGAAAGGAGAGGTACGGTTATACGCCATAAAACCCTTGCTTTGGAGGTGCCGTCAACCTTTGCCGCGTCGTAGTACTGCTTGTTGATTGACTGTAAGCCGCCAAGGATGATCAAAATCTTGAAGGGTAAAGCGTTCCAGACGATATAAATGACCATAACGAAGAAGTTTTGCCAATATTTTGAACCAACGTTGATCCAGTTGATGGGGTCCACGCCGAACAAGGACAAAAAGTTGTTGATAATACCCGGAGAGTCGATCTTGCCGCCGCCCGAAATGTTACCTACGATATTGAACATTGCGGCGAATACCATGCCGATTGCAATTGAGTTGGTAACGTAGGGAAGGAAGAAGATGGTCTGGAAAAATCTGTTGAGCACCTTAATTGAGTTGAGGACAACAGATATTAAAAGTGCGAGGATTGTTGAGATGGGAACTGTCACAACACAAAGAAGAAGAGTGTTTTTAAGACAGTTGATAAAGCCCTGATACGTGACAACCTTTTCGAAGTTGTCATAGCCAAGCTTATACTGTATGCCACCTAACGCACCGGCCATACTATACCCGTCAAGGAAAGCGATCCTCACGGTGTTAATAATCGGCCAGACCGTAAATACGGCTAAAAGGATGAGGGTTGGCAGCAAGTAGAGCCAAGCCTTCCATTGATGTTTGCTGTCTACCATATTACTGCTCCTCTACGTAAATTCTTTCTTCAGTTTCCTTATTGAAAATAAAGGTCTTATTTGCCTTTAAGCTGAAGGATACGTTTTCCTGGCCGTCAAGATCAAGCCTTGTGTCGGAATAAATAATGGAGCGGATAGCGTAAGATGTTGCTGCCTCGTTGAATGAAACGATTGATACGTCCCTGCCCATGACTTCAACGTTGTGAAGCTTGCAGGTAAGCGGGCCGTTTTCGTCTAAGGTAAAGCCTTCGGGACGGACGCCAACGTAAACCTCCTGATCGTCAACACCGGGAACGTCAAGACAAGCAGCGCCGTTGATGTAAAGCTTGCCGCCATTTACATTGCCTTCAAATACGTTGATAGGAGGTGTGCCGAGGAACTTAGCAACGAATAAGTTTGCGGGGCTGTCGTATACGTCCTGAGGTCTGCCGATCTGCTGAACGACGCCGAGCTTCATAACGACGATTACGTCGGAAATGGACATTGCCTCTTCCTGGTCGTGGGTTACGAATACGGTGGTAATGCCCGTTTCACGCTGGATACGGCGGATTTCTTCACGGGTCTGAAGCCTTAATCTTGCGTCAAGGTTTGATAAAGGCTCGTCTAAAAGCAAAACGCGAGGCATCTTTACCAATGCACGTGCGATAGCAACACGCTGCTGCTGACCGCCGGAAAGCTCACTGGGTTTACGTTCCATAAGCTCGTCAATCTGAACGAGTTTGGCAACCTCGTATGCCCTTTTGAGCATTTCCACTTTGGTAAGTTTGTCCTCGCCTTTTAAGTTTTGTAATGGGAATAAGATGTTCTGCTTTACGGTCATATGGGGATAAAGAGCGTAGTTTTGGAAAACTAAACCAACACCCCTGTTTTCAGGCGTGAGGTCTGTAACGTCATTTTCACCAAAGAAAATTCTGCCGCCACTACATTTCTGTAGGCCGCAAATCATGTAAAGCGTTGTGGATTTACCGCAACCGGAAGGCCCTAACAAGCCAACAAGCTTGCCGTCGGGAATTTCATAAGTAAAATCGTTAACTGCAACGACTTCACCACCGACCTTCTTGTTGCGGCTGGGGAAGATTTTAGTAACATTTTGTAATACTACTTTCATACTGCCTTTTTTCCTTGTTTATTTCTTATTATTTTTGTCTATTTTTATTCGCCGACCAGTAAAACTTGTCAACGTAATTGCTTTTTTTGTACCTTTTTTAGCCTTGGGTGTTGCCGCCTTGATCGGTAGGCTTGCTTTGCCCCTGGCCCGCACTGCCGTTAAAGTATGGGGAGGATGATGCGGCAGCCTCTGCACTGGCACGGATGAATTCGTTCTTCTCCTCAATGCTGTTAAAGATCATCTGGCTGGCGTAGTCAACCGCAACCGTCTGGGCAAGGGCGTCGTGAATAGCCGAGTTGGTGTTGGTGAATATCATAAGTATCACCTGAAGGATGGGGATTGCAAAAAGCACGAAAACACCGACGATGCCGATTGAGTTTGCCATGATCAGGATGATCATATAAAGCGGGATCATGGTGCCCACAGTGTACTTGCCAAGTATGGTTCGGACGAAGATGCTTACGCCGTTGACTTTGACGCCGTTGACGTGCATAAGGCATATGCCGAATATCTTTTTTCCGAGGGTTTGTCCGTTCTTTAAGATGAGGGGGATAACAACCTCCCAAACGACAAACGCAATGAGGATGCTGAAGGTCAAGGTGATCATGATCTTGTTGATAAGCTTTGAATAAACCTTTATTACCCTTTGGTCCTCGCTGAATTCCTTACCGGCGGCGTCGTAGATGGCCTTTTCCTCTTCGGAAAGCTTTTCATACTCCTCCGCAGTCATGTCTGTAATTTTGATGTTGTACTTTTCTTCGTACTCAGTATAATATCCGCGGTATTCTTCAAGGTTGGCGTCAAAATTGAGGGCGACCGTAAACAGCCACGCAAGTGCCGTGGCAATAACCGCGATCAATATGGCGTCGAACAAAAATGCGGAGAACCGCTTGAACATACCGGCTTTTTGTAAATCGTACATTATCCTACCAATGCCCGGGGTGGGCTAAAGTTATATTTGCTGTCTTTCGTGGGGAGAGGGGCTGTGTAAATTGGTCCTGAAAAGAAAAATACAGAAAAAGATGACGAGCATTTTTTCTGTATTTGAATCAACCAATAAATTTTGCCATAAATTGCCCCTTTTAAAAATCAATGATTTCTGTGATTATTCTAACACACTTTTTTGTCGAATTCAAGAAAATGATTGACCTTTTTAGAAAAAAAACCAAGTTTTTAACAAAAATGACAATAAACTTTATATTTAAATATAAAAAATAAGGACAAAACGGTTTTTGATAGACTTTTACGGGTGTCAACGGATGAAGTTATCCACATTGTGCCGCTTAAAGAAAACATGTTTTTAAAGACGACGACGGTTTGGCCCGTAACTAAAGTCTTTTAAGCAATAAGTGATTTTGCAAGTGCCAGCGCAATGTAAAAATGGGTCAGGCGTAGGTCAAGGGTTATGTCGGAAAGTATGCTCTTATCCCAACCGGAGGTATCAAGGGCGTCGGCACGGTATAAAAAGCAATAAAAGTCGTGCCCCCGGAAATCGGCAACTGCCTGACAGGCGGAAACCTCCATTTCAACCGCGATACAGCCCTCCGCCTTAAGCTTTGAAAAACGCTCTTTCGTTTCACGGTAGAAGGAGTCGGTTGTCCATGTTTTTCCCAATACGTGGTCGATATTAAGCGACTTAAGCACGGCCTCAACCACCCTGTAGTTTTTAATGGGGATATAGTCGCCGCCGTCGTAATAATGGTAGCTTGTCCCCTCGTCACGGAAGGCGTGGGTGGGTACGATAAGCTTGCCTGCGGTAAGCTTTGGATCAAGGCCGCCGCAGCTGCCGAACATAACGAATTTTTTACAGCCGTAGCAATAGCCAACCTCCTCAATAAGACCCGAGGTGATAGGTGCGCCGACCGTGGTGTTGATAACGCCAATATCGGTACCCTTCACACGGTACATATGATAGATCTTTGCAACAGAGTGAATATGCTGGTCGCCCGGGAGAAGCTCTATAACGCCGTCCTCTATAAGGGCATCCTTGATTTTATATGAAAAATTAATAATGCATACTTCAAGACGGGTTGGATAAATCGGCAAAACGTCACTCAGATCGATCATAACGTTTTTTGAAAGGTTTTCCTTGTCGTATATGGCCATAAAAAAGTCCTCCTGATGTGAAAAATTGAGCAATAATCGGCTTATAGACCTGTTTTTGCAAAAATTATGTTCAGGCTCAATCGCTTAAAAGCCGGTCGCGTATAAGAAAAATTTCCTCTAAAATGTGCCCCATATTGCCCTCGCCCGCATACTTTGAGGAGTCGAAAAAGTTGTGATCAAAATCCGACCAATAAAGGTCGTTTTCGTCGCCGTGGGGCTGGGCGTCGGTCTTTATTTTACCTACGTAAATCTCCATAACACAGGGACAGTAATAGTAGGTAAAGTCGGCAAAGTGCTTTAAGGTAACGTCCTTATCTGTAAGAGAGGCTTCCTCGTAAAGCTCACGATAGGCGGCAGCCGTGCTATCCTCGCCGACCTCTATCTTGCCTCCGATAAAATTTGAAAGCCCCTTGTAGGGGTCTTTTCTTCTTTTACACATTAAAACCGATTTTTCGTCTTTTGAAAAAATAACCAGCAGATTATACCCTTGCATATCGCACCTTTTGTAATGTATTTTTTAATAAAAAGTGCCATTAAACGGCTTATAGGCGCATTTTACCATAAGCCGACGGCACTTTGGAATTATTCTTCGTCAGAGGATTTTTCAATGGAAAGTATCTTTTCGTTTTCGGAAAGGGTCCTAAAGATAAAGTCGTCCGCAACCTCCATATAGGTGCGTAAAATACCCGTGGCGATTATTTTATTGTCGTCCTTTTTGGTCTGAAGCTTTATAAACTTATCCGATTGGAAAAGCTTTATGATGTGATCGGTCATACCCTCATCAGCCGTGAAAACGACTTTAAGCTGTGTTTGACGTTTCATACGGAACACCTTGACGTTAATGTGGAAGAGGCATTGGATGCCTATTATTATCAAGGTGGCGCCGATGGCGACCTCCCACATGCCTGCGGCAGCTGCCATACCCACGCCTGCCGTTGACCAAACGCCGGCCGCTGTGGTAAGACCGTGGATCATCCCCCTTTGATGCATTATCATGCCTGCACCTAAAAAGCCTACGCCGCTGACAATTTGAGATGCTATCCTTGATCCGTCCCAATCAAGGGCGTCGTAAAAGGCGTACTTGGAGATTATCATAAACAGAGCTGAGCCAACCGCAACTATGGTGTGAGTCCTGATACCGGCTTCCTTTGATCTGGTTTTTCTTTCATAGCCGATGAAAAAGCCTAAGATTGTGGCAAGTAATATCCTTAACAGGTAATTAACGTAAGGACAATTTACAAAAAGTTCGTCAAAAAATTTTCCCATAATTATTAATATTTCTCTAACTTGAAATTAATTTTGTTATATATTGTAACACCAACTTGCCCCTTTGTCAATACCTATTACAAAATTTTATTTTTTAAAAATAGATTTGAACGGCATAAGGCCTTGCTTTTAAGGAAAATTTTTTTCTTCGTTTTATCGCCTAAAGATGTAAGTTTTATTAAAAATTTAAAGATAATCGACCTATAGAAAGACTTTTTAATACCCCTCGACACGCTTGATTTCCTTTTTTAATTTGGCGACGATCTTCTTTTCCAGCCGCGATATGTAGGATTGAGATATACCGAGAAGGTCGGCCACCTCCTTTTGGGTGAGCTCCCTGTCGCCGGTAAGACCAAATCGCAAAACCATAATTTGCTTTTCTCTGTCGGAAAGCTTTTTTAAAGCGTCGCTTAAAATCTGCTTCTCGCAGGAAAGCTCTATCTGGCGGGAAACCACGTCGCTGTCCGTGCCTAAAATATCAGATAAAAGAAGCTCGTTCCCCTCCCAATCGACGTTTAAAGGCTCGTCAAAGGACACCTCGCCCTTGATCCTTGAAATGCGCCTTAAATACATTAATATTTCGTTTTCAATACAGCGGGAAGCAAAGGTGGCAAGCTTTATCTTTTTTTCAACGTTAAAGGAGTTTATTGCCTTGATAAGCCCAACCGTACCGATGGAGATAAGATCGTCAAGCTCCACGCCCGTATTATCGAACTTTCTTGCGATATACACGACGAGGCGCAAATTATGCTCTATAAGACTGCTTTTTACCTGCTCGTCCCCCGAGGAAAGCTTATTAAGAAGAACTGACTCCTCCTCAGGGTCAAGGGGCTTTGGTAAGGCCTCGCCACCGGAAACGTAAAAAACTTCCTTAGGGGGGTTAAAAATTTTAAGCAGTAAATCTTTAAATTTTTTTATAAATTCCTTCATATTCCTCCTTAAAATATGCCGTAAATGGGCTTATAGCCCGACTTTTAAAAAATATAAGCACCCAAAAGCAGATCTTCCTTAAAGGGGGGCTTTTTTATAACGCCAAGCAAAAGATTGGTAACGTGCAGGCCGTTTTCCGTTTCTACGGCAAGGTTGTCAACCTCGTACAATAGAACCTCACCACCCTTTGTAACGGTAGAGATCGACAACGGTCTTGGCGCTGAAAAGCTTGCCCCATTGGCTATCATTTTATCCAGAAGCCCCTGCCCGCAAAGTGCAACGGGTAGGCCTGTTTTGTCGTCGGTAAGCTTGTTTCCGCTATCAAAATATCCCTTTGCGCTTATGACAACGGCACCCTTTTTCAAGTGACAGCTGAAGACGTATTTTTGAGTAACGATTCCACCAACAAATCTTTTTACAAATCTTTTAACGAGACGGGCAAAAAGATAAGCTATCAACAGATTTACCCCCACAGGCAAGACCCCTGCCGCCCGATAGGAGTCCAAGGTGTAATCTAACCCCATAAGCTCCAAAGCGCCGATAATCGCGCCGCCGGTTATGAAGGTCATTAATAAAAATACGTTGAAGTATTTAAAATATTCCTTAAAAGAGGCGCATTTTACCCCTGAAAGGCAAACTATTGCCCCAAGGGCAATTTTAAGCAAAAAGCCGTTGGCCTGACTGACCTTTAAAAGGGGCGTAATTATAGCGCCCAAGGTACCTATAAGGGCGCCAAAAACAAGGCGCAAGGGCTTTGTCTTAAGCTTTAACAATTTTGCACTTTCCCCTAGCAAAAGCAGGTCCATGATAAAGTTGTCGATTATTACGTATTCAAGGTAAACCGTCATGAGAAAAATATAGCATGACCCACAGCGCTTTTAAAGAGAAATTTTGTAAAATATATCCGTCTTTTGTCATATGCAACTTTGGCCATAGATGAGATTGTTTTTATTAATGGCATAAAAAAATCGCCCTATAAGCCGATTATCGGCCTATAGAGCGTTAAATTAATTTTTAAAAGTCAAGAAGGAAAAGATATTCTTCCTTGTCAAGTGCCGCCAAGAAAAGATAAAGCCTTGGGCCGGCATCCTGACCGATCAAAAGGTTGTAAAACACCTTGAAGTATTGCTGTTGAACAGCCATATTTTCCTTTTTGGTAAGGGCAGGATTGTTGATGATGGAGTAGATAAACTGCTGGACTTCCTTTTCCTTTACCTGAGGCTGAGATAAAACGTATTCGTAAAGCTTTTTGACGCCGGCTTTTTTATCGTCGTCAAGAGTTTCGTAATAAGCGACGTTCTTTTCCTTTAAAAGCTTATACATTTTGCCGGGCTGATGGTCGCAGATCCAGTTTTTAACCCTTAAGAGTCTGGATTCGTCTTCCTTGCCAAACTCTATATCAAGCTTTTTTAGCAGCTGACGGACGGGCTCCGGCTTAAAGTCAACGATGGTGGCAACGGACGCCAATACGCCGAAGGGTACCTTGCTTCTGGTGTTTTTGCCATCTATAAGGCAAAGGTCGTAAACCGACTGATAAAACTCGTCGGCCTCGCCGTTTTTATAAGCTTCAAGGCCCTTGTCGTACTCGCTGTAGTGGCGGATGATGGTATCGTCAAAGTTAAAGGTGAAGGCGGCTTTAGGCTCGTACTTGGCGAAGAGCCACCTGATCATATCCGGCTCGTAAACCTTTAAAACGGTTGCGGGGGTAATGTTGTTACCCGTTGAAGAGTGCATGTCGCCAAGACCTGCAATTGAAAGCCAGCCGTAGCCTTGGAAAAGCGGGGGCTTTACGCCAAGGACGTTTTCGGCAACGTCACAGGCAACCACGTATGATCCGCTTGCGGCGGCGTGGTCGATCCCACCGGGCTCAAAATCAACGCCTTCAACGCCCCAACGCATGGGCCAGTCTACCTTCCAGACAAGCTTGATAAGGTTGTAATCCCTTACCTTAACTGTCTTTTCCTGTCCGCACTTTTTGCAGCGGAAGGTTAAATATTCACAGTCGTCGGAAACTGATAAAACCTGAGTAAAGTCAGTTTTGCAGCAATCGCAATAAACGTTTAAGGGATAATAATTTTCCCTTTCACCATCGTCGGCTTCCTGGGTCTTATACTTCATTAAGACGTCGTAAATTTCCAGACGCTTTTTAAGGGCAAGAATGATGCCGTCAACGTATCTGCCGGAGGTGTATTCCTTTGCCTGATAGCGATAGTCAACGTCAATACCAAGCTCCACTAAAGACTCCTCAAACTGCTTTTCGTTATATTCCGCATAAGAAGCCCTCTCGCCGTGGGGATCGGGTATGAAAGCATACGGCATGCCGATATACTGATCGAAGTTATCGCAAATTGCGGCGATGTTTGAGGGAACCTTGCGGAGCCTGTCAAACTCGTCCCAGGAAAAAAGCAGGCGTGCCTTTTTGCCCATTTTACGAAGGGCCTGCACAACGTAGTAGCTTGTTGCAACGTCCCTGAAGTTGCCAATATGAACGGAACCCGACGGGCTGATGCCGGCGGCGCAAACGTATTCTTCTTTGTTAGGATTTCTTTGGATTAACTCCTCAGCGAGCTTTTCTGCCCAATGCATAGTACACCTCTTAATAAAAATCTAATGTTAAAATCTATTGATAATCGACTTATTGGCCGATTTTTTGCATATAAAACGCGATGATGCGCTCTGCCACGTCCTCGGGACAAAGATTTGTCGTGTCGATGACGCAGTCATAATTTGCCATGTCCATTATGTCGACCTTGTAATAGTCGTAATAACGGCGGCGTTCGCTTGCGCGCCTTGACGTAAGGCTTGCAAGGGTTTCCTCAAAGGAAGCAAAATGCTCGTCAGCGCGCATCGCGTCAAAGACGCGCTTGGCGGCAACCTCCTTATCGGTGGAAAGATAAAAGCTTACCGCAGAAGGAACGAAGTGCCACGCAAGTCTTGAGTCGAAAATATAATCGCCACACTTTTCGTCGTAGCTTTTAAGCATATCGTCAACCAAGGTGTCGTACTGTTTGTCGGACTCGTTGTTAATGTTGAATTCTTCTACGGTCATATTAAGCTTTGCCGCAATTTCACGGTAAATGTGACCGGCAGACACTATCTGGGCGTTAAACCTTTCCTTTAAGATTTTTGCAACCGTGCTTTTGCCGCTGCCCAAATCGCCTGCAAGTGAAATTTTAAATTGCATAATTCTCACCGCTTAAGTAAATTATTTATTTTATTATATATTTTTTATTATCTATCGTCAAGGTAAATTAGGTTGAATTTAAAAAGTAATGGAAAAATTGCCTTTTTGCCTAAGACAAAATAAAGCGACAAGGTGACTTTTTTTATCGATTTATTGGCGTTATCAGATATTTTTTTGATCAAATAACGCCAATAACCGACTTATAGGCCAACTTATCGCTTATTTTTTAGTAGGACGATCAGTTGAAGAACGTGACCTCCTCAGGCTGACACCTACCGATGTTTTTAAGGGTTTTACCTTTGGACTCTCGCCCCTCTTTGGCGCAATCTTCCTTGGTGCTGTAGTACTCCGTGCCCAATCTGTCTAAGATATATACGCCCGTTTTGTCGGTCACAAGACTTGCGGCAAGGATAATTTCGTTATACTTTGCGTCACCGAGATCCATTATCATAACGCCCTTTCTTGTCTTGACAAGCTTTTTGACGGTATCGCAATCAACTATCTTGAACATACCGTTGGTGGCGCCGATAATTACCTGCTGGCCGCTGCCTATCTGACGGGCGAAAACTACCTCGTCACCTTCAAACAACGTCATACCCTTAACGCCGCCGGCGACCCTGCCCTGCTCCGGCATGCCGTCGTAGAGCATATTGAGGCTCATACCCCGCTGGGTAATATATAAAACAGTTTTTTCGGGGTCTTCCTTTTCGATGGTGATGATCTCGTCACCGTCTTTTACCTTCATAGCCTGGAAGTAGCCCTTTATGATGGCGAATTCCGACCAGGGCGTAACCTTTATCATACCTTGCTTGGTGATAAAGACAAGTCTGCCCTCGGGCATTTCAATACCCTTGATGGGGAATACCGCAACGATCTTTTCATTCTTTTTGGCCTCGCGGCAAACGTCGTCAAGCTTGACGCCCTCGCTTAAACTGCCCTTGGATTCGGGAAGCACCTCAACGTCCAGCTTGAAGCAGTTGCCAAGGTTAGAAAAGGCGTAAACGGTTTCCTCTGTGGTAACCTTTGTATACGAGGTCAATACGTCCTTTTGGGTGGGCGTTTGATTTTCCGTAATGCGCTTAAATTGCTGGGGCTTGAGCTTTCTTATCTTGCCCTTTGCGTTTACGCCAACGATAAACGTTTCGATAACCGGCTTATCCTCGGACTTTTTAATGCTGATCTCACTCTCGTTTGAAACGATTTCGGAACGCCTTTCGTCGCCGAATTTCTTTTTGACGGCACGCATTTCTCTTGTAACGACCTCAAACTGACGGCGCTTGCTGGCGATAATTGCTTCGTATTCCTTTATAAGCTCAAGAAGGTTTTTAAGCTCCTCCTTAAGGTTGTTGACCTCAAGCTTGGTGAGCCTTGCAAGTCTTAAGTCGAGGATGGCGCTTGCCTGGCGCTCGGATAGGCTGAAGGCTTTTCTTAAGTTTTGTCTTGCGGTCTGTGTGTCGGGAGAGGTTTTGATTATTCTTATTACCTCGTCAATGTTTGTGACGGCGATAATAAGACCTTCTAAAATATGTGCCCTTTCCTTTGCCTTTTCGTGGTCGTGCTTGGTGCGTCTTAAAACGACCTCGCGCTGGAACTCCGTATAATAACGGAAGATATCCAAAAGACCAAGCTGCTGGGGCTTGCCGTCGGCAATGACCACGGTGTTTATACCGAACGAGATCTGCAGGTCGGAATATTTGTAAAGGGCTTCAAGGGTCTTATCTACGTTGGCGTCCTTTTTAAGGCGGATGACGGCGCGCATACCGTTTCTGTCAGACTCGTCGCTGACCGAAAGGATATTATCCTCTAAAACGGGCTTGCGCTTTTTCTCGTCGGCGCCGGAGCACATATCGTCTATCTTCCTGAGCATATCGGCCTTGTTGACCGTGTAAGGGATCTCTGTTATTATAATGGACTTACCGCCCTTTTCGCCTTCTTCCACGTGCAGCTTTGCCCTGATGTAAATTTTGCCTTTACCCGTGCTGTAGGCCTTTTTAAGCTCCTCACCGGCGATAATATAGCCCCCCGTGGGGAAGTCCGGACCGGGAACGATCTTCATCATCTCCTCAAGGGAAATTTTAGGATTTTCGATGTAGGCGCAAGCGCCCTCGATCACCTCGCCAAGGTTGTGAGTGGGGATGTTTGTGGCCAGGCCTACCGCAATACCCGTTGCGCCGTTGACAAGAAGATTGGGATAGTGGCTGGGTAAAACGTCAGGCTCCTTTAAGGAATCGTCAAAGTTTAAATTCCACTTGACCGTGTCCTTTTCAATGTCCTTGACAAGCTCAAGGGCAAGGGGCTGCATTTTGACCTCGGTATACCTCATTGCGGCGGCAGGGTCGCCGTCGATGGAACCGAAGTTACCCTGGCCGTCAACCAATGTCATGCGCATATTGTAGGGCTGGGCAAGCCTTACCATGGCGTCGTAAACGGAGGTATCGCCGTGGGGGTGATATTTTGCCAAGCAATCACCGACTACCCTCGCTGATTTTTTGTAGCCCTTGTCGGGATACATGGCCTGCTCGTACATGGAATAGATAATTCGCCTTTGTACGGGCTTTAAGCCGTCCTCTACCCTTGGGATCGCCCTGTCTAAAATGACGTATTCCGCATAAGGGATCATGGACCGGTGCATTACGTCCTCAAAGGGGTTGTTTATTATATTCTTTTCGTTTTCGATAATTTCCATAATTTACCTCAAATGATCGTCTTAAGTTGCCTTTGTTTTGTTAAAAAACTAACGATAATCGACTTATAGGCCGATTTTTAGTCATTGTTACGGGCTTCAAAGTTATCCACCTTGTTAAAGTCGGCATAGGTCTGGATGTAAGCCTTTCTGCCTTCGGATTCGCTTCCCATAAGGATCGGGATAAGTCTTTCTGCCTCGGCAATGTCGTCTAAGGTTACCCTCATAAGCATACGGGTTTTAGGATTCATTGTGGTTTCCCAAAGCTGAGAAGGATTCATTTCGCCAAGGCCCTTGTAGCGCTGGAGCGAATACCCCCTGCCGACGATCTCGATTTTCTTTTTAAGCTCCTTATCGTCGTAAGCGTACTCCACGACGTCCTTTTTAAAGACCTTGTATAAGGGGGGCATGCCTATATAGACGTGGCCTTCCTGGATCAAAGGCTTCATATAGCGATAGAAGAAGGTCAGCAAAATTGCCCTGATATGGGCGCCGTCCTGGTCGGCGTCGGAGAGGATAATGACCTTGTCGTACTTTAAGTCCTTCATCTTGAAATCGTCGCCGATACCCGTGCCAAGGGCGGAGATTATTGTCCTGATTTCTTCATTTTCCAAAATCTTTTCAATTCTCTTTTTCTCGGCGTTAAGGGGCTTACCTCTCAATGGAAGAATGGCCTGGTGGGTACGGTCACGGCCCTGCTTTGCGCTGCCGCCGGCGGAGTCGCCTTCTACGATAAAGACCTCGTTTAAAGCGGCCTTTCTTGAGGAGCAATCTGCAAGCTTACCGACGAGCTTGGTGCTGCCTGCGGAGTTCTTTGCGCGGGCAATATTTTTGGCTTTTCTTATTTCCATCCTTACCCGGGCTTCTTCAATGGCCTTTTTGATCATCTTATCAAAGTCAGGGAAGTTTTTCTTATTCTTCATATGCTCGTCAAGACCGTCGTAGGTAACGTTGTCAACGATATTTTTGACCTCGGTATTGCCAAGCTTTGTTTTGGTCTGCCCCTCGAACTGGGCGTTTTTCATTTTTATGGATACGATGGCGGTAAGACCCTTCCTGAAGTCCTCGCCTTGGAAGTTTTCGTCCTTTTCCTTTAAAAAGTTATGGCGCTTTGCGTAGTCGTTAAGGACCTTGGTAAGGCCTGACTTGAAGCCTTCCTCGTGCTTGCCGCCCTCACCCGTCGGGATGTTGTTGACAAAGGACAAAACGGTTTCGTTGTAGCCGTCGGTATGCTGGATGGCTATTTCAACCTTGATCTTTTCCTTTTTGTTGCCGGAGGGGACCTCCTCACAGACGTAGAAGGGATTTTCTATCAAGGTCGTGTTACCGCTGTTAAGGTATTTGACGTAGTCGTAAATACCGCCCTCTGAATGGAAGATGACGGGTTCCTTATTGCCGGACCTCATATCGATAAAGATAAGCTTGACGCCCTTATTTAAAAAGGAAAGCTCACGAAGGCGCCTTGAAATTACGTCGGCGTTAAAGTCCACCGTGTCAAACATGGTGGGGTCGGGCTTGAACCTTATAAAGGAGCCGTGCTTTTTGGTTGGCTTGCCAGTATCCATAAGGGGGGCCTTGGGCACGCCTGCGTATATCTTGCCCGTCTTTTTGTCAACGTAGCTTGAAAACTCCATGCGGTAGGTCGTCTTTTTGTAAACCTCTACCACGAGCCATTCCGAAAGGGCGTTGGTAACGGAAGCGCCTACGCCGTGCAGGCCGCCCGAATAGCTGTAGTTGTCGTTGTCAAACTTACCGCCGGCGTGAAGGTGTGTAAAGACGACCTCTACACCCGACTTTTTTACCTTTGGATGGACGTCGGTGGGGATACCCCTGCCGTTGTCCTCTACCGAAGCGCTGCCGTCGGGGTATAAAACAACCTGAATAGTATCGCCGTAGCCGTTGGATACCTCGTCAATACCGTTGTCAACGATCTCCCAAAGGATATGGTGAAGCCCCTTCGTTCCCGTACTGCCAATGTACATACCGGGACGAAGCCTGACTGCCTCTAACCCCTCTAAAATTTTAATTTTGTCTGCTGAATAAGCATTTTGCATAAGTGCCTCCGATATATGATAATTTATTTTTTTACGTTTGATTTTTTATCCCATAAAAGGTTTTTTATGGCGATAAACGGCTTATAGCCTTATTTTTGTATATCCTGTCACCGTTTTTGACGAGATAGCCAAGCTTTAGCATTTCTTCCTTGGCGGTCATAAAGTCCTCACAGCGCTCGGCAATTATAAGCGAGGCCTCGCCCTCGCTGTAACCCGACCGCTTGACGAAATCTTCCGAAATAATAGTGTAAATTGCCTGACGCTTTCTTACCTGTACGGGAAGATTCGTTACACGGCCTCCTGTGAAGCATTCTCTGCGGACGGACTCCATAAACAGATCCTTGTCGGGGATAAGGCTTTTAAGGAGTCTTGCAAGGTCCTCGCGAAGAACCTCGTCGCGGATAGAATAGGTCTGGTAATACTGCTCTCTTTTGGACACGACAAGATCGGCGGCCAGAAGCTTCTTTAAATGGAAGCTGACCGTCGAAACACTGATATTAAGCTCTAAGCTGAGCTCCTCGACAAATTTTGGTCTTTCAGTAAGGGACGCTAAGATCCTTAACCTTGACTTGTCCGAAAGAGCGCTTAATAACACGTCGCCCTGCATAGTTTGATTTTATCCGTATCAAATTAAATTTTTATATTTATTATTATACCGATAGAAACAAATCTTGTCAAGCAAATAAAAAATTATTTTTAAAATTTTATTCCTTATTATATAAATGTAAAAAGTGTTGACGTGGTAAAAAGAGCGAAATTAAAAGCTTAAAGGTAAATTATTGCAATAAAAAAAGGCCCAAAATGGGCCAAAAACCGACCTATAGAGGGACTTTTTGCTTGTTTAATTAAATAAATCAATATATGCCTTGCTAAATCTCACCACGGGCTTTTTAATGGGTCTTTTACCGTCGTTTTTGTCAAACGTATCTTTTAAAGCTATCTGTCCAACCCCGGGAAGACATATATCCTCACCGCACCTTAAAGCCTTGGTTGCGGTTACTACGAAGGATTCGTAAAGCCTTTCGGCAAGCTTTATATCAACCTCCGCGCGGGATGAAGCTGCTGATAAAAATTCTTCCTTATTCACTTTTACCTCCAATAAAAAAAATGGCAAAACAATCGGATTTACGCTGTCTTGCCACTCATTGTTAAGTCTATTTTAACATATTTTCAAGATTTTGTCAATTATGGTATTTGATGGTTTTTTGCTGATTTTGTCAAAAATTATCCAACGATTAGCGGGTATATCTCCTTTGGGTCGTCAACGAGAACCTTTGCTCCGCTTTCAATGAGAAACTCCTTTGTTTTAAAGCCCCATGTAACGGCAATACACGGTAGGCCGGAGTTTTTGGCCGTCATCAGATCCACCTCAGAGTCACCAATATAAACCGCATCCGACTTGTCGAAGCCGAGGGCGGATAAGGCCTCCTCCACCATGTCGGGGGCCGGCTTTTTTCTTACCCCGTCACGGCGCCCGAGTGAAAAGTCAAAAAGGCCCGAAAAATACTCGTCGACCAGGCTTTTTACAGCGTAATCGTCCTTATTGGAAACGACCGCCGTCTTTACACCTGCCGCCCGTAAAGACTCAATAAGTGGGGCTATACCACCGTAAACGCAGGTTTTGTCGTGACAGTGGTCCTTGTAGTAAACGGAAAAATCCTCATAAACGCGAGAGCGCGTCCCCTCGTCCGTGTCCTTTTGAACGGCCCTTTCAATAAGAGTGGGGATCCCGTTGCCGACAAAGGACAAAACCTCCTTCAACGTCCTTAATGGGAGGCCGTTTTTTTCAAGAGCAAAATTGACGCTTGTGTGAAGATCGTCTATGGTGTTTAAAATGGTGCCGTCCATGTCGAAAACAGCAACTTTGTAGTTCATAATTCACCTTCGGTAATTTTTTATTATTTTACCACAGTGATTTATAAAAGAAAAGCGTTTCCCCCCTGTTTTCAGGATATTTTTTCGGTTAATTTTCATCCCAAACGGGCTGAAACGGAAAAAGATTTTCCGTGTGATTTATGGCCTTTAAAAGCCTTTCCTCCTCCCCTGTCGGCATTGAATCCGGCTGTAAAAATCGCATACGCCTGCCTTTTCTTACGACCAGGACCATACCGCGACGAATCTCGCAGGTTAGGTCGTTATCGTAAATAATAACCGTTGGCGGCACGGAAAATTTAATGGCCACGTCCAAAAGGCTTTCGTCGGTGACGGTAAATAAAATATAAGGATTTTCTTGCCCTAAAAATAATAAGTCGCTCATATTGGGAATATATTTAGTTTGAAGAAAAATTATACCGATTTTGAGGTGAGTTATCAAAAAAGTTGTAAAGACCGTGGCCCTTATCACGGCCCTTTCCTGCATGGAAAGGGGTATAGGATTTTTTTACAGAATATTTTTATCACGTCAGCTTGGGGCTGAATTTATCGGGATCTATCAGGTGACCTTGTCGGTTGTCGGGGTCCTTGTTACCCTGACCGCAAGCGGCATACCCATAACGGTTTCCCGCTTGATGCTGAGGGAAAAGGCCGTCGGCAACAAAAAGGGCGAAAACGACGTGGTGTCTGCCGGCATTGTGACGGCACTTTTGATAAGCGTGCCCTGCGCCGCCGCCCTATACTTTTTTAAAGGGGCTTTTTCCTTTATGTTTGCCGACCAAAGGTGCTATGACCTGCTTGTCATCATCCTGCCCGGCATAACCATAACGTCCGTCTACGCCGTCATAAGAGGCTTTTTTTGGGGAAACAGCTATTTTTTGACCTACGCCCTTATCGAGCTTTTAGAGGAGGCCGTCATGTGCCTTGCAGGGGTCGTCCTTGTCACGAGAGCCCAAAGCGCCTGGCTTGGCACCCTGTCGGCGGCCAAAAGTGTGCTAATTTCCTACGTGGTGTCCTTTGTTTTGTCCACGGCCGTGTTCGTAATAAAAAGCGGCAGGGTCACCAATCCCCTGTATAAGCTTAAGCCCCTAATACTTTCATCCTCACCCATAACCGCAATGAGGACGCTTACGTCCCTGGCAGGCTTTCTTGTTGCCATAATTATCCCCAAAAGGCTTATGATGCTTGGTGGAAGCCAAACGGCCGTTATGGAGGCCTTTGGGGAGCTTAACGGCATGGCTATGCCCCTTTTGTTTATCCCGTCCACCATAATAGGCTCCATTGCCCTTGTTATCGTACCGAAGCTGTCGGAAAGTTTTTATCGGGGAAATAAGGCCGTGGTGGTTGACGCAACCGACCGGGCGGTGGATTATTCACTTTTGATAGCAAGCCTTATCGTCCCGGTCTTTATAAGTGCGGGGGGCAAAATCGGCGAATTTGTTTACGATAATCCTGCCGCGGGACAATACCTGTCACTTTCGGCGGTAATAATGCTTCCCATGAGCTTTACCATGATGACCAACAGCGTGTTAAACTCCCTTAACATGGAAAAGCGTACCCTGCTGAATTTTGTCGTCGGAACGGCGGTAATGCTTGGGCTTATGTGGGTGCTGCCAACATACGTCGGAATACACGCCATGATAATCGGTTATCTTTTCAGCTACACTATAACGGGGACGCTTAACCTTGTGGCACTGAAAAAAATAAGACGCGACTTAAGGCCCGTTTTGCTGAAGATAGGTAGGTTTATTGGGATAACACTTGTCACTACTGTTTTTTCCTGCCTGGTGGGCGGACTTTTAAAGGGCAGGACGTCAAGCTTTTTGTTTGTTTTGACGGTAGGCTTTGTCACCCTTTTGTTTGAGGGCGGCCTTTTGTACGCCACGGGAACGGTTGACCTTGGGAAGCTGATAAAGGAATAAAATATGAAAAGCGTAACAATATACTTGACAAAAAAATCTTAATAGCATAATATAAAAGAAAATGCAAAGTAGAAAGTCGCGCGTTAAGTGTTGCAGAACGGGATGTTGTCTGCAAACGAAAAGGCCTTGCCTTGCGGTGCGCTTTCGCGTCCGTTGCAATAGGGGTAGCCTTGTACGGTCTTTGCTTTTTGCAAGGACCTTTTTGTTTCGGACCTTTAACGAGGGTTTATGAAAGAAAACAATTTTTTTAAAAGACTGATATCGTCACCCTTTTTATCAAAGCTAAGTCTTGGTAAAAGGGCCGCCTTTATCGCCATGTTTGCGGCAATAAGCGTAATATCAAACCTTATTTTGGAAATAAGGATCTTTGACATCCAATTTTCACTTACCATAATGATTTCGGGGCTGATCGGAATAATGCTTGGTCCGGTTTGGGGGCTTACGTCGTGCATTATCGGCGACCTTGCAGGGTATTTTTTGAATTCCTGGGGACAGCTGTATATGCCCTGGGTCGGGCTTTCAACGGGTATGTTTGCCTTCATTGCAGGGCTGATTTTTATGAACAGATCAAAAAGCCTGCCGGCACTTTTGATAAGGATTGCAATCTTTACCGCGACCACTTTTTTGATATGTACTGCGGGGATAAACTCCCTTGGATTTTACCTGTATAATAAAAACGCGGGTTTTTCCACGGCGGTCATTGATTACGTAAGCCAAAAGTTCGGTGGGGAAAGGGTAACGTTTTTGTTTTATCTTGTATACCGCCTTATCTTTAAAGGACAGATTTTTAACAGCTTGTTTAACTACGCCATGCTATTTTTACTTTTGCCCGTTTTGAGGCGAGTAAAGCTGTTTGAAAGCTATATTTAGCCTGCATTTTTATAAAAAACTTCAGGTTTTTAATTAAAAAGTGGGGCTATATGTCGATTATCGACAGTTTTACTAACGATGAAAGGAGTAGTTTTTATGAGCTTATCAAACCTTTTTGCCACTGAAGAATTCGTTTACAAATTTAATAACGAAGGCTTTTTTGGGTATAGCTTAGAGCAGGATTTCTTTGATTTTTCCTTCTGGCACTTTTTACCCATAATCATCCTTTGCGCCGCGATATTTTTCACCTACAGATACCGTGAAAAAATAAAAGGCTTTAAGCACGAGGAAACTTTAAGATTTGTCTTGGCGGCCGTTATCCTGCTTAACGAATTTGCTTACTTTTGGAGGCTTTTGTACGTTGGAAGCGCCTTAAGCGGCGACCAGCTTATAACCTATCTGCCTCTTGAGGTTTGCCAATGGTCGGCATTTTTGTGTGCCTTTATGTTAATGAAAAAGAGCAAGCATCTTTTCGATATTTGCTTCTACATTTGCCTGTCCCTTGGGCTTTTACCACTCTTTACCCCTGCGGTAATACATTACACAGGCCCATCGTATTTCAGATATTATCAGTTCTGGCTTGAGCATATTTTGCCCATTTACGCAGTATTTTATATGTTGTTTGTCATGGGATACAAGCCTGACTTCAAGAAAATCTGGAAGCCTTATTGCGCATTGGCCGTCCTTGCTACCTTCGCAATTATTGCCAACTTGAATATTGAGGGAGCAAACTTTATGTACCTGGCGGACACTACGGACGGAAGCTCACTTGCCAACATCCTTCCCCCGTCCATCCCATTAAGACTTGTCATCGGCTTTGGCCTTGTAACGGTGCTTTTTGCACTGCTTTCCATACCGCAAATAGTTCGGCTTTGTAAAATGAAGAAAAAAGCATAAAATAAAAAACCGTCACCCAAAGATTTGGTGACGGTTTTATTTTTGGCTTTTATAGGTCGGCGGACAAAAGCTCCACGTAGGCAAGGATAAAGGGCGCAACGCCTTTAGCGTCGGTTGAAACGATAGGCTCTGAAATATAATATTCAAAGCTGCCGTCGCGACGCAGGTTGCTTTCCGGACCGAGGCCTGCCACAAGGCAAATGCCGTTAAGCTCTATAACGCCGTTATTTTCCTTGAAGTATTTGTTCACAATGCCGTCAAATATCTTTTTGCCGACGGCAAGATAACTTTTGTCAAGGACGCCGCTGTTGGCACCCTTTAAAATGGCGTACGCAATGAGGGCTGAGCCGCTTGTTTCAAGGTAGTTACCCGGGCGGTCTGCCATGTTGATAACCTGATAGAACATGCCGCTGTCTTGGTCCATAAAGTTAAGGACGCTGTCAACGGCGTTTTTTAAGTAGGCGGAAAATTCCGTCTTGACCGCGCCGTCCTCCATATAGCTTGTAACGTCGGAAAGGGCCGCAAGGTACCAACCCGTTGCCCTCAGCCAGAAGTTTTTAGACAAGCCCCTTTCGTCACACCAGAACATTTTTTTGGAACTGTCGTAGCCGTGGTAGTAAAGCCCTGTTGAGCTGTCCTTCATGACGCGCTCTACCGTGCGGAACTGATTGATGACGTCAGAGTAGTCGCCTTTGCCGAAATTTGCCTGAAATCTGTAACTGAACACCTGGGCCATAAAAAGGCCGTCAAGCCACACCTGATTGGGGTAGATCTTCTTGTGCCAGAAGTTGCCTTCCTTGGTGCGGGGCTGGTCAATAAGCTGATTAAACAGCTTATAGGCGGCTTTTTTGTACTTTTCGTCACCGGTTTTTTCGTACAGATCAAAAAACACGCGGCCTTCATTTACGTTGTCAAGGTTGTATTCTTCCTTATCGTAATACAGTATATCGCCGTCGTCGGTCAGGAAAAAATCAATATAATTTTTTACGAAATCAAAATATTTTTCCTCGCCCGTCTTTTTGTAAAGATTTATAAGCGAGATCATCATACAGCCGTCGATATAGTTAAAGGACGGCTTCTTTTTTTGACGGATAAATTCTATGTTCCAGACAGGGTTTTGAGGAGAGCCTTCGGTTATCAGTCTGTCCATATACTGGTTTATGCCTTTATAATCCATAATCACACCCCTTGAACCTCACTGACGTTGTCAAGGACAAATTTTTCGCCGTGGCAGCCGTCAATATCTACGTTTTTAACCGAAACGCTGTCCACGTTTCTGAAAATAAAGCCTGCGTTTAAGGTGACCTCGGCATCGGTCATCATAAGGGACGGGCCTGCCGTTGCCTTTTTGTCGTAGGTGACCTTTACGTTTTCCAAGGTAACGCTTTTAACGTGCCTTTCGGGAAGACCGTAAAAATATCCTGCGCACCACCAGGAGTCAAGACACTTTATGTCCTTGAAGACGAAGCTGCCGATATAAGGGGTCCTTTCGTCAACGGGGAGGCTTTCCTTTGACCAGACGTACTCGGTTTTTCCGTCTGGATCGCAGAAGTAAAACATATTGATAACGAAGGGTGCTTTGACGCCCTGCATTAAGATGTTTTTGAACAAAAGTCCGTCTATAACACCGTTTTTGCCCCTTCCGCGACGGGTTTTTATCCTGAGGCCCCTGTCCGTACCGACAAAGAGGCACTTTTCAACCGTAAGGTTTTTAACGCCGCCGGACATCTCGCTGCCTAAGACGACGCCGCCGTGGGCAAACTGCATTTTACAGTTTCTTACGGTATGATTGATGGCGGGCACGTTGTACTTTGCACCCATATAATACTTGCCCGATTTGATGGCGATGGCATCGTCGCCGACAGAGAATTCCATACCGACGATGGTTACGCCGTCGCAGGACTCGGGATCAAGGCCGTCTGTGTTGGGTGAGTCGCTTGGTGCCATGACCTTTGTATTGAAAAAGTTGATATTTTTTGAAAAATAAGGATGGAATGACCAGCTTGCAGAATTTTTGCCCGTTATGCCGTGTAGGTTGATATTTTCAGCAAAGTGGGTAAAAAAGAGCCTTGGTCTGGCGTATTCCCTTTCCTTAGGTCTTATCCACCAGCCGCCGCTCGGGGCGTTGCCGTCAATGATGCCCTCACCGACGATGTGGACGTTTTTAGAGGAATACAAAGCAACGAAGGGCTGATGACATTTGGCAGGGGTACCCTCCCAGCTGGCAAAATGGACGTCGTTGCCGTTAAGATCCTCAATCTCGCCGGGGATAACGGGATAGTCGGCCTGGTTGGCGCTTGCCAAAAGAACGGCTCCCTTTTTAAGCTCCACGGTGATATTGCTTTTGATTTTTATCGGGCGGAGGTAATAAATGCCCTTTTCAAAGACCACCCTGCCGTTTTCGGGACAAAGGTCAAGGGCGTTTTGCACGTTAAAGGTGTCGTCGGTCTTGCCGTCACCTACGGCGCCAAAGGACTTTACCGTAATTGCAAAGCTTTCCTTAAGGGTCCTGAAAATAACGGCGTCGCCGCCCAGTGACGTGGAAACTTTATATTCTGTATCGGGCGCAAGGTTGAAAAGGGAAAAAACGTTTTCACGCTTGTCCTCGTCAGACCACATTCCGTTAACGCATATCCTGTAGGGCGCGTCACAATAGTATGGGCTGTCGTTTTCAAGCTCAAAGCAGGCCGACACCGACGAGCGGTATATAAGGTTGAACTTCATATAACTCCTCCGATAAATTAATATGCAATTTGCCCCAAAATTAAGGGGCAAATTGGTTGATAGCCGCCAAAAAACTGCGTTAATCGACTTATAGGCCGACTTTCATCCTTTGACGGCATTGATGATCTTATTTTTTGAAATAGTTGACAGCGTTGTTGTAGCAGACGTCACAAACTATCTGTCCAACGAATTCCACGTCGCAAGGATACTCGCCGTTTTCAATCAAGGCACCAAGCTTGTTGCATAAGATCCTTCTGAAATATTCGTGACGGGGGTAGCTCATGATGCTTCTGGAGTCAGTAAGCATCCCCACAAACTTTGATAAAAGGGCAACCTGGGATAAGGATTCCATCTGCCTTTCCATACCGTCCTTCTGGTCGTTGAACCACCAGCCGCTGCCGAACTGGATCTTTCCCTGAATGCCTTCGTGCTGGAAGCAGTTGATAATGGTGGCAAGGACCTCGTTATCGCGGGGGTTAAGACAGTAAAGGATGGTTCTTGGGAGCTCATCAGTTTCGTCAAGGTTGCCTAAGATTGCGGAAAGCTTTTGAGCAAAGGGCTGGTCGTTGATGGAGTCAAAGCCCGTGTCTGCACCAAGATTTTTAAGGGCGCGGAGACTGTTGTTCCTTAAAGCGCCGATATGATACTGCTGAGCCCAGCCGTGCTTATAGTAAAGCCTGCCAAGGTATAAAAGCACGTAGCCTTTGTACTTACCTATTTCCTTATCGGAAAGCTTTTCACCCTTTAATCCCTTTTGGAAAATGGCTTCAACCTCACAACGGGTAGCGGCCTCGTACATAACAACGTCAAGGGCGTGGTCGGAAACAACGCAGCCGTGGCTGTCGAAAAAGTCCACCCTGTCAGATAAAGCCCTTTCAAAGGCGGAAAGGCTGTCAACACTGTATCCAACTGCCTTTTCAAGATCCTTTATCCAAGGGATAAAGAAATAATCAAGCTCAATATTGATGCCCTTGTCCGGCCTGAAGGTTGGTAAAACCTTAAACTCCATAGTGGGGTCAGCGGCCATCATTGCGTGATACTGTAAGCTGTCAACGGGGTCGTCGGTGGTGCAGACGGTTTTGACGTTGCACTTTTTAAAGAACTTTCTTGCCGACATGGTTTCAAGCTGACGGTTGGCCTCCGCATAAATTTTAGCGGCCGTCTTTGGGGACAAAACGTCTTCAATACCGAAGTATCTTCTCAGCTCCAGATGGGTCCAATGATAAAGGGGGTTGCCGATGGCGTAAGGGATGACCTCGGCATATTTTGCGAACTTTTCCTCGTCGGACTTGTCTCCCGTGATATAGTCCTCGCCAACGCCGAACTGACGCATTGACCTCCATTTATAGTGGTCGCCAAAGTGACCGTCAACAAGCCATATCTCGGTAAGGCTGCGGTACTTTCTGTCCTCGGCGATATCCTTTGCGGGAATATGACAATGGAAGTCGAAAATGGGCATATTTTCGGCATAGTCGTGATAAAGCCTTTTGGCAGTTTCGCTTTCAAGTAAAAAATCTTTTCCTAAAAAATCCTTCATAATAGCACCAATATTTTAATAGATTTTCCACAAAAAGTGGCGATAACGGGCTTATAGCCCATCTTTTTTTATTTTTTGCGATTAATAAAGATCGGTCATCTTGATGTGATCCATATCGTCAAACTCCTGGTTTTCGCCGCACATACCCCAGATAAAGGTGTAATGCTTCGTGCCGATGCCGGAGTGGATCGACCAGCTTGGCGAGATGACGAGCTGCTCGTTTCTCATAACGATATGGCGGGTCTGGTCTGCCGTGCCCATAAGGTGGAATACGACGTCGTTGGGACCTAAGTCAAAGTACATATAGACTTCCATCCTTCTTTCGTGGGTGTGGCAAGGCATGGTGTTCCAACCGCTGCCCTCACAAAGCTCCGTCATGCCCATTGCAAGCTGACAGGACTGGCATACTGCAGGATGAACGAACTGATTGATAACGCGCTTGTTCATATTGGCCTCGTCGCCAAGATGGACCTTTCTTGCCTTTTCCTTATTGATAAGGACGGTGGGATAGGTCTTGTGAGCGGGGGCGGAGTTGATGTAATATTTAGCGGGGTTTGATTTATCGTTGGACTCGAAAACGATTTCCTTGGTGCCCATACCGACGTACATACCCTCCTTGTGGGCAACTGGATATTTGACGCCGTCAAGGGTGACCGTGCCGTCGCCGCCAACGTTGATAAAGCCGAGCTCACGTCTTTCAAGGAAGTATGCGGTAGCAAGCTCCTTAGTGGTACCAAGGGTCAAGGGGCCTTCAACGGGCATTGCGCCGCCGGCAATGATCCTGTCCTGATGAGAATAAACAAGCTCTATCTCGTCGGGAATAAAGATAACTTCCTTTAAATATTTTTCACGAAGCTCCTCGGTGTCGTAGTACTTGGAGTCATCCGGATGGTTTGCGTATCTGATATCAAATTTCATAATATTTACCTCTTTATTGTTTACTTAAATTACCAAAGCTCGGTAATTATTTTCGTTGCCTTGGGGATGTTGTCGCCGGTGGTTCCCTCAAGGACAAGTACGGCATCCTTGTCGTAAGCCTTGATTTCCCTTAGCAGGTAAGAATAATCAAGATTACCCTCCCCTATGGGACATTGGGTGACCTTGCCGCCGTCAAAGGTGCAATCCTTCATATGGAAGCAATGTATCCTTCCCTCGAAAAGCTTGAGGCCACGCTGTAAAATATTTCTATAGTCGGCGTAATTGTCGCCGTCCAAATAATTATATAGGTCAAAGACCACCTTTATACTGTCGTCACCGATGGCGGCAAGGGCTTCATTTAGCCTTTCGGGAGAGTAGCAAACGTGACCTGCCGCGCCTTCCATAGCCATACCTGCGCCGTATTTTTTGGCGTTTGAGGCCAACCTTGAGAAAGTTTCAATGACCGTTTCAAGGGCGGAAAAAGTGCGATTAAGCGGATTATAGGTCCACTTATCGTCGTTAAAGGAGCCCGTTTCGGAGGCGACGACGGAGGTCTTGAACTCCCCTTCCAGCTGAAGGTATCTGTCAAAGACGTCAACACCAAGCCTGACCTTTTCCTTATTGGAGTGGACGGGGTTAAAGTATGCGCCGAGAAGCAATATCGAAAGGCCTTTATCTTCCAGGCTTTTGGAAATTTCCGCCGCCCTTGAGGGGGAAAGGTTTACGGAATAATCAACGTCGGCATAGGTTTTGTAGGGTACAAGCTGTACCCCGTCAAAGCCGCCTTGGGATAACCTTTCGGGCAAGGAAAACTCTCCGCGCTTACCAAAATCGTGACCGCGTATACCAAGCTTCATTTTACTTACCTAAATTCTGAGTAACCTCAAGACAAAGTCTTGTTACCTCTTGCCAGTTTTCTTCCTTTAAAAGCTTAGCGGCAACTATCCAGCTTCCGCCGCAGGCAATTACCTTGGGGAAGGCAAGATAATCGCTTATATTTTTGCTGTTGATGCCGCCCGTTGGCATAAAGCGCATCATGGGATAGGGCGCTGAAACAGCTTTGATGTAAGCGACGCCGCCTGCCTGCTCTGCCGGGAAGAACTTAACCGTGGTGATGCCCATATCAAGGGCCTTTTCAATTTCGGTTGCCGTTGCGACGCCCGGGATAAAGGGCATGCCGATCTCCTGTGCCCTTTCTACCACCTTGGGATTAAGGCCTGGGGCAACGCAGAACTTTGCGCCTGCTGCCTTTGCCCTTTCAAGCTGATCGACGGTAAGGACCGTGCCTGCGCCGACGAGCATATCGGGATAAGCCTTTACCATGCGTGAAATGACCTTATCTGCGCCTTCTGCACGGAAGGTTACCTCAGCAACGTTAACGCCGCCGTCCAAAAGGGCTTTGGCTAAAGATTCTGATTTGTCAACGTCCTCTAAAACGATAACCGGGACTATGCCGCATTTTTTTAATTCTTCAGCGATATTCATAGGGCCACCTGTTATCTTGCGAGCCAGCCGCCGTCAACGGCAAGCGTAAAGCCGTTTACGTAGTCGGATGCAGAGGATGCTAAAAATACGCCTGCGCCCATAATATCGTCGGGGGTCCCCCAGCGACCTGCGGGGATCCTTTCCAGAATGGCTTCGCTTCTTTCTGCGTCAGCGCGAAGGGCCTGGGTGTTGTTGGTTGCCATATAGCCGGGTGCGATGGCGTTGATGTTGATGCCGTATTTTGCCCATTCGTTTGCCATGGACATGGTGATACCCTTAACGGCGCTCTTTGAAGCGGTGTAGCTTGGTACCCTTATGCCGCCCTGATAGGAAAGCATGGAGGCAATGTTGATGATTTTGCCGCCCGTTTGCTGCTTAAGATACTGACGGGCAACGGCCTGTGAGAAGAAGAAAAGGGTCTTTGCGTTGATGTTCATAACGTCATCCCAGTTCTTTTCGCAGAAATCAATGGCGTCTTCACGCTTGATGATACCTGCGTTGTTTACTAAAATATCAACGTGGCCGAAATCCTCTACCGTCTTTGCAATAATTCTTTCAATAGGCTCGATTGATAAAAGATTTTCAACCATAAAGTGGAAGTTTTCTTCGCCAAGCATCTTTTGTGTGTCCGTGCTTGGTACGTAGCTTACGCCCATAACCTTTGCGCCGGCTTCTACAAAAGCCTTGCAAAAGCCCTGACCTAAACCTGTATCACTACCGGTAACGATAGCGACCTTACCCTTTAAACTGAAATTGTCAAGTATCATAAAATCCTCCTAGATTATGTTTTTTATTTTTACGTTTTATATTTTGCCCCTTTGCGCAAAAAAATACGGTGGGCATAAAAATAACCTCAAGGTTATACTTCGTCGTCGATATCCCCTTCCAGAACCTCGCCAAGGGGGGTCTTTTTCTTGGGCTTCGCCCTGTCAAAGCGGTGGGCGTACTGTGTTGGTGAGCAGCCAAAACGCTTTTTAAACACCCTTGAGAAGTACAAAGGCTCGGAAAACCCGCAAAGCTCGCTGGTTTCGTTGACGGAAAAGTCAAAGCGGCTGGTGCCCGAAAGAAGCATCTGCGCGGCGTTCATACGGGTGCGGGTGAGGTATTCGTGAGGGGTCATGCCCGTTTCCTTTTTGAAAAGCTTCCTTAAATAGTCGTAGCTGAAGGGAAGGCTTTTAAGGTAAGCATCCAGCTTATAGTGAATGTCGGAAAAGTTTTTGAGAATGCTTTTTCTTATTTCCTCAACGACCTCGCTGGTGCCGCCCTTGCCAACGTAAACGATAATGTAGCTTACTATAAGGGAGCCGAGGGCAGACAAAACCAACTCCTTATTGACAATGTCGGAGTTAAAATAATAGCTGGCCTCGTTGAAGCTTCTTAAAATGTGAAGCTCGTCCTCGTCGGCAATCTTTTTGGGGCCGCGGTAAGGCAGGGTCACGTCCTCCATGTTGATATAGATATTTGTGAAGCCTTCCTCACTGTTGTTGTCGTGGCGTATCCTGGGTGGGATGATGACCACGTCGCCCTTGTGATATTTGATGGTTTCGCTTTCAAAAACGAACTCACCCTGGCCGCTGGTACAGTAAATCAGCTCCCACTCGTCGTGAGAGTGCTGTGACACACTGTACGTGCGAAGTTGTTTACCTACGTACTTGATACTGTTCATAAATACTCCGTATAATAAAATCGCCCTATAAGCCGATTATCTCATGTAAATACCCATTTCTTCAAGCCAGGAGATGGCTTCCTCCGGCCAGGCGGGTAAGGCTTTTGAGCAATCGGGATCCTCAAGGAGAACGGTCTTATCCGCAACGGACAAGCCGTGATTGCCGTGGGGGTATATTCTTAAGGCAAAGCTTACGCCGTGATCGGCTAAGGCCTGCCCAAGGTACAGGCTGCTGTGGACAGGTACGGACCCGTCGTCTGCCGTGTGCCATATAAAGGTTGGCGGACTGTCCTTTGTAACGGCCTTTTCAAGGGAAAGGCTGTTTGTAAGAGCTTCATCGCCGCCGGTAAGATTTTTAAAGGACCCCGCGTGGCACTTTTGGGGGGTGCTCGTTATGACCGGATAGCACAAGATCTGTGCGTCGGGTCTTAACGATATATGGTTTTGTCCGATACCCGCCCTGGATAAAATATCCTTAACGGGTGCGCAATCGGGCAAAAATGAAAGATTTGCCGCAAGGTGGCCGCCTGCCGAAAAGCCTATGATACAAACCATATTGCCGTCAATATCAAGCCCCTTTTGATTGAGTCTTAAATAGGCCATGGCAAGGGCGCATTCCTGAAGGTGAACGGGGTACCTTACCCCAACCGAATAATTTAAAATAAATGCATTAAAGCCCCTTGCGAGAAAGCGTAGGGCAACGGGCTCGCCCTCCCTTGGGGAGACGTGCTCGTATCCGCCGCCCGGCACGATCAGTATGGCAGGTCTTTTCCTGTCCGGGTCGGACATTGGGTCATTGGCCGCCATAACGGTAAGATAACCGCCGCATCTTCCGTCGCGATCGAGGGAAAAGTGGGCGTATAGGTCGATTACCCATTGCTTCATAGGGCGTCACCCCCCTTAATAAGCTTATCAATAAGATGACTGACACCGTCTTCATTGCAGGAAAGGGTTACGTAGCCACACTCCTTTTTAACGGCGTCGGGGGCGTTTGCCATAGCGACGCCAAGCCCTGCATAGGTAAGCATTGCAAGGTCGTTAAAACCGTCGCCAACGGCAACCGATTGTTCCCTTTTAAGACCAAGCCGATTTAAAATTATGCCGATAGCCGTCGCCTTGGAGCAGTCCTTGTTGACAAATTCCAAAAAGTCTACCCTGGAGGGGTGGACGTTTACCCTGTGGCCGATACGGGGCTTGAGCTCCTCAAAAAACCGCTGGGTGGAGACGGGATCGTCGTACCAGACGAATTTGGTTATGCCCTGCTGACAAACGGTGGTAAGATCGCTGACAAAGACGGGCTCCACCCCCGAAATGGATTTGTAAAAGGTGACCTTGTCACAGTCCTTTTCAGCGTAAAGCTTGTTTTTTGACCAGCAGATCATGGTGGAGTCCCTTTCGTGACCCAAGGAAACTATCTCCTTTGCCACGTCACAAGGGATCTCGAGAGAATAGATAATATCCTTGCCCACCGTGACCATTGCGCCGTTATATAAAACGGCAGGCATATCCTGAAGGCCCAGAGCCGCGGATATTTTAGTTATACCCTCGTAAGGGCGCCCCGTTGACAGGACGAAATATCCGCCGACCTCAAGCCATTTCTTGACGGCTGTGACCGTGGGGGCCGTAAGTGCCCCATCTCCATTTAAAAGAGTGCCGTCGATATCAGATGCTAAAAGTTTGTACTTCATAATAAGTTAATTAAGCTTATCCTTTGCTATCCAAAGACCGAGCGCAGGATTGGGTACGTAATAGATTTCTTGGCCGTTAACCGTGTTATAGCCCAGCTTTAGCTTGTCGGGATCGTATATCTTTGACATCTCGTCATAGCTTGCCGCAACGTAATTTGCCTTTTGGATCTCTTCCGCGGAAATGTTTTTAACGGCATAAGTGATGGTGAATCTTCCCTCTGAGGAGCCGTGTATAAGATGGGCCGCCGCCCCCATGTTTGCCATAAAGTCGGGGTTGGTCTTCATTTCCTCAAGGACCCTTTCCCTGCCCATATAACCGTACTTGCGGATAAAGGCGTCGTTGGTCTTGTCCTCGCCGAACATTTTTACGCCGGGCGCGAGAACGATAAGCTCTCCCCCGTCGGCAATGGCCATACGGGTGCGGTAAACGGACTTATTGCCGAGCCAGGTGCTTTTGAATTCTGCCGGATCAAGGTAGACAACGCACTTTTTAAAGGGCTTGTCCACAACGTTAATATTGGTCTTCTGTGCGTGGGCAATGGCCTTTTCAAGACCGAGCCTTTCCTCTGAAATATACAAGCCGTGAGTGTGGATCCTGCCGCCGGGGGCGGTGGTTACCGTAAGAGCAAAAATAATGGGTCTTTCTTTCAAGAAATTTTCAAAGCAGTAATCAAAAATCTTTCTTGGCGGGGTGTGATCCTTGCCCATAATGCTTTCAAGGCCGCACATTGCGCCCACCATATGGGACTTATTGATAAATTCGCTGCCGCCGCATCCTACGAAAAGGTTTTTGGCGTGGTTTGCCATACCGACGACCTCGTGAGGGACGACCTGGCCGATTGAAACGATCAGGTCATAGTCCTCCATTATCCGCTTGTTTATCTGGCACTTTATGTCATCCGTCCAGATGCCGTCGGTTATTTCGGATAGGTATTCGCCGGGGACCGTGCCGATATCTACCACGTCGTCACGCCATTTGTGCTCGTAAAACCTGGAGAAGGGAATATCCCCGAACATTTCGGAGCATTCCTCCTCGGTCATGGGGACGTGGGTCCCGAGGGCCGGCATAACGTCTACCTGACAGGTATCCTTAAGGGCGTGGTAATATAAGTTTGTGATAAAGCCTGCGTTAGAGTAAAAACGGGTAAAATCAGGGGGTAAAAGTAAAACCTTGGACAGCTTTTTGCCCTCAATGGACTGTAAAACGGCTGACCTTATCTCTTCGGGAGATAATCCCCCGTTGTCCTTTTCTTCAAGAAAAATCCTCATAAACCTTCCCCTTGTCTGCTTTTATACGCCTGAGTATGCAGAGAAACCGCCGTCAACGGGGATAACCGTGCCCGTAACGAAGCCTGAAGCATCATTGTCAACAAGCCATAAGAGGGTGCCGATAAGCTCCTCAGGTTTGCCGAATCTACCCATTGGGGTGTTGTTTAAGATCTTGCCTGTCCTTGCGGTGGGGGTGCCGTCGGCGTTCCACAAAAGGGCGGCGTTCTGAGCCGTTGAGAAGAACCCCGGTGCAATGGCGTTGACCCTTATACCCTCTTTTGCAAAGTGGGTTGCAAGCCACTGGGTAAAGTTGGATATCGCCGCCTTTGCCGCGCTGTATGCGGGGATCTTTGTAAGCGGTGTGAAGGAGTTCATGGAGCTTACGTTAATAATAACCGAGCCCGGACGGCCGATCATATCCTTAGCGAACTCCTGACAGGGGAAAAGCGTGCCGTTGAAGTTGAGCTTGAAAACAAAATCAAAGCCACTTTGGTCAAGGTCGAAAAAGCTTTTTTTGTTGGGGTCGAGCATTACCTGCTCGTCAAAAAATTCACAGTCGGTGGAAGCCTTTGGGTTGTTGCCGCCTGCACCGTTTATCAAAATATCGCACGGGCCGTAAGTTTTTAAAATAAGCTCGTGACATTCCTTTAACTGGTCCTTATCAAGAACGTTCATGTAAACGTTCATGGCCTCGCCACCGTTTTTGACGATCTCTTCAACGACGGCGTCGCCCTTTTCCTTAGGGTCGATACCGGCAACGACTACCTTTGCGCCGGCCTTACCAAGGGCGCGACAAAACTCTGAACATAATACGCCGGAGCCGCCTGTAACAACGGCAACCTTACCTTTTAAATCGGGATATACCATAAAATTTCTCCTTATAAGTCAAAATGGAAAATTATACCTTGTATTCGCTTGCGGAGGTATTGCCGCCACGGCCCGTCCAGTTGGTGTGGAAGAATTTACCCCTTTCGCTGTCAAGCCTTTCATAAGTGTGGGCGCCGAAATAGTCCCTTTGGGCCTGAAGAAGGTTTGCGGGGAGCTTTTCCGTGGTGTAGCCGTCAAAATAGTTGAGGGCTGAAGCCGTGCAGGGTACGGGAATGCCGTTTAATACGGCCTGGGAAACAACCTTGCGCCAGCTGGGGATAAGACCCTCGATGGTGTTTTTAAAGAAGGGATCAAGTAAAAGGTTGCTTAAAGTTGGGTTGTTGTCGTAAGCTTCCTTTATCTTGCCGAGGAATTTTGAGCGAATAATGCAGCCGCCGCGCCACATAAGGGCAATGCCGCCGTAGTTTAAGTTCCAGCCGTAGGTCTTTGCTGCCTGAGCCATAAGGGTATAGCCCTGGGCGTAAGATACGATCTTGGCGGCGTAAAGGGCCTTTCTGATGTCCTCGATAAAGGCCTTTTTGTCACCCTCGAAAAGGGGCTTTGCGTGGGCAAACATCTTGGAAGCGGTAACGCGTTCCTCCTTCATAGCGGAAAGGCATCTTGAATATACTGCTTCACCGATAAGGGTTAAGGGAACGCCTTCGTCCATGGAGGCAATGCCCGTCCACTTGCCCGTGCCCTTCTGGCCTGCCGTATCAAGGATTTTGTCAACGATGGGACTGCCGTCGGTATCCTTGTAGGCAAGGATGTCCTTGGTGATCTCAATAAGATAGCTGTCTAATTCGCCTTTGTTCCATTCGGCAAAGACTTCGTGCATTTCGTCGGCGGTCATACCTAAAAGGTCACGCATGATCTGGTAGGCCTCGCAAATAAGCTGCATATCGCCGTACTCAATGCCGTTGTGAACCATTTTTACGAAGTGGCCTGCGCCGTTTTCGCCAACCCAGTCGCAGCAGGGTGAGCCGTTTTCAACCTTGGCACAGATTGCCTGGAAGATGGGCTTTACGTGGGGCCATGCCGCAGGAGAGCCGCCCGGCATCATTGAAGGGCCGTTTAAAGCGCCTTCCTCACCGCCGGAAACGCCTGTGCCGACATATAAAAGGCCCTTGGATTCAAGGTAAGCAGTTCTTCTTGCCGTGTCGGGGAAGTGAGAGTTGCCGCCGTCGATAATAATATCACCCTCCTCAAGATGAGGAATAAGCGTTTCGATAAAGGCGTCAACGGGGGCACCGGCCTTGACCATGAGCATGACCTTTCTCGGCTTTTTAAGAGAAGCGACTAATTCCTCAACCGAATAAGTGCCGATAATGTTAAGACCCTTTGCCCTGCCTTCAACAAAGTCGGTGACCTTGGAGGTCGTCCTGTTGAAAACTGAAACGGTAAAGCCGTTTCTTTCCATATTCATAACTAAATTCTCGCCCATAACGGCAAGACCGATTAAACCAATGTCTGCTTTTTTCATAATATCCCCTCTTAAAATTTTATTGAATAATCGACTTATAGCCGAATTTTTACCTCATAACGCGGGCGTTGCCCTGCCAGATTGCCCAAACTTGATTTTCGTCCACGGGCTGACCGTAGTCTTCAAGCATGGTGGTAACAAGTGCGCCTGACGCCCAGCCGAACTGAGCGCATTTTTCGTCGTCCCAGCCCTTTAATACGCCGTACAAAAGCCCGCCGACGAAGCCGTCGCCGCCGCCGATGCGGTCAAGGACCTGAATGGGACGGGGCTCGATAACCTGCCAGTTGTCGCCCGATAAAAGGATGCCGCCCCAAAGATGCTCGTTAGCGCTTATTACCTGACGGAGGGTGGTTGCAAACATCCGGGCGTTAGGATACTCGGCGCGGACGTTTTGTACCATGCCCTTGAAGCCGTCTATCTTGTCGCCAATGTTCTTGCCGCCAGCTTCAGGGCCTTTAATGCCGAGGGCTAATTGGAAGTCTTCTTCGTTGCCGATAAGTATGTCGGCGGCGCCTGCGATCTCTTTGAATATCCTTGAAAGCTCCTCTTCACGGTTTACCCAGAAGGAAGCGCGATAGTTAAGATCGAAGGATACTAAGGTGCCGTATTTTTTTGCGGCCCTGGCAAGCTCCAGACAGAACTTACCCGTATCGGGTGAAAGTGCGGCAATAAGACCGCTTAAGTGTAATATCTGAACGCCTTCCTCACCGAAAATACGGTCAAGGTCAAAGTCCTTGATGTTGAGGGTGCGGCCGACCTCGCCCGCCCTGTCGTTGGTTACCCTGGGGGCGCGCATGCCGTAGCCGGAGTCGGCAATGTTAAACTGATGGCGATAGCCCCATGGACCACCCTGCTCCACGTCGACGCCTTCGTAATCAATGTTCCTTCTTCTTAAATCGCCCTTTATAAAGGCGGCAATGGGACTGTCCTTGACGAAGGTGGTCAGAACCTTGGTCTTTAAGCCAAGGGATGCAGATATTGACGCAACGTTGGTTTCTGCGCTGGTCGCCTGAAGGGTAAAGGTCGTTGACGTATGAACGGGCTGGCGATCGTTTGGAGTAAGCCTTACGCCCATGCTTGACGGCACGACCAATGCGTACTTGCAGTTTTCTCTTAATTTCATAATTCCCTCTCAATATATTTTTTGCACGCCCAAAAGGGCTTTTATTTTAGCCTTGGAAGCCGCTGTATAGGAGGCTTAAGTGCTTGCCGATGTGGTTATACAGCATATTTTTGTAAACCTCTTCATTTTCACGCCAGAAGGCATAAAGTCTGTCCTTGAAGATGTAATTGCCCTTTTCGTCCTTGTCGGTCAGAATATATCCGTAGGTGATGTGGATAAGCTGACGGGCGTCGTTCATGGTGAAAAGTGATTCAAGCTGATCGTCCGTAAGATCGTCGATATTTGGTATCTTGGTAAGATCGGTGGTGACGTGATAGAACTTTTTGGCACTTTCAAACATGGAAAGGGCGTATTTGTGAACCTCCCTGTAAAGGGCGGGGGCACCTTTAGCCACGGCGCGCATTGCCTCAAGCCAGTTGGTGCCGGCGGTTTTAACGTGGAAGTTACCCTTGGTGTACTTGCCGATAAGGGCAAAGGTTGCAAACTTATCCGAGCCGCTGTGGATGCTCAGCTTGTAGCCAAAGTGTCTTGCAATGGCGGCGTGGACGATCAATTCCCTTTCAAACTGGGCAATATCGCCGATATAGTCAACGCCCTTTTGGAATTCACCGCAGAACCTTGGCGCAACAGTTTGGAAGGATACGCCGTTTAACGTTAATTCGTTTGCGACGAAGAAGTGCTGTTCAGGCGTCGTTGGTGTTGGGGTTTCGTCGATGGAAATTTCAAAGTCGCAATCGTACTTGCCGCTTGCAAGATATTTATTGTAAATGTGGGTCGTGTAAGCAATAGCGTCCTGATAAATCAAAACCGTTCTCTTTAAGGTGTCTTCGTCGAATTCCACGACAGAGCCTTCTAAATCAAACTTTTTGTTCAAATATTTTTGTCTGTATTCGTCGGTTAATGTTACCCGTGCGTCAAGCTCTTCAACGGATAAAGACTCAACGCCGACCTTGATATGCTCGCTTGAGTCAAGGGTGATCATGGTAAAGCCCAAGGACAAAGCGTATTCAATGTCAGCTTCGGTCTTTAAGTGGTCGCCGTCGGCACCGTAACCCGTCTTGTAGCCGTCACGGAAGGTATAAAAGGTTGCCGCATCCAAAACGTCCTCATAGGTCCTTTGGGTAAGGTTAAGCTCCCTGATGGACTGCTGGGCGAAAACGGGATAGGCGTCGTATTTGTTGAAAATGGAAATGTGGCCGGGGGTCGCAATGCCCAATCTGTCTCCAAGACCAAAAGAGCGGGCCTTGCCTAAAACGCGAATGGGGGCCGTAAAGGGACAAAGGGCCTTTAATGCCGTTGCGTTGCCGTGGTTAAGGGGGCAAAGAAGGGCCTTGACGCCGTCAGCATTCAAGGGGGTGCCCGTAAAGGCGTCTGCCTTGTCGCCGACAACCACCAAACCGTCACCGTCACTTAGTTTGACCATAAACAAAGTAGTATCCTCTGCCTGATTTACGGAAAGAGGATAAACGGTGTAGCCGTTTGCCTTGACTAAACTTTCGATCTGAGCCTTGTGGGCTGAAAGGTTAAATAAACTGTCCATATTACCACCTATAATTTTAGTTATCTAACTATATACTAACAAAATTTAAACTGATAAACAACGTACATATTGTGCATATATAAGGACAAAACGGATATTTTTAATCACTTTACAGTAAAAAAGACTTATGGATTTTACGGATAAGCCGCCGTTTTTGTCGCGGGCACGCACGCGTAACATTATAAATATTATGGCATAAGCGCCCATCGGCAGGTCTTTTCGGTAAAACAACAGACTTTTTTCGGCCATTACGTTTGACTTGAACGGTTTTTATCCAGGGCTTATGATAAGGAAAATACGGTTATTTTTTTACAGATCTTTGTTGCGCATTTTACGGCAACGCCCCCCAAAAAAAACAAGACGTGAAAAAAGGCAGACCGAGGTCTGCCGTTGGGCTTGGGCTTTTTTCAGATCAAAATGCAGATAAGACCCGATTTGTTTTCGTTGACGGCGCGGGTGACGACACGTCTTAATTTGGTCCTCATATTATCGGGAAGGGTGGTACAGCGGCGGCTGAGCTCCTCTGTGACGGTGTCTCTTAAGGTGCGGCCGAAAACCTTGGTGGAATAGCCCTCGCGCCCCATTTGCTCAACGAAGTCCTCACACTGGATCTTGCTGCCGCAGACGGGATCGACCTCCACTTTGACGTCGGTGCGGATAACGTGAAGGCTTTTGGCGTCCGCCTTGAGTCTTACGCAATACTGTCCTGCCTTTTTGACTATCTCGGGCTCACAAACTGCGCTTGTGTCAAGGTCGGCACACACTATGCCGTAGCCGGTTTCCTCGGCGCTGTCCAAAGCATCCTTAAGTCGGTCGTAGCTTAGCTTGACATGGGAAAGGGTCTTGACGTAATCTAAAAGTGAAGCCTCGTTATCGATATTCTGACCGGAGGCTTCGCTTAAGGCCTTATAAAAAACCCCCTCTTTTGCCCGCGCCGTCATATGGACGCGGCCGGTTGCCATATCAGCCTCAAAATCCTCGATTGGTAAGAAAATTTCACTATCGTCGAATATTTTTTCTAACCACGAGCAGCTTTTCATCCTGTCGATCTTGGTCATAAATTCCCTTACCCGCTGCAATACGCCCTGTAAAATTTCGCCGTCTTTAGGGAGAGTCTGCATCCAAAGCGGAAGGTCAAGATCAAGGACACGGAGGGGGAACTCCTCCAAAAGCTTGATTAAAACGTATTCGCAATCCTCCCTTGTAAGATCCTGGACGTTTAAAGGAAGAACTGTTACGCCGTGCTTTTTGGATATGGCGTCACAGGTCTTTTTGGTCTTTTCGTCATGGGGGGATTGGGTGTTAAATATGACGATAAACGGCTTATTGATGGACTTTAGCTCGCTGATGACCCTGTCCTCTGCCCCGACGTAGTTTGATCTTGGGATGTCGGTAAAGCTGCCGTCACAGGTGACGACGACGGCTATTGTGGAATGGTCCGACACCACCTTTTGGGTGCCGTATTCCGCCGCCTTGTAAAATGGCATGGGGCTATCCTGCCAAGGGGTTGAAACAAGCCTTTGCTTGCCGTCCTCACTGGTGCCAAGGGCCCCTTCCACAACGTAGCCCACGCAATCGATAAGCCTTACGCGGGCGCTTTTTTTGCCCACGCGTATCTGGACGGCCTCACCGGGGACAAACTTGGGCTCTGTAGTCATAATGGTCTTACCCGTTGCAGATTGGGGCATTTCGTCCACGGCTATCACCCGCTTTTTTGTCGACATATTGGGAAGAACTATTTCTTCCATAAACTTTGTAATAAATGTAGACTTACCCGTCCTTACCGGGCCGACGACGCCCACGTATATATCGCCGTCGGTACGGGTTGCGATGTCGCCGTAAATATCGTATTCTGCCATATTTTCCTCCGAAAACTTAAATGCTATAACCTAATGTATGAGGGCGAAAAGTTTTTTATGAATGGACGGCTTTCAATATTTATATAAATTTGATTAATTTTCTTGACAACGGCAGTTTGAGGTGTTATACTTGTCTTACGTAAAAAATTGGGGTGCTTTTTAGCTGAGATTATACCCATTGAACCTGACAAGGTAATGCTTGACTGGGAAATATTAGGTATTTTTTTGCGCACGCCCCTTAAATTAAGGAGGCTTTTTTTATGTCATTTAACCTTTTGTCAGTCGATCTGACTTTTCTTACCACGGTAATATCGTGGGTGTCGATCGGCGTACTTGCAATCGTCGTCATCCTTTTGTGCTTGCTTTCAAAAAAGCTGACCACAAAAACCCTTGTCCTGGCGGGCATTTGTCTTGCCTTAAGCTTTGGACTGTCACTTTTAAAGGTATCGCCCGTAACCAACGGCGGATCGGTAACCCTTGCAAGCATGATGCCGATTATGGTGTTTGCGGCATTTTACGGTTTTTTCCCCTCGGTGCTTGTTGGGATCATATTCGGTCTTTTACAGTTTGTTTCGGGACCGTGGATATTGACGCCGCTCACCTTTGTGCTCGACTATATTTTAGCGTTTGCTTCCATCGGGGCAGTTGGTCTTGTTAAAGATCTGACCGACACCAACAAGGCTCTTTTTATAGGCGCACCGATTGCTTATCTGGTAAGATTTTTGTTCCATTTTGCTTCGGGTATCATTTACTTTAATATGGGCGCAGTTTGGGCGGAGCTGCCAACCTCTACCGCCGTCGGATATTCATTTTTATACCAGGTGCTTTATCTTGTGCCCGACTTTATCATTACCTACGGCGTCATTATCGCCCTTTTAAAAACCAATACCGTAAAGCGGCTTGAAGCCATCTCAAACAGGTAAAAAGTCCTTATATAGGTCGATTATCACCACATTTTAATAGTATTTTAAAAACAAAGGGCCTGCCGAAACGGCAGGTCCTTAAAATATGCTTTTTATCCGTTAAACGAAGATAAGCGCAATAAGCTTTGACAGGCACAGGGCTGTCGGATAAATGATGAAAAATCCAACCACGGCGACGAAAAGTGTGTAGCCCATAACCGTTAAGACGGGGGCGACGGCTTTGAATATCTTTTGCTTTTTTGTTACAAAATATATGCACGCACCAATTAAAAGTGCCCCTATAAGCCCAAAAACGGCAAATTTCAGGTATGGCGTGGAGTATTTGATAACAACTGAATTTTCCCCTTTTTCAAGGGGAACGGCCATAAGCTTAAGGTCGTTTTGGATAAAGTCGATCCTTTTATCGTTGACGGTAACGATAAACCCGTCAAGGGCAACGTAGCTTAAGAAAAGTGCAGTTTCGTCGTCGCTTGCCGTTACGCTTGCAACGAAGGTGTTGCCGCCCTCTATTGAGTAGTCTACCTTGTTGGCGGTTACCCTATCGAAAAGCTCCTTATCCATATCAAAGGGGTTGTAAACGTGCTTTACGGCGGCACACTTTATGGTACAGTATTTTAAAACGTCTTCCTCCGTCATTTTGCCGGAAAGATCCTTTAAGGTGACCCAGTAGTAGCTTGTGGCCTCCTTGTGATAAGCAAGCTCAATACTCCCCTCCACCTTTTTGGCGGTGGATGGATTGTAGGTCCTTGTGTAAACGTTATACATAAGATCAAAGCCGTCGGGGAACTTGGTTTCAAGATACCAATGCCCCTCGGATCTGAAGGGTATTTTGATCTCGCATGTGGAATCCTTTTGGTCAAAGTAAATGCCTGAGGTCGTCAATGGATAATCTATAAAAAGATTGCCCTCGCCGCCCAGATAGGCGTAAAGCTTTTCCATATTGTCGCAAAGGGTGCCCGTCGAAAAATCCAGGGGTTGAGCTTTTACGGTAAATGCCATCGGGAAGGCCGCCTTGTTTTTGAAGGCGGTAAAGTTTTCAAGACGGGCGGACTTGACCTCCTCTATATACGGCCTGTCGATGATGAAATTATTTTCCGTAAGCTTGCCGCCGTCGTGATGGTGATAATAATATTGATAGCTTAAGAGCATATCGCCAAGGAAATTGCCGTCGGCGCTTTTTAAGCTGTTTTGGCCGTTGCCGCTGTAGGAAAAGAACTGTGACGCCACGAAGTTATCCCTGCTTAAAACTGAGGAAAATCCGCTGACCGAATAGGAGCCGCACACAAGGGGCGCGCAGGCTGAAACGGAAGACTTGGTATCCTTTATCCTGTAATAATTGTAAGCGTCGGGCTCGGTTTGGTCTATTATTGACACAATCTCCTTATACTGGTCGTACCTTGTTGGGGTAAAATAGTTGCCGTCCACAAGCTGGATGGTATAAAAGCCGATCTGCACGCCGAAAACCGGGATCATGATCCAGGCCATAACCTTATACGACAGCGCCTTTCGCTTGTAGAAGATCGCACACGCCGTAAGAGAGGCAAATATTGCGGCCATAATGATGGGGATGGTCTCAAGGCCCCCGAGAGAGTGGGCAAAGAGTGATGAAAAATCATAAGTGTTGTTAACAAGCCTGTCAATGTTTATATAAAGTATTACGCCTATACACCCAATGGCGATAAGGCCCACCGCAACGAGGGGCAATATCTGCTTTTTACCCTCAAGCTTTTCTTCCCGCAGGCTGCCGATAACGCGCATCCCAAGGTAGAACATATAAAAGGCGTTTAAAAAACCGAAGCGCAATGAATAGCTCATATAAGAGCCGGCATTTAATAAGTTGCAGCTTTCGTCAACGAGGACAGGCACTAAAATAACGCCGCCGATTATGGCCAAAAACCTGTCTATAGGCCGTTTAACGCCGTTTTTGATGAAATAAACAAGGCTTAAAAACAGGAACAGACAGTCGGTTAAAAGGTAAGTTACCTTTTTATATAAATGCATGCCGTCAAGGTCGCTGTTAACGTTTGCGAAAATGGACGTCCCCCGCCCTGAATCCAAAAATGCAAAAAACGCCGGGACAAGGATGGGAAGGGATACCGTGACTGCAAGCAAGCATCCCAGACAAATTTTTGAAGCGAGCTCCTTAAGCCTTGCGGGCTCCACCACCACGGGATAGACCATTGCACAAATAAACACGAGAATAAGCGCAAAGCAGGAAATGGAAAAGCAGGTGTAAATCATCAGGGCGTAGCTTATGGCAAAATACCGTATTTTGCCTTCCTTTACCAGCCTTTCAAAGCCAAGGCAAACAAAGGGCATATAGATGAGAAAATCAACCCAATTGATATAAGTATTGGCAACGAACATATACCCACAAAAGGCGTATAGGACGGCGCACACGGCCCCCACGTATCCCGGAACGTTTTTATGCTTTTTTTCAATATAATACAGGGCTGAAAAGGCCACGCAGACAAGCTTTAAGGGTAAAACGATGCCCACGCCGTTATAGACGTTGCCCTCGCCAAAAAGAAGAAACACCCAGGTAAATGGGCTGACCATACAGTAACAGATCGTGCCGAAAACGTCGGCGCCGCCCGCTATCCTTGCGGTGTAAAACAGAGAGGCTTCACCCTTTATAACGTCAAAAAGATGCTCTATAAAGGGGCCCACCTGGGCAAGCATGTCGTAGTTTGAAACCGTCCCCTTGCCAAAGGGATAAACCCCGAAATACTTTAAAACGCAGGCAAACAGGCCCAATATCCCAACGAAAACGACAAGGTAAGGATAACGCCTTTTTATAAAGCCAAGAAAGCCGCCTTTTTCCGTTTTTGGCAAAACAGCGCCGTCATCATCGGGGTTTTTATCATCATTTTGGTCAATAACGGGCTTATAGGCCGACTTTTTATTTTCCTTAATGAGGGTATTATTAAATTTTTCGCCACTTAAAAAATTGCGCATTGGGAAAAAACCAACCTTTAATAAAGATTTTGTAAGGGTAAAAAATAAATTGAAGAACAGTTTTTGAAAAACAACTGTAAAATCCTTGCTTTTTGAAAAAAATTATTATATAATGTTTAGGCTTGAGAGAGATCTCGCGAAACTGAATATCTGGAGGCGTATCGAAGCGGTCATAACGAGGCGGTCTTGAAAACCGTTTGGGTTCACGCCCACGGGGGTTCGAATCCCTCCGCCTCCGCCAAAAAAGACAAACCAATTGTTTGGTTTGTTTTTTTTGTTGTAAGAAAATGAGGGATGAGAACGGGTGGGTATCGGCAACTTAATAGATTAATTTTATCATTAGTTGCCGACAAACGGTGGACACCCACCGTTTGCCACCCAGGCGTGATAGCAAAGCGAAGTTTTGCGGTTCGAATCCCTCCGCCTCCGCCAAATAAGAACGCAGAATAGGATACAATTATTTGTACGGGCCCTGCGTTTTTTATTGCTTTTTATTTATGGTTGTGATACGATTATTTAGAGTAGATAAGATTCCTTTGAGGATAAAAATGAAAAAACAAATAATAAGCGAAAAGACAAAAAAAGAGGCAATTCAACCAACAATAGGTTTCACATGTGCATTAGCAATGGTTGTTTTGTGTGGTTTGTTCGACATTAGAGAATTAGGCGTTGATATTAGTGCGGGCACGGAAACAACTATGTATTGGATTGTTAGAATTATTTGTATATTATGTATTCCACTAATGGCATTTTTATTATTTAAGTTTGTCAAACAACTTTTCAAAGGAGAGTTGATGCTTAAGATTTCGGAAGACGGAATCTACTTAAATATTCATAAGGATTTGAATACCACAATTCAATACGAAGATATTGAAAAAGTATCATTTAAGGAATACCCTAATGATCAATATATAATTTTCATATTTTTAAAGGATCCATCCAAATACTTAAGCGAAGCACAAATCGAAAGAAACTATAAAGCTAAAGAGAAGATTCCTGAATCCGGAGATATTGCTATCTCGTCACTTTTTCTTAAGGAAGAGAAAGAAGTCGTCATTGACCTAATAAATTCATATCGAATGCAGGTTGATTGAGTGATTGTTTTTTACAAAACGATATCAGGAAGGATATATTTTTGCACCCATTCGTTAAATTTGAACCCATTTTCTATAAAAAGTGAACCCATTTTGGAAAATGAACCCATTAGGATTTTGTATCCTTTTCACTAATTACTCTCAAAAAAGACAAACCAATTGTTTGGTTTGTTTTTTTTGTTGTAAGAAAATGAGGGATGAGAACGGGTGGGTATCGGCAACTTAAAAGATTATTTAAATTAATTACCTAAAGCATTGCCGATATACCATACAAAGTTAAAACAGCTTGCTTTCATCATAGCAGCCGGCAAATACCAGCTTGGTTGCGTCCGGCCTAACCAAAGAGATTTCTGCATCCCAATAGCCGTACCGTATCAGTGACCTTGACAGGGCGCAATCCAAAACCCTGTAAATATAATCGACCTGATCTATGATGCGAAGGGCCGCTTGGGTTGGCGTCCCTTGCTTTAAGGCGGAGGAAAGCCCCCCTATCTTGTCAAGAAGTTGCTGCAGCATGGCAGGATCGGAAATATTTGCTTTGGTTGAAGCAAGAAAGGCTTCTATAAGAGACCTTTCCCCTTGGGAGAGGTTGTTTTTATAAAGCCTTTCAAAGCGATCAGACAAAAGGTTTTTCCAGCTTGAAAATACCACGTTGACGTTGTCGGTTGGCCTTACGGGGTGGCCCTTAAGGTTTGCAGACATGGCCGAAGATATCCTTTGGGCACGGGACCCGCCCCAGCCGGGGAAATAGTTTTGTGAGGCAAACAGGGCAACCCCTGAAATATTACTGTCCTTTAGGGCCATGGTAAGGCTTTGATTGGTCATTAAGCTTGCACCATTGTATATGGGCGAAATGCCCGTATATTGGAAGACCTTTTGGGAGTATTCCTCAAACATTTGGGCGTGGGTAACTAAATTTTCCTCATCCTCGGTGTAAATCATGGGAAGCACCACGTCAAGGTATCCCTTTTGTATCCAGGATTCCACGTCCTGCATATAAACGACCTTGGCACCCCACAGATAGCCGTAAGGGCTTGCGGACACCAAAAGGTCTTTATCGTGGGCGCGTATGACGGACGTCAAGGTTGATACAACGTCCGTTATGCACCCCTGCTGAAAGGCGTGCCATTTATCGCGAAGGGTCTTGTCGGCCGCCATGTCGGCGTCAAGATTCGTGCCTGTATAATTATTTTCGGCCGCGAACCTTTTTACGGAATTATCGGTAAAGCCGTATTCAAAATAATCGCCGCCAAAATCTATACCCGGATAGCGAATATAATCGTAGCTTACGCCGTCAAAGGGGTAAAGTGTCACCATTTCTTGGACTACGTCCCCTAAAAAATCGATCACTTCCGGGTTTGACGGGTCTAAAAAGCCCTTGCTTTTGGAGCCGCTTGAATCCGCCGCAATAAGGCTTTCATCAATATATGAAGGAACCTTTCCGTCAAGGTCTGCCACGGATAAAAGCTCTACCCAAGCGTGGACCTCAATGCCAAGACGATGGCATTCCTCAATGAGGGTCGCAACGTAATCCTTTTTGTCTTCACCGTAAAAGCAATCCTTCATTTGTGGGTGCTGGCAGGACAATAAGGGGCTGTAGTAGGTCGTCATCCCGTCCCAGAAGGTTTCAACGTAAAGGGTGTTTATGCCGACCGTTTTCAGGGCGGAGCAAAATGCCTTTACGCCCTCGACGGTCTTTTCGTCAAAACGTGTGGAGTTGGGACGGTGCCAGATCGCCCTGCCGTCCACGGCGAAATACTCTGAAGTAAGATAAAACTTTTGGTCAATGGCGTGCATCAGGTCGCTATAGGCCTTAAGGGATGATTTTTCGTCGGCCTCAAGACCGAAAAAGCACTTTTTAAACTGCCATCTCGCCTTCTTTATATTGCGGTCAGCCGCCTTTAATGCCGACCTGTCAAGATCGTAAAAGCCTTCAAGACGCGCCCTTGCACGGGTGCTTACCTCGTCCTCGTAAAGGCTTGCCGCCTTAAGATTTGAGGAACGCAGGTTGTACTTAAAGCTAATCTTGTTGCCGTCTGTTTTTACAATATCACCAATCCTTACCTCTTTAAGAAGGTCTGCCTTGTCGCCGTGGCCACTTAACACGTAACATCCGTCGACAATATCCACAGTTTCACCGCCGCCCACCACGAAGCCGGTACGCACTTCCACTAAAAGCTCGTAACCGTAGTCATTTACGGAATGCCCCTCGGTATATTTGACGAGAGAATTTTCGCCACGCTCTGTATTTACCCCGTCAAGGACCGTGTCAAATCTGACCGTGGTAAGATTTTGACTTCTTAAGGCAAAAAAAGCAACGGTCATCAGGACGAGGCCAAGGGCCATGGTTATGAATGTGAAGATAAGTTTTTTCATTTGCACACACTGGATAATTAATTCTTATATTTTATATAATACAACATTTTAAAGGCTGTGTCAAAAATAATTGCGACACAGCCTTTTCTTTAAGTGAAAATACTTTTTTAATCTTTGCTTAAGCGACCTTACCCATAAGGGCGTCGGCGACCTTTCTTGCGACGAACTTTGCACCTGTCTCGCTGAAATGAACGCCGTCGGACACGAAGAAGGAATCGTACCCGCCGGGATGCTGCTCAAAAGCGTTTCTCATATCGACGGTTGCAAAACCGAACTTTTCGGCAAGGGCGCGCTGTATTGGGTTGACGCTTTCCTTGATGACCTTGTTGGGGATGTTGAAGGAGTTGGATTCAAAGGTCGGCGGCGAAATAAGCAATACTATTTCGGCATCGGGGCAATCCTGCATGTATTTTGACAGGAGGACCTGGTACTCGGTTTCAAAGGTGTGCTTGGCGTTTTGCCAGCCGGTGGCGTCGTTGGTGCCAAGCATAATAAGAATAACGTCGGGATTTGCGTTAACGCCGCGGGTGTACTGATTGTTTACCCCGGAGGTAAGCTTTGAATATTTGAAGTTGGTGCCGTGCCCGCCGTAGCCGGTAATGTTTGCGCCGTTAAGACCGCAGTTTACCACCGTGACGCTGTCGCCGAGGTACTGCTGCAGAAATACCGTATAGGCAATTTCAGGTGTGCCGGAGCCGTAAGTAAGGCTGTCGCCGGCACAGGTAATGACGGAGCATTCCTTAAGATCTACGGTAAAGGTAAGACGGTAAAGATCTTTGTTTTTGTTTTTTGCAACGATGGTGACGTCGCCACAGCCAAAGCCAACGGGATCGACCGTAATTTTATCGCCATCTACGGCGACCGACAAAAAGTCGTCGGTGGAGGAGGCCTCAAAGGTGACGCCCTCGCCAAAGGAAAGATAATCCTTCATGTCCACGGTAATATCCTCCATTGCGGAAAAATATTTACCCTCGTAGTCGGGGATAACGGCTTTAAGGGTGACCTTTTCGCCGCCGCATCCCGACAGGATAACGGTAGCTGAAAGAACAATAACGGTAAAAGTAACTGCCAAAAGCTTTTTCATAAAGCGCCTCCTTTAATATTAAAATTATACACCAAATAAGCCCCCTCGTCAATACTGTTTTTTAAAAAGTCCTCCGTTTTTTTGATTTTTTTACAAAAACGGGCGATAATCGGCTTATAGGCGCACTTTTTATCTGCTTATCCCTTTTTATACAGACATTTATGAAGTCGTCAAAATACGACAATATTAAGGAGATAGCAATCAAAAAGTCCTTCTATAGGTCGGTTATTGACAAATTTCGACAATTTTACAAACAAAAAAGCCCGACGCGCGGTCGGGCGGGATATTTTAAGCCTTAACAAGATATTTTTGTTTTAAAATGGCGATATCGTCCTCGGTGATATCAAGCACCTTCATACAATAATTCCTTACGGTGCCGTAAAGCTTTTCGACTTCTTCTATGGCCGATTTAAGATACAGGGGCTTTGCGTGCATCATGGCAATAAGGATGGATCTGAACATCCTTGACACGGGCACTATCCTGAGGCCAATCTTCTGAAAACGGCGCTTTCTCCTTTGGAAGGTATAAGATAACGTATAGTCCTTTATGATAATTTCCTCTTTAACGCCCAAAAGGGACTCTAAAAGCATGGCGCAAATACCCGTCCTGTCCTTACCTGCGCTACAGTTAAATAAAACACCGCCCTCGCTTTGGATAATGAGCCTTAAAAACTGAGAAAGCTTTTCCTGGGATTCGGGCAAAAACAGAAGGTTTTTATAAAACGCGATCATATAGTTATCTACGTTGCCGTACTGCTTTTTTATAATCTGACTTTCTTCCTTCATGATGCGACGCATGCTTTTGGTATAAGTAATACCAACCGTGGCCGTACATATTAAAGGAAGCCGTATATACTCACATCCGTCAGGAAGGTCGCAGGGATAATCGGCACACTCACTGTCGTTGCGAAGGTCAATTATCTTGGTAACGCCGTGGCTTATCAAGGCGTCCTTTGTTATCTGAGGCAATTTATAAAGCTTGCCACTGCGAAAAAGCAGGCCGTAATTGATCTCAAAGCCGTCTTCCGTCTTCAAGCCGCCCAGATCACGGGTGTTGTTAAGTTTTTTAAGCTTTAACTTATTAATCTTCATCTTGCGTTATGCCCTCAGATAGTATAGTCGCTTAATTGAATATTATTATATCATATTGAAAAAAACTTGGCAAGCAACTTAAGGCAACTGTGAAAAAGTTGTAGTTACAACTACTTTTTCCATAGAAAAAACTGTTTTTTAAATTGACAAGCCCACTTTATTGTGTTAGATTTTCCTTTGAACTGTTTATTTATCTTAAGATAAGGAGGAAATATGGATTTTTCTTTTTTTTACGAAGGCTTCGTACTGCTTTATGAAAACTGGCAGATGATCGTCATGTGGCTGATTGGCGGCGTGCTTATTTATCTTGCCATCAAAAAGGATATGGAGCCGACCTTACTTTTACCCATGGGCTTTGGCGCAATCATGGTAAACCTGCCAAACTCCGGCGCCATTAATCAGACCATCGACGGGCTTTTGCAGGAAGGCCCCCTGTCTACCCTGTATGACGCAGGTATCGCCAACGAGCTTTTCCCCCTGATACTGTTCATCGGTATCGGCGCAATGATCGACTTTGGGCCCGTTTTATCTAACCCCAAGCTTATGCTTTTCGGCGCGGCAGCCCAGTTCGGTATATTCTTTACCCTGTGCGTTGCATCAATGTTTTTCCCCATCAACGATGCGGCAGCCATATCTATCATAGGTGCTGCTGACGGCCCGACGGCAATTTCGGTTGCAATAAAGTTACACTCCGAAAAGCTGCCGGCGATAATGGTTGCGGCGTATTCATACATGGCTCTTGTTCCCATTATCCAACCACCCGTAATCAAGCTTTTAACCACCAAAAAGGAAAGGCTCATCCGCATGGATAACGCTGCAAAGCCCGTATCAAAAACGACGAGAATACTCTTCCCTATCGTTATAACCATTATTGCGGGCATATTTGCACCGTCCTCGGTTGCCCTCGTTGGATTTTTAATGTTTGGCAACCTTATGAGAGAGTGCGGGGTTGTGGATTCCCTTTCAAAGACGGCACAAAACGTCCTTGCAAACCTTATAACCATCTTTTTGGGTATAACCATCGCATCCCAGATGCAAGCCGACAAGTTTTTAGCCCTTGACACCCTGCTTATTATGGGAATTGGTCTGTTTGCCTTTATTTTTGATACAGCCGGCGGCGTTTTGTTTGCAAAGTTTTTAAACCTTTTCTTAAAAAAGAAAATAAACCCGATGATTGGCGCGGCAGGGATTTCTGCCTTCCCCATGTCGGGCAGGGTCGTGCACAAAATGGGCCTTAAGGAAGACGACCAGAACTTCCTTTTGATGCACTCTATCGGCGTAAACGTTTCCGGTCAGATAGCTTCGGTTATCGCCGGCGGTCTTATACTTAACTTCTTCTTATAAGGGGGTAGCTTGATATGAACTTTAAACCAATTGAATTTATCAACAACTTAAAGTACATGGGCCTTGGCATGCTTGGCATATTTATCGTAATAGGGCTTATTATTGCGGTCACCTACGCCCTCAATCATTTTACCAATAAAAAGAACAAAAATTAAGATTCGGGACGAATTTTATCTGAATTTTACCTATCTTACACATAATTTTACTTTTATTGCCACTTTTTAGTTTTAAAATCGATGAAATTTTGATATAATACCATTAAGCAGTTAAAAAAACTTCTTAAGGGAGTAGTCGGCACAAACGTGCGGTTAAGTCAACATCATGGAAATGTTCCTGGCTTAGCCTTAAATGACGAGACTTATCTGTCGCTTGCAGATGGTCTCGTTTTTTTATCTGTTTAAAATCAATTATTATTTTAAGGAGAAAGTAAATGGCATTTCACAACCTGTCCAAGGACAAGGTCCTTGCCGACCTTGAAACCGATAAGGTAACGGGGCTTTCCGGCGAGAAAGCCGCCAAACGATTGGAAAAGTACGGCGAAAACAAGCTGCGCGAAAAGAAAAAGAAAACCAACCTCCAAAGATTTTTTGAGCAGTTTAAGGACGTAATGATCCTTATACTTATTGCGGCGGCAATAGTTTCAACCGTAATAACCATCATCAACGTGGTCAAGGCTGAGCCCGGCCATAAGGAATATTCGGAATTTTTTGAGCCGGCGCTTATACTTATTATCGTCATCATCAACGCCGTTATGGGCGTGGTGCAGGAAAGCAAGGCTGAAAAGGCCCTTGAGGCCCTGCAGGGGCTTTCCGCCCCCCACGCAAGAGTTTTGCGCGACGGCGTGCAGACGGTTATCAACGCAAAGGACCTGGTGCCCGGCGACGTTATCTTTTTAGAGGCCGGCGACTTTATCCCCGCTGACGCAAGGCTTTTGGAAAGCGCCAGCTTAAAGAGTGAGGAATCTGCCCTGACGGGCGAATCGGTTCCCTCCGAAAAGGACAGCGCGGCAGAGGTCAAGGAGGACGCACCCCTCGGGGACCGCACAAATATGGTTTTTTCCGGATGTACGGTAACCTATGGCACGGCCCTTGCGGTAGTAACGGCCACGGGCATGAACACGGAAATGGGCAAGATCGCCAACCTTTTGGACGGCGAAGAGGAAACCCAGACCCCCTTACAGAAAAAGCTTGCCGATATGGGCAAATACCTTGGTATAATCGCCCTTGCGGCCTGCGCCATAGTATTTGTTATAGGCATCGTAAACGAGCTTGAGATCCTTGATATCTTTATGACGTCCGTATCCTTGGCAGTTTCCGCAATACCCGAGGGTCTGCCGGCAATCGTTACCATAGTCCTTTCAATAGGCGTCCAGCGCATGGTCAAAAAGAACGCCATCATAAGAAAACTGCCTGCAGTTGAAACCTTGGGCGGGGCTTCGGTAATATGCTCCGACAAGACGGGTACCCTTACCCAGAACAGAATGACCCTTGTCAAAGCTTACCTTGACCAAAACGGTCAGACGGAAGATATCGGCGACAATAACAGCCCTGAGGTAAGAAAGCTTTTATCTTACGGCACGCTTTGCTCTGACGGGGCGATTTCCGTCAACGGCGAAGAGGTCAAGCACCTTGGTGACCCCACCGAAACCGCAATAATTTACGCCGCCTACAAAAACGGCATGACAAAGGAAGATCTTAACGGTCAATATCAAAGGATATTCTCCCTGCCCTTTGACTCCGACAGGAAGCTTATGAGCACGGTAAATATGATCGACGGCAAAATGGTCGTTATCGTAAAGGGCGCCTTTGACGTAATGGCATCAAGATGCATTTCCGGCGATATGGAAAGGGCGAAGAAAATCAACGACGACATGAGCAAAAACGCTTTGCGCGTACTTGCCGTCGGATATAAAATCATTGATGAAATGCCCGAAAACCCCTCGACCGACAACCTTGAAAGTCAGCTTACGTTTATGGGGCTTGTAGGCATGATAGACCCGCCACGTCCCGAAGCAAAGGAAGCCGTTGCAATCTGCCGCAAGGCAGGCATCAAGCCCGTTATGATAACGGGCGACCACGTAGTAACGGCCTCTGCCATAGCAAGAGAGCTTGGCATACTTGTACCGGGCGATCTTGCAATAACGGGGGCTGAGCTTGATCTTATGACCGACGAGGAGCTTGACCAAAAGGTTGAATCCATCTCGGTTTACGCAAGGGTTTCACCCGAAAATAAAATTCGTATCGTAAAGGCCTGGCAGAGGAAAAATCAGATAGTATCCATGACGGGCGACGGCGTAAACGACGCACCTGCCTTAAAGGCCGCAGATATTGGCTGTGCAATGGGTATAACGGGCACGGACGTTGCCAAGGGCGCGGCAGATATGACCCTTACCGACGACAACTTTGCCACCATAGTAGTTGCCGTAAAGGAAGGCAGAGGCATTTACGCCAACATTAAAAAAGTAGTAGGATTTTTGCTTGGAACAAACATCGGCGAGATCATTACCGTTCTTATTTCAATGATAATCTGGCATCAATCACCCCTTTTATCCATGCAGCTTTTATGGATCAACCTGGTAACCGACAGCTTGCCTGCCATCGCGCTTGGTATGGAGCCCGTTGAAAAGGACGTTATGGATAAACTGCCCAAGCCCAAGGACGAAGGTATTTTCGCCCACGGCTACGCTTTGAGGATTATCCTCCTTGGCGTTATGTTTGGTGCACTTTCCATCGGGGCTTACGCAATAGGCCGCCACTACGCCGGCCCGGAAGGCGGACAGACCCTTGCATTTATGGTCCTTGCCCTTTCACAGGTCGTTCAGGCATTTAATATGAGGTCAGATCACTCTCTTTTCAAAATCGGACCATTCAGCAACAAGACCCTTAACCTTGCGGCACTTACCTCAACGGCCCTGATGGCCATCGTAATGTTTACGCCGATCAACGTTGTATTCGGCCTTGTTATGCTCCCATACTGGTTATATCTGATTGGATTGGGACTTGTTTTCGTGCCCCTTATCGTAATGGAGCTTGTTAAGCTTTTTGGCTTGCTTAAAACAAATCAATAATAAGCTTTAATGTAAAAATAAAACCGCCTAAAAGCCGTTAATCGACTTATAGGCGGTTTTTTATTGATTTGTTATTCGTTTGCGGGCGGGAAGTAAGGGGCCTCTATGGGGAGCATAAAGGGCATAATGTTTGCCGCCGCCGTCACGGTAAGGGCCGTGGTCCTAAGATAGGTGTAAAGGTCGTTGGTGGCGCGCAATAAAAACTCCTCATTGTCGCTTTCGCCGTCAAAATTAAACAGCTTATAGCTTGCAACGTAGGTTATTGTAAGATCAAAGGGCTTTGGCTCTGCCTCGCTTGTGAGAACTGACATGGAAAGTATTAAAAGCTTCATGCTTGGGTCGTTGTCCGCAGTCCTTACCTGACGCTTGAAAATAGGTCTCAGGTTGATCTTTGTTTCAGGCTTTATTGAAACCTGGTTGACCTTGAAGGAGATCTCCTCCGCATTGATGCTTAATGGCTTGTAGTTCATAAAAAATTCCACCTTATATATTTTTTAAAATAGCTTTGACAAAATGGGCGCCCTGGGAGAATTTACCTCTTAAAAGGGCGATAATTGACCTATAGACGGACTTTTAATGAAAATCCGTAAAAACCAATCAGCTGCCGGACGACTGGTAATGCTTTTCAAAGGCGTTCCAGATCATAACGGCCAAGGTAAATAAAATTACTGCAGCGGCGATTATTATCCCCATAAGAAGATAAGGATTTATCCCGCCGAAAATTATACTTTCCACCGGATAAGAGATTATGACTGCAAAGGGAAGCACAAAGGTAAGAAGTGCCCTTATTGCCGCGGGATAAATGGCCACGGGGTAGTTGGTGTAGCGGATAAAGTTGTAAACTATCTGCAAAAGTGGGCCGGAGCGCTTAAATTTTAACGCAAAGGAGGTAAAAATGATTTTTACCGCCGCAATTATGGCCGCGCCAAAGACCGTCGCCACAATGACAAGTAAAACCGTGGATACCCCCCAGCTTATACCCCCGCCGATAGAGCAGAATATTATCATTACCACCCCGACGATAAGCTCGCCAAAGGCTTCGGGCTGGAAGTTTTCGGCCAGTATCTGAAACAGAACGGAAACTGGCCTGATAAAAAACTGATCAAGCTTGCCGGCGGCAACCTTCCAGTAAGCGGTTACCCAAAGTTCGTCGGTCAAAAGGTGGTCAAGGGCCACCGGCAGCATGGAAAATCCGTATAAAAACCCCAGCTGATACATGTCCCATCCCTCAAAGGACGGAATAGAGCTTATTATAAAATACAGGGTAAGGATGCTTGCCGCGTTGGTGACGAGGAAGCTTAATATCCCTATAAGGGTATCGGTCTTGTATTGAAGGCGTGATATCATTGCCCGCTTGATGCAGGTGAAATATAGCTTGAAATAATTCATACCCTAGCCCCCTTGCACCGTAACCTTTTTGCTTGCCACGTGAAATAAAAGGGCGGCAATAGCCTCAAACACCACCAGCCAGCCTGCGCTGAGCATAATTGCGATTAAGCCTTCCGTCAAGGTGTACTTCATCAGAAGTATCATGACGGGGGTCTGGGCAAGGCCGACGAAGGGCAGATACCCAAACACGGTGGCAATGGCGGGCGGAAAGAAGGCAATGGGGATAAGCTGACCCGAGAAAAAGCTGAGAACGGAATCCTTAAGCATATCAAGGCCAAAGCCTGCCATGGTGTAAAAGCACAGGACGCCAAAAATGTAGCAAAAGGCGTCGTAAAGCATGGTAGCAAGGATCTGTGACGCCAAAAAGAGCAGCAGGTGCCCCAAAAAGACAGCCACGGACGGGATGGTAATAAACCCGATCGCCACGAAAATGACGTAGGCCGCCGTAAACATGGGAAGTCCGAAAAGAAGCTCCTTTACGAAAAACGACCCCAGGTTGCTCGCCACAAACCTTAATCTGTAGGAAATGGGCTTAATAAAGGAAACTGCAATGGTGCCGTCACGGATCTCGTCGTAGATGACGTTCATGGAATTGCTGTCGAAGGTGACGAAGCTCATAATATTGACCGTCACCATATAGGTTATCATTTCCTTAAAGGAAAAACCGTTTATCACGCTGTCAAAGCCTGCGTTTTTGTAAACGGCAATCCATAAAAATACGGTGCACGCAACCTGAAAGGCAGTTACTATAAGCCAGGTGAAGATATGGAACTTATACGCCATCAAATCCATTGCACCCGCCCTGAAAAAGGGCTTATATCGGCTTATAGCCCTATTTTTTGCCATTTTCGTCACCTCTGTCAAGGATAACCTTAACCACGTCCTCAATGGAAATTTCAGTTATCTTAAAGTCGGTTGCCTTTAAGGTGTGGAAGGCGTAATCCACAACGGCTTCAACGGGGAGCTTTTCTGCGTTGAACTTTATGTAAAGGCCGTTATCCTGCCATTTGTAAGTGGCCCTGCCGTCAAAGTTCTCAAGGTCTGATAAGACGGGCTCGCTTTGCAGAGTGATAAAGACCGTCCTTACGTCGCCGAATTTGTTTTTTATGCTTGAAAGGGGGCCGTCGTAAATTATATTGCCCTCCTCTATCATAACTATGCGGGAACAAAGATTTTCAATGTCCTTCATGTCGTGTGTGGTCAGTATGACCGTGGTGCCGTAGGTGGCGTTCATGGTCTTGATGGCCTTTCTTATTTTTTCCTTTACCAGCACGTCAAGGCCGATGGTTGGCTCGTCCAAAAATAAAATTTCGGGATTATGCAGCCATGCCGCCGCAAGGTCGGCGCGCATCCTCTGACCTAAGGAAAGGGTCCTGACAGGTTGATTTAAAAATTCGTCAATGCCGAGGACGGAAGATAAAAACTCCATTCTTTCGCCATAGCTTTTATCGTCCACCTGATAAATTTCCTTTAAGACCTTAAAGGACTCGATAAGTGGGATATCCCACCAAAGCTGGGTCTTCTGGCCGAAAACAACGCCTATCTTACGGGCGATCCTGCGGCGCTTTTTATAAGGCTCCTCCCCGTCGATATAGACGGCGCCGGAGGTTGGTGTAAGTATGCCGCACATCATTTTGACCGTGGTGGACTTGCCTGCGCCGTTGGCACCGATATAGCCGATTATCTCGCCGTCGGCGATGGTTAAGGAAATGTCGTTTACGGCGACCTTTTCCTCATACTTGCGGGAAAATAAAGTGGAGAACATACCCAGAAGGCCTTCCTTCCTGATGGGCTTTTTAAAAACTTTAGTTAAATTTTTTAATTCGATCATAACAGTAAATAATAAAAAAAGATAGCGTCCGACGACCCTATCTTCAATAGATATAGAGTCAGCCGTTTAAAATTTGCCTGACGTTTGCTATATCCACCTGTAAAATTACCTCCTCTTCCGGGGCAAAGGTGCCAACCTTTGAGGTAAGCTGACTGTATAAATAAGAAAGTGATTGACTGTCAAGAGGCTTACCGTCTAAAATTTCAACGATAACGGCCTGTACGCCGTTGCCTGCCGTATAATTTTTGGTTATGGCAAAGGCCTTGTCGATAACCGCAGCCTTGTCACCCTCGGTACAAAAGCGCGCAACCAGGTATTTGCCGGCGTAAAAATTGTATAAGCCTTCGCCGTCATCAACATTTTTTGAATAGTCGTAAAAGGTGGAATCAATAAATAATTTTTCCAAATGCTTGGCTATAACACCGTTATCGCCCGTTTTTATTGCGTAATTGCAAAGCTTTATAAGATCGTCGGTGTCGCCTGTTTTTTCATAAGCCCTTTCCATAAGGCTTACTGAAATTTTGCTGCTTCCCATATCGTCGTATGCCTTGGCAAGGCTTTTGGGGAAAGCCAAATAAAAAACCAAATAGGTTGCCGCGGCGAGGATTACTATAGCGGAAAGCGTTATTAAAACTGTTTTTAAAATAAGACCCTTTACGTTTGTCATCAGCGCCACCTCCTTTGTGCTTACTAAAATTTATTTTATCATATTTATCGGGTAATTTCAATACTTTTAGATAATTTTTCATAAAATCGCCGTAAGAAAATACAATATAGAGAGGTGTTTTATGAAAAGAAGTGTTTTAATTTTGGTAACCTTGGCGATTTTTGCCATGACAGTACTTTCCGGTTGTAAAAAAACGGTAGATCTGACGGAGAATATCTCAAGGCTCAGGGCGGACGTCCTTTTTGGCTGTAACGATGATTTTGCCCTCACCGCTTATCCCGAAACCCGTGAAAGGCCACTTATCGCCGACGGCAGCGTAAGCCCAAACGAGCAGGTCGTTATCTTAAAGCTTAAGGCCCTGAAGGGGCAGGAAGGGAAATTTCAGGTAAAGTTTACCACCGATAAGGAATACACCCTTGACTTTAGCTTTTCGGCGTATTCAGACTGCTTCGTCGCAAGTGTTTCGGTTGAAAAGTTGCCCTATAAGCAGGTTAACGCCACAATTTGCCATAACGACGACACGGTGGATCTAACACTTTGCTCCCTGTTAAAAGCGGACACCGTTACCCCCGAAAGGGCTGTAAAGTCAGTATGTGAGCATAAAAAGGAATACATAGAGCAAAATAGCGCCTCCTCCACCTTTAAGGGCGAGGTGTACGTAAGGCTTATCTGCGAAAACGATAAAAACTTTTGGTACGTTGGGCTTATCACCAAAGAAAAGACCCTGGCCCTGCTTGTGGACGGCAAGACGGGTAAAATTCTGTCGGAAAAATCACTGATCAATACCCTTGGATAAAAAAATAAGGGCTATCCCAAAGCGGATAGCCCTTTCATTATTAATTATTAAGCGCCAAAGATTGAGGCGAATAAATCCTTAAGAGGATTGATGTCGTAGATGAAGCCGGTTATTTTGCAAGCATTGAAGACCTCGTGAAGACCTTCGCAGAACTTGCCGTCGCTTGCGGCGTAGATACCGTAGGATACACCCTGGATCGCAAGGAATAAGCCAACGATAACGACCATGCCTACCAAAAGGCCGATGATGCCATCGACAACCTTGAAAGCACCCTTTCTGTGAACGTTTCTTACGATATACTCAAAGAGCTTGAATGTGTAGCGAACTGCAAATGCGGAAATGATCCAGCAAACGATGAACAAAATAACGAATGCAAGTATCTGACAAACGTCAAAGCTGGTGATATTCATCAACTCAAAGAGGAGGTTGGTTTCGCCAATGACGTTGAGCAGTAATACCGCAAATCCGTCTACAACGCCGAGCTTGTAGAGAAGGAGCAATAAAGCAGCTATGTAAAGAAGGCCGAAAACGATAAGGAATACAAACTTAAGTATGCCTGTGATCAGCTTTAAAAAGCCCCCCTTGTAACAGAAAAACATTGTTGCGACTAAGGCAAGAATGAATAAAATGTCAACAACCCAATACATATTTCACCTCGTGGTAATTGGTGCGATTGCCATTTTTGAAGCTGACTTCATACAATCACACAAGAATATTATATTAAATACCAAGTAAATTGTCAATACCTTTTTGCAAAAATTTGCCTAAATAATTGAAATTTATGGACAGAAATGAGAAAATATTCCTTTTTTTGGAATTATTTTGCCTTAAAGCTGTCCTTAAGGGATACGATTTCGGATAAAACGATATTTTTGGAGGAAGTCATCTTCTTGTAATAGCCCTTTCTGAGAAGCTGGAAGCTTTCGCCTTCAGCGGCCTCCTTAACGTAGGCCTCGCCGACGGCGGGGACAATTTCCTTACTGTTATAGTTCATCCTTTCGGAAAAGTCCTGACCGGAATATTCGGCGTCGTTTAAAAGATAACTGTATCTTCTTACCTCAACGGGAACGAAGTTATTTGCATCCACCCAATGAATCGTGCCCTTGACCTTGATACCGCTGCCGTCGTTGCCGCTTTTGGTTTCGGGAAGATAGGTACAATGGACTTCCTTAACGGAGCCGTCCTCGTTTAAAACGTAGTCGTCACATCTTACGACGTAGGCCCCTTTAAGCCTTACGAGTCCGTCCTTTTTCATACGGAAGTATTTGGGTGGGGGCGCAACTGAAAAGTCTTCGCCGTCAATATAGACCTCTTTACCGAAGGTCATGGTGCGCTTGCCGTCCTCGGGGCGGTTGGGGTTGACGTCGGTTTCCACCGTTTCGCTTCCCTCATAGTTGTCAATGATGACCTTGATGGGGTTGAAGCATACCATTGCCCTTGGGGCGTTAAGGTTAAGGTGGTCCCTGATAAAATGCTCAAAGTAGCCTACCTCTATTTCGGAGTTTGCCTTGGCAACGCCGATCTCCTCGCAGAAGCGCTTGAGGGCTTCAGCGGGCACACCTCTGTTGCGAAGGCCTGTGAGGGTGGGCATTCTGGGATCGTCCCAGCCGTCGACCATATTTTCCTCGACAAGCTTTTTAAGGTAACGCTTGCTCATAACCGTGTTGGTTATGTTGAGCCTTGCGAACTCTATCTGTCTTGGCTTATGCTCTACACAGGTGTTTTCCACCACCCAGTTGTATAAGGGGCGATGATCCTCAAACTCCAGGGTGCAAAGGGAGTGGGTAACGCCCTGCATGGAGTCGCATATAGGGTGTGCAAAGTCGTACATAGGATAAATGCACCACTTATCCCCCGTCCTGTGATGGGTTGCGTGAAGAACGCGATAAATAACGGGGTCACGCATGTTGATGTTGGGTGACGCCATGTCGATTTTTGCGCGCAAAACCTTTTCGCCGTCGGCGTAAAGGCCGTTCTTCATTTCCTCAAACAGCTTAAGGTTTTCCTCGACGGAGCGGTTTCTGTAAGGGCTTTCCTTACCGGGCTCGGTTAAGGTGCCGCGGTTTTCACGGATCTGGTCGGCCGTCATATCGCAGACGAAGGCCTTGCCGTCCTCAATAAGCTTTACCGCGAGAGAATAAATGTCGTCGAAAAAGTCTGAGGCATAATGGATCTCCTTCCAATTAAAGCCAAGCCATTCGATATCCTTTTTGATGGCCTCAACGTACTCTGTCTTTTCCTTTGAAGGGTTGGTGTCGTCAAAGAAGAGGTTGCACTTGCCGCCGTACTTTTCGGCCGTGCCAAAGTTGATGCAAAGGCTTTTTGCGTGACCGATGTGAAGGTAGCCGTTAGGCTCCGGCGGGAAACGGGTCTGAACTGAAGAAACCTTGCCTGAGGAAAGCTCGTCATTGATAATTTCTTCAATAAAATTGGTAGCGGTTAATTCTTCCATAAATTCTCCTACATAAAATACCGAAGACTGTAAGTCTTCAACGTAAAATACAATTTGGGCGCAAAACTTTGTTTTGTTGATTTATTTTACCACGCCAAAACAAAATAATCAAGTCAAATCGGCAGATATTAACGTAATTACTTGACTTTAGGTCGGGTTTTATATAAAATATCTTAGGAAAATCAATCAAATCACATAAGGAAGTGTTTTATGGAACAGAAAGCAACCATGGAAAAGTTAGTCAACCTTTGCAAGTCCCGCGGGATAATCTTCCCCGGCAGCGATATTTACGGCGGCATGGGTAATACTTGGGACTACGGCCCGGTTGGCGTTGAAGTTAAAAATAACCTGAAAAAATTATGGTGGAAGCGTTTCGTGCAGGAAAGTGAAAACTCCTACGGCGTAGACGCCGCCATTTTGATGAACGCCCGCGTTTGGGACGCAAGCGGCCACACGGCATCCTTTGCCGACCCCAAGATGGACTGCAAAAACTGCAAGACCCGTCACAGGGCTGATACCCTTATTGAAAACCATTCCAAAGGCGCCGTTAACCCTGACGAAATGAGCAATGAGGAAATGGAAGCTTACATTAAGGAGCATAACGTGGTTTGCCCACGCTGCGGCAAGTGCGACTTTACGCCTATCCGTCAGTTTAACCTTATGTTTGAAACCTCAAGGGGCGTAACTGAGGACGGCCAGAACAAGATCTATCTCCGCCCGGAAACCGCTCAGGGTGAGTTCGTTAACTTTTTAAGCGTACAGAGAACCACCAGGGCAAAGGTGCCCTTTGGTATCGCCCAGGTCGGCAAAGCCTTCAGAAACGAGGTAACCCCCGGCAACTTTATCTTCAGAACCATTGAGTTTGAACAGATGGAGCATCAGTTCTTCTGCAAGGAAGGCACCGACGGTGAGTGGTATGAATATTACAAAAAAGCAGCTTGGGACTTTTTAGTTGATCTTGGCATCAATCCCGACCATTTAAGATATAAGGACCACGACAAGCTTGCCCACTACGCTAAGGCCGCTTGCGATATACAGTACCTTTTCCCCATCGGCTGGTCAGAGCTTAACGGCATACACAACAGAACGGACTACGACCTGTCACGCCATCAGGAATATTCCGGCAAGAATATGCTTTACGTTGACCCCAACACGGGCGAAAAATATATACCGTACGACATTGAATACTCTATCGGTGCAGACAGACTTATGCTTGCCATTTTGTCTGAAGCTTACGACGAGGAGGTCCTTGAGGGCGGCGACACGAGAGTGGTAATGCACTTCCACCCGGCAGTTGCGGCTTATAAGGCGGCAATACTCCCCTTACAGAAAAACCTTGCACCTAAGGCTAAGGAGATTTTGAAGACCTTGACGAAGTACTTCCCCGTGACCTACGACGAAGCAGGCTCCATCGGCAAACGCTATCGCCGTCAGGACGAGATCGGTACGCCTTACTGCATCACCATTGACTTTGATACTCTGGAAAATCAGACGGTAACCGTCCGTGACAGAGACAGTATGGAGCAGGTACGCCTTCCCATTGAACAGCTCGTTGCATATTTAACTGAAAAAACCGCATGGTAATAATAAAAAACCTGTCAATAAGTCGATTATTGACAGGTTTTTCCTTTATCGGCAAATTTTTACGGCCCGGGAAAAGTTTTTTAAAAGGACCGTGAATTTTGTGAAGCGACAAATTTACCTAAATTTAGCCGTGCGCTCACACTAATTCGTTTGACTTTAATATTATGCTGTTATATAATATTAAAAAAGAAATTTCGGCTGTCGCAAGCCCCCTTTTTTTTAGGCGCGACAATAGGTATTTGATGAACAGGATTTTAAAGGACAAATTAAAAGACTCGTTAATAAGCGTTGTTCCGATAACGGTCATAATACTTATTTTGAACTTTGTTTTGCCTTCGCCAAAGCTGGGGTTCAGCCTGGTTGGCTTCCTGTTTGGCGCGATCCTTCTGATACTTGGCATGGTGCTTTATTCACTGGGCACGGAAATTTCCCTTTCACCCATCGGTGAAATAATCGGCCACAAGGTAACTTCAACAAAGAAAATCCCCCTCATCCTCATAGTTGGATTTTTAATCGGCTTTATGGTAACCATTGCGGAGCCTGACCTGATGGTCCTTGGCAATCAGCTTGGGTCCATAAAGGGCATATTGATCGGCGCAATCGCGTTGGGCGTTGGACTTTTCCTCGTCATTGCCCTTGCAAGGGTCTTTTTGAAAATAAGCCTTAACGTTATCCTTATCGTCCTTTACGCAATTGCCTTTGTGCTTGCGATATTCGTTGACCCAAAATACCTTGCCCTGTCCTTTGACAGCGGCGGCGTAACCACGGGGGCCATCACGGTGCCCTTTATAATGGCCCTGGGCGTAGGCGTTGCCTCCGTCTTTGACAGCAAAAACCGCGATGAGAACTCCTTCGGCGTAGTTGCGATATGCTCGGTGGGCCCAATTATTTTAGTGCTTTTGCTGTGCATTATCTTCAAGCCCGACATTGCGGTAAGCGCCGCGCCTAAGGACTACGGCACCGTCGTGGAAATGTTCAGCGGGTTTTTAGACACGTTTTTACACTGTCTTAAGGAGGTTGCAATTGCAATCCTTCCCATAACGGCATTTTTCCTTATAGGAAACGGACTTTTCTTCAAGCTGCACAAAAGCCGTATAACCAAAATCCTTGTTGGGCTTGTTTATACCTATTTTGGACTTTCGATATTCCTTACGGGCGTAAACGCAGGCTTTATGGGTATGGGCACGAGCCTTGGCGAAAGGCTTTCAGGCCTTGAAAACAACTGGATACTGATACCGACGGGTATGGTAATAGGCGCGTTTATCGTCCTTGCTGAGCCTGCGGTACACGTCCTGGCAAAGCAAGTTGAAAATATTTCAAACGGAAACATTAAGGGAAAAACCCTGTTGATTTCCCTTTCCGTTTCAATGATGGTATCGGTTGGCCTCGCCATGATGAGGATACTTTATAACATCCCTATCAAATACGTGCTTATCCCCGGATACGGCCTGGCCCTTTTACTCACGTTTATAGTACCGAAAACTTACACGGCCATTGCCTTTGACAGCGGCGGCGTCGCAAGCGGCCCTATGGCAACGACCTTTATGCTTCCCCTTGCGATAGGCGCGGCCACGGCTTTTTCCGGCCCCGAAAGCATTTTGACAAACGCTTACGGCATAATAGCCCTTATTGCACTTACCCCACTTCTTACCATACAGATATTGGGTCTTGGCGCAAAGATCAAATCCATGCCAAGGCGCAAGATACCCAAATCAGTTCTCAAGCTGTTTGACAACGACATCATCGAGCTTGACGCTGAACGTTAAATTTCAGCGATAATCAGCTTATAGGCGCACATTTTGCCTTTAAGGAGGTATATTATGAAGGATATCTTACTTGAGCTTTTAGTGATCATCGCACCACATAAAAGCGGCGACAAAATAATAGCCCAGCTTCACGGGCTTGTATCTTTTGTGTCGGTAATACACGGCAGAGGAACTGCCCCGTCGGAGTTTTTATCCGCCCTTGGCATTGGCGAGCCGGAAAAGGATATGATCTTTTGCTTTTGTGAAAATAAAAACATTGATCTTATTTATGAAAAGCTTGGCAGGCTGAGCGACGGCAAAGCAAACGGCCCCATCGCCATGACAATACCCGTTTCCGCCGTCGGTGGAAATCTTACGCTTCAGATCCTTTTGGGCAAAACCAAAGAGTTAATTTAGGAGGGCTTTATGAAACAGCTTATCGTCACTATTGTAAATCAAGGCTATGAAGAAGCCGTTATGAAGGCCGCAAGAGAGGCAGGCGCCCGCGGCGGTACAATTTTTAACGCAAGGGGCACGGCTGAGGCCCAGGACCTTGTGAAATTTATGGGCATAACCCTTCACCCAAATAAGGAAATCGTCTTTATCCTCACCGCCCACAAGGACCGCGACAGGATAATGACCGCCATAAAGGATGCGGCAGGACTTGCAACGGACGGCGCAGGTATTGTGTTTGCCCTACCGGTGGATTCCGTTATGGGTGTAAAGCTTGAGGACGAGGAAACCGTCTGAAAATAACAAAATATACAAAAAAGCCCCTCGGCAGGCGTGATGTTCTTAGCGGAGAATTTGAAAAATATCATTAAGTGCGAGCATCGCATTTGACCGATCAATGCAAATGGGCTAAGCCCAAACCCTTATTACAAACAGAAAGAGAGAACAAATTGGTTTTGTACCGAAAATGTTCTCTCTTTTTCTGTTGGCATAATAGTGGTATTCTTTGCTGACGCAAAGAGTGATATTTCCCTGACGGGAAGTGATATTGCAAGGCTTCGCCTCGCAGTGATATTCTATTCGCCTAAAGCTCGGCTTTGAACGCAAATAGGCGTCAAAGCCTCAATATCCCTCGGCGCAAGCCGAATATCGCTGCGTAGCAATAGAACTCGCCGCAGGCGAATAGAGTTATGCGTGATACTCCGTTAAGAGTATCACGCATATCCGAGGGGTTTTTTATATGAAAAAATCCGCCTATACACCGATTAACGGGCTTATAGGCGGATATTTAGTTTAGTTTATTATTGCTTTTCAGGCAAGGAAATTGAAAGGAAAAGATCGTCAAGCTGCTGCTGTTCTACGGGGGCGGGGGCCTCGCTCATAAGACAGGATGCGTTTTGTACCTTGGGGAAAGCAATTACGTCCTTGATGGAATCGGTCTTGGTGATAAGCATAACCAATCTGTCAAGGCCAAGGGCAAGACCACCGTGGGGTGGGGTGCCGTAATTGAAGGCGTTGACAAAGAAGCCGAATTTACGCTCGATATCCTCGTCGGTAAAGGAAAGCACGTTGAAGATCTTCTTCTGAAGCTCTCTTGAGTGGATACGGATGGAGCCGCCGCCGGCCTCCTGACCGTTGATGACGATATCGTATGCCTTTGCGCGCATCTTGGTGGGATCAACGTCCAAAAGGTAAAGATCCTCGTCCTTGGGCGCGGTGAAGGGGTGGTGCATAGCAACGTATCTGCCCTCTTCCTCACTGTACTCAAACATGGGGAAGTCAACTACCCAAAGGATGTCGTAGCTGTTTTTGTCGTAAAGGTCGTACTTGTCGGCAAGGTAAAGTCTTAAGCCGCCAAGGGTGCTGTATACGACGGAATCCTTATCTGCGGCAAATAAAACTGCGTCGCCGTCTTCAATATTGAGTCTTTCGGTAAGCTTATCGATGATTTCCGGCGTCAGGAACTTATTAAAGGATGATCTGGGTGCCTCGCCTGCAGGCTTAACGAGCCAGGCAAGACCCTTTGCACCCAAGGTTTTCGCAACCTCGCCAAGGCCGTCAAGGTCCTTTCTTGAAAGCTTGGTCTGGAAGCCTTTGGCGTTGATTGCCCTTACGCTTTTACCGGGGGCAACGCAATCGCTGAACACCTTGAAGTCAGAGCCTTCGAAAATGTCTGAAACAACCTTAAGCTCAAGGCCGAAACGGGTGTCAGGCTTGTCGGAGCCGTACCTGTCCATGGCCTCTGCATAGGGCAATGTCCTGAAATGGCCGTCGCCAAGGTCCATGTCAAGGCTATCCTTGAAGATGCGCTTGATAAGACCTTCAACCATATACATAACGTCAGTTTCCTTTTCGACGAAGGACATTTCAAGGTCGATCTGGGTGAATTCCGGCTGACGGTTGGCCCTTAAGTCCTCGTCACGGAAGCATTTTGCCACCTGGAAGTACCTGTCGTAGCCCGCAATCATCAAAAGCTGTTTATAAAGCTGTGGTGATTGAGGAAGGGCGTAAAAGCAGCCTTCACGAATCCTTGACGGAACGAGATAGTCCCTTGCGCCTTCCGGCGTGGATTTACCGAGGAAGGGTGTTTCCACCTCTAAAAAGCCGTTTTCCGTAAGGTAGCTTCTGGTGGCCATGGTCATTTTTGACCTGGTGATAAGCTTTTGCTGTAAGGAAGGTCTTCTTAAATCAAGGTATCTGTACTTTAAACGAAGATTTTCGTTAACGTTAACGTCGTCTGAAATTTCAAACGGAGGGGTGTCGGCATTGGAAAGGATAGCAAGATCTGTTGCTAAAATTTCCACGTCGCCCGTTGGGATCTTGGTGGTTTTTGACTGTCTTTCACGCACGGTGCCGGTAACTGCGAGGACGTATTCAGAGCGAATCGCCCCTGCTTTTTCAAAAACAGACTTTTCGGTGGTTTCGTCAAAGACGACCTGGACGATACCCGTCCTGTCGCGAAGGTCAACGAAAATAAGGCTGCCTAAATTTCTTCTTCTTTGAACCCAGCCCATAACCGTTGCGACCTGGCCTGCGCTTTCAAGCCTGAAGTCGCCGCACATGTTTGTTCTTTTTCTGCCGTTTAAAAATTCTGACATAATAACTCCTTAAAAGGTAACACTTGCCCGATCGTACCAAGGCAAGGCTGATATACTGTTTATATAATTATTTTAATAGTTTTATTAACTGTTGTCAATGATTTTTTTGTGCCTTTGCTGGGAAAGTCCTTGCCGCCGGGGCTTTTTGACAGGGTTTTTACAAAAAAACAAGGGGCTTTTGCAAAAAAAGCCCCTTATTTTAACTGATTTTAAATTTTGCCCCTAAAAATTAAGGGGTGGAGAGAGTTATTCCGACGTCTTAAGACTTACGACCACGGCGTCGTCGCCTATTTTGTTAATACAGCAAAGCTTGACGATATATTCCTCCCGACCGAAAAGCTTGCAGCTTTCGCCGCAAATAAAGGCCGTGACGTTGCCCTCAGGCAGCTCCATAACAAGATCTGTCACGTGACCGAGAATTTTGCCGTCAAGGACGTTGACGACCTTTTTCTTTTTTAAATCGCTGAAATTAATTTCCATAAGATCCCCTTTTGAAAATTATATTCGCCAACCCTTTGCTTTTATGACGGAATTTGGTAAATTTTTGGCTTTTTAGCCTATGATATTTTGCCTTTCATGGTCATAAGGGCGTTTTTTTCAATGCGGGAAACCTGCGCCTGTGAAAGGCCTACCTCGGAGGAAATTTCCGTTTGAGTCTTACCCTCGTAGTACCTTGAATATATGATCTTGCGCTCACGGTCAGGGAGCTCCTTAAGGGCACGGGTCAGACTGGCGTCCTCGGTCCATTTTTCCTCAGTATTGTTTTCGTCGGCGATCTGGTCGACGATTAAAAGGGTGTCGCCCTCCTTACTGTAAACGGGGTCGTAAAGGGATACGGTATCCGATATGGCGTCAAGGGCATAAGCAACCTCACGCTCGCACACGTCGATGGATTTGGCTATTTCTGAAATAGTCGGCTCGATAAAGTCACGCTCCAGACGGTTTCTTGCCCGAATGGCCCGATAAGCTGTGTCACGGATGGACCTTGAAATACGCATACTGTTGCGGGTGCGCAAAAATCTTTTTACCTCGCCGATTATCATGGGTACGGCGTAGGTGGAAAATTTCACCCCGACGGTAAGATCAAAATTATCCGTCGCCTTGACAAGACCGACGCACCCTGCCTGAAACATATCGTCGGGAGATATGCCGGGGGTGTTAAACCGCTTTATTACCGACAACACCAGGCGCATATTGGCAAGGATAAGCCTGTCCTTTGCCCCCTTGTCACCGTTTTTGACCGCTTGAAGAAGCTTTTCGCATTCCTTAGAGTTTATCTTGGGAAGGGTGCCTGTATTGATGCCGCAAATTTCTACACTGTGCTTCATGTAAAATTCCTCCTATGTATCAAAGGGTTTTATGGCCATTTGATCAAAAATGCGGCCTTTAAAAACAAAAAGTGGGCCTATAAGCCCGTTATCGACTAAATTTTGATTGCGGCGGACTTTATAAATAACGGTGTAAACCCTAAATGTGGGGATAAGGAAGCTGTTTTTTAAGTAATATTTGCTTTTTTAATAAAAATATGTGCGCATTTTTCGGGACGAAATTGAAATTTATTTAAAAATATTACTTGAATATTTTAAATAAAGCGTTTACAATCTCAAATCTTTATGCTATAATCATAAGGTATTTTTCATTAATATTGACTTTACTTTCGTCAGATTAAGGAGCACTTTATGGACAAGGAATTTATCGTAAATATCGACGGATACGAAGCACATTTGCCTGTTTTGAAAATTTCGCCCACCCTTGGTATTGCCTTTTTTAACCTTCACGGCAACCAAAAGCTTGCCGAGCATTGCGGCAAGGCACTTTCCAAGCACCTTGGGGATTGCGACGTTTTGCTTACGGCAGAATCAAAGGGTTTACAGCTTACCCACGTTATCGCCAGGGAGCTTGACCACGAATATTACGCTGTTGCCAGAAAAAGCAAGAAGCTTTACATGCAGGACGGCATTGAGGTATTGATAGACTCCTCCATCACCACGGGCAAGGAGCAGCGTCTTTATCTTTCAAAGCACGACGTTGACCTTTTAAAGGGTAAGAAGGTTGGTATTATCGACGACGTTGTTTCAACGGGGGCTTCACTTTCGGGTCTTGAAAAGCTTGTTGAGCTTGCCGGTGGCATCATACATAAAAAAGCATTTGTTTTGGCTGAGGCCGACGCCGCTGACAGAACTGACGTTTTGTACCTGGCAAAGATCCCGGTATTCCCATTATAAATCCTTAAGGCCGCTTGATGAAGCGGCCTTTTTTCATGATAAAAGTGACCCTATAAGCCCATTATCGCCTGTTTTTTAAAAAAATATACCAAGGACATAAAAGCTTTTGCAAGCAAAAAAAATCCCCTTTGCACCAGGTGCAAAAGGGATTTATATTTTTAGTTAAAGGTTATCTTTGAACGCGGCCTGAGCCATCGCCCTCAGCAAGCTTTAAAACCTCGTCAACGGTGACCATGTTAAAGTCGCCCTCGATGGAATGCTTAAGACAGCTTGCGGCAACGGCAAACTCAATGGCCTTTGCTGGGGTGTAGCCCTGTAAAATGCTGTAGATAAGGCCTGCCCCGAAGGAGTCGCCACCCCCTACCCTGTCAACGATATGGACGGGATACTTTTTAGAGAAGAAGCTTTCGTTGCCGTCGTAAAGCATAGCCGCCCAGTTGTTGTCGGTTGCGGATAAGCTTTCTCTCAGGGTGATTGCAACGTACTTAAATCCAAATCTGTCCTTAAGCTTTTTGGCAACCTGCTTGTAGCCTTCGTAGTCAAGCTTGCCGCTGGTGATGTCCGTATTGTCGGCGGTGATACCGAATACGTCCTTGGCGTCCTCCTCGTTGGAGATGCATACGTCAAGATATTTGCAAAGCCTGTCCATGGTTTTGCCGGCCTGCTCCGTCGTCCAGAGCTTTTTGCGGTAGTTAAGGTCGCACGAGCAGGTTATACCCCTCTTTTTCGCCTCAATCAAAGCCTCCTCACAGAGGTCGGCAACGTCAGCGGAAAGTGCGGGTGTGATGCCGGTAAAGTGGAACCAGTCTGCGCCTTCAAAAATTGTATTCCAATCAAAGTCGCCCTTCTTTGCCAAGGCGATGGAAGACCCTGCCCTGTCGTAGACGACCTTACTGGGGCGCTGAGATGCGCCTTTTTCGCAATAATAAATACCAACCCTTGGACCTCCCCTTACGATCTTGTCGGTGCCTACGCCGAAAAAGCGAAGGGTGTTTACTGCGTACTGACCGATATCGTGGTTGGGAAGCTTTGTTACGAAATCAACGGGAACGCCAAAATTTGCCAATGAAACAGCAACGTTTGCTTCTGCGCCGCCAAAGGTAGCCATAAATTTGTCTGCCTGTAAAAACTTTAAATATCCTTCCGGGGCGAGTCTTAACATAATTTCGCCGAAGGTTACAACTTTCATAAGAAATCTCCTTTTAAGATTTATTATTCTTAATTAATTATAGAATAATTAGAGGCTTAAGTCTATTGATTTTAGTCAATTTTTAATGGACAAAACGGATTAAATTGGTTGATTTAACGGTTTTGAAGACAAAAGTATAAAAAAGTCGGGATTTTTTCCGCTTTTTTTACGCACGGGGACAAAAAACAGTCTGACTTTTTATAAATTTTACTGAAAATTGAGCAAAAAGTTAAAAAACAGGCATAAATTCACGGATTTTTGTAAATTATTTTTCAAAAACGTATTGACAACCGACCATTTTTATTATATAGTAAATGTATGACAGTAGTCAATAACCATTTGGAGGATTATTATGACAAAAACCGAACTCGTTAAAATCGCAGCTCAAAAAGCAGGTCTTACCCAGGCACAGGCAGGGGCAGCTTATCAGGCGCTTATGGACACCATTCAGGAAGCTTTACAGGAAGGCGACAAGGTTGCACTCGTCGGTTTTGGTACTTTTGAAGTTAAAGACGTACCCGCAAAGGATGGCATCAATCCCGCAACAGGTGAAAAGATCCAGATCCCTGCATCCAAAAAGCCCGTTCTTAAATTTGGTAAATCCTTTAAGGACAGCTTAAACGCTTAATTATAAGATTTAAAAAGCCCCGCTGTGGGCTTTTTTCTTTTTGCGACGCCCCCTTGACTGCTACCTGCACAAGGTGGCAAAAAAGGCTTTTTATGCGTATAATGCAATAAGGATATACAAAGGAGATTTATGTTTGACTTTTTTAATCCTAATTGCTGCAGATGGGGCTGTAACGAACAGCTTCAAAGCAGAGCTATAAATAACACCTCACCCTATCAATATCAGTTTGGCAGACAATTCGGTCAGTGCTATCAGCCCGTACAAAGGACATATCCCATCCCCGGTCCACAGGGTCCAAGGGGCTTTACCGGGCCACCCGGCGCAACGGGCCCACAGGGCATCCCCGGCCCACAAGGACCACAGGGTGCAGCCGGCACGGCAGTAATTTCAAGCGCACTTTTGACGGCCACGACCCCAACAGCAGGCGGAGCGGCAGGTGAAACCACCGTTGCCGCAGGGGCAAGAATACCCTTAAACGTTGAAACGGCCGACACGGATAATATCGTAACCCTTGACACAGCAGATTTCACCTTTACCTTTAACCGGGCGGGAACGTACCTTTTACTTTATACCGTTTATGCACGGGCAAGTGACGTTGCCACCGCCACCACGGAAAACGTCGTTATAGGTCTTACTGACGGTGCAGGTAACGTTTACGGCGAGGGTGCAACCCCAATCGGCGGAGAATACCTGCCCGTAACGGGAACCGCCACGGTTACGGTCACCGATACAACCACAGCTTACGGCCTTGCAAACCTTGCCGGGGAGGAAATTTTTGTTGGGGGCGCAAACGGTGGCACCACACTTTTGTACCCAATCGCACGCCTTAACGTAATACAGCTTAACTGATAAAATTTTGCGGGCAAGCAAAAACGCTTACCCGCTTTTCTTTTTTTAAAAAACCCGTAAAAAAGTGTTGTTTTCTCAAAAAGTGGACCTATAGGTCGATTAACCCTCTTTTTTCATAAAAAAGGACCAAGCCGTAATGGAAGGCAAATGGATAACAAGGATATAAAAATATACTTTTTTTAAAATAGTCTATTTTTGACCCAACTTTTGATTATGTTTATTGCCTTTTTATCAAATTTGTGATATACTTTTTTTGTATGCACACTTAAGTGCTTGGGAGATAACATGAAAAGACTTAAAGTTTTAACCGCCATACTGATTTGCGCAACCCTTTTGCTTGCCACGGTAGGATGTAAAGGCAATGGTCCAAACGACGACAGCGCACCTGACAGCGTTGGACCGATCTTAAACAGCGACGGCTTTGACGAGGAGCTTTGCACCTTTTTTGACACCTTTGACGGCGACGAGATCGACAGGACCAAGTGGGCCTTTCAGACGGGCGACGGATCAGACTACGGCATACCCGGCTGGGGCAATAACGAGCAGCAGTATTACCGTGAGGAAAATGCGGAGCTTGTTGACGGCTGTCTTGTTATCAACGCCTACAGAGAGTCCTTCGGCGGTAAAAAATACACGTCTTCCAAGCTGGTAACAAACAAGCTTTTTTCACAAAAGTACGGCCGCTTTGAGGCAAGGATAAAGCTGTCCCACGCCGAGCAGGGTCTTTGGCCCGCATTTTGGATGATGCCCGAAAAATCCGTTTACGGCGGCTGGCCAAAGTCGGGTGAAATTGACATAATGGAGCTTAAAGGGAGGTTCCCGAAAATGGCGTCCTCTGCCATACATTACGGCACGCCCCATACCTATGATTACGGCGAATACACATTTAAAGAGGATACCGACATAACCGATTTCCACCTTTACACCATCGACTGGTACCAAAATGAAATCCGCATGTCCATCGACGGCGAGATCTACAGGACGTATTCTGCAGGGAAATGGTTTTCAAGCAACGCAAGCGAAAACGACCAGGCCCCCTTTGACCAAGAGTTCTTTTTGATATTAAACCTTGCCATCGGCGGCAACTTTGACGGAGGCAGGGTCCCTGCAAACGACAAAATGCCCGCACAGCTTGTAATTGACTTCGTAAGGGTTTACGATCTTAAGACCATACCCCTGCTTAACGAAACAAACTACACACAAAAGTAAGGATATAAGCCGATTATCGCAAATTTTGACAAAAACATACGGGAGCAGACCTGAACCGTCTGCCCCCGTTTTTTTGTTGTTTTGACCGCCTTTAAATGATGCCGGTAATAAAAATTTCAAGGCCGATAATAACGAGTATAACGCCCCCGAATAGGGAGGCCTTGTCCGATAGCTTTGTGCCGAACTTTTTGCCGACGGCAATACCCGCAAGGCAAATTGCAAAGGTAACGACGCCGATGATTAAGCAGGACAAAAGGGCGGGTAAAAGGTCGTAGCTTGCAATGGTAAACCCAACGGAAAGGGCGTCGATGGAGGTTGCCACCGCCTGAACCATAAGGCCGCCGATGCCAACGGATTTTACCCCATCCCCCTCCTTTTTGCTTACGCCGTCGTAGATCATTTTTCCGCCGATAAACACTAGAAGCACCAGCGCCACGTACGGAACGGCCCTTTCGAGAGCCTTGAAATGCTGCAAGACGGTGTGAACGAATATCCAGCCAAGCATGGGCATAAAAAACTGGAAAAAGGCAAATATGCCCGCAACGCCCACCATTTTGGGTCTTTTCATAAGAGGCTCGTTAAGGCCGTTTGCCAAGGATACGGAAAACGCGTCCATGGCAAGCCCTGCGCCAAGCATTATGCTGTTTATAAAAAAGGATAAATTTAACATTTATTCACCGTTTAAGGGTTGGGATCACGCCTTAGCAGCGCCCTCCAACCGCTGTGATAAAATATTGATTTTTTCTTCGTCCTCGGAAAATTTGGTGTAAAGGTCTAAAGCCTCCTTTAAATAATCCTTAGCGAGGATGGCCTTACCCATCCTTTCGTAAAGGTCGGCGACCTCCTCGTCAAGCATAGCAAGACCGATGGCGTTGCTGTCGTCGTCCACGATATATTCCCTTGACCTTTCGTAAAGGGTAAGGGCCTCATCAAGGCGACCCAGGGCCTTTAAGGCGTTGGCGGCGTGCATATGTGCCCTACCAAGGTTAACGGAGTCCTGAGGGGGATTTTCAAGGCGCAGGCGGAGATTTTCGGCGTAAAGCTCGTAAGCCTTTTGGAAGTTACCTACGGTAAAGTAGCAGGTTGCCATCCTTCGCCTGTTGGTAAAGGAGTTTTCGTCTAAAACGCCCCTTTCCCTCGCGTTGATGTCCAGCGCCTTTTGATTGTATAAAATTGCATCGTCGTATTTTTTTACGTTGTATAAAAGGGCGGCAAAGCGGGTATAAAGTCTTTCCCTGTCGACCCAGTCTACGCCCTCAAGGCCCTCAAGCATTCGCCCTGCCCTTAAATAAAGCCCGTGGGAAACGGAAAATTCTTTAAGCTTGTCCACATTGTCGGTTTTTAGCTGAGCAAAGGCCGTGTTCATGCCGCGGTAATTTTTAAGGGGCATAAGCTTGCAGTAGGCACAGGAGTTGTGGAAGCGACCGACTGACGTTAGCAGGCGCACCATGGTGAGGTTTTCCTCGTTTAAGCTGTTTACGATGGAAAGGGTAATGGCGCTCAGCTCGTCCATCTGCTTGACGGTGGGCACGATCTCGCCGTCGATATTTTGGATAACACAATCCAAAAAGTCGGCGCATAGGTCGGTATTTGGCTTAACCGTGTCTTTTACGACCGCCTGAATAAGGGGGTGCAGGTAGATAAGCCCGTGGTTGGACTCCACAAACCCCTTATCCACCAATCTTGAAACGACCGTCATGGTGTCGGCGTCCTTATGCCAGCTTCTGAAGGTGTATTTTTTGATGCCGGACGTGGGGATAAGGGAAAGGTCCGCAAGGACGGCTTCCTCCTTTTGGGACAGCTTTGCCAAGGAGAAAAGATTTTTGATGTGGGCGTTTATGCTGTCGTACCTGTTCTGGTGCATTACCTCGTCCTGACCGAAAATATCGCTCAGGGTGCTTTGGCGAAGGTTGTCAAGAAGCATATTCACCTCGTAGCCCGACGTCTGCAGGAACTGACCCATAAGCTTTACGGTGAGTGTGTGGGAGGAAACGAGGGATATTATCTCCTTTACGGCGGCGATCTCCTCCTCGTCACGGGTGCCGTCCTCGTAAAAGTTGTAAAACACCTCTACCAGCTCGTCATCGGGGACGGGGTTTATCCTGACCGTCTTAAGGTCTGAAAAGTGGCACCTGGTCGTCATAAGAACGTCAATTAAAATGCGACTTAAAACGCCAAGGTCGGGATCGTCGTAGTTATCCATGCCGTCGATTATAAGTAAGGCCTTTTTGCTGTGGGTTTCCAGCCAGCCGACCTTCTTTTTGTAAAGCTCGTCCTCGATGGAGGTAATATCCGTCCTTGTCTGAAGGCTTTCTAAAAAGGTGGCCTCGTCAAAGTTGGCAAAGTCAAGCTGAGAAATGGTCTTTTTAAGGGTCCCCTTATAGTCGGCGTAGCTTACTATCTCGTAAAGGCCGTCCTTATAAGCCTTTACGGCGTAAGCCTTTGCAACCTCGCTTTTGCCGATACCGCCCATACCCGAAAGGGCGACCACCGTGTGGCCTTCAAAGGCAGCGGAGATATCCTCAAGCTCTCTGTCGCGGCCCATAAAGTTGTAGATGGGCTCACGGTAGGCGGGCTTAAGGTATATTCTTGAGGAATCCTCCTTTTTTGCTCCGATCAGAGCCGTTACGTTGTCAAGAAGGTCCCCAAGGGCCATTTTAATGCGCTTGTAGGCGTCAATGTGCTGAACGTTGTTAAGATACAGCTGAAAGGTCCTGTTAAGCTTGCTGTCGTCAATGCGGAAGGGTATAATGGGCTTGTTTTCGCAAATGGCGAAATCCACCTCTTTTGCCACCCATTTGGATTCCATAGAGGGGTATGAAAGTATCAAAACCACCACCTTTGCATTGGCAATGGCTTCGGTTATCTCTGCGGCGTAGCCCGAGGATGCGGGGATTGACTCCGGTGCCATCCAGCAGGTAATACCGTTATTTTCCAAGGTTTCACGAACTAAAGAAGCGATTTCCTTTTCCTTGGAGCTGTAGCTTATGAAAATTTCGCAATTGATTGACATAAATTTTATCCTTTGCAAGCTTGTTGGTTTTGTAAGTATTCTTTTATTATATCACTTTTTCCCTATTGTGTCACTAAAACTGAAGGGTTATTTTGTCTTGAGGCCGATAATGTCTTCTTCACGGTAGTCGTGAAGAAGGGCCGGGCACTGACCTGCGATCTGAAGGGTGTAGGTAACCGTGCCGTCGGGGGCTTCACTTGCACCGTAGACGTAGCCAAAATACAGATCGCCCCTGAATCTGAAGTTGACGTAATCCCCAAGCTTATACCTGGCGTTTTTTGGATATTTGGGTTTGCGTTTGAAAAGCATGGTGACCCCCTTTAAGGCAATTAAAAGCTGATATATTACCAAATGATTATACCACACTTAAGCGGCTTTTTCAACCGAATATGAAAAAAAAGCCGCCAAAGTGTAAAACGCGGTAAAAAATTTGAGAGAACGTCACAAAAAAGCCGGGACGTCCTCTCTTTTTTTATACTAAGGTTAAATTGTCACAGGCCGCACTCGGTTAAGAAATCTGCAATGGCTTTTTTAAAAAGCTCCGTTTGCTTATAAAGGCCGTTGCCGTGATCACAGCCGGGTAAAATGACGGTTTTTGTGGGATTTGGATTAATATCTGCGATGGATTGAAAAAGCCCTTCTAAATTTTCGTTGCTGCCGGCAGCAAGCAAGACGGGATATTTACCTTCCTTAACGGCAGTAAGCACGTCGCAGGTATCCACGTCAACATTAAATCTTTTGCCAAAGATCTTGATGGCAAGGGCGCCGATCTTTTCGCCGCCCGTTTTAAAGGCGTGTTTTGCTACGTTTTCAAAGGTAGTCCTGACGGACGTAGATGGAGCGTCGGCAATAACGGCCTTTACCCCCTCCATTTCAAAGGGCGTGGCCAAAAGAGCTATTCCCCCGCCCATACTGAGGCCGTGAATAACCACGTCGCCGCCATCGGAAAGCTCAAGGGCCTTTTTTACCCAAAGGGTAAGATCGTCCCGCTCCAATGCGCCAAGGGTGATATAATTACCCTCGCTTAAGCCGTGGGCGCGCTGGTACGGTATAAGGACGTTATAGCCAAGTGACAGATAGTATAAGCCAGGATAAGCCCACTCTCTTTCGGCGTGGCTTGTATAGCCATGAACGCAAATAACCGTCTTATAGGCCCCTTTTTGGGGATAATACACCCCCCTCAAGGTAAGGCCGTCAAGGCTTTTTATCTCCACCGTACGATGCTCGCGCGCGGTGATTTCGCCAAGGGAGTCGTGGACCTTTTTGATAGTTGCGTACCAGGGGTCACTTTCATCCACCATGGCGTAAGCCTTGTTGATGTCGGGGCGCTGCAAAAAGCTTTTAATTAAAGCCTGAGCCATAATCCTTTCAACCATAAATGCAATGAGGTACAATAAACCGGTTGCGGCCAGATTGATACCCGCCCCTACGCTCAAGGCAATCAAGCCTTGCTCAAATGATTGCTTAATCATAATTATTACGCTGACGATAAAGGAAGCCATCGACAGTAAGAACGATAAGATTAATGCAAAGCCCTTAATCTTTGCAACGGGATTTGGAAACATAAAATCATCCCCCTTTGTTTTTAATGCTGACAAAGCACGGATAAAAACGCATAGAAGAAAAATAGACGTTTCTTGCCTTGCTATCTATTTTATTTTAATACAAAAAGCATAAAAAAGCAACGGATTTTTATCTGCTGTTTTTTTAACATGTGATGCAGGCATTTATTATCCACCGACGCCTAATATCATAACACAAATATGTCTGATGCTTATTTTAATCGGGTAATAGTAAAAAAGTAAAAAAAGGACAAGCCGTGAAGCTTGTCTTTTTTTTGCACGGCATCGCATTAGCCGTCGCCGTAAAAATGGTGCACCAGCTAGAATAATGTACGAACCTCATATGAGTAGCTAATTTATTTGATATATCCCAACTTGATCTAATTTTGTCATAAAACACTTGAGATTGTTCGCATTTTGTTATATAATCTTATAGAAAGAAGGTGAGCATTGTGACAGAAAAGAAAGAAAAACGATACGTGAGCGATAATGCTCAACTTATGGCCGAATGGGATTGGGAGAAGAACGATGAATTAGGGTTGAGTCCTTATGTTTTGACTATCGGTAAAAGAATAAAAGTGTGGTGGAAATGTAGCAAAGGACATCAATACCAAGCAAGTATAGGTAATAGAAACTACGGATACGGCTGCCCTTATTGTTCAGGCAGATATGCTATCAAGGGCGAAAATGATTTGCGCACGGTACACCCTCATTTGGCCAAAGAGTGGCATTATGAAAAAAACAATGGTTTAACACCTGAAGATGTATTACCTAATAGCGACAAAAAAGTATGGTGGAAGTGTGCTAATGGACACGAATGGCAAACGCAGGTGAAAGTAAGGACAAAGGGCAATGGCTGCCCCTATTGTTCCGAACGATTGGCTGTTGAAGGTGTTAATGACTTAAAAACTTTGAATCCAACTTTAGCGCAAGAGTGGAATTATGAAAAAAACGGCAATTTAAGACCGGAAAATATGCGTCCTAACAGCGGAAAAAAAGCATGGTGGAAATGTTCTCACGGGCATGAATGGGAAGCGCGAATAGATCACCGAAGTCGCGGTAGTGGATGTCCATATTGCGCAGGAGTTCTCACTATTCAAGGCGAAAACGATCTACAGACAATTAATCCTGATTTGGCAAAAGAATGGAATTACGAAAAAAACAACGGCTTAACGCCAATGGATGTATTGCCCAGTAGCGATAAAAAGGCGTGGTGGAAGTGTTCCAAAGGACACGAATGGAAAACACAAATAAAGAACAGAACAAAAGGAACAGGTTGTCCGTATTGTGCAGGACGAAAAGTTTTAATAGGTTTTAATGATTTAGCAACAACAAATCCTGTTTTAGCCTTCGAATGGAATTATCAAAAAAATGGTGACTTAACACCTAATGCTATTACTGAAAGCAGTAGCAAAAAAGTATGGTGGAAGTGTAAAAAAGGACATGAATGGCAAGCGACAATAGCTAATAGAAATTATGGTAATGACTGCCCAATTTGTCAAAACAAAAAAATATTAGTCGGCTATAATGATCTAACGACCATAAATCCAACATTAGCTAGCGAATGGAATTATGAGAGAAATGGTAGTTTAACGCCGGAAAACTTTGCTGAAAGTAGTGGCAAAAAAGTATGGTGGAAATGTAAAAAAGGGCACGAATGGCAGGCAACGATTGCAAGTAGAAATAGCGGAACAGGTTGCCCTGTTTGCAATTCAGAGCGGCATACCTCTTTCCCCGAATTTGCACTTGTCTATTATCTTAAAAAAAATGGTGTGGATGTTATTCATTCATGCAAAGCACTAGGTTACGAATTAGATGTTTATATTCCATCTAAAAAAATTGCTATTGAGTATGATGGATCTTTTTGGCACAAAAACAAAGCAAAAAAAGAATTAAAGAAAAATTTGCAATGTAAGAAAGATGGAATTAAGTTGTATAGAATAAGGCAGGGACTACCGTCATTGAATGATAGTTCCATAGATTATTTGGTACAAGAAAATCAAAAAGACTTAGAAAAAGTACTCAAAGTAGTATTAAGTGAAATAGTCGGAATTGATATAAATGTGGATTTGAAAAGGGACTCTATAGAAATAGAAAATTTAAGAGAATACACGGAAAAAAGCAATTCACTTTTTTTCATAAATCCAACTTTGGCTAAAGAATGGAATTACGAAAAGAATGGTAGATTAAAACCAGAACATGTTACTGCAAACAGTACGAAAAATGTTTGGTGGAAATGTCAAGAGGGACACGAATGGAAGGCTGCCATAGTAAGCAGAACTCGTGGTAATAAGTGTCCCTATTGCTCAAATCGACAGGTTATGCAAAATTATAATGACTTGCAAACAAATAATCCGGTTTTAGCGAAAGAATGGAATTATGAGAAAAATGACGGATTAGTACCTGCAGATGTAACGGCGAATAGTGATAAAAAGGTATGGTGGAAATGCGCCAAGGGGCACGAATGGCAAGCTACTATCGGTAGTAGAAATAGCGGAGGTCATAGATGTCCGTATTGTTCTGGACGATATGCTATTAAAGGTGTAAATGATTTACAAACTGTTAATCCAACATTGGCAAAAGAATGGCTTTATGAAAAAAACAACGGCTTAACACCTATGGATGTTTTACCCAACAGTGATAAAATAGTTTGGTGGATTTGTAGTCGAGGGCATAAATGGGAAACCATGGTTAAGCACAGGACTAGGGGGAGTGGGTGTCCTTATTGCTCTGGGCGTAAAGTATTAATAGGCTTTAATGATTTAAAAACAACAAATCCTGATCTAGCACTAGAATGGAACTATGAAAGAAACGGTAATATTACTCCCGAGGATTTAACTGAAAACAGTCATAAAGTAGTATGGTGGAAATGTCAAGAAGGACACGAATGGCAAGCAAGGGTAGACCAAAGAAACAATAGTAAAAATCGGAAATGTCCTATTTGTAAAAAAGCATATAAAAAACAAGATAAAGGCGAGAATTAATATCTCGTCTTTATCTTTTAATTACCGCAATATTTGAATACCAAAATAATCTTTTGTAAAGAAAAATACGAACCTTGATTGCTCAGGGTTCGTATTTTTTCTGTTTGGTGCGGGTAACAGGACTTGTAAGGACGACCAAAGGAAGGACGGAATAGCGATTGCTACCTTTTAAGGTCAATCGCGTCACGTTATTTCATCATCCTTTATCTGTACAGCAAAAGGCGACGCCACCTTTGACGGGTAAAAAAAGGACAAGCCGTGAAGCTTGTCTTTTTTTTGCACGGCATCGCATTGGCCGTCGCCGTAAAAATGGTGCGGGTAACAGGACTTGAACCTGCACGAAGTCGCCCCCACTAGAACCTGAATCTAGCGCGTCTGCCATTCCGCCATACCCGCGTATTAAGTTGATAAGGGCCGTCTGTCCGCAAAATAAGGGGCGCGGTCAAACGGTAAGGCTATTGTACCACAATGAAGGAAATAAGTAAAACAAAAGTGAGCAAAAAGCAGAAAAAATATTATCCACCGATGATATTTTCAAGGCTTTTTAAATTTATGCCTACCTTATCACGTAAAAAGAAGTCAAAGAACTTTAAAACGTTTAAGGGCGCGGATAAATCGTCAAAAATGGGGCTATAAGCCGATAAATCGCTGTTTTTTAAATCATCAACGGAAAGCATGGACAGGGCCGAAAGCATTTTGTACGTGGATATACGCATTTCAACGGCGCCATAATCAGCGCAAGACGCGCACACGAAAAAGCAATCGTCAAAATCGAAAAACACACGGCCCGATATTTGTTCCTTACAAAGGGCGCACCCATCGTAGCTTATGCCGTAGCCAACAAGCTTTAAGCTGTCAAGTATAAATTTGTCAAGAATAATCAAAGGGTTGACGGCGGAAGTGTTAAGGGCCTTTAAGGTTTTTACCGTTTCAAGAAAAAGCCCGTAGGTCACGATTTCGCTTTTTAAAATCGAACGTAAAAACTCAATGACGGCAGAGGCGCAAAAATACTTGTCAACGTCAAGCCTTACGTCGTAAAAGCCGTCGATCTCGTTAGCCTCGACAACGGTGCGCCTGCCCTGCTTTTCAACGACGACGTATTCGGCAAAGCAAAAGGGCTCTGCACAAAACTTTAGCTTTGCATTGGCCTTTTTCACGCCCCTTGCAATACAGTCGACAAGACCCCTTTCAAGGGTGAAAAGGGTCAACATCTTGTCACTTTCCTTATAAGGAACAGCGCGTATGCATATTGCGTTATATTTTTCTTCCATAGGGCGCGTACCAATGATTTTTTTGATAAAAAACCGCCAAAAACCGACCTATAGGCCCATTTTTAACAAAATGGAGCTATAAGATCAGTCTTTGTTTTTTAGTTTTTTATAGAGTAGATAATAAGATATTTTACCTGTTTTTTCAAAAAGCTGCCAAGCACGGTCCTCAGGTCTGTCTTTCATAAAAGGCCCTCCTTAAGGGTAATATGCGCAAAAGCTGCTTTTTTATTTTATATCAGTAAAAATCCTCGTCGGCGTAGCCGTATTCCTTTAGTCTTGAGGGGTTGTTTCGCCAATCCTCTTTAACCTTGACGTAGACAGTCAAAAAGACCTTGGCGTCCAAAAACTTTTCCATGCTTTGTCGGGCAAAGGAAGAAACCTCCTTTAAAGCGGAGCCCTGCTTGCCGATAATTATTGCCTTGTGATTGAATTTTTCACACACGATATCAAGGTTAATATCGTACACGCCGTTGGGTTGACGCTCAAAGGTATTAATGATAATAACAACCCCGTGAGGGATCTCCTTATCGTACTTTAAAAGCATCTTTTCACGCATGATTTCGGCAATCATGAACTTTTCCGATCGGTCGGAGATAACGTCTTCCGTATAGATGGGATCGCCTTCGGGGAGGCGTTTTAAAATCTCCTCCATCAGCTTTTTAAGGTTTTTGCCGCGGCGGGCGGAGATGGTTACGATTTTATCGATATTTTCCACGTCGGAAAAGGCCCCAACTATTTCGGGGAGGTTTTCCTTGGGCATAATGTCCGTCTTTGTAAGAGCAAGGACGAGGGGTATATCCCCCGTTGCGTACTTGATAAGGCTTGCCTTGTCCTCCTCCTTAACGCCGGCGTGGGCATCAATAAGATAAAGGATAAGATCAACGTCGCGGGCGGCGACCTCCGTGCTTTTTTGCATGCGGCTGTTGAGCAAGGACGACGCCTTGTAAATGCCGGGGGTGTCCTCGAAAACTATCTGATAGTCCTCTCCGTTTTTTATCCCCAATATCCTGTCACGGGTGGTCTGTGGCTTGGGTGACACGATGGCCACCTTTTCGCCGACTAAAACGTTTATTAAGGTTGATTTGCCGGCGTTTGCCCTGCCGACAACTGCGACCGTTCCGCTTTTCATCTTGTAATACCAAGGCAGGCAAGGGCCTGCTCTTCCTTTTCTCGCATTTGTTTTTTGTCCTCATCCGTCATATGGTCGTAGCCAAACAGGTGCATAAGACCGTGGACGAAGAGATAAGAAAGCTCTCTTTGAAGGGTGTGTCCGTATTCGGCGGCCTGCGCCTTTGCCCTTTCCTCACAGATGACGATTGAGCCTAAAAAGATGGCTTTTTCCTCCTCGTCATAGTCGTAAGGAAAGTCCTTTTTTTTGATGACCTTGCCCCTGATGCCATCAAGCATGGGAAAGGATAAAACGTCGGTAACTGCATCTATATGCCTGTTATCGCTGTTTATTTGCCTAATCTCCTCGGGGGAGACCATGTCAAGCTCCGCATACAGATTGACCCTTTGTGAAAGAGTTTTGTATACGGCGTCACAGATATTTTCAGCACCGTCAAGCTGACCGTTGACATAAACCTTAAGCTTAGCCATTTTTGCCGTCCTTGGAGGAAGCAAAGGTGTTTACCTTTTTATCCTTCATTTTGGGATATTTGATCCTGTCGTGGTATACGCCCGAAAGGCCGGCTTCTAAAGCCTCCTCAATGAGTCTGATCTCGTGCATGGTTATGTCGCAGTCGGAGAACTGATCAAGCTTCATTCTGTCGTCGATAATGGCCTTGACTACCTTTTCAACCCTTTCTCTTGAGCGGTCGCTTTGGGCGCGGACGGCTGCCTCACATCCGTCGGCAAGCATGATTATGGCCGCAATCTTTGAGGTGGGCTTGGGACCCGGGTAGGAGAAGTCTTTTATGTCAAGCTCGCCCTCGGTAAACTTTAAGGCCTTATTATAGAAATACTGAATGGGAAGGGTACCGTGGTGCTCCTGCGCGACGTCGGCAAGGATAAGAGGGAGATGATATTTTTTGATAAGCTCGCTACCGTTGGTGGTGTGGGCGCGGATTATCTGGGTGGAAAGCTCTGGGGTTAAATCGTCGTGGGGATTGTAGCCGTGCTGGTTTTCGGTAAAGTACTGGGGCTCCTTTATCTTACCCATGTCGTGGTAGTATGCCGCAGCACGGGCAAGGAGTGGGTTTTCGCCAATGGCCGTTGCGCAGGTTTCAGCTAAGGTGGCAACCAAAATTGAGTGCTGGAAGGTGCCGCCCGCATCTGAGATCATCTTGCGGATAAGCTTTGACTTGTGGTCGGTGATCTCTGCCAAGCGGTAGTTTGTAAGGACGTTGAAAACGGCTTCAAACACGGGGAGGATCGCCATCATAGCGACAACTGCGCCAATACCTGAAATAAAGCCGTGTAAAACTATAAATAATACGTCGTAAACCTTCATGCCCGCCTTGTAGGAAAACAGGAAGGAAAGTGCGATTATCGGCAGAGAGTTTATAAAGCCCATGCCAAAAACCTTTATTCTTGAGCCAACGTTGTCAACAAGGTACACTGCAAGATGGCTGGTGGATAGGCCGATAATAAAGGAGCCTACCGTCTGAATAAGGTCCATATCAACCCCTGAAAAAATATCGCCTATCAGTAAATAAATATTGAAAATGAAGTTCATAAATACTGCCGTAGGCTTATTGACAAGTAAAAGTATCAGCAATGCGCAGATGGCGTACGGTCTTGAAAAAATGCCTACGTACTTGCCAAGTACGGTACAAATTATATATGAAAGCTCCATTGCGATAAAGATAATGGCAATGTTTTTTGCGCGTATCAAAAAGTCGCGTGACTCAAAAAAGAAGTATAAGTACACGACGAGGGCGAGCACCAAAACCGTCGCTACAACGTAAATGGTGTGAAAATACGTGCTTTCGTCAATGATGAAGTTTAAGGTCTGTTGGAAGCTGCCTAAATTGATAAAGATGGCAAACACCACGAGAACGCTTAAGATGATGACGTGTAAAAGGAAGTGAAGTATTGACCACGCGAAATCCTTTTTGCGCCATGCCTGATATTTTTTGTTTTGGAAAAACATATTAACCTCGCTTAATGCTTTGTCTTAATGAACGTGTTTTTTATTTTGAATAAGGTGCTAAAAAACCTTCTTTTTTTGATATTAATCTGCAAAAACCGTAGATAACGGGCTTATAGGCCTACTTTTTGGACTTGTCCTCCGCACGGGTATAGGCTTTGATAATTTCCATAACCAATGGATGGCGCACAACGTCCTTATGGGTAAGATTGCAGATTGCAATGCCTTCAATATTTTTTAAAATTGAGGTTGCGTGCTTTAATCCGCTTGTCTTGCCATCGGGAAGATCGATCTGGGTGACGTCACCGGTTATTACCATACGGCTTCCCTCGCCCATACGGGTAAGGAACATCTTCATCTGCTCCTTAGTACAGTTTTGGGCCTCGTCCAAAATGATGAAGGCGTTGTTTAAGGTGCGGCCGCGCATATATGCAAGTGGGGCAATTTCTATAACACCCCTTTCCATAAGCTTCTGATAATTTTCAAGGCCGAACATTTCCTGCAGGGCGTCGTAAAGTGGCCTTAAGTACGGGTCGACCTTGGATTGGAGGTCCCCGGGTAAAAAGCCAAGCCTTTCGCCTGCCTCAACGGCGGGACGGGTAAGGATTATCTTTTCGATCTGCTTGTTTTTGTAAGCGGCAACCGCCAGGGCAACCGCCAGGTAGGTCTTACCCGTACCTGCGGGGCCAACGCCGAACACCACCGTGTTTTTATTGATGGCGTCAACGTATTTTTTTTGGCCGAGGGTCTTGCACTTTATGGGCTTACCTTGTGAGGTTATGGCAATAACCCCCGACATAAGTTTGCCTATGTCCTCGGCTTCGCCCTCTTTAGCAAGCTCCACACAGTAAACGAGCTTGGATTTATCCACCACCTCGCCCGAGTCGATAACGGCGTTAAGCTTGCGGATAACCCCTTCTGCAAGGAGGACATTTTGCTTTTCGCCTGAAATTTCAAGATGAGATCCGTCCACGATAACGGTGGTGGAGGTCTCCTTCATGATGACGTTTAAATTTTCGTCGAAGCTGCCGACAAGCTGGGACAGCCTGTCAGAACTTTCCACAGGAATTTTGATTACGAATTTTTCCAAATTATAAAACCTCTTGATAAACGTAGGTGATTTTTATTTTTACGACGGCGCCTGCATCTACCCGGGTAATGGAAAGCACCGATATGGACAAGACGTCCTTTTCCTCAAGGCCGGAGGCAAAAAGCCCAAGCACGGTAACGATCTCCGGAGAGCTTTCAAGGGTCAGCCCGTCAACGGTGAAGGATAAAACCTCCTCACAAAGGAGGGTGTATTCCCCCGAGGGCTCTATTGGGATCTTCTGGTCCGTAGGGCTTAAAAACCAGCCGCCCATAAGTCCCTCGCCGGCCCTTACCGTATCGCCGACGGCTTTTAAAGGGGTTCCGCTGAAAACGACAAGGCGTATCAGCTTGCCCGTCTTTTTTGACGTAACCATAGGACCGTTTTTAGTTGAAATTTCGGGGAAGGCCGTGGGAATTGTGTCGATAATCAACCTATTGCCCCACTTTTTAGCGGAAACAAAGGCAAGCCCGTCTGAATTTTTATATATGTATCTTTCTATCCCCTTAAGGTCAATATTCTCAAATCTTGAGAAGACCTTTATGCCGAAATCCTCAACGAGCTGTAAAACCTCGCCCCGCTTTGACGGCGAAAGGCCGTTTACCGAAACCGTAAGCACGTATCCGTCTGAAAGGTAGCATAGTGCGGTAAATACAACAGTAAGAATAACCATGGGAAGGCTTTTTATAAAAGCACCCTTTAAAAGAGATAGCCCGCCAAACCCTACCACGGTCATACGCCACATGGTGCCGGTTAAGGCCTGTACCCCTTGAAGATCACTTTTCTTGACCGAGAGGACGGTTTGCCTGTCGGAAAGGTTTTTGACCCTGTAAACGGAAATGCCGCGGCCGTTAAGCCTTTGAAAAAGCAGGGATAAATTCCTCCCCTCAAAAAGTATGCGGACGGTATTCACAATGCAACCTCCACAGCGGTGATCCTTCCGCTTAAGACAAGATCGCTGCCCTCAAACCTTTCAACCGAAAGGCTGCTGCCACAAACCCTTACGAGGTGGTTTTTTATGACTAAAGTGACGCTATAGGTCGATATTTGGCCTATTTTGACGACCCCCTCAAAATGCGCGCCAACGGGATATACAACCGAATACCTGAAAAAATACGGTTGCTTTAAGGGGTTAACTATTTTAGCAATTTCCTTTTCAAAGCCCATATACTACCGATTTATCGGTAATATTATATTGGGAAAGCACTGCTATTATTCGTTTGCAGTCTTTGTAAAGCGTGCCAGTATTTTTTTGATAACGAACACGCCAAGGTAAAACCCAACGAGGGATAAAAGTGCGCCGATGATTACGTCGGAGGCATAATGCGCGCCGATCACGACCCTTGAAAAAGCAACGGTAAGGGTGTAGGCGTAAGCAACGATGGTGAGTATCCAGGATACCTTTTTGGGCATATTTTTAAACACCACGGGGAGCGACATAATGGCCAGAATAACCCCCGCAGACGAAGTATGCCCCGATGGGAAGGATTTATATCCGTCCTTGGCGACGCCGAGGGCGAGAAGTTCTTCAGGGACGGAGCGCTTACCGTTTACCACGTACCATCTGGTGTACTGAGAAAAGTCCCCCATCACGTTGAGCATCCTGTACCTTGCCCTGCCGAAAAACGGCTTTAAAAGATGAGTTGCCGCCTGTGAAAAGGCCGCCGTAAATATGATGATAAGACCGCAAACGGCAAGGCCCTTTAAATACTTTTTGTTTATCCTTGAGCAAACAAAAAGCCAAAGCGCCGTAAAGACGATGGCAACCGAAACCGTTGCCACCGTGCGCATGATCCCTTCTAAATCAGAGATCCAGCCGTGGGTCAAAAGGTATTTTATAAGCTTGGTTGCGCCGTAATAGTTAAGCCCTAAAGCAATAACCGCGCATAAGGCCATAAGGGTAATCTTAGTCCCCTTTTTGAAGGTGCTTACCTTTTTAAGGTAAAAGAAGATAAAGAAAAGCCCTATTGAAGTGACGTAATACACAGGCCTTTCGCCGAAAATTTCAAAAAATACGCCGAAAAAGTTGGTGGAATAGTATTTGCCGGGCTCAAGATCGACCGCAAAGCGTGAAAACTGAAGGTCGAAAAAGGTTGCCAAAACAAGCAGTACGCCCATGACGGCAAAGCTTACGATAGGTTTTAAATTTTTCTTAAAAAAGCCCATAAAGTCACCTTTTGAGTTATTTGAAAAAGCCATAAGACGATTTTCATACACTTTATTTTAACATACATTTAAATATTTTCAAGTATAAATAAGCAAATTAATCGGATTTTTTATAAAATAATTAAGATTTTTCTTTAAAGAAAGGCTTTTTATTGGATTTTTTGCCCTCACGATGATATAATAATTAAAATTAATTATTAACTTGCGCTTTTACGCGCCAATGAGGTTGTTTTATGAACTTGCCCGAAATTGAAAAGAAATGGCAAAAAATATGGGACGAATCAGGCATTAATAACTTCGACGGCAATACTGACAAAAAGTATTACTGTCTGGAGATGTTTTCTTATCCGTCAGGCGCAAACCTGCACCTTGGCCATTGGTATAACTACGGCTTAACGGACAGCTTTGCACGCTATAAAAAGATGAAGGGATATTCCGTATTCCAGCCAATGGGCTTTGACGCCTTTGGTCTGCCTGCGGAAAACTACGCCATCAAAACGGGCATCCACCCATGTGACTCCACGGTAAAAAACATTGCCACCATGGAAGGTCAGCTTAAGCGTATCGGCGCCATGTTTGACTGGACGCAGGAAATCAAGACCTGCACGCCCGACTACTATAAGTGGACCCAATGGCTCTTTTTGAAGCTTTACGAAAACGGCCTTGCATATAGAAAGGAAGCGCCTGTCAACTGGTGTCCTGAATGTAACACGGTTCTTGCCAACGAGCAGGTTATCGGCGGCGTTTGCGAGCGCTGTGGTCATACGGTCGTAAAGAAAAACCTTACACAATGGTTCTTCAAGATCACCAAGTACGCTGAGGAGCTTTTAAATTGTCTTGACGGCCTTGACTGGCCCGAAAAGACCAAGCTTATGCAAAAGAACTGGATCGGCAAATCCAAGGGCGTTGAGGTTGCTTTCAAGACCGAGGGCGGCGATGACTTTACCGTATTCACCACCAGAGTTGACACTATCTTCGGCGTTTCCTACGTCGTACTTGCGCCCGAGCATCCCTTGACCAAAAAGATCACCACCGAGGAGCAAAGGGCCGCTGTCGAAGCTTACGTATACGAGGCTTCAAAAGCAAACGAGATCGACAGGCTTTCCTCCGACAGGGAAAAGACCGGTGTTTGGACGGGTGCTTACGCCATCAACCCCGCCAACGGCAAAAAGGTCCCCATCTGGATTGCCGACTACGTTTTATACAGCTACGGAACGGGCGCAGTTATGGGCGTACCTGCCCACGACGAAAGGGACTTTGCCTTTGCTGAAAAGTACGGCCACCCCGTAAACCAGGTTATCACCAATAAGGAAAATAACGTAACCCTCCCCTACACGGAGGACGGTTATCTTGTAAACTCCGGCGAGTTTGACGGCAAGTTTGGCGACGAGGCAAGAAAGGCCATCGTTGAAAAGCTTGACGAGGCTCAGTTTAAGGTAAATTACAGGCTCCGCGACTGGCTTGTTTCCCGCCAGAGATATTGGGGCGCACCCATACCTATCGTTCACTGCCCACATTGCGGCGAGGTTGCGGTACCCTATGACCAGCTCCCCGTGGAGCTTCCTTACGACGTTGAGTTCAAGCCCGACGGAAAGTCACCCCTTGCAAAGCACGACGGCTTTATGCACACCAAGTGCCCCAAGTGCGGCGGTGACGCCACCCGTGACCCCGACACCCTTGATACCTTCGTTTGCTCAAGCTGGTATTACTTAAGATACGCCGACGCAAACAACAAGGATATGGCCTTTGACCCTGCCATCATCAACAAGATGCTTCCCGTTGACAAGTACGTTGGCGGTGCAGAACATGCCTGCATGCACCTTTTGTACGCAAGATTCTTCACCAAGGCCTTAAGGGACATGGGATATCTTACCTTTGACGAGCCTTTTAAGTCACTTGTTCACCAGGGCGTAATTTTAGGCCCCGACGGCAACAAGATGAGTAAGTCAAGGGGCAATATCGTTTCACCCGATCCTTACGTTAAGCAATATGGCTCCGACGTGTTCAGGCTTTATCTTCTCTTTGGCTTTAACTACACCGAGGGCGGCCCCTGGAACGACGACGGCATCAAGTCAATAAGCAAATTCCTTGACAGGGTTGAAAGACTTTACGAAAAGAGCAAGGCAATGCCCGACGCCGATAAAGACCTTTACGGCACCAACGAAAAGGAGCTTGATTTCGTGCTTCACAGCACCGTAAAGAGCGTTGACAGGGATATGGATAACTTCTCCTTTAACACGGCGGTCGCCAGAATGATGGAGCTTGTTAACGCCATGACCAAGTACGAAGCCCTCAAAGAAAAGAACGGCAAGCTGTTTAAGGAAGCCGTCAAAACCCTTATCAAGCTTTTAGCCCCCTGCGCCCCTCACTTTGCAGAGGAGCTTTGGGAAGGTCTTGGCAACAATACCTCTATCTTTAAGGCAGAGTACCCAACATTTGATCCGCAAAAGCTTGTAAAGGACGAGATCGAATACGCAGTACAGATAAACAGCAAGCTGAAAACGAGAATTACTCTTTCCAAGTCACTTTCCAAAGAGCAGATAGAGGAAATCGTTTTGAAGGACGAAAACGTAGTCACAGCCCTTAACGGTGCAACGGTTAAAAAGGTTATCGTAATCCCCGGAAGGCTTGTAAACATTATCGCGTAAAAGCTTTACCTTTCCTTAAGTTGCAAATCGGCTTAAAAACAACAAAAAAGCGGCCTATAAGCCGCTTATCACATAAAAATAAGGACGAGATGCTCGTCCTTTTTTTTACTTTTTAGTGTTTTCGGAAATTTCAACAGCCTTTTCAACAAGTACACCGAAGCCGTAAATAATAAAGCCGCTGACAAAGCTTCCTAAAATGCCGAAAATGAGAATAAACAGACCTGTGATAAAGGCCTCTCCTCCGCCGTTACCGGAACACCCGGCAATCATAGTAAACATACCCAGCAAAATTGACAAGATCATACTTATAATGAAAACGATCTTAGCACAGGTTTTGATTTTATCCCAAACATTTTCAAACACGCTTGTGTCCTCCCAAAAAAATTTATATGCTTATTATAGCATATGCACAACGGTTTGTAAATAGGTTTTACAAAAAAAACGCCCGACGGGCGTTTTTGTTCTTTTTTTTGCTTGATAACCGACCTATAGACCGACTTTTTGCGTCTTATAAAAAGTAAGCATCACAAGCTTTCGCTGATGAGCGACAGCTTTTTAAGCCTGTGGGACAGACAGCTTTTTGTGATACCAAGTCTTGCGGACAGGGCGGAAAGTGTGTCGTCGGGATAGTCAAGACGGGCAACGGCGACCTCCTTTAACGGGAGGGGCAAACTGTCAAGGCCGATGACGTCGCTTATTTTGGTTATTTCTTCACGGCACTTTAAGGATGCGTCGATCTGCTTGGTCATATTGGAGATCTCGCAATTTATTACCCTGTTGGTGTTGTTGCGCACCGTCTTTTTGACGATAATATCCATAAGGTCAAGACTGGCGCCCTTTGCCCCCATTAAAACGAGGATATCACAGATTTCTTCAGAGTTTTTAAAGTACACCACGAAGGAGTCCTTTCTTTCCACCAGCTTTGCTATGTAACCGTTGTCGCTTAACAGGTGGGAAAAATCAAGGGCGGTAAGGTATTTTGAAAAGACAAATTCCAGATGATAGCCCGTTGCCTTGTCGCTTTTAAGCTTGGGGACCGTTATACTGCCTGAGCCCAAAAAGGCGCCCTTTAAATAAGCCGTGCGACAGCAGGGCCTATTTACCAAGGTGTCCTTGATGTTAAGCTGAACGTCAATGCCGGAGGGGGTAACGGATAAAATTTCCGCATCCTTCAAAATCTGAAGGCTTACATCGGAAATGAGGGTCATTTTGGACCTTCCGCCTTCCTTTTCGGTGACGGTCTGAGCCTCTACGCCGTAAAGGCTGTAAATTATCCTGCTGAAAAAGGCGTTGATGGTATGCTCGCTTGTGGTGGAAAAGCCTATCTTGCCCTTCTGGATCTCGATGGTTCCTGCCGTCCGCAAATAACCGGCAAGGCACGACAGCCTGCAGCACCTTTGGGAAAGCCTTTCTTCTATTATCTGATTTTTAACTTTAACTGAAAAGTTCATAAGGTTATGGCGAAAGCTTAAAGGTGCTTTCTTAACTCCGTATATCTTAAGGTTGGGTGCTTGTCCCCCACGTTGTATATCCTGTCCATGGGGAAGTTCACGGTTTTTTGAAGCTCCTTAAAAAGAGCAACGTCCCCCACCCTGTCGGGGCTGTGGGCATCGGAATTTATTAAAAAGTTGACCTTGGTGTCAAAAACTTTTTGCCACTCCTCAGGGGTGAGATGGACCTTTTTGGTGCTTATTTCAAGATACGTACCGTAATCTGCGCAACATTGGGCAACCGTTTTAGGGTCGGCAAGGACCAGGTAATTCAAGTGGGTTAAGACGTCAATGGGGTTGTTTTTGATTGCGTTGACGTACACCCTTGTGTTGTAGTCGATAAAGGATTGTGACGGCTTGTCCTTGGAGGCAAAGACGTTGCCCATCAAAAGCTTGGAAAAATCCTTGAAGGATGAGTACCAGACCGCCCTGTGAATGCCTGCAAGATATACGTCGATGGTGTCATAATCCTTTTCGGTAATGTCCGACTTGCCGTCCTCGCCTAAAATGTTGGCCTCTATACCGAGCCTTACCGTGACGCCTGCTTCCCTTTGGGCGGCAGAGCATTCCTCAAGCATTTTTAAAACCTTTTTACGCTTCATGCCGAAGGCAACGTGCGAAAAGCCATGGTCGGTTATGGCAATGCCTTCAAGACCGACCTTTTTTGCGGCTAAGGCGTTTTCAAGTATGGTGCCCTTGCCGTGGCTGTAAGTTGTGTGGGTGTGGTAATCAAAATTTATCAACATTAAAATTCGCCTATGTATCGGATCTCCTCGTTAAGGCGGATGCCGCTTTTTGCGTAAACGGTTTCCTTAACGTAACAGATAAGATCGTATATATCCTGCGCCGATTGGCCCTCGTTTATTATAAAATTGCCATGTTTTGGCGATATTTTTGCGCCGCCTATCTTATAGCCCTTAAGCCCGGCCTGATCGATGACCTTACCGGCGAAAAAGCCTTGATTTAAGAACACGCTGCCGGCCGTTGCACCTTTTGGTTGGGTCTTTTGACGGACGGTGGTGAAGCGTTCGGTTTTCTGACGGATAAGATCCTCCTCGCTGATCTTAAGCTTAAGGCCAACGGATAAAATGACCTCGCCCGATAAAAATCGGCTGTTGCGGTAGCCAAAGTCGCAAAGCTTGTTATTGTACACGCCGTTTTCGCCCTTGACGTAGCAAACGACCTCTGAAATGGTCTTGTTAAAACAGCCGCCGTTCATGGCGACAAGGCCGCCAATGGACCCGGGGATGCCCACGGCAAACTCAAGACCGCCAAGGTTGTTGTCAGCGGCCATTTTGCAAAGCTTTTTGACGGGTGCGCCCGCATCGGCCACGATAAGATTACCCTTGACGTCGGCGTCAGACAAAAGGGTCGTAAATATCACTGCACCGCGAAAGCCCTTGTCCGATACCAAAAGATTTGTTCCGCGACCTATTACGCAATAAGGATAATGGCCGTTAAGATAGCCGACCAGCTGAGAAAAAAGCTCCTTGGTGTGGGGAAAGGCCGCCACGTCGCCCTTGCCGCCAACCTTAAACGAGGTGTGGGGGCCGATGGGGTGATCCTTTTCTATCTTAAGGGTGGGAAAGTTTTTCGTTAAGTCGCTGTAGATGCTCAATTGCTACCTCCTATTTTACAACACTTGTCAATAATTTTCAAATGATTTTATATGCCTTTCGGATTTTTGTTGCCGATAAGGGCCCTTTGGCCGTGAAAATCAACCGTCAGGTATAATGTATGAAGGTATGCAATATGTTATGAGCTTTATTCAAAGAAAAAGCCGCCGCAAGCCCTTTTTACGGGGTGCGGCGGATTTGAAAGCTATTTGCTGTGGTCAACGTGTAAAAGGCTGTGGGCCGTGTGGGATAATGGCTTTTTGAAAAGCTCTTCATAGGCCTTGATGACGGAGGGGTTTTCGTGACTGAATCTTAAGGGCATTTCCCCGTCGATCAGGTAAAGCTTTTTGCCGCGGTCAAGGGATAATTCCTCACCGTCACAGGTGGGTTGACCGCCACCGCCGACGCATCCGCCGGGACAAGCCATGACCTCAATAAAGTCATAGTGGCACTTTTTGGCCTTTAAGTCCATAATAAGCTTTTGGGTGTTGGAAAGGCCGCTTACGACGGCAACCTTTAGCTTAATGCTGTCAGTTAAAGCGAATTCACCCTCTCTTAAACCGTATTGATCTTGGCGGCGAATGGCCGTAAATCGACCTATAGGCGGGTTTTTGCCGTTTAAAAGGTAGTGTGCGGATCTTAAAGCGGCTTCCATAACGCCGCCCGTTGTGCCGAAGATCGCGCCTGCGCCCGTGCTTAAGCCAAGGGGGGCGTCAAAGGCTTCCTCCTTGAGGGAAGCAAGGTCAACACCAAGCTTTTTCACAAGGCGGATAAACTCTCTGGTGGTAAGAACAAGGTCCACGTCCCTTTCCCCGCTTGAGTCCATTTGGGGAAGGTTTGCTTCCTCCTTTTTGGCGACGCAGGGCATAATTGAAACGGAGAAGATATCCTTTGGGGATAGCCCTGCTTTTTTGGCAAAATAGGTTTTAAGGGTAGCGCCAAACATTTGCTGGGGACTTTTTGCCGTGGAAAGGTTTGTTAAAAGATCGGGGTGCTCGGCCTTTAAAAATCTTACCCAACCGGGACAGCAGGAAGTAAACATTGGCATATTTTCGCCACGCTCAATGCGGGAGATAAGCTCCGCAGCCTCCTCCATAATGGTAAGGTCTGCCGCAAACTGGGTGTCGAAAACGTAGGTGGCGCCCATCTTTTTTATGGCGGCAACCATAATACCGACGGCGGGGTCCTTAAGGCCAAGGCCTTCAGCAAAGGCCGTCCTGACGGCGGGGGCGACCTGCACGGCAACTGTCTTGCCCGATCTTACCGCATCAATAAATTTTTGCGTATCGTCACGGGCGGTAAGGGCCGCAGTTGGGCAATGGGTAACGCATTGACCGCAAAGGGTGCAGCCGGCGTTATCAAGGCTAAGCCCAAGCTTTGTTTTGACGCCCGTCCTTTTGCCGCCACCCGACACCTGCCATACGGCTTGGTGCTGGATGGTTTCGCAAACCTCCACGCAGCGGAAGCATTTTACGCATTTAGAGTTGTCTTTTATAAGAGGAAAGTCGGTCAATAGGTCGGTTTTCGCCACTTTTTGCGGATAGACAACATCATCTATACCAAACTCTTTTTTAAGCTTTTGAAGGGTACAGCTGCCGTCCTTTATACAACTTTCGCAATCAAGATCGTGGTCGGATAAAATAAGCTGAAGGTTGGTCTTTCTTGCCGAAATGACCCTTGGTGTATCGGTAAAAACGACCATGCCGTCTTTTACCTGCCTGTTGCAGGCGGCGACAAGCTTGTCTTCCCCTTCAACCTCCACAAGGCACAGGCGACAACCGCCGATCTCGTGAAGGTCCTTATAATAGCAAAGGGTGGGGATATGTATTCCGTTTTGCCTTGCGGCCTCTAACACGGTGGAATTTTCGCAAACGCTGAAAGTTTTGCCGTCAATAGTAATGGTTACCATTTTTGTTCCCTCCCCCCTCTGAAGCAGTTAAAGCCGTATTTATCACAGCGCAGACATCTGGAGGCCTCCTTTTTAAGCTCCTCCTCGGTCATGGGAATTTCGCAAAGGTCAAAATCATCCTTGCGGACGTTGCTTGGCCTGTTGTCCATAACAATCCGCCCCGACCTTGGGGCAATCTTATCGGGCGAAGGTATCTCAACGTCGACTGAGATCTCGTGATCAAAGCCCAGATAATTATCAATACTTCTTGCGGCAACCTTGCCTGCCTCAATGGCCTTAATGACCGTTGCGGGGCCGCTTACGCAATCGCCGCCGGCAAAGAGGTTGTCGAAGCCGTCGACCTTGCCACAGCCGTCAGACCGGATAGCGCCCCACTTGACCTGAACGCCGTGGGCCGTAAAGGGAGTGCTGTCAATGTCCTGACCGATGGCAACGATAACCACGTCGGCAGCCATTTTAACGGGCGGCGCATCTGCCGCCTTCGGGGCAGGTCTTCCGTTTCTGTCGTGCTCGCCGATAATTTGCTTTTGGACGACAAAATATTTGCAAACGCCATTTTCACCCTCAATCTTAAGGGGTGCAACAAGCTGGGCGATAACACAGCCCTCGCTTAAGGCGCCTTCGATTTCTTCATAAAGGGCGGTCATGTCCTCTATCCTTCTGCGGTAAGCGCAGGTGACCGATCTTGCGCCAAGGCGCTTTGCAGTCCTGGTGCAATCCATGGCAACGTTGCCGCCGCCGACGATAACCACGTCCTTACCCGTAAAATCGGGTTTAAGGCCGTCGCCTATTTTACCGAGGAAGTCAACCGCGCTTATTACTCCGTCAAGGTCCTCGCCCTCGATCTTAAGCTTTTTGTCAAGATGGGCGCCCACCGACACAAATACCGCGTCGTAAGCTTTTAATATTTCTTCAAACAGGTCGGCGTCGACTGCCCTGCCGTCGATTTTTACACCTGCGTCCAAAATGACCTCAATATCCCTGTCAAGCTCCCTTCTTGGAAGGCGGTATTCGGGTATGCCGTAGCGGAGCATACCGCCAAGGGCGTTTTTCCTTTCATATACGGTTACGTCGTGACCCATAAGTCTTAAATAGTAGGCGCAGGTAAGCCCCCCCGGACCGCCGCCAACCACGGCAACCTTTTTGCCGGTAGGCGCACCGCAGGGGTCAAGATGGACGTTGTCAGCCGCCAGCGTGGCATAGTTTTTTATACCACGTATGTTGATTGGCGCGTCCATAACCGTTCTTCGGCACGTGTTTTCACAGGGGTGCTCGCACACGTATCCGCACACCACCGGGAAGGGATTGTCCTTTTTGATGAGCTTGACCGCATCGCGGTAGCGGCCTTCCTTGGCAAGGGCGATATACCCGGGGATATCCACACCTGCAGGACAGCTTGACACGCAGGGAATAACCCTTTCGTCACACCTGCAATAGCCCTTTAAGTGAGCGGCGTAGTCGTCCCTGAAGGCATCGATACCCTTTAATATAAGCTCCCCTGCGGTTGCACCAATGGCGCAGTCAGAGGAATCCTTTACGGCAAGTGCGGTATTGTAAATAAGGTCAATATCGCCGTCCGTACCCTGTCCGTCAAGAATTTTATCAATAAGCTCCTCTATGCGGGCAAGCCCTACCCTGCAAGGCGTACATTTGCCGCAGGATTGGGACAGGCAAAGCTTAACGTAAGCGGACTGGGCCTCCAACGGGCAAAGACCGACGTTAAGGCTTTTAAGGCGACGGATAAGCTCCTCACCCTGCCGTGAAATTTCCTTGACGGTTTTACTTTCAGCTTTTATTTCCATAATAACCCCCTTATGGTTTTATGAGGGTTTTTTTGAGTCACAACCTGGCCCTTTTGGGGGAGTTTTTTCACAAAAAGTCCCTCTATAGGTCGATTATCCCAAAAAAACAATAATATCAATCGTTGATATTTTCATATATCTTCATGTGTGCGCAAATCCACTTATCAAGCTGGCGACGGCTTTTAAGATGCACCCTTTCGCCGGAAGTTTCGTTAAGTCTTTTTAAGTGGCGGGCGCGCTTTTCTTTAGTTCTGCCCTCAAAAAGTATCCACCTTTTAAAGACATTGTCGAACTTTTCCGCGCAAGGCAGATCGCCCCGCGACTTGTCCTTGTTAAGCCTGTATCTGCGCCTTGCCATCCTGTAGCAATAAAAACGGTTGAAATCAAGATAGACGGTAAGATGACTTTCCTTAAATCTTTCGGGGCACACCTTGGAATAATTTCCGTCAATGACCCAGCCTTCGTTTTTATCGAGAAATGCCCTGACGATGGCGGTTTCCTCCTCCACGGTGCGCTCTTGCCAGTCCCCGTACCAGTGGACTGAATCCATATGTAAAACGGGCACGCCGTGGATTTTTGCAAGCCTTTTTGCAAGGGTTGACTTTCCGCTGCCTGCGTAGCCTATTATTTGTATCTTCATAAAACCACCTATGCTATCAGCTTGCAGGCATAAAAACCTTAAAATATGGTCTTATCGCCCTGCATGGCGTAAAGGGGAGCAAAGCTTACCTTTTTAAAGAGGCCTTTTTTATACGGCGCAACAACCACCGCGCAATAGCCGTCTTTATGCTCAAGATACATCACGATGGCATCCGTCCTTTTGCCCATTGGGGTGCGAACGGTTGCGTTGGTAACGATTGCACTTGCGACGATCTTTTCCTCGGCGGCAAGCTTTTTATGTACGTCCTGTAAAAAGCTTATTACCCGGTCAGAGGGCGGATTGTCGTCCCCGTCGTAGGTGGCGGTTTTAACAATCTGAAGATCGGTGTTTAACACCGCGCCGTATGGATAAAATTCGCCGTGTTTTTTAATCTGTTCCTCACCAAAGGGTAGAAGCTCGGCAAGAAGCATCTCGCACTGCTCTTTCTGTTGCATAATGTTTTCCTCCTATATCTTTGTTTATTGTTTTCATTGATAGCCTTTGCGTTGAGTCAGCGCAGGTCGGCAACTTATACGCCCCCACGCTTTCCACGTGGGTGGGGACTCAGAAAGGTCTCAAAACAGTCGAAAAATGGGGGTGGAAACTCCAAAAAGTCTCATTTTTTGTCAAAATTCAAATGATATCGGTTTTAGTTCGGTCGTAAATGCATTAGATCTTGGATTTATAATGACTTTCTTGTCACTTAACTTAATAACTCCGTAAGAATTTAAGTCTGCAGAAATAGGTAGATCTTTTTTACAAAGCTCCATTCCTTCTGCATCATATACACACAAAAGCGGGTAATAGTCTCCTGAATCCAAATATCGAATGTATAATACAGCTTTTCTGCTTGCGGTTTCTTTTACCTTATATCGCATCAACATATTTTCTTTTTGAGATATAGCGTCTTTAATACTTGATTTTATCATTTTTTGTCTCGTTTCATCGGTTGCGAAATATTGCAACAATAGCTTTTCAACAAGTCCAATAATTCTTTCGCTAGATTGCTCAAAATCAAGTTTGCTATAAAAGGGAACATCAACACCGATATCGTAATATCTATACCACGAGTGAAATGGGTCTCTGCCTCTTTTTGCAGGCAGAATAATATCTTCGTCTAAACATGTGGTGAAATTTATGTATAAGTGGTCAAATTCTCCAAGTGAAAAATCACTTTCTCTTAGTTTCATCACAATTCGATGAAGAACAATATTCAGTTTTTTGTTGTAAATGTCCGCTGGCAGCGCGCTGCCGTCAACATTCGGTATATTACTTTTGTATACTCGGATATCAGAGATTATCTTTTCTTTCATTGAATCTCCTTTCTTGTCAGACAAACGACACTTTCAACATGGGTCAAGACTCCAAAAGGTATATTTTTAGATTACGTAAACACCTTGATTATTTCAATTTTTCCGATGATATGGTTATTAAAATTATCAAGTTCTTCCGCAGGTATCCATAGTTCTTGATGGTAATAAGCACCAACTGTTTGGACAGTAAAAGAAGATATATAATCATCATCAACTTCGAATTGAGTGACATACCCTCTATATCCCGAATCGGGATCTTTTGTATTCCATTTTCCTGCAATTTCTTCCGCATAGCGTTGATTTAGCACAGGATAAAAAATCGGTTGCCAATCAAGTCTCGGCGGAAACTTCGTAAAACCGCTTTGCTCGATCAGTTCTTTTTCTTTTTCGCCAACAGGTCTGAATAAAATCATAGTAACTCCTTCCTCGTCAGACAAACGACGGACTCGACATGGGTGGGGACTCCAAAAGGTCTCAAAACAGTCGAAAAATGGGGGTTGTAACGACAAAAGGTATATTTTAGTCGTGGATATACCTTATGTTTTTGATATCTTCGATAAACACTTCTGCACCAATTCTTAAATAATTTGAGTGCATTTGAAACATCTTGCTACTTGCAAAATCGCAATTATATTCCAAATACACATTGAACGGAGATTTTTTCAATAACCCCATAAACTTTTTCAAAGAGATGGTTTTATAAATCCCGCCTTTTTTCGAAATACGAACAGAAATAAAATCCTCAATGGGGACATCATTTCTGTCTATTTCAAACACAATTTTACAATTTTCCAACTGTTCACACATCTTACCGTGCTCATCAGTTGCCCAAAATCCTTGTGAAAATTTAAGAGTGATCGTATTTTCGCCAAGTTCAATTTTGTTTATTTGACTATCGTGAAGTTGGTAATTCATATATTCTCCTTTCTCGTTAGATAAACGAAACCATCTATGTGGGTCAAGACTCCAAAAGGTCTCAAAATGTGCCAAAAACGGGGTTATAATACCTTAAAGTCTCACTTTATACGTCAAAAACTACAAAATGATCTTCTTCTCCGGGAGGTAAAAATCTCCATTCTTCGCATTTTCGTGCTGATAGCGTAAACGTCTCAAAATAAACGCCGTTTGTAAAATCAATGCGCAAATCTCCCAAAGGACTTATATCAAAACTTTTAACGGTTGCATTTTCAAAATGTTTTTTGAAATCATGCATAGCGACATCAAAGATACTTGAAGTTGCTGTGATTTCTTTTTGTGTGCTTTGCTCGTCGTAATCGTAGTACCCATTGTCTAACGCTTCATCTTGTGGCAAATAAATATCTCTGGATGCGAGTAATATCTCATTTCTTTTGACAAAACGCCAAGATGTTTGAACGTGAAAACTATATTCAGGATAAATATCTCCCTTTTCATCCTGTGTGTCATTTCCAAGATTAAAGCAAAGCATATCAACGCATCTAAAAATACTGTTAAACTTTGATCCAATAATTCGTTTCATTGTTTTCTCCTTTACTTTCTCGCCAGACACACGACGGACTCGATGTGGATCAAGACTCCAAAAGGTATATTTATTACCAACCTTCGTACAGTATTCGCTTCTTGCCGTCCTCGTCTATCGCGTGTATAAAGCAATCGTAAAAACGATCTGTCATATAATCCTCTTCTTGATAATTGTAGTAAAGGATAATTTTGAATGCGTTTTTACCTTTTATTGCGAGCTCTGCGTAGTTGGGCTTTTCAATATGTAAAGGCTTTAACCCATCAATCGTGGTGTCACATACGATTATTTTTTTACCACAGTCCCTACATTTGCACATAACGGAGATTTGCTTGTTGTTTTTTACTAACCAAGGTCTAAAGAGCCCTTTTGTCTGCTTTCCTGTATGTAATACATGAAAATACTCGTTTCCACAATCGCAAACAAGAGATGCTTCCACTGCTACATTATTCGCCTCTTCAAGTATTTTCAGATTATCAAGAATTCTTAGCTTACTCATTAAACATTCCCCTTCGTTATGTTATACCAAACAGATGTAAATTGAAGTTTCGAGCTTTGCTCAAAACCATCATTTGTCCCAACGCAAAATCGGGGCATTTTTAAATTTTGAACACCGACTTTTTGGGCTTTTAACTCAAAATCGGTCAAAAACGGAAGGTGGAAACTCCGAAAGGTATGTTTTACAACCTGTACTTAAGCCAGCTCCAAATCAACAAATTCCTTTTTCGCGTCTACAAATTTTAATGAAAGCCAATCAAATCCAATCGATTTTGCTTGCTCCCAATCGAGAGTACCGTACATCAATATGACCTCTCCATTTTCGTTGAACTCATATTCTTCTTTCTCATCTTCGTAATCAATCGAATAACCAAGTGTAATTTGTATTTTTCCCGCACAATGCTCGTAAAGCTTTATTTCGCGCTCTGAATCATCACAAGCCTCGTTGCAAAACATTGCATCATAACCATGCTTCATACCGTCAAAGACGGTAAATGTTTCGCCTGTTAAAATGTCTTTTGCAATTATTAAACAAGGATATTCGGCATCCACGATATATGGTGTTTTTTT
>JAZOCB010000008.1:0-4119 GCA_045596265.1 Christensenellaceae bacterium
GGCATAGATTAAACAAGATAGTGCTTAAATTATAAAAAATCCTAACTGGTATTTATAGTGCAGCTCCACTTTGCAAACATAGCAAGTAAAAAAGTCATAATTTGTTAAAAATAAAGTGTTTATATTATCGCTATTTCTTGCATAAGTTGCTTGCTATTAACGAATTATGCGGCATATTATGTCACTGTAAACGGGGTGGTACGAAAGCCGCCCAGTAAGGTCAAATAACCAACGGAGGTACACATGAAAAAGACCGAAAACAGAATTCCTGCAGAGTTTTGGCAGACAGCCACAGGACAACCGCTTTACAACGTAATGCACCATGACGGATGGGAGGGCTTGGATTGCCTGAACGCACAGATTGAAGCCTTAACCACCGCAAGCGAAGCCACAACAGACGAAACTATTAAAGCCGAACTTGAAAAAGCCAAAGCCAAGGTGATTTCTGCAAGAGCCGCCTGCCGCAAGGCGATGGCGATTCTCAGCGACAGCACCTTTTGAAAAAGCCGGGGCGGACAACCGCCCCGTATTCAGCATAAAAGCCTGTCGCACAGACGGGCTTTGCTGGCCCACACTTGCCCCTGTCGCGGCAAACACCTTCAAAGTACCTCCAGGGCGGTTCAGCCTTTATGCTATAATCGCAACGCGGGCCGTTTCTGGGGCGTTGTAGGCGTTTTTGATATTGGGTATCGCAGTGCGATGCCCAATAAAAATAAATGCATATTTCTCACTTTTTTCGCCAATATCCACTTGCATAAAACATAAAGTACGCTGTCCCCTTTTATTCCGGAATTCTGGGCCGTTTTCGGTGCAGCTCCACATCGTAAATATAGCAAGTCAAAAAGTTGTAATTTATTGAAAATAAAGTGCTTATATTATCACTATTTCTTGCATAAGTTACTGGATATTACGGAATTATGCGGCATATTATGTCACTGTAAACGGGGGTGGTACGGACGCCACCCCGACCAAGAAAAACGCCCAACAATGGAGGCAAAAATGAACAAAGCGGTCATCAAAGACACGGAACGCGGCGAAGAGCTGACCTTGACGGATCTTCGGGAAGAATACGAAACCCTGAAAAACGCAGGGGAAACCGAGGCTGAAACCTTTGAGGATTACCTCGAAAACATCACGGACGGCAACGGAACTTGCGAGTGGCTTTAAACACCAACGGGGGGCAAAAGCCCCCCACAAACGAAAGGCAAAAAAAATGAACTGCGAAACCTGCAAAAAAGAATTTGAACCCAACGACACGATTTTCACCATTGACGGCAACCAAGAGGTCTGCTACGATTGCGCCCAGGCAGCCGCAAAAAAAGCTCACGAAGAAGAACGGGAAATTGAAATCCTCGCCCAAAACTGCGAAGAGCATTTCCTTTGCATTTGGTGCGAAGACCTTTTCCCGAAAAGCGAACTCCGCAAGGAAGTGAACATGGGCTACCTTTGCGACACCTGCATTCAAGCGATCCATTCAAGGGGCGAAAGGCTGACGATAGAATTTTGAGCCTGCCGACCGAGCCCCTTAAAACGGGGCTTTTTTTTGTGTCTTTGCTATTATAAAAAGTCAAGTCAAAATTCAAAAATAAACCGATAATATATCTTGATAATAAACGACTTATATACTGGATAAACCCAAATAGTGCGGCATATTATGTCACTGTAATCGGGGGCGGTACGGATGCCGCAACCACCTAAAAATCAACGCCCAACGATGGAGGCAAAAATGGACGACTTCTTCAAGAAGACCAAGTGCGACAGATGCCACGGCGATTTCAACGGTTGCCGGACGATGTCAATGTTCAACACCCAAGTGATTTGCATGACCTGCAAAGAAAAGGAACAGCAGAGAGCCGACTACCGCAAGGCGGTCGAGGCAGACCACGCGGAAATCCGCAAAGGCAACTACAACTTCCAAGGCATCGGCCTGGACGACTGAACGCAAACACGGGGGCGGCAACGCCCCCACAACCGAAAAGGAAAACACCATGGCAAAGACAGACATCAAGGTAAAATTGGTCGGCGAGGACGGCAACGCGTTTGCGATCCTCGGTCGTTGCCGCCAAGCCCTGGCAAGAGCAAGACGTCTTGACCTTTGGAACGAGTTTCACAAAGAGGCAACCTCCGGCGATTACAACCACCTTCTCACAACGGTCTGCGACTATTTTGAAGTAGACTACTTTGGTGAAGACGAAGAAGACTAAAGATTAACCGCCCCCGAAAGGGGGCATTGGAGAAATATTGCAAAATGGAAAGAAAAAGAAAAAATCCGGCAATGGAAGTACAAATTACCATCACCGGGAAAAAAATAGTCTTCAACGAATGGACTTTGTTTCAGGCTACCGTCAACGGGAAAAAGTACCAAGGTTCAATGGTGTACTTTGATGAGCCAAGCAAATTCGGAATTCGCAAGGGTAGAATCAGTAAATTGGATTTTCATGACCTTGAACATACAGAAGCGGTGAACTATGACAGGGGATGGGATGTTCGACCGAAAACGCCGGAAGCCAAAGCTGTGCTTTCTGCCATAATTAAAAATTTCAACTGAAGTTTTCACAGCCCCGGTAACGGGGCTTTTTCGCATATATGCTGTCCGCACAAGCGGCTTTATTTTGCCCAGACTTGCCCCTGTCGCGGCAAACACCCCAAGACCACCTACAGGCCGATGCTGGTCGATACGCATAATCGCACAATGGGCCGTTTCTGGGCAAACGTGGGCATTTTTATTATCCCATACCCACCTGCGATGCCCCATAATAATAAACGCATATTTTTGACCTTTTCCGACGCAGCTCTATTTGACAAAAAATAGCAAGTTAAAAAGTTGTAATTTATTGATAATAAAGTGCTTATATTATCGCTATTTCTTGCAGGCTTTGCTGGATAATACAAAAATTCATGGCATAGTATGTCACTGTAAACGGGGGCGGTTCACGAACCGCCCGGAAGCGAAAAACGGTCAAGAAACACGATGGAGAAAAAAATGACCAACAACGCGACAATCGAGACGGCGAAGGGCTTGACCTTCGGGACGGAATTAGAGTACACCAACATCAGCCGCGAAAAGGCGGCAAAGGCGATCCACAGTGTGGTCGGGGGAACGATTCATACCTACGGTTACGGAGGTTCCTGGCAAGTAATTGCTCCGGACGGCAGAGTTTGGAAGGCAATCAGCGACGGAAGCCTGACCGACAGTGCCACAAGCGCCGAAGTGGTCACCCCGATTCTTCAATGGGATGACATGGAAATCCTGCAGGCGGTTGTGAGGGCTTTACGGACAGCCGGAGCAAAAACTCCGAGTTGCACAAGCCAGCACGTCCACATCGGCGTGAGTGCCTTCAGCGCCCGCCAGATTGCCAACATTGCAAGAATTTTTTACAAGCAGGAAGAGTTGATTTTGAAAGCCGCCGGAACATTGGAACGCCGCCTTCAGCATTACACCAAACGCACCGACCATGACTTCATTGCTCGCCTTGAAAAAGCCAAACCGACCACAAAAGATGAATTAAATAAGGCTTGGTTCGGAACAGAAGTTCCTTCCTTTGAACACGCTGCAAGGTACCGCGCCATCAACCTCAACAATGTTTGGAGAACGGGAACGGTTGAGTTCCGCCTTTTCAACGGCACAACGCACGCTGGCGAGGTCAAGGCCCACATCCACCTTTGCCTTGCGATTGCCGCAAAAGCTTTCAATGCCAAGTGTGCCAGCACCAAAGCTAAACGGCCTTATAACGAGACAAGCGCCAAGTACGACCTTCGGGTTTTCCTCCTCCGCCTTGGAATGAACGGACCCGAATTCAAGAACACCCGAATGCACCTCATGAAACGGATGCCCGGAAGTGCAGCTTGGAAAAACGGCAGACCTGAAGGAAGGTAAGCCGGAACGGGGGGCGAAAGCCCCCCACAACCACAGCGTGTTTTGTAATAAAAGCAAGTGGCTGTTTGAAAATATAATAGAAAAAAAGTCGCAGTCTGACTGACAGCGTGACTTGACAAGTTATGCAAGTCGGAATGCGACAATAAAGTTGAAATTTATTTGCGGTTTTGCTGCGAGCATGACTTGACTTGTTATGCAAGTTTCCATCGCGGTCATTTCCGGCAAAATCGCAAATATTTTTA
>JAZOCB010000009.1:0-51261 GCA_045596265.1 Christensenellaceae bacterium
TTATATAACCATTGCGGTGGCGATAGCGTTGAGGACCCACCTGTTCCCATCCCGAACACAGAAGTTAAGCTCAATTGCGCTGAAAGTACTTTGCTGGCAACGGCACGGGAGGATAAGGAGCTGCCGCATTCAATTTATTCCGCTTCATTAAATGAAGCGGATTTTTATATTTCCAAAAATTACTATATAATTTGTTAAAAAAATTAATAATATTTATTATAAATTGGCACTCATCGCTTGACATTGCTAATTTTTTACTGTATAATAAAGCTACAATCAATCGATTGAATATAATTTGAGGTGATAATATGAGTTATTATACAAATAATTTAGTTAGCTTGACAAATAATCTCGAGAATGCATTTTTTAACTGGTTTTTCAGCAACATGCGCGGAGGCTATAAAGAGCTGCTTGCCGCTGATATTTTAGAGGCGGAAACTGGCTATACTATTTTGATTAATGCACCAGGATTAAAGCATGAAGACATTTCAATTGATTTTGAAGATGGTTATTTAAAGATTCAGGCTGATTTTTCATCAAATAAGGCAGATGGGGGTAAATATTTACTGAAAGAAAGAAATGTGGCAGCAGTGTCAAGATCTTTTTATTTAGGTAAAAAGCTTTCAGCTGACAACATCAAAGCTAAGCTTGAAAACGGCCTGTTGACGGTAGCTGTAGATTTTCCCACCGAAGAAAAAATTTCTTCTCAAAAAATACAAATCGAATAGTTCATTTATTTTATAGCTAATAGCAACAAATAGGAACCACAGATATTTTATCTGTGGTTTTTTGTATTATAGGCATTTTCTTTTTAGTTTCTAAATATAATTTACTGTAGCTATGTTAGATTTTTTACCGGACAAGATTTTAAATCAAATTAAAACCTTAAATTTATTAAATATTGGCGAAATCCGTATCAGGGCAAACAAACCGATAACGGTGTGTGTAAACGGCAAATATAAGAATCTTTTTATTGCAGATGGATTTGTTCCAGGCAAAAACGATATTGAACAAATAATTTTAAAGCTAACAAAGCACACCCTGTATGCTTATCAGGAAACTATCAAACAAGGATATATCATTGGCGAACACGGCGAAAGAGTCGGCCTCTGCGGAAAATGCGTGACATGCGACGGTGAGGTGAAAATGATAAATGAGATATCTTCTCTAAATATAAGATTGCCAAAAGAAGCAAAAGGGGTTGCTGATTTTATAGAAAGCAGAATTTATCGTGGTAAAATTAAAAATCTTTTGGTGATTTCTCCTCCCGGTATGGGTAAAACAACGCTTATAAGAGATTTGGCGAGAATAATTTCAGACAATTACAAAAAAAACGTGCTGATTGTTGATGAAAAAGGCGAGATTTCCGGTGGGGGTGTTTTTGACGTTGGACAAACTACGGACGTAATTATCGGTTGTGATAAAAGTTACGGTTTTACAGCAGCAGTTAACAATATGTGTCCTGACGTTATTATTGTAGATGAATTAACAACCGAAAAAGCGGTTGACGGCGCAATCCTTGCATCCTTATCCGGGGTGAAAATTGCTGCAAGCTGCCATGGCGCAGATATTTCGGACGTTGTAAAAAAACCTGTATTTAGACCGTTGATTGATAATAAGATAATAGAATATTGCGTGACACTTTCAAACAGAGCTGGAGTTGGAACGGTAGAGGAAGTTATTAAGCTGTGATAATTAAAATGCTGTTAGGGCTAACAATAATCATTAGCTCTGGATTAATCGGATACAAGCTAAGTGGAAAAATAAAACAAAAAAGAGACGTTTACAGTGCAATTATCGGCCTGATAACCGGCTTAATTTCTCAAATTGAGTTTTCACGGATAACCGTTGACAGAGTGATTGACTCAATGCCTAAGGTTCTTTCAAGAATATTATACGAGCCGTTAGAGCGGTTGAAGCGAGGTGAGGAGGTAAAGATTAATCTTAGAGAGTATTCTTTAGAAGAAAACCAGTTATTTGAGCGCTTTTTTAATGATTTGGGAAGGTTTGACGTCGATGGGCAGATCGAGATGCTGAATTATTACAAGACTGCTTTTTGCGAGGAATACAATAAACTGCAGATTTTATATGCGAAATCATCAAAAATGTATATAAAGCTTGGCGCACTTGCCGGAGTATTAATATTTGTTATCATAATTTAGGTTGGTATGAGTGTAGACATAATTTTTAAAATTGCCGGTATTGGCATTTTGGTTACAGTAATTTGTCAGATATTAAAAAAATCCGATCGTGATGATATAGCGACATTAGTCGGCTTAGCTGGCCTTGTTATCGTTTTATCAATTGTTATCTCGCTTATCGCTGATCTGTTTAACAACTTTAAGGAGATATTTTCTTTATATTAGTTACAAAGTGGAAATTGGTCAAATTATTTTAGCAACAGTTGTCAGCGCAATTATAATTATCTATTTACAGTCAGTTAACAAAGAAATGGCAATGATAGCTTCAATCGTTTGCGGGATAATTTTACTTTCTTTAATAATTGATCTGTTATACACGGTTTTATCAGTTTACAGTAATTTAGTTGCTTTAGGAGGGTTTGGTGGCGAGGTAATAAAGGTCGTCGTTAAAATAACATTGATATGTTACATTGTAGAATTCGCTGTTTCTTTAATAGAAGATTTCGGGTTAAAATCAATTGCGGACAAGCTTTCGCTAATAGGAAAAATTTTCATTTTGATTACGGCAACCCCGATAATATCATCATTAATCGAAAACATAAAAAATTTAATCAATTAAAATTATTATTTATATTCGCAATTATTATATGTATAATATTTCGTATTGAAGTATTGGCGGCGACCGCCGACAATCAAACAACAAATAAAATCGATACAATAGTTGGTGAGATAATTGATAAGCTTGATTTAAATGAAATAGAAAAAATATTTATAGATCTTAAAATTACGTCAGAGGTTAACATAGTCGAGCTGATTAAAAACATGCTGACGGCCAAAGATCCTTTATCGCTGGCGCAAATAAGAGGGGATCTGGCAAATGTTGCCAAAACCCAGCTGATAGATTTGTCCCACGTTCTTTTTACCATATTGGCTATAATTGCTGTAATAGCAGTAATAATGTCAACACGAGATACTAAATTTAGTGGCGAAGTATCGGAAATTTCTATTTTTATTTGCAACCTTGTTATAGTTGTTTTGGTTATGCAAGAATTCGTTGCACTTTATTCTTTAGCAAAAAACACAGTTTTAAGCTTCAGAAACATTATTGAAGCTGTTTTTCCGGTAATCTTAACGCTAATGACAGCTTCTGACTGTGCGGCAACAGTTTCAGCTTTTAATCCAATTGTTGGCGGTTTATGCGTTGGGTTGACTAATATATATGTTAACGTGCTTTTGCCTATTATTGTCTTTATAGCGGTATTTGCCTGTATAAATTCTTTTTCAGGCGTAATTAAGCTTGGTAAGATGTGTGATTTGTTAAAAAGCACCTTTAAATGGATCGTTGGTATAACAAGCGTAGTGTTTTGTTTTTATGTTACAGTGAAAGGGTTAAACTCATCTTTGTATGATACCGTTTCATTAAAAGCAATTAAATATACGTTAGGAAATTCTATTCCGTTGGCTAATTCCTTACTTGCAAACGGTTTTGATATTGTGGTGGCTTCCTGCTTGCTAATTAAAAACGCAATAGGTGGTCTTGGTATGGTTCTAATTTTAAGCAGCACAATTATGCCACTTATCAAGCTGGTTTTTGCCTCGTTAATATTTAAACTTGCGACCGCGTTGGGTGAGTCGTTAGCTGATCAGAGTACAATCAATCTTGTGTCAGGAACGGGAGATGCCATTGGGTTGTTGGCAGTTGCGCAATGTTCAATAGGAATTATGTATCTTATAGTAATGCTATTAATAATGTGTTCAATAGGGGTGGTTATTTAAAATGCTGGGATATATTATTAAATTAGGTTCCTTGTCGATTTTAGCGACGATTTCTCAGTTAATATTGCCAAAAGGAAAAATGAAGAGCACATGTAAGGTTGTGTTTTCTCTCCTTTTAATAAGCAGTATAATTTCTTCAATCGATGTGCTTGACCTTGAATTTAAATATCATGATAATGAAAGCAAGCAATATATAGCAAATTTATCGTCGGTTTCGCAAATCAAAGATTTAAAAATTGATTTACTTGAGGCAGATTGCATCAACCAGCTTTCCAAAAACGGTATAAATAACGCCCAGGTTAGCATTGTTTCATCAGATAATTTATCGTCAATTGAACGCGTAGAAATAAATTTAAAAAATGCGGTAATAGATGAAAATTTTTCGCATATAAATATAAACGTAAAAGCAAAAGAAATAATTATGTCGCACCTTAACTTTGAAGGAGAGATAATTATTTATGAATGAAAACTCTAAAATAAAAAAAACTTTATCAAAAATTAAAATCGAATATTTATTAGTTATTGTGTTTTTAGCTGTTGCTGTACTGATATTATTCGGTGGCGGTGAAACAAAACGAGTGGAAGGGGAGGAAGCCATTGACTGTTATGTTAACGGATTAGAAAAAAAGCTTGAAGAAAGTTTTTCTAAAGTGGCCGGAGCGGGTGATGTGGATGTGATTATTTCTGTTAAATCGGGAATGGAGACCATTGTTGCCACGGAAAAAATCACTGAAGGTAATAAGGTTAGTGAAGCGCCAATTCTTGTCGGAGGTAAGACGGTTACACTTCGCGAAGACTATCCTGAAATAGTCGGGGTAATAATAGTAACGAAGGGGGCTGACAATTTAAGCTTAAGGATGTCGCTTATAAATTCTGCGTCGGTATTTTTAAATATTGATAAAAACCTTATACAAATTTTAAAAGGTCGATGACACATAAAATATTTAAAAATAACAGATAAAATCAATAAAAATCAAAATTATTATGACAAGGAGAATATAGTATGTCAAAGAAAAAGAAAATCATTGTTTTGTCGCTCATGGTATTGTTGCTTGCCGTTACCGCGGTATTCAACTTTGTTCTTGCGGGTGATAGCAGCGCGAGTGATGACACTATTACAACTGCAGCTTATTTTGCACAGTACAAAACCGAACGCAGCCAATCAAGAAGCGAACAGCTTGTTCAACTTGATGAAATTATCGCCGCAGAGGAAGAATCCTCTCAGACAAAAACAGAAGCCTTAAATTTGAAGCTGAAGTTGACCGGCATAATTGAGGACGAATTATTTTTAGAAACCTTAATTGAAGCAAGAGGGTATGAAGATGCCGTCGTGTCTATTGGGTTAACTTCTGATAACGTTAACGTTATCGTTAAAGATTCTGACTTTACTCAGGATGATGCTGTGATAATTTATACAATTTTATCGGATGAAGTCAACGTTGATCCTGAAAACGTTACTATTGTTCCCATTGCATAAATAAACATAATTAATTTATTTAATAAATTAAATTTAGAAAATTGTTGTAAAATGCTATCAAAAATTTCATAAATGTGTTAAAATGAAAACGATATATTTCTAGGTGGTGCATTTATGGCTTATTCAGGATTTGATAACAACAATAATCAAGGTAAGGTCACGTACGACGAAAGTATTTTAAACGGTATCGTTGCGCTTGCTGTTAGCTCTGTCGATGGCGTTGCTATGAAAGTTAACAAGAAAGGTGAAAAAGCCTTAAAGGAAGCCGTAAAGATCGTAAGTGATAAAAACGGAATACACGTTAGAGTTATGGTAGACGTTAAATACGGTTACAGCATTCCCGACGTCGCATTTGATATTCAACATGGGGTTAAACAGACCGTCGAAGAAATGTCACGCTATCATATTGCGAACGTTGACGTTTATATCGATAACATTTTGTTTGAAGACAAAGCAGTTTTATAAATAAACGCTATGCCGCAGTTAACTGCGGCATTTTGTCGTATAAGGTGTAAGATGAGAAGAGATGCTAGAGAAGTAGTTTTTAAGCTTTTATATGCGGAAAGTTTTGTTGGCGATTTTAGCGAAGAACTTTTTGAACAATTGGCAACTGAGCAAAATTTAGGTGAACAGGATGCCGCCTTTGCAAAATCTTTATTATTGGCGGTTAAGGATAATTACGATTCACTTATGACCATCATATCGGATTTAGCAATTAACTACCTTGCGGAAAGAATTTATCCCACGGATAAGTGTGCGTTGCTTATTGGCCTTTGTGAAATGACTTATTTTGACGATGTGCCCAATATTGTCGCTATTGATGAAGCATTAGCGTTATGCAAAAAGTATTCTACGGAAAAAAGCTTGAATTTTGTGAACGGTATATTTGCAAATTATAAGTCAAAAATTGAAAAATAATTTATACGAGTTTGAGAGGATAACATGGCCATTTTAGACGGTAAAAAGGCATCGGTCGACCTTAAAGAAGAGGTCAGGACCGCTCTTTCAGAATATTACAAAAAAGGCGCCCCCCGTTGCAATCTTGCGATTATAATGGTTGGCGACAATCCTGCGTCCGAGGTTTACGTTCGGAACAAGGCCAGGGCATGCGAGGCTATTGGTATTGGCGGTAAGCTGGTTAAATTATCTGAGAAAATCACGCAATCCGAGCTTGAAAAGTACATTGTTGCGGTTTCAAAAGATAAAAACGTCCACGGTGTATTGGTTCAATTACCGCTTCCTTCGCATCTTGACGAGCAGCGCGCAATTCAGTTAGTCCCTCCGGAAAAGGACGTAGACGGCTTTACAACTACAAGCTTGGGTAAGCTTGCGGTTGGTGAAAAGGGTTTTCTATCGTGCACGCCGGGTGGGATAATATACTTGCTTAAGAAAAATAAAATAGTGTTGTCCGGTAAGCACGTGGTTATTATCGGCAGAAGTAATATCGTCGGCAAGCCTTTGGCGCTTGCCTTGCTGAATGAAAACTGTACGGTTACCGTTTGTCATTCCAAAACAAGAAAGCTTGCCAGCATTACTTCTAAGGCTGATATATTGGTATCAGCTGTTGGTAGGCCGAATTTTGTCACGGCGGATATGGTCAGCTTTGGCGCCATTGTCGTTGACGTTGGCATAAACAGGTTAGATGACGGTAGTCTTGTCGGTGATGTTGACTATAAAGCGGTTTCCAAATCGGCGACCTTTATTACGCCGGTACCCGGTGGCGTTGGGCCTATGACCGTTGCCTATCTTATGAAAAACACTTTTGACGCGTACGTTCAATCGTTAGACGGGCGGTATGATGGATAAAATGGATTTTCAGGCAAATCTGTCATCTTTCAGGCAAGAATTTAATGATTATGCCGAAAATGTTATGTCACAATACGATGTAAGCATTTTATCTGAACCGATTAAATATTCTTTTTTTAGCGGTGGAAAGCGCTTGCGTCCGGTTATTATGATGGCAACGGCTGATCTGTTAGGGCTTAATACGGCGACGGTTCTCCCGTATGCACTTTCCCTTGAATGTATTCACGTTCACTCACTTATTCACGACGACTTACCGTCATTGGATAACGATACCACAAGAAGAGGCGTTCCTTGCTGTCACGTCGTTTTCGGAGAGGGTATAGGGCTTCTTGCCGGCGATGCTTTATTAAATTGCGCTTACGAAATTGCCCTTACTGATTGCGATAATCCTAAAAAGATTTCGGCTTTAAGGTATCTTTCACGTATGGCAGGCGTTTTTGGTATGATAGGTGGACAGAGTATGGATATTTCTGTGCCAAATTTGTCTAAAAATTCAAGGGATGATTTATACAGTAAAAAGACATCAGCTCTTTTTAAAGCGGCTTTATGTATACCTGCCATTATTAACGACGAGGACAGTTGTCGACTTACTCTTTTTGAAGAGCTTGGTGAAAATCTTGGCATATTATTCCAAGTAACTGATGACAGGATTGACGGTATGGACTTAAATGAAGTAGGTCAGCTCGATATTGATAAGGTTGAAAAGGACGTTGTGTGCTATTCTGATAAATGTGTGCAAATTATCGATAAACTTGGTGGCTGGCCTTTTATGAAGAGTCTTATTAAATACATCTGCGGCAGGAAAGGGTAATTATATGCGCATTGACAGTTATCTTTCTGAAAACGGATATTTCAGCAGCAGATCAAAAGCTGCCATTGCTATAAAAAGGGGCTTAGTCACCGTTAACGGTCAGGTAGTTTCAAAAGTAAGCTTGGAAGTAAGCACCGATGACGAAATTAAGCTTCTAAATGAACTTAAATTCGTTTCTCAAGGCGGATATAAGCTTGATAAGGCAATTACCGATTTTGATCTTGAAGTTAGCGGTTTGATTTTTGCTGATATCGGGGCATCCACCGGAGGCTTTACCGATTGCTTACTACAACGTGGGGCGAAAAAGGTTTATGCCGTCGACGTGGGTGAAAACCAGTTGGATGCGACGCTTTTTCAAAGTAAAAAAGTAGTCGTTATGGACAAAACGAATGCCCGTTATCTTGAATTGGAAAATTTTGACGAAAAGCTTGACGGAATCGTAGTTGATTGTAGCTTTATTTCACTGAAAACTTTGTTGCCAACCTTTGATCGTTTGCTTAATGACGGAATTGTCCTGGCGCTTATCAAGCCTCAATTTGAATGCGGAAAAAAGTTTCTTGGAAAAAGTGGTATTCTCAAGGATAAAAAAATACGGCAACAGGTCGTGCTTGACGTTATTAGTGCTGCCAGCACCTTGGGTTTTTTTGTCAAAGGGTTGTCAAAAGCACCCGAGCGAGATGGTAAAAATATAGAGTATGTTGTATATTTTGATAGAACAAAAAGCTTGATTTCAAATGCAAAGCTACTTGAAGTTTTAGCTGGATAAGGGGAATGCATGATAGGTTTTTTCTACAGGGAAACCAACGACAGATCGCTGAGCTGTCTCAATAAACTTGAAAGGTTATGTGCTGAAGCCGGCCTTGCTTATTGCGATCTAAAAAAATCTGATTTGCAGGATGTTTCAGACGTTAGCTTGATTGTTGTCCTTGGTGGCGATGGGACGGTTTTAAAGGCGTCTAAAGTTGCTGCCGACAATATTCCTATTGTTGCCGTAAATACGGGCACAGTGGGTTTTTTAACCAGCTATGAAGAGTCTAACGTTGAAGATCTTATTGACGATATTCTAAATGATCGACTTTCATTCGTGAGCCGTCAGTTTATGGAAATTTCCGTTAACGATAACGTTTATTATGCCTTGAATGATGGTGTGATCGCAAAAAGCTTTACGGTTGATCATCAAAGCGAATGCGTCAAAATGATGCTTAAAATCAACGGCAATTTTGTTGATAATTACGTTGCTGATGGGCTGATATTAAGCACGCCCACCGGCTCGACGGCTTACGCTATTTCTGCCGGTGGACCCGTTATGGAGCCAAATGTTAACGCTTTTGTTGTGGCTCCGATATGTGCGCATTCTCTGCACTCACGGCCAATAGTGTATTCGTCCGATCTGCTTGCAGAAGTATTTATACACGAAACCTCAAAGGATTGCGCTTTATACGTTGATGGTGAGTTTGTTGAAATCTTACCAAAAAACACTAAAATTTCTATTAAGAAAAGTGATAAATACGCACGAATTTGTGAGAGCAAGGAGGGGTTTTTCTCTAAGCTGTCACACAAGCTAAATAAATGGAGTACTAACGAATTTTAAGGAGGGGATTTATGGACAAGGCTAAAAGGCAAGAACAATTACTGGAAATCATTTCAAAAATTGAAGTTAATACACAGGAAGAGCTTATAAAAATTCTTGAGGCGCAGGGGTTAAAGGTTACCCAAGCCACAATTTCCAGAGATATTAAAGAATTAGGCCTGGTTAAAACGGCAGGCAAGTCCAAAAAATATTGTTATTCACAAGCAAAGGATAAACAACGCGACGCAAACAAGCTTTTAGGTCTGTTCAGGGTTGCTGTTTCTTCGATAACAGTTGCTCAAAATTTAGTCGTGCTTAAAACCTTGACCGGCAACGGAAGCGCTGTTGCCGCAACAATCGATGCAAGAGGTTTTGCTGAAATTGTAGGAACTTTAGCCGGTGATGATACTGTTTTGGTTGTTACCGGTGATAACGAAGCCGCTGCAAGGGTTGCAAATGAACTTACTTCTTTACTGAAATAATACATATTAACTGAATGCTTAAAAGTCTTAAAATTAAAAACGTCGCCCTTATTAAAGAGGCGGAAATAGAATTTGATGCCGGCTTAAACGTTTTATCCGGCGAAACAGGTGCGGGAAAGTCTGTAGTTTTGGACTCTCTCAACTTTGCGCTTGGCCAGAAAGCCGACAAGACCATGATAACTTACGGTCAGCATGATTGCGCGGTTACCTGTGTTTTTGATATTTCCAACGCGTTAAGGGGTCTGGATGTTTTGGACGAAATAGGCGTTGATTATGATGATGAAATAATAGTTAAACGGACGCTGAATATTGACGGCAAGTCAACCATAAAGCTTAACGGAGAAAGCGTTACTGCGACTATGTTAAGGAAGGTTACTTCCCATCTTGTTGATATTCACGGACAAAGCGATCATTTTTTATTGCTTAAAGAGAGTAACCAGTTGGCAATGCTGGATAATTTATCTTGCAAAATCGATAATATTAAAGAAGAAATCAGCCAAAAGCTTGCTTTAATACGAGATATCGACAGTCAACTTGATACTATTGGCGGCGACGAGGGTGCGCGCGAAAGGAAGCTCGATTACCTCAGATTTTCTATTGACGAAATAAGTCGTGTTAATTTAGGTAAAACTGAAGAGGAGGATTTGCTTAACCGCAAAAAAATGCTTTTAAACGCCGAAAAAATCATTGTCAACTGCAGTGAGTCGGTTGAAGCTTTATCCGGCGAGGAAGGTGTTTTAGACCGCATTGGGGACGTTTCAAGAAGAATCGGCAATATATCTGGGTGCTCAGTTGAATATGAAAACATATTATCGCGTCTTGAGGCGGTTTTAGAAGAGGTTTCAGATATTACTGCCGCAATTAATGATTCCTTTGACACCGATTATGACCCGGCTGAGCTTGATGAAATTGAAGCACGATTAGCTGAAATTGGCAATTTAAAAAAGAAGTACGGGAAAACCTACGATGAAATTATTGGAAATCTTGATAGATTTCAGTCAGAATACAATCTGCTTTTAGCTAGTGACGAGCTTCGCGAAAAATTATTGCTTAGCCGTGAGAAGGAGCTTGCTTCATTGGATTTAATATACAATCGCTTGACAGCGGAAAGAAAGGCTGTTGCAGACAACCTTTGCGCTGATTTGTCCAACAAGCTTAAAGAGCTTGCTATGCCCGGTGCGGAGTTTTTGATTGACTTTACTCTTGATGAAGGAGAGGTGCTGTCCACAAAGGGCCGCGATAATGTCACATTTATGTTTACAGCTAATAAGGGAGAGGCTGTAAAGCCTTTAAGCAAAGTAATAAGCGGCGGTGAATTGTCAAGGCTAATGCTTGCTATAAAGGCTGTTACGGGCGGCAATTTCGGTGCCGAAACCTTTATTTTTGACGAAATTGACGCAGGTATAAGCGGAGAGGCTGCGATGGTAGTTGCTGAAAATTTTGCTAAAATTTCTCTTGATAAGCAAATAGTGGCAATTTCGCACTTGCCTCAGATAGTTTCATTTGCCGATACCGGATTTTTGATTAAAAAGACTGAGATTGAAGAAAGAACCGTGACTAACGTACATAGGCTTGATTCTCAAGGTAAAGTTTCTGAAGTCGTTCGATTAATCGGTGGAAAGCCAAACGATATCGTTGCGGTCACACATGCCAAGCAAATGATAAATATTGGTGACCAATATAAACAATGTTTACATAAATAATTAAAAATGCGGTTTTTCACCGCATTTTTTGTTTTTGAGTATAAAAAATAATTATCATAGCAACCTAATTATGATGAATATTTTCTCGAAGAAACTTAATCACGTAAAATTTTTCTTAATAGCTATCGTATTGCTGATGTTGCTGACTCCGGTAGGGGCTTCTGCGTTTGCGGAGTCAGAATGTTTATACGCAAGCGGATATGCCGCCGGCTTTACAATAACGCCAAAAGGGGCTTATGTAATTGGTGTCAGTGAAGTCGTGACGATGGGCGGTGTTGTATCTCCCGGTAAGGACGCGGGCATAGTAGAAGGCGATGTTATTTTAAGCATCGGCGGGAAAGAGGTTAACACCTTTGATGATATAGAAAAAGCATTAAACAGTGTAGACTCATCAACGATACTCGTCACGATAAAGCGCGACAATAATATTGTTATTAAGGAAATTACACCTTGCGCTGATTTGTCCGGCCAGCGTAGGCTTGGGTTGCTTATCAGGGAAAAAATAAGCGGAATTGGAACAATTACCTTTGTTAAAGAAAACGGCAAATTTATGGCTTTGGGACACCCAATCTGTGGCGATAACGGTAGCCGTGTGGAGCTAGTTGAGGGCAATTTGTTTGAATGTAATATATTTGATGTAATTAAAGGTGAGCGTGGCTGTGCGGGTGAGTTGCGCGGCATGTTTATAAACGAATGCGCAATCGGGTGTGTCGCTGACAATTTGTCGGTGGGTATTCAAGGTGAAATCAGCGCTAAAGATAAACTATCAAAGCTTGTTAAGGTTGAGGTGGGCGACGCGAAAATTGGCCATGCGACTATATTGTCAACCATTGACGGAGGGTTGCCTAAAGAGTATTCAATAATGATTATTAAAATTGATAGTAATGAAAGAAACAACCGAAACTACGTAGTAAAAGTTACCGATAAAGCCTTAATAGAAAAAGCCGGTGGAATAGTTCAGGGAATGAGCGGCAGCCCAATTTTACAGGATGGTAAAATTGTCGGTGCGATAACACACGTTTTTGTTAACGATCCGACCCGTGGGTTTGGGATTGATATCGATAAAATGCTTAATCATGAGTGATTATGTCAAACATAAACATTTTTAAAATGTCGCATAAAATAAGGCATTTTGAAAAATAGTTCAAAAATGAATTAAACGCTTGCGATTTAACGCGAGCGTTTTGTTTTGGCGCCAATTATCTTGCTTGAATAAAAAACTTTTTTTTGGGCAAATTAGTCACACAGAGGGAATTTATGAAAAAAGTATTGTTATTAATTTTATCGTTAAGCGTTATTATTTTGTCGGCAAATTTTGTTTCAGTAACGGCTTATTGTGAATCAAGTAATTTCAGCGGCAAGGCGGCTTATGTCATTGACTTTGATACGGGAACGTGTATATTTGCAAATAATGAAAGTCAAAGACTTCCTATTGCAAGTATGACAAAAATAATGCTTCTTGATATTGTTTTTGAAAGCATTGAGAAAGGAGATCTCCGCTTGGATGAAAAAATTATAGTTTCAAAAAAAGCTAGCGGCATGGGTGGCTCACAAGTTTTTTTGCAGGCAAACAAACAGTATTTAGCAGAAGATCTTATAAAGTCAGTCATTATTGCTTCTGCTAACGATGCGTCGGTTGCTTTAGCTGAGAGAATAAGCGGCGATGAAGAAAGCTTTGTTGCATTGATGAATGATCGTTCAAAAGATATGATGCTTACAAACACGTTGTTTTCAAATTGCACGGGGCTCCCGAAGGAAACACAATATTCGTCAGCCAAAGACGTTGCTTTTATGCTTAAGTCATTGTTAAACCACACTCTGTATTTTAAATATAGTAATATTTGGCTTGATAAAATCGTTCATCCGGATGGAAGTGAGACAACACTCACGAACACAAACAAATTAATAAGATTCTACGATGGCTGTGACGGCGGAAAGACCGGTTTTACCAACGAATCCAAGTATTGCTTGGCTGCGACGGCGAAAAGGGGCGATACAAGGCTTATAACTGTTGTAATAGGCGAAAATGATTCAAAGACAAGGTTTTCCGACGTTAAAAACTTTTTTGAAAGGGGTTTTTCAAACTATTTAACGAAAATCGTGTTAGATAAAAACGTTTCACTGGAGGAAAAATTATATAGTCCTTTCGTTAAGGGTGAATGGGTTGATGTTTACCCGGAAGAAAATTTATGCGCATTTTGCCAAAAGGGCGAAACCAGTGATTTTAAGTATAAAGTTAATTTGACTAATCCAATGAGTAAAACAATAAAAAACGGTGATGTTGTGGGCGAAATAATACTTTTCAAAAACGGCGTTGAATGCTCGCGCACAAAGGCTATCGTCCGTGGCGACATAGATTTGATTAACTATGGTGATGCCCTTGATCGCGTTTTTGAGAATTGGTCGGTTGCTAAATAAGTATTTACAATAATCGAGGTTATTTGACAAAATTTGTCAAATTGATCTCGGTTATTTTTGTTACTCTCTATAGGTACGGAGGTGTTTATGCGCGTTAATTATGTAATTGAAAACAATAGCGTTTATTTTTATTTGATTGGTGAGCTTGATGAGCACTATGCTCGCGGCGCAAAAGATTACGTTGACAGAATACTTGAAGACGTGAAAGGCTACACCAAGGTGATTTTTAATTTAAATGAATTAACTTTTATGGATAGCACTGGTATAGGCATGCTTTTAGGGAGGTATAAAAAACTGAAAAAAATCGGCGTCCCGATGTATATTGAAAACCCAACTGTTAATGTTGAAAAAATGCTTGTGTTAGCCGGCATTTATGAAGTAATTAAAAAAATATGAGGAAATAAGATGAATAAAATGTTTGTAAAATTTAGCGCAACAAGTCAGAACGAGGCTTTTGCCAGAACGTGTATAATTGGATTTTTATTTCCCTTAAATTTAAGCTTGTCAGAAATAAGCGATATAAAAACTGCTGTAAGTGAGGCGGTCACCAATGCTGTCGTTCACGCATATCCAAATACGATTGGCGAGGTTGAGCTGTCGTGCTGGTACGATCAAAAAGAAATACATATCACCGTAAAAGATTATGGAATCGGCATATCCAACGTTAAGCTTGCGCAGGAGCCTTATTTTACAACAAAAGGGGGCGAGGAGCGCTCAGGGATAGGGTTTACCGTTATGGCGGCTTTTATGAGCCAGTTAACCGTTGATTCAAATCCCGGCCAGGGTGTGCGGGTTCATATGATTAGGCGACTGGGTGATTGTAAGGAGATAAATGCTTAGTCAAGAGGAAACGTTAGCGCTGCTTAAAATAGCAAAGCAGGGGGACGATGTTGCGAAAGAAAGACTGATAATAGAAAATTCCTCATTAATCAAGTGTATAGTAAAGCGATTTTTAGGTCGCGGGGTTGAGTATGACGATCTTTATCAGCTTGGTGCAATGGGCTTTATTAAAGCCGTCAATAACTTTGACGAGTCGTTTAACGTAAAGTTTTCAACTTATGCCGTTCCTATGATAATGGGTGAGATCAAAAGATTTTTGCGTGACGACGGTAGCATAAAAGTGTCCAGGATCATTAAAGGACTTAACATAAAAATCAAGCAATATTTAGAGCAGGCAAGAACAGAAGGTCGACCTGAGCCGTCCATAAACGAGCTTTCAGATTATTTTCACGTTAGTAAGGACGAGATTGTTCTGGCAATTGGCTCTTCAAACAGACCGGTGTCACTGTATGAAAGTGTAAATGATGACGGCGGCAAGGCTATCGAACTGATTGATAAAATTCCGTCAGGTTACGAGGAAGAGGATTTTTTAGAGGTGTTAATGCTTAAAAGGCTTGTTGAAGATCTGTCTTTGCGTGAACAGAAAATTATCACTATGCGATATTTTTATGACAAGACACAAAGCGAGGTCGCAAGTGTTCTTGGGGTGTCTCAGGTACAGGTGTCCAGGCTGGAGACAAAGATTGTTGACAAGCTAAAAAGCAAGATATAATATTGTCTGAAATAAATGAATATATCGTAAAAAATAAATAATTTTATGTATAGCATAATTGTTGATTGCCAATAATATGTACATGAGAAAAGGTGGCGAAAATCAAACGGCGCGCCCTCCCTTTGAGAAGGAAACCTATATAAAAGAAGTTGATAAGGAGCGCGTCAGATGACCGGTAGAAATAAAGAAAATACAAATATCAATTATCTAAAATATGTTGAGCAAATCGCACCAAAAACAAACGAATCCCGAAGCCTGTTTAATGCATTTATAGTCGGTGGGTTTATTTGTGTAATAGGACAGTTTGTAAGATTTTTTTTAATATACGTATTTGGCTTATACGGTGAAGAACTTGCCGGGGCGACATCAATAGTTTTGATTTTTTTAGGATGTCTTCTGACCGGCTTAGGCGTATATGATAAAATTGGACATTATGCAGGTGGTGGGTCAATTGTTCCAATTACCGGATTTGCGAATTCAGTTTGCTCGCCGGCAATGGAGTTTAAAAGCGAGGGATTGGTCTACGGCATGGCGGCCAAGATGTTTATCGTTGCAGGGCCAATTATCGTTTACGGAATAATTCTCAGCGTTTCAACTGGAATAATTTATTATATCATTAATTTATTCTAAAAAACAGTGCTATCAAAAGTGATTTTGATAGCATTAAATTTTGCATAAAATTAATATTTTATCAAAAACTATTAACGTAAGTTATGGGTAAATCAACTATATTTTTTAAAAACAAGCCGAAAATTATTTCAACCTATACTATTGTCGGACCTAAGGAAGCAAGCGGGACGTTGGGTTCCCATTTTCACCAAACATTGAAAGAAGATCGCTTTGGTGAAAGCACTTTTGAAAAAGCAGAGTGTAAGATGCTTTCTACGTGTATTAAAAAAGTCATATTATCTGCCGATAAGGAGGTTAAAGATATTGATGCTATGATTTCCGGTGATTTGTTAAATCAAATCATTTCAGCAAGCTTTTCGGCGCGCGACTACGACTTCTCATATATCGGGGTCTACAATGCTTGCTCAACTATTGTTGAGGCAATGGCTTTGGGGGCGGCTTTGATTGACGGAAAGTATATGAAAAACGTTATCGTGGCCACAGGGAGCCATTTTGCTACAGCCGAAAGGCAATATCGCTATCCGCTTGAGCTTGGTTCAACCAGGCCGCCGCAATCTCAGTGGACGGTGACGGGCGCGGGCGGAGCTTTACTTTCCAGCAAAGGCGAATTCCCGTATTTAGTTAGTGCTACGTTTGGTAGGGTGGTTGACTTTGGCGTGACTGACCCCAATAATATGGGGGCAGCAATGGCTCCGTCGGCGGCAGATACGCTTGAAAGGCTTTTTAAGGAAACTAAATCCAAGCCCAAGGATTTCGACTTGATCCTGACCGGCGATCTAGGGGCACTTGGCAGCAGATTGCTTAAAAAATTAATGGACGACAAGGGGATTTCAATAGATAATCACGTGGATTGCGGCGAAATGATATACAATATGAGCGAGGAAGAGTTCCAGGGCGGAAGCGGCGCCGGGTGTGGCGCTGTAGTTTTTAATTCTTATTTTTACAAAAAGCTTTTGGCTGGGGAGATAAAAAAGATGATATTTGTAGCGACTGGCGCATTACTGTCAACGGTATCAACTCAACAAGGGGAGTCGATACCCGGTATTTCACATGGGGTGGTGATTTCATCGAAATGTTAACAATTGTTTTTGCTTATGCTAAAGCCTTTTTAGTTGGCGGGCTAATTTGTATGCTCGCACAAATATTAATAAACACTACGAAGATGACAGCAGGTAGAATACTTGTTGTATTTATGCTGGTTGGCGGCGTTTTGCAAGCCGTCGGCGTTTATGAGTACATTATTGATTTTGCGGGTGCGGGGGCAACTGTACCAATTTGCGGATTTGGTTACTTGCTTGCCGAGGGCGGCAAGCAAGGTGCGCAAAACGGATTATTCGGGGCTTTTACAGGCGGCTTGAAATCAGCTTCTGCCGGAGTAACGGCTGCTGTGGTTTTCAGCTTTATTATGGCGATGATTTTTAAGCCTCGGTCAAAAATCAATTAATGCTGCATATAATGTACGTATGAAGAAAAAGTCACTTAGAAACTTAAAACTGGTTGTGCTTGTATTTTCTATTCTTTTAGTTTACTTATCAATTTGCGCAAACAAATTGTTTTTGAGTCAAAGTGAGGTTTTGGTAAAAAAATCATTGACTTCCTGCGCTTATGCTGCCGTTGGCAAGGTGTCCGGTCTTTTTAATTATTCGGATATTTTTTTGGTGGACAAAAATTCGGCAGGAGAAATTCAAATGATATCTATTGATGGCATTAAAGTTAATTTATTGGCTCAAGCCTTGGTCAATGAGGTTGTAAATTCTTATAATCAAATAGCAGCGTTGGGCGTTGAGATGCCGCTGGGCGCAATTTCAGGTATAAGCTTTTTATCGGGATATGGCAAAAATGTAAATTTTAAGGTTCTTACGGTAAACAATGTAACCTGCCAATTTGTTTCACGGTTTGAACAGGCCGGGATAAACCAATCGCACCAAAGTTTAACTATTAAAATAACTCCCGATTGTCAGCTAACCTTTGGATTGAAAAAGCGTAAAATTTCAACCGAGATTGAGTTTTTGTGTTATGAAAACTACATAATAGGCACTGTTCCTGACACTTTTGTTGATATAAAAACCTTTTCCGCTACAGCGAGCTAAGCGTTTTTTTGAAAACGCATTGACATCAGCTCGCTGTTTTTTATGCGATTTTCATTGAAAATACAATCTTTTGAATCCTTTTTGTAAAAAATAAACTTGACTATATTCTTTAATTATTTTATAATTAAAAAGTTAGAATAAATTTAATAAACTACCAAGTTTAAAGGAGTTTCTATGGTTGATAAAATTAGCGCTATTTTGAGCGAAGCCAAAGAAAGGGTTCAATTGGCTGACTCTCAAAAGATTATTAATGACATCAAAGTTGATTTTTTAGGTAAGAGCGGCAAGGTTACCGGCCTTTTGAAGGGTATGAAGGACGTTGCCCCCCAAGACCGTCCCAAGGTTGGCCAGGCAGTTAACGGTTTAAGGGTTGAGATTGAAACACTTATAACTGAAAAAGAAGCTGTTCTCAAAGCAAACGAAACGCAGGAGCGCTTCAAAAAAGAAGAAATTGATATTACGTTGCCCGGCAAACAAATTGAGCTTGGTACTTTACATCCGATCACTATGGTCAAAAATTTACTCATCGACGCCTTCTCGGGGCTTGGTTTTCAGATTTATGAAGGCCCGGAAATTGAGAGTGATAAGGTTAACTTCCAGATGTTGAATATCCCCGAGGATCACCCGGCAAGGGATATGCAAGATACCTTCTACATTACGGAAAGTATTTTGTTAAGAACCCACACCTCTCCCGGTCAGGTGCACGTCATGACATCACAAAAGCCGCCTATTAAGGTTTTGTGTCCCGGCAGGGTTTACAGGTCCGATGACGACGCGACCCATTCACCTATATTCCACCAGATTGAAGGTCTTGTCGTTGATAAAAACATAACCTTATGTGACCTTAAAGGTTCCCTTGAGGAGATTTTGAAGCATATTTTCGGGCCCAAGATCAAGACGCGTCTTCGTCCATCTTATTTTCCCTTTACCGAGCCATCTGTTGAAATAGACGTCTCCTGCTTTGAATGTGGAGGAAAGGGCTGTAAGCTTTGCAAGGGAACGGGCTGGATTGAAGTTCTCGGCGCAGGTATGGTAAATAGAAACGTATTGTCAAATTGTGGCATTGATCCTGACGAATATACAGGTTATGCTTTTGGCATAGGTCTTGAGAGAATAGCTATGCTTAAGTACCACATTCCCGATATCAGGATGTTTTTTGACAATGATCTGAGATTTGTGAAGCAGTTCAAGTAATTGGGGGGAGAATAATATGAGAGTTCCATTAAAGTGGTTAAGTGAATACGTGGACATTTCTTCTATTTCCGTTGAAGCGCTTAAAGACGGGTTGTTTTCTTGCGGCTTTGAAGTAGAAGAAGTAATCGAGATTAATAAAAACGTTAGCAAAATAGTAACCTGTAAGGTTTTAGAAAAAGGTCAGCATCCCGATGCCGACAAGCTTTTCGTTTGCAAGGTTGACGCCGGTCAGTACGGTGTTTTGCAGATAGTTACCAATGCAAAAAATGTACAGGTTGGCAATATTGTGCCGGTTGCCGTTAACGGGGCAATTCTTGCAGATGGTACGGTAATTAAAAACGGTAAGCTTCGCGGGGTTGAATCCTTCGGCATGTTCTGTGGCGGCGAAGAAATCGGCATTACCGAGGAATATTATGACGGCGCCGGCGGCGACTCCGTGCTGATTTTCCACGATGATTTTGAGCTTGGTAGGGAAGTAAGTGAGCTTCTTGATATAAAAGAAACTGTTTTTGACGTTACGGTAACGGCTAACAGACCTGATTGCCAAAGCATTTTAGGCATCGCAAGGGAGGTTTCGGCTCTCTTGGGTAAGCCGCTTAAGATGCCTAACGTGAATTTTGAGGTTACAGCAACAAGAACAGAGGATAAAGTTCAGGTTTCGGTTTTAGACGAGGAGCTTTGCCCCCGGTACATGGGTGCTTTTGTTGACAACGTTAAGCTGGGGCTTTCTCCTAAATGGATGCAAAGGCGTTTAGCCCTTATGGGGATACGTGCAATTAATAATATCGTTGACATTACTAATTATGTTCTTAATGAAATCGGACAGCCAATGCATGCATTTGATTACCGCGATTTGCAGGGCAAAAAGATTGTTGTAAGACGAGCTAAAGATGGCGAGAAGATTGTTACGCTTGACGAAAAGGATTTCACTCTTGACGAGTCGGTTTTGGTAATTTGTGACGACGAAAAACCAAGCGCTTTAGCAGGCATTATGGGTGGTCTTGGTAGCGGCATAAAGGATGATACCGCTCAAATTGTATTTGAGGCTGCAAAATTTAAACGTGACAGCGTCAGAAAGACGTCAAAAAAATTAAATCAGCGGTCAGATTCGTCAGCAAGGTTTGAAAAGGGCGTAGACGCTTATTCCACGGAGCTTGGCATGCGCAGAGCTTTGGCTTTAATTTGTGAGCTTGGCGCAGGCGAGGTTGCTTCAACAATTATTGACGTCAACAGTCTTTCAATGGAAAAAAAGACAATTAATACTACTATTTCCAAAATTAACGGGTTGCTTGGTATTGATGTGCCTACAGATGTTTTAGTTAATATTTTAACTTCACTTCAGTTTGAATGCTCAGTTTCAGGGGATCAGCTTAATGTTTTAGTTCCGCTTTATCGCGAGGACATTGAAGGCTATCCCGATTTAGCTGAAGAAGTTATCCGTATGTACGGCTACGACCATATTGATTGCAAGGTTTTAGATAAGGCTCAGATTACCGTTGGTGGCAGAAATCGCGAGCAGGTTAAAGAGCAGGCTGTTAAAGATCATCTCAGACTTAACGGTTTTAGTGAAGTTATCACTTATTCGTTTATTTCACCAAAGGACTATGAAGCTTTTGGGATTTCAACGGATGGCCTTAACTTGATCAGACTTAAAAACCCACTTGGTGAAGACGTTAGTATTATGAGAACTACGCTTTTACCTTCAGTTTATAATACCGTTGTCAGAAATATTAATAAGAAAAATCTTGCCGGAAGAATTTATGAGGTTGCCAAAGTTTATCTCGCTAAAGAATGGCCTTTGACTGAGCTTCCCGATGAAGAATTGGTTTTATGTGCCGCAGTATTTGGTGAGGGAGAGGATTTCTTTACACTTAAGGGCGTAATTGAAACTTTGGCCGAGAATATCGGTCTTAGCACCAGGATAAGCTTTGTAAAGGGCAGCAAGGCCTTTTTACACCCGACCAGAACGGCTTTACTTATGCTTGGTGAGGACGAGGTTGGCTACATGGGGCAGATTAATCCCGTGTTAGGCGAGAAGCTTGGTGTAGATAAGCCGGTTTACGTTGCTGAAATTAATCTTGAAAAGCTTTTTGGTTTGGCGAATAAAGAAATATACGTTAAACCGTTCTCTAAATTCCCGGCAGTGGAAAGGGATATTGCTTTGGTTTGCGATAGGTCGCTTACTAACGGCGAAATTCTTGCAGCTATTTCCTCTGCACGTGTAAAAACCCTTGTTGACGTTAAGCTTTTTGACGTTTATACAGGTGATAAAATAGCTGAAGATAAGAAGAGTCTTGCTTACAGGCTTACCTTCTCCTCCAATGAGAAGACTTTTGACGTTGACGAAGTTGATAACTTCGTTCGTAAGATTTTGGTTAAGCTTGAAGCAATTGGCGCAAAATTGAGATAACTATTAAAAATACGCGGGTATAGTATATTATGACAGACAGGACGCTTGTAACGTTAGAATATGACAAAGTATTGTCAATTGTTTCTGAGTTCGCAATTCTTAAAGGCACTAAGAAGCGAATGCTTTTATCCACGCCTTTTTTTGAAAAAGAAAGCGTTTTGTATGAGCTTGATAAAACAGAGGAGGCCTACAAGCTTTTATTTGATTACGGAACCGGGTCAATAGAGTTTTTTGATGAGCCCGGAGATGAAATTGAGCGTGCTGAAAAGGGTGCTTCTTTAACTCTTGGTGAACTTATTCGTTGTGCAAGAGTACTTAAAGCGTCGAGGATAATTAGAAACTCCTTTTCGACGGTTGTTGATCCAACTATCAGTATTTTGCCAAACATTGCTGAAACGCTTTACTGTGATCAATACCTTGAGAAGGATATACTTTCCAAAATTATTTCCGATGAAAGAGTTGCTGACAACGCTTCGGAAAAACTTTATCAGTTAAGAAGAAAAATTAAAAAGCTCAATGAGCAAATTCGTGAAAAATTAAACTACTACGTTCATTCCGGGGACAAATATTTACAAGAAAATATTGTAACCATGCGTGGCGATAGGTACGTTATACCTGTCAAAAGTGAGCATAAGTCAAAAATCAAGGGCTTTGTTCACGACCAGTCGTCAACCGGTTCCACGGTCTTTATTGAGCCAATTGAAGTTTTAGAGCTTAACAACCAACTCAGAACGACCGTAATTGAAGAATCTCAGGAAGTCGAGGCCATCGTCAATGATTTGTCCGGCAAAATTGGCTTGATTGCAAAAGATCTTCTTGCAAACTGCGATAAGATTATTGATATTGACATGTCTTGCGCAAAGGCGATTTATGCCTATAAAAGCAGGTCTACAAGGCCTGTTATCGGAACAAAGGGAGTCATCAATATCAAGAAGGGGCGTCACCCTTTAATTGCCGCAAAAACCGTTGTGCCGCTTGACGTTAAGCTGGGCGACGCATGCCAATTTTTGCTTATAACCGGACCGAATACCGGCGGTAAAACGGTTACGCTCAAGCTTGTTGGTCTTTTTACCCTCATGGCCATGAGTGGCCTGTTTCTCCCGATGCAAGAGCAGGGTGAGATTTCTTTGTTTGAAAATATTTATTGCGATATTGGTGACGAGCAAAGCATTGAGCAGAGCTTGTCGACTTTCTCATCACATATTAAGAACTTAATTGAAATCACGAATTTCGCCAACTCAAGATCACTTGTGCTTATTGACGAAATTGGCGCAGGCACCGACCCCGACGAGGGAAGCGCTTTAGCTCAGTCAATTATAGAATCTCTACTTGACAGAGGCAGCTTTGGTATAATAACCACCCATTATAGCCGGCTGAAGGAGTTTGCTTACATCAGGGAAGGAATGCTTAACGCTTCTATGGACTTTGACAACGAGACCTTTGCTCCCATTTATAAGCTTAACATAGGCGTCCCCGGGACGTCTAACGCCATTGAAATTGCTTCAAGGCTGGGACTGGATTCCGTGATAACGAAGCAGGCGACAGCGCTTTTGTCGGACAGCAAAATTTCTTTTGAAAACGTTTTAAGGGAAGCAGAAAAAACTCGCAAAATGGCGGAAAGCGAGCGCCTTGAGCTCTATGACAAGCTTAACGCCGCCAAGCGTGAGCTTTTAATCATTCAGCAAGAAAAAGAAAAAATTTCGCAAGAAAGGGCTAAGCTTTACGCTCAGGCTAAGGCTGAAAGTCGCCGTATAATTAACGACAAGGTTGACGAGGCAGAGGAGTTAATTGCTAAAATTAAAGAAATTTTAGATAAAGAAGAAATTTCGGGCGGAGATATTATTACTGCGCGAACTTTAAAGAATAAGATCGACCATAAGAAATACGACCTCTCTACCGAGGACGATCTGCCAATTATGCTTGAACCAATTGATCCTACCACCATTAAAAACGGCGATAGTGTGTTTGTCAAGTCAATAGGATCCTACGGGGTGGTTGACAGCGTAAATGCAAAAAAAGGCGAATGTTTTGTTGCTGTGGGTAATATGAGGATGAGTGCAAAGCTTAAGGATCTTTTTGTCAATAAAAACAAGGCGCAAAAGAAGCCCCAGGTTCATCACCAGGTTAAAATTTCAAGAGACTCGTCAGTCGCCGCAAAAGATGAGATCAACGTCATCGGCCACAGACGGGAAGAAGCTTTGGACAAGGTTTTACATTTTATTGATGCCGCGGTTTTGAATAATTACGAAGAGGTTCGCATAGTTCACGGCAAGGGACAAAAGATTTTATCGTCTTCGATTCATGCTGAGCTAAGAAAGCATCCGTCCGTTAAAAGCTTTAGATTTGGTCTGTACGGCGAGGGCGAAAACGGTGTCACCATTGTTACCTTAAGGTGATTTTGTGTGGCATAAAAATACGAAAAATATAAGATTTTATAAGCGATTATGAAAAAAATTATATATCTTGATAACGCGGCGACGACGAAGCCGTGCACTGAGTCGCTTAAAAAGGCGACGGCCTTGTACGAGGCAGCGTATTTTAATCCGTCCGCACTGTATCGCGAGGGGCGTTCGGTTAAAAGTGAAATTGATTTAGCAAGAGGGAAAATCCAAAAAGCCTTTCCTTCTGCGTCAAAGCTTATTTTTACGTCATGCGGCACGGAGGCCGATAATATGGCCATTTTCGGCTTTGCTGGCAGAGGAAACGTGGTTACTACGCAAGGCGAACATTCTGCCGTCTATAATTCATTTATGCGATTAAAAGAGCGTGGTGTTGAGGTTAGATTTGCAAGATTAACAGAGGGCGGTTTTGTTGACGAAAAAGATCTGCTTTCAAAGATTGATGAAAAAACCTCCTTTGTATCAGTCTCTCATGTTAATAATGAAACTGGCGCGGTCAATAATATTAATAGAATTTCTGCTGAGGTGAAAAAGATTGCACCTAAAGCAATTTTTCACAGTGACGGCGTCCAAGCCTTCGGGAAGATCCCCGTTACGCTTTCCCCCACAGTTTCTTTGTACTCAATTTCAGCACACAAGATAGGGGGCGTGAAGGGCGTTGGGGCTTTAGTAATTAACGATAAAATTAATATTCAGCCATATTTGGTTGGCGGTGGACAGGAGGGCGGCCTTAGAAGCGGAACGGAAAACGTTTTAGGTATCATTGACTTTGGATTGGTTTGTGAGGACGCTTTAAGTCATGTGGCCGAGCGATTTGATTACGTGAAAAATCTTAATGATTTGTTTGTGTCCTTATTGGATAGGGATATTTATCGTTTAATTTCGACCGATCATTGTTCTCCGTATATTGTTTGTTTGTCCGGCGTTGGACTTCGCGGGGCTGTTTTACAAAACATGATGAATGATGATGGAATATTAATCGGCACCGGGTCGGCTTGTTCTTCAAAATCACCGCATTCGAGAATTATTTCATCTTTTATAAATGACAGGAAGGTTCTGGACGGGGTGATCAGGATTAGTTTTTCTCCGTTTACAACGGAAAATGAAATCAGACAAGCCGTAGAAAAGCTTAACACTCACGGGAGGAGGCTTAAAAGCATAATTTAGTTATGAAAAATGTTATAATTGTTAGATATTGTGAAATCCATCTTAAAGGCAAGAATAGGAAATTTTTTGAGAAGCTTTTAATTGATTCTATAAAAAGATCGTTAAAGGATATTGAACACCGGCTTGTTGTCATGAATGCAAGATACTTAATTGAGGATTATCGCGAAGAAGATTATTTTGCGATTTGTTCAAAGCTGGATAAAATTTGTGGCATTCATTCTTATAGCCCTGCAAAAATTGTTAAGAGCACCTTGGAAGAAATTTCCGCTTGTGCCGTTGAATTTTGCAAAGACAAGACAGGTCAGTTTAAGGTCAACACCAACCGCGCTGACAAGACCTTCCCTATGAAGTCTTTAGAGGTCTCTCGCGAGATAGGCGGGGTTTTGCTTGATAATTATTACAGCAAGCTTAAGGTCAACGTTATAAATCCAGAGTTTTCTGTAAATATTGATATACGCGAATCAGGGGACACTCTCATATATACAGACGTTATAAAAGGGCTTGGCGGCCTTCCCACCGGTGCGTCAGGTAAGGGTATGTTGATGCTTTCCGGCGGAATTGACAGCCCTGTTGCCGGTTTTATGCTTGCGAAACGCGGTATGAAGCTTGAGGCAGTGCATTTTCACAGTTATCCTTATACCAGCGAGGCTGCGTTGGATAAGGTGAAGGAGCTTGCTTCAATGGTGGCAGATTACTCAGGTGGGCTTAAATTACACGTAGTCAAGTTCACGCAAATTCAAGAGGCGATACATAAAAATTGTCCTGAAGAATTAATGATAACTATGATGCGCAGATTCATGATGCGCATTGCTGAGCGTATTGGGCAAAAGCACGGCTGTCAGGCTATTATTACAGGTGAAAGTCTTGGTCAAGTTGCAAGTCAGACCATTGAAAGCATAACTTCGTCCAATTCTGTTGTTACACAGCCTGTTTTAAGGCCGCTTATTGCAATGGATAAGCTTGAAATTATTGACATTTCAACAAAAATTGGCACTTTTGAAACTTCGATTTTGCCCTTTGAGGATTGTTGCACTGTATTTTTGCCAAAATTTCCGGCAATCAAACCTAAAATGGAGACCGTTTTAAAGGCTGAATCAAAGCTTGACGTTGAGGGGCTTATTGGAGAAGCGCTTTTATCTGTAGAGGAGTTTGTTTATTAATATGGAAAAAAGGATTTTGACAATTCAAGATATTTCGTGCGTAGGGCAGTGCTCAACAACGGTTGCGCTTCCAATTATATCTGCTTGTGGCATAGAAACTGCAATTTTGCCGTCAGCATTACTGTCGACGCATACGGCGGGATTTAAAGGCTTTACATGCTTGCCGTTAACCAATGAGTTTGCAAAAATTATGAATCATTGGTCGTCGGAGGACATTAGCTTTGACGGAATTTACACCGGATACGTTTTAAAAGATCAAATTGATATTATAATCAATCTTTGCAAACAGTTTAACCGTGGCCCTAAGATAATCGACCCCGTTATGGCTGATCACGGTAAGTTTTACTATGGATTTGGCAGCGCATTTGCGGAAAAGATGTGTGAACTTTGTCATGGGGCTGACGTAATTTTGCCAAACCTTACCGAAGCAGCGTTTTTGTTGGGTGAGGAGCCCTGCCTATCTGGTTATAATAAAAAATATATAGAGAATTTACTGTATAGACTGGCGAAAAAGCTTAAAGTTAAAAACGTTGTATTAACGGGTGTATCCTTCGACGAAGGTAGATTGGGTGTAGGTATTTATTCTGCCGTTACCGGCGAAGTTGCTTACTATTTTAATCGTCTTATTGAACGCAATTTCCATGGCACGGGTGATATTTATTCAAGCTCCTTTGTGGGTGCATACTTAAGTGGTAAGTCCTTATACGATTCAGCTGCAATTGCCGTTGATTTTACGGTTAAGGCGATGGAGCTTACCCTTGATTATCAAAACGAGCATACTTACGGTGTATTCTTTGAACAGGCACTGCCATATCTTATTGGCAAAATTTATTATTGAGGTTGATTATGAAGAAAAGTTTGTTAAAAAATTATGCAAATCTTATTGCTAAAATGGGCGTAAACGTTCAAAAGGGGCAAGACGTATACGTTGTTGCCAATCTTGATCAGCCTAAATTTGTCGCTATGGTTGTAGAGGCTTTATATAAGCTTGGCGCAAACAAGGTTTACGTTGATTGGGGATACGAGCCACTTGGCAAAATTCACGTTAAATATCAATCGGCTGAAACTCTTGGTAAGGTTGACAGGCTGGCTTTGGAAAAGATCAAATGGCGCTCGGAAGAGCTTCCTGCACACCTTTATATCGTTTCCGATGATCCTGACAGCATGAAGGGCGTTGATATGGACAAATACGTAAAGGCGCAACGCTCCAAGATGAAGGTTATTAAGCCGTACAGAGATAGCATGGAAAATAAATATCAATGGTGTATTGCCGCTGTTCCCGGTAAAAAGTGGGCTAAAAAGGTCTTCCCTGAATTACCCGTTAGCAAGGCCGTTGAAAAACTTTGGGAAAGCATTTTAGCCGCATCGCGCGCGATTGAGGATCCAATTGAGGCATGGAATTTACATAATTCAAACATTAAGGAAAAATGTGGAATTTTAAACAAACTGCAGCTCGTTAAGCTTCACTATACAAGTGACAACGGCACGGATTTAACTGTTGGTCTTAACGAACTTGGTAAATTCAACGGTGGTTATGACACGACACTTTCCGGGGTTAGCTTCAATCCAAATATTCCGTCAGAAGAGGTGTTCACTTCCCCCAAAGCAGGCGTTGCGGAAGGTATTGTTTATTCAACAAAGCCGCTTTCATATAATGGTCAGCTTATAGAAGACTTTTTCATGAGGTTTGAAAACGGTAGGGTCGTTGAGGTTGGCGCAAAAAAGAATAAGGCACTTCTTGAAAAAATGGTTTCCACAGATAATGGTGCGGCAATGCTGGGTGAATGTGCATTTGTGCCTTATGACAGCCCAATTAACAACACCGGTATACTTTTCTATGAAACACTTTTTGATGAAAATGCAAGCTGTCATCTTGCTGTCGGAAGAGGCTTCCCGGATTGTTTGAAAGGCTTTGAAAATATGACCATTGAAGAACAGCATGCGGCAGGTATTAATGATTCCGCAATTCACGTCGACTTTATGATCGGCACCAATGATTTAAAGGTAGTCGGCACAGATATTCACAGCAAAGAAATCGTTATTTTTAAAGATGGTTCCTGGAATTTTTAAGATTTTTATGACACACAAAAACGCATCGTCAAGCGACGATGCGTTTTAAAATTCAAATTAATAAGGATGATAAAGGCGTTTGATTTGATATTTGGGTTCACAAGAAAGCTCGATGCCAAGCTTTTTGAAAACCTTTTCATCCACCTGAGAAAGTATTACTGTCGAGTGGACTTGACAACCTTTTAAGTTAGCAAGCTGCTCAAGCGCCTTTTTTGCGTTTATGCTTCTGGTGGAGGCAATTGAAAGGGCAATTAAAACCTCGTCAAGATGCAGGCGTGGGTTGCGATTTTTTAAGTGACCAACTTTTAATTCCTGAATCGGCTTAATAATTGCAGGTGAAATTAAATCAACATTATCGGGAATGTCTGCAAGAAATTTTAGTGAATTCAATAAGAGGGCGGAGCTTGCACCAAGAAGGGATGAGGTTTTTCCCGTAAGGATCCGGCCGTCGGGAAGCTCAATTGCGGCAGCAGGTTGATTGGTTTCCTCACTTTTACTAATTGCCGCGGCAATAATGGGTCTGTTTTGTGTGGAAATTTCAGCTTGTTGCATGAGAAGCTTTAGCTTGTTTATTTGATTTTCCGTTGCTTCTCCTCGGATCTGAGAGCAACGTGCGTTGTAATATCTTCTAATAATTTCTTGATGTGCGCGATTGTTGACGATATCGTCATTATCGATGCAGAAGCCAACCATGTTTACACCCATATCTGTGGGTGATTTATAGGGGGATTCACCAAGTATTTTGGTAAAAGTGCTCTTAAGTACAGGGAAAATCTCCACGTCACGATTATAATTGACTGCCGTGACGCCGTAAGCGTCTAAATGAAATGGGTCAATCATATTAACGTCGTCAAGGTCGACGGTTGCCGCTTCGTATGCGATGTTAACAGGGTGCTTTAGTGGAAGATTCCAAATAGGGAAGGTTTCAAACTTGGCATAACCGGCTTTACGGCCCCTCAGGCTTTCGTGGTAAAGCTGGGATAGGCAAGTCGCCATTTTGCCGCTACCTGGCCCCGGGGCTGTAACGACCACTAGCTCGCGTTCGGTTTCAATATATTGATTTTTACCAAAGCCTTCGGGACTAAGTATTCCGTCAACGTCGGCTGGGTATCCCTTAATGGGGTAATGCGTGTACGTTTTAATACCTAAATCTTCAAGATGGTGCTTGAATTTGATGGCATTTTCTTGCTCGGCAAAGCAAGTAATAACAACGCTGCCAACCATCAGGCCGTAGCTTTTGAATTCGTCAATAAGCCTAAGCACTTCAAGATCGTAAGTAATTCCAAGGTCACCGCGAACTTTTTCTTTTTCAATGTCGTTGGCGTTAATAACGATAATAAGCTCAATTTTATTTTTAAGCTTAATTAGCATCTGAAGTTTGCTGTCGGGCTCAAATCCGGGCAAAACTCTTGCTGCGTGATAGTCGTCATATAGCTTGCCGCCGAACTCTAAATAAAGCTTGCCACCAAACTGTTTTATACGTTCATTGATCTTTTCAGATTGAAGTTGAATATACTTTTTATTGTTAAATCCCAATCTCATAATACACCTAGTTAATGCTTGCTATAATTTTAGCAAATTAGACGTATTTTTTCAAGCAAGTAACAGTTGTTTTTTAGTTCTGCTTCATTTATTTTTATGTAATAAAAATAAAGTGGGTTTTTCTTGATTATTAAGGTTAATTGTGATATAATAATCATTACCTAAAATCAAGAGAAGATTAATAGCCGCAAATCGGCATGATGTGATATTATGAAATACGTAGAATTTACAGTTCACACAACTGACGAAGCAGAAGAGCTTGTCTCAGACGTGCTTTGGAATTATCAGGAATATGGCGTAAGCGTTTCAAGCGTTAAAGACGTTATCGAGCTTACCGAAAAGCGACGTGAAACATATGATTATTTAGAAGACGGCTTGCTTTCTGGTAACCTCGGTATATCTCTTGTTAAAAGCTATTTTGACGTTGAAAATGCGCATGAAATAAAGCGGCTTATTTTGAAGGATTTTGATACGCTTAAATTAAATTCTGCAGGGTTTATAAATCTTGGGACACTTGAGCTTGTTGAAAGGATCATCGATGGCGATGATTGGATTGAGGTTTGGCGCAAGCATTATCGTCCCATAGACTTTGGCGCAATTACGGTTTGTCCGCTTTGGGTCAAGTGCGAGGCGGCGAATAATGTTGTGTATTTAGATTCCAACGCTGCTTTTGGGACCGGTGAGCACGAAACGACAGCAATGTGCATTAAATATCTTCAAAAATATATCGCGGCCAATGACGTTGTTGTTGACTGCGGAACGGGAACGGGGATACTTGGTATAGCGGCTAAAAAGCTAGGCGCGAAAGAGGTTATAATGACCGATATTGACGAGGTAGCTGTTGCGGCGGCAAAGCACAACGTTGAAATTAATAATGAAAGCGCTTTCTGTCAAGTGTTCAACACAAATCTTTTAACCGGCGTTGAGATAGTAGGCGATGTTGTTGTTGCCAATATTACAGCCGACGTTTTAAAAATCTTATCTCAGACGATTAAAGGCTACGTTAAGAAAAATGGTTTAATAATTTTAAGCGGCATATTAAAAGACAGGCTTGATGAAGTTGTTGATCATTACTGTAAGCTTGGTTTTACTTTTTTGGAGTCATCCGTTACGGGTGAGTGGTCCGCAGTGTGTTTAAAGTCATAATTATGTCTGTCGCAAAAATGCTTAAATTGAGCGATATTATCAGGAGTTTTGCAATTATTTATGAAGGCTGTTATATTTACGTTAGGCTGCAAAGTTAATAGCTGTGAAAGCGCCGCACTCGCGACTGGACTGAAGGAGCTTGGTTACGAGGTAACCGATAAATTATCGTATGCTGATCTGTACGTTTTGAATACTTGTGCAGTCACTAAGGAGGCTGAAAAAAAGTCGCGGCAAGCAGTTGCGCGCATTAGGGCTTTTAACAAAAATGCAAGGATAATCGTTGCCGGATGTGCTTCGCAACATAACCCCGAAAGCTTCCTGAAAAAGGAAGGGGTATATTTGGTTACCGGTGCCATAAACAAGGAAAAAATAATTTCTTTGATAAATTCCAAAGGAGTAATCTTGGATAGCTCCAACGAATATTATGAAAGATTTATGCCTACTTATGATTCAAGAAGTCGCGCCTTTATTAAGGTTGAAGATGGCTGCAATAATTTTTGCTCTTATTGCTTGATTCCGTACCTTAGGGGACGTTGCCGTTCAAGATCTATTGGTTCTATCCAAAAGGAAATCGAATCGCTTAATCCCAAAGAGGCTGTAATAACCGGTATAAATCTTTCCTGCTACAACTATGATGGTAACGACCTTGCCGACTTAATGACCGCCTTGAAACACTTTAACATAAGATTGAGGCTGGGCTCTCTTGAGGAGAATATCATAAGCGAAAAATTGTTAAACAGTCTGTCTTCGCTTAAAAAATTTGCGCCACATTTCCATTTGTCGCTACAATCGGGCAGCGACAAGGTTTTAAGGGATATGAACAGGCATTATAACCGCGCGGAATTTATTGATAGCGTTGCGCGTGTGAGGAAAAGATTCCCGGACGCGGCAATTACCACGGATATTATTGTCGGCTATCCGACAGAAACCGATGTTGATTTCCAAAAAACTATAGAGCTTTGCGAAACGGTTGGTTTTGCCGACATACATTGCTTTGTTTTTTCGCCGAGAGAAGGCACAGCGGCATTTAATTTAAAACAGTTACCTGCGTCGGTGACAGATCCAAGGCTTGAAAGGCTTTTGGATATTAAGGCAAAGGCTAAAAGTGCGTTCATTACCCGCTTTTTTGGCAGGCAACTTACAGTCTTGCCTGAGGAGTATAAGGATGGTTATACCGTTGGATACTCTGACAACTATATCAGATGCTATCTGAAGGGTAGATACGAAGAGGATTTTATTTCTGTGACCGTTCAGGAATGCTTTAAAGACGGCGCCTTATGTGTGCCGGTTAATTAATTTTATTTTTAAGGAGCTTTTTATGTCAGATTGCTTGTTTTGTAAGTTTGTTTCAGGAAATATTCCTGTTAGTAAGGTTTTTGAAAATGAGGATTTTATAATAATAAGAGATATCAATCCTCAAGCAAAAAATCATTTTTTGGCAATTCCCAAAAAGCATTATAAGTTGCTTAGCGAAATTAATGAAAAAGATCAGGAATGTCTTGGCCGCATTTTAAAGACTGTATCGACCTTAACCAATGAATTGGATCTTACCGGCGGGTACAGGCTTGTCGTTAATCAGGGCGACGATGCGGGGCAGACCGTGCCGCATCTTCACATTCATATTCTTTCGGGTGAAAAAATGGGATGGAACCCAGCACGTTAATTATTGTATATTTTTTGCAATAAGTTGAAAATTGTCAAAAAAAAGCAAAAATATTACAACTTTTACTTGACACAAGACGGTTAGTTTTGTATAATCTTAATGTTTTGAAATAAGTGCTTCTGGCAAAGGAGGGGTGAAAATGTCAACAATCAGAGTAGGAGAAAACGAATCTTTAGATAACGCACTTCGTCGTTTTAAAAGAAAATGCTCACGTGATGGTATCATCGGTGACCTCCGTCGCAAAGAAGCTTACGAAAAACCTGCGGTTCGTCGCAAAAAGAAAGCTGAAGCCGCAAGAAAGAGAAATGCAAAAATGTAATTTTTTAGCGCCTGCTATTTAGCGGGCGCATTTTTTATGCCTTTGTCGATATTTGTCGAAACATGTCGAAATTTAATCAATTGCAGGGGAGAAAATTATGGATGAATTAAGAACGTTAGCAAAACAGGCCATGAGAAGGATGAAATCAGGCTTTTGGGAAGCAAACAACGAAAAATTTGCCGAGTTTATGAAAACTTTTAAGTCGGACGGAATGAGTACTTCGAAAATTATCGAATACTATATGATTTATACCAATCAAGAAAAAAGTCCCAAACTTGACAAAACGGAAGTATTTTATTTGAAGGTTAAAAAAATATTGGATACCGACGGCGAAGTCAGTAACATGATTGGCCGATTAATTGAAAAAGATATTTATGACAGCCTTTCATATGAGCATAAGCAAAAATATATAATGGAGCTTGGAGCAAAGTATCGCGCGGCGCTTGAAAGGTACAAAAAAGAGAAGCAGTTACAGCTGTGAGATCAATTTTTATATGTTAACATATAAAACGGAAAAAACACTTGAAAATTTTACTTGAAAGTGGTAATATATTTGTAATGGAAAATTATCTGGAAAAACTAAATGCTGAGCAGTATGCGGCCGCGACCTGCGTAGAAGGCGCGGTTTTAGTGCTTGCCGGCGCCGGAAGCGGCAAAACAAGAGTTTTGACTTCAAGAATAGCATATATATTGGATCATGATCTTTGTCATCCTTCTCAAATTTTAGCCATAACTTTTACAAATAAAGCGGCTAATGAGATGAAGGAAAGGGTGGCTGCTATGATTGGCGATGAGGCAAACGGCATGTGGATTTCTACAATCCACAGTATGTGCCTCAGGATTTTGCGTGCCAACATTGGCAGGCTTAACGGGTTTGATAAAAATTTTATCGTATACAGCGAGGTTGATCGTGACCGTGTTATCAAGCGAATAATAAACGAGCTCCACCTTGATGGTGATCAAATATTTAAAAACGCAAAATATCATATTTCTTATGCAAAGAACAGTGATATTTCCCCGAACAGATATGCGGTGGAAGGCATCGGGTCGGACGTTAAATTGTATGCAAAAATCTACAGCATTTACGATGACAGACTAAAGTCAAGTAATGCGATGGATTTTGACGATCTGCTTTTAAAAACATATCATCTTTTGGAAGATGATGCGGACGTCAGAGAGTATTACGCCAATAAATTTCAGTATATTCATATTGATGAGTTTCAAGACACAAACTTTATTCAGTATAACATAGCAAAGTTGTTGTCGTCAGTGCATGGGAATATTTTTGTCGTAGGCGATGACGACCAATCCATTTACAGTTGGCGTGGTGCTGAGATTAAAAACATACTCGGGTTTGACAGGGACTTTAAAGATACAAAAGTTTTTAAGCTTCAGCAAAATTATCGTTCAAGCAAAAAAATTCTTGAGCTCGCCAATACTATCATAAAAAATAATAGCTTACGCAACAAAAAAACTCTTTGGACCGAAAATCCGGACGGCGTAAAAATTGAATATTTTTGCGGGGCGGAGGAGATAAACGAAGCCGATTACGTAGCGAAGCAAATCAGGGCGCTTGTTGACCGCGGACATAAATTTAGCGATTTTGCAGTACTGATGCGTGTTAACGCCTTGTCGCGTTCATTCGAGCAGCAATTAAAGCGCCAAGGGATCACCTATAAGGTGTTCGGAGGCTTTAAGTTCTTCGAAAGAAAGGAAATCAAGGATTTGGCCGCTTATTTAAGGCTTGTCGTTAATCCTCTTGATGACGACGCGCTTTTGCGTATTATTAATACACCAAGGCGTGGTATTGGCGACAAGACCATAGAGGAATTAATAAGATATTCCAAAGAAAGGAATATTTCGCTTTTTGACAGTTTGGTTGAAAACGATTATCTAAATCTTTCAGCGGGCGCAAAATATAAGCTTGAAAACTTCCGTAAGCTTATTTGTCAGATTTCCTTGCTAAGCATTGATATTCCCATTGATCAGCTGGTTGAACAAATTGTTGAAATTACAAACTTTAACGGACAGTTTGAGCGTAACAGCGAAGAAGATGAGTCAAGGAAAATGAACATTAACGAATTCATAAGCTCAGTCAAGGATTTTTGCAAGCTCAACAAGGAAGCCACGATCAACGATTATTTAAGCTCGGTATCCCTTTACAGCGATATCGATGAGGCTGACAGCAGTGATTACGTTTCGGTTGCTACTATACACGCAGTTAAGGGCCTTGAGTTTAAAACGGTTTTTATTGTGGGCTTGGATGAAACTATTTTCCCGATTTCACGGGCAGTTGGCGAAAAGGAGGAAATGGAAGAAGAACGTCGACTTATGTACGTTGCTATCACCAGGGCGCAGCAACGCCTTTATCTGACTAGGGCGAACAGCCGCTTTATTTACGGGCAAAGACAATTGACGGCAAGGTCGCGTTTTTTAAGCGAGTTAGCCGCCCCCCTTAATCTTGGTCCGTCAGCTGAGCAGAGGGCCCGTGATCGGTCTGGAGAGGACGATTACAGTTATTCAACTTACGGCAACGGAACTTACGTTGAACGCAGGTCGCAGTCACGCGACTATGACAACTTGAATTACGGCTATTCGTCGGACATTTCTTCTTCAAATTACGGCCTCACTAATTATGCGAAAACCTTCGCAAGACAGAAGCCGGTCTCTTTAGCGACCAGCAGTGTAAGGGACATAGACTATCAACCGGGTAGAAAGGTAGTACATAAAAAATTTGGTATGGGAACCATTCTTGACGTTAAACAGGAGCGTGATGGGCTTTTGGTTACCGTGGTGTTCCCCAAATTCGGATTGAAAAAGCTTTCAGCAAAATATGCCCAATTAGAACTGATTTAATAGGTGTTTTATGGAAAGAATGAAGGAGCTGGTTGCTCTTTTAAACAGATACGGATACGAATATTACGTCTTGGACAAACCGACCGTTTCTGATGGTGAATATGACAAGCTATATGATGAATTAAAAGCCCTTGAGGGGGCTTTAGGGGTCGTTCTGCCTGATTCACCAACTCAAAGGGTTGGCGGGGAGCCTATTTCTGCGTTTTCCAAGCACCGCCATATAGAGCGTCTTTACAGCCTTGATAAGGCCGTCACAAAAGACCAGCTTTTAGCTTTTACGGAAAAGGTTTCAAAAATCGGGGGCTCGGCTACCAAATTTACAGTTGAGTATAAGTTTGACGGCCTGACAATTTGCTTGACCTATGACAACGGTTATTTTGTCCGTGCAACGACCCGCGGTAACGGCGAAATAGGCGAGGATGTGACGGCGCAAGTTAAAACAATAAAAACCTTTCCTCTGACGATTAACTATAAGGGCAAGGTTGAGGTTAAGGGGGAGGCTATAATAAGGCTGTCCGTTCTTGACGAATATAATAAAACAGCTGACGAGCCGCTCAAAAATGCACGAAATGCAGTCGCCGGCGCAATAAGAAATCTTGACCCAAAAGTAACGGAAAAGCGTAAGCCAGAAATCTATTTTTACGATATAAACTACATTGATAGCCAAGAAATAAGAACCCAGTGCCAAGCTGTGGAGTTCTTAAAAGAAAACGGATTTAAGGTTTTTGACTTTTTAAAGGTTTGCGATACAATTGAAGAGGTTCAGGCGGCAATTAACGAGGTAAACGAAACGCGTAAAAGCTTGGACGTGTTAACCGACGGGGCTGTAATTAAGGTGGATGATTATTCGGTTCGAGAGGAGCTTGGATCTACAGCAAAGTTCCCACGATGGGCAATTGCTTACAAGTTTGAGGCTGAAGAAGTAACAACGATTCTTCGTGAGGTCGGTTGGCAGATTGGTCGCACCGGGAAGCTTACTCCACTTGGATATCTTGATCCCGTAGAGCTGTGCGGCGCAACGGTCAGGAAAGCCACGTTAAATAATTACGGCGACATTTTGCGCAAGTCGATTACCGTTCCCTGTAGGGTTTTAGTAAGGCGTAGCAATGAAGTTATTCCTGAAATTTTAGGATCGACGGAAAATTTCGCTGATAGTAAAATTGTTGAAAAACCATCGATTTGTCCGTATTGTAAATCAGCGCTCATTGAGGTGGGTGCAAATCTATTTTGTCCAAATGAAGATTGTAAGCCACGAGTGATAGGTGCCATAAGCAATTTTGCATCCAAGGATGCAATGAACATTGAAGGCTTCTCTGAAATGACTGCTTCCATGCTATACGATGCATGTCATTTAAGAAGGTTTTCCGATCTGTACCGACTTACCTTTGATGACGTGATTAATCTTGAAGGCTTTCAGCAAAAGCGTGCCAACAATTTGATTGAATCTCTTAATAATTCAAAAAAATGTGCACTTGAAAGCTTCATTTATGCAATAGGCATTGATGGTATAGGCAAAAAGACCGCTAAAGATCTGGCTAAGAAGTTCAAAAGTCTTGATGGGCTTATGAGTGCTTCAAGGGAAGATCTGCTTGAGCTTAATGAGATAGGCGAGATACTTGCGGATAACATTTATTCCTACTTTAATGATGAAAAATGTGTTGGCGAAATTAAATCATTGCTGGCGCTGGGTATTTCTCCCTCCTTGGAAGATGTGGTGAAAGGTGCCACTTTCGCGGGTCAAAAGGTTGTTCTTACCGGCACACTTAACGCATTCAAGCGCAGTGAAGCACAAAAAATTATTGAAAGTCTTGGCGGTGAGGTCATGTCAAGCGTTTCCAAATTGACAACCCTGGTTGTTGCCGGGGCTGAGGCAGGCAGTAAATTAACGAAGGCGCAAAGCTTAAAGATTAAAATTATTGACGAAAATGAGTTTGTCGCCCTTATTAATACTTGATATTTTCTTTTATATATGTTAATATATAAGCTGAAATGAGGTAATTATGCAGAGTATGACCGGCTACGGCAAGGCCGAATATAATCAAAACGGTATAAATTTGGTTATTGAGGTAAAGACCGTTAACAACAGATTTTTAGATATCGTTCCCAAATATCCAAGGGTTTTCTTAAAGTTTGACGACTTAATAAGAAAGACTATTGCAACTAAAGTGTCAAGGGGGCGGTTGGAGCTTTTTGTCAATCTCCGCGACACAAGGGAGCAGGGCAAAACTTGTATTGTTGATTTGGGCCTTGCAAAGGGATATTATGATTCATACAAAAAGCTGAAAGAAGCTTTTCCCGACGTTGATGACGATTACACGTTGACTTCACTTATGAGGGCGCCTGACGTTGTCGTCGAAATGTTTGACAGCGACGATTCCGTTTATGAGAATATTTTGACTTCGGTTTTATCTGAAGCACTTGATAATCTTAATGCAATGCGCCACGTTGAGGGTGAAAAGCTTAAAGAGGACCTGCTTGGGCGTATGGATGAAATCGCTCGTCTTTTAGGTTTGATTGAAGATCTGGCTCCGGCCGTACAGGCTGATTACAGAACAAAAATTACCGCCCGTGTGGAAGAAGCGCTTAACGACGTTAAAATTGACGAGGCAAGAATTCTTCAGGAGGTTGCTATTTTTGCAGATAAAAGCAACATTGACGAGGAAATAACAAGGCTCAAATCCCATATCGGACAGTTTAGGTCTATTGTTAAAGGTGAGAATTGCGGAAGAAAGCTTGATTTCCTGGTTCAGGAGTTCAATCGCGAAGCAAACACCATTTGCTCTAAGTCAAACAACATTTCGATAACGGATAATGCACTTAAGTTAAAGTGTGAAATAGAAAAGATAAGAGAACAAATTCAAAACGTTGAGTAATATTCGTTTTGTGTACTATTAATTATAATCGGAGGATGATATAAATGATTCACGAACCACCAATTGATCAACTTGCAGTTAAGGTTGGCTCAAAATATTCTCTTTGTATTGTTGCCAGCAAGCGTGCACGTCAGATTTTAGATAATGCACATAATAACGGGTTGAGAGAGCTTCCCAACAACGAAAAGCCTTTGACACTTGCTTCTGAAGAAATTTACGAAGGTAAAGTTTCTGCAACAAAATATTAAGAAGAATCACTTTTTTATGTTCATAGCTTCGCTATGGGCATATTTTTTACATAGGATTGATTAACAAAATGATAGCTCAAGTAATTGTTGATATAGCCCATACGGATGTGGATAAAATATTTGATTACGACTGCAGGTCTTTAGGCGTTAAGATCGGCAGTAGGGTTATCGTGCCCTTTGGCAACAAAAAAATCGAAGGAATCGTTATCGGTTTAAGGGATCAATCTGAGTTTTCAGGTTCACTTAAAGCAATTATTCGCACCCTTGAAGATATTCCCGCTATTACGGAGGAGTCTTTAGCCCTTGTTCAATTCATGTGTGATACCTATCATATACCTTGTGCTTTAGCCTTAAGGCAGTTTTTGCCGTCAGAAATGCGCAAGGGGAAGGTCAGGGAAAAATTGCAAAGAGTGGGGCACATCAATCAATCGTTAAGCTTTGAGGAAATGATTTCCTCCTTAAGCAAGCGGTCAACAGCGCAGATGAAGGCTTTAGAGTTTTTGCGAGACGGAAAAACCCATAAAATTGCAGATTTAAACTCACAATTTGGTAATTCCGCAATGAATAAACTGATTTCACTCGGGTACGTTTTAGTTGGAGAGGACAGGTTAAATCGCTCGCCTTATTCTAACGTTGTTGGGGTTTCAAAGGAAGTCGAGCTCGTGCAGGACCAGCTTAACGCCATGGCCTCTATTGCCTCTTCCGATAAGACTGTTACCCTTATACACGGTGTAACGGGAAGCGGCAAAACCGAGGTGTATTTACGCTTAATTAAAAAAGCGGTCGAAAGTGGGAAAAGTGCAATATTACTGGTGCCCGAGATATCCTTAACGCCACAAATGCTCAATCAGCTACGGGCCCATTTCAAGGATAACGCCGCTATTTTACACAGTGGGCTGTCGGCGGGTGAAAAGTTTGACGAATGGTGGCGTCTGCGGTCCGGCGAAGCAAAAATCGCAATTGGTGCGCGCAGTGCTATTTTTGCGCCCGTGGAAAATCTTGGGATAATCATTATCGACGAGGAGCACGACGGCAGTTACGTAAGCGAATCCAGCCCTCGATACGACACTAAGGATATAGCAACTTTTCGTGCGGAGTATAACTCCTGTAAGCTTATTCTCGGTAGTGCGACTCCATCGGTTGCTACATATTTACAGGCTAAAGATGGGGCGTATAATTTGGTTGAAATGCCAAAGCGCATCAATAAAAAGCCGATGCCAGAGATGATCGTGGCAGATATGCGCTCCGAAATTAGAAAGGGCAATAATTCTGCTTTTTCCGCTCCGTTACAGGACGAGCTTATCAGGTGTGTTTCCGCGGGTAATCAAGCAATTATTTTCTTGAACAGGCGCGGGTATTCTCAAAATATAATTTGCAGAGAGTGCGGCTACGTTGCCAAATGTGAAAATTGTGACATTGCTTTAAATTATCATTCAGTTGGCAATTCTTTAAAATGCCATTATTGCGGAGCTGCATACAAAATGCTTCCCGCTTGTCCGGATTGTGGAAGCGTACACATAAATTACGTTGGCACGGGGACCCAAAAGGTTGTGGAAGATTTAAAAAAGCTTCTTCCCACGGCCAGAATTCTTCGCATGGACAATGATACAACTCGCAACAAGGAAGGGCACTTTAAAATCTTATCTCAGTTCGCTAATCACGAAGCCGACATACTTGTTGGCACTCAGATGATTGCAAAAGGACACGATTTTCCTGCTGTAACCCTGGTTGGTGTTCTGGATGCGGATATGAGCTTGTTTTTCTCCGATTATCGCAGCGGTGAGAGGACCTTTCAACTTCTAACTCAAGTCGCGGGCAGAAGCGGTAGGGCCAATGAAAAGGGTGTTGTAGTGCTTCAAACCTATCAGCCCGATAATGCAATTTTAAAATTTGCGATGAATTATGATTATAAAGGCTTTTTTGCTAGGGAAAATTCTTTGAGAAAAGCCACAAGCTATCCGCCTTATGCAGACATTATAAGGGTTATGGTGGAAAGCGAAGACGATTCGGTTGCGGTTGAAGTATTAAAACGCGTACATGACAAGCTTTCGGCTTTATTCGATAGTAACAGGGAATGTTTTCTGTTTTATAACAAAATGAAATCGCCGATTAAAAGGCTTAAAAATAAATATAGATATCAGGTGCTTATGAGGGTGAAGAGCGGATGTGAAGGGGTTGTAAATCAAATTTACACCCTTGCGCTTTCCGAAAAGACGAAAAAAGCACTTGTTTACGTTGAAGTAAACCCCTCAAACTTAAGTTAGGGCATAGGTGAATTATGGCTATAAGAAAAATTGTACAGGAAGGCGATCCTGTTTTAAGAAAAAAATCCTTTGAGGTAACTGATTTTGGTGACAGAACCCATCAACTGATGGATGATATGCGTGACACCTTAATTAAAGCTCAGGGCGCCGGTTTAGCGGCGGTACAGGTTGGTGTGTTGAGGCGGATATTCATCGTTATGGTCGAGGAGGGGTATTTTGAATTTGTAAACCCTGAAATCGTTAGCGCCACCGGCAAGCAAAACGGTGCTGAGGGCTGTTTATCAATCGTTGGCAAATATGGTGAGGTTGAAAGGCCGAACAAGGTTGTCGTTAAGGCTCAGGACAGGTTTGGTAAGCCCTTTACACTGACGGCTTATGATTTCTTCGCAAGGGCTGTTTGCCATGAATACGACCATTTGGAAGGCATTTTATACATTGACAAGGCTAAAAATATCGAGGTGAGCAAAGATTGAAGATAATTTTTCTTGGTACGCCTGATTTTGCCGTACCTTCTTTAAAAAAGCTTGTTGATTCCCATCACGAAATATTGGCCGTTGTTACACAGACCGATAAAAAAGTCGGAAGAGATCAAAAGGTTGTATTTTCGCCGGTAAAAAAATTGGCTTTGGAAAACAGCATTAAGGTTTTACAATATAACAAGATTCGCGTGGAAGGTGTTGATGACATAAAAGCCCTTTCACCCGATATAATGGTCACTTGTGCTTTTGGACAAATTTTGTCGCAAGAGCTGATTGATATTGCGCCACTCGGCATAATCAACGTACATGGATCTTTGCTACCTAAATATCGTGGTGCGGCGCCCATACAGCAAGCTGTCATTGATGGGGAAGAAAAGACCGGTATTACCATTATGCAGACCGAGGCTGGGATAGATACCGGTGATATCTTGTCTGTTGTAGAAACGCCCATTGGTGAAAACGAAACCGCAGGAGAGCTTTTTGATCGCCTTGCGGAAATGGGTGCTAATTTGCTTATGGAAACGCTCGACAGGCTTGAAAAAGGCGAAATTACACCAATAAAGCAAGATCATTCTAAGGCTACCCACGTTTCGATGATCAAAAAAGGCGATGGGCTTATTAATTGGGAAAATGATGCTCGATCTATTTTTAATCATATTAGAGGAATGAATCCTTGGCCGTGCGCTTTTACAATGCATTCGGGTAAAATGCTCAAAATTTTTGCGGCAAGGGTCGTTGCGGATAATGTTTTTGAAGGTTTGCCCGGAGCCGTGTTATCTGCTGATATAGGTACCGGACTTTTGGTAAAGTGTGGCAAAGGCGCTCTTTTGATTACTGAATTACAGCTTGAAGGCGGCAGGCGAATGACCAGTCACGATTTTTTGCTTGGTAGAAAAATTTCTGTTGGAGATAGATTTACATGGTAACGTTGTTTTATGACGCTTATCGTATTTTAAACAAGGTTTACTCTGCCGGGGCGTACTTATCCCAAGCTATAAACTCTGTTCAGATTGAAGAGAAAAATCGTTCAAAAACCACGAAAATTTGTTACGGTGTGCTTGATCGAGATATTGAGCTTGAGTATTATATTGATAAACTTTGCAGTAAAAAGCCCAAGGCCGCGGTAAGGCTTATGATGAAAATTGCCATGTATAATATAAAGTTTTTATCTAAAAAGCCATATGCCGTTATTGATAGCATGGTCGAGCTTTGCAAAAAGATGGGCAAAGCGGGTGTGTCGGGGTTTTTGAACGCAGTTTTAAGAAAGTTCATTGACCATAAATTCCAGCTGCCGACGGATGAGGTATCTGCGCTTTCCGTTAAGTATTCTTACCCAATATTCGCCGTGAACAGCCTTTTGAATTCGTATGGTAAAAATCTTGCCGAAGAAATCATGGCTTATGATGAGGTTAAGACCTTCGTTCGTTTTGCACAAAATTTTGATGGTGCAAATTACTTGGCAAATAAAGGTATTTTCTTTAAAGAAAGTCCGTTTATCGGTCTTTATGAGACTGATGGTTTAAAGGTTGATGAGGATTTTCGCCGCGGCGTTTTTACCTTTCAGTCAATAGGCTCGGTAGCAATTTGCAATGTTTTAGACGGCGGTGAAAAATTACTTGACGCTTGTGCGGCCCCCGGTGGAAAATCAGTTTTTCTTTCCGGCAAATTTAAAGACGTCGTATCCTGTGAAATACACCCTCATCGTGTTGAACTTATCAAAAATTACGCCGAAAGGATGGGTGTTAAAAACGTAACCGCTTTAAATATTGACTCTTCTGTCTTTCACGAGGAGTTTTATCAGCAATTCGACGCGGTGCTATGCGACGTGCCTTGTAGCGGGTATGGTACTTTAAAGCAAAATCCTGATATTAAGCTAAGAGGGGGAAGAGATATTTCCCAGCTGACCGATTTACAATATAAAATAATAACTAATTGCTCTCAATACGTAAAGTCCGGCGGGGTTTTGGTTTATTCAACGTGCTCTGTTTTTAAAGAGGAAAATGATTTAGTCGTTGATAAATTTTTGGTCAAAAATAAGGAGTTTTCTATTTGTGAAATTTCGAGTCCCCTCAATGGAATAAGAACGGATTTCGGGATGCAATTTCTGCCTAATATTTCTTCAGGGGCAGGGTTTTACGTTTCTAAATTAATAAAAAAGTAGTATGATTTTAGCAGATTTATCTTTAGAAAAAATTAAAGACTATATTTTATCTGTTGGGGAAAAGCCATATCGAGCTGAACAAATCTTTAAAAACGTTCACAGGGGTAAATCAATTTCCGAAATGACCGATATCCCCAAAAGCTTAAAAGAAACATTGTTAAGCTCCTTTGATGATATTGCTCTTACCGTTGTAAAGGAGCTTACCTCTAAAGACGGCACTAAAAAATTTTTATTCAGGCTTAACGACGGTAACGTTATTGAGGGCGTACTTATGGGATACAAACACGGAAACACTTTGTGCGTTTCCTCGCAGGTAGGGTGTCGGATGGGCTGTGCTTTTTGCGCGTCAACCATTGACGGCCTTGTGCGCAATTTGTCCGCAGGTGAGATTTTATCCCAGATTTTAGTTATAAACAATCGCCTTGGCGGAGATATTCAACGGCGAGAGATAACAAACGTTGTTATTATGGGCAGCGGCGAACCTCTTGATAATTACGACAACACCATTGAGTTTATCAGACTTTTATCTCATAAGTCAGGGATTAATATTAGTCCAAGAAACGTTAGCCTGTCTACTTGTGGCATCGTTCCAAGGATGCTGCAGCTTGCCGAAGAGGGCTTGCCGGTTAACTTGACGCTTTCTTTGCATTCACCGTTTGATAGCGACAGGAAAAAGATAATGCCGATTGCAAATGCATACTCCATAAACGAGATTGTGAATGCTCTTGAAAATTATTTTGAAAAGACCGGAAGACGTTATTATCTTGAATATGCATTGATAGCAGGGCAAAACGATACGAACGAGTGCGCAAATGAGTTAAAAAGGCTTTTTCATGGAAAAGCCTGCCATATAAATTTAATTAGGTTAAATTCCGTTAAGGAAAAGCAGCTTTTGGGATCGAGCGACGAAACCGCAAGACTGTTTATGGACAAGTTAAACAAAATGGGACTTTCTGCTACCATCAGAAGAAGAATGGGGGCGGATATTGACGGTGCTTGCGGTCAGCTACGAAGACGCTATATTAAAGAAGGAGAATAGAACTATTAAAGGGATAATCATAAGAAGTCGCTCGCAGGAATTTACTGTATTGGCCGACAATACCGAATATCTTTGCGTTGCACGCGGCAATTTAAAAATTAAAGATAAAAAATTGATTACCGGCGACCGCGTAGAGTTTTCCAAAGGTGTTATAGAGTCTATTTATCCAAGGAAGACTATGATTACCAGGCCTAAGGCGGCCAATATTGATTGCGTAAATATCGTTATTGCAACGCGACCGCAACCGGATTATCTGCTGGTAGATAAAATGATTGTTCAGTGCCGTAAAGAAAATATTGAGGTTTTTATTACGGTTAATAAATGTGATGAGGACGCATTGACCGCTAATTACGTGGCAAAGCATTATAAGGATGCCGTTGACGGATTGTTTTTTGTAAGCGCCCAAACAGGGGTGGGTATAGACCTTTTAAAATCTGCACTTAAAAACAGATTTTGTTGTTTAGCGGGTCAATCCGCGGTCGGAAAAACATCAATTTGTAATAGGCTGTTTGAAATGGATAAGAAAGTTAACTCGTTAAGTGATAAAACTTTGCGCGGCAGGCACACGACGACATCTCGCGAAATCCATTATGGCGACGATTTGTTGATTATCGATACCCCGGGGTTTTCCGCTTTGGATACCTACGTTGAAAGCAAGCATCTGCACCTTTATTACAAGGAATTTGCCGAACATAATGGCAAGTGTTATTACATAGGCTGTATGCATATTGAGGAGCCGGATTGCTTGGTTAAAGACGCGCTTAAGGATAATTTGATTTCCAAAGACCGCTACGATCGTTACGTTGCTATTTTTAAGGAGCTTAAAGAATATGAGAAACGAAAATATTAAAATTGCCCCTTCGATTTTGTCTGCAGATTTTTCTAAAATGGGTGAGGAGGTTGCCCGCTTGGAATGTGCCGGGGCTGATTTAATCCATTGTGACGTTATGGACGGTGTTTTTGTGCCCAATATTACTTTTGGTATCAAAATGATTTCTGATATCAAGAAGCACACTAGACTGCCGCTTGACTGTCATTTAATGATCGTGCACCCGGAAAAGTACGTTGAAAAATTTGCTCAAGCAGGGGCAGATTATATTACGGTTCATTATGAAGCCTGTTGCTCAAATCTTAAAGACGTGCTTATGAAGATAAAATCTTGCGGGGTTAAATGTGGTGTGGTAATCAATCCCGATACGGCGCCTAAGGTTTTGGATGATATAGTTCCTATGTGCGATATGGTGCTTGTAATGAGTGTTTTTCCCGGTTTCGGCGGACAAAAATTTATTCCGAGCGCTCTTGAAAGTTTAAAATATATTAAAGAATTAATCAATAAGTCTGGCAAGGATATACTTTTAGAAATTGATGGCGGCATAAATATGGATACTGCACCTCTCGCTGTAGAAGCCGGGGCAAACGTTTTAGTTGCGGGCAATGCGATTTTTAAATCTACTGACGTAACAACTGCTATCACGGGGCTTAGAAGGGGCAAATGAAAGGGATTATTGTTTTAAACGGACAAGAAGTTGAGGACTATGTTTTTCCCGAAGATTGTCTTATTATAGCCTGTGACGGTGGTTACCGCTTTTTGGAAAAGAGGAAGCTTTTGCCGGGCGTTGTGTTGGGTGATTTTGATTCTTTAAAGAGCATACCACCCGGCGCAAAGGTTTTTCCTATTGATAAGGATTTTACCGATGGAGAGCTCGGCCTTTTAGAGGCAAAAAACCTCGGATTAACCGAGGTTGAGTTTGTTTGTGCAGGCGGTGGAAGGGATGATCAGTTCTTCGCAAACGTTGGTTTACTTGAAAAGGCAAACAACATGGGAATATCAGCCCGAATTATTACTGAGGCGGGTGAGATTTATTATTGTGACCGATATTTTTCACGCAGTAACGTTAAAGATCGTGTGGTTTCAATTTATCCGCTTGAAAAATCTCTCGTTAAAAGATCTTTGGGATTAAAATATCCCTGTGATGGCATCATTCTTAACAGGGGTGACACTCTTGGCATTTCCAATTTGGCAGTTAACGAAAGTATTGAGCTTTTCATTGAAAAGGGCGCGGTACTTGTATTCATTAATAAGCAATAAAAAAGGCAACTACCGATTAGCGTAATGTTCTTAACGAAGAAATCACGCCAACCGAGTAGGACAAAGAAAAATCCATCATGGACGAGAGTCTGTGATGGATTTTTCTTTATGCCTTCGCTCATCAATATTTGCATCGCAGTAATCAAAGAGTACGGCCGTGAAAAAAAGTTGGATTTATCTTTACCGACGAGCAGAAGGAGATCTTCGAAACGTTCCACGATTGCTGGAGCGAGTACATAAGCCTTGCCGAAGTAGCCATCTTCGAATACGCATTCCGCCTAGGAGCAAGGCTCACTATGGAGGTGCAATCAGACATAAACGAATAACAAAGGTCTGTTACAAAAGTTACGCCCTCGTTCCGAAATGGAGCAAGGGCTTTCTTTATACAATCTTAATACCGCGCGGTATGGTTCTAACGCCGTCTTTATCTCTTTTTGGGTATAATTATAACAGAAAGATCACAAGGAGAGGTGTATAATGCGACCATTACATAGATTAAAACTGTCGTCATTCCAAGTAATTTTACTTGGCTTTGCAGCAGTAATATTGATCGGAGCGTTTCTGTTGATGCTCCCCTTATCAAGCAAAGACGGTGTTGTAACGCCGTTTTCGGATGCTCTGTTCACATCAACCTCTGCCGTGTGTGTAACAGGACTTATCGTACATGATACGGCAACCTATTGGTCGTACTTTGGGCAAGCGATTATTCTCATACTTATTCAGATAGGCGGTTTGGGCGTTGTAACGGTTGCAGCTTCGGTATCTATTCTCGCAGGCAGAAAGATTGGGCTTGGACAACGAAGCACGATGCAGGAGGCAATGTCCGCCCCAAGTGTTGGCGGTATCGTACGTCTGACTTGGTTTATTCTAAAGGGCGTGCTGATTGTCGAAGCCATTGGAATGCTCGCTATGCTTCCCGTATTCTGTATCGACCACGGAGCAAAAGGCATATGGATGGCGGTATTTCATTCTATATCAGCATTCTGTAACGCAGGATTTGACGTGATGGGGGAGGTCAGCGGACAGTATTCGTCGCTTATCGCCTATGCCTCGCATCCCGTAATCAGTATTGTTATAATGCTGCTCATCATAATCGGCGGTATCGGATTCTTGACTTGGGAGGATATATACAGACACAAATGGTGTGTCAAAAAATACCGTACCCAAAGCAAGATCATACTTGCAATGACGGGTGCACTGATATTCATTCCCACGCTGTATTTCTTCTTCTGTGAGTTTGAAGGATATGCTATCGGTGAAAGAATACTGCTATCTCTATTTCAAGCAGTAACGCCGAGAACGGCAGGCTTCAATACGGCAAACCTCGGACTTATCAGCGAGGTTGGACTGTTGCTTATGATCTTCTTAATGCTTGTGGGAGGCTCTCCCGGATCAACCGCAGGCGGTATGAAAACCACAACGCTTGCCGTTCTGTTTGCTTCTGCAACCTCGGTTTTCCGGAAGAAAGAGAGTGCGCAGATGTTTAAGCGAAGAATTGCAGATGATACAGTCAAGCACGCCTCGGCGATCTGTCTTTTGTATATCGTACTGTTCTTGCTCGGCGGTGCAGTCATAAGTGCTGCTGAGGGATTGCCTCTTATGACCTGCTTTTACGAAACGGCATCGGCAATCGGTACGGTCGGTCTTACGCTTGGCGTAACTCCTTCGCTTGGTACTGTATCAAGAATTATTTTAATTGCTCTGATGTTCTTCGGACGTGTCGGAGGACTTACCTTGATTTACGCCACCTTCGGCGGCATAAAGAAAAATATATCGAAGCTACCGATTGATAAGGTAACGGTAGGATAAGGAGAAAAACTATGAAACATAAATCAATTCTGCTCATAGGAGTTGGCAACTTTGGAAAGCATATTGCGAGAAAATTCAATGAGCTTGGACACTATGTGATGGCGATAGATCAGGACGAGGAACGTATCAATGAAGTGATGCCACTCGTAACGAGCGCACAGATCGGTGACAGCACAAACGAGGACTTCCTCCGCACTCTCGGTGTGGATAATTACGACGTGTGTATTGTGACCATTGGCGGTGATTTTCAAAGCTCACTTGAAACGACGTCCTTGCTAAAGGAGCTTGGCGCGAAAAAGGTGGTTTCCCGAGCCGAGCGCGACGGTCAGGCAAAATTCCTTCTCCGCAACGGTGCGGATGAGATCGTATATCCCGAAAAGCAGCTTGCGTCTTGGATGGGAATACGGTACAGCGCGGACCATATCCTTGATTATATCGAGCTTGACGGCGCACACGCCATATTTGAGGTCACCGTGCCGAAGGAATGGATCGGTATGACGGTAGGACAGCTTGATATCCGCAGAAAATACAAGATCAACATTATGGGAATTAAAAAGAACGGCAAATTTTCTGTTTCTATTACGCCGGACACGGTGCTGACCGAGGATAAGAACTTAATGGTCGTTGGGGAATATAAGGCACTGCAAAAGTGCTTCCGCATATAAACGCAAATTGAAAATCTAAAAAGGAGGTGGCATAATGGTAGTTCGGGATATTATATTGGTAGTCGCGGTTCTCGGAGTAATGGTTTTCGGCTTTTTTGTTATGAAACGCCTTGACAAATTCCTTGACGAGAACAGAAAACTCATTGAACAAGAAGAAAAGGAAAAAGAGCCGTCCTGCGTTATGCTTACCACCGATATGACGGATGAAGAATTAATAAAGAATATTCGTACATATGAAAAACAGCGCGAAGATGCTTATATCACCTTATATCAGGACGAGGATGAGTTGTACGACGAGCTGTTTGACGGAAAACGGTAGATTTTTTCACAAATATATGGTATAATGTATGCAGAAAGTCTTGCGATGCAAACCTTTGTGCTACGCACTACCGCACCTTGTGCGGCGGCATAATTGAATCAAGTCGTAAAAATGCCCTTGCAAACAAGCATTTTTACTTGTGGTATAATAATTAAAACCATTCTAACAGAAGGAGGAGGGGCTTATGAAAAAAACGGATACGAAAGAGCATATTCTCGTGTGCCTTTCCTCATCCCCGTCAAATGCGAGAATTATAGAAACGGCAGCAAAAATGGCAAAAGCTTTCGGAGCGAGCTTTACGGCATTGTATGTACACACACCTGCCTCCGAGCTTATGCTTGATGCGGACAAGGCTCGTCTTGCAGATAATATTCGCTATGCCGAGTCACTCGGAGCGAACGTGGCGACCGTCATCGGAGATAACGTTGCATTTCAGATTGCCGAGTTCTCACGGCTGTCGGGTATCACCAAGGTCGTTCTCGGAAGAAGCGCGGCTCCTAAAAAAGGACTTTTCAAAAAGCAAACGCTGACAGATCAGCTTATTGCACTTGCCCCGAATCTTGACGTACATATCATTCCCGATATGACGGTCAAGCAGAAGGAGCAAAAGGCTCGGTTGTTCGGTAAGATAACACTCTTGTCTACGCTGAAGGACTTTGGAATCAGTGCGCTTATTTTGGCAATCGCATCTGGAATATCCTTTGGGTTGCATTATATGGGCTTTACCGATGCCAATATCATCACGGTATATATTCTCGCCGTTCTCGTTATATCGGTGCTGACTGAAAATAGATTTTGTTGGGTTATCAGCTCCGCCGCAGGCGTTCTGCTGTTCAACTTTTTCTTTACAACACCGAAGTTCTCTCTGATGGCTTATGACAAAGGATATCCCGTAACCTTTCTCGTGATGCTCGTCGCTTCATTGGTAACGGG
>JAZOCB010000010.1:0-33378 GCA_045596265.1 Christensenellaceae bacterium
CGGCAAACGAATTACCCGAAACATCTACGCCTCAAGCATCGAAGAATGCGAACAAAAACTCGCGGAGCTAATAGCACCCATGAACGCGGAAATTGCTGAAATGAAAATGGCAATCAACGCATAAGAAAAGGGAGCGATCGGTAATGACCGCTCCCCAACAAATTGGGAACAATAAACAAAGAAAAAGGGATTCTCCAAAAGAACGAGAATCCCTTTTTAAGTACAACAAACTCTAATAATCACTTTACGCCAATCAGCACATAATTTTACGAAAATCACAATTTGCGGATATAGAAAAAAATGCGAGTTCGTTGAATTAATTACAGTATGACTATTGCATTTTGGCGAAAATAGTGATATAATGCAAAATGTATAAAAATATTTATTTTTATGAGGTGGAAAATGGCTGCAAGCTATAAGAAACTGTTCAAAATGTTGATTGACCGCGAGATGAAAAGTAAAGACCTCGCTGCAAAAGCAGGCATCAGCCCGGCAACGCTCGCGAAGATGAAAAAAGATGGCGCAACAATTTCAAGCGATGTGCTTGTAAAGATATGTACCGCACTCGAATGCACTATGGATGATATTGTAGATATTGTTCCTGATACGAAATAAGAAGATATGGATACCACTGAAGTAGTAGCAGCTCTTATTTGGAAAAACAGTAAATTCATGATCTGCCAACGACCGGCAAACAAGGCAAGAGCACTGCTTTGGGAGTTCGTCGGCGGAAAAGTCGAGTCAGGCGAAACCAAACGGCAAGCACTCATACGAGAGTGTAAGGAAGAATTGGCTATTCTTCTCTCTATCGGTGACGTGTTCATGGATGTGGTTCACGAGTATCCCGACATTACAGTGCATTTGACTTTGTTCAATGCAACAATTGCCAAGGGCGAACCGCAAAAACTCGAGCATAATGACATCCAATGGATTACGCCGAGTGAGATTCCAAACTATGAGTTCTGCCCGGCAGATGAAGAAATATTAAAGAAAATAATTGAAACAAGAGGATAAATTATGACAGGCGAGAAATTTACTCTAATGCAATATTCCATAAGCGCTATACTCGGATTGATTGAAGCCGAGGACTTTGTCATACCTGAAATACAGCGCCCGTTCGTTTGGAAAAGAAGTCAGGTAAGAGATTTGATTGACTCTTTATACAACGGATATCCCACAGGATACATTATTACTTGGAAAAATCCCGATGTTCAAACGAAGGACGGAGGTAAAGCAAACGGTAAGAAAGTCTTGATTGATGGACAGCAGCGTGTAACTGCACTTATGGCAGCAATTGCAGGGAGAGAGGTTCTTGACGAGGATTTTAATCTTGACAGAATTAAGATCGCATTCAATCCTCTTGCAACAGATGCATCTAAGCGTTTTGCAGTTCAAGACGCTTCTCACTTGAAGGACAAAAAATGGATTCCTGATATATCCGTGGTGTTCGATAGCAATTTTGATCCCTTTGATTTTGCTATTACATATTGCGAGGCAAACGAAGGTGTAAAACCCAACGAAGTCAACAAAGCGGTTAACGAGCTTAAAGGAATTGCCAATCGCCAAATCGGTGTTATTGAGCTTGATCATTCGCTTGATATTGACGAGGTAACTGAGATATTTATTCGTATTAACTCCAAGGGAACAGCTCTTAGCCAATCCGACTTCGTAATGTCGAAGATGGCGGCAGACATTGAGCATGGCGGTAATATGCTTAGAAAGACGGTGGACTATTTCTGCCATCTTGCGGCTAAGCCCGAATTCTACTCACACATGACTCATGATAAGGAATTCCAAGCATCTCCTTATGCAGATAAAATCAAGTGGCTCGCCAAGGATTACGACGATATATACGATCCCGACTACGGTGATATGTTGCGTGTTTCCTTTATGCATCAGTTCCGCAGAGGAAAGCTCGCAGATCTTGTTAGCCTTCTTTCGGGTAGAGATTTCGAAACTAAGGAGTATCGTGACGATATAGTTGATAGTTCCTATCAAAAGCTTGAAAAGGGAATCCAGAATTTTATTAACGAGTATAACTTCGATCAGTTTATAATGGCAATCAAAGGTGCGGGATTCATCTCCAATAAGCTCTTGAACTCCGCAATGACTCTTGATTTTGCATATACGCTCTATTTGATGTTGCTCGACGATCCCACGATTCCTAACGCACAGATTAAGCGTTATGTTCAAAAGTGGTTCGTTATGTCAACGCTCACATCTCGTTATATCGGTTCGCCTGAAACAGTTATGGATAGAGATATGCGTAGCATAGCGGAAAAGGGATTTTTAAACTTCCTTGCAGATGTAGAAGCATCCTCTTTGTCGGATACCTTCTGGACGATTACGCTTCCTCAGAACCTTGAAACATCATCTGTTAATAGCCCAGCTTTCAATACGTTCATTGCGGCACAGATTAATTTGAATTGTAATTCTATGCTTATGAATGGCACGAAGGTATCTGATCTAATTACGATCTCAGGCGATGTTCATCATATCTTCCCACGTGCGTACCTTAAGAGCAACGGTGTTGATAACAAAACAAAATATAATCAGGTTGCGAACTACATATACCTTGATACTCAGGTAAATAAAGCAATTAGTGACGATGCACCTTGTGTGTATTTCACGAGAGCAAAGCAGCAATGCGAAACTAAGGAAATCGTTCTCGGTAATATCTCGGAGGCTGAGCTTCTTGCAAGCAACCTTGCGGAGAATTGCATTCCGAGCAATATTGATACGATGGATGTATCTTCTTATGATGCATTCTTGCTTGAGCGCCGTAAGATGATGGCTGCATTGATCGAAAGATATTATAAAGGTTTATAATGAAAACAATAGATTACAAAATCGAAGCTCGTGATCGTTATGGTAATACCGTAGCTTATAGAGAGCGCGAGCAAAAGACGAAGAATTACACAAAAGAGAAGTGGGCTGAAGCGAACGATGGTTTGGTGGCTATCTTTGCCGAGTTCGCTACGTGCAAGGAAAGTGGTGCAAGTACCGATTCTGACGAAGCGCAGGCGCTTGTTGCCAAGATTCAGGCGCACATCACGGAGAACTACTACACCTGCACCGACGAGATCCTTGCAGGTCTTGGCAAGATGTACGTGGCAGATGAGCGATTTAAGAAGAGCATCGACAAATACGGCGACGGAACTGCCGAGTTTGTTTCAGAAGCAATAGCCCTATTCTGTCAGGAGAAATGATATGTTAGCCCCAATTCAATTATCTGAGTGTATAAAAAACGCTTCTGCTGCGATTGATCGTCCTATTGATAATGACAAAATAAATATTATTGACAGAGGTCAACCTCACTCGGCTCCTCATAGTCTTCCAAAAGGGAAAATGGCAGTTTATACATTCGTTTATGAAGGTGTGGTTTTGAAAATAGGTAAAGCCGGGCCAAACAGCAATGCTCGATACACAAGTCAACATTATAATCCTAAATCGGCAATGAGCAATCTTGCAAAGTCAATACTTTTGGATGTGGAAATGAGAGATAAAGGTATTAATGAAGATAATGTTGGAGAGTGGATTAAGCAAAATTGCCGTCGCATTGACATTGAGATTGATGCCGATCTTGGAATATTCACACTTGAATTTATAGAAGCTGTCTTGCACTATAAATACATGCCCAAGTATGAAGGGTTTTCTTCGCAGCGCTAAATATGGATGGGATAATTTATGATTAAAGAACTAATGCACGATCCGATATTCCTTGCAGGAAAATCGGAGGTTGCGACAAAAGAAGATTTACAAGTTGCACAGGATTTGCTTGATACATTGATAGCACACAGAGAAAGCTGTGTTGGTATGGCAGCCAATATGATTGGCGTGCGCAAGCGTATTATCGCGTTTCTTGACGAGAGTGGACGAGCTCCGACATATACCGTGATGCTCAATCCGGAAATCATCAAAAAGGACGGCGCATACGACACCGAGGAAGGATGTCTATCGCTTCTCGGCGGCCCCCGTAAGTGCAAGCGATATAAGACTGTCAAGGTAAAGTATCAGACCTTGGAAATGCAAATGCGCACGAAGAACTATGCTGGATGGACGGCACAAATTATTCAGCATGAGGTTGATCATTGTAATGGAATATTAATTTAAGTGATATTAAAGGAGAAAGATATGAAAGTTGCAATTATCCATTTGAGTGATTTTCACATAAAGGATAGAGAACATTTTGAACGAGCAAAATTTAACGGAATAATATCTTCATTAAATGCTTTGGGTGAGCTGGATGAGTATTTAGTTGTATTTTCAGGAGATTTAGCCAACAGCGGTGGTATAAATGAATATAGACGATCTAGGTATTTGTTTGGACAACTTATAGACGGAATAAAACAAAAGAATAACAATAAATTTGTCAATTTGATTATGGTTCCGGGGAATCATGACTTGTGTTTGCCTGAAGGAGCGCGAACAAGTGATGATATTCAGCAAGCTTATTCTGATGGTACTATAGAAAGTCGTGTTGAAGATGAAATAGGATATCTCGATAATTTCTATAATTATTCTAACATTTCAGGTCGTATACCGTATGATAAGATTATCAGCAGACAATTTTGTACATATGGTGACTACAAAATACAGTTCAATATGATTAATACTGCCTTGTTTTCAACATTGAAGCCTGATGATAAAGAATTGCACTATTTTCCGAGTGATAAACTGTATTTGCTGAAAAAGGCCAATGATACTAATTTGTGTGTTACTATTATGCACCATAGTTATGAGTGGTTTAATTGGAAATATAAGTCGGACTTGGAAAAAACTATAGTTGATAATTCTGAGATGCTACTTTATGGACATGATCATAGAGAGCATACTACAACTATGTCTATTGATAATAGTTTAGATACATGGATATCAGCAGCTGGAGAAATGAAGTTTTCCGATTTGTCGTTTGCGGATTCTTATAATGTTATGGTAGTAGACACCGAAGAAAACTCTTTCTGCGGGTATACCTTTATGTGGGATAAAAAAGAACAGGTGTATGTACATACCCTTGTTGTAGAAAACAAAAGTTTGCAAAATCATACATCTCGCCAAACGCCATTGCCTAGTTTTATAAAAACTATTAAAGAAGATACATATAATCCGTCTCCCGATTTTACAAAGTACTTTGTCTTTCCTAAGATGGTGGCTGAGGATAAAAATGAGTATGGCAAACATGATGTAGTACAGGATGTTGAAAACTTTTTTGAACTTTTAGAAGAACATCACAGAATAAAAATATCAGGAGCAACAAACTCGGGTAAAACGACGTTGTTAAAGTACCTATATTGTCATGTGATTGGAAGCAAGGTTCCATTATATCTTAGCATAGATAACAAAGCCAAGATTAACACAAATACATTTATTAAACACTTGTTTGAAGAGCAATATGGCGATAACCCAGCTTTGTTTGCTAAGTATCAGCAATTAGATAAAAGCGAAAAAATTTTGTTTGTTGATGGATTGGACAACATACAAGGGGCACGTTCTAAAGCTGTGCTTGCTCAAAAAATAGAAGAAAACTTCCAATATGTTATTATTAGCACTAACAGTGGACAACGTTCTAGTATTGTAGATACTATTAAAGACGGATTGAGCGATGAAAGTAAGTATTATGAACTTCATATAAAGCCGTTTTTTACCGAAAAAAGAAACGAATTGGTAAGAAATATATGTGTACAAAAAAATGCATATAATGACGCAGAAATAAACAATGTCAACAAGCTAATAGATAGTTTGGTACAGAACAATAGTGCATTGTTTTCTTTGAACCCAGATTTCATAATAAGGTATACTAATTACTTTATTCAAGATCCATATCACGATTATACAAAAGGTGAGGCCGTATTTAGCAAGATATTTGAATATGAGCTTACCCAATCCATTATTTCTTTAGCTAAGAAAAGTTCAGTAGACGAAATCTTTACTACTTTTGAAGAAATTGCAGGATACATGTTTTCTAACAAAAAAGATGTTTTGCCTATTGAAGAAGTAAGAAGTGTTGTTGAGGCATATAATTCTGCGTATGGAGTTCATGTTAATACGAAAGAGATAGTCGATATTGGAATAAGAGCAAAAATCTTTAAGCAGGGGCAAGATCTCTCGATTTACTTCTATAATCGCAATCATTTGGCGTATTTCATAGCCAAATATCTGATACGCATGGCTCAAAGTGAGCCATCTGATACAACAGGAATTGAATATGCATTGCTAAATATTTGCTTTGGAATAAATTCTGATATCATTTTGTTTATGTCATACTTGATGAACAATACGCGAATTATCATGTCAATTATGGCGAATGCAGGTGATTTGTTGACTCCTTGGAAACTACTGTCATTTGAAGAAAAGAACATAAGTGTTCTGCACAATTCAACTGATGAAGATGTTTCTCCTCCTACAGATAAAGAACGCAAGGAATACGAAAATGCTAAGGAGGAAAGCGAGGAAAGGCATTGCTCAGAAAATGTTGTAGAGGCAAAAGGTTTATTTGAGTATAATGATGCTGATATTGACAAATACCCTTATAGACTTGATCGGGCTATTAAATATACGGAAATGATATGCAAAGCATTGCCGTCGTTCAATAGTAGTTTGAAATTAACTCAAAAAAGAGAGTTAGTACAAGCTATTTATAACTATCCACGCAAAATTGCTTTTGCTATGTTGCGTCCGTTGGATATGAATTTAGACGAGATTAAGAAAGATTTGCTTGATTTTGTCAAGAGGGAAAATATCAAAAAGGAAAACGGAGAAGAATATTCCGAGAAAGATATTTTAGATGCTATTCAAGACTCTGCACGAGCAACAATGTTGAGCGTATTTAATTATTTTGCCGAGATTTCGACAAGTCCTAAGTCATTAGAGCTGCTGCTTGAGAAAAACACTGAAGATGTAAGTGAAATGATTCAACGTTTAATGATAATTGAATCTTACGGAAACACAGATGTATTATTGCGTGAGGCTGAAACTCTTCTGAAAACATATTCAAGAACTGAGTACGAAATAATGATTAGGCTTGTTGTTCGAAAGCACTTACTTACAAATAAAGACTTGCCCTTCAGCAAGAAGCAGCAAGTAGTGGATAGAATTTTTGGAAGAGATGCGAGAAAGAGATTCTTGCTATCTTCAAAATAAAAAAGTATTACCGTGCTGGTCCTGCCCCAGCTTAGCCGTTTTTGTTTCAGAGATTACGGCTCAACTACTGAAACAATGAATAGGCATGTCATCTAGCCACGCGGACGGTAATACAAAAAATTATATGCCATTTGGTGAATATTTTATTCACATTATGCTGGACCTTCTCTCAAACTTGTGATATTGTTGGTGTTACCAAAGAACAGGAGGTAACAAAATGATACTGCAAGTGTTGAAAAAAATCGGGAATCTTACGACTCCCGATTTTTGGTCTGAGTGCATTGATGAATCTTGTGGTTTGCCACAAACAAGACTTGCACTTGGGGTCTCTACCACCCCAAAAAAGACCGTATTAGGTCTTTCAAAATCAAAGATTACGCCTGCATTTCCTTTAACAAAGATATATTTTATTATTGTAATAGAAAAAGCGACTCTATTTGGGTTCAAATAGAATTGCTCTTGGCGGAGAGGACAGAATATTGCCGTATCCCATAAATGGAAACCCACGGCAAGAATGACGGGCGCAGGCACCCTTATTGCGAACCTAAATAGGTTCAAATCGACATCCCCAAACAACGAAAAAAAGATGGGTAAAAACCCATCTTTTTTGTTGGCGGAGAGGACAGGATTCGAACCTGCGGTACGTTTCCGTACACAACATTTCCAATGTTGCACCATCGACCTCTCAGACACCTCTCCGTGTTGAAAGCGACATTACCTTCAATTTGCTTAAATATTATATAAGAAGAATTTAAAATTGTCAATCAGTTTTTGCTGTTTTTATTAAATAATTATTTTCGGCGTGAAAAAAAACTGTTTTTTGGCAGACTTTGTGGGCTTTGGCGGTAAAAAAGGGCAATTTTTATTGCCCGGTGGCAATTTCGGTTGTAAAAATTTTATATTAATGATATAATAGCCAAGGAATAAAAGCTTGCGGCGGATTTTGCCGCGAAAAAGGTAAGATTTTTCATGAATTATTTGTTTTTTGACACCGAATGCGCCCAGGGCCGCGGTGGTATATGTGAGTTTGGTTACATCCTGCTTGACGAAAATTTCAACGTCAAAAAGGCCGATAACCTGCTTATAAACCCACATTTGCGCTTTGATGATTACGGCCACCAGAAGGCCGGCATCATTTTTGCGTACTCAAAAGACGAATATTACGCCGCCCCCGACATCATGGATCGCTACGACGAGATAGCGGCACTTATCGGTGACAGGAACAACGTTGTGGTGGGCTTTGCAACGGACAGCGACGCAAAATTTATCATCAACGACCTTGACAGGTTTGATCTTGATCAGATAGATTACACCTTTTGGGACGTTTTGAAAATGTACCAGATCATTGCCAACCGCCAAACCAATTTGAAGCTTGACGTTTTGTATTCGGAAACCACCGGCGCGCCCCTTATGCATCACGAGGCCCTTGCCGACACAAAAATGACCATAGAGGTTTTAAAAAAGCTTTTATCTGACAATAACTTAACCATGGCTGACGTCATGCGCGATTACCCACAGACCTCAGGCGAGGTCTTTAAGGGGAGGATCGTTTATAACGACGGCTCTGTCTTTAACTACACCAAGGGTGGAAGGACCACCGTCGCCAACAGGCGAATCCTTGATGAATTTATCAAAAGTCCGCCTATAAGCCGTTTATCCAACAAATTCAGGGGTAAAATATTCTCTGTTGCGCCAAACGTGTGCAAGGAGGATTTTGCCCTTACCATGGCCCTTTGCGACATATCGAGGACCCTTGGGGGCGAGTTCACCTTATCCATTTGTGACGCCCATTACCTTTTGTGCAACAAGGAAAGCAAGGTGCCGACCGAAAGGCTTCGCCGCGGGGTAAGGCTTATCAGCCGTGAGGAGGCGGAAAAGATCCTTGGCGTAGAAAAGGGCGGCTTAAACGGTGAAAACGTCAACGTTGACGACATCATAGGGAAGCTCCCCAACAATAGGGAGTGGTACGAGGAGTACAAAAAAGCCCATTAATTGATCTTTGCGACCATAGGTCGACAGAATATAAGGAGAATATAATTATGAAATACGTTTGCTCAATTTGTGGCTACGTTTACGACGAAGCAACGGGTGCACCCGACGAAGGTATCGCCCCTGGCACCACCTGGGATAACGTTCCCGCTGACTTTACCTGCCCTCTTTGCGGCGTAGGTAAGGATGCCTTCCAGGAGGAATAATTTTTATTTGCACCCGGTCACAAATGACCAAAATAAAACGCGGAAGCAGTTTTGCCGCGGCGTTTTTTTTTGTGCTAAAATATTAAAAAGTGAGGCTATAGGTCGGTTAACGGCCTATATTTGTTGGTTTTTGTGGGTTATTTTGAAAGATAAACCATTAAAACGGCGATGTCGGCGGGGTTTACGCCGGAGATCCTTCCCGCCTGGCCAAGGTTTAGGGGGCGGACCTTGTTGAGCTTTTCCCGTGCTTCAAGGCGAAGGCCGTCGAGGCGGGTGTAGTCAATATCGTCGGGGATCTTTTTATCCTCAAGGCGCTTGGCGCGGGCGATTTCGGAAAGACCGCGGTCAAGGTAGCCGGAGTATTTTGCATCGGTTTCCAAGGTTTCAATAACGTCGTAGGGAAGGTCCTTGAAAACGTTGAATCTTTCAATAATATCTGCAAGGGGAATGCCTCTTTTAACCATCCCTTCGTAGGAAATGCCGCTGTTTAAGTCGCCGCCGTAGGAGATTACAAAATCCCTTACCTCCTTGGGGGAGTGGATTTGGGTAAACACCTCGCGGGCGCGGTTAACGGTTTCAAGCTTTTTCCTGAACACCTCATAGCGGTAATCGTCCACAAGGCCGACGGCCCTACCAAGCTCGGTCAGTCTTACGTCTGCATTGTCCTGTCTTAAAAAGATGCGGTACTCCGCGCGGGAGGTCATCATGCGGTAAGGCTCGTCCGTGCCCTTGGTGACGAGGTCGTCAATAAGGACGCCTATATATGCCTGGTCGCGGCGAAGGACGAAGGGGTCCTTGCCCTGAAGGTAAAGTGAGGCGTTTATGCCCGCCATAAGACCTTGGGCGGCAGCCTCCTCATAGCCGCTTGTGCCGTTGATCTGGCCTGCGGAATACAAGCCCTTTACTCGCTTATATTGAAGGGTCGGTAAAAGGTCAAGACTGTCGATGCAGTCGTATTCTATGGCGTAGGCATAGCGGATGAATTCACAGTTTTCAAGGCCGTTAATCGACCTATACATGGCTTTTTGCACGTCATGGGGAAGGGACGTGGACATGCCCTGAACGTAAATTTCATTGGTGTCGGCGCCTTCGGGCTCCAAAAATATCTGGTGCCTTTCCTTATCGCGGAAGCGGTCGACCTTGGTTTCGATGGACGGGCAATACCTTGGGCCAAGGCTTTGTATCATGCCGTTAAAAAGGGGTGAGCGATCTAAATTTTCCCGTATGATGCGGTGGGTGTTTTCGTTGGTGTAGGTAAGATAGCAGGGCTGCTGCTTTTCGGGTACGCCCTCGGACAAAAAGGAGAAGGGATAGACGTTGGTTTCGCCGTCCTGACGCTCCAGCTTGGAAAAGTCAATGGTTCTTGCGTCAAGCCTTGCGGGGGTGCCCGTTTTAAAGCGTCTTACGGTAAACCCAAGATCAATAAGGCTTTGGGTAAGGCCGTTGGCGGCCTCAAAGCCGTTGGGGCCCGTGTGCTTGAACCACTCGCCGGCGATGATCCTTGACTTGAGGTAAACGCCCGTGCATAAAATGACGGCTTTGGCGTAAATCACGCTGCCGTAAGCCGTTTTTACGCCGCAAACGCAACCGTTTTCCGTTAAAATTTCAGTTACCTCGCAGGAGATAATGCGAAGGTTTGGGGTGTTTTCAAGGACCCCTTTAACGTAGCGGTGGTAATAGTTTTTATCCTGCTGTGACCTGAGGCTTTGGACGGCCGCGCCCTTGCCGCGGTTAAGCATTTTTATCTGAAGCATGGTCTTATCTGCCGCAATGCCCATAAGCCCGCCGAGGGCGTCAACCTCGCGGACGAGATGTCCCTTAGCCGTTCCGCCGATGGACGGATTGCACGCCATAAAGGAAATGCTGTCCGGGTTAAGGGTCAAAAGGGCAGTTTTGTTGCCTGTTTTTGCCAGGGCAAGGGCGGCTTCAACGCCGGCGTGCCCTGCGCCCACAACGACCGCATCAAAATTGTCTTCAACAAAAAAAGTCTTCATATAAGCCTGTTATCGCCACTTTTTTATGATTTTGGCGACTTATTTTTTACTGTTTAAACCGCCGCTTTACAAAAAACGGCGGGGATATTTAGGGTTTAAGTTGACGTTGTCTTTTTATGGCCTTAACGGGGTCTATTTTTTAAGAATAAGATTTTTAAGGTCGTTGACCTCGGTGGCTATTCTTGGGTTGGTCTTGATAAGATCGGCCACTTTGTCACGGGTGTAGATGACCGTGGTGTGGTCCTTGCCGCCCATGGCCTGTCCGACGGATACCAGGGGGATGGAGAGAAGCTCTGCAATAAGATAGGTGCAGATCTGGCGCGGCTCAACAAGCTCCTTATTTCTCTTTCTGCCCAAAAGGTCGTTTTTGGCAACCTTATAAAAGTTGCATACCGTGTTAATAATGGTTGTTGGCGTGATGGAGTCCTCGTGATCCTCGCTGGGCTTTGACATGGAAAGGGCTTCCATGGCAAGATCCAGGGTGATGGGGGCTTCTTTTAAAAGAGATGCGAAAATGACTTTATTCAAAAGTCCTTCTAAGCTTCTTACGTCGTTGTCGCTGTTTTCCGCAAGGTAGGAGGCGATCTCAAAGCTTAAAATATACTTTTTGGCTTCAGCCTTTTTTTGCAGGATAGCGATCTTGGTTTCAATGTCGGGGGGGAGGACCTGTGCCATAAGGCCGCCTTGGAAGCGGGTTATCAGTCTTTCCTCTAAAAGCTCAATGTCCTTGGGCTGGCAGTCGGCAGATAAAATTATCTGCTTGTTTTTGCCGTAAAGCTCGTTAAAGGTATGGAAAAATTCCTCCTGAGTGGATTGTTTTTTGGCAAGGAACTGAACGTCGTCAATGATGAGGACGTCGACGTTTCTGTATCTGGTTCTGAAATCCTCGCTGCCCGTTCCCGAATAAGCCCTGCCTTGACGGATGGTGTTGATAAGGTCGTTTGTGAACTTTTCACAGGTGGCGTAAAGGACGTTCAGCTGGGGATTGTTCTTTTTGATGTGGTTGGCGATGGCGTGCATGATGTGAGTTTTGCCAAGACCCGTGTCGCCGTAGATAAACAAAGGGTTATAGCTGTTGCAGGGATCGTCGGCAACGGCCTTTGCCGCAGCGTAAAGATAGCGGTTGGACGTGCCAACCACGAAGGAATCAAAGGTATACCTTGGGTCGATGGGGGTAGAAAGATCCTCAGGGATCTCCTTCTGGGATGAATAAAAGGCCGTTTTTGCGTCGCCGACGTAGATCTTAAAGTCGGTTATACCCGTCTGTGCATCCTTAAAGGCCTGATTGATCTTGTCCGAAACCCTCGTTGCGTGGCTTGCGAAGGTCTGGGTAGACGTCTTTAAAATAAGGGTGCTGCCCATAAGGTCAATTGCTTCAAGCTTTTGTATAAAGCCAAAGGCAATATTGCTTACGTTATGCTCAAGCTCTGTCAAGGTGTTTTTCCAAAGAATTTCAAACTGTTCCATTTACAACTCACATCTTTTGCGTAAGTAAATCCAACTAAAGTCGATTTTTCAAAAGGTAAACTTGATTTTAGGTTGACTTTACGCCAAATAGTCTATATAATTATTAGTATAACTATTGTATTATAAAAGAAAAAAAAAATCAAGGCTTTACCGCCTGTTTCGGTTACTAAATGTTTGTAAAAAAATTACAACTTAATAATTTCCGTAACTACGATCGGGAGGAGTATAACTTTTCACCGGGGATAAACATTATCGTCGGCCAGAACGCCCAAGGCAAAACCAACTGCGTTGAGGCTGTATTTTTGCTTGCGACGGGGTTTTCGCCAAGGGTAAAAAGGGATAAGCAGGTGGTGCGCTACGGTCAGAAAAAGGGAGAGATCTTTGCGGAGGCCTCCTCCAGGATCGGCACCCTGTCGTCAAAGATAGAGTATTATTCCGACGCCAACAAAAAGGTTACGGTTAACGGCATTGAAACCAAAAAGGTAAGCGAGCTTTTAGGCAATATTTTTGCCATCTTCTTTAACCCGGGTGAGCTTAAGCTTATTCAGGAAAGCCCTGAGGACCGTCGCCGTTTTATGGATATTTCCATCTCGCAGACGAGCAAGAGGTATTTTTACGCCCTGTCAAAGTATAAAAAGATACTTGAACAGCGCAACAATCTGTTAAAGGACCCCGATAAGGACCTGATTTTTGACACCATCCCCATCTGGGACGAGCAGCTTGCAAATTACGCGGCGGAAATTATCGTTGCCCGCAATGATTTTATAAAGAGGCTTGCGCCCCACGCCCGGGCTGCCCACAGCTATATCACCGACCAAAGAGAGGACCTTAAGGTAAGCCTTTCTTCAAAATATCAGGGAAGCCAAAGGGAAATCGCGGAGGAGCTTAAGGAAGGCTTATTCGCCACCCTTGAAAGGGATATGATTCTGGGCTATACAACCATGGGGCCTCACCGTGACGATCTTAAGATAACCGTCAACGACGAGGACGTCAGGGCGTTTGGGTCCCAAGGGCAGCAAAGGACGGCGGCCTTATCGCTTAAGATTGCCGAGCTGGAAATTTACAAGGAGCATTTCGGCGAAGCCCCCGTGCTTATTTTAGACGACGCCTTAAGTGAGCTGGACAAGTCCCGTCAAAAACGGCTTGTCAGACTTCTTGACGGCGTGCAGACGATTATTACCTGCACCCACGTGGACGAGGAGGTCTTCGAGGGTGTGGAATATAAAAAATTCGTCGTCGAGGAGGGGACCATCCGTGGATAGATTTATTCGTGAAGAAAGTCTTATCTCCAAACGGGGGGTAGAGGCTTTGAAAAATAAGACGGTGGCTGTTTTCGGCCTTGGGGGGGTAGGTTCCTACGTGGCAGAGGCCCTTGCCCGCGCCGGCATAGGCAAGCTTGTGGTCTGCGATATGGACGTGATAGAGCTTTCCAACGTCAATCGCCAGCTTTACGCCATGACCTCCACCGTGGGAAGAAAAAAGACAGCGGTCTGCAGGGAAAGGCTTCTTGATATCAACCCGACGATGACCGTTGAAGAAAAGCCTTTGTTTTTCACGGCGGAAACCATGGAGGAATTTTCCTTTGAAAGCTATGATTACGTGGTTGACTGCATTGATACGGTAACGGCAAAAATTTTGCTTGCGAAAAGGGCAAAAGCCCTCAATAAGCCGATTATCGCCTGTATGGGCACGGGCAATAAGCTTGACGCCACGGCCTTTGAGGTTGCTGATATATATAAAACAACCGTCTGTCCGCTGGCAAAGGTTATGCGGAGAGAGTTGAAAAAGGAAGGGGTTGACTCTCTTAAGGTGGTATACTCACGCGAGGAGCCAAAGCCCGGCCTTGACGGGGATAAAAGAAAGCCTTCAAGTATATCCTTCGTGCCGCCCGTTGCAGGCTTTATCCTGGCAGGCGAGGTTATAAAAGACCTTTTGAAAAAAGAGGGGATAACCCTTTAAAAGTCCACCTATAGGTCGGTTATCGGCCTGTTTTAGCAAAAAATATCCACATTTTACCAAGCTTTAGGAGTAATTTATGGTTTTACTTAACACTGTGTATCTCGTGCTGGAGCTTTTAATGATAGCCTACATGATATACAAAATCAAAAATTGCAAACAAATATCGTTAAAGGACACGTTTATATATCCCTTCGTCATACTTTTGTCCATAGCCCTTGGGTTTACGGCAAAGTACGCTTACGTCGAGTTTGATAATATATTGTTACTGGTGTCGTCGGTACTTTCGGATTCGGTTGGCCTGGTTGCCCTTAAAATCAACGCCGACCTTGTCAAGGTCCTTGCTGAGAGTGATATCTATATGATGATCACCTACGTGACCCTTTACGGCTTGTCGGCGCTGGCCCTTTTCAGTCTGACGGTTTCCCTTGTTAAAGCGGGGGTCGCCAACTTTGTGCGCGGCCGGCAGTTTGGCAAGGAGATAACCTACGTTTATGGGTTTTCCGACGATGCGAAGGCTTATCTTGAAAACTTAAGCCCGGAAAAAAGAAAGCTAACCTGTGTGGTTCTTGAGAGCGACCATGACCAAAAGTACGTCGACAAAAAGCTTGTTTTAGACGAGCTTAAAGTCCACTATAAAGTTCTTCCTTACACCGAAAAGTCGGTCTATAGGTTGATTAAATCCAATATTTCCAAAAACAAAAGCCAATGCTTCGTGTCGTTTTTCACAAGCGATGCGGAAAACTATAAATTTGTTTTACTGGCAAAACAGGTTTTAAAAAAGTACGATCTTTATACGGAAAAGTTAAGATTTGTCGTTTGCTCGTCGGAAAGCCAAAGCGGGTTTTTAAAGCAGCTTATACTTGGGGCGGAGGGGAAAATTTCCGTCGGCGACGCCTTGGGCGCCGAGGCGGACGCCTTGAGCGAAAAGGATAAGAAAAAGGTCATCAAGGACGAGAGCCGCGGCTGTGTCTTTGCCTACAACAAGTATGAGCTTCTTGCCCTTCGCTTTGCGTCGGACAATAACTTTGCAAAGTTTATGCCAAGGCAATACATCAACGACAACTGCACCTTAAAGGACGTTGACGTTAACCTTTATATGTTTGGGTTTGGCAGTGTAAACCAGGCCCTTTTAAAGGATATACTGGTCATTAACCAGTTTGTCACCGTAAAAGATGACTGTCTTACCCCCGTCCGCATCAACGTTGAGGTCTTTGACAGCAACAAGGAGGGCGAAAGGGTCTATCTGTCAAGCGGTATATTAAATTATGATAAGGCGGCCTTTTTAAAGGAGAAGGAAGAATATTTTGACCTTCCGGAGGACTATCGCTCCGGCGTCAAATTTAATTATCAACAGACCGTCGGCGACTTTTCGTCGGTGACGAGGATCGTCGAAAAAATCAGCCGGCGCGCCTTGAAAAAGCCTCAGGTCAACTTCGTTATAGTTTCCATGGGCGAGGACAGCTTTAACTGTAATTTCGCAAAAAGGTTCAGTGACCAGGTTTCCTCGGTGAAAAATTCCCACACCAAATTTTTTGTCAGGACAAAAGATTCCATCCGCCTTGACGGTGATTTTGTTTACTTTGGCGACGATAAGGACGTGTTAAGCTACGACAACATCGTGGGCGACAAAACCTTTGCCCGTGCAAAAAAACAAAACGGCTTATACAAAAAGATCATTAAAGGCGGTGGGGCAGCCGCTGACGGCGGTAAGGATCTTAAGCCCGCCCTCGTTAGGGAAAAAGAGGAAGCAAACCTTCGCCTCGCGTGGAGCGTCCTTTCCGAAAAGGAACAGCTTTCCAATATTTTCTCCGTTTTATCGGCCGGTTTCAAGCTGGCCCTTATGGGGCTTGAAATGGAAGGCCTTACGGCTGAAAAGTTCTTCGCCCGCTACGACCCGAAGGGTGAAAGGCTTAAGCCTTACGTGTACAGCGAAAAACTTTCAAGCCCGTCAAAGGACTTTTATTTGAGGGACGTATTGGCTTTTATTGAACACGAAAGGTGGAACGCCTTTGAAATGAGTCTTGGCGTCGTCCCCATGAAAAAGTCCCTTATGGTTGAGGACGGCAGGTTCAGAAACAAATCCCCAAGTGAGCTTCAGCACGCCTGTGTAACAACGGCAAAGGGGCTTAATGAATATTATGATTACGTCAGCGCCCTCAATAAAGAGTACGGCTTTGACGCCTCGGCGGACGTAATTTGCTACGACTACGACAATATGGACGGCTTTGATGCCCACCTTGATAGGTAAAAGGAGTTATTTATGAGTGAATTTACAAAAAAGAAAAAGCTTGGCTCAAGCGACGAAATAGCTTACGCCAGGGACAACAGCCGCCTTGACGAGGATCTCCCGGTAGGGACTATCTTCCCCCCATCGGAGCTTGTTGCCGTGGTAAAGCCCAAAAAGATGATGGGACCTTATCTTGAAATATTAGCCCTCTTTTTGTGCGCGGTAATCTCAATAGGGTGCGACGCGTTTATATTCAGTTCCTCCCTGTTTGGCGAAATTTTCGCGAAGGTCGACAACACCTTTACCACCATCGTTACCCTTGTGTGCCTTCTCGTTCACCTGGTGCCGGAGCTTTTCTGGGGCCTTAACCTTTACAGAAGGTTCACCCGCATTGCAAACTATACGGTCATCGTTACCACCGATAAGATCATCGCCTGCGGCAGGGCGCACAACACGGAATCCAGAACCATCGTTTTGGAGGATTTAACTGACGTCGTCGTTAAAAAATCGACTGTGACCCTCACGACCACAAGGGAAAAGCTTAAAATCGGGCTTAACGATCCTGAAGCCTTCAAGGCCCTTGTAGAGGAGCTTTACGAAAATCTTTAATAACGGCAAAATATTGTAAAAGTGGCGGTATAAGCCGATTATCGCCACTTTTTAGTTCCTTTTGGCGGTTAAGCCCCAAAAAAACTTGAGCTAAAAACAAGCATTGATTAACAGATAGTTGGTTTTAAAGGCAGATATATGACTATAGTAATTTTAACAGCCCTTGGCGTTGGCGGTGCCACCGCAATAGGGGCTATAATCGGTTTTGTTTTTAAGAATATTTCCCATAAGTTCAGCGACGTTATCCTTGGCTTTGCGGCAGGGGTCATGCTTTGCGCCGCCGTCCTTGGGCTTATCGTACCGTCCCTGGATTTGGGGGGTAAATACGCCCTCCTCGTTACGGTTGCAGGTATCATGGCGGGGGCGTTGTGTCTAAACTTAATTGACAGGCTTGTGCCACACCTTCACCACCTGGTTGGGCCCGATACGGAAAAGCACGGTAAGGGAAACGACTCCTTAAGTAAAATTATATTATTCGTGCTGGCAATTGCCATACACAACTTCCCCGAGGGCATTGCGGCCGGCGTTGGCTTTGGTACGGGCAACGATGGCGAGGCCATGACCATTGCCCTTGGTATTGCCCTGCAAAATATCCCTGAGGGCATGGTGATCATCGCCCCATTGCTTGCGGCGGGGGTGTCCCGCGGCAAGACGCTTCTGATCGGTCTTTCCACAGGTCTTATTGAGGTCGTCGGCACCTTAATCGGATATTTTGCGGCAACGATTTCCTCGGCGGTCTTACCGTTTTTGCTTGCCTTTGCGGGCGGCACCATGCTTTACGTCATCAGCGACGAAATGATCCCCGAAACCCACGCCCACGGTGCGGAAAGAGGGGCCACGTATGCGCTTTTATTGGGCTTTTGCCTGATGCTGGCGATGGATTTCTTCCTGGGTTAAGAAAAACCGTTGTTTAGGGTGTAATTTTTATAAAAAGTCCTTCTATAGGTCGATTATCACCATAATTTTTAAATATTTTATAAAAGACGGCAGACTTTTATTTGGGTCTGCCTTTTTTGTATATATTTTTAAATAAAAAGCAAATTAATATAAATGAAATCAGTTTTATTTAAGGGGCTGACCTTTTTTATTATTTTTGGGGCCACGGTGCTTGGCGGCACCGGAGTAAGGGTGGACGTTGGCGGCAAGCTTTACAGCCTTGACGGGTTAACGGCTTACTCGGTCTTTGGGGATGCCAATTGTGACGGAGTTGCGGCCGCTGTTGACAAGTTATACCTTAAAACTTACCGCGGGCCAAAATCGGCTGCCATTATCCTTGAGGATTTTGATCTTAACAAGGCTTCCGTCCGTAAGGAGGTCTGGGGCAGTGCCATCGACAGGGAGCACTTGATAGGCGAGGTCAAAAACGCCCTTTCTGTAGGGGGCGGCACAGTTTCGGCAAGGCTTGAAAAAATCAAGCCGAGCTTTTGCGCCGCCGATCTAAAGGGATGCTTATGGCTTAAAGGCGGCTTTACAACTTACTTTGACGAGGGGCAGGCGGAAAGATCCTCAAACATCCGACTTGCGGCAAAAGCTTTAGACGGCGTTAACGTTTACCCGGGGGAGGTCCTTTCCTTTAACGACGCCGTTGGCGAGCGCACCGAAGCCCGCGGCTTTCTGCCCGCGCGGGTCATCGTCGGGGGTGAAATTTCCCAAGGGGTCGGCGGTGGGGTTTGTCAGTTATCCACCACGGTATATAACGCCGCGCTGTTATCGGGGCTTGAGATAAGAGAGGTCCACAGGCATTCACTTGCGGTTGGGTATGCAAAAAAATCCTTTGACGCCATGGTAAGCTTTGGCTTTGCCGACTTAAAGATCAAAAACTGTGGCAACACACCCTGTGCGGTTTTTGTCAAGGTGGAGGACGGGGTCGTAAAGGTCAAAATATTTGGCGAGCGGTTGGATAAGAGCTATTCAACCCAATCGGTGGTCTTGCGGGAGATTGCCCCTTCGGTAAAAAAAGTCGTAAGCCCCGACCTTGCCCCAGGGGAGACCCGTTACGCAGTTTACCCTAAAAACGGTTATGAAAGCGAGGGGTATCTTATTATAAACGACGGCGGTATAGAGGAAAGGGTTTTGATACGAAAGGACGTTTACATGGCCGTTGACGGCGTGTTGGAGGTTGGTGATGAGGGTTAAGACAAAGAGAAATTTAAGGTTTTTACTCTGCTTTTTGATGACGGCGGCAATAATATTTGCATTAAGCTTTGGTATATACGTCATTTGCCGTCAAATGGCCAAGTGGCGGTTTTTTTACTGGGGGCTTACGGCCGCCCTTGGTCTTTGGGTAGCTGTTGAAAGGTCCCCGGGTGAGGTTAAAACAGGGTACTTTCTCCTGCTTATTTTGTTGCCATACGTTGGGCCTGCCGCCGTTTTGTATTGCCTTGGCGTAGGGGCTCTTTTGGGTGGTAAAAGAAAAAAAGTCGGCCTATATGTCGATTATCGACCTATTTTTGGCAAGGCTGAGGGCAAAATAACATATTTTGCCGATGGGAAGACTTATTTTGAAGACCTTTTATCGTGCCTTAGCCGCGCCCAAAGTGAGGTTTATATTTACACCTATATCTTTAAACACGACGAGGCCACCTGCCGACTTTTGTCCACCTTGTTTGACCTGTGCGATCGTGGGGTCAGGGTAAGCCTTTTTGCCGACTATTACGGGTCGGGCGCATTTTATAAGGAGGAGATGGTAAGGGCGTTGAAGCAAAAGGGCGCCAGGGTAGGGTGCTATAAAAGGCCAAGGCTTATTCTTGTGCCCGGGGACAACAAAAGATGTCACGGCAAGGTTATATTGATCGACAAAAAAACGGCATATCTACCCAGCATGAATATGTGCCGCAAGGAGATTTTTCTTGATAAAAACTCTGCAGTTAAAATTACCGGCAGCCTTGACGGATATCTTAAGGTGTTTGCGCCTCTGTTTAAGATAAAGTCCGAAAGGGCCCAATCTTTAGACGCGGCAACTATCCCCCTTTTGTGCGACGGCTCGGCAGAGGGGGTCTTTCTCGGGGCCATCGGCGCCGCCCGTGAGGAGATACGCATCGTCACCCCATATCTGTCCCTTTCATCGGCCGTAAAAAAGCAGCTTGCGGCGGCGGTAAAAAGGGGGGTGATACTTACTGCGGTCATTCCCGAAATAAAAAACGGTGGCGCCGTCGGCGCGGTCAACCACCTTTGGGCGGAGGAGATACTTGCTCTTGGCGGACGGGTATATCTGTACGACAAGGGGTTTTTACATCAAAAAGCCCTTTTGTGTGACGATGGGATAGCAGTTGTTGGATCGGCAAATCTTGACGAAAGATCGTCCCGATTTGCGGTGGAAACTGTTTTAATATCAGGTGATAACAGGCTTATAGGCCCACTTTTTGAGGATTTTGAGGCGATAAAGGAAAAAAGCGTGCCGCTTGAAGGAAGCTTGGCCGCGCCCGGGCGCAAGCTTAAAAACAGGGTATTAAAGCTGATATCGCCCCTTTACTGAGCAAGGTAAAAAATCTTTGACCCCATAAAGGCTAAAAACGATTGACATAAAGCTTTATTTAGTTTATACTTTTATACAGTTATAAAAGGAGCTGTTTATGAAGCAATATTTCCCCAACGTAGAATATAACAGATCAAAAAGAAATAAATCAGTGGTTTTATACTCTCTGCTCGCCCTGATCTTCGGCGGCGGCGCAGTTGCCTGCTTTTTAACCAATATGGAGCTGATCGGCGTAATTTGTATTTTTGCCTTACTGCTTTTCGCCCTTCTGATACCCAGTATAATTTCCACCAACCCCGTCAAAAACGAGCCCGTTATTGAAATCGGCAGTAAAACCGTCAAGCTTTACGGCAAGGAGGAGATCCCCTTGACAAGCGTAGTGGCAGTTTCCGTTTGCATTACCGTACCAAAAATGGGGCAGACCCGTGACGAAAGACAGAAAAAGCTTAAAGAGATTGCCTCCCAAAAGCCTGACGAGCCCGTCTTTGGCACCTGTGACCTGGTGGTAAAGGACGCTAAGGGTAAGGAGGTCGTCAAATATCAGTATATTGAAGACTGCATCGGCGCCCTTGAGGACTTCATTGCCGCAGGCGTTAAAAAATACCGCATTTTATACTCAATGGAAAAGCTTAACGAGGTTGCAACCTATCAGATAGTTCTTACCCCGTCAGGTAACTCCAAATATGACGCCCTTTCCGAAAAGGACAGGATGATGCAGCTTTTATAAGGTTTACAGTAAAAATCCCCGCCCAAGGCTTTCCTTGGGCGATTTTTTTGTCTTTTTCAATTTTTGCCATCCAAAAACCGACAAAAGGCAAAAAGTGGGCCTATAAGCCCGTTATCGGCCATTTTTGTAAAATAATCGAATAAAGCTTGCCTTAAAGCGTCCCCAAAAAATGTACTTTTTTAAAAAATGACTACTTTTTTTTGCTATAAGAATTTAAATTCGGTCTTGACAAGGGCCTTTTTTAGTGATAAACTAAATATTGTGTAAGATATTTATATATCTTAACAATTGCGTGCGCGCCCGACGCTTTCGGGCTTTGATAAGGTAATGAAAAATGGCTTTTGCCATATAAGGAGAGAAAATGAAACACGATGAAGTCATCAGCAAAATGACCCTTCGACAGAAGGCTGATTTTGTAACGGGCAAGGACTTTTGGCAGACCCAGGATTATGCCGATCTTGACATTCCGTCCGCCTTTTGCTCCGACGGCCCCCACGGCATAAGAAAGCAGGCTGCGGCCGCCGACCATTTAGGTCTTAACGCCAGCATCCCCGCGACCTGTTACCCCACCGCCGCCACCATGGCCAACAGCTGGAACGACGAGCTGGGCGAAATGATGGGTGAGCATCTCGGCAAGGAAGCCGCCGTTCAAAGGGTAAACGTTTTGTTGGGCCCCGGCGCAAACATCAAGAGGGTGCCCCAGTGCGGCAGAAACTTCGAATACTTTTCCGAAGATCCTTACCTTGCAGGTAAGATGGCAGCCTCCTACATAAGGGGCATTCAGAAAAACGGCATCAGCGCTTGCGTAAAGCACTTTGCCGGCAACAACATTGAAACAAGACGTATGGTCAACAACTCCGTCATCGACGAAAGGACCCTGCGTGAAATTTACCTTACCCAGTTTGAAATGGCCGTCAAGGAAGGCGGCACCAAGTCAATAATGACGTCCTACAACTTGGTAAACGGTGAGTTCGCCAACGAAAACAAGCACCTTCTCGTGGACATTTTACGTGGCGAGTGGGGGTACGAGGGCGCCGTTATCACCGACTGGGCCGGCTGTAACGACCGCGTCGAGGGCATCAGGTGCGGAAGCGACCTTGAAATGCCATCCTGCCGCTACGGTGCAGACGACGTCGTTAAGGCCGTTGAGGACGGAAGCCTTAAGATGGAAGAGCTTGACGCCTGCGTTGACAGGCTTTTAAGCCTTGTTGAGGTAACCCACGAGGGCTTAAGGGTTGCGCCCGATAAGTTCGACGAGGAAAAGCACCACCAGATCGCCCAGGCCTGCGCTGAGGAATCTATCGTTCTTCTTGAAAATAAAGGCGCGCTTCCCTTAAACAAGACCGAAAGGGTTGCAATCATCGGCGACTTTGCCTTTAACCCCAGGTATCAGGGTGCGGGCTCCTCCGTGGTAAATCCCACCAAGCTTGACACGGTAAGTGCGCTTGCAGATAAAAGCGGACTTAACGTTATCGGTATGGAAAAGGGCTTCAACCGCTACGGCAAAAAGAAAAACGGCCTGAAGAAAAAGGCCCTGAAGCTTGCCGCCGAGGCAGATACCGTACTTTACTTTGCAGGTCTTGACGAGATTACCGAGGCAGAGGGCTTGGACAGGTCAAACCTCAGCATTTCACAAAATCAGATCGATTTATATAACGAGCTTAAAGCAACGGGCAAAAAGGTTGTGGTATGTCTTTCCTGCGGTAGCGCAGTAGAGACTGCGCCCTTCAAGGATGCAGACGGCTTCGTATATATGTGCCTTTCCGGTCAGGCGGGCGCAATGGCAGTTTTAAATATCGTCAGCGGCAAGGTTTGCCCTTCCGGCAAGATGGCAGAAACCTTCCCGATTAAGGTTGGGGACTCTGCAGGGGAACACTATCCGTCAAACAAGGTAACCACCGAATACAGAGAAGGTCCCTTTGTCGGCTACCGCTACTACCAGAGTGCGGGGGTAGAGGTTTCTTACCCGTTTGGTTACGGTTTATCCTATACGTCCTTTGAATATTCCGACCTTAACGTCACCGAAAACGGCGTAAGCCTTAAGGTTAAAAACACGGGCGACGTTGACGGTAAGGAGATTATCCAGCTTTACGTCGGCAAGGAAGATACCAAGATCATCCGTCCCAAAATGGAGCTTAAGGGCTTTAAAAAGGTTATGGTTAAGGCCGGCGAGGAGGTTGAGGTATCTATCGGCTTTGACGATAAAACGTTCCGCTACTTTAACGTTAAAACAAACGGATGGGAGGTTGAAGGCGGCACTTACCAGATCTACGTCGGCGCATCCTCACAGGATATCCGCTTAAAGGGCGAGGCTGTAAGGGAAGGAACCACCGAGGTAAGCCCCTACGACGATCGTGCAAAGCTTGCGTGCTACTTTAACAAGGATCTTTTAAACGTTGATGACGAGGCCTTCAGCGCCATCATCGGCGGACCGATCCCCAAAACCCAATTTGACTTTTATAAAAAGAAACGCATGAAGATCCACGAAAACTGCACGGTAGAGGATTTAAGATACTCACCCGGTTGGGTCGGCAGGACCTTCAGCTGGGCCATAAGGTTCGTTATCGGCCTGTTAAGGGCCTTTGGCTCCAACAACAACGCCAACACCTTGGTTATGGGCGTGCTTAACCAGCCCGTCCGCGGCGTTGCCAAGTTCGGCGGTATGTCACGCCGCCAGATGGAAGGTCTTCTGACCATGTTCAACGGCAAATTTTTCAAGGGCCTTAAAATGTTCTTGTCTAAAGAAAAGAAAAATAAAGAAAAAGTTGAGGGGTAATTATGAAATATTCCAAAGAAGTAATTCAACAGCAAATTAAACCCTTATCGGGTAACGGCTTCGTTGCCTTCTGGCAAAAGCTTTACCGCGCATATCTGGGTTGGTGGTTCGGGTTCTGCGACAAGCACCCCAAGGGCAGTAAGCTTTTAAAGGAATTTGTCGTAATGTTCCTTTTCAGTAACCTTGTTACCATATGGCAGGCGCTCGTTATGATATTCCTTCCATATGCCTTCAAGGCCATTTGGGACGTTCCCTTCGTATGGCCGGCGTTGGCCCTTCCCTGGAAGGACGGCGTAGGCAATCCGCTTAACTACGCTATCTTTAACGAGCCTGTAAAATTCCTTATGCTTGACGAGTCCATCGCCCTTGCCTCCACTAAGGAGCAGGTTGCACTCTTCACCCTTGGTCTTGGCAAGCTTCAGATGTCAGGTCTTGGCAACTTTATCGCATTTGAGATCGCAGTATTTACCGCACAGTGCATTAACTTCCCCTTACAGAGGAATATTACCTTCAAGTCAAAGGGCAATCCCTGGATCCAGGCCATCTGGTACTTTATCGGTTGGGTAGGTATTTCCGTAGGCGTAAACGCAGTTTGGGGCATTATCAATCCCTTACTTTTATGGTGGGACTGGGCCGATTGGATCATCGCTTTGATCAAGACCTTTATAACGGGCGGCGTTTCCATGATAGTATTCTTCCCCATCTTTAAGATCATCTTCCCCGACATCCATAAGGAAGCTGAAAAGCAGAGAGAAAAATACAACAAAATGGTTGAAGCCGGCGTAGCCGCTGACGCCCTTGCCGCACAGCTTGCAAAGACCGAAAAGCTTGAAGCTGAATCCAAAAAGCTTACCTTAGAGCAGAACGCCGCAAAGGCTGTCAGCCTTGCAAGCAACAAGGCTTTAAGATACTTTGCTTTAAATGACAGCCTTGAAAAGGCCGAGGCCGCTGAGGTTGAAGCCATTCAGGCAAAAATCGACGCAGCTTACGAAGAAGTTTGCGTTGCCATCGAAGAAAAGGAAAAGGCTTTAGAGGCCGCTAAAAACTAAAAATATCGGCCTATGTGCCGATTATCAATGATTTTGCTAAAAGTCAAGGTCCCTTTTGGGGCAGGGCGGCGGCAAAATAATCACCATTGCCCCGCGGAAGGAAAACCCTTACGCGGGGCGCGGTTTTTTTTGTTAAGATATGGCCAAGGGAAAGAAAAAACCTTAACACATCAAAAAACCCTTGACTTTAACCGCCCTTTGGCTCTACAATATATAAAAGGCTTATGGTCGGCGCGAAGGCTTTCATAAAAACCGCCGCCATAAAAGGAGGAGTATAAATGAAGCTCATTACTTTTGCCGTGCCAAGCTACAACTCGCAGGATTATCTTGCAAACTGTGTTGAAAGCTTGCTTAAGGCAGGGGACGATTGTGAGATCATCATCGTCAACGACGGCTCAAAGGATAAAACGGCGGAGATCGCCGACGAATACGCCAATAAATACCCCGACATCGTAAAGGTCATCCACAAGGAAAACGGCGGCCACGGCTCAGGCGTAAACGCAGGGCTTAAAAACGCCACGGGGATGTATTATAAGGTGGTTGACTCTGACGACTGGCTGGACGGCGAGGCCATCAAGGTCTTTATGGAAAAGCTGAGAGAGCACGTCAAAAACAACGATTATGCAGACTTATATATTTGCAACTTCGTTTACGACCACGTTGAGGACCAGACGACCTACGTCAGTCATTACAGAAAAAAGTTCCCCGTGGACAGGTTTTTCACCTGGAAGGAAATAAGGCCTTTAAGGCTTTGGAAGATGCTTTTGATGCACTCACTTTACTACCGTACGGAGGCTTTAAGGGCAACCGGGATCGTGCTTCCCGAGCACACATTTTACGTTGACAACATTTTTGCTTACCAGCCCCTTCACGGGATGAAGAAGCTTTACTATATGGACATCGACCTTTATCACTACTTTATCGGAAGAAGCGATCAGTCGGTAAATATCGCCAACGTTGTCAAAAGATACGAGCAGCAAATAAGGGTCATGGACCTGATGTTCAAGGCCCATACCTATGACGAGATCAGATCCATGTGCCGACAGGAAAGGAAGCTTTCCTACCATATATTAAGAAATATCTTAATGAACACGGCCTTTTTCACTATGGCGGAGGATTCTCCCCAGCGCCGCGCTCTCTTAAAAAAGATGTGGCAGGACCTTAAGGAAAGGGATAAAAAGCTGTACAGAAAGATGAAGTACAGATCGACCTACGCACTTTTAAACCCAATGCCCTGGAAGATGAGGGGCTGGGTTACCACGGCAAGCTATAAATTTTTATGCAAACACGTAAAACTGGGGTGATTATATGTACGATTATTTGATAGTAGGCGCAGGGCTTTTCGGCAGCGTTTTTGCAAGAGAAATGACCAATGCGGGCAAAAAATGCCTTGTTATCGACGCCAAAAGCCACGTTGGCGGCAACTGCTACACGGAAAACGTAGACGGCATTCAGGTACACAAGTACGGTGCCCACATTTTCCACACATCCGACAAGGAAATATGGGATTACGTAAACAAATACGCAAATTTCGTGCCATTTGTCAACAGCCCAATGGCAAACTATAAGGGCAAGCTTTATAACCTGCCTTTTAACATGAACACCTTTTACGCCCTTTGGGGCACCGTTACCCCTGACGAGGCAAGAGAAAAGCTTGCTTCCCAGTGCGTAAAAAACCCTGCCCCACAAAACGTTGAGGAGCAGGCCCTGTCTTTGGTCGGTGCAGACGTATACAACACCCTTATCAAGGGCTACACCGAAAAGCAATGGGGAAGAAGCGCAACGGAGCTTCCCGCTTCCATCATAAAAAGGATCCCCGTAAGGTTCACTTACGACAACAATTACTTCAACGACACCTATCAGGGCATACCCGAGGGGGGCTATACTGCCATGATAGAGGCCCTTCTCGACGGCATCGAGGTCAGGCTTAACCAAGACTTTTTATCCGACCGCGACGGGTACGAGGCCATGGCTGACAAGGTTATCTACACGGGCGCCATTGACGAGTATTTCGCCTATATGCACGGCAAGCTGGAGTACCGCTCCTTAAGGTTTGAAACCGAAAGGCTTGACACACCAAACTTCCAGGGCAACGCCGTTGTCAACTACACCGAAAGGGAAGTCCCTTACACCAGGATAATCGAGCATAAGCATTTTGAAAAGGGCAACGACACAAATTTTACCGTGATCACCAAGGAATACCCCGTTTCTGTTGAAAAGGGTAAGTATCCGTATTATCCCGTCAACGACGAAAAGAACGGCGAAAAGTACATGCTTTACAGCGTGCTTGCGTCACGTCAGGACAAGGTCATCTTTGGCGGAAGACTTGGCGGATATAAATATTACGACATGGACGATACCGTCGCCGCCGCTTTAGAGTGCGTTAAAAAATGCCTTGACGCAAAAGCCTAAAAAAACAAAAAGTCGGGCTATAGGCCCGTTAACAACAAAAAAAGCGCAGAAAGATTTCTGCGCTTTTTTATTTTTTCGTTTAATTTTTATAAAATAGATAAAAATTGCTATTTTAAAATGCAGGCGGAAAAGTTCATCACGGCCTCGATCGCCGTATGTAAAAGGGCGCACTTTTCGCTGTCGGCGGCCTTATAAAAGACCTCCTTTTTTATCCTGCGTGAGGTAACAAGGCCACTTTCCTTAAGCTTTTTCAGATGGTGGGACACGAGGGGGCTTGTCATGTCAAGATAGGATGAAATATTGATGACGCATTCTTCCGTATGGCACAAAAGCCAAAAAATCTTCAGCCTGGTGCCGTCACCAAGCTGGGAAAACACGTCCGCAACCTGCTTAAAGTCGTAGGACGATAAATACTTTTTAAGGATGGGTGAGCTGACTTCACCGTGGTCGTGGGATAAAAATTCTTCCATAAAAGCCTCCTTCAGATATATTTTAGCACAAAATAGACAATTAAACAACCGTTTAATCATTAAAATTTGTTGACAAGGGTAAATTGGGGGTGTATAATATAAATACGATTAAACAATCGTTTAATTGTCTTTGTTTATTCAGGAGAATTTTATGAAAAAGACTTACTTTGTTGAGGTAGACTGTTCGGTTTGCGCCAATCTTTGCGAGGAAGCAATTAAAAAGATCCCCGGCGTCAACGGGGCAAACCTTAGCTTTATCATGCAAAAGCTTGTGTTGGATTTTGACGACAGTGTTTTGGAAAAAGACCTTTTAAAGGAGATAAAGCACAGGTGTAAACGGATAGAGCGCGGCTTTACCATTAAATAAAAGTCGCTGTTAATCGACTTATAGAAGGACTTTTTGTTAAAACGCGATCATATTTATTTTAAAGAGGCGTATATGAGCAGGAAACAAAAATTAAAGCTTTTCAGGATAATACCTGCCTTTTTGATATTGATAACGGTTATTGCTTTTCCGTTGCCCACAACCTATAAGGCCGTTTTATCCCTTGTCGGGTATTTAATAATAGGATACGACGTCCTTATGGGTGCCGCCGTCGGTATGATCCGCGGCAGGGTCTTTGACGAAAATTTTCTTATGGCGGTTGCAACCGTGGGCGCCATCGTCCTTGGGTTTTTGGACGGGTCCTACGACTTTAAGGAGGCCGTGGCCGTAATGGCCCTTTTTGAAACGGGCGAGCTTTTCCAAAGCCTTGCCGTTTCCAAGACCCGCAGGGCGATAAACGCACTTTTTGATATCCGCCCGGATACTGCTACCGTCGTCCGCGACGGTGAGGAGGTCACCGCCCCCGCAGAGGAGGTCGCCCTTGGTGAGGTCATCGCCATCTATCCCGGCGAAAGGATCCCACTTGACGGCGTGGTCATTTTGGGGGTCAGTCAGGTGGATAATTCCGCCTTGACGGGTGAAAGTTTGCCCGTTGAGGTAGGCGAAAACAGCCCCATTTTGTCGGGCGCCATCAACTTGAGCGGCAAGCTTTTGGTTAAGGTCACGGCGGAGTTTTCCCAGTCGACGGCATCAAGGATCCTTGCCCTGGTGGAGGAATCCTCAATGAAAAAATCCCGCCAGGAAAATTTCATTAAAAGGTTTGCCAAAATTTACACGCCCTGCGTATGCGCAGGGGCCCTTCTTCTTGCAACCGTTCCGCCGCTTGTTCAGCTTTTGATGGGGGCTGAGGCAGGCTGGCTTGATTGGATATACCGCGCCTTAAGCTTTCTCGTCATAAGCTGTCCCTGCGCACTTGTGATAAGCGTACCCCTTACCTTTTTTGCGGGGCTTGGTGCGGGTAGTAAAAATGGCGTTCTTATTAAGGGCGCAAATTATCTTGACGCCCTGTCCCGTGTGGATACCGCAGTCTTTGACAAGACGGGCACGGTGACGGAAGGCTGTCTGGACATTAAGGACGTCTATCCCCAAAATATCAGCCGTGAAGATCTTTTATATTACGCCGCCCACGTGGAGCGGGGCGTATCCCATCCATTGGCAAGGGCAATCGTCAAAGCCTACGGCTTGGCAACTTTAGACGGCGCGGTAGAGGGGCTTACCGTAACCAACGGCCGCGGCGCCTCCGCAAAGGTTGGGGGTAAATTTGTGGTCGTGGGCAGCGGTGCATATTTCAATCAACAGGGAATAGCCGTCACCGACGACAACCAAACCTCCGTCCACGTGGCAATTAACGGCAAGTACGCAGGCAAGATCACCTTTGCAGACAGGCCCAAGGCCGGCGCGGAGGAGGGTATCTCCCTTCTGAGGAAGGAAGGCGTCACGGGGATATATCTTCTCACAGGGGATAAGGACGCCCCCGCAAAGGAGCTTTCATCCCGCCTTGGCTTTGACGGGTACAAAAGTCAGCTTTTGCCCGCTGAAAAGGTTTCCGCCTTAGAGGGGATCATGGAAGGGGGCAAAAAGGGCAAAACGGTTGCATTTGTCGGCGACGGGGTAAACGACGCACCTGCCCTTTCACGGGCGGACGTGGGCATTGCCATGGGCGGCGCAGGCAGCGACGGTGCCATAGAGTCCAGCGACGTGGTCATAATGGACGACGACGTGAAAAAGATATCACTTGCCGTCCGCATAGGCAAAAAATGCCTCAGGATAGTAAGACAAAACGTTGTTTTTGCCCTTGCGGTAAAGGGCGCTTGCCTTGTTCTGGGCGCCTTTAATATAGCGTCACTTTGGATGGCGATCTTTGCCGACGTTGGGGTCATGATACTGGCGGTTTTAAACGCCATGCGCGCCTTCAGGGTAAAGCGGTGACCTTGGATAAAAACCAAAAAATCATCAATAAACGGCCTATAGGCCGTTTTTTTTGATAAAAGTAAGGGGTGTTTTCACCATATGGCACCTTTTTGATGCGGGGAAATTAAAGGCGGGCTTTAAGTTAAAATTTTTCGAAAATATATTGACAGTATAATATTTAGTGGTATAATAAAAGGGAAAAAACCATCAGGGGGATTTTATGAAGAAGAAACTGTTTCAGATAATTTTAATCGCCGCTTTAGTCGTTTGCACGGCGGCAGTATGCACCACGGTTGCCCTTGTCAACCGCGACAAGGATCCGGAGCTTGTCCGTAACGACGTTACCATCAACCTTGCAAGCTTTAACATAAGGCTTGATGCGGACAGCGGTGTGCGCGCCTGGTCGTACAGGAAGTCCCACGTTTACCAGTATATTTTAGGCCTTGACAAGGACATCATCTGCATGCAGGAGGTTAACGAAAACCAGTACCGTGACCTTGTTACCGGCATTGGCGAAAGGTATAACATAGTGTATTACGGCAGGCAGACGGGCAACAACCCGGAGGGTCTTGCAATATGCTACGACAAGGAAAAATTCACCGCCGTGAAGGAAGGTATCTTCTGGCTGAGTGAAACGCCCTATAAAATTTCACTTGGATGGGGTGCAAGCTACTACAGGATCTGCGTAAGCGCACTTCTCCGTCACAACGAAAGCGGTAAATATTTTGACGTTTACAACACCCACCTTGACCATCAGGTGGAAAAGGCCAGAAGCGAAGGCATCAAGCTTGTTATGAACAGGGCAAACGTAAGTGACTTCCCTGCGGTTGTCTGCGGCGATATGAACGGTTACGTCACCGACAGCTGGTATCAAACCGCCACCGAGATAATGTACGACTGCCAGGCAAACGCCGACAATACCGAGTACGGGCCCACCTTCAACGGCTGGGGTGAAAATGATTATTCTGCCGCCCCCGACGGCGAGGTTGACACCAGCACGATTGACTTCTGCTTTGTCAGCGAGGACTTTTCGGTAAGCGATTTTGAAATTTTACAGGACAAAATTAAGGAAGGCGAGTATTATTCCGACCACTTTATGGTTGCAACGACCATAACTTACACTTATTTTGAGGAAGCCGCCAAATAATTTTTAAGCCCAATCATCTGCGGCCCGGTTTGCCGCAGTACGATCAAAAACCCGCCTATAGGTCGATTAAAGCGACTTTCAGGTGGGCTTTTTTGTGCTTTTTTAAAAGGTTTTTTACCGAAAAACCGGCGCAAAATAAATAAATCCACAAAAAAGGGCATTTTTTATCAAAGACAATTCAGATAAAATAGTGTATAATAAAGCCGAGGTATTTATCGTGAGGATTTCTGACGGCGTAAGCAAAGCAATTGACTTGATTGAAGAAAACCTTTCAAACAAGAATTTAGATATTAATTTTTTGGCGAAAGAGCTTTTTTTAAGCCCATATTATTTTCAGCGGGCCTTTTATTTTACCGTACAAAAAAGCGTGGGCGCGTATATTCGTGAGCGCAGACTAACTGAAGCAGGCACCGACATCAAGCTTGGCGCAGGTATTTTGGATACGGCGTTAAAGTACGGGTATGACTCGCAGGAGGCCTTCAGCCGCGCTTTTAAGGCCTTTCACGGTGTGACCCCGGGTAAGGCAAGGGAAGGCGTTATTTTATCCTGCTGCCCTAAAATAAATACCGAATCATTATTAAACGGAGGTATCAAAATGGATATTAAAATTGAAAGGGAAAAAGGCTTTACCATTACCGTTTGGGAAAGGACTTTTAACGCGCAAACTTCCAATAAGGACGTGCCTCTTTTTTGGGATGAATATTACGCAAACGGCTTTAATAAGATAGTGCCGCCAATGCTTGGAGTGTGTATCGACCCTTGTATCAAGGCGGGCGCCAATGAGGATGAGTTTGTTTACGGCATAGGCTCTGTTAAGGAATACTGCACGTCTGTCCCCGACGGCTTTAAAACATACGAAATCCCCCCAATGCTGTGGGGCAAGTTTTACACCCGCGGCAAAATGCCCGACACCATACAAAAGCTTTGGTGTCAGGTTGCCGCTTGGGTTGAAGACAGCAAGTATAAGATAATCCCGGGCTTTGATTTTGAGTGTTATACCGAAGGCGATACCCAAAGCGAAAATTACGAAAGCGGCATTTGGGTCGCCCTTGAGGAAAAGTAACAAAATCCACTTTAATTTCATAAAAACCCGTCTATAGGTCGGTTAACGCCACTATTTAGACAAAAAAACAACAAAACAAGGGCTTTTTGGCTTGGCCAAAGGGCCCGTTTTTTTATCCCAAAAGCTAAAGTGCAAAAATAAATGGCCTCACTATGCGTGTTATCCTTAACGGAGAACACGCGGGTGAATTGCAACCTTGCGGTTGCATAAATTGAAAGCTGTGCTTTCGTAAATTGCCTGCGGCATGAATTGTGCCTTACGGCACATTGGTTGCAATTCAATTCATGGAGCGAAGCGAGAAATCATGGCGGAGCCAATTCATGATGCGTAAGCATCAATTCATTCATAAACATAACAGAGCAAGAATAGAAG
>JAZOCB010000011.1:0-122344 GCA_045596265.1 Christensenellaceae bacterium
GACAAGCAATCTCTATTATGTTCTCAAGCAAATTGAATAGCGTAAAATTTGTATCGGTATAGTGTAAGATTTTCGTAGCAATAACAAGACACAGGAGAACAAGAGTATTACAACAGAAAAGAAAGAATATATAGGCAAGCAATGACCAATGGCTCTCAAAGGTTTCACGGCAATAGCATCGCTCACAAGGGCGTGCGAATGGCGACGAGTCGGCATATTAGTATTTTTCTTTTCTGCTGTAACCAAAAGAACAAGCGAAGATTGAAAATTGAATATCAGGCTCAAAAAGTAAGCCTTGAGTCAAGGATTTTGAAAAAGAAAGTTCGGGGTAAGGTAAACACCCTACCCCTACCGAGAACGGTGCAAAAGGCACGACATGCAGCGTTGATTTTAACCGCAAAAATCCCAATCACAACAGCGGTTTTGAAGGAAAAATCTCGTGGGTAAGGTAAATACCCAACCGAGATGAGAACGGTGCAAAAAACGCAGAGCGTTCGGGCGATTTTTACCCCAAAAGCGAAAATAAACAACAAGGGCGAAAATGCCCGAAAAGGAGCTGACACGCCACGTTGGGCGAAATTCAGGGGCAACGGGAAACACGACTCTCTTGATTTTCGCAGGGTCGAAAATAAAGCAGGTTAAAGAGTCTGGGTCGTAAACGCCCCCGACTCGACTCACAACGGACGGCAACTGCCGACCGTACAAGGAGTTTCGGCACTTTCGCACTACCAAAAAGTGTGGGTCGATTTTACGCCTATGGGGGCGGTTGGGGTGTCGTAAATATCAAAAATGTCCTGTTTTCAGAGGAAAAACAGGGAGTCACGATAGGCGTCAAAACAAAATAGCGATAAAAGGAGATGAGATTATGGACTTTGGGGGAAATTGGAATATTGAAGAATTGAAAAGAAGATACGAAAGAAGAATGAAAAGATTAGAAGAAGAAAATGATGACACTTCCCGTTATGCAATTGGATATGCGTATAAGGTTGACGGAGTAATATATCCCGTATGCGCATACTTTCCTATGGGCGATTTTGATAAAGCTGACGAGAAAATTAAATACCTTATTTCAGGAGGAAAAAAGTGAAAAGGAAACCGAAAAATTTTCAAAAAAGTGCTGGACTTTTAACACGATTTTTGGTATGTTGTGGTTGAGTCCTATTCGGTTGAATTTTCAAGAGCGACACCTCGCTCGAAAGGAGAAATAAGATTATGAAAACAACCGAAATGAATAAAAATTTAATAACTGCTCTTTACTGCCGTTTGTCCCAAGAGGATGAGCAGCAAGGTGAATCCAACAGCATCACCAATCAGAAATTGATATTGCAGAAGTACGCCGAGGAACACCGTTTCCCAAACATCCGCTTTTATATCGATGACGGATATTCGGGTGCAAATTTCAACCGCCCCGATTTCAAAAGACTCATGGCTGATGTGGAAAGCGGAAAGATCGGAATCATTATCGTAAAAGATCAATCCCGACTCGGCAGAGATTACCTGCAAACAGGTATGCTGATGGAGATAACCTTCCCACAGTACGATGTGCGTTTCATTGCCGTAAACGATGGCGTGGACAGCATCAACGGTGTCAGCGATTTTTCAGGAATCAAGAATTACTTCAACGATTTCTATGCCCGTGACACAAGCCGAAAAATACGAGCCGTACAGAAAGCCAAAGGCGAGCGTGGCGAAAGAGTCGGAACGACCATACCATACGGATACTTAAAAAATCCCGAATACAAAGGCAATCAAAAAGAACACCCGTTGCTTATAGTCGATCCCGAAACCGCACCTATCGTAAAACGGATATTCGATATGTACGCAAGCGGAATAGGCATCGTAAAAATCTGTGATATCCTCTCAAAAGAGAAAATCATATCACCAAGCGTTTATATCTTCCAACGGACAGGCGGTAGAATCGGTAAACCCGATCTCACAAGACCGTATCATTGGGCACAGAACAGCGTTCGCAAGATGCTATCCAATCAAGAGTATATTGGCGATACAGTCAATTTCAAGACTTATACCAAGTCCAACAAGCTCAAGAAAAGGCTGAAAAACTCACCCGAAAATATCCTTGTTTTTAGAGATACGCACGAGGCGATCATTGACAGAAAAACCTTTGAAATAGTCCAACGGCACTTCGCAGGACGGAAACGCCCCGACAAGCAAGGCGAGATGGACAAGTATGCAGGATACCTCTTCTGCGGTGAATGCGGAAAACGATTATATCTCCATAGGTCAAAATCGTTTGACGAATCCAAGAATAACTTTATGTGTGGTGGATACCAAAGCAGAACTACCGATTGCACATCGCACTATATCCGAGAAAGCGTGCTTGATGAAATCGTACTACGGAATCTCCGTCAGGTGACCGAATTCGCAAGAGAACATACTGAGGAATTCTACGCAATGGCAACCGCCAACGGCGAAGCTGAAGCAGAGAGATTTTACAAGTCAGCAGAAAGAGAAAAACAACAGCTTGAAAAGCGTATCAAGGAGCTTGACAATATCATCCGATGCTTATACGAGGATAGAGTCTGCGGAAGAATCACTCCCGAACGCTACGATACAATGGCAAGCGGATACGAGCAAGAGCAAACCACACTAAAAGAAAAGCTGATAGCCGTGAATAACGGTATCAGCGAGATGAATATGCGAGATAGTTGCATCAGGGAATTCATTGCAAAGGCAAAGCAGTATATTGAAATGCCGAAGCTCACGCCCGAATTGCTACGAGTATTTATCCGTAAAATAGAAGTCTTTGAGAAAATGGAAAAATACTCAAGGACAGTCGGCAATCTCATCAATATTCACTATGCATTCCAACTCCCCGAACAAGACGGAATGCCTGTGCTTGAAATACTACTTCCAAGCAATATGCGAGAAACTGCCTAAAAAAGCAATACACGGAAGGCAAATTGCCTTCCGTGTACATACCGCCCCGAATTCTCCGTTAAGAACACAACGGATTAAGGGTAAGTTGCTTTTTTTACAAAACAAAAGGTCGCAAATATGCGACCGCAAAAAAGATTAAGCTCTTTCAACACTGTTGCTCTTTAAGCAACGGGTACAAACGTAAGCAGAGGTTACTGTGCCATCTTTGACAATTTTTACCTTCTGAACGTTTGCGCTGTAGGAACGTGGTGTTTTGCGATTACTGTGGCTAACTAAATTGCCGCTTAATTTACCTTTTCCGCATACGCTACAAACTCTTGACATAATACACCTCCAACGGGTTTTTGAATTCAGCCTTATTAATATAACATTATTGGTTTTAAAAATCAACTTTTTTTGATTAATTTTTAAATATATTTAGAAATTTTTTAAAAAAATGACGATATTTTTGGATGGAAACCACTTTTAAGCAATTTTTAATCAAAAATTGTTGCAAAAGAGAGGGTTTTATTGTAAAATAGTTATATGTTAAACAGGAGCATTTTGTATTATGGCTGTAAGCACAACTAATATTTATGGTAATATAATGATATCTGATGAAGCGATTGCAAGGGTTGCTGCCCATGCCGTTTTGGATAGCTACGGTATAGTTGAGCTTGTTTCAAGGGGGCTTAAAGATTCCTTTGACAAACTGTTTAATAAAAAGACTCATTGTCCCGGTGTGAAAATTGTTGTAGACAGGGGCAAAATTAACATCAACGTATTTGTTATCGTTAAATTCGGTGTTTCATTATCTGCGGTTGCTGAGTCTTTAAAGCAAAACGTTAAATATACCGTTGAAAAGTTTTCCGGTATGGTCGTTGGTAATGTTGACGTCAACATCGTTGGGGTAAAACTATAATTTAAATTGGATTAAGGGTTTATTATGATAAAAACAATTAACGGCGCTATGTTTGGCAAAATGGTTGAAAGCGCTTCTAAGTTACTTGACTTAAATAGAGAAAAAATCGACGCATTAAACGTTTTCCCGGTTCCTGATGGAGATACTGGTACCAATATGGGGTTAACCCTTCAATCGGCCGTTAAGGGGCTTAAGGAGTGCCACACAAATCGCTTAAGTGATATTTGTGACGTTGTTTCAAAAGGCGCACTTCGCGGGGCGAGAGGTAACTCTGGCGTTATCACTTCACAAATTTTCAAAGGACTTTGCAAAAGCTTCAGGGACTTAAACGAAATCACTGTTAAAGACTTTGTCAAAGCAATGAAGGTCGCAACCGATACGGCATACGCTGCGGTTTCAAAACCCAAGGAAGGCACTATTTTGACCGTATGCAGGTTAATGGGTGCTTCTTCAGCAACCCAAAAAGCAAGGGATTTTGAATCTTTCTTTAAAAATATTATAGAGGCCGGTGAAGTTGCGCTTGCTTCCACGCCTGATTTGTTGCCCGTATTGAAGAAAGCCGGTGTTGTTGACTCCGGCGGTATGGGGTTACTTACTATATTTAAAGGTATGTACGCTGCTCTTAAGGGCGAGGTTATCGAAGACGTTTCCGTTGACGAAGCGACTGAAGAGCATGTCGAAGAGAAAACCGATGATCATATCATAGCTGATTTGCAAAATTTAAGCAGTATAGAATTTGCTTATTGCACAGAGTTTTTTATCATTAATTTAAAAAAGAAAACCACACTTGCTGATATTGACAGACTTCGTGAAGCTCTTTGTAATATTGGTGATAGCGTTATTTGTATTGGTGATCTTGAGCTTGTTAAGGTGCACGTTCACACAAACAACCCGGGCATCGCTTTGACCAAGGCCCTACAGCTTGGCGAGCTTGACAAGGTCAAAATTGAAAACATGCTTGAGCAAAATAGAGAGCTTCTCAAAAAATACGAAGCTGAAAGAAAGCCAATTGGTCTTATTTCCGTTGCTCAAGGCGCAGGTCTTGCTGCAATGTTTAAGGAACTTAACTGCGACAAGGTTATCGAGGGCGGACAGACCATGAACCCAAGCGCCAGCGATATCGCTGATGCAATTATGCAGGTTAATGCTGAAACCATCTTTGTTTTCCCCAATAATAAAAATATTATTTTAGCGGCAGAGCAATCTAAATCCTTGGTTGAGGGAAGAAAAATAATAGTTGTTCCCACTAAGAATATTCCACAGGGCTTGTCAGCCGCTATGGCATATGATCCCGATTCTCCCGCTGATGAGAACCTTATGAATATGCTCCATGCCATTGACAGCGTTTCGGACGGACAAGTTACTTATGCTGTCCGCAACACTACTGTTAATGGATTCTCCCTTAAAAAGGGTGACTACATTGGTCTTAACAGTAAGAAGATTCTCTCTAAGGGTACGACGCTTTCGGCAGCAACTCTTAAGCTAATTGAAAAGCTAAAGGATAAAAACCATTCTCTTATCAATATCTATTACGGTATTGACGTAAACGAGCAGGACGCAATTCAGCTTGCCCATGACGTTGCTGAGCTTTATCCTGATTGCGACGTTGAATGCTACAATGGCGGACAATCAGTTTACTACTATATTCTTTCACTTGAGTAATTAAATAATAATTTTATTACGGGAAAAACTTAATCGTTTTTCCCGTATTTTATTAGGTATGGAACTACGTTATATAAAGGGTTTATCAGATAAAAGAATTTCCGATTTAAATAAAATGGGTGTGTTTTCCGCAGAAGATCTTTTGCGGGTTTTTCCACGTTCATACCTTGATATGCGTAAGCAGGTTAGCTTATTTGACGCCCAAAATAACGATTTTGTTTTGACAAAGGGTACGGTTGTGGCAATTCCTCAATACGTTCCAACGCGTGGCAGGTTAAGCTTTTTTAAGGTCGTTTGCGAGCAGGATGGTGAGCCGTTTACAATTATTTGGTTTAATCAGCCGTATATACGCTCAAAGCTTAAAGAAGGGGAAACTTACTTGTTTTACGGCAGAGTTCGTAACAGATACGGCTTATCATTAACCAATCCCACGTTTGAATTGCTTGATGAGAATATTAGGTTAAAGGGCATAGTTCCCGTTTATCCACTCAAAGGGTGTTTGACACAAAAGATAATGAGAAATATTATCGAAGATTCGTTAAAAAAGGTTGAGATTCAATCAGTAATTGCCTCACAGGTTGAGCGCACAAACGGTCTTGGATCATTATTTGATGCATATAAAATCGTTCATAATCCTTATGATTTTGAATCACTTTACCTTGCAAGTGAACGTATTGCGGTTGAGGAATATTACTTGTTGATTTCTGCGTTTAGATTTATTAAGGGCGATAGAAAACAAACAAGAATTAACCGATATTTCGTCACCGGCGGTGATCTAAAGCTGTTTACAGAGCGTTTTGGCTTTGACTTTACTCAAGGTCAAAAGCAGGCCGTTAATGAAATTTTCAGGGACCTGAATCAACCCACGCTTATGAACAGGCTTTTACAGGGTGACGTTGGCTGCGGTAAAACCGCCGTTTCGCTGTGCGCGTTATATATGGCGGCTAAAAGCGGTTATCAGGGCGTTTTGCTTGCGCCGACGGAGGTTTTAGCGAAGCAAAACTATAACTTAATTAAGAAATATTTACCTGAATTTAGAGTAGAGTTTTTAAGTGGTTCAGTGCCCGCTAAAGAAAAAACGCGGATAAAAAGCCTTATAAAGTCAGGCGATGCCGACATAGTTGTTGGGACCCATGCTATTTTGGAAAAGGACGTTGTGTTTAAAAACCTTTCAATGTGCGTGTGCGATGAGCAACAGCGCTTTGGGGTTGCCCAGCGCAACAGCCTTGTCGAAAAGGGTCGTGAACCGGACGTTCTCATTATGAGCGCAACGCCAATTCCGAGAACGCTTTCGCTTATATTTTATGGTGATCTTGATATTTCCACAATTAAAGACAAGCCTGTGGCGAGAGCGAAAGTTCAAACCAATATCGTTCCTAATGCTAAGTTTGACGACATGCTTGCATTTATTCGAAAGGAAATTTCTGCTGGAAAGCAAGCTTATTTCGTTTGTCCTAAAATAGACGGTGACGAGGAAGGTTCGGTGCTTTCCGTTACAGAGCTTTTTGAGGAGTTGTCGAAAAAACTGCCAAACGTTAGACTTGAATTGCTTCACGGAAGAATGAGGGATGATAAAAAAACCGAAATAATGCAAGATTTTAAATCTCGCAAAATTGATGCGCTTGTAAGTACAACGGTTATCGAGGTCGGCATTGACGTGCCGAACGCAACGGTTATGTGTGTATTTGGCGCTAATAGATTCGGCCTTTCCCAGCTTCATCAGTTAAGAGGTCGTGTCGGTAGAAGTGATTTAACAAGCTATTGCTTTCTGCTTTCAGACAGTATCGACCAGGCGGCGCTTAACCGGCTCAATGTCTTGAAAGAAAATAGTGACGGATTTAAAATTTCTGAGATAGATTATTCCGAACGTGGTGGCGGAGATTTTTTAGGCACCCGGCAAAGCGGCAAGATGTTATCGGAGCTTGGGGGGCTAAAATATACAACAGAAGCAATATTTCTTGCGAAAAAGCTTTCCGATGATGCGTTTTTCTGTGGCGAAAATATTGCGATGCTAAGAAAGGTGTCCCTCAAGAAATATGATCGACTTAGGGATGTTGTATTGAATTAATAAAAAAACTCTTATTTGATCACAAATAAGAGTTTTTTTTTGTTATTGATGGGACTTTGGTGTAACTAAAATAGTTTTTTGATTAGTGTAAAAAACCGTGCCCGGTTTTGCTTTAGGCGGTTTTTTCACGAACTTTTTAAGGGTAACGTCAACGGGAACCTTATCAGATTTTGATGCTTTGCTGAAATACGCACAAAGTTCTGCCGCAAAAAGCAAAACTTCATCAGGAACTTGTCGGTTTTCGCTTTTGATGATTACGTGCGCTGAATGATAATCTTTTGTGTGCAGCCAGACGTCGTTTCGATCGGCTGATAGGGTAAGGCGGTCGTTTTGCAAATTATTTCTGCCAACAAAAACATCAAATCCACTACAATTATAAGATCTGTAGGTTGATTTTTCTTTATGTTTTTTGTTTTTTGATTCAATGTTTTTTAAAATTCCCGATAATTTAAGCTCTTCTTCAATTTCGATAAAGTCCTCAATGGTTTCACATAGTTCAATTTCATCATATAAGGACTTAATGTATACTAAAATTTCTTCTAGCTCTGTCTTTTGGGGGAGAACAGCGCTAAGTGTCTTTTTTTGCTTGTTGTATCTTTTGAAGTATTTTTCTGCGTTTTCTTTTGCTGAAAGATTTTCATCTAAAAGGATTTTAACTTGATCATAATTTTCGGTGTAATAATTTTCCAAAAAGATGAAACGCTCTCCTTTTTGTATTCTGTATAAATTGGCAATCAAAAGCTCGCCGTAAAGTCGGTTGGTATCCATATCGTCGGTAGATAAAATTTTATCTAAAACTATTTGGTATTTTTTATCAATCTTCTTTTTATATGCATTAACAGCATCAGTGACGCGTCTCTTTTTTAAATTGAAATTTTTACTTTTATCCTTATCTGAAAAGTAAGCGTCAATGGCTTCGCTTATTGATTTAAAGACTTTCTTTTCTAAGTTGATTGACTTATAATCGGTTACAAAAAAATCCTTTAACTGTGGGGTAATAACGGTGTTTGGTAGGTAGTTATGCGTGTCGTAAAAATTGTAAAAATATTGTATAAAATCAGCGATTTTTAAATTGTTTGCGTCGGTTTGTGACAGGCTTGTACTGTTAAAATATCTAAAGGAAATTTCAATCGCGGTGCGGGCAGATATGCCTTTAAAATTGTTAAATAGAAAATCAGAAATATCACCGCCCTTAAATGCTGTCATGGTTTCAATTGAGGCGGGTAAATCGTAAATTTCAGTTTTGTCTTGTGGTGTGGGAAGCTGATATTTTATTCCGGGGAAAATTGGGCGCAATCCATCGATAGATGCTGATTGTTTAATCGCACCCAAGATGTATCCGTTTTCGGTTAACGTTATATTGGAGTACTTGCCCATAATTTCAACGTAAAGTAATTTTTCCCCGGATTCTCTAAGTTCGTTTTTAGTTGAAAAGCTTATTTTTATAATGCGTTCACATCTGATTGCGTCTATTGACTCAATAGTTGCGTGCGAAAGGTGTTTTCTAAGCAGCATACAAAAAGCAGGGGCTTGAAGCGGTGCTTCGTGCGTTGATTTGGTTATTGATACTCTGGCGGATTCTGCATTTGCTGATATGATAAGTTTTTCGTTTTTATTAAATGTACGCAGGCCGAGGACGATATAGTCTTGGCCAGGTTGATTTATTTTGTCAATCCGCGCGCCTTTAAGGCATGAATTTAATTCTTTTGCTATGTGATAAATAGTAAACGCGTCCTGTGGCATAATTCACCTCAAGTTTGGTCATATAAGATATTATACTAAAAAATAACATATTTGCAAATCTTTGTTGCAAAAAACTTTACAATAATTATTTATTTTGCTAAAATATTACGGCAAATAATTATAAAAATACATTTTAGGAGTTCTTATGAATTACAATTGTGAAAATTTTGAAAAAAGTCAAGTGAAGGTTACCATTAATTTAGATAAACAGGATTGGGAAGGCGCTATTTCCAAAGCTTATCAGCAAAATAAGGGTAAATATTCCGTTCAGGGGTTTAGAAAGGGCCATGCTCCTTTCCATGTGATCTGCAGTGTTTACGGCAAAGAAGTTTTCTATGAAGACGCCTTAAATATTGCTGTTAGCGAATATTATCCTCAGGTCTTAACCCAGGAAGGTGAGAAGATTCAGCCTGTTGGCGATCCTCAATTTGCTCTTGATAATATTGACGAGAACGGTGTTACTTTTACTGCTTATGTTCCTGTTATGCCTGAAGTTAAGATTAATGCATATACGGGTATAAAAGTTGATAAGGTTGAGTATAATGTTACCGACGAAGACCTTGAAAAGGATATTAACCGTCTTTTAGAAAGGAATTCAAGAGAAGTTAACGTCACAGACAGGGCGTGTGCAAATGGTGATATTGTTGTAATCGACTTCAGCGGTAGTGTTGACGGCGTTAAGTTTGAAGGCGGCACAGCTGAAAAGTATCGTCTTGAGCTTGGTTCCGGTTCATTTATCCCCGGTTTTGAAGATCAGGTTGTCGGCATGAATATCGGCGAGGACAAAGACATTAACGTAACCTTCCCTGAAGACTATTCCGCCCCACTTAACGGTAAGGATGCCGTCTTCGCAATTCATCTTCACGAAATTATCGTTAAAGAGCTTCCTGAGCTTAACGATGAGTTTATCAAAGACGCAACTGGCGAAGAGTCTGTTGAGGCTTATAAAAACAAAACTCGTGAACACATGCAGAAGGACAATGACAAACGTGCTCACGATGAAAACGAGGACAAGCTTTTAACTAAAATTGCTGAATGTACCGAGGTTGAAATTCCCGACTGCATGATTGAACATGAAATTAATACAATGGTTCAACAGCTTCAGTATAGATTAATGTATCAAGGCTTAAAGTTTGAAGATTATCTTAAAGTGACCAAGCAAACTGAAGACGCTATCAAGGAATCTTATTCTCCAATCGCCAAAGATCGCGTTAAAAAGCAGCTTATCGTTGGTAAGATTATCGAGGCTGAAAAGATCGAAGCAACTGATGAAGAGGTTGCTGCTAAGGTTGAAGAGCAGGCTAAATCTGTCAACAAAGAAGTTGAAGAATATCGCAAAAATATGGATCCAAGACAAATTGATTATATCAAAAATTCAATTGTTGTAGATAAATTATTTGCTTTCTTGGTTGCTAATAACGACATTTCCTAATTTATTAACAAATCCGCTGTAAGGAGGCTTTTATGTCACTTATTCCAATGGTTGTTCAACAAACCGACAGAGGGGAAAGGTCTTACGACATATATTCCCGCTTATTAAACGACAGAATTATTTTCTTGTCGGGCGAAATTAACGATGCGGTTGCAAATACTGTTGTTGCCCAGTTAATTTTCCTTGAGTCGGAGGATCCCAATAAGCCTATTTATATGTATATAAACAGTCCCGGTGGGAGTGTTTCTGCCGGACTTGCAATTTATGATACGATGAATTATATAAAGTGCGAGGTCTGCACTTTATGTATTGGTATGGCTGCAAGTATGGCTGCGGTTATTTTGTCAAGCGGCGCAAAAGGTAAAAGATATTGTTTGCCTAACAGTGAAGTAATGATCCATCAGCCACTCGGCGGCATGCAGGGGCAGGCAAGTGATATAAAAATTCATGCTGACCATATTTTACGCATTAAAGATAAACTTAACCATATTCTCGCTGAAAATACGGGAAAACGCTTATCCGAAATTGAGCAGGATACAGATAGAGATAATTATTTATCCGCCCAGGACGCACTGGAATACGGTTTAATTGACAGAATTTTCTCTAACAGATAACTTAATGAGGTATAATGAATAAAGAAAACTTAACCAACACTTTTTGTTCTTTTTGCGGAAAGGCACAGGATAAGGTCAAAACTTTGGTCGCAGGGCCACATGGCCTTTACATTTGTGACGAGTGCATTGATATTTGCCAATCCATACTTAAAGACGATAAAAAGACGGACGCAAACGGTGAAATCAATCTTTTAAAACCACATGAAATCAAGGCGGAGCTTGACAAGTATATCGTTGGTCAGGATAAGGCAAAAAAGGTTTTATCAGTTGCGGTTTATAACCATTATAAGCGAGTTAATATGATGGCCAAAAATCGCAAGCCCGGCACTGATGAAACAGAAATTGATAAAAGTAACGTGCTTTTACTTGGCCAAACCGGCTGTGGCAAAACATTGCTTGCCAGCACTCTCGCTAAAATTTTAAACGTTCCGTTTGCCGTTGCCGACGCTACAACTTTAACTGAGGCCGGGTACGTTGGTGAAGACGTTGAAAACATTTTGTTAAAGCTTCTCCAGAACGCTGATTTTGATATTTCCAGAGCAGAGCGCGGTATAATTTACATTGACGAAATTGACAAGATTGCTCGCAAAACTGAAAATGTTTCTATCACGCGTGACGTGTCCGGTGAAGGCGTGCAGCAAGCGCTTTTAAAAATAATTGAGAGCACTGTTGCATCAGTCCCCCCACAGGGCGGTCGCAAGCACCCGCAGCAAGAATTTATCAGGCTTGATACCACTAACATCTTATTTATATTTGGCGGAGCTTTTGTTGGTCTTGATAAGATCATTGCAAAAAGGAAAGACTCTTCAGGCATGGGATTTGGTGCAACCGTAACCGATTGTAACGATTTGCGCACTGATGAATATTTTCAAGAGGTTCAACCTCAGGATCTCATTAAATTTGGCCTAATCCCCGAATTTGTTGGTAGAATCCCTATAACCGTAGCCTTAAATGGACTTGACGAAGGTGCTTTGGTTAAGATAATGACGGAGCCCAAAAACGCAATCGTTAAACAATACAAGAAGCTTTTAGGCTATGACGAAGTAGAGCTGGTCGTTAAAGATGACGCACTTAATGAAATTGCTAAGCGTGCAATTGATTTAAAGACCGGTGCGCGTGGTTTAAGAACTATTTTCGAAAACCTTATGCTTGATGCAATGTATGATATTCCCGAAGACGATTCAATTGAAAAAGTCGTTATAGACAGGGAAGTCGTTAACGGCCTGAAGAAGGCTGAAATTGTTAAAAAACAAATTGCATAATTCCATAGGCCTTGAATTTTTACCTTAAACGGTTAAAATTCAGGGCCTTTTTTTGATTTTTTAACGGGAAAAGAGCATAAATCTAAATTAATTTACTTAGTTTTATCAAAAATAATTGTTTTTTGCGCGGAATAATGTTATATTATTATATATAAATATTTAATTATATAAGGACTTGCTATTTTATGGAAAAACGTGCTTTAATTAAAGACATTTTTAGAAACAGTGAAAAGTATGCCGATCAGACAGTGACTGTTATGGGCTGGGCCAGAACAATACGTGATTCAAAATCATTTGGATTTATTGAACTAAACGACGGTAGCTTTTTCAAGAATTTACAGGTTGTTTTTGAAAGCTCTATTATTGAGAATTACAACGAAATTGCAAAACAAAACGTTGGCGCTGCTTTAATCGTCGTTGGCAAAGTTGTTTTAACTCCAAACGCACAGCAACCACTTGAATTAAAAGCTCAATCCATAAAAGTGGAGGGCACGTCTTTACCCGACTATCCCTTACAAAAAAAGCGTCACTCCATTGAATATTTACGCGAGATCGCTTATCTAAGGCCAAGGACAAACTTATACAGTGCCGTCTTCCGTATCAGGAGTGAGGCAGCTTTTGCTATTCACAAATTTTTTAATGATCAGGGCTTTGTATACGTAAATACACCGATTATTACCGGAAGTGACTGTGAGGGGGCAGGCGAAATGTTCCAGGTCACGACCTTAAATCAGGAAAAATTACCCAGGCTTGAAAGCGGTGAAATTGACTACAAACAGGATTTCTTCAGTAAAAAGGCATCTTTAACCGTATCCGGTCAGCTTAATGCAGAAACCTTTGCTTTGGCTTTTGGCAACGTATATACCTTTGGTCCAACATTTAGGGCTGAAAATTCCAACACAGCTCGTCACGCCGCGGAATTTTGGATGATTGAGCCCGAAATGGCGTTTGCCGATCTTTCTGACGATATGAACGTCGCTGAGGCCATGGTAAAGGCTATTATCGGGCACGTTATGAAGGTTTGTCCTGAAGAAATCGCATTTTTGAATAAATTTGTTGACCAAGGCCTTGTTGAGCGTTTAGAAAACGTTCTTAATTCTGAATTTGTAAGATTGAGCTATACTGAGGCCATCAAATTATTAGAAGAGCATAAAGATGAATTTGAATATCCAGTATATTGGGGCTGTGATCTGCAGAGCGAACACGAAAGATACATCACCGAAAAGATTTTCAAAAAACCCGTATTCCTTACTGATTATCCAAAGGAGATCAAGGCGTTTTATATGAGGCTTAACGATGATGGCAAAACCGTTGCAGCAGCCGACTTGCTTGTACCCGGTATTGGCGAATTAATCGGCGGTAGCCAGCGTGAAGAAAGGTTGGACGTTTTGCTTTCCAAAATGAAGGATTTCAACCTTGATCCGGAAGATTATTGGTGGTATTTGAACTTGAGAAAATACGGCGGAACGACTCACTCCGGCTTTGGCCTTGGGTTTGAGCGTATGGTAATGTATTTAACCGGCGTTGCAAACATTCGCGACGTTATTCCGTTCCCAAGAACAGTTGATAACCTAAATTATTAAAATGGATTTAAAGCAGTGCGAGCAAATAATTGGTTATACGTTTAAAAATAAAGCGCTTTTAAAAACGGCGTTCACCCATTCAACGTATACTAATGAAAATGGCGGAATTAACAACGAGCGTTTAGAGTTTTTAGGGGATTCCGTTCTTGGGCTCATTGTAAGCGAAATGCTCTATGAAAAATTCAAAGACGTTGACGAAGGCTTTTTAACTATTAAAAAGCAAGCTTTGGTTTCAAAATCGCCCTTATCTGAGGCTATAATCAAACACAACCTTGATAAATTTATTTTGCTTGGGCAAGGCGGTGAAAGGCAATTTAAAACCAACCGAACTAATCTTGCTGAAAACTTGTTTGAGGCGATAACAGCTGCAATTTATCTTGACGGCGACTTTGAATGTGCAAAACGGTTTGTTTTTAAAATGTTGGACGTTAAAAAATTGATTTTGTCAGATGGTGAAGGCGCTGGGGCCATTGCCAATGATTATAAAACAAAGCTTCAACATTTTGTACAAAGCAAGCATTTGGGTGATATCAAGTATGAGGAAGTTTCCTCTGAAGGCCCCCCACACGACCGCATTTTTACTATGGCGGTTATAATTGATAAAACGGTTTACGGTGTAGGTAAGGGGAAGTCTCATAAGCTTGCCGGCCACGAAGCAGCAAAAAATGCTCTTAAAATACTACAAGGTGAGGATAACAAAAGTTGAATTTTGAAAAAATAGAAATGATCGGCTTTAAGTCCTTTGCGGACAAAGTCGAAATTACATTTGATAATGGCGTTACCGGCATCGTTGGTCCCAACGGATGCGGTAAGTCAAATATCGCCGACGCTATACGGTGGGTTCTTGGTGAACAATCGGCAAAAAATATGCGTGGTTCCTCAATGACCGACGTTATCTTTAACGGTACTCAAAATAGGAAATCGTTATCGTATTGTGAGGTTTCACTTTATTTCGACAACTCTAACCGTATATTCAAAAGCTGCGACTACAATGAGGTTATTCTTACCCGTAAGCTGTTCCGCAGCGGCGAAAGTGAATATTACGTAAATAAGCAGCCGTCCTTGTTGCGTGAAATCGTTAGATTATTGCACGAATGTGGCGTTTCAAAAAACGGCTACTCTATAATCAGCCAAGGTAAGGTTTCAGAAATTTTATCGTCAAAGCCTGAAGACAGGCGTACTATTTTCGAGGAAGCCGTTGGTATTGCTCAAGCAAAGGCAAAAAAGCTTGAGACAGAGCGTAAGCTTGAAAGAGTCCGTGATAATCTTGTAAGAATTTTTGACGTTACCAGCCTTATGGAAAAGCAGCTGGAACCGCTTTCACGCGCCGCTGAAAAGACTAAAAAGTTTGTTGAGCTTTCTAACCAGCTTAAATATCACGAAATCAACAACTACTTATACAAATATGACAATGCAAGCGTGATAAAGGATAAGATTAACACTCGTATTCAGGGCTTAATTGAAGAAACCGAAACGCGTACCGACGATTTGGAAAAGACAAATAACGCATATAACGAACATATGAGAGAGCTTGGCGAAATCGACGCCATAATCAATGCCTTACATGATGAAATTCTTGAAAAATCAGTAAGCCAGGAGAAGCTTGACGGCCAAACAAAGGTTTACAACGAGAAAATTTCTTACTTTAAAAACGAAATCGCCCGTTTACAAAGCGATATCAATCAAAGCACTGAAAAAATATCATACCAACTAAAGGCGATCGAGGCGAAAAAAGAAGCCTTAGTTGATTTTACCGGCGAAAAGCGTAAATTATCTGAAGAGCTTGAAGCCTTAAATCACGAATTAACAACGGTTTTAAGTGCTATTACTCAAGATGAAAATGCTGCTTCCAAGGCCCACAGCACCATGTTAAAAGCCGCTGAAAACCTTGCTGATATCAGTAAAAATTTAGGTTCTTTAGACAAGGAAAAATATTTTATTTCAGAACAGCACAGGGAAGTTATTGATAAGGTCAACAATTTAACTTTAGCTCGTCAACAGCTTGAAATTGAAAAAACCAGGATAAATAATGACATCTCTGAAGGCGAAAATACCAAGTCAAGCCTTTTAAATCAAGTCGATTGTCTTGAAAAAGCTATTTCAGCCAACAATAATACTATTTCTGAGCTTTCAAATAAAATTTACAAGCTCAATATGGATATCAACTCGCTTGATACAAACCGCAAAATTTATTCCGGATTAAAGGACTCTTTTGACGGTTATCCTAACGCAGTTAAGCGCTTAATGCTTTCTGCTAAGGAAAATTCTGCTTTAAATAGCAGGATTAAAGGCGTCGTTGCGACGATTATCAAAACAGACAAGAAATATGAAGTTGCAATTGAAACTTCCCTTGGCAATGCCGTTCAGCACATTGTAACCGACTCACCTGAAGATGCCAAGTATTTGATTGAGTACTTAAAAAGAAGTGAGGGCGGTAGAGTAACCTTCTTACCGGTTACGTCGGTCAAGCCACATATGGACGGCCCGGAAATTATTTCTGCCCTTGGTGAGAGAGGCGTTTTAGGCCTTGCTGCTAAGCTTATTAGCTACGAGCCCTATTATGAAAACGTCATCAGATTTTTGCTCGGCAATACGCTTATCGTTGATAATATTGAAAATGCTGTTAATATTGCCAATAAGTATAGATTTGCTTTTAAAATCGTCACCCTTGAAGGCGAGGTGCTTAACTCATCCGGCTCAATGACGGGTGGCTCAAGAAGACAAAATCAAGCTAATCTTCTTTCGACAGAAAGGATGATCGAAAATCTTTCTGAAAATATTAGAATCAGACAGGCTGAGGTATTAAAGTTAACTGACAAAAAAGATAAGTTGACCGAACAGACCAATAATGACGTCGATCAGTTAGATAAGCTTAACGAACAGCTTCAGCAAATCAAGCTTGATCTTTCTGCGTTAACGGTTAAGAGTGCCAATATCCAGGCTCTTATTGACGCAAATGAACAGGATTTAACCGCCAACAACAAAATAATTGAAACAGTCACTCAAAAGCTTGAAGAAATTGCCGCAAAATTCACAGATATTCAGGAAGGCAACAAAAAGCTTGAAGAACAAAAGCTATCAGCCTCAACTGATGCGGATAGACACAAGTCAGAACACGATATGCGTGCCCAACGTCGTGACGATATTATTAATAGAATAAGCGCAATAAGATCAAGGGATTCCTTCCTGGAGTCGGAAATTAACAGTGCAAATAATGACATTAATCGTTTGCAAAGTGAGATTGACGACAATCATTTGATTATTAACAGATGCACTCAAAATATTGAATCCGATACTGCAATTATTGACGGTTTTTACAAGGAAATTGAGCGTATTTTGCTTGATTCGGAAATTAATACCGGCGTTAAGGAGCTTAAGGATAAGCTTAACTTTAACGAGGAAAGAAAAAATCAGCTTAATATCGCAGTGCAGCAGGACGATTTAAAGCGTCAGGTTCTTAACGCAGAGCTTAACAAGCTTAGTGCAAAAAGACACGATGAAGAGCTTGCGATTTCTAAAGTGGATAGCGAGCTTGAATATATGCAACAAAGGGTTGCGGATGAATACAGCGTTACTTATGAATCCTGTTTGCCCTTACGTGATCCCGAATATGATATTAACATGTCTAATGAAGAGATCACTAAGCTTAAGCGCAGAATCGGCGGCTTAGGTAGTATTAACCCGAACGCGATTGAAGAGTATCGCCAACAGAGCGAGGAATATCAATCATTAAAAACTCAGCAAGAGGATTTGGAAAAGGCAGAGGCTGATCTTAAAGAAGTATTAAAGACCATAAGAAGCGAAATGCTTAATGAGTTTAATACCGGGTTTGAACAGATTAGAACACACTTTAAGCGCATATTTAAGGAGCTGTTTGGCGGTGGTAGTGCAGATCTTATCATCGACTATAGCAATGCCGACGACCCACTTAACGCAGGTGTTGAAATTGTCGCGGAACCACCTGGGAAAAAGCTTCAGAAAATCTCGTTGCTTTCCGGTGGCGAAATGGCGCTTACCGCTATTGCAATTTTATTCGCAATATTAAAGCTAAGGCCAATGCCGTTCTGCGTTCTCGACGAAATTGAAGCAGCCCTTGACGACGCCAACGTTGAGCGTTTCGCAAGATACTTAAAGAAATTCTCCAACGAAACCCAATTTATTGTTATCACCCACAAAAAGGTAACAATGGAGCTTGCAGATTCACTTTTCGGTGTAACCATGCAGGAAAAGGGCGTTTCTAAGATCGTTTCCGTTAAGCTTAGCGAAATCAACGAAACAATGACAGACTAAGGAGTAGTATGGGATTTTTTTCTAAAATTAAAGAATCACTTATTAAAACTAAAAATTCTATCGCACAAAAAATATCTCAAATTTTTGTACCCGATAAAATAGGCGATGAGTTTTACGACGATTTGCTTGATATACTTATTTCTTCAGACATTACTGTAACAATTGCTGACGAAATTATTGAAAATTTGCGCGAAAAAATGCGTAAGGCACGTGTTGCCGATAAAGAAGAGGTTTTGTCAAATTTACGTGCTGTATTAAAGGATACCTTAGACCATGCTGAGCCTTTAAAAATTAAATATCCTGCAATCATAATGGTTATAGGCGTCAATGGCGTTGGCAAGACCACATCTATAGGCAAGCTTGCAAATATGTATTCAAAAGCAGGTAAAACTGTCACTATAGCCGCTGCCGACACTTTTAGAGCTGCCGCAACCGAGCAGCTTGACATTTGGGCAGATCGCGCCAAGGTTAGGATAATAAAACAGGGTGAGGGCAGTGACCCATCTGCTGTTGTTTATGACGCCGTTTCCTCGGCGAAATCCAAGGGGACAGACATTCTTATAATCGACACAGCGGGCAGACTTCACGTTAAGGCAAACCTCATGGAAGAGCTTAAAAAAATGTCTCGTGTTGTTGATAAGGAATTCCCTGAAGCAAATTTCTATAAGTTGATTGTGCTTGATGCCACAACCGGTCAAAACGCGATGAGCCAGGTTGAGTTTTTTAACGAGGCCATCGGTATTGACGGCATTATATTAACCAAGCTTGACGGCAGTGCCAAAGGTGGTTTTGTTTTAAACTTAACCGGCGAAATGGGTGTACCCGTGACTTACGTTGGTGTTGGCGAAGGTGTTGACGATATCGTTCAATTTGACTCAACAGAATTTGCTGAAGGTTTAGTTTAGTAGCATATGAAGTTGTTTGCCAATAAAAAAACAAAATGGTTTCCGCTTGATAACGCGGCTAAAATCTATCCGCCGACGGCAAGCGCCACCAGGCCACACGTTTTCAGCTTTTCTGCTCTTCTTGAGGAAGAGGTTTGCCCGGAGATTTTAGAAACTGCCGTAACAAACGTTTTAAATCATTACGACACTTTTAAAACCTCTATGAAAAGAGGGGCTTTTTGGTATTATCTTGAAGATAATAAAAAGCCTTTTAAGGTGTCTGAAGAAAAGCCGTATTATTTAAAGCCAATTGATTACTCTAAAAACAACGGTTATCTACTTGAGTTTTTATATATACGTAATAAAATCACGGCAAAATTTTTCCACGCATTGACAGACGGGTCCGGCGGATTCAAGTTCTTTTCAGAGGTGCTGATTGAGTATTTAAGACTTTCAGGGCATGATTTGGATCTTGAAGAAAAAATCAAGCCGATTGAAGAGCCCAGCACGTCTTCCAGTGCTGACGATAGCTTCTTCACGTACGAAAACGCAACAAAAGTCAAAGCCGAAAAAATACCCAAGCCATTTTCGATTCAGGGGACACCCTTTGAATATGACGGCTGTGGGCTGACTACTTGTGAAGTTGAGCTTGAGTCGTTAAAGACGGAAGCCGGCAAGTACAATGCATCTGTAACGGCTTATTTGGCTGCCGTTTACGCATTTGCTATCCGAGATGCCTTTATCAAAAATAAGCCTTACGGCAATAAGATCGTTACAGTTTTGGTCCCATGTGATTTAAGAAGAAAATACGGCGGCAAAACAATGCGTAACTTTACAATGTTTGCACGCGTTATTATTGATTGGGCGAAAAAGGATTATTCTTTCGCCGAATGTGTAGAAATAGCATCCAAACAGATTGCAATGGGGCTTACTAAGGAAAAACTCGACAAGCTTATTCACGACAACGTTAAAACCGAAAAGAACTTTTTTATTAAGATTGTTCCGCTGTTTTTGAAGGATCTTATTATGCGTGCAATTTATTCGCGTATCGGCGAAACACTTCAGACGGTTAATTTTTCAAATATCGGCAAGGCGAATTTGCCTAACGGCGTAGAAAAATACGTTAAAAAAATTACTTTTTGCATTGCCCCGACTTTTTCCTGCGGGCATCAAACCGGTGTGGTTGGTTTTAATGATAAGGTGTTTATTACCTTTGCTAGAAATTACGTGGAAACAGGTATTGAAAAAAGCTTTGTCAGGCAGTTGACTGCTTCAGGCATCCAAACAAAAGTATACGGTAATTACTGGGAGAGTCAGTCATGAAGTATTGTAAATATTGCAAAACTGAAGTGGATTCTGTCAATAATTTTTGTCCACTTTGCTTTAATCATTTAGATGATTTATCCGATAAAAGCGATCATTTTTACTCGGTTAGAACCTGTAATGAAACAACTAACCTTACCAATGCATTTTTATACAAGTTCTTCCTGTTTTTTACCATTTGCGCCATTAGTTGCTGTGTGATAATTAACTTGCTTGTAACCCCCGATTTGCCCTGGTTTTGGATTGTTGTTTTTGGCTTGCTGTATGTTTGGGTTTTAGTTGCGCATACAATTTTATCCAATCAATCTGCCTTTAAAAAGACCTTCCTACAAATCGTATCAATTTTATTGTTACTGTATTTTGCTGAAAATATATCTTTTTCACGCTGGTTGATTCCGTATGTTTTTCCGTCAATTTCGCTTACAGCTATATTTGTTCTTTTAATGATTTTATTTATCAGCAAAAAGCGGGCTGAATACGTTTTCGGCTTCTCTGTGATTATACTTTTATTAGCTGTTTTATCTGCGCTGATCATTATTTTTGGGCTAACCGAATATATGCTGTTAAATATGATAAATTTAATTATCAGTTCAATGACTTTAGTTGGTAACTTTATTTTTGGGCTAAAGGCTATCAAAGAGGATTTATTTAAAAAACTACATCTATAAGGCTTATTATGGCTAAGAAAACGAAAAAGCAGAAAGAACTGAATAAACTAATCAGCACCGTGGCATTTTGCTTATTATTTCTGCTGCTTTGCTTTTTGTACTATAAATTTTCGCCATCGCTCAGTAATAATAGCGGAGACAATTTAGGTAGCTTTCCGATTGTTTTGCAGGGCGAAGAGATTGAAGATCTCTACGTGCACTTTATCGATGTTGGGCAGGGGGATGCCATTTTCATTGAAACTCCCGATAAAACCACGATATTAATCGATGCTGGTGATGGCACGAAAGATAATAATGCTTCTTTAATTGGTTATTTGGATGCGTTAAACGTAAAAACCATTAATTATTTTGTTGCTACACATAGCGATAAGGATCATATTGGAGGAAGCTCTGTTATTTTCGACAATTATACCGTTGAATTTGTTTACAGGCCGTATATTTGTTCAAAAAATGAAATATCTCAAAAGCTTACAGAGGCTTTTAACCCGGTAACACCTACAATTGCTACGTCTAACGTTTATGCCAATTTTCTACTAAACACAAAAAACGAAAAGGCCGATTGGGCGTTTTTCACACAGGAAACGGATTTGGTTATAAATTACGGCGCCGATGGGGAAGACCAATTGATTTTTGATTTTCTTACGCCTACAAGCAGTTTGAATAGTATTCAATACAGTGACGTTAACTCCTATTCACCAATTATTATGCTTACTTACCGTGGGGTTAATTTCATGTTTACGGGCGATGCTGATAAAACTGTTGAGAACGAGTTAATCGATAATTACAGTGCTAGTGAAATCGATTGTGACGTTCTAAAAGTTGGTCACCATGGCTCTGATACGTCATCGACATTAAGCTTTATTAATTCAGTTTCGCCTGAAATTTCAATAATTTCTTGCGGTAATTCCAATTCGTATAAGCATCCCAAGCAATCTGTAATTAATAATTTGGTAAGCGTCGGTTCTTTATTGTATCGTACTGATTTGCAAGGCAATATCGTTGCATCGGTTTCTAACACCGGCAGCTTGAAAATTGTTACTGAAATTTTATATGATGGATCAAATCTTTATATTGGTTATTAAAAAAAAGGCCTGCATTAAGCAGGCCTTTTTAATTTTGAAATGGGAATCAAACTGTTTCGTCGCAGTTGACTAAATCATTAAAGGCTTTTAAAATCATTTCAACAAGTTCTTCTCTTGTTTGAGCATTAATTGGGTGTGCGATATCTTTATATTGGCCATCAGCGTTTTTTCTGCTGGGCATTTTAACAAAGCAACCGTCGTTACCTTCTAAAATTTTAATGTCATGCACGACAAAGCAATTATCAATTGTAATTGATGCAACAGCGCGTAATTTGGATTCTTCCTTTTGAACTATTCTTACTTTGATATCTGTGATAAGCATAAACGTTACGCTCCTAAGTATATTGCAAACATAATACTATAAACTCAAATAAATTTCAACTGTTTTTTTATGAACGTTTTTCAACTTTGGCTACAAATGTAGACTAATTTAAAATAAGTATAGTTTTATATACTAATTTTAAATTAGTACATTTTTTGCTTTATTATCATATAATACTTAGTGGATCATTTTTATTTATCGTAAATTGATGAAGTATAGGATACATTTTATTGGTATTTATGGTGTGTCAATGTCTTCTTTGGCGTTTTATCTTAGAGATTTGGGTCACGAGATAACCGGAAGTGACGTAGCCGAATCAATGTTGCTACAAAAATTTAATGATAAAGCAATTAAACTTTTACCGTATAACCATCCAAGCAACGTTATTAATAAAGACGCAGTTGTTTACACCTCTGCAATACAGGGGAGCAACAAAGAACTGCTTGCGGCAAAGGATAGCGGTGTACCGATCTTGAGTCGTGCGGAACTTTTAAGTTATATAGGACGCGGGTTCAGTAATAGAATAGGGATTTCCGGTTGTCATGGCAAAACAACGGTTACTGCTATGATAGCATTAATATTTAAGGCTGATTTCAGACGTTTTTTTGCACATATCGGTGGATTTGACAAACTTTTTGGTAACAGTTATTTTAGCGGAAAGGATTGGTTAATAAGCGAGGTTTGCGAATACAGCAAAAATATCAATTTATTTGATCCCACGGTTGCCGTTGCTTTAAACATTGATAACGATCACTTAAATTCATATGAGAATATGGAGGAATTGACTAATACATTTTATAATTTCCTTGATAAGGCCAAAATTAGAATAGTCTGTGAAGAGGACGCCAGGTTATATAAATATCCAGGCAAAAAAGTAACTTTTGGATTAAGCCGGGGAACCTATACTGTACGAAATTTGCGAAAACTAAAAAATAATTATGAATTCAGCATTTTTAGGGGGGACACTTTTCTTTTACGCAGCAGCACAAAAGATTTGTGTGTTTATTCGGTTTACAACGCCTTAGCAGCCGCTACAGTTTGCCTTGAGATTGGCGTTGACCCAATTTCAATTGAAAAAGGTTTAGCTGAATTTAGTGGCGTAGAAAGACGAAACGAGTACATTGGTGACTTGTTCTCAAGCAAAATATATGCTGACTACTGTCATCATCCAACTGAAATTTCAGCATTTTTAAATTCCATTGAGCTTACTGAAAGTGATTTAGTTATTTTTGAGCCTCACACCTATTCGAGAACAAAAATATTGTTTGAAAGTTTTGTTTCTTCACTTAAAAAATGTCCTAACTTAATAATTTATCAAACCTATGCTGCAAGGGAAGAATTTGATTATTCAGGAAGCGGTGAAAGGCTTGCATTATCAATCTGTGGCGCGCTTTATATTAATAATTTCAGTAATCTTATTGAAATAATTGCTTTAAATAAATATCAGCGGGTTTTCGTTCTCGGTGCGGGCTTATTATATGACAACTTTAAAAAAGAAATAATAAAAGAGCCCTCTTATTGAGGGCTCTTAAAAATTAGTGATAAAATTTTGGGTTTTCAAGATTCAAATACTTAATAATAAAATAAATAGGAATGTTAAGTATTGCAATCGATGGGTATAATACGTATCTTAATAATTGCATATTGCTTGAATAATCAACCGATGCTAAAATTGAGTAAACTATCATAATAACGACAAGATTGAGCATCACGACGATACACATTTCTATTACGGACTTTAGCGTGGGTATTGAAGCAACTTTTTTGCGCGGGTTAATAAAGAATATAATTAAAGAGGTTAAAGGCAAAATAGCCAGTACAACAGCCGAAATAATATATGCATTTAAGGTTAATTGGGCTTGATCTTTCGTAAAATAAGCCAATAAAGCAATTTCAACAAGAGCTATTAAATAAAAAATCAAGCAGGATATCATATTAAGCTTGTTCAGCAGAATAGAGTTAACCTTTTTCTTAACGGAATTAGTTGAAAAACTAACCTTAAATCCTTCGATTTTGGCCAAAGACTTAATATCGGAAAAATCGTACCCGAGATCATCGTTTGGTTCTTGCGAGGGCTCTGTTTTCGCCGTTTTTTTGTCAAAGCATTGGGGAACTATTGTTTGACGGACGATTGTGTCTTCAACTGCAGGAATCTGGTCATCAGTAGCAGATTCTTCGGGCTGAGGAGATTTTTCCTCAAAGTAACTGTTGATGTCTGTGCCGGAAACGTAAACCATTTCGCGCGGTTCTTCTTGCTCATCAGCCTCCTTCGGTTTAGAGGGGAACAGCTTTTGCAGGACTGATTTGTAATCGTGTGTAATGGTAGCCTCTCCGTTGTAAAAGTCATCTTCTTCAGAATAATCGTTGAAATCTTGACTTGTATAGTTCGGTGTTGGTTCGCTGACCGTATTTGTCGGCTCGGTAACAGCGGCTTCTGACATCGGCTCCAAAACCGGCTGTGATGAAGTAGATTCTTCCGTTATCTCAGGTTGAATAAAGGTTGCGATAGGGGAATCGTATTCAACTTCATTATGTGTCGTTTTTGCTTCGACAGTATCAGATGGGCCAATTAATGTAATTATATCATATTCTTCAGGAGAAATGGATTTTTCAGCTAAAGGCATCGGGATATCGCGACGGGTTGTTTGGGGTGCTGCAGCGGTCTGTGGTGTAGAATAATCGTCGGCAACCTTTTTTTGCTTATTGTTTTGATTGGCGACTTCGCCTAAATCGATAATTGTTACGTTATCAAAAAGATCGCTTAAGGCATCGCTTTGCGGTGCGGGAGAAGCCTGAGAAGGATTGGTTGGAAAAGCCTCCTGATCTTTCTCAATTTTTGCGGGCGCATCATCTGACGACATAAAGTCACGAAGAGCTTTATCAATGTCGAAATCTTCAGTTTGTTGGGTTGCTGGCTTAGAAGCTTCAATTTTTTGTTTTTTCTCTGCTTCAGTGGGTTTTTCAGGTGTCTTAATTAACTCGTTAATAAGGCTTCTTGAGAATACCCATTTGTCCTTATTTTCGTCAATATAAGTTTTACCTTTTTCAGTGAGCTGGTAAAATTTTCTACGGACACCATCTGAAGATGTTGAGCGATATTCCGTAACATATCCTTGTTTAACTATTCTTTGAAGGCAGCTGTAAAAGGTTCCTTGCTTTAGTTCAAACTTGCCATCGCTACGTGCTTCAATTTCTTCGCGTATTTGATTTGTGTGTTTATCGTCGTCAATGAGTGATAGCAATATAATGGTATCAATATGACCACGCAACATTTCGCTGGGAATAATTTCCATAATCTTGCAAAAAATCCTTGATATAATTAATTAAATTATATCATTATTGATTTTTATTGTCAATATGTTTTGCGAAATTTAATAAATATTGTCGCTTTTTTTTACAAATTAAATTGACTAATTAAATTCAATAAATTAATGAAGTATGCAATTAGTCAGATGTTTTGCGTATAGATTGCTTAAAATGCATTCTGTCAGAATATAATTTAATTTATTATCACTTATAAAATGCGGTTTTTTGTAAATCATTATAAATTTTCAACAAATTGACTTTATGCCTATATCATTGCGCAAAACCTGTGTTTTGCGCATAGTTAAAAATATTGTTAAAATTGATTGACAAATGATTTAACTGGTAATATAATTAAAATAATCAATCACACCCCACTTGATTTAAGGAGAAAGCACTCGATGATAAAAAATAGTAATAACTATTTTCTTGATCGCCAAATTAATACGCTTAACAAACTCAATAAAATTGTTGACGAAATGCCGCTGTTTGTCCGGGAATATTTCTGCGGCATAGAAAGTAAGACTGCCCCGCTTACCAGGCTGAATTATGCAATGGATTTAGCCATTTTCTTTGACTACGTTTCCATTAAGTATGATGTCCCGGTTAGTGAGTTTACTATTGAAATACTAAATAAAATTAAAGCGATTGATATTGAGCATTTCTTAAGCTATATCACTAGTTTCGATTATAACGGCAAGCATCATATGTGCGATGAAAAAGCAAAAGCAAGGAAGCTCGCCTCTATCAGGTCTTTATATAAATATTATTTTAATAAAGATATGATTGTATCAAATACGGCAGCTAAGGTTAGCACGCCAAAGCTACACGAAAAAGAGATTATTCGCCTTGATAATAAAGAAATTAAAGGAATGTTAAAGTCGGCTGAAACCGGAGATGGGCTAACAGATCATCAGCTCGCCTATCAAAAAAATACAGCCATTCGCGACGTTGCCCTTTTAACTTTATTTATGGGTACTGGAATACGTATAAGTGAGCTTGTTGGCCTGAATGTTGATGATTTGTTCTTTGAAAATAATAGCTTTGTAGTGACGCGTAAAGGCGGTAATCGTGCTATCCTCTATTTTACCGATGAGGTAAAAACAGAGCTTGAAAAATGGCTCGCCTACAGAAAAACAATAGATGGGCTGAGTAAGAATGAAAAGGCGCTTTTTGTTTCCTTATTAAACAGAAGAATCAGTGTGCGCGCCGTACAAAATTTGGTTAAGAAATATGCTAAAGTGGTAACGCCCCTAAAGCATATAACTCCGCACAAATTAAGAAGCACCTTTGGTACAAAGCTTTACCGCGAAACGGGAGATATTTATGTTGTGGCTGATTATTTAGGCCATAAAGATATAAACACGACAAAAAAACACTACGCTGCTATAAGCGAAGATATTCGCAGAAACGCAATTAAAACCATTGATTTGCGGAATAGCGATGATGAATAATTGCCGTTTATGTCTTTCATAAAATTATTGAAAATAATTGATAAAATCAAATATTATGCAAAAAATTATAATAATAGAAGCTGTTAACAATCTCCGTGATCTTGAAGACAAAGTTGATGAGATGATTGCCCTATGCGAGGCCGCCGGTGGTAAAGTTGTTTCAGCTGTTTCACAAGTGATCAGAGAAATAACACCGGCGACGTATATTGGTCTAGGTAAGGCAAAAGAAATATATCATGAAGCGATTGACACTGATGCGGATCTTTGTGTTTTTGATGGAGAACTATCACCTTCTCAGACACTAAATTTAACTGATATAATCGGCATCCCTGTAATCACGAGAACCAATCTTATCCTTGATATTTTTGCTAAACGCGCCAGAAGCGCAGAGGGCAAAATTCTTGTTGAGCTTGCACAACTAAAATATATTTATCCAAGACTTAAAGGTAAGGGAGATTCCCTATCGCGACTTGGTGCCGGCATAGGGACGCGTGGCCCGGGTGAAACAAAGCTTGAAACAGACCGACGCCATATTAAGGAAAGGATCTCGGCGCTTGAAAATGACCTTAAAAAGATTGAAAAGCGCCGAAGCCTTGAATATAAACGAAGAAACAAGGTTCGAGCCAAAACGGTTGTTTTGGTTGGCTATACAAACGCAGGTAAATCAACTCTTCTTAATGCCTTATGTAAGTCAAACGTCCTTGAACTTGATCAGGTATTTGCCACCCTTGATACAACGTCAAAAAGAGCGTATATCAACGATGAGTACGTTGTTTTTACAGATACCGTTGGTTTTATCAAAAATCTACCAAAAGATTTGCTCGCGGCATTTAAGTCTACCCTTGAATGCGTTCATGCAGCCAGCCTAATATTAAATGTTGCCGATGCAACAAAAGATTGGAAAAATCAATATGAAACAACGGAAAAACTGTTACAGGATTTAAAGGTAACGGCACCTATAATCAAAGTTTTAAACAAATGTGACGTTGAAGTTCGCGAATTTGTCCCTGAGGACATTATTAAAATTTCCGCAATCAAGAAAATCGGCATTGATAAATTAAAGAGCGTAGTTATTGAAGCCTTAAAAATCAATTAACTGAGAATTTGGTTTAATTAAAACTATATACGATTGATTGAATTTTATCAAAATTGTTTTCAATAGATTTTAATAAACTAATTTGATTTCGTGCTCGGATCAAGTTATGATCTTTTATTGTTGTTTTAAAATATTTGTCACCATTTAGATAATCAGCTAAAAATCTTGTAGCAAGTTCAGCTGTTATTGTGTATATACCGTAATGAATTGTCTGCCTTTCGCCTGCCGTCATTATTCTATCGGTTTCACTAAAATATCCCCTGCAATAATAATTAAATTTATCAATGCAAAATTTTACATTTTCATAATCTGTATCATCTTCGCAGGTTGATGAACAAATAGATCTCGCCCCGTCGCCAAAATCATCGGCAAGAAGGCCGGGCATCACCGTGTCCAAATCAATTACCGCAATTGATGTTTTCGACGACTTGTCAAATAAAACGTTACTACACTTAGTATCGTTATGAGTAACCCTTAACGGTAAAATGTTATGCTCTCTTAAGTCGCATAATATCATTGCACGTTTTTTATTATAAAGTAAATACTCTATTTCATTTCCGGCTAATTTTACCCTGTCAACCAAATCGTCGCTGATTGCTTTTTCAAAATCATTGAAACGCTTTTTAGTATTGTGAAAATCATCGATAATAACGTGTAATTTTGTTGCATCAAAATCAAGCATCAATCTGTGAAACTCACCAAATGCCTTGCCGGTGTAAAAAATAGTTTCAAGGTCATCAGTTCGGCTGACTGAACTAGTGTTTTCTATATACTTATAGCAGCGCCAATATTCCAGATTTTTATCTAAAAAATAAGAATGTCCGTCTGAAGTCTCAATAACTTTAAGGACATTCTTTTGTTTTTCTTTCAGATGATTAGTAACTTTTGTAATGTTTGACATTACTTTGTGCGGTTCACTGAAAACGTTTTTATTAATTTTTTGTAAAATGAATTTGTCGTGCGATTCGAGTAACGTAACCAGATAAGTTTCATTAATGTTACCGGTTTCAATTTTCTTAACCGATAAAATATCATCATTGGGAAGAAAATTTTTAATTAAATTGCAAATTGACATATATTCCTTTAAAAAGCATCAATATATATCAATTATATGCAACTAAATGGAAAATGGGTTAATGCTAATCCTCGTATGGATCAACGCCGTAAAGGGATTGCACCCCGACCTTGTAATCTTTGATTTTACTCATTTGTTTAAGTTCAACGTCATCAAAAATTTCAGCTATTTTAGCTTTTTGCTGTCTGTTTAGCTTAACTGGGGTTTCTACGTAAACGGTTACATACAAATTTCCTGTTTCGTATGTAGATTTAATACCCTTCCCCTTAACCAAAAATTGCTTTCCGCTTTGAGTGCCTTCGGGTATTGTTAATTCGTAAGCTTTATCGAGGGTCGGAATGGAAACTTTGCCGCCTAAAGTTGCTGTTTTAAATGAAATGGGTACATCAACAAACAAGTCAAAGTTTTTGCGCTTTAACAGCTTGTGTTCTAAAACCTTAAATACAACGATCAAATCACCTGTTGGACCGCCGTTCGTTGATGCGTGGCCAAATCCGCGCTTTTTGATATAGCTTCCAGTGTCAGCACCCGCCGGAATATCAAAACTAACGGTAGAATTTTTGTTTGTATAACCCTTACCGTTACAATCAGGACACTTTTCAAGAATCTTTTTGCCCTTGCCGTTGCAAACAGGACAAGTGGTTATTCGAACAGTTCTGAAAAAGCCTGAGCCGGTCGCCTGTTGTACCTGACCTGTGCCATGGCAGTTGTCGCAAGTGGTATATTTTGTACCGCCTTTTGCGCCGCTACCGTTACATGATGAGCAAGGTTCTGCACGACGATAAGAAACTTCCTTATGGCAGCCCTTTGCTGCATCCATAAAGGAAAGTGAAACCTCAAGCGTAATATTGTCGCCAGGTCTTTTTTGCGTGCTTTGACGAGAACTTCCGCCGCTGAACTGGCTAAAAATATCACCAAAAATATCAGCAAAACCACCAAAATCACCCGAGAATCCTCCGGAAAATCCGCCTGCACCTTTAGCATATGGGTTTTCAAGCTCGTAATCATATGCTGCGCGTTTTTGCGGATCTGACAAGACCTCGTTTGCTTCGTTAATTTCCTTGAATTTCGCAGCAACTGTATCATCATTTGGATGTAGGTCAGGGTGATACTGCTTAACTAATTTACGATATTGTGTTTTAATCTCTTCCTGAGTTGCTTTTTTGTCAACGCCAAGAATTTCGTAATAATTTTTTGCCATATTAAAACCTTAATTTCGGGTAGTGCGAATTTTGCACCACCCGAAAAATTGATAATTTTTAGTTATTGTCACCGCCCTGGTGGAATTCGGTATCACTATCGTTATTAGGGCCGCCAGCCTGCTGCGCTTGTTGTGCTTGCTGATAAATCTTAGCAAATACACCTTGAGCGTCGTTTGAAAGCTTTTCAGTTGCAGCTTTAATCCTGTCCGTATCGTCACTTGCAAGTTCTTCTTTTGCAGATTTAACAGATTCTTCAAGCATAGCTTTATCTTCAGCTGAAACCTTATCGCTATTTTCGCGTAAGGTCTTTTCAATTGAGAAAATCAAGCCGTCAAGCTGATTTTTTGCATCAACAGCTTCTTTACGCTTCTTGTCCTCTGCTTCATACTGCTCAGCCTCTTTAACTGCTTTATCAATATCTTCATCAGAAAGATTTGTAGAAGAAGTAATAGTAATATCCGTAGATTTATTGGTGCCTAAATCTTTTGCGGAAACGTGAACGATACCATTTGCGTCGATGTCAAAGGTAACTTCGATCTGTGGAACGCCACGTGGCGCGGGCATAATGCCTGTTAAGTCAAATCTGCCAAGAGTTTTATTGTCTTTAGCAAATTGTCTTTCGCCTTGCAAGACATGAATATTAACCTCGGGCTGATTGTCGGCAGCCGTAGAGAATATCTGGGATTTTTTAACAGGAATAGTAGTATTTCTCTCTATAAGACGAGTAAAGACACCGCCAAGAGTTTCAATACCTAGTGATAATGGCGTAACGTCTAAAAGTAAAACGTCTTTAACTTCGCCGGAGAGAACACCGCCCTGAATTGCTGCACCGATAGCAACACATTCATCGGGGTTGATGCCCTTAAACGGCTCTTTGCCGGTTATGCGACGTACTGTGTCAACAACAGCTGGGATACGTGTTGAACCGCCAACCAAAATAACCTTTTCAATTTGGTTATAATTAAGCTTAGCGTCGTTCATTGCCTTCTTTAAAGGCTCAATCGTTGCCTGAACAAGGTCTTCAGTTAACGCGTCAAATTTTTGTCTTGTCAAAGTTTCATCTAAGTGCTTAGGTTCCCCGTTAAACGCCGTGATAAACGGAATATTGATATTTGTTGAAGTAAGCGTAGAAAGCTCGATTTTAGCTTTTTCTGCAGCTTCTTTAAGTCTTTGCATTGCTAAATTATCCTTAGAAAGATCAACGCCTTCTTTTGACTTGAATTGAGCAACTAAGTAGTCAATAATCTTCTTATCAAAGTCGTCACCGCCGAGCTCGCAGTTACCGTTCGTTGCTAAAACTTCGAAAACTCCGTCGCCAATGTCCATGATAGATACGTCGAAAGTACCGCCACCAAGGTCGTAAATAATAACCTTATGTGAATCTGATTCCTTATCAAGACCGTAAGCAAGTGCGGCTGCCGTTGGTTCATTAATAACCCTTACAACATTTAAGCCGGCAATTTTGCCTGCATCTTTTGTTGCTTGACGTTGGCTGTCAGAAAAGTATGCGGGGCAAGTGATAACCGCGTCTTTAACGGTTTCGCCTAAATATGCTTCAGCGTCTTTTTTAAGCTTGGCTAAAATCATAGCTGAAATTTCTTGCGGACTGTACTTTTTATCATCAATAGCAACCTTATAGTCGCTACCCATATGACGTTTGATTGAAACGACAGTTCTGTCACTGTTTGCGACAGCTTGGCGTTTAGCAATTTGGCCAACTAATCTTTGGCCGTCTTTTTGGAAGCCAACTACTGATGGGGTTGTTCTTGAGCCTTCAGCGTTAGCAATAACTATTGGTTCACCGCCTTCAATAACGGCTACGCAAGAGTTTGTCGTACCTAAGTCAATACCGATTGTTTTTGCCATAATATATGTTCTCCTTAATTATAAATAAATTTATTTTGTTATAACTACCTGACAATATCTGATGATTTTGCCATCTAGTGTATAGCCCTTTTTATAAACTGTTTTGATTGTATCAGGCATATCGCCTTCCGCGCAAGGTATCGTTGCGATTGCTTCTGCGGTTTCCGGTGTGAAAGCTTCGCCAACGGGATTAATAGCCTCAACACCCATCGCCTTTAAGCTGTCGTAAAACTGTCTTGAAACAAGTTCTACGCCAGTGCGCGTTTTTTCGTCCATATCAAGCGTCAAAGCGCGGTCAATGCTATCACCGATAGTTAAAAGATTTAAAATGCAATCCTTTTTGCCGTCAAAATAAGCATTTTTGCGCGTGTCAACGTTTCGCTTTTTAAAGTTTTCAAACTCAGCCGCCGTTCTGTACCAGTTATCTTTAAAAGAAAGTGCATCAGCTTCAACCTTCGCTTTTTCTTCAGACAATTTATTAAGCTCTTCTTGCAAAGCTTGGTTTTGCGATAAAAGCTCTTTAGCGGTTGGCTTTTTTGTTGATTGTGTTTCCTTATTAATATTTTCAGTCATTATACTACCTATTAGATAAAATTGATTCTAAAATTTTCCCTACGTTTTCCAAAACAGAAACGACTTTTTTGTAGTCCATTCTTGTTGGGCCTATAACGCCGTATGTGCCGATCTCAACTCCGTTAGCGGTATAGGTCGCGGTTACAAGTGAACAATCTTCAGGGATTTCGTCATAACCGTTTGCGCCGATTTTAACGTTTAATTTAATATTTCTGTTTTCAGAAAGCAAGTTGAGTACGCGATCCTTTTTTGTGACCACAGACATAAAGTTGCGGATCCTTTCTATGTCGGCATATTCGGGGTGTGCAAGGATTTTATCCTCACCCTCTAAAACCACGTCATCGCTTGATGAAATGTACGCCCTTAAGGCATCTATGACCTCTAAAAATACTGCTTCATAGACTGCGAAGCTTTCGGTGATCTTAGTGTCGCATTTACAGGCTTCTGAAAAAGTCTTTCCTATAAAAAACTGACCTAAAAGCGCATTTGCATTATCCAGGCTTTCATTTGAAAGATTGCTTGGGATATCAATAACACTGTCTTTTAAAAGCTTGTTGTCTGTCACGATGATCAAGAGACAGCCGTCGTCTTTAAAGCGGAACAGCTTGATGTTTCTTATAACCTCCTCGCTGTCGCGTGTCAACACACCAAGGGACGTATATTGTGTTAACTCAGAAATAACCTTAGCGGTATTTTTTAAAATTTCCTCAATACCGTTGGTTTTTTCCAAGAAAATCTTTTCTATATAGTCTAGCTCATCAATGGTTAATTGGTCTTTGACCATTAATTCATTGACGTAAAGCTTATATGCGAGTTTTGAAGGAACGCGTCCTGCCGATGTATGCGGTTGGTGTAAATAACCAAGCTCCTCTAAGGCGGAAAGCTCGCTGCGAACCGTAGCCGAGCTTAACGTTGTCAAATATTTTTCTGTTATACTTTTAGAAGAAACCGGAGTAGCTGTATCGATATATTCGTCGACAACGAGTTGTAATATCTTCTTTTTTCTGTCAGATAGTTCCATATATTTGGCAAACCCCTCTTTAGAGTGTTAGCACTCAACCAAATCAAGTGCTAATTACAGGAGTATTCTACAACTATTATTGTTCATTGTCAACAAAAAATATATCTATTTTTGAAAAATACTTGTTAAAATAAAAAAAGCCCGTACAAAATACGGGCAAATTCATTTAATTAATAAGTCATAGGAGTGGTATTGGTGTATTTAGTAAAAACGTATTTTACGCCGTTGTGTTCACAAACGGGAGAAATAGCCTCTCTTTGCCAATTATTTTTAGAGGATAGATCGTCAAAATAAACGTCAGCATCGACAACGAGATCAATTTCGGTGACGTAGCAGACCTTGCAATATGGTAGCATTGTGTGATAAAACATACCGCCACCAATTACAAATAAATCATCCCCGTTATATTTTTTTACTTCAGAAAATAGTTCTTCTAGCGTGTTAACAACGGTTACGCCGTCAAAAGCCACACCTGAAGGCGCCAAAACAATATTGACGCGATCCTTTAAAGGTTGTTGCTTGGGCAATGATAAAAAGGTGTTGTATCCCATTAAAACAACTTTACCGAGAGTCATTTTCTTAAAAAACTGCATATCTTCAGGGATGGAAAACAGTAATTTATTACCCTTTCCTATCGCCCAATTTTTGCTGACAGCGACGATTAAATTCATTATATTGCAACCTCCAACTTATCGCGAAGCGGAGTGCATTGGTAATCCTCAAGCGCAAAATCGTCTACTTTAAAATCATAAAAATCTTTGACGTCTCGCTTAATTATAAGCTTGGGGGCAGGATAAATGGGATTGCTCATCATGGATTCAAGAACGGGAACATGCCTGTCATAAATGTGCGCGTCAGCAATAACGTGAACAAATTCACCGGGCTCAAAGCCGGTAACCTTGGCCAACATGATCAATAAAACGGAGTATTGTACAACGTTCCAGTTATTTGCAACAACCATATCGTTTGATCGTTGATTCAGGATACCGTTAAGCTTATTGCCCGTAACGTTAAATGTCATAGAATAAGCACAAGGATATAAATGCATGGCATGTAAATCACTAAAATTATAAATATTAGTCATTATTCTTCTGGAGGTTGGGTTGTGCTTAAGATCGTAAATTACCTTGTCAACCTGATCAAAATCCCCTTCTTTATAATGATGCTTGATTCCAAGCTGATAACCGTATGCTTTGCCAATGGAGCCTTGTTCATCCGCCCAACTATCCCAAATGTGGCTATTTAGCTCGTTAACGTTATTGGATTTTTTTTGCCATATCCATAAAAGCTCGTCAATGCAGGACTTGAAAAAAGTTTTTCTTATTGTAAGGATAGGAAATTCTTTAGAAAGATCGTAGCGGTTAACAATACAAAACTTTTTATATGTATGCGCAGGTGTTCCGTCGGCCCAACGTGGCCTAACGTCTAAATTTAAATCATTGACACCACTGCTTAAAATGTCCTTGCAATTTTGTATAAATATTTGATCAGCGTAACTCATAACTCTCCTGATTGTAAAAATTTAATTAAAATGAATCTTTTTCTTTGTGCGAAAATTTGCGTGTAGTAATTTTTGAAGAAATGGATCTAGGCGTCACTTTCGAGAAAAAATAAACTATCTTGTTATAAAAACCCGGAACGTAATTCTTTCTCCTTCTTTCCAAGGCCTTTAATGCCTTTTTTGCCACGTACTCGGGCGTTTTTTTAGACAATCGACCTTGTAAACCCTGTTTTTCGATATCAGCAATAATGTCGGCGCGCGTAGTAATTGAACCAGGAAGAACTGTCGTAAAAGTAGCTTCTTTATTTTTATATTCAAGTCTGAGGCTATCAAAAAAATGCTTTAAAGCAGCTTTTGTTGAAGAATAGACCGAAAAATAGCCGATGGGAACGGCCGCGCAAATGCTTGAAATCGTCAAGACCTCTAAACGGTCGACCTTATTTTTAAGGGCGAACAAAGTTAAATCAAACACAGCTTCAAGATTTACCCTGCTTTGAAAAATCAACTTCTCATGGGTGTAATTTTTTAGGGCCATCTGAGTGTCTACACCGGCAACGTGAATGACGCGTTCAATTGATAAATTGTTTTTAATTAAACTATTGAACAAACCACACCTGTCATCAACCGAGGATAAATCACAGGGAAAAAACCTGATATCAATATTTGGGCGAATTTTGGTCAGGCAATCAAACAGGTCTAAAAGCTTTTCGGAAGAACGTCCCGTCAATATTAAGTTGTAACCCTTTTGGGCGCACTCTATTGAGATGGCTTTCCCTAACCCGCCGGTTGCGCCTGTAATAATTGTGTATGACATAATATTGTTAAAAATAAAGCTTAAAATGCGGTATTTTTAAATTAATTTAATTTAAGAAATCACGCAGATCATTTTTGTTTCTTCTTAAAAAATCTAAAACCTTTTTTTCGATACGCGACACGTACGAGCGCGATATTTTCAATAATGAAGCAACCTCCCGTTGAGGAAGCGGCACCCCGTTTTTTAAACCAAATCTTAAAACGATTATTTTGAATTCACGCTCATTTAATTGACTTTGCAAATAATTAATCAAGGCATGGTTAGCGGCGTTTTTCTCGACCTTATCTATTACGCTGTCGTTGCTGTCAAAAAGCAAATCCATTAGAGTAAGTTCGTTTCCGTCCTTATCCGTTCCGACCACGTCAGAAATAGACACGTCAAGCTGATGCTTTTTATTTGCGCGAAGAAGCATTAAAATTTCATTTTCAATGCAGCGAGCGGTATAGGTAGCTAACTGTGTCCCGTGCGTTGGCTTAAAGGTATTAATTGCCTTGATCAGGCCAACGGTGCCTGCAGAAATTAAATCGTCGCTCTCATCGGCCCCCTGGTATTTTTTTGCGATATGGGCAACCAGTCTGAGATTGTGGCTAATTAATTTATTTTTTGCAGTAATATCGCCGTTTTGAAAACTTATAATGAGAGATTTTTCCTCCTCTTTTGTTAACGGTCTCGGGAAAGAATCGCCGCCGATCGATGAACAAAAGAATATACATTTACTAATTATAAACGATAAAAAGTCAAAAAACATACAAAAAGCACCTTAAGTTTAATGTATGTTTTTAATATTATCAATTATTCGCTTATCTTCTTAAAATATCCCCAACCGAAAGTTTGACATTTGTTTTGAATCTAAGCTTTTGTTGGACAATTTTAGCATCGGAAACAAAATTGCCATCTTCGTCATAAAGCTCCGAAACTAAAATTGTCTTATTAAGATTATCGGATGGCGAAAGAACCTCTAAAGTATCGCCCACTTTAAATCTATTGCGCATTTCAACTGTAGCAAAAGCGGTTTCTTCATCGTAATCAAGAACGTATGCAATAAACGACCTTTCACCAGCTGATTGTGAATCATCGTAATTAACCGTTTGGTCATTATTGCCTAAGCAATACGCCGTAGTAAACGCCCGATGGTTGGTCTTTAAAATTTCATTAACAAATGATCGGTCCTCTTTATATTGTGCACCAACTTCAAACCATGCTTCAATTGCTCTACGGTAAGCATTTACAACAGTAGCAACGTAATACTCGCTTTTCATACGCCCTTCTATTTTAAAGGAGCAAATGCCGGCCGCAACCATCTCGTCAATATAAGAAATCATATTAAGGTCTTTGCTGTTCATTATATAAGTGCCGTGAGTATCTTCCGTAATGTCATAAAATTCCCCGTCTGATAAAGCTTCGCGAATGGAATATTTCCATCTGCACGCTTGCACACACGCGCCGCGGTTGGAGCTTCTCCCCGTAAAATAATCGGAAAGCAGGCACCGTCCACTGTATGAAATGCACATCGCGCCATGACAAAATGCTTCAATCTCAACGGATTCAGGCAAATATGAACGAATTTCAGCTATTTCATTTAAACTAAGCTCTCTCGCCAAAATAACTCTTTTAACGCCCAAATCAGTCCAGAACCGGGCAGAATATTTATTTAGAGTGTTCGCCTGTGTTGATAAGTGAACGTCGAGTCCCGGTGTAATTTTTAACGCTAAAGCAACGATACCGGGATCTGAAACAATTATGCCATCAACTTTTATTGATTGCAAAAACAGCAAGTAATCTTCAAGCTCGATAAAATCGCTGTTTTTTGCAAAAATGTTTATGGTGACATAAACTTTTTTATTTAATCTATGGGCATATTTGACACCTTCAATAAAATCTTCTTTGGAAAAATTATCCGAAAAAGTTCTTAGAGAAAAGTTTTTGCCGCCGCAATACACCGCATCCGCGCCAAAATAAAGTGCTGTTTTAAGTTTTGATAAGTTGCCCGCCGGGGCTAAAAGTTCCGGTTTTTTCATTTCTTGTATGCAATAAGAATGCCATCGCCTTCATCGTGTAAGGAACAGACAAAATTTTTATCGTTAATCAATTCATTTAGAAAAGCACGCATATTTCTTACGATAGTATTATCGCGATGGTTATATTTAACGGTTCCGTCTATATATCCACGGAAAAGCACGTTATCAGCGAATAATACACCGCCTGAATTTAACAAGCGTTTGATCTCGGGCAAATAATCGTAATAGCGCGCTTTTGCTCCGTCTAAAAAAATAAAATCATAATTAGTATCAAGAAAACGAATTATATCTCCGGCATCGCCGAGTAGTTGCTTAACCTGTTTAGTTAAGTTGAACTTTTCAAACGTTTTAGCCGCCTCTAAATAACTGTCTTCATCTTTTTCAATGGTCGTTAACCGGGCGTTCTGACAGGCTAAAAGCATCGCCGTACCACTGATACCGACAGCCGTACCAATTTCAAGAATCGTTAAAGGTTGTTTGATTGACACGGTTAAAATCAGCTCGTTCAGCGTGTCCCACAGGGCGGTCGGTATGCCCTTTTCGCGAAAGCGTAAGGAAAGATCCAAAAGCTTTTGATCTGTATTTGGCTCAATATTAGATATATAACTCATTATAGTTCCGTAATAACCGGCAAAATCATCGGGTTATTCTTTGTTTTTTTGATGACGAAAGTTCGTATTGACGATCTTATCTTATTTTTGACCTCCCTTAAATCACCTGATCTTTTCAAGTCAAAACTGCTTATTGTTTTGAGTGCAATATCTTTGATTGCATCAGTTTGGGAGTCGGAAAGAACCACCCCTTTAGAGATTATGTCGGGCGTCTTTAAAAGCTCACCACTTAAAGATGAAATGCAGCATAAAGCAATAATTAGGCCTTCTTCAGCAAGATGAAGTCTGTCTCGTACAAAAACGGTTGAATTGTCAATCTGTAAACCATCAACGAATCTTGCACCTGAGGGTATTTTATCGCCTAATCGCATTGATTTTGCCGTTAAAAGAACGGTGTCACCTATATCTGGAATGAGTGTTTGATATTCTTTCATACCCAAATCTTTTGCTAAAATAACATGCTTTTTTAAGTGTCTGTATTCCCCGTGAACCGGAATAAAGAATTTAGGCTTAATAAGGGTATGGAAAATTTTCAATTCTTCCTGACAAGCGTGCCCGGAAACGTGAGTATTCTCAATAGATTCGTAAACAACTTCAGCACCCTTTCGGTAAAGATTGTTAATTACGTCAAAAATAGATTTTTCATTACCGGGGATCGGGCTGGCAGAAATAATAATTGTATCGTTTGGTCCAATAGAAACCTGCGGGTAAGTATCGGCCGCCATTCGAGTTAATACAGACATAGGCTCGCCTTGAGAGCCGGTGGAAATAATAACAAGATCCTTATCAGGAATGTTTTTAATTTTATCTATATCAACCAAAATGCCCTTTGGTATATCTAGCTCCCCTATCTTAACAGCAGCCTCGACAACGTTAAGCATACTGCGCCCGGAAAGAGCCACTTTACGCTTGTTCTTTTCCGCGCAATTGATTATTTGTTGCAAACGATATATATTTGAAGAAAACGTCGCAATAATAATTCTTCGTTTAGAATTTGAAGCAAAAAGCCTTTCAAAGGTTTTTCCAACGACGTGTTCGCTCATAGTATACCCGGGGCGTTCAACGTTTGTGGATTCGCATAAAAGCGCCAACACACCACGCTTTCCTATTTCAGAAAGTCTGGAAAAATCCATCATTTGTCCGTTAATTGGCGTCATGTCGATCTTGAAGTCGCCGGAGTGAACAACAACACCCACAGGGGTGGTTATTGCAAGAGCGCAAGCCCCAGCAATAGAATGGTTGACCCCTACAAACTCAATTGAGAAGCAACCGAGATTAATTTTATCCCGCGGACGAACAGTTTTTAACTTATAGCCTTTGATTTTCGATTCTAAAAGTTTCGTCTCTAAAAGAGCAAGTGTCATTTTTGTGCCGTAAACCGGGGTATTAAGTTGCTTCAACAAATAAGGAACTGCGCCGATATGATCCTCATGGCCATGAGTCAACACTAAACCACGAATTTTTTCGGCATTGGCCTCCAAATAAGTTGTATCGGGAATAACAAGATCGATGCCGGGCATGTCAGCTGACGGAAAAGTTATTCCCGCATCAATAATAATAATGTCTTTACCGTATTCTATGGCGGTCATGTTCTTGCCAATTTCGCCCACGCCGCCAAGAAAACGTATTTTTAGTACTTGTTTATTTTTCATTAACTAAGATAATTGTTAAGATTCTCCTTAATTTTATTCTTTAGCTCAATGTATTTTTCAAGTTTGATTTTTTCCTTTTCAACAAGATCCTTGGGTGCTTTTTGAATAAAGCCTTGGTTGTTAAGCTTGTTTTGAGCACGAACGATTTCATCCTCCACCTTTACAAGCTCGCCATTTAGCCTTTCAATTTCACTCTTAATGTCAACTAATTCTCCAAGCGGAACATAAAGCTCAAAACCGTTAATTACTTGTGTAACGACCTTTTCAGTTAAATCGCTTTTTGCGTTAATCAACGTAATGCTTTCAACACCGGCAAGCTTCATGATAAGCGCGGTTGAATCTTCAACGAGCTTCTTGTTTTCAGTTAACACGTATAAAGCAACTTTCTTTGAAGCGGACGCTCCTGTCTGGGCTTTTATTTGACGGATTGCTTTGATGATTTCCATTATGGAATTCATCTTTTCAACGTCGTTTTTATAGCCTTTTCTCGGATTGAATTTAGGATACTCGGCAATCATAATACTATCGCCGTGGGTTGGAATGAAAGCATAAATTTCTTCCGTAACAAACGGGATAAACGGATGAAGCAGCTTAAGAGTTTCCTTCAGAACGTGAATGAGAACGGAAACGGTTGCCTGCTTTTTCTTTGCGTCGCTACCGTATAAAGCAGACTTGCAAAGCTCAATATACCAGTCACAAAAATCATACCAGACAAAATCATGAGCTGCCGTCAGTGCAACACCAAGCTCATAGTTGTTAAGGTTGTTGGTAACGTTTTTGACCGCTGAATTTAATCTGGATAAAATCCATTTATCTTTAAGCTCAAGCTTAACCTTGTCAATTGGTAAAATTTCTACGTCTTCACAATTCATTAATACGAATCTTGAAGCGTTCCAAACTTTGTTGATAAAATTGCGTGAGCTGTCGCATTTATCTTTTGAAAATCTGATATCGCTGCCTGCAGCAATACCTGTCATAAGGGCAAATCTAAGGGTATCTGCGCCATATTCATCAATAACAGCAAGTGGATCTACTCCATTTCCCAGGGATTTACTCATCTTCCTGCCAAGCTCGTCCCTGACAAGTCCGTGTATAACAACGTCCTTGAATGGAATATTGCCCATATGCTCTAATCCACTGAAGACCATTCTGGCAACCCAGAAGAAAATAATGTCGTAGCCTGTAACAAGTGCGTTTGTCGGATAAAAATATTTTAAATCTTCAGTTTGCTCAGGATAGCCAAGAGTTGAGAACGGCCAGAGCGCAGAGCTGAACCATGTATCAAGAACGTCTTCGTCCTGGTGAATCTTTTCACTTCCGCATTTGCTACATTTTGAAGGTGCGTCCTTTAAGACCATAACCTCGCCGCAATCTTCACAGTAATATACAGGAATACGGTGCCCCCACCAAAGCTGACGGGAAATACACCAATCTTTAATATTTTCCATCCAGTTAAAATAGATCTTAGCAAATCTTTCGGGTGTGAATTTAATAGATTTATTTCTTACCGCTTCAATTGCAGGTTTAGCCAAATCCTCCATTTTAACGAACCATTGTTTGGAAATAATTGGCTCGACACTGGAATGGCAGCGATAGCAATGACCAACATTGTGTTTGTGCGGTTCAATTTTTGTCAAAACGCCAAGATCTTGAAGATCCTTAACGATTTGCTTGCGGCACGCAAAACGATCAAGCCCTTCATATTTGCCTGCGTTTTCATTCATAGTGCCATCGTCGTTCATAACTCTGATAACAGGCAGTTTGTGTCTTAACCCAACTTCAAAGTCATTTGGATCGTGTGCTGGGGTGATTTTAACCGCGCCCGTACCAAACTCAAGGTCTACGTATTCGTCAGCAACAATGGGGATTTCACGGTTTACAATAGGTAAAATTAAGGTTTTACCGACAAGCTTGCCATATCTTTTATCCTTGGGGTTAACCGCAACAGCCGTATCGCCGAGCATGGTTTCCGGTCTGGTTGTTGCAACGGTAAGATATTCGTCGCTATCCTTGACCGGATACTGAAGGTGCCAAAAGAAAGAATCCTCCTCCTGGTACTCAACCTCTGCATCAGAAAGTGCCGTTTTACAAGAGGGACACCAGTTGATGATTTTGGACCCCTGATAAATATATCCTTTATTGTAAAGATTTACAAAGACCTCTTTAACGGCTTTTGAGCAACGATCGTCCATTGTAAAAGCCAGCCTTGACCAATCGCAAGAGGAACCAAGACGCTTTAATTGCTCTACTATTCTGCCACCGTATTTTTCCTTCCAGGCCCAGGCCCTTTCCATAAAACCGTCGCGACCGACCTGTTCCTTGGTGAGCCCTTCTTCCTTTTTCATGAGCTCAACAATTTTCACCTCAGTGGCAATGGATGCGTGGTCAGTGCCTGGCAGCCATAAAGCCTCAAAGCCCTGCATCCTCTTGAATCGAATAATAGTATCCTGAAGGGTCTCGTCAAGAGCGTGTCCAATATGAAGCTGACCAGTTATATTAGGTGGCGGTATAACAATAGTAAAAGGAACCTTGTCGGGATTTACTTTGGCTTTAAAATAGCCGTTAGCTTCCCAATCGTTATAGATTCTCTGTTCAAAATCAGAGGGATTGTACGTCTTTTGCATATCCATAGAAGTTACTTCCTTATAACAATTACATTTTAATTTACTTACAATTATATATTATATAGAACTTATTGTCAAATTTTTATTTGGCTTGAAATACAAACCTTGCCCCCATTTTTTATAGCAACAGAGAAAAAAATATCATAAAATGTAATGTTATAATATTTTTTGGAGGTTTATGAAAAAATATTTAGCAATTTTACTTGCAAGTATCATAACAATGTTTACTATAGGTTGCACCGGAACAAATGAAGAAAAAGTCACGGTAAAGGTCAATGAAGTTACTCATTCTATTTTTTATGCTCCATTTTATATCGCAATCGAGGGTGGTTTTTTTGAAAAAGAAGGTATAACTATAGAATTAACAAATGGTGGCGGTTCGGATGCCTCAATGACAGCCCTGTTGTCCGGCGGGTGTGAAATTGCCCTTCTCGGGCCGGAAACAGGCATATATACTTATCTCGGCAACCCCAACGACATGCCTTTAATTATTGGTCAATTAACAAAAAGAGACGGCTCATTTTTAATGGCAAGAGAGCCGGATGAAAATTTTACTTGGTCAAAGCTACGTGAAAAGGAAGTTATTGCCGGAAGACGAGGTGGATCACCGGCGATGTCATTAGAATATGCGCTCAATAAAAACAATTTATTTAACGGCGAAAATGTAATGCTCAATTTTGACGTCCAATTCAATTTAACGGCTGCGGCGTTTATTGGCGGTACCGGAGATTACGTTACCATGTTTGAACCTGTTGCCTCTGAATATCAGCGAGAAGGCAAGGCATTTATTGTAGCAAGCGTTGGCGAAGAATCGGGAGAAATTCCTTTCACTTGCTTTATGGCAAAGGAATCTTATCTAAAAAGCAATCTAAGCACTGTTACAAAATTTGCAAAAGCAATGTATAACGCTATTGATTTTATAGAAAAAAATACTGTTGAAGATGTTGCAAAGGTTTTGATAAATTCATTCCCGGCCACCTCACTTGAGTCCGTAAAGGATTCACTTGTTTCTTATAAAAAGATTGATGCATGGCAAAAAGACTTGATAATGAGTGAATCAGCTTTTACTAAACTTCAGGACGTGATGGAAAACGCAGGCGAACTAAATGAAAGAGTGCCATTCGATAAATTGGTAGACACTTCTATTTTCGAAATGGTTTACGAAGACATCATATAGCTAAACGCCTGCCGTTGGCAGGCGTTTATTTTGTGAGGAATTATGAAAAATCTACTTGAAATCAAAAATCTTTCACTGACCTATCATACAAAAACAAGCGAAACTCTTGCACTAAAAGATTTATCATTTGCTGTAAAGCAATTTGAATTTGTCGCAATTGTCGGCCCGTCCGGATGTGGCAAAACAACCATTCTCTCACTAATTTCAGGTCTGGCAATCCATGACAAAGGCGATATTTTACTAAACGGCAAAAAAATAACCAAAACAGATAACTCTGTTGGATATATGTTTCAAAAAGACCATTTGTTCCCATGGCTTACAATAGAACAAAATGCATGCCTGCCGCTATTAATTAAGAATCTAAAAACAAAAGAATCATCCATGTACGTCAACTCATTACTGGAAAAGTATGGACTCAAAGACTTCAAAAAATACCATCCAAATCAATTATCTGGCGGCATGCGCCAACGAGCGGCACTGATTCGCACCTTATCATCAAAGCCGCAACTTCTACTGTTAGATGAGCCATTCTCGGCCCTTGATTATCAAACAAGGCTTTTGGTTTGCGACGATGTATACAAAATTATAAGAAACGAGCAAAAGACCGCAATTTTAGTAACGCATGATATATCGGAGGCCATATCACTGGCCGATAAAATTATCGTATTGACAGAACGGCCTGCAAAGGTTAAAAATATACATTATACCGACTTTGAAAAATCGCTGACACCCCTGCAGCGTCGAGAAGACGAAAGGTTTTCTTATTGGTTTGAAAAACTTTGGAAGGAGCTTAACTGATGAAAAAAAACAACTACTCCGATCAGCATAAAAAGTTTTTAAAAAAATTAAGTGCAAACAGATATTTAGCCCTGTTGACACAAATTTTAGTATTAATATTATTGCTTTTATCTTGGGAGCTTTTAACTTATTATAATTTAATTGACGGTTTTCTTTTCAGTAGTCCGTCAAGAATGCTTTTAACCGTAAAAGACTTGTATTTATCAGGTGAATTATTCAAGCATGTCGGCACAACGCTTTATGAAACAATATTAGGTTTTCTGATCGCAACATTATTGGGTACTGTTATTGCAGTGCTGCTGTGGTGGTCGGATTTTATCCGCAAGGTCTTCGAGCCTTACGTTGTTGTTTTAAACAGTCTACCTAAAATCGCGCTTGGGCCACTCATAATTATTTGGTTTGGTGCTGGAACAAAATCAATAATTTTTATGACGGTTCTTGTAACAGTTGTCGTTACAATAATAAATATTTTGGCAGGATTTTCGGAAACAGATAGTGAAAAAATAGCTCTTTTAAAAACTATGGGTGCCAGCAAGCTGCAAGTATTCTTACATCTTGTTATGCCGTCAAGCGTCCCCTCTTTTATTTCAACTTTAAAAATAAACGTTGGGATGAGCTGGATCGGGTCGATCATGGGTGAATATTTAGTGTCGCGTCAAGGCATTGGATACCTTATCGTATACGGCGGCCAAGTTTTTAAGCTTGATCTAGTGATGACCGGCACAGTATTACTTTGTGTGCTAGCCGGCTTAATGTATTTATTTGTCGCCTATCTCGAAAAAAGACTTAAAGGCAAAAGATAATATTAAAGACCGTTGCTTTTTGCAACGGTCTTTTAAGTTAAACTGAAATTTGATTTTGCGATTCAATTAAAGATGCGTTTAAAAAATGAATCGAAATCAACGTTGATGCAACTAAAGAAACTATCCTTAAAAGCAAATTAAACGGCAAAAATGAAGTGTCGATAACCGCAATGATGTTGAGAACAATTACTAATAAAATCAGCAAATACATCGTTCTGGGCAAATTATATTTGCTTCGTCTGGAATCCAAAAATAAAGACACAAGATAAGCAGTAATTACGCACCAAGATGAATATAAAAATGGCCTCAGGAAAAAGTCACCAAACCAATTACCCAATAATGCATCAAAGCTTTTAGTTAATCCCTCTTTATTGTTTAAAATTGCCTGAACGTAATAGGAGCCCGAACTTGCAACTTGTGATGAAACAAATAAATTTTCAAAGCATCCGGTCAAGTTTTCAAACACCGCATATCCCATTGAAATTGATATGCCTATTACAAAGCAATCGGAAATGCTTTTGGCCTTAAACAAACTCGACCACATAAATATTACCACAAACATGACTAAATTTATAATGATGGGCAAAATTACGGCATTAACGAAAGCATTATAAAACATCTTTGAGAGCAAATTATTGTCAATATAGGATAAGAAAATATAAATCAACCCGCCCAACAAAAACATAACAAACATTTTAAAATTACTGTTCGTTTTCGTCAAGTTGAATTCAACAAAGAAAACAATTATCGGCAACGGCATTAAAACTGACAAAAAAACCATAGTTATTGGAATTAACGCGATCTTGTCAACAAACAACTCAAACAACACTAAAAATGTTGAAATTAAAAGAATTACTATTACGGAAGAAAAAGTGTTCTTTAAGCTCGGCAAAATAACGCCGTCCGTTGCCCCGAGCATTTTTGAGTCCTGACGCATTGAATTAACAATTGTTAAAAGCAACGTTGGCTTAATACGTTTAGCTTTAGTTTCAGTGCGTTTGGGCTCAATAACCGAAACAGATGTTTCTTGAGCGTTATCTACGTTTTCTAAAGACAATTTATCAAAATCGTTATTCATCGCACACCAAAAATTCTATAAAGAAATTGCTACCGACGTCCTTTTTACTAATGACGCCAAAGCGCAGATTATGGGCTTCTAAAATAGTTTTAACAATAGACAGGCCAAGACCGGTGCCTTTAACAGGCCGCTGATGGGTTTCAGAATATCTGTAATATTTATCCCAAATTGTTTGCAGCTTTTCCTGAGATATCCCCTTACCTGTATCGATGGTCTCAAACAATATTAAGCCTTCACCTTTACGCCTTAATCTTACACTTATAGTCTTATCGTCGCCGGTATAGTTAATTGAATTACCGATAAGGTTGTAGAAGACTTGCTCAATTTCGCGCTTATCGCACTTAGTTATTAGGTCAGGCTCGACTTCACTAATGATGTTATATCCGTTAATGTTGGCAAATTCAGAAAATCTAAAAAGAACACTTTCGCAAAGCTCTGAAAGATTTACCACCGATAGTTCAGGCGCGTTAATGTCGTTTTGCAGCTTTGATAAGTCTAAAATATCGTTAACAAGCATTGTAAGTCTATCAGCTTCATCAATAATAACTTTAGTATGTTTATCACGCTTATCTTTAATGTCGCCGGATAAATCGCGGATCATTTCCGCATAAGCCTTGATCATTGTCAGCGGCGTCTTTAAATCGTGAGAAACGTTCGCTAAAAGATCTCTTTGCAGTACCCCGGTTTGAGAAATACCAGTTTTTGCGTAGTTTAATGCGTCAGCAAGCTCGCTAAGCTCTTCATAGTTGTCGCCGGCAAACACTGCCTCATCATCACCGCCTGCCCAGCTTTTCGCCGTCTTAGACATTTTAACAATAGGCTTTGAAAGCTTTCCTGAAATAAACCATGAAAGGAAAAACGCAATTATTACAACGACAATGGTAACAATGACCAGCTGCATTTGAATAACTTTTATTGTGTCCTGCAAAAACACCTGATCACTTGTTAATACCAAAAAGCCGTCAAGTGACGGGTTTTTTACATGAGTGGCATAAAAGAAGAAGTCGTTATTCAAAGTATTATCGGGCCGTTCACATACAAAGTCGGTATCGCGAGCAACTAAAGTAGTAACAGCAAGCTTAACGGCTGTGATAGTTTCTTCACTTGCAACCGCTTCGTGAATAGGATCCTGCGGAGATGTCGGCGGTTTTACGTCAACGTCAAAGGACCCGTCCTCATTTCCGTATCCGGGCTTAATAAAGTCTGAGGTATAGCCGGAAAAAATGGTATTAATAACAAGCTCACCATTTTCATAATAAGCTAAAAATGTAAAAATACCGTTTTCATTAGCCTTACCTGATAAATTGTACCAGCTTTCGATAACCTTATCATCAATTGCAGAATCAGTATTAAGCTCATCTGACAACTTAGATCCAAGGTGCAACATGGCATCATACCGCTTTTGCTGATATATTATGTCAAAAACAAGCAATTGAAAGACCCACGTTATGACGATAATAATCAACGCAAACAATATGAAATATAGCCACATATTGTGACGAAGCTTTGCTAACCGTTTAGATTTCATACCTCAAATTTGTATCCCATGCCACGTAATGTGACAATAAATTTTTTATATTCCTTAAGACGGCTTCTAAGCGTTTTAATGTGAGTGTCCACCGTCCTGTCGTCACCGTAAAAATCAAATCCCCAAACGTCAGATAAAAGCTTCTCTCTTGAAAGAGCAATACCTTTATTGGTTACCATATAGAACAAAAGCTCATATTCCTTCGGGGTCAGCTCAACCTTGGTACCGTCAACAAAGACGTTTCTGCCCTTCATGTCAACCTCAAGACCCTGGAACTTCAAAATATCGTTATTTACTTCTTCGGGCGGGCGGTTTCTTCTCTTTATAATGGCAGCTATCCTGGCCATTACTTCTTTAGGCGAAAAGGGCTTAACGACATAATCATCTACGCCAAGCTCAAAGCCAAAAAGCTTATCATATTCTTCATTTCTGGCAGAGAGCATCAACACAGGAATGTCGGCTATCTTTTTAATTTCTTTTACAGCTGAAAACCCATCAAGCTTGGGCATCATAATGTCCATGATTATTAAATCATAGTTTGTCTCGCGACATTTATAGATGGCCTCCATACCATTTTCAGCCTCATCAGTTTTATATCCTTCAAATTCAGCATATTCACGAAGCACTTGCCTTATCATAGCTTCATCGTCAACAATTAAAATTCTCATTTAATTCCTCCTTTAATACTATTGATTAAAGATTTTATCAAGAATAAATAAATTATAAATAAACTTTGTGTGCAAAATGTTAAGCATTATTGATGATTGGTATAGATTTTTTTTCACAATTGCCATTGAAGTATTTAATCTCATACGCGGCGCCGCCACAGGAAATTGCGCCAATAAGGCTTTCATTGGTAAAGACCAGGGCTGCATTATCATCTATACCGTAAATTGAGTTGACAATATTTTTACTTAACTCATTAAACAAATCATCAGCACGAAGATTATAGTGTGGCGAACATGCGCCGTTAATCAACCCAAGCCCAGGATAAAAATTGTATTGGTTTCCGTTGCACAATAATTGGCTATCTGTGAACATAGTTTTAAACCAGCAAATTGCCCCGGCCGATAATCCGCATAAAACAGTGCCTTTTTTATATGCGTCAATAATAAGCTTGTCGATACCAAGCTCGCGCCATTTCTTGAGCATAAATAGGGTGTCGCCACCACCTACGTAAATCAAATCAGCACGGCCAATTTTATCAGAGATCTTTTCAAAATTCATTTCGCCGTAAACCATTAAAGCGCAATCTGCCTTTATGTCAAAATGTGAAGTATAGGTTTTTCTGAAGCTATTAAAATATGGCATTGAGTCATGGCTTGCAGTGCCAATAAACAGGCCCATTGGACGCCTGCCGTTAGTACGGGATTTGACTATGTTGGAAATGTATTCATCAATCTTAAGAGTGGTTTTAGATTTTATCTCTCCACCACCAATGCAAACAAGAATTCTGTCTAACATAATAATATTAAAAAACGATGATTTTAAGCGAATTTTTAAAGATTATTTAATTGTGAAGCAGCAAATTTAAGCAAGTCATCTCTTTCATTATTAAGATCGCCTCGCATAACCAAATCCAAAATAACTGATTTGATTTCGCCTACCGATTTTTCCTTAAATCCAAGAAGAACTAAGTCGGTGCCGTTAATCGCAAGCGTGCTAAAATCACAGCATTCGTTATTATAAATAATTTCTTTAAGATATTCTCTTAAACGAACTTTTTCGTGCAAGTATTTTTTAACGCCATAATCAGAATGGGCACACATATCCGCCATCTTTACAGCAAGCAGGTTTTGGCAAAAATCAATGCCAAATTTACAGATCAGTTTTTTTACGTCGTACTTGGTTTTTGCAACATCCTCGTCGTGAATCGCAATTAAGTTCAATATGTCGTAGACAATCCGCTTGGGAAGTGAAAACCGAGCAAGTACTTTTTCGGCAATAATCCTTGAAGTAAGCATATGTCCCTTAGTGTGGCCATATCCGTTTTTATCGACGGTAAAACACAACGGTTTGCCTATGTCGTGTAATAAAAGCGTCCAGCAGGTAACAGGGTTTTTATCGCGACAAAACTCAATCGCCTTTAATGTGTGATCCAACACATCGTAATCATGAGATAAGCTCACCTGGTCAAACCCGTTAATATCCTTAAGCTCGATTATAAGCTCGAAAAGAATTTCTTTGGCGGAATATAAAACCTTGGCCCCAAACGGCGCACATAAAATTTTAGTCAGCTCAGAAGTAATTCTCTCTCTTGATATATCTTTAAGACCTGCTTTTTCAGCAATCATTGCGGTCAAAGTTTGCTTTTCAATATTAAAACCAAGTGTTGCAGCAAATCGTAAGCCACGCAAAATTCTTAAGGCGTCTTCCTTGAAGCGCAAAGACGGGTCACCAACCGCTCTGATAATTTTATTGTTTAAATCCCCTATTCCGTCGAAATAATCAATAACTCTATCGTTAATCACGTCATAAGCAAGAGCGTTTATAGTGAAGTCACGACGGCTCAGGTCGCCTTTAACATCATCTATAAAGGATACTGAATTAGGGTGCCTGTGATCATCGTAGCCATCTTCAGCACGGAAGGTTGTTATTTCGTAAACGTGATTATCAATTATCACGCCGATTGTTCCATGGCGCTTGCCTATTGTGACCAGTTCATAATCTTTTTCGAACAAGTTAATTACTTCATCCGGTTTAGCGCTCGTTGTTATGTCGTAATCACATATTGGTCTGTTTAACATTTTATCGCGGACACATCCGCCGACCAAAAAAGCAGCGTGACCGCAAATATTCAATTTTTTAATCAATAAACTTGCAGTCTTTTCAGTCATAAAAGAAATAAGAAAAGCGATTATTTTCCAACGCAGAATTTGGAAAATATTTCGTTAATAACGTTTTCATCAGCAGTTTCGCCACTAATCAGCCCCAGGCTGAGTAACGCTGATCGTATATCTATCGTTATAACGTCCAGCGGCATGATCCCATAAGCTGAAATTGCATTATTTAAAGACGCAACCGCATCAGACAAGGCCTCGTAATGACGCTTTTCAACAAGATAATCGCCGTCAAGATTTAGCTTATCCAGACCTGCTTTTATATAGATTTCGTTGATTAATTTATCAAAGCCTTCCCCTGTTTTTGCTGAAACAACAAGGTCACAATCGGCAACAATGCCGTTATCAAAGGTGCTTTCGTCACATTTGTTAATTACACGTAAATATTGTTTATCACGGCATAGCGCAAAAATTTCCTCATCAAGTAAGGAAAAGCCAGCGCAACCATCGACTAAAAATAAAACTACGTCAGCACTATTTATTGCGCGCTTTGAACGTTCAACACCAAGACGCTCGACCTCATCATTGCTTTCACGTATCCCTGCGGTATCGTAAAAATTAAACCTAATGCCGTTAATTTCAGTAGGGCCCTCAACAACGTCCCTGGTTGTGCCCTCAATGGACGTGACGATGGCTTTGTCACAATTTATAAGTCTGTTTAATAGAGAGCTTTTTCCGGCGTTTGGACGACCGCAAATAACGACATTAACGCCATTTTTAGCTTTTGACCCGGATAAAAATGTTGACGTTAACAAAGAAAGCTCCCCTTTGACGTAAATAAGCTCGCGAGAAATTTTTTCAAGCTCAAGATCGCCAAGGTCGTCTTCAGGATAATCAATATTAGCGTCTATCTGGGCTAAAATATAAGTAAGCTTATCTTCAAGGCTTCTGATTTTTTTAAAGAGATTTTCTTTATACAGATAATAGCCCGACTTGACCTCCGCAACACTTTGAGAATTGATCATATCAATAAGCCCCTCACATGAGGAAAGCGAAAGTTTGCCGTTTAAAAAGGCGCGTTTTGTAAATTCGCCGCGATCAGCCAATCTTGCCCCATTTCTCAAACAGGTTTCCAATATGCCCTTAGTAATAGCAAGCCCGCCGTGGCAGTGGAATTCAACCATATCCTCGCCAGTATAACTTTTGGGCGCTTTAAAATAGACACACATACCGTGGTCTTTAAAGCTGCCACCATCGATAGTTCCGACATAAAGCTTATTAGGCTCAAATTGTTCAAAGCTTGTTTTAGAATGAAACATTTTTGAAGCAATTGAAAGTGGATCGCTACCGCTTATACGAATTATCGCGACCCCACTTGGGGCGAGGGCTGTTGAAATCGCCGCTATATTATCTTCTTTCATTAAAAATCTCCCGATAACATGAAGCTATCACAGTGAAAAAATAAATAATTTGTCAATAATCGGAAAAAACATCGTCGCCTTGATCCGGCTTGTCATCTCCGGAGCCGTCATCAAAAGGTGATTCACGATCCTTTTGCGGATCCTGCGTAAACGGGCTTTGCGGATTATTAAAGCCGCCGGCTGAGCCCCGTCCATTATACGTGCCAAACTTCATTTTAAGATATTGACTGTAATCAAATCTTTCGTTTTTCCTGAATGCAAACACAAAAATTGGGAATAATATATCAAAGAAAATTGCCAAAATCGCATAAAAATTGTGATTGCTTTTGGCGTAAAGCTGGAAAAACGGAAAAAGCAAGAATACGTAGAAAAATAAATTTGCAAGAGATGTAAGAGATGCAATGACCGACAAAATGTCGTTTAAATAAATTGCATTATTATGCCAGGAGCCCAGTATAATAGCGTTTTTAGTGAGCTCAAACTGATTTTTAGTTATCAAATTAACCAAACAGTCCCAATAGGTAATAATATTGTGCGTGTAAACCAAAGAAGTCGTAATAATCGAAGTTATCATTACCCACAGTCCAAGGTTTTTAAATCTTTGCCTAAACAATATAACGGGCCCAACTATCTTTCCTAAATAGTACATATTGACAAAAGGGATAAAGGCCATAACTGACCCTTTAACACCACCCCTTTTGCCTATTGTATAAAGTCCGATGCCAAGCAAAACAAAAAGAATCAAATTAACTATCAATGCTGAGCTGACCGAAATCATAAAGATAGCCCTAGCATTAATAATCAGATTGCGTTTATCGGCAAGAACAGAAAGCTCGTTAAGACTCTCTAACAAATGTTGAATCATATATATCCTCCAAAGCGAACAGCTTAAACAAACAAACTGTAGTAGCTTGAGCTAACAAATAGTTCAAGCTACTATTTTTTCTTCGGTATATCAACGTTTTGTCTTTAGAAAAATTATTCACGAAAGCTCAGGTAAATTAGTACGCCCTTGCAAATAATACGATTTTTTCAGCCTTCTTGCCGCAAATCGGGCATACGTCTCCTTCAGCGGCATCGCCAAGAATAACGCGCGAAGTCGCGGCTGTTTCGGCCTTTATCTTTTCTTCGCACTCAACGTGACCGCACCAAGCGGCTTTAACAAAGTTTTTGCCTTCGACACCGGCTAAAATGCTTTCCAATGAATCAGCTGAGACAACCTTACTGTCTCTGATCTTTTTGGACTTTTCAAGCATATTCTTTTGGATTGCATTTAATAAGTTGGGAAGTTCGGACAAATTATCCAGAGAAAGCTCAAACTTTTCAAATGTATCCCTTCTTGAAATTATACACTTATTCCCCTCAATGTCTCTTGGGCCGATCTCAAGTCTTAAGGGGCATCCCTTCATTTCCCATTCATTAAACTTCCATCCGGGACTTGCATCGCGTGCATCAAGTTCAGCGCGGATACCCATGCCAACAAGCTTCTCTGTAATTTCCTTAGCCTTATCCAAAACGCCCTCTTTAAACTGAGCAACCGGAATAACGATTACCTGAATAGGCGCAACGACCGGCGGCAAGCAAAGCCCCCTTTGATCACCGTGAGCCATTACGAGCGCACCGATAAGCCTTGTGGAAACACCCCAACTGGTTGAATAACCGTATTTTAATTGATTTGTGCTGTCAAGGAATTTCATGTTAAATGCCTGTGCGAAATTCGTCCCCAAATAGTGGGTAGTACCAGCCTGCAAGCTTTTACCGTCAAGCATCATTGCTTCCATGCCATAAGTTTCAACGGCGCCAGCAAACTTTTCTTTCTCGGTTTTTCTGCCGGTGAACACAGGAATAGCTAAAGCATTATTTGCGAATTCTTCATACACTTTAAGCATCTTCATTGCATCGTCGCGCGCTTCTTCCTCACTGGCGAAAACCGTATGGCCTTCCTGCCATAAAAACTCACTTGAACGCAAGAAAGGACGGGTTGTTTTTTCCCACCTCATAACGTTTGCCCATTGATTGAGTTTGATTGGCAAATCCCTGTAGCTATGCATCCATTTAGCATACATCTCACAGATAATTGTTTCGCTGGTAGGGCGAATAACTAAATTTTCAGCAAGCTTTTCGCCGCCGGCGTGAGTGACAAGTGCAACTTCAGGGGCAAAACCCTCAACGTGTTCAGCCTCACGCTTTAAATAGCTTTCAGGAATAAGCAATGGGAAATATGCATTCTTAACGCCGCAGGCTTTGAAGCGCTTATTAAGCTCAGCCTGAATGTTTTCCCAAATAGCATAACCGTAAGGACGGATAACCATAGTGCCCTTTACAGGGCCGTAATCGACTAACTCGGTTTTAATAACTACGTCAGTATACCACTGAGTAAAATCTTCATTTATGTCCGCAATGTTTTTAACGAATTGTTGTTCTTTAGCCATAATAAACCTCTATAAGTAATTAATTAACTAATTAATTATAATTCATAAAGAATTTTTTGTAAAGTAAAATTTTTTATTTTACGACTATTTATTTGCTTTGATTAATTTAACAGTGAAAAACGACGTAAAAATTTGATACGTTTGTGTTGAATTTTAAAAATAATTTACAATTTTTTCAAAACCCTTGACTATTGGGTCATTTGATTGTATAATTTTTACATAAATATTAGGAGAATTTTTCATGGATAATTTTCAATTAGCCGTTAATACTATACGCGTCCTCTCTGCAGAGGCTATAGATAAAGCAAAATCCGGCCATCCGGGGCTACCTCTTGGCGCTGCAACGATTGCTTTAACGTTGTTTGAGGACTTTTTAAAGTTCAATCCCAAAAACCCACAATTCTGTGACCGCGACCGTTTTGTTTTGTCGGCGGGTCACGGCTCTATGCTGCTATATTCACTTTTACATTTATATGGATTTGGGCTTACTAAAAATGATTTGGAAAATTTCAGACAGCTTGACTCCTTAACCCCCGGCCACCCAGAATACAAGCATACCCCCGGTGTTGAAATTTCAACCGGGCCCCTTGGACAAGGCATAGCAAACGCCGTTGGTATGGCAATTGCCGAAGCAAAGCTTGCCGCTGAATTCAATAAAGAAGGCTTCCCGATAATTAACCATTACACTTACGCACTTTGCGGCGAAGGCTGCTTGATGGAAGGAATAGGTTACGAAGCCGCCTCACTTGCCGGCTCTCTGGGGCTTGGAAAGCTTATATTGCTCTATGACTGCAATAAAATTACTATCGAGGGCTCAACCGACGGCGTTTTTGATGAAAATATAGCCGCAAGACAAAAAGCACTTGGCTGGCAGGTTTTAGAAGCCGACGGAAACAGCCGCGACTCCATTAAAAAAGCAATCAAAAAAGCCCAGGCTGAAACAACAAAGCCTTCAATAATCATTTGTAAGACAACAATTGGATACGGGTCGCCACTTGCCGGCACGGCAAAGGTACACGGCTCACCTCTCGGCGCGGAAAATCTACAAAAAATGAAAGATTCTATTGGTTGGAATCTCCCTCCCTTTGAAACGCCTGAAGAAATCAAGCCATTCTTAAATAAAGCTGTATTTAGAGGCAAGCGTGCAGAAAAAGCCTGGAAGGCTTTATTTGCGGACTATGCAACAAGATATCCTGATTTAGCAGACAAATTTACCGCTTGGCATACCAACAATTATCCCCAGTTAAAAACTGCGTTAGATCAAATTGATTGCTCACAGGCAATTGCAACAAGAAACGCCGGCAGCATCGTCATTAATAAAGTTAATGAACACGTTGAGAATCTCTTTGGTGGAAGCGCAGATTTAACGCCGTCAAATTTAACAAAGCTTGAATCTAAAGCTAAATTCAGTAAAGAAAACTATAGCGGTTCAAACGTTCAATTTGGCATCAGGGAGCATGCTATGGGCGCAATCGTCAACGGCATATCCGTTCACGGTGGCCTTACCCCCTATTGTTCTACATTCTTTGTGTTCTCCGATTATATGAAGGGCGCAATACGAATGGCGGGTATAATGGATATTCCGGCAATTTACGTTCTCACTCACGACTCAATCGGCGTTGGTGAGGACGGCCCCACCCATCAGCCCGTTGAACAACTTATTTCTCTCAGGTCAACTCCTAACGTAACTGTGTTCAGGCCGGCTGACACGAAGGAAACAGCCGCTGCTTGGTATTACGCAATCACAAGCGGACATCCTACGGCTATTTGCTTAACAAGACAAAAGGTTACTCCCTGTTGCAAATCAATTAACGATGCGCTTATGGGCGCATATATCGTTCAAGATTCTTATAAGAAAACGCCTGACTGCTTAATAATCGCAACAGGCTCTGAAGTGGAGCCTGCGTTGCAAGCACGCACACTATTATTAAAAGACAGCTACGATGCGAGAGTTATCTCCGTTCCGTCAATAGAGGTTTTTGAAACGCAATCACAAAAATATCGCGAAAGCATAATACCCGGCTCAGTTAAATCAAGAGTAATCGTTGAAGCCGGCTCGCCCTATTCCTGGTACAAATATTCAGGGCTTGACGGCGAGGTTGTTGCAATGGATAGATACGGCGTTTCCGGTAAATATGCAGATTTGTTCAAAAAGTTTGGATTTACAGCAGAAAATATTGCTGAAAAAGCTAAAAAATCCATTATTAAAAATTTACGTAAATAATAAATATAAATTTAAAAGCCGCAGTCAGCTGCGGCTTTTTTTTATTTATCTTCTTCAGGAATAATTACTTTAACAGGTGTTTCTTCCTTAAGTGACATTATATAGTTGTTATAATCTTGTTCGGTAAGCTTTGTTATTTTAGACTTCTTTTTTTTCATAAATCACCTCGATCAACTAATGATATTATGTCCAACAGTCTAAAATATATACAATTTGTGTGATAAATATACAAAACAATTATAGTTTGTTTTTTGGGCAAGCCCGCATGCAAAGTCCACAAACCGACCCGCGACCAATGTGATTATAGGTCTTCATATGTAACGAGCATTTTTCTCTATCAATAAGATCGGTCTCCGGATTTTTTTGGTCAAAATTTATCCCATATATACAACCAACAGGACAAGCATTAAAACAAATATTGCAATCACCACAATTCTTGTCTAATATTTGCTTATCGCAATCCAACGGCATATCCGTAAGCACGGTAGCAAGCCTGACTTTACTACCAAACTCCTCAGTAATAAACATGGAGTTTTTACCAATATAGCCAAGCCCTGCAAGGCGCGCAACAGTTTTATGTTGCATTAACCCAGAATATCTGTTGTCTGGCTTACTTTGGGAAGCCGCAATCGGAAAAGCATTATACCCTGCTTTTTCAATATAATCAATTGCATCAAGAGCAAGCTGATCTAGCTTAAAATTAATAGCGCGATAATGCTGAAAATATGCCATAGACGGGGCGCCGTCGATTGATCTTAAAACGCTGTCTGAAAGCTTTTTGACAATAGAAACGCCATACATTAGATTGGGCTGATTTTCGATCGGCGAATAATCAAGCTTGCAAAAACCAACTAAGCTTGCGCCCTTATTTTTAAGTAATTCTCTCAAATATTTTTCATGCATAATATTTTATATAATATCAGTAATAATCAGTGATTTTAAATGTTTTTATGCCTCATAGATTATCGTAACGGGGCCATCGTTTTCCTGTGCAATAAGCATATCGCCGCCGAAAACACCACGTTTGCAAACCGCCCCGTTTAGAGTTAATTCCTCAATAAACTTCAGGTAAAGATCATTTGCACGATTAGGCTCCTCCGCCAAAGAAAAGCTGGGTCTGTTCCCATGGGAAACATCCGCAAGCAATGTAAATTGAGAAATAACAAGAACTTCGCCGGAAACGTCTTTAACGGATAAGTTCATCTTCCCCTGCCCATCATTAAAGATCCTCAGATTTGCGATTTTTTTAGCCAGGTATGAAGCTTTTTCGATCCCGTCTTCTTTTTGGACGCCAAAATAAACTGCTAACCCGTGACCTATCTCGCTTACAACAGCGCCATCACATGATAAAACGGCCCTTTTTACTCTTTGAACAACTGCTTTCATACGTCACCTAATTTTCTTTTGATAATCTATAACTTTGCTTAAATACTCTCTGGTTTCAGCAAAAGGAATACAATCTAAAGTTTTACCGTTTTTTGAATATGCGGGATTACTTAACCACGACGAAACGCGCCCCTCTCCCGCATTATAAGCGCAAAGAACCTCATTCTTAGAACTAAATCTTTGAAATAAATAATTTAAATAAGCGCATCCAACGTTTAAATTCACCTCAGGTCGAAAGACTTCGTTATATGAAAATGATAAATTATACATTTTACATACATACACAAAGGTTTGCTCACTAATTTGCATCAAACCCTTGCAATTTGCTTCAGAAACGGCGCGTGAATTAAAATTACTCTCAACTTTGACAATTGCCAGCACAAGTGAGCGGTCTAAACCGTAGTGGAAGGAATACTCCTTCGCCAAGTTGTTGATTTTTTTGTAATATGACAATGATGCGACAATCAGCATACACATTATCGCTGATAGAATAATCAATATTAATCTACTTAAAAATTTACATACATTGCTTTTTATAATAATCTATCACCTTTTCTGCTTTAATTTTCAGGCTGCACAAGCCTTCATTGTTATTAATAACAGTATGTAGTGACTTATCCAAATTATCATAGTCTACTTGAGCGGACATTCTTTTTAGTACTTCATCCTCAGTCAGATTGCTCCTGAGCATAGCACCAAGTATCCGTTCGCATTTTTCACGCATGATTATTATTACGTCGTCAAACAGGGATTCTCCTCCGCTTTCAAACAGCAAAGGAACCTCAAAAAAGATAAAAGGCTCCTTTGAGGATTTAGCAATCTCTGAAATTTTCTCATAAACAAGCTTATGAGTAAAATTATTGAGCTTCTGCAAAAGCTTCTCGTCGTTAAAAACAGCGTCAGCAATACGCTTCCGGTCAAAATAAACCGGTCCGTCACCTAAAAATTCGATATTAATACCTAAAAGTTCGTATATTTTTAAGACGACAGACTTGTCTTGAATTATTTCAGCATAAATTTTATCAGCATCATACACAACTTGTTCAAGATCACGTAAAATAGCTGAAAAAGTTGACTTTCCGCTGGCTATACCACCGGTGATGGCAATAATTTTCTTTTTCATAATAATTTATTTTGCGTCAAACCAGTTCTCGCTAACCGATAATGAAACAGTTAGCGGTACGGCAAGCTTGACTGCATTTTCCATTTCAAATTTTAAAATTTCTTCGACCTTTGCAGCTTCAGTTTTGTATGCGTCAATGATTAATTCATCGTGAACTTGCAAAATCAACTTAGACTGCAATCCTTCACCTTTCAACCTGTTAAAGACATTAAGCATTGCAATTTTAATTATATCGGCAGCGGCCCCTTGAAGAGGCATATTCATCGCGGCCCTTTCGCCAAACGTACGCAAATTATAGTTTGTTGCGTTAATCTCTCTTATATAGCGCTTTCGGCCAAAATGAGTTCTTGCATAGCCGCTTTCTTTTGCAAAAGCAACGTTACGATTCATATATTCTTTAACTTCGGGATATAGCTCGAAATATTTATTTATATATCCCGCAGCTGTTTTTGGCGAAACTTTTAAATTTTTAGCAAGCCCATACTCGCTTATGCCGTAAACAATGCCAAAATTAACCGCTTTCGCACTCTGCCGCATCTGGTAATTAACTTCATCAAGGCCGACGTTAAAAACCATTGCAGCTGTTGCTGCGTGAATATCTTTACCCGCCACAAACGCATCAATCAAGGGTTTGCAGCCCGAAAAAGCCGCTAAAAGCCTTAGTTCAATTTGAGAATAATCCGCACTGATTAAAACTCTTTCGGGCGATCTCGCACTGAATAAGCGCCTTATCTCGCGCCCCTCCTCATCCCTTACAGGGATGTTCTGCAGGTTTGGCTCACGCGAGGAAAGTCTCCCGGTAGATGTCTGAACTTGATTAAAAGTAGTATGCACCAAACCAGTACTTTTATCTATAAGCGGCCTGAAGCCATCAATGTACGTTGACAAGATCTTAGCGAACTTCCTATATTTAAGTATAAGCGGAACGATCGGATGCTCCTCAATCAATTCTTCAAGAACGTCAGAACTTGTTGAATATCCTGACTTATTTTTTTTGCCGTGATTTAAGTTAAGCTTTTCAAATAAAATCTGACCAAGCTGCCTTGGTGAATTTATATTAAATTTTTCACCCGCCAACCCATAAATTTCTTCCGAAAGCCCTGTAATTTTCTCTGAAAAGTTACGCGACATGACCTCAAGGGCATTTATATCGATCTTAAAGCCCGTTTCTTCCATATCAAATAATACGTCGCTTAAAGGAAGCTCTAAATTCCTATATAAATCCCCCTCTTCGCCCGTAAGCTTCGCAATATATTCTTCATATAAAACGCTTAATGAATAAGCAGGGACACAACTATCAAGGTTATGCAAGGCAAAAACAGTATTAAGATCTTCATCCTTGCCCGTGTAATCAACCAAATACTTCATTAAGGAAACGTCATCAAAGGTGCAGGTTGGATAAATTGCCGATTTTGAAAGCACATGCAAAAGCTGTTTCTTTTTATAAACAACAACTTGCTTTTTACCGTTTTCAAATATCATCTTTAAAGCCTTGACGGCCTCGTGGTACTCAAACCCTTCATCAAAAAAGTTTTCTTTAATTTTAAGCTGGCACTCTACGCCGCTAAAATTATATATGCTGATATATTCATCAACAACAACCGCTAACTTATTCGCACTAACATATGAAGTCAGTTCTTCTAATGATTTGATTTTAGCTATTTCAAGATGATGTCCAAGTTTAGGTGCCGGCGCCTCAACAACACCTTTAAACAAGCTTTCTTTTTTAACTATATTGGCAAAGCCCAATGAAGCAAAAAAAGCTTTTGCGTCATTACTAAACGGGAACTTATAGGAAAAATCCTTTTCTGATAACGGGATATCCACCTTGGTGTCAATTGTTGCCAAGGTTTTTGATAAATAAGCCATTTCCTTTCCGTCCAACAGCTTTTCTTTTAGCTTGCCGGAAATTTCCTCTATATTAGAATAAAGATTTTCAACCGTACAATAGGTCTTAATAAGCGTTAAAGCGGTCTTTTCCCCGACGCCCTTAACTCCGGGGATATTGTCGGAAGAATCCCCCATTAAAGCCTTTAAATCAATAATATTAACAGGGTTGATCCCGGTTTTTTCCGTAAAGTTTAAATTTGTATATTGATCGATATCGCTGATACCGCGTCTAGTGAAATAAACTGACGTCGTATTATCAACCAACTGCAAGCTATCCTTATCACCGGTATAAATAACTGTATCAAAATCATACCGTTTGGCTAATGTGCCAATAATATCGTCGGCTTCAATTGACGGACACTCAAAGCGAGCTATTCCAAGATGATCAAGTGCTTCCTTTAAAATTGGAAGCTGAACAGCCAACTCCTCCGGCATGGGCTTCCTCGTGCCCTTATATTGATCGTAGATAGCGTGCCTAAAGGTGGGCTCCTTCCGATCAAACGCAACAAGAATATATTTGGGAGACAGATCCCCAATTATTTTTATCAGCATATTCATAAAAGCATATACTGCATTAGTCGGACGGCCATCAGGCGCAGTCAGCGAAGGTGTTGCATAAAAAGCTCTGTTTATTAAGCTGTTGCCATCAATCAAAACAAATTTATCCATTTTTTTAAAAAATCAATTAAAAATCCTTGATTTAATTATCCTTATATGTTATTATAAATAGGCTTGAAAAAGCAATACAATTATCGCCGCTGTGGCGGAATAGGCAGACGCAAGGGACTTAAAATCCCTCGCCCTCAAAAGCGTGCCGGTTCGAGTCCGGCCAGCGGCACCAAGGTTTCATTGAAAGATGAAACCTTTTTCTTTTGTTTGTAATGTTTATACTATTATATAAATAAATGCTTGATTTGTCAAACAAATACACACGAACTTAACATCGGACACCAATGTCAAAGAGCGGCGAATTATCGCCGCTCTTTAAAATTTACGCCTCGTCGAAAATTCTGCCTATCGCGTAAAATAGCGAGGACAGCTTGTTGAGATATTCAAAAATATATAAGCTTCCACCATATTGCTCATATAAACGAGCATAAGACCGTTCTGCGCGACGGGTTACAGTTCTCAATATATGAGTTTTTGCCCCAAGAAGGGTTTCCCCAGGCACGCAAAAGCCTTTAAAGGGACCTGCTTTATCATTATAATAGCCAACCAACTCAATAAGCTCGTTTAAATGCATTTCGCCAATATGGCCAAAACCGCCGGCAACCTCCGCCATCATTGTAGAAAGAAGGTTAACAACCTTGCGAAGCTCCATTTCAAGCTTTTTATCGTCAATGTGGTGGATGTATTCCATTATAAAAGCAGATAACTCGTCAACGTTCCCAAAAAAATCAACCTTTAAATCCGTCTTAAGAGTTTTATCCCCCACCAAATCGGTTGTCAAAGGATTTTCTTTTACCATAATAATCACCTCTTATAAATTACTCAAGTGCGGCAAAGGTAACGGTAAAAGTCGTACCTTCGCCCGGCGTGCTTTCAACCTTAATTTCCGCATGATGCAGATCAACGATTTTTTTAACGATCGTTAACCCAAGCCCGGTTCCACCCGTATCCCTTGACCTACTGTCATCAATGCGGTAAAACCGCTCGTAAAGTCTTTCAAGGTGATGCTTCTCCATACCGATACCGGTATCTTCAACGGATAAATATGGGCAACCGGCGTGATCAAATCCGCTTGAAACAACAACTTGACCACCGTTACGGTTATACTTGATTGCATTGTCAATTAAATTGCTGACCATATGCGCAAGCAAGCCAAAATTTCCAACAACTGAAGCATTATTACACAACAATTGTATTTCAACATTCTTTTTTGACGCGTTAAGGTAATGATGCTCAGCAGATATTGCTACCAATTGATCGAGCTGAACAGGCTCGGAATCAAAAGATTTTGGGCTTGAATAGTCAATTTTAGACAAGTATAACAATTCGTCAATAGTGTTTTTCATTTCTATCGAAGAATTGAGTATCATATTTGCATACTTTAAAATGGTATCACTATCTGAAATCAACCCACTTGCTAAAAGCTCTGAAAAACCACTGATAGAGGTAATAGGTGTTTTTAGCTCGTGAGAAGCATTTGCAATAAATTCCGCACGACTCTTTTCTTCAAGCCTTGCCGCAGTTACGTCAAAAATGACAATTGCCATTAAACTGTTGCCTGATGATTTTTCTAAATATTGGTTAAAGCTAACGTAGAAGATCTTTCCGTCATCGCTCCAGTAATCTAAATGACCCTGATTAGCAATCCCTTCGGCTACAATTGAAGAAAAGCCTTCATTCAATATTGCTTCAGAATATATTTTACCGATACACTCATCATTACCAATAAAGCCTTTTGCAAAATCATTGGCGGCAATAATTTCTCCTTGATAATTGATAATTATTATTCCTTCGCCAATATTATTAATAACAGAATTCAGCTTGTCTTTTTCGTTATTGATTTTTTCAATATACCTTACAATATTGCTTGTAACCGAATTCATCTCGCTATAAGCGCGCGCGACCTCAGGATAGACGTTTTCAACCGAAATTTCACGATGCTCGCCTTCTGCGATGGTTTTTAAGTGATAAGTAACCGTATCAAAAGACTGCGCAATCTTTTTGCTTGTCCTTGTTGTCATGATTATGCTTACGACAACAACCGCAAGCAGAGTCACCGCCATAAAAAACGTGCTGACGATTATATACTCAGTATTATCAACAGTGGCAACTGACACCCTTAGAACCTTGCTGTCGCCAAATCGGCTTAAACAGTGGGTATACCCCCCAAGTCGATAAACGTGGCTTTCGATAGAAAGATCTTGAAAACGAAAGATTTCTTCTTCAGTTAACTTGGAAAAGACGCCTTCACCCATCTGATCCGACAGGCTATCAATTAAAATAACGCCATCGGAATCTGCAACAACTATGCAATACCTGGTTTGGCCTTCCGTTAGCTTATAAACCACGTCGGGAAGTGAGGAGGCGTCGGAGCTATCCATCTCATATGAAACCAGTTGAGATAAATAAAGCGCTTCCTGCTCCTGATTGTGTAGATTAATATAGTTCGTAACGAATAATGTAATTATAAAGAAAATAATCAAACTAAGGGTCAATATGACTATATTACGCCATACTAGTTCTTTTTGCATTGATTAATCCTCACAATTAAGCATATATCCAACAGATCTTACCGTTACAACGTACTGCTTGTCAGTTACTTTAGCAAGCTTTTCCCTCAGGGATTTGATATGCATATCGATCGTTCTTGTTTCAACCTCAATCTGAAATCCCCAAATCAGCTTGAGAAGATCAGCTCGCGTCACGACTTTGCCCTTGTTTTGAACCAAAACTGTAAGCAATTTAAATTCCTTTAAAGTTAAAGGAATATGTTCTCCGTTAACAACACAGCTAACCTTGGATTTATCTATCTGAATTTCACCTGCGGTTAAAATTGCCGAGTCATCTCTGATACCGGCACCGATCCTGATGGCGGATTTGACCCTTGAAATAAATTCATTAACCCTAAATGGCTTAACAACAAAATCAATCGCGCCCGCATCAATGCCGTTAACGACTGTCATTTCATCTGAAAGTGCCGATAAAATAATGATAGGAATATTTGCATAGTTTGCATCACCTTTAAGCCTTTTTATAATTTGCTCGCCAGATAAAAGGGGTAACATTAGGTCAACAATGATAAGCTCCGGCCGACGTTTAGCCATTGCCTCAAAAAAATCAACACCATTTAAAAAACCCTCAGCTTGATATCCATGTAATTCAAGCGTTGCCTTTAATAAAGTATGAATAGAAGTATCATCTTCAATGAAGTATATAGTTTCGTTCATTTTTAATTTCCTCCCCAACGCGTGATTTGTAAAAATAGTAAAAAATTGCAATCAAAACCGAAACAACTAACGCAACGATAGTTACGGTTAAATTATATTGTTGGACAAAATACATATTGCCCGCACCAATTTCAGGTAGCGTATCGGGGTCGTATTTTATCCCATGCTCGGCAGCTAGACCTCTGATATTCAACAGACTTGCAACCGGAATGTTTTTTGATAAAAAGTATTGTAATAGTCCCCAATCTTCATTGTGACCGAATGAAGAATCATCGTTTTTATATTTAAAAACAGATGGGGCTACATAGCCCGATTGGAGAAATAAGGCAGAGTCAACGCCAATACCTACCGAACTGCCCCCTGCGTTAATTAAAAACTTAATATTGGGAACGCAGTCCTTAAAATACTTAATACGTAAATTAATGTTTTTGGCAAAAACCTCTTCATAAATAAAGGTAGTGTTTTCCTTGTCAACCCGGCTATAAATTTCAGCCATCACCTCGGAGGCAAGCTTGTCACTTCCGCCAAGAAACTCGTCCTCATCGTGAAAGTTTTTACCAACGTCTCCGGCACCGCCAAATGAAAGATAATCAATTTTGATGTTAATAATTTTCCGCTCATTTAGCAGCTTTATCATATCGTAAAAAGTAAAGTTTGTATCGGTCGCGCCGTAGCAGGAGGCCCCGATAGACGCCATAACACATGTTTTCAGGCCATAAACCTGTGCAGCGGCAAGACACGCAATATTTAGCGTCGGAAAGGAGCTTGAAAATACAAACCCAACATGATCCCCAGGGACAAGATTCGCCTGAACGAAATATTTGATTATAACAGCAGCCCAATTAGGGTCACAAGAAGTTCTTTTTGCATTGATATTTCCCTCAGTCGTGTAAATCGCCGAGACCTTTGGCCCGATCATGCCGGTGGAAAGTTTATCGTTTTCAGATAGTTCTATACCGTTATCGACCTTATATTGTTTAATGGCTGCCATCGCGTCCTTTGTGATATTACTTGCTTCAATCATTTGATCGTAATGCGGACTTAAAGTTTTACTTGCGAATTTCAGATTTAAAACAAGTGCTAAAATAATGACAAGCATCCAAATGACTAATAGCAAATGTGAAAATGTTACGCGACGCTTCATAAGACAACCCCTAACGCTGATAAAACAATAACAATAAGCGCCAACAGGCCGGTAATAATCACTAGTGAAGCAACTGTCTTAACTGCACCTTGCTTTTGAGCGTTGTTTGCAATAATGCCTGAAACCGTATAGCCAACAAGTGACAGCGAAATAAATGTAAAATCTTTTGCAAATAATCCTAAAATAAGATTTACGATAAAATGCAATAAAAAAGCAACTAAGATATGCAAAGCAAAGCGACGCTTCCCGAAAACAATAAATTTACGGGACATCAGATTGACTATCAAATAAGATAAAAGCGCAACGACAATAGTATAAACTATTTTAATAGGCTGAGAAATATATAGGACCATAATTCCGGGCACGATTATACCGCCGGGGCTAATATCTGTCAGCTCATAAAAAATTATACTAAGCACAACGCCGAGTACTATTATTTCAGCCATTATTATCCCCCTTGTAAAAATAATCAATGATTTTCATACCGTCACCTTTAATATTTCCGCACCCAAAAATAATTTCTTCATTGAGAAGCTGAGAAAGGTCTTTTACTTGATAACAGTTAATGCCTAATGACTCCAGTTTGCTTGATATGTGGCTCTTGTACGAGCCTACTAAAGCAACGTTTTTAAAGGTCATTTTTCTCAACATTTCAACGTGTTGATCTATTCTGAATGCCCTGTCGGCTCGCGTGTTGATAACGACCGTGATTTTTGCCGGATCAAACTCTTTGGAAATTCTGTCATAAACTTTAATGGTAGAATCGGGGTCGTTAACAGAAAAAGCGTTAACAAATACAGTGTCGCCTTTCTTAACAACCTTAAGAGCGCCCGGATCCTTTTCATATTGCCGCATGCCGTCTTTAAAATCATTTTGAGGAAGCCCTAAAACGTCACAAACAGCTAAAGCAGTTGCAATATTTTCGGGGAAAGTATCCAAAGAATCGCCGTTATACGGCCTTGCAACAACCAGCTTGGAATTTGAAACAACGGCACATTCCTTAAAAACACTAGTGAAATTGTCTTCACCTAACACCAAAGTTCCGTTAATCGGCGTCGTATTAGCCAGCGATTTAGCAATGCTTTCAAGTGAATCGCCCATCACGTCTAAATGATCCGGCCTAACGTTTGTTATAACGCATATATTTGACTTTAATATCCTTCGCTCGCAGATATATTGCAGCTCCGGATTAACCGCCATACACTCAATAACAAGAACGTCAGCGCCCTCTTTGGCGGCAAGAGCGACCATTTTAAGCTGTTCACGTATATTAGGCGGGCCGAAACGTTTGATCTCTTTTGAGGTATTGTCAACCCCAATCGTCGTAGGTATGGTACCCGTGGTTTTTGAAAAGACCTTAAGCCCACACCCCCGTAAGCCGGCCGCAATTAATCGGGTTGTCGTACTCTTTCCTCTGGTTCCGTTAACGTGAACAACCAGCTTGATTTTTTTTCTTAAATGTGAATAATAAAAATACTCAAAAACGAGGTAACCAATGTATAAAACGGCTAAAACCGCAACAATTATTGTTGTTACGCCAAACATAAATTACCTCCTTTTAATTTCATTATTTATTTAACCTGATATTTTTCGATTCCTTCAAAGAATAAATCGTTGCCCTTAGAATCGTATGTTACAATGCCGTAAAAGTCTTCAACCTCCAAACGGTGAATTGCTTCAGCACCTAAATCCTCGAAGGTTACTACGTCACATTTTTTAACGGTTTCGGAAATTGATGCAGCGGCCCCGCCAATTGCAGAAAGATAAACCGCACCGTATTTTGGTAAAAGCGCCTTATATTCTTCACTTCTTGAGCCTTTTCCAATCATAACCTTCAAGCCTTTCTTAAGCAAAGGCTCAGAATAAGTATCCATACGGTAACTTGATGTTGGACCGGCGGAACCAATTGCTCTGCCAGGTTTTGCTGGGGTCGGCCCAACGTAATAAATTACACCGTTATCAACCTCGATGGGAAGCTCCTCACCACGGTCAATCATTTCGCACAATCTTTTGTGCGCAGCGTCGCGACCTGTATAAATTACACCGGAAATAAGCACAACGTCGCCAATATTCAATGATTTAATTTGCTCAGGGTCAATTGGGGTTTTCAGTTTAATAGTCATTTACCTTCCCTCCTAAATTAAAGTGTGCAAGATTTATGCCTTGCAGCGTGGCATTGAATGTTTATAGCCACTGGTAAGCTCGCAATATGGCAAGGATAAGTGTTTATCTTAACCGCAAGACAGGTCTTTGTGCCGCCAAAGCCCATTGGACCTACGCCGCATTTGTTAATTTCTTCTTCAATTTCCTTTTCAAGCTTGGCAACGATTGGATCAGATGAAACATCGTCAATTTCACGAAGGAGAGCTTCTTTTGCCATAAGTGCGCACTTCTCAAAGTTGCCGCCGATACCTAAGCCGACAATTACTGGAGGACAAGGCTTGCCTCCTGCATTAAATACGGTGTCGAGAACAAGCTTTTTAATGCCTTCGACGCCATCTGCGGGTATGAGCATTTTAACAAGTGACATATTTTCACTTCCGCCACCCTTTGGCGCAACGTCGATTTTGAAAATATCACCGGGAACTACTTTTATATGTACAATTGCCGGCGTATTGTCCTTTGTGTTGACCCTGTCAAGTGGATGGCGTACTACAGACTTTCTCAAATAGCCGTCACGATAAGCGATTCTGACACCTTCGTTTATAGCTTCGTGAATGTCGCCTTCAAAGACAACCTCAGAGCCGATCGTTAAGAATACGACAGCAACACCGGTATCCTGGCAAATTGGCAAATGTTTTTCTCTTGCCAAAATATCGTTATCAATGATTTTGGCTAAAACTTCTTTACCGAGAGGAGAAACCTCTTCCTCTTGGGCCTGTTTCAGTGTCTGCAAGACGTTTTCAGGAATATCCTGGCAAGCATCAATAAACATTTCGCTTACTTTTTTAGTTACAAGCTTTAAATCTATAGTTCTCATACCTTTAATAATACACTCCTTATTATTCAATGTCAATATGTTTAACTTGATTATGCTCGGCTTTAAACCACTTCATTGAGCTTTCTGCTTTAACAGGATCCCCTGTTGTAAAGATGTCAATGTTTCCACTAAAAGATGATTTATCTAAGCATAAAAGATTGTTTTCGGATAAAATGTTTTTAAGCGCACGACTTGTCGGCCCGCCACAGGCTACGAAATTTTTCTCGCCCAGATATGCTTTTATGAAGGGCTCAAGCAGACTGAAGTGGGTGCAGCCGTGGATTAAAGTGTCACAGTCAAAATTTTTAACTGATGACAATCTGTCAGCAACGATTTTACTTCCGATTGGATCGTTAAGATCATAATTTTCCGCAAAATCAACAAAATCGCCACAGGGAACAGACCTTACCTCCGCGCCAAGATTTTCCAAAATATTGGCGTAAACGCCGCTGTTGACGGTTGCCTGTGTTGCAAGGACTAAAACCTTTTTATTATTTGTTAGCTCAGCCGCAAATTTTGCAGTAGGCTCAATAACGCTTATAACGGGGATATTGACTGCTTCTTGCGCAGCCTTAATGTGTAATGAGGCAGTATTGCAAGCAATTACAATAGCTTTACACCCCACTGATTGCATATGCTTTGCAATTGTAACAACTCTGTTTTTAACGTATTCAAGTGGTTTTGTGCCATAAGGACAATGTCCTTGGTCAGCCACGTAATAAAAGCTTTCATTGGGAAGCATTTTAACCATTGTTTCCAAAACAGTTAATCCGCCTACCCCGGAATCAAACACACCTATAGGTTTGTTATCTAACATAATCGCTCCCTTTTATTTGTGTTTTAGTTAAGTATTTTTTGTTTTTTTAAGTTGAAATTATTTGGTCTTTAATGAATTGGCGGAAACACCAGAACGGTGTTTCCGCCGCTATCATTAAATTATTATTTTGTAATAATTTTTGCTATTAAGCTGCAACAGCAGGTGTTGTTACGCTGTAATCAATAATCGTCCAAGCGGAGAACGTATTAGAAGTGCTTGCTGTGTAAACGATAGTGATTGAACCTTCAGCAACGTAAGAAGTACTGCCTAACGGTACTGGAACACCAAAGTCTGTACGCCATGTTGGTAAGTTGATTTCGTTACCTCTACCGTGTAAGCAGATAGCGCAAGTAGATGTGCTTGAACCCCAAGTATAACCCGCTGCACTACTTGTTGCAGAGAACATCGTTAAACGATAACGGCATGCAGCATCGCTTCCAGCGCTTGTACCGCAGAAGTAAAGGCTGCCTGTGAGCTTTAATACAGTACCAGATACTAAGCCTTTTTCAGCTGCGTATGCAACTAAAGCTTCGTTAGAAGTGATTTCTGTATGAACGAGCTTTGCATAGTCGATTGCAACTGTGCCTTCGGATACGAGTGACATGCTGCCACCTGTTGCCTTGTTAGAAGCTAATTCGATTGTAGCGCCGTTAACGATAACGTTATCACCACGCTTGAATTCGCCGAATACTGTGGTTTCGTAGAAGATTGTGTTTACACCGTCAGATAAAATGAAGCCTGTGCGCTGTTCTTCAGTAGTATTGCCGGAAGTCGTTGCAACTGCTGCGATCTGAGCGCTAAATTTAACTAATTCGCCACGTGCCTGTAAAGCTTGTGCTAAAGTGATGGTTGGCATATTGCCCATGAAGGTAACTTCAATTGAAGTTGTGCAATCAACACCGTTAACCTTATAGATAGCAGTGATTGTTGCAGGGGTATCGTCAGAAACTGCAGTGTAAGTGCCGTCAGCATTGATTGTGATTGAGCCAACAGAGCATTCCCAAGCGATTGATTCTACGTTTGTTGTAGAAGTTGGGAGTGTGCCGCCAGCAGCTAAATCTTTAGAAACAGCCGTTCTAATTTCGTAATCAGCCTGATGAGCATAATCTTTAACAACGTTAAATGCGCTTGGGTTGATAATTGAAATTGACTGTAAAGTGTTACCGTTGTAACCAACAACTGCATAAATAGTACCGGTTACGTAGTTAACAACACCAGAACCGCATTTTTCAGGAATACCGAAAGACATCCACCATTGTTCACCCATCATAGGAACAGAAGCAACTAAGTTGATAGCAAACGTTCTGTTACCCTTGTCAGCAGTGCTGTAGTCAGCGAACGCATATCTTGCGCCGGCACTACCGGTTAAGCCTTCTCTGTAGGTTAACTGGATTCTTGACATGCTGGTATCTGAAAGTGTACCAGTACCGATGAAGCCAAAGTGACCCGTGAACTTAAGGATTAAGCCCTTGTCGGGTTTTGAGTTCTTAGCGTATTCAACTAATTCAGCTTCGCTTGAAATTTCAATAGCGTTGATATTTGAATAGTCGATTGTGTTGCCAGTTGAAACAACTGTGAATTCGCCGCCAACTGCAGATTGGATGTGACCTGCTTCGATAGTAACTTCAAGACCTAAAATCTGAACTAAATCACCTGCGTTATAGGTGTATTCAGCGCTTGTGCCTTGGATGTAGTAAAGTGTGTTAACGCCGTCTGTTAAGATTAAACCAGCGTAAAGCTTAGCTGCTGAGCTTTCACTTGATGTTGCGTTTGCTGCAACGTAAGCCTCAACGTTGTACGTACCGCTACCTGCAGCGATAACGTCAGAGATTGACTTAAATTCAATACCGCCTGCTAAAAGCTTAAGTGTAACGTCGGTTGTGTAGGTTGTGCCATCGATAACGTAAGATGCTGTAAGAACAACAGTCTTGTCGAATTCTAAAGCGCTGAAGTTACCTGTAGCAAGATCGATAACGCCGTCAACGTCAGCCGTCCAAGTGATTTCTTCAACGTATTTGCCGGATCTTAAGAGTGCAACGTTGCCGTCAGCTGTAGCGTCAATATCTGTTGAAGCAAAGCTTGACTTGATTTCATAATCAGTTGCGGCTGCCTTATCTAAGATAACGCCGTTTTCTTCAGCAAGGATAATCTGCCAGGTTTCTGAACCAGCGTTGAATAAGAAGCCGTAGAAAGTATACCCAGGTCTTTGTTGAGCGCCTTCAGCAAGGAAAGGAACTTCTAATTCTGCTTCTAAGCCGGCAAACTGACCTGTTAATGAGTCAAGAGGTAAAGCGAAGATTCTCGTGTAAGCGTCATTGCCTGTGCCAACGGTATAACCGGAAGCTCTTGACGTGTCGCCGGAGAAGCGAATCCAGCTGTAAGAAGTGTTGCCGGAATAGTTGATATATGGGTTAACAAACTTAACGAAGTAAACCTGTTGATTTGCATAATCTTTAACTAAGTTTTCATAGTCTTCGTCAGATTCTAAAATAACGTGTATTAAGGTTGAGAAGTCAACGTCTGAGTGTGAGCCAACTGTTATAGCTTCTGCGGTAACGCCCTTGAAGCCATAAGAGATAACGCCGTAAGTACCAACAACTGTAACTTCGTCACCAACTTTGTATTCGCCTTCTGCGTCAACCTTAAGATAATGGCCGTTTCTGTGGAGAACAAGGTGGCTGCCGTAAACAGCAACAACTTGACCTTGTGTAGAGATAACCTTTTCGGCGTCTTCAACTGCAGCAACGTTTTCTAAATCAACAGCGGTAATAACTTTTACAACAACAGTGAAATCTTGCTGTGCGGATTGGTTATAAGAGCTGATAGTTAAGGTTAAAACAACTTCTTCATTAGCGTCAACTGCGGTAACCGTTGCAACGTTATCAGTGATTGCGATAGCTGTGCCGGATTTAACGGTCCAGTTAAATTCTACACTGGGGTGTACATTGTTAGAAAGAGGAAGCTCTAAAGTAGAGTAAACAACAGAAGCTAATTCTTCAGCAACCTGAGCAAAAATTTCCTCTTTAACTTCTTCGATAACAACGGGAACAAGCTCAATGTCATCAGCAGCTGTTACGTTTGAAACGAACCAACCTTCAGAGCTGGAAGCTTCGGTAACAACATCCATGTAAACCTTTTTACCAACGTAGCCGGCAAGAGCTGCGGTGTTAGAAGCTTCACCAACGATAATTTCTAACTTACCGTCGGAAAGAACGTAACGACCAAGAGCGTCCTGAGAAACGATAGCTTCAATGTGTAAATATTTACCGTAAGAATCACGCGCTTCTTTGTCGAGAATAACAATTGAAGCGATGGTAGCGTCAGTGGGCGCAATTGCCTGCTGACCGGCAGTTGTTTCTAAAACCTCATAGCAGTTAATGATTGGCTGACCATTTCTAAGTCTGAATGCGCCGTCAATTTTAACCATGTCACCAACAACGTTGGTTGCTTCATCATCAAGAACGAAAATGGAGCCTGTACCATCGTTGATATAGTAACCGTTAGACATAACTGCAAAAACAACACCTTCAACCTGAAGATCTGTGTTATTTGCGGTTTCAGTCATAATAGTGCTAATCTTTGTTACCTGAGCAGCAGGAGGATTGTTTCCGCCACCGGTAGAATCTCCACCGGGAATACCGCAAGCAACAAAGCTTGATAAAGCAAGGCAAAGTGCCAAAGCTAAAACAAGCAAAAGTGACTTTCTTTTCATATTTTTTCTCCCTTTTATTTAATCGCTTAAGCGATTGGTTTTAAATTGTGTAGAATTTAACGTTAAATTCTTTGCCACGCCAAGTCAAACAACGCTTGAAGAATGTTAAGCTGTTGACTGACGCGCTTTTCTAAAGAAATAGTGTTTACCTTGTTTTTATAGCCACGGTTTGTTTCAATAGTGAATACCGTTGCGTCAGGATATTTAGTTGAAAAGTTAAGTGAAAAGCTGCCGTCTTTTACAGCTTCTTCCGTACGAAAATCTACGTCACCTAATTGTTTATAATTTTCATTATAGTGAATCAGTAAATCTTCCATAAAGAAAGGATTGTTTTTGCAAATTAATTGGTCGCCTAAATAACCTGCCGCAGCAGTACCTTCTGTGTAGCTGCCGCGTGATTCATGTAAGTCAATAATACACAAATCGTAATCTTCCTTAACTTGACAATTGCCGATAAATTCATCAACAACTTCAACTAAAGCGTTTGAAATCTTAATTGTTTCAGATTTTGCCGTAGAGTCTCTGCCAACCTCAAAGGAACGGTTTAAATCGCTGAACGTAACACCCAAACCTTGAACGTTGTATCTGACAAGTGCGTTATCTGCTAAAATATTTGCTTGTGGAATAAGTAAAATTTCGCCGCAAATACCTTTTTCTTGCGAAATTGTGTTAACCAATCTTAATGCAGCCGTCCAGCCCGCGTTTTCATCGCCGTGTATTCCACCAACGATAACAATTTTGGGACCTTGTTTATCCGTAACGTATTTATGTACTGTAGTTTCAGAAATTTCGCCTTCTAAAATCTTCCAGGACGTGTGCGTTACGGTTACAGGGGCTTCAGCCGGGGGCTCAATTGGTGTTGAGCCGCCACCAGCGTCGGATATGCTACCGCCGACGTTGGATGAGCCGCTATCCTGTGGGGGCTTTTTACCGCACCCCACAAGTAATAGCGAAACTGCAATAAGCATGATAACAATAATTTTAAAAATTGTTGTTTGCTTATTTTTCACAGTATTTAACCTCTTAATTTTTAAATTAAATTATGTTTCTGAAATTAAGCGTTTAAAAGATATTCCATTGAAGCAACCATCTTGCCTGCTTTTGAGAAAACATAAAGAGGAACATTCTCGCCGCAAAGAGTTGTGAATAAACCGTCATAGTTACCACCTGCACCCTTACCATCGTCAATAACTAAAACAACGGCAGCCTTAGGAGCAACTACACTGATAATTGGGTCTGAAGATTCGCCACGGTATGGTTTTTTACCTGTATGGATAGCGATGATGTTAATACCTTGTTTTGCAACGAGCTCTTCTGCACGGGCAATTTCGTCAGCAACGCTAACGCCTGCGTCACCTAAGCCCTTACCGGACGTACCTAAAATAACGATAACTGTGTCGCCAGCTTTAACGTCAGCAGCTCTTAATTCGTTATTGGTAACGTACTTATTTGCTGCAGGTTCTGTACCAACGGTCCAGCCGATTTCTTCTAAGAGAGCGTCAACAGTTACTGCTGAGCCTAAACCGATTGCTGTGACATAAAGCGCGCCATCACCAACGATGTTTTTTAATGAAGCTTCACTGATGTCTTTATCGATTTCTTGAGTTGGTGGTTCGGGCTGTTCAGATGTGCCGCCGTCACCTTCAACACTTGCAGGTGGTGTGCTGTCGCCGTTGTCGCCGCTGTCGCCATTACCACCGCAGCCAACAAACATAACAGCGGTCATAGCAAATACTAAAACAAATGCTAAAATTTTGAGTAAGTTTTTCATTTTTTCCTCCAATTAATAATTTTTTATTTTTATTTTTGTGCCATTAGGCATTATGCCAAGTCTTTTAAGTAATAGCCTACGCCATTGTCAATGTAATCAACGTATTCAGGCATATTCTTGATAATAAGTTTACCAAGGTATTCGCCACCGGTACCTATGAGATCCTCATATTTATCTGCTATAACTTGAATCTGTCTTGAAAGACATTTTTTGTTATAAGCATTAATGATACAATCGATCGTAAGGGCGTGACGAGCAACTCTTTCATCCAATGAAACAGGACGAGCATAAAGCAGTTCGGTGCCTTCCTTCTCATCAACACCTGCGGCAAATTCATAGAACTTATCTGTTTTGTAATAAGTGATAAGATCTTCTGTGAAAGCACCACGGTATTTACCCTGTGATGCATTTGACGTTTCAAGTAAGAATACGTAAGCGCTTGTGTAGTCGCCTAGTTCCCTATGGGTTAAGCCGTGCATTTCTCTTGGAGATTCCTGAGGAGTAATTGCTACACCGCTAATTTCCACACCATCTTTGGTCGTCGCTTCGTATGCGTCCATACTGCCAGTTACGGCAGTTAAAGCCTGGCCTACAAGCTTATCAGAATCCTGGTGATAAATAATCGCGTTGATTGTTACGTATTCAGGTGATGCTTCGTGAAGGTCGACAACAATCGTTACGTCCTTTTGTCTGATAAATTCAGCAACAGCAAAGGCTAATCTTTCGGTGTAGTTACCTGTAGGTGAGCCTGGGTACGCACGGTTGATGTTTCTAACTTCGGTTGAAGAAAGGTTTTGACCGGATGAGTGAACGTAAACGTCCGGGTTTGGCCATTGCTGGTTAGTGTTTGTTGCCCTGGAGCCAAACTTGAAGGTTCTTGAGCCGCCTGAAGCAGTTTCAAGGTCGTAATACCAGGTTGTTGCTTCTTGTGGCTGCGAGTGGGTGTAAGCACTCTTGTTGACTTCGGTAATTACGTATAAAATACCGCGTTCAACAACGGCGTTTTCCAAGAACATAATAGCGGTCATTTGGCCGGAAGGTTCATTGGGGTGAGTTCCGCCCATAACCAAAATGCTTGGTAAATTTTCAACCTCGATTGGTAAAACCTTGATAGCACCGCTTTTAATGCCTTCTCTTGCCTCACCGTAAGACAAAACTGCAACGTCAGCGCCTGAATCAAGTGCTAATATAGCTTGATGCGCGCTTGCCTTTGTTTCAACAGTCCAGCCTTTTGCCTGTGCGGCCGCTAATTGGGTTGAGCCGTCAATACCAACAATATTTGCACTGCTTAATGATTCTTCTGTCTGATAAGCGCTTACTTTGTCAGGCTTAGCAACTAAAACAGTGTTTTGATTGCCGTATTTTACGTAGATTTCAGAATCGCCTACAGTGCCTTTTAAGTATGGTGAGAATTGGCTGAAATATAAAACTTCGTCAACGTCTTGTGTGTAAAATTCAGTCTCAAATTTGGAAAATTGACGAAACTGAACACCTGTGATTGCGGTAATTGCAAGAGCAATTGCTAAAATGATTGACGTAAAAATGATATTTATCTTTTTGTTTTCTAAATTTAACTTCATATCCTACGCCCTCACTTTATAAAGAATATTCTGAGCAGGAACATACCAAGTGCAAGCGCACCGATAATCTTGTCAGTTACCTTTTTAGATTTAAAAAGGTTGACTACGATAAAAACAGCAACAATTACAATAATTGCAAGATAAAGTACAGTTAAAACATTATAAAAGTGTATCATAATTATTCAACCTCCTCCTCATTTTGTAATTCTTGTGATTCCTCTTGGCCTGCTTCAGCCGATTCATGGTTAGCAACTGGTTCAGCGGGAATAGTTGCGGGTGCTTTTTTTACAATCATAGGATAAACAACTGCAAATGCGATAGCAATAACAGTTACTACAGCTAATACGATAAGCTCTAACCCGGCAACCTTTGCATCCTGAGTATTTTGTACCATTCGACCAAATAAAATTGTATACAAGCTCGAATAAACAAAAATTGTTGCAAGCGAAGGTACCGCAGCCTTCGTAATAGAAGTCCACTTCTTTTCTTCAACGATTTGAGCGGCAAACGTTGAGCTCATTGCTGTAGGTGGCATGAATTCACCAATAGCCGCTAAAAGTGATAAGCCGCACGTTACGATAACGTTATCGCCAATACCGTTAAGCATCATTACGAACGGGCCGCCTAAAACTGAAGCGGAGCCGAATGCAGAGATCCCGCCGAAGATTGGCAGTGTTAAAATCATGCTCAAGTTGCCGGCAACCTCACCGTAAAGCGCTTGTATGGAAACTGCGATTGTTGCAAAATATCCCCTTACGCCGTTTAAGGTAATGATTTCCATAAACATACCAACACCCATTAAAAGACCCATTGCTGAAAACGATCTCTTAACGCCGCCGGATAAAACTTCAATTACAGTACGTGGTGCAGATTCTTCGCCTTCCTTAACTTCCTGTGCAGAAGCTTTTGCTTTTGCAAATGGAAGCTTTCTTCCAACGAAGAAGCTGATAACCGTTGCAATAACAAACATAGCAACCATACCCAATACGCCAAAGTATTTCGGTAAAACGATTTCACCAACGATTAAGATGATGAGAACAAATATCGGAATACAAACGGTCCAATTAAGTTCCTTTAAAATCTTTGTATCAACAACTTTGTCAATTTGGTCCTCTTCGATTGGCTTAACGTACTTTCTGCCGAGCAAAATAACCGAAACAATTGCGACGGGGAGAGCTAATATAAGTAATGGTAACGTAAAGTTAACGTATGGAATATCAACTACGTCACAAATTACCATTGCTGGCACGTTGATTGGTGGTGATACCATACCTAAAATTGAGCCTGTTGCAACGATAGCACCTGCTTTTGCCTTAGGGATACCCCATTTAATCATAATAGGTGCTAAAAGCGCGCCTGATGCGATTGCTGATGCTAATGACGAACCCGTAACCATTGCAGGGAACATAATGATAAGCATAAAGCAAATTAATAAAAGCGTTGGGCGCTTCCTTAGTTTTTTAACAATAACTGCGCTTATGTATTCCAGTGCACCTGAGGACTGCATTGCCCCCATAAATACCATCGCAACCGTAATGATCAGGATTGTATCAAAGTACGCAAACGTACCCTCAACAAAGTACCTTAAAGCAAAATCGGTGTGTGATATTAATGCTGATGCGACGGCGCCAACAACAGCTGACGCCATCAAGCATATACCTGAAGGTAATTTTGCTAACATTAACAAGGCAATAAAGGTGCCTATCATTAGCACAAAATACAAAAGCTCAGGTCCAAAAATAATTTCCGTAAAAGTCATCTCTAAATTTCCTTAATAGGGATTTGCTAAAATTAGTAAGCAAGTGCCTTGCCGTCACGACGTGGGTCAGCGCCACCGGTCATGTTGATTAACTTGCCTCTTTCATCGTAATTGAACTTAATGCCCTGAACGCCGCCAAAATAGAGGTTTTTGCCGTTGTATTTATTTACGCCATAACCGATTTGTTCGAGAGCGGCAACAGTTTCAGCACTCATACAGCCTGTGCCATATTCAACTTCGAGAAGCTTCTTCTTGTCAGAATAGAACTTGTCAGTAGTGCTTACGCAGTAGCTATAAATACGGGGTGCAGAAATTGCAGACTGCATATCCATATCAAAGTCAAGTATGTTAAGGGTTGTCTGGATAACTGCAGCAACCAATCTCATTGAACCTGGAGAACCTAACGTAGCAAAGGGAAGACCGTCTTTCATGATGATTGTGGGCATAATGTGAGAAACGGGCTGCTTATAAGGCTGTACGTAGTGTACGCTTGTTGAGGTTAATGAGAAGCTTGATAACTGGTTGTTAAGATAGAAGCCACAATTTTCAGGCATAACGAATGCGCCCCAGAAGTGGTTGATAGTTTGTGTGAAGGTTACGATGTTGCCTTCTTTATCGGTTACTGAGAAGGAAGTTGTTGAATAGTGCTCGCCACCTTCGTCACTGCCGTCAAGGGCATAATCGCTTGCTGTCTGATATTCCCATGGAGATTGGTCAGCAGGATAGCCCTTTGAGCTTCTGTCTGCCCCACCCCAGTCATAGCTTGAAGTTAAGAAAACAGGTCTGTCAGGGCTGTATAATGCGTTGAAACGCTGAGCGGCATAAACCTTGCTCATAAGACCCTGGATAGGAACTTCAACGAAAGGTTCGTTTGTAATTGGGCTGATGCTGTTATCTGCCATATAGTGGCGCTTATCAGCATAAGATAACTGCATTGCGGTTGCTAAAACGTGTGCATAAGCTGCAGGATCTGCTGCCTTGAACTCAGCAAGTGTTGTGTTGTTTTGCTTGCAGAAATTCTCAAGCATGTTTAAAGTTTCGATTAAGATGATACCGCCGGAAGAAGGTAATGTTGCGGTATAAACGTCATAACCATTGTAAGTACCGTGAAGAGGTTCCCCGATCTTAGGATAATTTGCTGCGGCATAATCAAGATCATCCTGGGTAACGATACCGCCGTGATCAGCGTATGCTTTAACGATTGCTTCAGCAACCCAGCCCTTATAGAAGCCATCAGCACCTTTAGCAGCGATTTCCTTTAAAACGTTAGCATAGTTTGTCTGAACTAACGTGTGGCCTGCGCCGTACATTTCAAAGCCGTCAGAGAAAATCTCTTTTGCCTGAGGATCCTTAACGATCTTAGCAGAAGCGTCACTGATTGCGCTTGCTAAGGTTGGCTCAATTGTGAAGCCATTTTCAGCGTAATTAATAGCAGGGGCCAAAACGTCGGATAAAGTAACCTTTCCGGAGCCTAAATCTTCAACGATCTTAACGAGGCCGGCAACCTGGGTTGGAACGCCTGCTGCGGTAACACCGTTGTCAAGTGCGTCTGCGCCACCAAGCTGCGCATATTTTTCAGGTGTGCCTGCTGCGGGTAAGAATTCACGGAAGTTGTAGAAAACGTACTTGCCGGTCTTAGCGTTGTAAGCGGTCATAACGCCGCCACCACCGATACCGGAAGCGTTTGGTTCAACAACGCCCAAAGCGAATGAAGTAGCTACAGCTGCGTCAAAAGCATTGCCGCCCTGCTGTAAAACCTCAAGGCCGGCCTTACTTGCATAAGCACTTGCAGATGCAACTACGCCGTTAGCGCCGGTTGCCTCTCTTACGGAAAGATCGGTCCAATCAGTTTGATCTGTTGGGGGTGTGGTTGGTCCTGTTGATTCGCCTGGTTCGCTGGTTTCGTTACCGCCACCGCATGCAACGGTGAAAACCATTACGAATGCAAGCAAAACCATAAGAAAACGGTTTAAAAGTTTTTTCATTTTTTTCCTCCAAATAAATTTCTTAATTATATAATTCAATGGACAAAGTCCAAAAGTTATATGGAAAAAGAATTAGAACTTCAACTAAATTTCTGTTTCAGCATCACAGACATCACGCCGCGACAAGATTGAGGAATAAGTTTTAAAGCTTCTTCATAATTTTTTTCTTCAATCAGCTTGCGTATACGTTTGGCTGAAATCACTTCATCATTTGTTGAAAATCTTGGAACAATTTCCATGCCGTCACCCAAGATTCGTGAAACGACATTATTATATAAGACCATGTAATCGGAGCTTTCGCTTCCGAAATACCTTTTCTTTATGCCGAGTGCCGGCATAAAATGTTCCTTAAAAATTAAGGCGTCGTAGGTAGCAAATTGTTCCGTCGTCTCATCAACGCTTTTTAAAAAGTAACTGGGAAAGGTGCTCTTAGAAACGATATAATCGGTTGAAGGTAACACTATCACGTTTGCATATGGCTTTAAAGCCAAATACGCCATGGAGAATCTCTCTTTAAACGTGAACAGTGAATCATCCTCTTCCACTATAAACACGATAAGCCGTTTATGCCTTTTCATTGCATATTCACAAAGACTTAAATGCCCCTCGTGAAAAGGATTTCCATTGATCACAATAGCGGCAGTATCATCTTCAATAGAGCCCATTTCCATCGCGACTTTGGTCGATAATCGGCTTATAGCCCCACTTATCTTGCCATCGCCACTTTCTAGCGCAACAAATTTATCGCTCGCTACAATGGGTTTAAAGCCAAGATTAATAAAAGTATCTTTATACTCCGGCTTTGTAAAAACCCTATAGTGGTAAACCCCTGAAGCTGCTAGCGTTGACAGCATTTGTGAAATAAGCTTGGACGCAAGATCTTCGCCCTGCATAGAATTTGAAACTGCAAGCTGTTTAATAAGATTTCCTGATGCAGAAACAGTACCGACGATTTGAGAGTCTTCTTCAGCATAAATGGTAAGCTGAGTACTATCCTCAAACTTAAGGTCAAAATTCAGCAAAAACTCCTTGATCTTATTAATTTCATCTTGTAATATCGCTTCTTTAATCTCCACTTTTCACCTAGATTACTTTTTATAAATTGTATCAATTACCGTGCCGTCACGATAAACCACGTAACCAACCGGAATATCGGAACGCGTTAACTTCTGCGGCACGCCGGTTATGCTGTGCGCCATTGCCAAAAGATCTTTAATATCAACTATAGGAAGCTTGCTGTCCTTTAACTTTTCCAAAAGATCAGTTCGTCTAGGGTTGATTGCAATACCTCTTTCGGTTACCAATACGTCAACGTCTTCCCCTGGCGTCGTCACAGTCGTAACGCTGTCTTTAATAATGGGCATATGAGATTTAATAAGGTTTGTGGTTATGATTGTAACATTTGCCCCGTGTGCGGTGTCACTGTGACCACCGGACCCGCCCATAATTTTGCCGTGAGAATCCGTTGTAACGTTAACGTTAAAATTAACGTCAATTTCTGTTGCACCCAAAATAACAAAATCAAGTTTGTCAACCACGTTGTCGTCAAAGCAGTTTGCGTAACGGCTTCCACTCATTACGTGGTGAGTTTTGTTCGTCATGGAAGACTCAACGGCGCTCAAATCAAAGCACTGAACGTCATAAAGCTCATCAAACAAACCTTCTTCAAGCATCTGTGTGAAATAGCCCGTTATGCCGCCTGACGCAAAAGAACCTTTGATTCCCCGCTCTTTCATTATGTTTTTAACATAATAGGCAACCGCAAGACTGGTTCCGCCTGCGCCCGTTTGCATTGAAACGCCTTCTTTTATCATGCCTATTTCATCTAAAAGCTTGGCTGCTTGTCTTGCAATCTTAAGACCTACAGGATCCTTGGTGATTTTTGTGGTACCTGAAACAATACCGTTAGGATCACCTATAGCATCGCAGACTAAAACATAATCAACGTATTTGCCGTCAAGCTGATAATCGTCCAACTTTTCAACAAAATTGTCGGTTACAAAAACAACCTTTTTTGCGTACATCAAATCACTGACGGCGTAGCCAAGGCTACCGCAAGCGCTTTTACCAATCTTACCTGTGCCGTTGCCGTTTGCGTCAACCGTTGGCACACCTAAAATCGCCACGTCAATAGCCAACTCTCCGGATTCAATGACCATGGGTCTGCCGCCGTGGGTATGCATTAAAAACTCGCCTTTTAGCTTGCCTTCTGAAATGGCATCCGCAACCGGACCGTTTGCATAGTCAGTATAAATATCGGTTACGTTACCGTTTTCAATAAGCTCAACTAAAATCTTGTTGTTTGGAAAAATTGAGCTTGGAGCTAACTTCATATTTCTGAGATTGCGTCTTTTTATCTCTTCGCAAACCTTATTAAAAACAAAGTCGCCGTTTCTTAAATGATGGTGAAAGGACAAAGTCATTCCATCTTTAATTTTTAATTTATCAAATAAATCGGAATAATCAGAAAGCCTTTCAAATGAATTACTTATTGCCTTTTCGGCAATAAGCTTACGAGCGTGTTTTTTATAATCACCGCTTGAAATATATGGCCTGCAATTATCAGGTACAAAACGATTTAAAGAATTTTTCATAACGCCTCCTTAAATCAAGCCGTAACTACGGGCCTTGTGTAAAATCTTTCTTGCCCTTTCGATTACGGGTTTGTCGACCATTTTTCCGTCAAGACTGAACACACCCAAACCTTTGGCTTCCGCAGCCTTGGTTGCGGCTTCTACCCTTAATGCCCAGTTAATATTCTTTGCAGTTGGAACGAATATATTATTGATAAACGGCACTTGATTTGGATGGATAGCCGCTTTTGAAGTAAACCCAAGACCAGCAACCAAATTACAGTCATCTTTTAACCCACATTCATCATTGGTATCGGTGAACGGAGTGTCTATTGAGTCAATTTTGTAAGCGGCACAGGCCATTGCAACTCTCATCCTTGGATAAAGTATTTCAGCGCCTGATTTTGTTCTTGCGACCTCTAAATCGCTTGACAGATCCTCCGCACCGAGCAAAATACCGTTTACTCTGGGTAGTTTTGCAATCTCGTCAACCTCAAGCACGGAAATTGCCAGCTCAATGATAGGAATAACGCCAATCTTTTTGTTTAAACCTTTAGATTCTTCGATTTTGGTAAGCAATTTGTCTAACTCGATAAGAGTATCAACCCTCGCCTTTGGCAACATAATTGTATCAATTTTATCAGAAACAATCATGTTTAAGTCGTCTAAATAATATTCGGTATCAAGCCCGTTGATACGAACAACGATTTCCATGGGAAAGTCGTTTTTAGCCGACCTTAGGAATTGAGAGACCAAAATACGAGCAGAATCTTTTTCTGTTACGCTTACAGCGTCTTCAAGATCATAAATTACACTGTCAGCTTCAAATACGTCAGAGTTTTGAAGCATCGCCGGATTGTTTCCCGGAACAAATAAAAGACTGCGTCTCAATTTTGCGCCTCCATTCTCTTAATAGCCGTAAGAAGCCTGGCTTTAATTGTGTAATCCAAAGCACCTTTGTCATTACAGTCGACTTCTATATTTGTAATATGACATTCTTTTAAAGTGTCTTTAATTACCTGTTCGATTTGCTCGTGAAAGAAATCATATACGATGCTGGTAATGGTAATTTTCAAGCTATCACTTTCTTTTACCATTATCAGCGCATCGTTGGATTCAAGTGTTCCCGCAATACCGCGCTTCATATCACACCAAAATTACTTTTTTGCTCTACGGTTAGCGGCAGCGACAACACGGTTCATTTCGTTCTTAACGATCATATAGCCTTCATCAACGCCCATGCCCGGCTTAGCAAGACACTGAATAGCGCGGCAAGCAATACCGATGTTGGTTGTCGTCTTAGCAGACTGGTCTGTTTCGTTGCAGGTACCACCACAGTAGCTGCCAACGCCCTTCTTGTTGCAGTAAATAATTGCTTCTGCAACGTTGTTAACGCCGCCCAAGTCAGGCGTCTTGATCTGTAAAACGTGACCTGCGTGTTCATCTGCGAAAAGCTTGATGTCTTCTAAGGTGTTGCACCATTCGTCAGCTACGATTTCAAGCTTGCTGCCTGCTTTGTCGAGCATCTCGGTCAAAATCTTTTCATATTTTAAAGTACCCTCTCTGTCGCCGGTGTCGATGGGACCTTCAATTCTGATCCTGAAGGGTTTTGCCGTTTCTTCGCACTTAATTAAGTACTCAAACATCTTGTCAACGTCATAGTTGAAAGCAAGACCGATTGTACCGTAAACGTCCATATGGAAAACAGGAGCGTAATTTTCGTTAGTACGCTGAGAAATAATACGGTCACGTAACCAAGCAATGTACTCAAGTAAAAGCTCACCGTTATTACCAAGCTTAGTTTCAACATGGTTAATCAAAGCGTGTGGTAATACGTCTGCCTGCTTGATGATCATCTTATCAGCGTTATTGTGACGATCGTCACCGGACTGTGTGAATACGGGAATAGGTTCATAAACGTCACCTTCAACGTCGTATTCGTCGCGGATAACTTCAGCCATAGTGATATGACGAGAATTTGCCGTTGCGTTTAAAATAGCCTGAGTGATGCCGTAGCGGATGGCGGTGTGTAATCTCTTGCCGTTAATAGACATGTTATCGATCTGTTCTGCCAATGGACGGAACTTGGAAACATCCTGACCAACTAAAACGGGAACGAGATTTTCTTCAATAAAAGGAATAAAATCATCAGCAAGGAAAAGAGGATCTCTTCCGCCGGCACCTGAGTATTGAACGGCTGCGCAGTCACCAAGACCAACTGTGCCGTCTTCAAGAACGAGCTGAACAGAAATAGCTTCGCCTGCCTGACGAATAGCGGTAAAGCCTTCAGTTACAGGCTCACCAACATACATAAAACCATCGTGGCCAGCGCCCATTTTGATGGCTTTCTGGTCATCAAAATAAAAACCCGTGTAAGATTTAGTTAAGATAACATCAGTAATTTTCATTTTTTAATCCTTCTTTATTATTTATTGTAAAATGTATTTTATAAAATTGATAAATTATTCTTCAACGTTCGGACGGCCAACAAGGTTACCGTTAGAAACTGCATAAATATCGTCAACAGTAAGCTGGAAAGAAATTTCTCTGCCTTCGGCAGCAGCTCTTTCACTGATTTTTTTACGGTGGAAAGCTTTGATTTCATCGGTAAATGCAAGGTTACCGAACTCTAAGATTCTGATGTTGCCATCGTTGTCTCTTGCAGGTAAAATCAAGCCTGCGTTATATTTGCTGGGAGCAAACGGAATATCGATTAAGCCAAGCTCGAACGCCTTAACAGTTCCCTGAGCAAGATCGCCATCGCCTACTTCCAAAACTGCATTCATTAAGCAGTTTACTTCAGTTTCGATCTGATTCATTTCATCGATAAGCGCCTGGCTTTCGGGGAATTTCTGATCGCAAAGAAGCTTGGTGACGAGCTTAGAAGCCTTAATACCCTGCGCATTTGCTTCCTTGGTTGGAATACCAACAGACTCGTGTGGGGTCTTGTTGATCATCTTGGTAGCGCCTGACAGTGCAGCTACGGTGGAGCTTAATGAAATCAAGCCTAAAGCTTCGGTTTCGTCCTGTGGGAAGCCGCCCATCCACTGATGGAATACTGTTGTAACGATTACGTCGTTGTAACCGAATTTCTTCAGATATTCGTCGGTCTGCTTCTGTAACGTTCTGATTGCGGCAACGTCCTGAACAACGTTACCACCCATACCGTAACCAACGGTAATGTTCTTAACGCCCTGTTCAGCAGCGAGTAAGGCTTCGATAATACCGATAGTATTGGAAATTGAGGGAGGAACAAGCGTTCCCGTCAAAGGCCCGAATGGTTCACGGTTAATGGTAATGCCGTGTTCTTCGTAATACCCAACTAATCTGTCGCAATACTGCCAATATTTAATCGTATCTTCGATGGAAACGCTCTTTGCGTAAGGTAAGTTGTAGGAAATAGCGCCACCTTCGTTAGAAGTCCAGCCTGCTGCGTGAATAATCTCAGCTAAAAGTCTGGAGTCCGGAGTTCCGTGACGTGCCTGAAGAGGAACGTTTACTGCATTGTATACTTGTTTGCAGCCGTCAACACCGTGGTTTACTGCCGGGAAGCCGTTAAGAAGAGCTCTGCCTTCTGCAACACTTTCCTTAATACCTTTTTCAGCCTCAACGTATCTGTTCTGTCTAGTGTAGCTGTCAATGGTAGACGGTAAAAAGTCTGCGCCAGCTTCTTCAAGATAGCGTAAGAGTTCAACGTGTTTAACTATGTCGGGAACGCCTGCTCTTGGCTGAACAAGAGTTCTGCTTCCGTTTTTCTTTGCATTGGCTAACTTAATAGCAAAGTTTTTATGCTCAGGAACGCTCTTTAAAAACTCAACAGCCTTATCAAGATCAAGCTGAGGATCGTTACCTGTATGCCAAGTAGCCAAAACTTCCTGTCTTTCTTTTAAAAATTCAGCTTCGGTAAGCTTTTTGTTTTTAACCATTTTAACCTCTATTTTTTGATATTATTTTTTTAAATTAGTTCTGCCTCGCAAATTATTCAGCAGGCACAATGTGCTTTTTCATAATTTTCAAAGCAAGCAAGGGATCAATCTCCTGAAGCAATCCCATCGACGCCAAAATGTAATCTTTATCAAGCATGTACTGTGGCTTGATCGGGCGAAGCTCCAAAGGATATTTCGGTGAATATTGCGCCGCAGATAAAATCTTTGAAGGGCTTTCATTGTGAACCAAAACGCCACCAGTGCCAATAACGTAATTGATTTTACTCAAATCCTTACCATATTGGTTGTAAAGCATGCCCATCGGCGTATACATTTCTTCCATTTTGCCGACGTGTCTTGACATGGCCTTATCGACGCAAATACGTCCCATGATCCGATCAATATGAACTTGATGTTCGTCTTTGGGAACGTTATCTACGTTGTTATGCCTGTATTCAAGCTCAGCGGCGAGATCAACACCATCATCAAGGCTTATTAACTTAACCTCTTCATCTGAAAGTGATTTTAAAACCCCTAAAGCAGAATACCTCATGCCAAGGTCGCCTTCGACGGTTCTTTTTGCATACGGTTCTTCAAGCCCCTTGATAATAACGTCACTACGCTTTGCTGAGTTTGAGCAAATTGAATACAAGTCGGTGGTTGCCCCGCCAATGTCGACTAAAACGATTTCGCCCAATCCACTTTCGTGCATATATCCGTCTGAAAGCAGCCTTGCCGCCCTAAGAACCGATTCGGGCGTTGGTAAAATAACCTTATCAATTTCACTTTCAATTTTTTTAATTCCCTTGGCAACAATAATGTTCTTCAAGAAAATCTCGCGGATCTTATCACGGGCGTTATCAATATTTAAAACGTTAAGTTTAGGCATAACGTTTTCACAAATATACTCGTTAAGGCCGTACTCTTTTACAATTTCCTCAATTTCGTCCTGGCAGCTTTTGTTGCCGGCGTAAACTATAGGGATTTTTATTCCATGCTTTGCAAGCATCATCTGATTGTAAAGCACACACTCACTATTACCGCCGTCAGTTCCTCCACACAAAAGGATAATATCAATTTTATTATCAACTATCTTTTGTATATCGGAATTGGTAAGGTGATGAGAAAATGCTAAATCAACTTTTGCGCCGGCACCAAGGCAGACGCGTCTAGCTGCTTCTACGGTTAATTCTTCAATAAGGCCGATGGCCGCCATTTTTAATCCGCCTGCAGCAGATGAGCAACCAATCGTTTTATCAAACTCTACCCTGCCGATTTTGTCATAAAGGATATTAAGCGCATTGTTATATCCTATTGTGATATCGGTTGCAACGGTGGTAAAATGGCTGGCTGTGCCAATTATGTCACCAACTTCCGTATCAACAGCGGTCAACTTGGTAAAAGTTGAACCAAAATCGATCATGAGATAACGAGCCATTAATTATTCTCCTAAAACTTCTTTAATGTCGGGTAAGGTTACTTCAATAGGTGTCCCGGGAGCGTAAATCTTGTTAAAGCCCATTTTTGCAAATCTTTGTCTAACTTCGTCAAAGTTTTGCTTACCAACAACGATATTTCCGCCAACAAAAAGAGGGATATCGCCGATACCGGCTTCAATGCATTTATCGCGCATGCCGCGGCAGTCGATTTCACCTTGACCGTACAATGAGGAAACTAAAATCATGTCTGCATTAGTTTCGATTGCGGCATTAATAAAATCCTCCTGAGAAGAAAGAACACCGATGTTAACAACATTGTAGCCTTCCTTTTTGAGCACAAACTCAATGATCTTGTTGCCAACGGCGTGAACGTCAGCACCGATAACACCAATTACAATTGTTTTCATGTTACAGTAATAACTCCTTACATAATTGTTCTTAATTTTCAAACATTTGCCGACAGCCATAAAATTTCGGCAACAATATAATTTATATATTATATTGACATAATGCTTTCTATCAAATTATAGCACATAATCTTTACAATTTCAACCTCAACTTGTAAAAAGTTTGTAAATAGAATTTAAAAAAAAGATAATTTACAAAATTTTTACAAAAATTTAATGGATTTTATCAAATATATGAATTATATTCATATTTTTTGCGCTTTTTTGCAAAAAAAAGCCGAGAAGTTTTACTGCTTCTCGGCCAAAATCAAATTTTTAATTTGTCAGTCAATCTTTTTGTCAAAGTCGCCAAAGGCTTAAACAACATAAGAAAAATAACAAAGTTTGAGCATATGTGAATTAAAACAAAAACAATACCATTGCCGTAATAAACCGTAAAGCGATACAAAAAACCATCAGCACCACCTATCACAGTGACTAAAAACGCGTCGATCAAGCTAAAGACAAAGGTTTGAACTGCGATTATAGGCGCGACAATATACGGTTTGTCAATATTTTTTTTGGATAAAAGAGCAAAAACCACCGAGATTGCCGTGAAGTGAATAATATAAGTAATTACCCACGTATTGAAGCCCCAATACGCCCCAAGGATCAAAGTAAAAATAAGCGTTGGAATGGCTGCAATAAAACCAAACACATAGCCAAAAATGGCGCAAAAAAGACTGACAACCTCAACGTTGGGTATCATAGTCAGTGCAAGCTTGCCTACGACAAGTAGCGCTGTCATGACAGCCAATGCCGATATTTTTTTTGCTGTAAAAACTTTCATTCTTTAACCCGCATATGAGACATACTTAATGTACAAAATTTCGCCCTTAATAACCGACATAGAGGAAACGCCTACAGCTGCCGTAGCAACCTCTACACCATTATATTCAGCTTTTACACACCACTCTGTAACGTCCCATTCAGGCTGATAACTGGTAAACAGACTCACGTAACCGTTGCTATCCGTTTTTAAGCCACCGACCTCAGTAATGTATGCACCGTATGTGCTGTTTTCATATACAAGGTTAAGCCCCTCCGTTTCCTGCAAATACAGTAAAATAGATAAGGCGCCCTTAGATAAGTCCAGATCTTCAAGCTTTATGGAATACACGAGATCGGTTTCGCCGTCAACTACAACCGTAAAATCGCCTTCAGTATCAACTGTGCGACCAATTTCACAAGCACCAAAAGTAAGTAACGTAATAAGCATTACTAAAATAGCTAGAAATTTTTTCATTTTTTTGCCTCCGAAATATAATTTCGCAAAGAAAAAGACTCCGCAAAGGGAGTCAAACCGAAAAATTTGGCGGCCAATTGCCTAACTTTTCGAAAAACCCATCCACCTTTGCCCATAGATGAGGTTTTTGTATATAAACGTTAACAGGTGGGTTACCCGACTTACGATAAATCGATTACGGTAATGGCTGTTGTGTCGGACTTTCACCGACTTCCCCCACTCTAAGCCAAATGGCAAATCTGTCAACGGATTTTTTGGTAAATTATTTAGCAGTTAGATAAAACAAATTTTTTTCGTAATTTTTGAGTGACTTTTCAATAATCTCAATTGCTTCTTCCTTGCTTGCGGTCATTTCAACTGTGGTATGTTTGTCATGTTCAAGCTGTTTATAAACAGAGAAGAAGTGCCTCATCTCTTCGAAAATGTGCGATGGTAACTCGTCAACCGATTTGTACCCGTTGTAAGTTGGATCGGTAAATGGTATAGCAATGATCTTCTCATCAACAGCACCACCGTCCTCCATGACTATAACGCCAATCGGATAACATTCTACCAAGCTCATGGGAACCAAGCTTTCAGAACATAAAATCAACACGTCAAGCGGATCTCCATCATCTGCAAGCGTATGAGGAATAAACCCATAATTTGCCGGATAATGTGTAGACGTATAAAGAATGCGGTCAAGCTTAAGAAGCCCGGTCGCCTTGTCCATTTCATATTTTTGTTTAGAACCTTTGCTGATCTCAACGACCGCAACAAAATTGTTAGGTTTTATACGTGAGCATTCAATATCATGCCAAATGTTCATAGGTTCCCTCCTTTCGGGAAATTTTTATCAATAAGAATATAGCATGAAAATTATCGTTTGTCAAGGAAATAATAAATTTTGTTGGTAAAGATATGGTAAACCTTAATTTGATTCCCCAAACGTACAACAGTTGTTTAAATAAACTTATCAAAACTTTTAAAGGCTATAAAATATTACGCAAAATCACTTTTAAAATCATTGATTTTGAAATATTTTATGTCAGGCGTAATTAACAATATTGACGATATTACAGACAGTTTTTTAGCTCATCCACAGCCTTATCAATAAGCTCTGTCACGGTAAAGTTACCGACACCGACAACGTGATTATCACACTTCGTACTGGGAATAAGAATCTTCTTTGCGGAAGATGCCCCAACGGCTGTTGCCATAGGAGGTGTTACCTCGCCCAAAAGAGAATCAGCAACAACTATGCCAATAGGCCCGATTATTACGTCCGCACGTTTAGCGTTAACCTTAACGGCATTCTCGCCTGTTGCCGCTTTTTTTGCTCCGCCTTTAATCATTGCTGTTGTCGCTATTGAGTTTGTCCCGACTGCAACGATGTCAATATCAGGATACCTTTCCTGTAGTGTAGAAATTATCTGTGCGCCAAGCCTGCCGCCTTGTCCGTCGATTACTAAAACCATAATACTCCAAAATGTTTTTAGATAATTATATATCTAAAATTAACTATTGTCAATAAACTAAACACTAAAATAAATTTCTCAATCAAATTAAAAAAAATAGCAATTTATTACTTTACAAAGAGGCTGTCTTGTGCTATAATCATCAAGTAATTTGACGCCGCTGTGACGAAATTGGCAGACGTAGCAGACTCAAAATCTGCCGCCCTTAAAAGCGTGCCGGTTCGAGTCCGGCCAGCGGCACCATTATGAATCGTTTAGGGTTGATACAAGGTATCAATCCTTTTTTTTATTTTTTAAAATAAATATCACCCTAGGTGGACGTTGAACGTTTAATTATTTCAATTTTGACGCATGAATCAGTTTTTTACACTTAATCGACATCCAAACTAAAAACCGCAGTCGGATTGACTGCGGTTTTAGTTTTCATGATTATACTGAAAAAAGTAAATTAATTTAAAAAATAATTGCCCCAAATAACGGTACAACATTTCCGTCGTAATAATAATCCATTTTGCACTTTTTCGCAAGCGCTTCAACGTCAATACAATAAGCCGACATACACGAATAGGCAATTGACGGAAAAGAGCAACTCTCCCCTGTTGTTATTTTGCAAGGGGTACATAAATCACAGTATCCTGCCCCCATCATCAAGCAATTAATGTTTTCCTTTATAAAAGCGTTCAAAACAGTTAACGAATTCTTATTATGTGTGGATTTTGCTTTTGATAACGCAACATTATCCGTCAAATTTGGAATATTGTGCTTACTTTGTAAAATCAATGCATTTTTATGCGACAAAACTTTTTCCATCATATCAATGGCCTCCCCACACGCAGGCGGACACGAATAATTTGCCATATATCTTGAGCAAACATTTTCTTCGCAGTATTTACGGAAATCCAAATTAAATTTGAAGTCAGCAGCAGAAATAATAGCTACGGCAGCAAAACCGCAATTTTTTGCAAGATTTAATAATTCTTCTTTATTCATAAAAAGTAATTACAGCTTAAGTTTTTTAACCACAACATCAAAGCTGCCTGATGCCGCGACGCTCAAGCAATATTCCTTCCCGAAAAGCTGAAGTTTTGCAGTAAAAGTATTAAAGGCTTCACATTCGATCTCGTTAAAGGCCAACGCACTGTCAGCCATCTTAAAAATACTTTCCTTTTTGGTCCACGCTTCCAACAAATAAGCAGATTTGTCTTCTTCTTTTTTGTTTGAGTAGGTTAAAAGCTCATTTTTTGTTAAAATTCTTTCAGCAAGGTTAAGGTTAAAGCTTTCGTCTAAACGTTGTTGTAAGTCAACGCCACAGTTAATATTAGAAATAGCAACCGAAGTGACCCCGTGTGAGTGAGAAATGGAGGCATAAACACCGTCAAAACGCCACTTTTTATCCGCGCCGCGGCAAGGATGAAGCTCGGCGACATTTAGCCCAATTTGCTCAAATACCCGCTCTAAAAGCACCCAGGACCAATATTTTTCCAGCTTGACTTTGGGGTTTGTCGCAGCATTTACTTCCTCTTGTCGCAAAGGAAAAATTGCATAATTACCAATTACGCCCGGTATTTCGGCATAGAAAACATTAACCCGATCAGACATTTTCAGCCGCCTTTTGCTTCAAGCCTTTGTTAAATGAAAATTTATAAGTAATATACCTTGTTGCAACCTCTCCTGGCTCAATAACAGGGCTTGTGAAGTCTTTAAAGTTTAATGCATTGGGGAAAAATTGAGGTTCCAAGCAAAATCCATAATGTTGACCGTAATGCGATTTGCCGTCAAATTCAACCATAAAGTTGCCCGAATAAAACTGAATGCCCGGCATATCTGAATATACATCAAGAATTATGCCTGTTTTAATGCTGTATGCGGTGGCTAAATGCGAGGATTTTCCGACAAAATTATGGTCAAAGCCATTTGCAAACTTAAGGGTTGGGCAATCAGTAAAAATGTCACGCCCAATAGGCTTAAACTCTGAAAAATCAAGCGCAGTGCCCATAACGGTAGCCCTATCACCTGTTGGAATTAACTCACAATCCACCGGAGTATATTCGTCGGCGTAAATTTTTAACATGTTTTGATAAATCGGGCCACTGCCTTCACCGTCAAGATTGAAATATGTATGATTTGTTGGCGCAAAAGGAGTTTTAGCATCGCTTTTACCGTAATATTTTATATCAATGCTGTCGCCTGCAAGCTCATACTCTACTGAAAAATCAAGTCGCCCGGGATAACCCTGATCCAAATCAGGTGAAACAAGCGTCATTGTCAGTTTGTCTTCACTCACTTTAGTAATAAAAAAACGCCTGTCGTAGCAATTGAATCCACTGTGCAAATTGTTTTTACCATTATTTTTATCTAAGTGATAAAGGTTGCCGTCAAGAGAGAATTCAGCGCCGCCAACACGATTTGCAACGCGGCCGATGGTGCCGCCAAAATGCTCATAAAACTTAACGTAATCACTGCAATCCTTCGTTCCCACGGTCACGTCAACAAATCCATTTGGAGTTTTTACCTTGATAAACTGAATAATAGCACCAAAATCGCTTATACCGACGCGCAAATAATCGTTTTCCATTGTGTACAAGGTAACCCGGCGACCTTTAAATCGGCCAAAATCTAATATCTTAATCATAATCCTATTTTTTTTATTGTTAAGCCATCTGCAATTTCTGCGTCATAAAAAGCCGGAACGTACCCAACAGCATTAAAATATTCCTTAGTAACGTGCTTTTTAAAGTCATCCTCGGCGCCTTTTTTAACCAAGGAAATGGCACACCCTCCAAAGCCACCGCCAATCATTCTAGACCCAACACAAGCACCGTGCGACTGGCCGGCCCTGGCAAGCGCATCCATTTCAATCCCTGTAACTTCATATAGCTCACTTAAAGACCAATGAGACTGATTAATAAGCGACCCCAAAGACGCGATATCGCCAGCTTTTAGAGCCCTAACCGCAAGCTCGACGCGAGCACACTCCGAAACAATGTGTAAAACACGTTTATAAACAGTTGGCGGAAGCAAAGCCGCATTATCTTTGAGCTGATTGAAAGTAAGCTCTGCCAAACAAGAAATGTTACAGCGGGTCGCAAGTACTTTAAGGGCGAAATCTGCTTCAGATCTTCGTTCATTATACTTACTTTCAACCAAGTTGTGCGGCTTATTTGAATTCGTAATAATCAAAGAAAATTCGCCCAAATCAAAAGGAACATATTCACACTCCAAGGTTTTACAATCAAGATGCATCGCCATGCCACTTCTACCGCAACAGGAAGCAAATTGATCCATTATGCCACAATTAACAAAGGCGTAGTCCCGTTCAACCTTTTGCGCCAATAGCGCAATATCAAGGTTGCTCATTTCTTGTTGACTTACAGCTAAAAGTGCGCCGATGGTAGAAACCTCTATCGCGGCAGAAGAAGATAAACCACTGCCAAACGGAACAGTACAGTCCGAAAGAATATCACAGCCGACAAGATTATAGCCAAGCTGTTTGAGCATGTATGCACAGCCTGCTTGATAGTTTCCGTACCTTAACGATTTGTATTCGGAAAGCTTGTCAATATCCAAAGAAACACAGTCTTTCAGCGTGGTCCATTTTAGATTAATTCTATTCATCCCATTGGGACGCACGTATACAGTATTCTTTAGCGACAAGGCGGCTGGAAACACCCTGCCGCCACAATAATCAATATGTTCACCAATTAAATTTATCCTGCCAGCGGCGCTGACTTTATAGGGGTAATCAGTAAAAAGATTCTTATTTACGTCTAACATAATAATTTGAATTTTCACGCATTTTATCAATGATTTTAGAAATTATTCAATCATCTTTATTTGTATCCGTTAGGATTCTTGCTTTGCCAGTTCCACAAAGAGGCGCACATATCATCCAAGGATAGCCGCGCTTCAAAACCAAGCTCCTTAGCCGCCTTTGATGGGTCAGCGTAAGACACAGCTATATCCCCCGCGCGTCTCGGCAAAAATTCGTAAGGAAGCTCTTTTTTGCACGCGCGAGAAAACGCGGCAATTACCTCAAGAACGGAGTACCCTTTCCCTGTACCAAGATTATATATGAACACACCCGGCGAATTGATTTTGTCCAAAGACAAAACGTGTCCTTTGGCAAGGTCAACAACGTGAATATAGTCGCGAATCCCTGTCCCATCATGCGTAGGATAATCGTTACCAAAGACGCCAATTCTGGGATACTTACCAATAGCAACCTTTGCTATATAAGGCGTCAGGTTGTTTGGTATGTCGTTAGGATCCTCCCCGATCAAGCCACTTGCGTGGGCCCCTACCGGGTTGAAATATCTTAGTAAAACAACAGTCCATTCTTTATCGGCGCAGAATAAATCCATTAAGATTCTTTCCTGGAACAGCTTTGATGTTCCATACGGATTGGTTGTATCGCCAACCCTGCACTCTTCGGTAATAGGCAAAACTTTACTGTCGCCGTATACGGTTGCTGAGGATGAAAAAACAATTTTTTTGCATCCAAACTTTTTCATGACCTTAACAAGAACAATTGTGCTGTTAATATTATTGTCATAATACTCAATTGGTTTTTCACAGCTTTCCCCTACGGCCTTAAGTCCCGCAAAATGAATAACCGCATCGATTTGATTTTCTTCAAAAATCTTGCACATTGCAGCCTCATCGCGAACGTCATTAACGTAAAGAGCAACTGACTTGCCTGTAATCATTTCCACGCGGGAAATGCTCGTCGCACAGGAATTTGAAAAATTGTCAACAACTACAACTTGTTGACCTGCGTTTAAAAGCTCAACAACCGTGTGGGACCCTATATATCCGGCGCCACCTGTAACCAAAACTGCCATATTAACCTCCGAGTAATAATTATAATAAGCAAGCAGCTTCTTTATCTATGATCAAAACAAAATTTTTGTGTGTCTTAAGAATTGATACTGGCCATTTCTGACTTATTTTGCCTTTTACAGCGTTTAAAACAGCCTCAGCTTTGTTTTTACCGCTAGCCAAAAGTAAAATTGCCTTTGCGCGCATTATCTCTCCTATGCCCATAGTTAATGCATAACGAGGAACGTCTTCTACCCTTTCAAACAGTCGCGAATTATCCGTAATCGTGCTGTCAGAAAGCTTAACGACGTGCGCTTTACTGTCAAACGGTGTATAAGGCTCGTTGAAGCCAATATGACCATTACTACCAACCCCGAGAATCTGAACGTCGACTTGTAGGCTTGCAAGTAAATCCTGATAACGCTTGCATTCCTCTACAAGAGATTGAGCACATCCGTTGGGAATGTGAGTGTTTCGGCGGTCAATATCAACGTGTTTAAAGAGATTTTCAGCCATAAAACACGCATAACTTTGCCTGTTTTTAGGGTCAAGACCGACATACTCGTCAAGATTAACTGCAGTAACGTCCTTGAATGATAAACGCCCTTCTTTAAAACGGGCTACTAGTCTCTTATAAAGCCCTAACGGAGTTGATCCTGTTGCGAAACCAATCACACTATCAGATCGCATCAAAATATGCTTTTCAATAAAATCTGCAGCTTTGACGCTCATTTCCTCGTAATTATCAACAGTAATTATATTCATTTCATGCTCCTTAATACATAATATAATTTAAGAAGCAAATAGTTGATAATTATTCTTTTAACTAATTATAGCACAAAAAAAGTTTTTTAGTAAGTTTATTAGCAATAATAAATAAAAATATTTTATAATCGAGTGTGAAAGCATATAAATAACAAAAAAGCCCGAGAAAAATCTCGGACTTTTTTTAAGCATCTTACTTGTCAAGACGCCTTGGAGGTACCACCCGGATTTGAACCGGGGAGTGAAGGTTTTGCAGACCTTTGCCTTACCGCTTGGCTATGGTACCAATTTGGTAAAAAAGCAAAAAAAAATGGAGCGGGAAACGAGATTCGAACTCGCGACATTTGCCTTGGCAAGGCAACGCTCTACCACTGAGCCATTCCCGCATATCCATAAAAAGTAGTTTGGTGGGAACAACAGGGCTCGAACCTGTGACCCCCTGCTTGTAAGGCAGATGCTCTCCCAACTGAGCTATGCTCCCAAACCGCACGTCGAATGCTCATATAATATATCAAATAATTTCATAAAACGCAACTGTTTTTTCCTGCTTTTTGAAAAAAAATTAAAAAAATTTAAAAAATTTTATTAATAAAATTATTTTGACAAATTATCTTAAGCAAAAGCACTTATTATCCAAATAAAACAATGGGCTTGACGATGGAAAATGCAATATGAGCTTACTTGAGGAAAGCTTCATCTCTTTAACGCCGAGCCTACGGTTAATTGCTTCCCGGCCATATTTTCCGTCTCCAACGATAAAATGCCCTATATGACCTAAGTGCGCCCTTATCTGATGGGTGCGACCGGTTAAAAGCTCCACCTCGAGAATCGTTGTTTCATCTTTTCTGTCAATTACACGATAAGCCGTTTTGATTTCTTTAGCACCCCTTGTTGGCCTGTCGAATATTTCAACAAGAGATCTTGATTGATCCTTTAAAAGATAAGCTGAAAGCACATCTTTATCATTTTTTACAAGACCGTAAACTTCCGCGGTATAAAATTTTTCAAAAGTACGAGCCTTGAAACCCTCTACTATACAAGAATAAGCAATCTCATTCAAAGCAAAAATCATTACGCCGTCAGTATTTCGATCAAGGCGATGACAATACAAAAGCTGAGGAAAGCCTTTTTTAAGCATCAAATAAAAGCTGTCGGACGTTATCCCCTTTGGCTTGTTTACCACCAAAACATTGTCGTCACAATAAATTGAATCGACCTCAGGCGTAAAGGCCCCGTCAAAATAGACGTCCACAACGTCGCCCGGCATCAGCTGCAAATCAGCGGATACTCTTTTTCCGTTAATTTTTATATCTTTTTTCCTTAGGAGTTTATTAAATGCGCCAAAAGAAAGCCCCCCGTCATATGCCGAGAGCAAAAATTTGGAAAGCTTTTCACTTTTGGAGCATTTAAATGTTTTCATAACGTTATAATAGTTTTCTAAGACCGTCTGCCGTGAGGCCACTATTTGCGAATTGCCTGCTTTGCGAGCCGTGCTTAACAAAATTATCGGATATACCCATAACTGTAATCTGACGAGAATATTTGCGCTCAGCCAACGCTAAAGCGATTATTGAGCCAAACCCACCAATTCTACAACCGTCTTCAATTGTTATTATATCCCTGTCAAGATATCGGCTTAGCATAGCCTCGTCTATGGGCTTACACGCCCTGGCATTGATAACCGCGGAATCAGTATCTTTTGCGGCCTCAAGGGCAATTTGCAGAGCCCTGGCCCCAAATGCAAGAATGCACTTACCAAGACCATCTTTTTGAATTTCCCACAATGCACTTGAAGATATTTGTGTGTGAACGCTAAAAGATCTGATTGAGCCGTTTGGATATCTTATAGCAACCGGCCCGTTTAATGTTAAAGCAAAATTAAGCATATCATCCAGCTCTTTAACGTCTTTAGGGGAAAGAACCGTCATATTTGGCACGTGTGAAAGATAAGCTGCGTCAAAAACACCTTGATGGGTTACGCCGTCACCACCGGTCACACCGGCACGATCAATCATAAAAATTACAGGCAAATTTTGGGCGCAAACGTTTGTTACAATCTGATCGTAAGCGCGCTGCAGGAATGTTGAATAAATACATACGATTGGCCTTAATCCGCCAAGCGCAAGACCGGCTGCATATGTTACAGCAAAATCCTCACTTATGCCTACGTCAACAAAATTATCGGGATAACGGTTGTGAACCACTTCCGTACCCGTACCGTGCTCCATGCCGGCAACAACTGCAATGACGTTATCGTTGTGTGCAATTTTGTCACAAATAATCTCACCAACGTGAGCTGAAAACTCACTTGTATTCGCAACAAAATCTTTTGAAACACCGTGATAATATTCCGCGGCCGTTTCCGCAGGTAAATACCCCTTGCCCTTCACAGTTTTGATATGGATAAGCGAAGCAACGGGGTTCTTTTTATATTGATCAAAAGCATCAATCAACGCCCCGATATCATGTCCGTCATAAATCCCGTAATAAGTTATTCCCAAGTCACGCATCAGATCCGCGCCGTTGAAATCGCCGGCCTTTGTTCCTGCCTCCGAGCTTGAAAGAATTTTACTTAAACCGTTAACGTTTTTTGAAATCGACATCCCATTATCGTTTAATATAATCAAAAAATTGTTTGGCTTGGAATTTTGAGAAAAAATTGCCTCAAGGTTTTCACCGTTAACAAAGGAAGCGTCGCCAATGAACGTAATTACGTTGTAACTTAAATTAAATTTATCTCTCGCTGCCGAATAACCAAGCGCAGCGGCAAGAGAATCCCCAGCGTGTCCGGAGGTAAAACTGTCATATTTACTCTCTTCCACCATTGGAAAACCACTTATTCCGTTGTCCTGACGCAAGGTTGAAAACAAGTCACGTCGGTCAGTTAATATTTTATAAGCATAGGATTGATGACCAACGTCAAAAACAACCTTATCCTTTTCAAAATCAAAAGAATAAAGCATGGCAATAATAGCGTCAACAGCACCAAGGCTTGATGCAAGATGACCGCCGTTTAATGACGTTGTATCAACGATTTTAGACCTTACCTCGGAGGCAAGAGCCACAAGCTCCTCCTTATCAAGGCTTTTTATTCCGTTTGGCAAAGTTAAACTATTAAGCAAGCACATAAATAATCCTAAAATAAATGGTTAACGGCGGTGATGTTGATGACAATCACATTCGTCGTCATTACAATGATGGCCATCATCTTCACCTTCTGCAATAATTTTATCAATTTTAAAAGTAACGTAATCACGGTTATAGCCGTCAAGACATTTGCCGCAATTGTCGCAAATTTTTGTTGGATCAATATCACAGAACTCACATTCACCGCAGTGAATACAATCTCTATCATATAATACGCACTTATTGTCCATATTTACACCATAAAAAATAAAAATTATTAGAACAAATGTTTGATTTTTGCGAAAGTTTATGCTATACTAATTACGTGAGGTGAATTATGAATAGCAAAAATCACGAAAAAGAAGTTTATGATTACTTAGTCAAATATATTCAATCTGAAGGATATCCCCCAACAGTCCGCGAAATTTGCAGCGATTTGAATTTTTCTTCCACTTCAACCGCGCAATATTATCTGAATAAATTAAAAGCCAAAGGATTGATTTCGTGCGGTGGGGCGCGCAATCGTGCGATTAACATTACCACGCGCGCCAACTCTAAAGTTATTTACGTACCTGTCGTAGGCACCGTTGCCGCGGGCACGCCAATTTTGGCAATTGAAAATATTGAAGGCTATTGCCCGCTACCTGAAGAATTTTCCGGCATCGGAGATATCTTTATGTTAAACGTCAAGGGTGACAGTATGATAAACGCAGGGATTTATGACGGCGATAAGATAATCGTCGAGAAAACGCCCTCGTGCGAACAAGGTGAAATCATTGTTGCTTTGGTTGACGATTCCGCCACGTGTAAGCGCTTTTATAAACGCGACGGCAAAATTGTTTTACACCCTGAAAATGACGAGCTTGAGGATATCATCTTAGATGACGTATCAATTATCGGTCGCGTCAAGGGCCTTGTTAGAAAATTTTAAAAAATCATTGATATAATCTACAGTTTTTGAGATTATTACGATACACGTAATCATCATGTCCCCTGCATGTGCAGGGGGCTTTTTTATAGCGTTTCAAGGATTTTTCTTAATGCGAGAACGCCGTGCTCAAAAGTCAGCCCGCCTTGGATATATGCAATATACGGCGGCTTGATGGGAGCGTCGGCAGAAAGCTCTATTGAAGAGCCTTGTACAAAGCATCCAGCAGCCATAATAACTTGATCTGAATATCCGGGCATATCCCAAGGAAATGGGGTTACAAAGCTATCAATTGGCGAAACGAATTGAACAGAACGAATAAAATCAACGAGCTTTGATTCATCGTTAAACTTAACTGATCTGGTTATATCTGTTGGCATCTTGTAAGCCTTGGGAACCGTTTCATAACCAAGAGCTTCCATAGCAGCACCTATAAGCATACTGCATTTCAGCGCCTGGTTTACCGTATGCGGCGCCAAAAACAAGCCTTGATAGAAGTATTGGTATCCGCCAACGTATGACCCTACCTCTCCGGCAATTGAGGGACAAGTAAGCCTGGCCTCAACGTTATCAATATATTGCTTTTTTCCAACCAAATATCCGCCGGTCGGAGCAATCCCCCCACCAACGTTTTTAATCAAAGATCCACATGCAACGTCGACACCAACGTCGGTGGGTTCTAATTCTTCAACAAACTCTCCGTAGCAATTGTCACAGAAAATACAACCGCCAAAACCGTTGTCACGCAAAAAACTGCAAACCTCTTGAATGGAATAAACCGATAAGCTTTCCCTGTCCTCGTACCCACGTGAACGCTGAATATAAATCATATCGACGCGATTATTTTCGATATAATTTTTAATAGCATTAAAATCAAACTTACCATCTATTAAATTAATCGTATCAAATTTTACCCCAGATGATCTTAAAGAAAATTTATCTCCGTATATTACATCAAGAATCGTATCGTAAGGCGTCCCAGTAATGCTTAAAACATTATCGCCGGGAAGAAGATTTGCATATAATCCAACCGCGATTGCGTGGGTGCCAGAAACTATATTAGGAGAAACAACCGCACTTTCCGCACCAAATACGTCAGCATATACACTTTTGAGCGTATCACGGCCGCAATCGTCATAGCCGTATCCGGTTGTTGGGTTAAAATGACGAAGCGCTATTTTATTGCCCTGAAAGGCGGCAAGCACCTTTTCCTGGCAATGTAATGCAATTTGGTCCAACCGATCAAAAGCCTCGGTCAGACGGGTCTTGCAGTCGTTAATAAGTTTTTCAATCTGAAGCTTTTCCATATATTTTTTCCTCAATTAGGGCAATAATTGAATTCAAATCTTCATCAGGCTTTAAAAAGGTAATATTATCAAATCTTTTAAACCAGGTAATTTGTCTTTTAGCATATCTCCTTGTGTTGCGCTTAACAAGTTCTTTAATATCATCAAGCGAATAATTGTTCAATAAGCCGTCAACAACCTCTTTATAACCAATGCCTTGCATTGACTGTGCGGACTGCTCAACACCTTGAGAAAGCAGGTTTTCAACCTCACCTAAAAGTCCTTGATCAAACATAGCGTCTACACGCTTGTTAATGCGTTGGTAAAGCACCGCTCTGTCATATTCGTAAGAGAACGCGAAAAACGGATAAATCGGCTTTTTATCGTCCTTAATTTGCGATTTTGGCGTTCCTGTTGCATGATAGATCTCCAAAGCACGGGTTGTGCGCACGGAATCATTCGGATGCAGCGTCGCAGCCGAGTCGGGATCCACTTCTTTTAGCATATCGTGCAATCTTTGAGCGCCGTATAACGTCAATATTTTTTCACATTTTTCTCTGAACTCATCGTTTTTTGGGCAATTACCATAACTAAAATCATAAAAAATGCTATCAATATAATATCCGGTTCCTCCGCAAACCACGGGAACTTTTCCGCGACTGAAAATATCTTCAACAGCGGCTCTTCCACCTTCCCTATATTGCGCAACGGAAAAATCTTCTTTGGGATCCGCGACGTTGATCATGTGATGCCTGAGCCTTGAAAGCTCGTCTTCCGTTGGCTTGGCTGAGCCTATATCAAGGCCACGATATATTGCAATAGAATCAGCAGAAACAATCTCACCGTTAAATCTTTCGCATAAATTGTATGCAAGCTTGGACTTCCCGCTTCCCGTTGGACCGCAAATCACTATTGCAAACTTATTTAAACTATTCTCTTGAACCATTTATCAATTTCCGTACGACTGATTTTTATAGCAATTGGCCTGCCGTGAGGACATTTTAAATTCCAATCCTGCTTAAGTGCCGCCATTAAAGAGTCAACCTCGTCACCGGTCAACTGATCACCTGACTTAATCGCCGCCTTACAAGCTTTTTGCGCAATCGACTCCTTAATGACGGTTGGGATCTTTTCATCCTTAAACTTGTCATCAGTCAAAATATCCCTTAGGAACTCTTTGATATCCAGATCAGCAAGCTCAACAGGAATTTCATATAAAGCGAAAACGTTGTCGTGGTTGTAACTTATCACAAAGCCAAGCTCTCTGAATAAATCACACATTTCGAACACCATTTCGGCTTCAAGGGCGTTAACGTTAAATTTATACGGCAAAAGTAAGGCTTGGCGTATAACCTTGCCGCTTTTTACCATTTGATAGTACTTATCAAACAAAACTCTTTCATGTGCGGCATGCTGGTCAATAAAGATCAAATCATTGCCACATTCCTGAATAAGATACGTACCTAAAGCCTGCCCGATATATTTTATCGGCGTACCTAAATCAAGCTGCTCCTGAACGGCCTGATTGCGCTCGGCTTCAAGCTTTTCAATATATGCTTTATTTTCTTTAAAAACGTCATCTGCGTATTTTTCAGGATGACGCACTTCTTCGTCCGTATAGTCGATCAGAATATCAATCGACCCAAATTCATCCTTGACTGAGGTGTGTCTTCTGACGTCCTTCACATACGGGGTTGATTTTGAAAGAGGCACCGCAACGCCTTCGTAAGGCGGCAGTTCGGCCTCCTTAAACGGTTCCGGACTATAAATGCTTCCGTATTTCATGCCGTCCGCATATTCAACGCCGCCAAGGCTTTTTCTGACGTATTCCGTCCCACCGGCCATCATATACGGATCAACGTCATAACGTGGCGGATGCTCGGGAATTTCCTTGCTCGTTCCCTCTAAAAACGGTGCCTTGTTAACGATTTCCAACGCTTTTTCGGATCCATCCAAAATCGTTGAAATTACAGAATAAACCGAAGCGTAAATAATTCGGTTGTTGGTAAAACGAACTTCAGCCTTTCTTGGATGGACGTTTACGTCTACAACGGTTGGATCGATCTGCATATTGATAACGTAAAAAGGATATTGCCTTTTCATAAGATAGTTATTATATGCATTTTGAATAGCTGAAGATATTGTCGTATCGGTGATATATCTGCCGTTTAAAAATAATGTTTGATAAGTTCTGTTGCCTTTATAATAATTAGCACTGCTGGTATATCCTTCAATATATAAACCATTTTTAAACGTTGCAAACTTATAACAGTTATCGATAGCCTCCTTGCCGTAAACCGCAACTATTGCGCTTTCAAGCCCATCGCCGAAAGTTTCTAAAATAAGCTTACTGTTGGCGTAATATTTAACCGCAACAAAAGGCGTTGAAAGTGCAAGCTTTTGCACCATGTCGGTTACCTCGCGCTCCTCACCCTTAGGCGTTTTCAAAAAGCTGAGTCTTGCGGGGGTGTTATAAAAAAGATTGGAAACTATTATCGCCGTTCCATCGATACCGCGGGTCTCGCGAGGCTCCGACAAAAGTCCACCTTCACACGTTATTTGTGTGCAGGTAGGCGCGTCAGCCGTCTTAGACGTAAACCTGACGTGAGAAACTGCGCCAATGCTGGCTAAAGCCTCCCCTCGAAAACCCAAAGTTTGAATGTAGTTTAAATCTTCAGCACGACTTATCTTACTTGTCGCGTGAGGCATGAAGATCTTTTCAAACTCACTGCTTTCTACGCCCGTGCCGTCATCTTGAAAGAAAATTTCGTCAATTCCGCCGTTCTCTATACAAATTATAATTTCTTTTGCGTCGGCATCAATAGCATTTTCATACAATTCCTTAATAATTGAAGCGGGTCTCTCGATAACCTCGCCAGCGGATATTCTATTGTAAACTTCCTTTGGTAAAATATTAATCGTTGCCATCGCACTTTTCCTTTAAATAAGTTAAAATTTCAAACGCTTTTAGCGGTGAAACATTGTTTATGTCAAGTTCCTTTATGTAATTTTCCACGTAAGACAGTTGGCGCATTTCTTCAACGGTCTCCTGGTGGGTAACGCCACGTGCAAGGTCGTTCTTTTCCAAGACCTTAAGTATCTTTTTAGCGCGTGATACGATTTTATCCGGAACACCGGCTAAAGACGCTACCTCAATACCGAAGCTCTTATTAGCACTACCTTTGGATATCTTTCTCAAGAAAATAATCTTTCCATTGATTTCCTTAACGGTAATTTTATAGTTCTTAACGCCGTCAAGCTTGTTTTCAAGCTCGGAAAGCTCGTGATAATGGGTGGCAAATAACGTCTTTGCCCGACATTGATCTGCGAGATATTCAACCACGGCCCAAGCAATTGACAATCCGTCAAACGTGCTGGTCCCACGCCCTACCTCGTCTAAAATAAGCAAACTGTTTTTTGTGGCGTTACGAATAATGTTAGCAACCTCCGCCATTTCAACCATAAAGGTTGATTGGTCAAAAATCAAATTATCGCTTGCCCCAACCCTTGTGAATATCTTATCAACCAAAGGAATTTCAGCAGATTTACACGGAACAAAGCATCCGGCGTGCGCCATAATGGTTATAAGGGCAACCTGGCGCATATACGTGCTTTTACCGGCCATATTAGGCCCGGTAATAATTGCCATTCTATTCTCATCGTTATCTAAGACGGTGTCATTAGGAATAAACGGCTCTTTAGAAACAGCCTCAACAACGGGATGCTTACCACCAACAATATTCAGCGTGCTACCTTCAGGCAAAATTTCCGGTCTTGCATATCCATATCTTCTTGCGGCAATTGCAAACGAACACAAAACGTCAAGCATTGAAATACATTTTGCAGCACGGGTTAATTTATGAATCTGCTCCAACAAAACAGCCTTGAGCTTGGCAAAAAGCTCATTTTCAATGCGAACCATATTTAAGGCGCTGGTTAAAACCTCTTCTTCGAATTTCTTTAACTCCTCCGTGATATACCTTTCGGCACCAACGAGCGTTTGCTTTCTCACATAAGAATACGGAACGGATTTTAAATATGAATTCGTTACTTCAATATAGTAACCAAAGACTCTGTTATAACCAATTTTTAAGTTCTTAATGCCGGTTGCCTCTCGCTCTCTTGCCTCCATTTCCTTTATGACGGTTTGAACGTTATCGTGAACCGATCTATAGTGGTCAAGCTTTTCATCGAAGCCCTCTTTAATGAACCCGCCGTCTTTTACAACTGTGGGAATATCACTTTCGACAATCATATTGTCAATAAGGGTAGCAAGCTCGGAAAAATCCCCAAGATTATCACATATATCACGAATAATTTGCGACGGCATCCCGGAAAGCTGAATTTTTAGCGTTGGTATCGCGTTAAGAGTCTCGCAAATCGCTCGGGCATCTCTTGGGTTAACAATATTGTTTGAAACTCTTCCGCAAAGCCGCTCAAGATCTTTGACACTTCGCAATGTATCCCCTAAGGATTCTCTGCCCAAATTATCTCTAAAAATGTCTTCAACACCGTCTAAACGGTAATTAATCTGATCGATGTCATGCAAGGGTGAGCATAATATTTCCTTAAGCTTTCTTGCCCCACCTGCCGTCTTGGTGTAATCAAGCGTCCAAAGAAGTGTACCATAAGGTTTTCCGTCCCGCATGGAGCGAATAATTTCAAGGTTGCGAAGAGCGTTTGAATCAAGCAACAAAACTTTTCCGTCGTCATAATAGGAAATATTTTTAATATTTTCAAGATTGTGACGCTGAGTCTCTTTAAGATAAGCAACCAAGGCCCCTGAGGAACAAATAATGCTTAATTTATCCGGGGGTAAAAAGCCGTCTAATGTAGCCACACCCATTTGTTCGGACAAGCACTTTTTTGCCGAAGTCATGCCATATGCTTGATCGCGGAACAGGCTAAACGGCGGCAATGATGATTTCACGCCGTCACTAAGCTGATTATATTTATCAAAAATTATACTGTTTGAAATAATTTCGGATGGCGAAATGCGTAAAAGCACGTCTAAAAGCTTTTCAAAGGAAGGAACTTCTTGACAATAAAATTCGCCCGTAGTAATGTCTGCCCAGGAAACGCCAAGACCTTCAAGGCCTTCGTAAGTCGCCGCCAAAAAGTTGTTTGTTTTTTCGTCAACTAACCCATCTTCAATGATAGTGCCGTTGGAAACCACTCTCACAACGTCACGGGTAACAAGCTCCTTTCCGCCGGTTGCCTGACTCAACTGCTCACAGATAGCAACCTTTTTGCCAAAAGCAACAAGCTTTGCAATATAATTATCGGCAGCATGAAAAGGAATGCCACACATTGGGGCACGCTCCTCCAAGCCACAGTCACGACCGGTTAAAGTCAAATCAAGCAGCTTTGACACCTCAACGGCATCATCAAAAAACATCTCATAAAAATCACCCAAGCGGTAAAATACTATACAATCGCTGTATTGTTCCTTAACCGTCATATAATGGGCCATCATATTTGTCAGACCGGGTTTTTTATTTGCCATATTTCACCTTCGTACTTTACTGATGTAAAAACTTATACAATTTCACCGAAAATGGAAATTCCGTTTGAAGAGTTAACCTTGATGTCGACGAACTCGCCTACTCTGTTATCTTCAGATGAAAAATATCCCATGCGACCGTATTGATCACGTCCAAGATATAAATTCTTTTTCTTATCAAAATCCTCACACAAAACGGTGATTATCTTTCCCTCGTACGTGGAAGAAAACTCTCGTGTCTTACTGTTGCAGAGCTCAACAAGGCGCATAATGCGTTGTTTTTTCGTTTCTTCGTCAATCTGCCCATCCATCTTGTCGGCAACAGTTCCTTTGCGGCGCGAATAAACAAAAGTAAATGCAGATGCAAACGAAACCTTATTAACAACAGCTAAGGTTTCCAAAAAATCCTCTTCTGTTTCCGTTGGGAAGCCAACCATGATATCCGTTGTAATCGCGCAATCAGGTATGTATTTTTTGATAATTTCAACCTTATCAAGATAGTCCTGCTGAGTATATCGCCTGTTCATAAGCTTTAAAATTCTATCACTACCCGATTGAATCGGTAAATGAATGGAATGACAGCAATGAGGGTTCTCCGCAATGGCTTTAACAAGTTCTTCAGTAAGATCCTTGGGGTGGTTTGTCATAAACCTTAATCTGAAATCCCCTCTTACTTCGTTTAAAAAGTTAATAAGCTTGGCAAAATTAACGTCGCCGGGCAAATCTTTACCATAAGAATTAACGTTTTGGCCAAGTAAGGTTATTTCCTTATAGCCAAGCAAAACAAGCTTTTGAACCTCAGAGTATATCGCCATCATTGAACGGTTTTTTTCCCTGCCGCGAACGTAAGGAACGATACAGTAAGTACAAAAGTTGTTGCATCCTTGCATAATGTTAACCCAGGCGTTGGGAAAGCTTGTCCTGAACGTAGGCGTGCCTTCAACTATTTTACCGGAATCATCAACAACCTCAACAAGCTTTTTCTTTGTCTTAAGCTTGCGGTCCAGAAGGTCGCCAAAATCGCAAAGATTATGGGTTCCGAAAAGAATATCGACAAACGGGTAACTGCGCTTAATTTTTTCAGCTGCATTATCTTGTTGAACCATACAACCGCCAACAGCAATGATCAACGAGGGTTTATCTTTTTTTAGATACTTCAATGCACCAAGATTGCCAAGGGCGTGCTGCTCAGCATTCTCACGAATACAGCAGGTATTAAAAATAATTACGTCCGCAAGTGAGTTGTCTTCAGTGGGGAAGTAATTTCTCGCGGCCATAATGCCTGCAAGCTTTTCTGATTCGTGGACGTTCATCTGACATCCGTATGTAATTATCTTATAAAATTTCATCATAAATTTTATTATATACGAAAAATAAATTTTTGACAACAAAATCCACGCATAATATTTATATATTTATTTATAATAAAATATTATTATGAAGAAATTTCTGAAGCTTATGAGCATTGCCGCCATATCGATTTTAGCAGCGTTTTTCATATTATCTGCCGTCGTTTTTTTAACGCCGAGTCATATCAAATTAGATGAAAAAAAGATGATAAATACAAGTGATTTTGTAAATTTTTATGACACACATAATAATCTTGTGGCAGTAGACGTTTCAGGCAACATACAACAGGATAAGGCAGAGATTAATAGCATTATAAAGCAAGCCTTTGTTGCAAGTGAAGATAAAAATTTTTATAGGCACCGCGGTGTGGATTTCAAAAGAATTCTAAAAGCAGTATACGTGAATTTGAAAAATATGTCGTTTAAGCAAGGCGCGTCAACGATAAGTCAGCAGCTTATTAAAAACACCCACCTGTCAAACAAAAAAACAATAAGCCGTAAAATAACTGAAATCAAGCTGACCAGAAAATTGGAGCAAAAATACACAAAAGACGAAATCCTTGCTATGTATTTAAATTCTATTTATTTCGGAGAAAACACTTACGGAATATATAACGCAGCTATGCATTACTTTAATAAAAAGCCGCAAGACCTCAACCTTGGCGAGATAGCCACTTTAGCGGGTATTATTTCTGCCCCATCAAGACTTAATCCAAATACTGACCCAATTAGCTGCAAACAAAAGCGCAACGTTGTTTTAGAGCGCATGTTTAACTGTGGCTATATAACGAAAGATCAGCTTGAAGAAGAAAAAATCAAACCAATTATTACAACCTCCCCTGTTTCACAGGTTTTTACTTGCTACATTAACGCAACTTTAGATGAAATGTGCAGCTTGTTAGACATTTCACCATATGAAATTAATAACTATAACGTCTATACCTATTACGATAAAGATTTGCAGGAAAAAATAAGTGATTACACTTTAAACTGCGACTATCAAAACATTGTTCTGGACAACAAAACTATGGGAATAACCGCATATTATAGTACGTGCGGTGAAATTTTAAGGGAACCTGCTTCTCTAATCAAACCGATACTTATATACGGACCCGCAATTGAAGATGATTTGATTAATGAATACACGCTTATTACTGATGAAAAAACCAGCTTTGGCGATTATACACCGAAAAACAGTAACGACAAATATTGCGGAAGCGTTTGTGTCAAAGATGCTTTAATTAAAAGCCTTAACGTACCGGCGGTAAAAATTGCAAATATGCTGGGCGTTAAAAAGATCAAGAAATATGCTTCAATGATGAATATCCAAATTACAAATGACGGGCTTTCAGTTGCCCTCGGCAACACGGGTAACGGCTTAAAGCTCTCACAAATATCAGGCGGATATGGTGCCCTTGCAAATTACGGAAGTTATAAAATCCCTCATTTTATACGTAAAATAACGGATTTAAAAGGACGTGTTATTTATGAATCAAATCAAGCGGCACAAAACTTGTTTTCCTCTTCAACGGGCGAGCTTCTCACGCATATCCTAATGGAAACAAAACAAAACGGCACCGCAAAAAAACTGTCATATATACCATTTGATTTGGCCGTTAAGACAGGCACAAACGGCACCGCAGCCGGAAATGTTGACTGTTACGCCTGCGGGTACACAAGTGAAAATATTTTTTGTGTTTGGATCGGCAACCGAGATTACTCACCGCTTGAAAATAATATGACCGGATCAAATTTGCCAACCCAGATACTTGGCCAAACTGTTGAACATGTCTACCGTGACAAAAAGCCGCAAAATTTTTCTTTTCCTAGCCTAACAAAACTCAAACTAGATAAATACGCCTATGAAGAATTTGGTGAAATCCTGCTGTCAAGCGACAACACACCCGACAACCAAATCTTTGAAGGAATGTTTAAAAACAACCATACGCAGCTTCGCAAAAGTAACTACTTTGAACAAGCGTCAATCAGCGACGTATTTATAGAACTCAAAGACAACGTAGTTTATATCAGTTATGAAACCTCAAAAAACGGCTCAGTAGAAATTTACCGAACCGTTAACAATGTAAAAACTTTAGTCTATGTTGGAACCGAGCCTTTCAGCGAAAAGCTTTCAGCCTCAGGGCTTTACACGTATAGTATTATACCCGTTTGCAAAGGTAAACGTGAAGTTAAGGGCCAAGAGATCACGCTAAAATCGCTTAATTTAACCCAAAACGACGATAATAAAGACGCTATACCAAAAAGCTGGTGGATTGAGGAGTAATAATAAAACGCCAAATTCCTTGGAATTCGGCGTTTTTTTGTTAGTCTTTAAATTTCTTATCGGCCTCTGATTTATAAAAATTCTTTTCGGCCTTCTTTAGCTCAAACTTGGCGGCACAGGCAGAACAATCGCCTCCGCACGAATCTCCGCATCCGTAAGACCCTGCTTGTTGCTTTGCTATAAAACTCTCCTTATCAAAATCAATCAAGCGCATGTTTGGGTCAAATGGCTTTAAAAATGGCAAGGAATTATCTTCGTTAGTAACGTCAAATATCTTAGAAAGCGCGTCAAGCTCTCCTTTATAGGAAACAGCAAGTTCAAGAGATTTGTTTTTAGCTTCATTAACTATTTTTGTTTCAACGTCCTTAAATTCCGCTTCTTTAGAATTAACTATTTCCAATGCTTTCAAGCATTTGTCGTCAATTTGCTTTTTAAGTTGACCTAAAGATGCGAAATTTGCGAGGTTCCTCTTTGTGATCAAAGCCAAAACCTCATTAATTTGGCTCTTTGCCCGCGTTTTTTCCTCGTCGGAATTCGCCAGGTCAAGACTTTCTTTAGCCTGAGCAAGTTTATCTTTTAATGCTAAACTTTCATTTTCACTATCAAGCTTCTGTCTTCTGGCAAGCATTTCAGCCTTAAGCGACTTTATTTCGTTATTCAGTAAAATATATTCATCGCCGAGGATCGCTTCGAACTTTGATAAAAGCTCCCTTCGCGCTTCGTCAAAGATATCACATGTTTTTAAAAAATATTTATTATTCAGGTCTGAAACAATCTCTTCATAATCAGTGCTGATAACCGCACCGTTTTGATCTTTCATAATAACACCACCGAATTTATTGCATTTAACTATTTTGCCGCGGTAATAAATTAACGTACTGATACTTATCATTAATACCGCAAAAATTATACATAATACCAGTATTTTAAAAGGTAACTTTTTATACATAATACCCCCACACTAAATATGTAGGGGCAAAAATTAAAGATTTTTAAGGTAATGGATTTCTTCTTGGCTGAGCTTTCTTACCGCACCGCGATCAAGCCCCCTTAAAGTAAGTTCACCAACTTTAATTCTCTTTAAAAACACAACTTCCGCATTAACAGATTCAAACATGCGTCTGACCTGACGGTTTCGCCCTTCCGTGATTGTCACGGTCAGTTTGGTGTATTTTTGATCTTCGCTAACGACCTTAACGGTAGAGCGATTTGTCTTAACACCGTCTAAAACAACGCCAGCGCGAAGCTTAGCTAAATTATTTTCGGCTATTTTACCTTCAATTTTTACCAAATAGGTTTTGGGTACCTCATTCCGCGGATGGGTTAAACGGTTTGTCAGATCGCCATCGCTTGTTAAAATTAACAAGCCCTCGGTGTCGTAGTCAAGCCTGCCAACGGGATAAATACGGCCAACGTTTGCCGGCAAAAGCTCCATAACGGTTTTGCGGCCCTTGTCGTCCTTAACGGTCGTAACGTAACCCTTTGGTTTATTCATTATGTAATACTCAAATTTTTTCTTGGGAAAAACTGTTGCGCCGTCAACCGTAACGGTATCGTCCAAATTAACCTCTACGCCAAGCGAGCAGACCTTTCCGTTGACCTTCACGCGACCTTCTTCAATTAACTTGTCGCAAAACCTTCTGCTACCAACGGCCGCATCAGCCAAATACTTATTAATCCTCATAATTAAAACCGAGTAATGATTCCTTTAAAAATTTCCATAATTGAATAATCGTTTGTATTTGATATAGTAACCAATTTTGAAGAAAAAAGCAAGTCTTTACCACTAAATACAAACAAATTTCCAACAAATTGACCTTTATTTATGGGAAAAACCAATTTTTCAACACAATCAAGCTCTACGGTCAAAAATTTGCTTTCCTCCGGTGCAAGGGGCAAAACAAGGTCTTTTTCAATATATACGTCGAAATATTCGCCAGCTTTAAATCCGTTTACCACAGGAACCTTGCAAATCGGATCATCTTTATCGCAAATTTTAACCATTTGATAATCCGAAAAACCCTTGTTTAGAAGGCTTTGCGAACGTTCATACATGTCAGAACAATTTAAAACAACCGAGATAAGCTGCATGCCGTTACGTGTGGCACTTGTAACCAAGCATCTACCCGCTTTAACAGTATACCCTGTTTTCACGCCGTCTGCCCCATCGTAATTATAAAGCATTTTGTTTTTATTCACAAACGTTCTTTCGCCAAATCTGATACACCTGGTTGAAACGATTTTTTTAAAAATATCATTATCGAGCGCGGCGGCAGTTATAAGCGCCAGATCTTTCGCCGTAGTATAATGCTCATCATCGTTCAGTCCGTGAGGATTTTTAAAATTTGAATTTACTGCCCCGATCGCTTCAGCCTTTTGATTTAATTTTGTAGAAAATGACTCAATGCTTCCCGAGCAGTGAATCGCCAGCGTTACGGCAGCATCGTTGCCTGAGCGAAGCATCAATCCGTACAGTAAGGCCTCAACGGTGATTTCTTCACCGGCGGACAAGTAAATACTTGACCCCTCAACCCCTTCCGCACAACGAGGGACAACTACAATATCAGAAAGATCACAACTTTCAATTATGACGAGACAAGTTAAAATCTTTGTCGTGCTTGCCATGGGTAATTTAACGTCTTCATACCGACCAAAAAGTTGGCGGCGCGTTGACTGTTCAATTAATACTTCAGATGAATTTGTTGCCGCCTCAGTCGAAAATATTTTGCTTTCAGGCCGAATTACGCATAACATAATAACAACCAAAATCAGCCATAATATCGACGATTTTAATAATTTTTTCATGCTATGCATTTAGCGCCTCGTCAATTTTATCAAACGCCTTTTCAAACACGTCTTTTTCGCAGGCAATAAATCGTACAGACCTTCCTTTCTCAACCAAAAAACCATAAGGTTTAATGGTAACAAGGCCACCACCACCGTTAGATTTCGGGTATTTCTTATTGCCCTGGAAAAGCTTTATTTCTCCATATTCCCCTTCACCAGACAAAAGACCGACTGTAATTTTTGATATGGGAATAATTGTCGCGCCGCTTGGAGTGGTAATTTGAGAGCCGACGATTACGTCTATATTTGTAAAATTTCGGATTGCCTCAACGGCGTCGTTTAACGATTCTATTTTCCTTTCTTTTTTCATTTCCTCACCAAAGATTTTAGCAATATTATTATCACGCAAAACAAATTTAAACTTAACTTAACGGTTACACTTGCGCTTGCACTTTCAAAATAACCCACATAAATTTTATTATTGGTTTCAATTAGCGGAAAGCATGTTTTAAGCACCCGGTTACAAGTCTTTACCCCCTGCGCTATCATAGCGGTACAGCCTATCCCTTCGGCATCATAGGTCAAATTAACAAAAGTATCTATCGAGTTTATAGTTATAACTGAAAAATCTTTTAATTTAACCTTTGATTTCTTAAAGTCAACAAAGTTAATGATTTTTTCTCTCTTGCCACCCACTATCAATTGAATTTTCCCTTTAACAATCTTTAGTTTTAAGTCAAATAACCTGATCAGCCCAAACAAATAAATTGAAGCTAACAACTTTTTTTGATCGTAATCAAAGCTAAAGAACAATTCAAAGGATAACGGGAAAAATACAACAACAATCAATATAAGGGCAATATAAATTTGCATAATAATATGTAAATATCTTTTGCAGATTAATTTTAAATATACAAAAAAAGCCTTTAAATCAAAGGCTTTTTAATGTAATTAAAATTATTAAATTTGAGCAACATCTGTATCGATAGCGGCTTTTTTTACTGCTGACGCGACAGAATCATGGGCGCGCTTGTCATAAGCATACGGCAAAATATATTGAGTCGTAAGCTCTTCATCTGACACGCAATTGGCTATTCCATATGCGGCGGCAACCATCATTTCCCTATTGATCGTTTTTGCCCTTACGTCAAGAGCCCCTCTGAATAATCCAGGGAAAACTAAAACGTTGTTAATTTGATTTGGGTTTTCAGACGATCCCGTACCAACGATATACGCACCCCCATCGTAAGCATCTTGAGGCTTGATTTCGGGCACGGGATTAGCGCAAGCAAAGATAATTGCTTTATCCGCCATTGAAGCAACCATTTCTTTTGAAACGCAATTACCTGCTGAAACGCCAATAAACACGTCTGCGCCCTTTAAAGCCTCCTTTAAGCCGCCTTTTACGCCTCTTGGGTTAGTTATTACCGCAAGCTGCTTTTGTGGTTCATTAAAGCGCTCATCGTTCGCAATAATGCCCGCCTTATCGCACACCACAAGATCCCTTACCCCTAAATCCAACAGGAATTTAGCAATTGAAATACCTGCGGCGCCCGCGCCGTTGATGACAACCCTGGCGACGCCGATTTCCTTTTTAACAAGCTTCAATGCGTTAATAAGTGCGGCTGACATAACAATCGCCGTTCCGTGTTGATCGTCATGGAAGACTGGTATATTAAGCTCTGCTTTTAATCTGGTTTCAATTTCAAAGCACCTTGGTGCGGAAATATCTTCAAGGTTGATTCCGCCAAAGCTCCCAGACAAAAGCTTAATCGTTTTGATTATCTCCTCGGTATCCTTGGATTTAATACAAAGAGGATACGCGTCAACGTCACCAAAAGCTTTAAATAAGGCGCATTTACCTTCCATGACAGGCATTCCGGCCTCAGGCCCAATGTCTCCAAGCCCCAAAACCGCCGTACCGTCAGTAATTACCGGAACGGTATTCCAACGCCTGGTTAGCTCAAAGCTTTTTTGTGGATCGTTATGAATAGCTATACAGGGCTCTGCAACACCGGGTGTGTATGCCACGGATAATTTTTCCCTTGTATCAACTGATACGCGAGCATTAATTTCAATTTTACCTCGCCATTCAGCATGTTTTTTTAATGATTCTTCTCTATAATTCATAATAACCTCTTAAAAAGTAAAAGCCGAACACTCGGCTTTAAAATTATTATTCTTCGTTGTCAAAATCCTCGTCATCATCGCCGCTGATAACTGAAAAATCCTCACCGGCCAAAAAGTCCGGTAGATCGCTATCAATTTCCGGCAAATCAAACTCTTCCTGCGTGCCTTCCAATACCTCGCCGCGGGTTTTAATATTAGTAAGATCGACGCCGTGAGCGTTATCCTCACCCTCAACGTATTCAGGCTTTTGATACAAATAGCTTTCATTGGTGCCGTTAGCCGTTTTGATGCGCATCATAAGTTCATCGTAATCAGGCAACTCGTCTAAAGAAGATATTTGGAACCTCTTTAAAAACTTATCCGTCGTACCAAACAGCACAGGACGGCCGACTGCATCTTTTCTCCCAACGACCTCAATTACGCCGATCTCAAGCAATTTTTGAACAGCATATTCACTGTTACCGCGAATTTCTTCCAGATCAAGCCTTGTAACCGGCTGCTTATAAGCAATAATTGCAGCAGTTTCAAGCATACTTTTTGAAAGCTCTCTTTCTCTGATAGGATTCAGAACAATGGCTACCTGCTCGGCATAGTTTGGGTTAGAACAAAACTGTAATTTGTTGTTAAATATCAATAAATTAATACCACTTGGATCGTTATACTTTTCCTGAAGGGCTTTAGCCGCCTGCAATACAGCCTTATCGGTCGTTTCAAGTCGGGTGGAAATATCGTTGATATGGACTTCCTTGCCGCTGATGAAAAGTATAGATTCAATTATATTCGTCAATTTCTCCAATGTCTTCACTCCTATCCGGGTTTAAAGTAATCGTAATGTCACCGTAAATTTCCTGCTGAATAACGGTTATATATTGGTGCTTTAAAAGCTCCAGCATGGCCTGAAAGGTCGTAACGAGCTCATTTATAGTGCAATCCTGAGAAAACAATTCAAAGAAGCTGCATTCTTCACGTTCGGTTAAAGTTTCCCGTATAAAAGTAATTTTATCTCGAACAGTAAAAACTTCCTTGGGGATATTCTTTTGAGATTTTCTATTAGCCTCTCTGATATCGACCTTCTCCATTAAACGGGTAAAAGCCTTAATCAGCCCATCTAAAGTAAAATCCTTATAAACGATACGAACGTCGTACGCAGAATCATCCGGAACCTTATAGAACTTTGCAGTGGTTTCCTGCTCCTTAAGCTGCTCAGCCTTTTCTTTGAAGATCTTATATTCTTCAATCTTCCTGATAAGTGCCTGTTCAGGATCTTCTTCGTTCTCATCAAGCTGCTCCATCGACGGAAGAACTGATTTAGCTTTTATTTCCAAAATAGTTGCCGCAATAGCAAGATAATCGCTTGCTTTTTCAACGTCAATCTGATCAAGCCCTTGCATATATTGTAAGAACTGATCGGTAACCTGAGAAACAAATATGTCCTTGATTTCAATCTGGGCTTGTTTGATCAAATACAATAGGAGATCAAGAGGCCCGTCAAAGTTATCAAGTTTTGTATTATAATCCACTATGGATTCAAATTTATCAATATTTACCGCCACAACAGCCCCTCATTAAAACAATCCAAAAATAAAATTCCAAAATAGTTGAATCGGAAAACCAACCAACCCGGTTAACGTTGTCATTAAAAAACCAAAAAGATTAATATATTGTAAAATAAAAATTCTTTCAGCCAAAACGTCAATTAGGATAAGAACCAGTAAGATATAATAACCGTATTTCTTTAAAAAATTAACAAACTTATTGGGCCTTTTAGCTATAACCTCGACAACCCTGAATCCGTCAAGCGGATAAACGGGTATCAGGTTAAATACAAATAAATTTATGCATAAGGAAAAAGTGTAAAATAAAGTCGTTTCTAAAAGCTCGTACGCGAGGGTCCCAAAAAGAGGTGCACCGACAATAAATTGACTGCCGATCATCGACAAAAGGAAAAGCGGGTAAGCAACAAACGCCAACAGATAATTTGCAACAACACCGGCAATTGAAACGAAAAAATAATCCCGCCTGAGGTGTTTAAAATTATATGGGTTAATCGGCACGGGCTTCGCCCACCCAAACCTGGCAACAGCAAGCATTATAAGGCCAAGAATGTCAAAATGCGCCATAGGGTTAAGTGTTAACCTACCATGAGCCTTCGGGGTATAATCACCGCATTTTACAGCGATAAACGCGTGCGCAAACTCATGCAATGGCATTGCAATTATAATAGCAAGAAATATTGCGATAAAATCAATAATATCATAAGTCATACACATATATTTTAATGCAAATTTAAGAAAAAAGCAAGAACTTTTTCAAATTCTCGCCTTTATTTTATACTTTATTCACAATTTATTGGTTATTGAGCAGAATTTTTACCGCTCTTAGGAAAATTAAAGTCAAATTGACTTACGATTACCGCCGCAAACATTATAGCACACCCAATAAGCTGAAGAGGTGTTTCTTCAATTGGCCGACCTGAAGCAAGGCAAGCAAGTATGCCAAAAATAAGAGCAAAGACGGATTCCATCGACAAAAGCAAGGTAACAACAGCTGCGTTTGTGCCTTTTTGAGAAATAATCTGAAGCGTATACCCACCTGCACTGGAAAAAATGCCAAGATACAGAATGGGAAGGATTCCTTTAGCTAAAGACGCGCCGTCAACCTCTTCAAATATTAAGGAAATTACGCCTGAAAGCACGCTCGCAACAAGAAATTGCACACAAGACAGCTTTACGCCGTCAACAAATTGAACAAAATAATCAACCGCCATTATCTGCAAGGCAAAAAACACAGCGGAAATTAATAAATAAATATAGTAAACGTTGATCGAAAAGCTTTGAAGCTCGCAAATCAAAGCAAGACCAACTACCCCCAGTATAACTGAGACCCAAATATTCAAGCCAATTTTTTTCTTTAAGAAAACACCGAAAATTGGCACTAACAGCATGTATAAGGTAGTAATAAAAGCCGCCTCGCCTGAGGTTGTGCCGTTGATCCCGATTTGTTGAACGTTTATCGCACCAAACAAAAACACGCCGCAGATCAATCCACCGATCAAAAGCTTTTTTACATCAATTTTTTCAACTGAAGAAGCAGATTGAGCTGTCTTGTTTTTTCTTAGCAACCACATTATCCGGTCAAGAACAAACAGAGCGATAAATGCAACGATCCCCCTTGCGGCGTTAATAAAGAATGGAGGAAGGTAATCACCAAGGTTTCCTTGAACCAAAAAGGCAGAACCCCATATAGCCGCTGCAATCAACGGTAAAGCAATTTGCTTGATTTGTCTATTCATAAGCCCTCCTTTTTTAGGTAGTAAAATTTGTATTTCAATTTTAGCATTGAATCAATCTAATGTCAAATAAACGACTAAAGCAAACCAAAATACTGGTTAAGTAAAAAAACTTTATTTTAATGCGCAAAAATCCTATTAGTCGCTTGACAAATTGAAAGTTTTTTATTATTATTTATGTGTAAATTTACTAGATGTATGCTTTTTGTGTAAATTTCAATTTCAATGGGGGTATAGCTCAGTTGGTAGAGCGCTTGAATGGCATTCAAGAGGTCGCCGGTTCGACCCCGACTATCTCCACCAAAAAATCCTTGTCAATTTCCGTTGTGTTCTTAACGGAGAATTTGGGGCGGTATGTACACGGAAGGCGTTTTGCCTTCCTTGTACTGCTTTCTTACGCAGTTTCTCTCATATTACTTGGAAGTAGCATCTTAAGCATCGGCATTCCGTCTTGTTCGGGAAGTTGGAATGCGTAGTGGATATTGATGAGGATATTTAGTTTGGCGCAATCGGTCTGAAACACCGTTGTTTTGCTTCCCGAATTGTCACGAATTTTTGAAGGCATAAGTAAAGCCCTCGCCTAACATTCAAGCGAAGGCTTTTTATATTATACATATAAAGTAGTTATTCCACCCTCAACATTCTGTATCCAACGCCGATGTGCGTTTGGATATACTGCGGTGAGTCGGGGGCTACTTCGATCTTTTTGCGTAGCGTTGCCATAAAGACACGGAGAGAGGCTACGTTGTTCTCCCACGCCGCGCCCCATATCTTTTGTGTGATAAAGGTATGCGTTAAGACCTTCCCGACGTTTGTGGCAAGCAGGCACAGTATTTTGTATTCGATGGGAGTCAGATGCAATTCCTCATCACCGAAATAGGCACAGCCTGCGGCATAGTCTATCCTTAAAGCTCCGTTGATAAATACAGGGCTTGCGCCTTCGTTACGGTTCGAGGCTAATCTTCTTTGCGTAACACGAAGCCTTGCCAAAAGCTCCTCTACGGAGAAAGGCTTGGTTAAGTAATCGTCCGCGCCTGCATCAAGGGCATCAATTTTGTCTTTATCCTCACTTCTTGCACTGATCACTATGATAGGCATATCCGACCACGTGCGTATTCTCTCGATGACCTCAACGCCGTCCATATCGGGAAGTCCGAGATCCAGCA
>JAZOCB010000012.1:0-2593 GCA_045596265.1 Christensenellaceae bacterium
TTCTGTGGGTACAGTCACTTTCTTCGTCCCCACTTAAAGAGCTTTACAATCCGAAAACCTTCTTCACTCACGCGGCATTGCTGGGTCAGAGTTGCCTCCATTGCCCAATATTCCCCACTGCTGCCTCCCGTAGGAGTCTGGGCCGTGTCTCAGTCCCAATGTGGCCGATCACCCTCTCAGGTCGGCTACCCATCGTCGGCTTGGTAGGCCGTTACCCTACCAACTACCTAATGGGACGCGAGCTCATCCATATCCGATAAATCTTTTACCACAGAAGGATGCCCTCCCGTGGTCTTATGCGGTATTAGCAGTCGTTTCCAACTGTTATTCCCCTGATATGGGCAGATTGCTCACGCGTTACTCACCCGTCCGCCACTCACTAATCCCGAAGGATTAGTTCGTTCGACTTGCATGTGTTAAGCATGCCGCCAGCGTTCATCCTGAGCCAGAATCAAACTCTTAAGTTTAATTGTTTAAAGTCGCTACTTCGCTATAAGTAGCAACGGCTCTAACTTTGTTATCTCTTTGCTGACTTGCTTTCAAGGTTACTTGAGTTTTACTTCAAGTTCTACTTTGAAAAATTAACGGAAATTACCTTTCATTTGCATATTTGTCAAATAAAATCTCATTTCTTTCTTATTCCATTTTTAATCTTCTTGATACGGGCTACAGCCCGTGCTGACGGCTTCCCGCCGCGACAGCTTGTATATAATAACATATACCTTTTCCCTTTGTCAACTGTTTTTTTGCACTTTTTTAAAGTTTTTTAAAATTTTTTTTCGACAAGGTTTTTTCTCTCGCGCCGCCTGACAGCTTGTTTATATTACCACTTTCTTTTCCCTTTGTCAACTCTATTTTTTGCGTTTTTTAATTTTTTTTCAAGAAATCGCAAAAAACTTGTTAATTCGACGCTTTTATCAAAGAAAGTACGACCTTTTCGCCGTTGACGTCCACTTCTTTGCGGATATCGGCGTTAGCACACTCGCCTTTTTCTACGGAAACCGCCAAGACGTCCGCCGCGAAAGCTCCTGCAGCCAAGACGTCCGCCGCTTTTCCTTCCGCTATATAATATACGCGTACGCGATCGGTGATTTGATAATCCGCTTCCTTACGCATTGCCTGCACCTTGGAAACGAGCTCTCTTTCCACGCCTTCCAAAATGAGTTCTTCCGTCAATGCCGTGTTTAATGCCACCGTCACACCCTTATCGCTTGCGGAAACGTAGCCTGCCTTGCTTTCGGTGAAGATTTGCAAATCTTCTTCTTTCAAAACGACTTCTGCGTCGGTATCGAGCACGTATTCCCCGCCGCCGCGAACAGCGTCTACCACCTTTTTCGCGTCGCAATTTGCCAAGAACGCGGAAATCGCGCCCAGCTTCTTGCCGTACTTCGGCCCAAGCGTTTTAAGCTGCGGTTTGAGCTTATACGAGATGAACTCGTTAGCGTCTTCCGCGGACTTATATTCTTTGATATTCAACTCGTCCAGCGCAATCGCTTTCAAGCCGTCGTCCAAGGTATCCGCCCTTGCGGTGACCACGTACATTTCGGAAAGCGGCTGACGGTTTTTCACGTTGCCCGCATTACGTGCGGCTCTGCCGAGATTTACCACGTCGAGCACGGTATCCATCCCCTTTTCCAACGCAACGTCGACCATTGCCGCGTCATATACAGGGAATTCGCAAAGGTGCACGGATTCGGGCGCGTCTTTGAAGAACGCGGGAACAAGGTTGAGATACATTTGCTCCGCAATGAACGGCGTATACGGTGCGGTGAGCTTGGCAAACGTAACCAAAACGTGCCAAAGCGTGGTGTAAGCCGCCGCCTTGTCCTCCGTCATTTCGCTGCCCCAGTATCTATCTCTGCCGCGGCGCACGTACCAGTTGGAAAGAATATCCGCAAAATCCTGCAACGCGCGCGCGCTGTCCGTAATATTATATACGTTTAAATTTTTATCTACGGTGTCGATTAAAGTGTTCAGCTTAGACAAAATCCACTTATCCATCAAGGACAGCTTGCATTTCTTTAAATCGTAATCCGCGGGGTTATAGCCGTCGATATCGGCGTACAAGCAGAAGAAGGCATAGGTGTTCCAAAGCGTACCCATATACTTTCTTTGCGCTTCGCTGACTGCTTCGGGATAGAAACGGGAAGGAAGCCAAGGTGCAGAAGAGGTATAGAAATACCAACGCACGGCGTCCGCACCCTGTTTATCGAGCACCGACCAAGGGTCGACGACGTTGCCTTTATGCTTACTCATTTTTATACCGTTTTTGTCGTTGACGTGGCCGAGCACGATACAGTTTCTAAACGGCGCTTTATCAAAGAGCAACGTGGAAATAACGAGCAACGTATAGAACCAACCACGCGTTTGGTCGACGGCCTCGGAAATGAAATCCGCAGGGAACGTCTGTTCGAACAAGTCCTTATTTTCAAACGGGTAATGGTACTGCGCGAAAGGCATAGAGCCCGAATCGAACCAACAGTCGATAACTTCGGGCGTACGCTTCATTTGTCCACCACATTTTGCGCACTTGCAAGTTAATTCGTCCAAATACGGACGGTGCAATTCGATATCCTTATTCGCTCCGCATTTT
>JAZOCB010000013.1:0-2537 GCA_045596265.1 Christensenellaceae bacterium
CAGCCAGAAGACCGCAGGCGCACAATAATATAATAAGCTTTTTTGTTGATTTTTTCATATACCTATCCCCCTTTTTATGGGCTTGAATTAAACATGAATAGTTGTATTTTTGCTTTAAAAAGTAGGCCTATAGGCCGATTACCTTGATTTTTATCCAAGAGTCCCTTTGGGCCGCGCCGCCAATGGCGGCGCGGCATAAAAGTTAAGCTGCCCCTAATTTATCATTGTAACCGTAATAATAATTATAAAGAGGATCTTCTGCGTCAATGGCGAATTCGTCAAAAATTTCTCCAAAGTTAAAGCCGTCTATGGTGACGTCATCGGGATTATAAAGCCATCCGTCCGGGCCTATGCCAAAGGCTTTATAGGTGATTCCGCAAAGGCCATCCCAATTGTCAAAGATTGATAAGTCTTCGAGGGATAAAAAGGCCAGTATGGCGTTGTAAATCAAAGTGCTATCTTTTTCAACTATTTTCACATTGGGATATCTAACGTTGGCAAGCGGATAGCCGTGCCTGTTGTTGATCTTGATTGGCATGGACTGGTTGCCCATCTCTGAAAATCTATCGTTGATATAGTCAATCCAGTGCTCTAAAGCGTCTTCATCATCATTTATTTGTTGATCGTATTCAAGATTTGACATGCTTTGATTATATACGTAAACGTAATCATTTTCGATATATTCTTCATAAAAATCCAACAGATTGTTTGTATTCCAAAGACCAATGGGCTGGAAGTTTACCGCATCGTACCAGATGGTTGAGTTAATCTGGAAAAGTAATTTAATGTTGTTTTCCACTAAGATAGCATGGTTTGCCTCTGCCGATAGTGGATCGTCAAAAGCTAAAATTTCCTCCTGATAAACGGTGCGGATATACTTCATAAAATATTCCCTTGTAAAGTAGTTATCAAGATAGCCATCCGTTATGCCTTCGGCAAGCCCGGGGCCAAGAATAAAGGTGCAGTTGTTTATCTTTGCGTTATCGCAATCAATGGCTGCTTTTGTAAGGATTGTTGATAAAAAATCACGATCTGTGCCGCAACTCACGTGCATATCTACGTTGTCCAAAAAACTGCTTTGGTTTTTCCAAAGTGCTTCTTCAATGGAGCAGATAAACATAATTTTGCAGCCGTTATCCTTCATCGTGCTGAAAATATCGTCTAAAAAGGCACCGAAGCTTGAATAAGTTCCCCATACTTCCGCGACCTTTTGTCCGTTCTGTATATCGTAAAAATAATCATTACTTACCTCAAAAATAACGTACTGGTTTTCAATAATACCGTACAAGGCCATATTTCCTTGGTTAAGTAAATACGTTTTGTAGCTGTTTTCACCGCCTGAAACATATCTACGAACAACATTGTCAATAATGCTATTATTAACAAGCTGAGCGCAATAAGAAGCACTGTCTGCATTATCACTGAAATAATAAATTGTATCAAAGTCATCGGCATAAGCCTTTAAAGTGTCGTCATTTTGTAAAGAAAAGAAAGAAAATCCAACAGCAAGCATTAAAATGACAGAAATAACAGAAAAAACTTTTTTGTTAATTTTTTGTTGATTTTTCATTATAATTTCTCCTTTTTGATTTTTTTTAAATAATGAAAACGCTTACAACTTTAATTTTTACAGCCCATTGGTATATACCTCCGTTTTTAATTGTTATTTATCATACGTTTTTATCTTTTCCCAAACGGGGTAAAGGGTCGTGCCGTAAGGCACCTTTGCGCAAATCAAGGAATATGACGGACTTGTTGGCCAAGAATCCGTATCGTATGACAGCATTAAGTCCTCCATTGTATACGTAACCTTGTCGCCGTCCCTTTTTGTTGACCATCCCAAAAATTTATAGCCCTTGCGGTAGGGTGCAATAGGCGGCTGAGGGCAAATTTCAGCATCCCAACGCTTTGTAAAAACCAAGGAGTCAAGGTATTTATCCGCGCCCTCCCCCACAAAGGAGCTTGCAAGCAAAATATGACTACCGCGGACAATGCCGGGTTCTACGTTAGCCGTTACGTAATCATATGTTATATATAAAGTTCCCTTTAAGGCGTCATCTAAACACCTAACATCTTTACTTACAATAAAAGATATTTCGCATCCACCAAAAGCATTAGGGGAAACTAATTGAGTGGAATCCGGTATAGTTACGTGGGTAAGAGAGGTGCATTTTCTAAATGCGTCGCCGCCAATCTCAAGCAAGCCTTCGGGAAGGGTAACTTCCTTAAGGGAAGAACAGTTTAAGAAGGCTGTGTTTCCAATACTTGTCAGGCTTTGAGAAAACCTTACCCTTTGAAGGCTTTTATCGCCAGAGAAGGCGCTGACGGATATACTTGTTACGCTGTCGGGGATGAAGACTGAAGTCAGGTCCTGCCTGCTATTAAAGCCTTGGCTCGCAACACCCGTAACGGGCTTGCCGTCGTGACTTGACGGAATAATGACCTTGCCGCTGACCGCAACGTCGGGATTGAGGGCGACGTTAAAGCCGCTTTCATCGGACTTTAGCGTAAATATAAAGGCGTCTTCGGGAAGGGCC
>JAZOCB010000014.1:0-405439 GCA_045596265.1 Christensenellaceae bacterium
AAGACACAGCGCCATGCCAAGTAAAAGCATAATTTTCTTTCTCATAATTTTTTCTCTTTTGTGGAATTTATTTGCGCATGATAGCGCATAAAAAAATTGTACCACACCCTAAAACCCTTGTCAATTGCTTTTGAAAAATTAATCCCATATTATCATTTTTTGTCCGTAATGCCGTAAAGCCCATAAAAGAAAAAGCAACCCCCCAAAAGGCTGCTTTTTGCTTATATTTGTATGAAAAATTATCAAATAACCGACCTATAGGCCGACTTTTTGAACAACAAGGCTTTTATTACTTTAAAACCTTTTTAATAACCCAAAGCTGGAATCTTTTGGGCATAAAGTTAAGCAGACAAAGAAGTGGGTTGCGGTTGATGGCGTAAGAAAACGCCGGGCGCCTTTTTTTAAGGATTTTTAAAACCTTCTTTCCAATCCTTTCAGGGGGAATCTGTCTTGCCTCCACCTTGTCAACGATCTTTTTAAATCTTTCCGCATTGCACGAATAAAGCCACGTATTTTCACAAAAGCGATCAAGGGCGTCGGTGGAGGCCTTAAGCATGCCCGTCCCAACTGCCCCCGCCCGAAGGACGGACACCTTTATGCCAAGGAGCTGAAGCTCCATTTTTAACGAATAGGCATACTTGTCAAGGGCGGCTTTAGTGATTGCGTAAATGCCCGTAAAGGGAAGCGGATCAAGTGGGGCAAGCTCGCTTGTGGTGATAATTATCCTGCCATCCTCCTTTAAAAGGGGCATAAATATTTTATTGACCAAAAAGGGCGCAAATGCGTTGATCCTGTAGATCCTTTCAAAATCCTCGGTTTTCATTTCCACAAGAGAGTCAAGCATATATATCCCCGCAAAATGAATAACTGCAGAAAGACCTGCCGCCCTTTCCTTTACAAATTCAAAGGCGCGCAAAATATCTTCTTCAAGGCATAAATCGACCTCAACGGGGATAATCCCATCTTCGGCATCCCCCACTCTTTTATCGAGGGCAAAAACCGTGTACCCCTCTGACGCTAAAAGGCGGGCGGTCTTTATCCCCATACCGCCGTAAGCGCCGGTAACAAGCGCATATTTCATAAGATCTTCTCCTAAACAAAGGCAAAAAAGTGCAGATAATCGACTTATAGACAGACTTTTTTATAAACCAGCAAAAGCTTTTATATTATAAGTCGCTATCCACAAGCTGTTTGTACAGCTCGCTTTTGGTAACGCCCCTTTCCTTGGCAACCTTTTTGATGGCGTCCATTTTTGACATGCCCTCGCCAATATAAAGGGCCACGTGCTTTTCAAGAGGCAGGTCGTTAAAGTCGTCTTTAGCTGTCTTGCCCTCTACGACAAGAACAAACTCCCCTCTCTTATCCACCTCGGGCACCTGCCCAAGGGTGAAGGGGGTTGCGCACTCAAACATTTTGGTTATCTCCTTAACGGCCACAGCCTTGCGGGGACCAAAGGCCTTGAAAAGATATTCCGACGTCTTTTCAATGTCGTGGGGCGCACAATAAAAGATCAAGGTTGAAGGCACCTCGGTAAATCTATCAAGAAGGCTTTCACGATCCCTTGCCTTTTCGGGCAAAAATCCGACGAAGGTAAACCGCGCGCTGTCAAGCCCCGACAAAATCAAGGCGGGAAGGACGGCATTGGCGCCGGGGACTACGGTAAAGTCCAGGCCGCATTTTAAAAGTTCCTTAACAAGAACGCTGCCCGGATCCGACACGATGGGCGTGCCCGCATCCGAAATCACCGCAACAGACTTGCCTTCTTGCAAAAGGTCGATTATCTTTGAGGACTGAGCTGCCTCGTTAAACTTCTGATAAGTTATAAGGGGCTTTTTTATATCGTAATGACTAAGGAGGGGGAGAGAGTGTCTTGTGTCCTCGCAGGCGATAACGTCTACTTCTTTTAAAACCTCTACCCCGCGATAGGTCATATCCTTTAAGTTGCCAATTGGCGTTGAAACAAAATATAACATTTCTCTTTTTTCTTCTTTTTTATGAATTAATCGGCTTATAGGGGCACTTTTCTTTTTCCCTTCCCATCTAAAGCCGCCGCAAAATTTCGCCTGTTTTTAAGCCGAAAATATATAATCAGCCACTAAAGGAGGTGGCGTTATTTTCAATAAAATCTATCTTAAGCCCTAGATTTTTATCCTTAACGGCGTCAATAAGCACCAGATAAACGTCAGTGTTTCCCTTGCCCGTGACGAAGGTCATCCTTGAAGGGTTAAGGTTGTATTTGTCAAGCAGGATCAAAATCTCAGAAAGTCTTTCGGGCTTGTGGCAAAAGGTAAAGCTTCCGCCGTAGCATAAGGACCTTGCGGCGCAAGCGACGATGTCTTCAAAAACGCATTCCACCTCGCCACGGCAAAGGGCGATATGTGGATTTTGAGAAAACAGTCCGCTGCCCGCCTTTTTATAAGGGGGATTACACAAAACAAGATCGTATCCGCCCCGTCCGTTAAAGTCCTTAAGGTTAAGATTTACCACGTCAAAAACACCCTCCAGACCGTTGAGGGCAACGCTTTTTGCGCACATATCGTAAAGGGGCTTTTGGATCTCCACCTCGGTCACCTTGTCGGCGCGGTTCAGGGCGTAATAGTGAAGCCCAACTATGCCGCTGCCAGCGCAAAGGTCCAAAACCCTTTTTTTGCCTGCGGATGCAAACCGTGAAAGCAATATGGCGTCACTGGTAAACTTATAAAGAGAGTCCGACTGAATAATCTTAAAATCGTCGATCAGTAAGCTCTCGATTTTTTCATCCTTTAAAAGTTCCATAGGCAATAAAGTTAAGGTAAAAGGGGCTGTCCCAATCAGGTACAGCCCCTTTTTGATAAAGAATTACTCTTCGGCAGGTGCAGCAACAGGGCAAGCATCTGCACAAGCACCGCAAGAAATGCAGAGCTCTGCATTGATTTCGAATTGTGTATCACCTTGAGCAATAGCTGAAACAGGACAAGCATCTGCACAAGCGCCGCAAGAAATGCAAGCATCAGAAATCTTATAAGCCATAGTTTTACCTCCGTTTATTGTCGTATTACACTCGCCGTTGGGCGAAATGTTACTTACCTAACTATTTTAACACAAAAATATTGATTTGTATATAAATTGAAGGGCTTTTTTGGTCACTTTGTCAAAGTTTTACATTTTTTAAGCCAAAAAGAGTTGATTATTCCTCAAGCCCCTTAAGCTCCTCTGCCTCCTCCTTGGTCAGCTTGTCGCTGTCGTCGGCGTGATTTGCACGGTTAAACTTAACGTCGGCAAGGTCAAAGTCCTTATAAATAAGACCCTCGTTGCCCTTGTCGATCTTGACCTTTACCTGGAACTTAAGCATGTTGTTGGAAACAACGACGCCCTTTCCTTCAGGCGTGGTAACCTGACCGCCCACCTTGGGCATTTTTTTATAGACCCCTGCGTAATAATCGTTTTCGTATTCCAGACAGCACATAAGCCTTCCGCAAAGGCCGCTTATCTTGCCGGGATTAAGGGAAAGCCCCTGCACCTTTGCCATCTTGATGGTAACCTTTTTAAAGTCGGGCATGCAGTTGTAGCAGCAGCATTCCCTACCGCAGGGCGCAAGACCGCCGAGGATCTTTGCCTCGTCACGGATGCCTACCTGACGGAGCTCTATCCTGATGTGGAAATGGGCGGCCAGATCCTTGACAAGCTCCCTGAAGTCGATCCTTGACGGTGCGGTAAAGTAAAATACCACCTTGGACCCGTCAAAGGTAAACTCCGCATCAATAAGCTTCATCTTAAGATTATGCTTGGCGATAAGCTCGTCAGCCACCTTTTTGGCGTCGGGGGCGCGCTCGATATTTTTGCGGTTTCTTTCCCAATCCTTTTCGGTTGCCTTTCTGATAACCGGCTTTAAGGGCTGGACGATCTCGCTGTCGTCAACCTCTTTATTTTCAATAACGGTGGTACCGAACTCCACCCCGCGGGCAGTTTCCACGATAACGCCGTCGCCCTTATGCATAACGATATTTTTGGGATCAAAGTAATATACCTTACCCGTGTTTTTAAATCTTACACCGATAATTTTTGCCATTTGGTTTTTTCCTCCATTACAGCAAACAGTATGCTGTCAGCAAGAATAGTGCTGTTTAAGTTGAAGTGCGCGCTTCTTTCAAGGGCGTTTATACGCTCGATAATGGCGATAACCGACCCATAGCGCAGTTTTTGTGAATTTTGATAAAGCTCCTCATAGCCAGGACTTTCCCTTTTAAAAGTGAAATATTCCATTAAATTTCCTAAGACGACCTTTAAAATACTCATAAAATCCTGAAGGGAAATATTTTTAAGTCTTGCGCTATATGACGGAAGGGTCTTGGTGTTCATTACGGTCAGAACCTCTATTGCAAGGTCCTTTATCCTTAAAAGGTCGTCGTTTTCGTAATACCTTTTAAGCTGGCCCACCTTGCCGCCGCAAAGAATGGCTGAAAGCTCAAGCCGCTCTCCGGCGTAGCCCTGCCGCTTGGCAAAGCTTAAGATCTCCTCCTTGGTAAAAAGAGGGATCTCCACCACCTTTGCCCTTGACTTTATGGTGGATAAGACGGCGGAAGGCCTCTCGCAGGAAATGAGAAGATGTGTGTTTTTAGGAGGCTCCTCCAAGGTTTTTAAAAGCTTGTTCTGATTTTGGTTAAGCTCCTCAATGCGCTTGACGACGAAAAGCTTTTTGTCAAGCTCAAAGGGCCGCACGAAGCTTTGCCTGACCAGCTCGTCGGCGGAGTCCGTTTTGAGCTTTCCCTCCTTTGGGAAAAGCAAAACGTCGGGGTGTGACCAGGTGTCGGTAAGCTTACATATCCTGCAGCAATCGCAAAACTCCTCGCTGTCGCACATCATAAGCTTTGCCAGCATCTTAAGATACTCCCCGTGCATATCGCCGTCCTGACAAACGACCAGATAGCCGTGGCTTAAAAGCCCGTTTTTCTTGTCGGAGGCAATTATTTTGTAGGCGGAAGACCTTTTAAGCAGCTCCCTCATTTTATCAAGCCCTTATCCCTTAAAAGTGAAATTATATCCTGATGAATAGACTCTATGTCCCGCTTGCAATCGATGGAAACTATCCTTTGGGGGAATTTTTCCGCAAGAACCTTATACCCCTCGTAAACCCTTTTATGGAAGTCCATCCCGGCAAGCTCCACACGGTCGGTCTTATCGGCGCCGCCCTTTCTTGAAAAAGCAAACTCCGGATCCACGTCCAAAAAGACGGTAAGATCGGGCGGGCAGTTATCCATGGCAAACTTGTTTGCCGCGCAGACAAAATCAAACCCAAGTCCCCTTGCGTAAGCCTGGTACGCCAATGAAGAATCATAGTACCTGTCAATAATGACTATCTTGCCTTCTTCAAGGGCGGGGATGACCCTTTCCTTTAAAAGCTGACACCTTGAGGCGGCATACAAAAGGGCCTCGCACTCGTCAACCATTTCTGCGTTGTCCTTGTCGAGGATAATGTGGCGTATTTTTTCGGAGATCTGGGTGCCGCCGGGCTCTCTCGTGGAGATAAAATCCTGCCCGGTTTTGTTAAGATAATCCCTTAAAAGAGCAAGCTGTGTGCTTTTGCCGCAGCCCTCTCCGCCTTCAAACGTAATCAATTTACCCTTCATAACACCTTGTTAACCGACCTATAGGCGGACTTTTCCTTTCGTTATTAAAATGCGGAGCGACCTTTGCGCCCCGCCTAAAGCTTTGCTTTTGTTATGCTAAAATCTCTTTAATGGTCATCTGATAGCTTCCGCCGGGTGCTGCGACCGTAACCGTATCGCCCACCTTTTTACCCATAAGCGCCCTGCCCACTGCAGAGTCGTTTGAGATCTTATTGGCGTAAACGTCAGCTTCAGCCGTGCCGACGATCTTGTAAACTGCTTCTTCTTCCATATCGTGGTCGTAAACTTTAATTTTTACGCCCATGGAAACAACGCCCTTGTCGGCGCTTTCGGCAGAATAGATAACGGCAAGCTTTAACTGTGCTTCAAGCTGCTCGATTTCGCCGGTGACCATAGCAAGCTCCGTTTTAGCGGCGTCGTATTCGGCGTTTTCGGATAAGTCACCGAACTCACGGGCGGTTTTAAGTCTTTCGACAACCTGCGGACGCTCAACTTCAACAAGATAGTGAAGCTTTTCCTCAAGCTCGCGCTTGCCTTCTTCGCTGAGATAGATTTTTTCGTTCATTTTATACCTCCGACCAAAAGTCGTTTTTCATAAATTCCGTCCGGGGCGGATCCGCCGCCCCGCAAACGTATTATTAATTATAATATACAATAGTTTATTTGTCAAGGATTAATGAGAAATCCTTTTTGCCCTTTGTCCTTTTTTTGACGAAAAAGCCGTTAATTGGTCTTTTCAACAAGGACTGCCTTGATTCTTCTTACCCCTGCAGAGGAGGACTGTTCCTTTTGAATGCGGAACTCGCCAAGCTCACCCGTGCGGCTTGCGTGGGGGCCGCCGCAGATCTCTTTGGAGTATTCGCCCATGGTGTAAACCTTTACCGTGTCGCCGTATCTGCTGTCAAAAACACCGATTGCGCCTTGATTTTTGGCTTCCTCAACGGACATTTCGGCCATGGTGATCTCAACGTCGGCGGCAATAGCTTCATTGACAAGCTTTTCTACCTCGGCGATCTCTTCCTTTGTCATGGGGCGATCAAAGTTAAAGTCAAAGCGAAGCCTTTCAACGGTGATGTTGCTACCCTTTTGTGAAACTGACGGATCAAGAACCTTTTTAAGGGCCGCCTGCATAAGGTGGGTTGCGGTGTGAAGCCTTGCGGTCTGCTCGCCGGTGTCGGCAAGACCGCCTTTGAACTTCTGCTCGCTGCCCTGTGACGATTTTTTCTGATGTTCGCTGAAGGCATTGTTGTAGCCGTCAACGTCAACGGTAAAGCCCTTTTCCTTAGCAAGCTCCTGCGTGATCTCAAGGGGGAAGCCGAAGGTGTCGTAAAGACGGAAGGCCGTTTTACCCGGGAAGGTCGTGCCCTGAATATGGGTAACAACCTTATTGAACTCCTTAAGGCCGTCTGTAAGGGTCTTGGAGAATTTTTCCTCCTCCTTGTTGAGCTCGTTATAAATCTTTTCGCTGTTTACTTCAAGCTCCTCATAGGCGTTTTTATACTTTTCAACGTAGCACTTTGCAATCTTTGCAAGGCTGCCTTCGGGAAGATTAATGTTTCTGCCGAATCTTACGGCGCGGCGGATAAGGCGGCGTAAAACGTAGCCCTGGTCAACGTTGGAGGGAACGATCCCCCTCGTGTCGCCGATAAGGAAGGTTGCCGTCCTTACGTGGTCAAGAATAATTCTATACGCCCTTGTTGTTTCGGCGTCCTCGCCGTAGGCCTTGCCTGTAAGCTCGTAAATTTTAGCCTTGGCTTCCTCGAAAAGCTCCGTATCGTAAACGCTTTCAACGCCGTTTAAGATACATAAGGTACGCTCAAGGCCCATACCCGTGTCAACGTTTTTCTGCTTGAGCTTTGAATAGGTGCCGTCCTCGTTTTTGTAAAACTGCATAAAGACGTTGTTCCAGATCTCAAGGTATTTGCCGCAATCGCAGGAGGGATCACAGCCATCGCTGCACTTGGGGGTGCCGCGGTCAATGAACATTTCCGTATCGGGGCCGCAGGGACCTGTCTTGCCGGCGATCCACCAGTTGTTCTTTTTGGGAAGATAGAATATCCTGTCCTTGGGAAGGCCGCACTCTGCCCACTTGGCGGCGCTTTCCTCGTCGCGGGGGGCGTCCTCGTCACCGGCAAATACGGTAACGGCAAGATTTTCAACGGGGATGCCCAGATAGTCGGGGCTTGTTAAAAACTCAAAGCTCCAGCTGATGGCCTCCTTGTTGAAGTAATCCCCAAGGGACCAGTTGCCAAGCATTTCGAAAAAGGTAAGGTGGGAAAGGTCACCAACCTCGTCAATATCACCCGTTCTTACGCATTTTTGCACGTCGGTAAGCCTTGTGCCGGCCGGGTGCTTTTCACCTAAAAGGTATGGAACAAGCGGATGCATGCCTGCCGTCGTAAATAAAACCGACGGGTCGTTTTCGGGTATAAGGCTTGCAGACGGGATGATCTTGTGACCCTTGCTTTCGAAAAATTTCAAGTATAACTGTCTTAACTGTTCAGCAGTGATTTTCTTCATATATATCCTCTTAAAAGTATCTGTCTGTATTTATTGCCCCAAAAAAGTGGGCTTATAGGTCGGTTAACGGCCTTTTTTAGATTTTTTTAACTGTAACGCCTTCTTTTGAGATCATTACCTGATAGCCCATCTCGCCTATCTTTGCGCGGATCATATCCGCCGTCTGATAGTCTTTACTAAGCCTTGCTTTTTGCATCTCGTCGGCAAGAAGCATTACCTCCTTATTGTCCTCGTCCTTTGTAAAGCGGCTGAGGTATTCCTTTGACGGGGTCTTGAAAAGCTCTAAAACGGCGTAGTATTTTTTAACGTCCTCTACAAGGTTTACAGCCCTGCCGTCGCCCTTGTTAAGATAAGCCTTGGCGGTTTTTATATAGCCGTAAAGATTTGCAAGGGCAAGCGCCGTGTTAAAGTCGTCGCTCATTGCCCCCTCAAAGCCCGCCTTAACGCCCGTTTCGAAGCCGTCAACGGGTGAAAGGGTGCTTTCTTCAACGGCGTTTATGACCGTGTAAAAATCAGTCATATGCTTTTCGGCGTCGGGGAACATATTATCCGTAACGTTGATATCGTTGCGGTAAGAGGTTTCCAAAAGGGCGAACTTGATTGCCTCTGCGCTGTACTTGTCGAGAAGGTCTGAAAGTAAAAGTGAGTTACCTAAAGACTTACTCATCTTTTGACCGTTGACCTTGATAAGCCCGTTGTGCATCCAGTATTTAACAAACCGTTTACCCGTAAGGGCCTCGGTCTGGGCAATTTCATTTTCGTGATGGGGGAAGATAAGATCCCTTCCGCCGCCGTGGATGTCTATCTGATCGCCAAAGGCGGCCTTGTTCATGGCGGAGCATTCTATATGCCAGCCGGGCCTGCCCATGCCCCAGGGTGACGCCCAGGCAATTTCACCTTCCTTGGCGGCCTTCCAAAGGGCAAAGTCAAGGGGTGCGACCTTGCTTTCGTCGTTGGATACCCTTACCCCGTCAAGCATATCCTCTATCCTGCGGTTGGAAAGTGCGCCGTAGCCCTTGAAGCTTTCAACGGAAAAGTAAACGCTTCCGTCGGGGGTGGGATAGGCGTGTCCCTTTTCGATAAGCTGCTTGATAAACTTAATGATGTTGCCGATGTTCTGGGTGGCCTTCATCCACTTGTCGGGCTCGCCAACGCCAAATCTTGACATGACCGCGTCAATATTTTTGATCATCTGTGCGGCGTACTTGTCGGCAGGGATACCCGTCTCGTGAGATTTGGCGATAATTTTATCGTCAACGTCGGTGTAATTTCTCGTATAAGTAACGTCGTACCCAAGGTAAATAAGGTAATTTCTTACGATATCGTACACCAAGGCCTGATAGGCGTGACCGATGTGGGCCTCACCCGAAACGGTAATGCCGCAGGCGTACATATTTACCTTATTCCCCTGAAGGGGAACGAAATCTTCCTTTCTTCTTGTTAAAGTGTTATAAATTTTCATAATATCACCTGATTTTAGCAGGGTGATTATATCACATAATGCAAACTTTTGGCAAATAAAATACCCGACCTTTTACTTACTGCCCCCAAAATAATTGCAAACAAAATTCAAATGGTCTATAATATATGTAAATTAATGACAATTTTAAGTTGAGGTAAACTATGCTCGATATCAAACTTATTTGTGAAAATCCACAGCTTGTTCAGGATTCCCTTAAGAAAAAGGGCTGCATCGTTGATTTTAGCGAGCTTTTATCCTGGGTTGAAACCCGCAAAAGGATAATGCAGGATGCAGACTGCAACAAGGCCGAAAGAAATAAAGTTTCCGCACAGATACCCGCCCTTAAAAAGGCCGGTCAGCCCGTAGATGAAATTTTCGCACAAATGCGCGCCCTCGGTGATGAGATAGCCAAAAAGGACGCTGAAATCAACGCCCTTACCGAAAAGATCAACGACTTTGTATCAAGGCTTCCCAATATGCCCGACGACGATCTTTTAGCGGGCGAAAAGGAAAACAACCAGGTCGTTAAGGTTTACGGCCAAAAGCCCGAGTTTGACTTTGCGGCAAAAAACCACGTGGATCTTTGCACGGGTCTTGGCCTTATTGACTATGAAAGGGGCGTTAAGCTTGCAGGCGGCGGCCACTGGCTTTACAGGGGCGACGGCGCAAGGCTTGAGTGGGCACTTTTAAACTTCTTCGTGCAGGAGCATTTAAACGACGGCTACACCTTTATCCTTCCCCCACACATGCTTGGGTATAACTGCGGCTACGGTGCAGGTCAGTTCCCCAAATTCAGCGACGAGGTTTTCTGGGTTGAGGATAAGGAATGCGAGGACAGAAAGAGTCAGAAGTTTATGCTTCCCACCGCAGAGACCGCCCTCGTAAATATGTACGCAGGCGAAATTATCGATAAGGCAAAGCTCCCGATGAAGTTCTTTGCATACACCCCCTGCTACAGAAAGGAAGCAGGCTCCTACAGGGCGGAAGAAAGGGGTATGATCCGCGGCCATCAGTTCAATAAGATCGAAATGGTCCAGTACGCCACACCCGAACAGTCCCCCAAGGCCTTTGAGGAACTTGTTAACAAGGCGTGCTCTCTTATGGATAAGCTTGGTCTTCACTTCAGACTTTCCAAGCTTGCTGCCGGCGACTGCTCTGCCTCAATGGCAAGGACCTACGACATCGAGGTCTGGATCCCCAGCATGGGTATTTATAAGGAAGTAAGCTCTGTTTCCAACGCAAACGATTATCAGGCACGCCGCAACAACACAAGGTTCAAGGACGAAAATAAGAAGATCGGCTTTGTACACACCTTAAACGGCAGCGGGCTTGCCACAAGCAGGGTATTCCCTGCCCTTATCGAGCAGTATCAGAACGCCGACGGCACCGTTACCGTCCCCGACGTTTTAGTACCCTTTATGGGCGGCCAGAAGATCATTAAATAATTAAGGCAAAATTAAAGGACTTGTCAAATCGATAAGTCCCTTTTTTTGTGCTTTTTTGTCACTTAACGGGCCTATAGGCCCATTTTTTTATTTTTTGCTACCTGCGCCGCTTAAAAAATCTTGCTTTTTTCCTGTAGCCTACCTTGCGTAAAGGGAGCCTTTTATACGTCCATGACTAAAAAATCATTTGCAGATTTTAACATTTTCTTCATACCGTCAAACGCAAGCATTTGATAGGCTTCATTAAAAGAAATCAGCAAATACTCAAACTCCTCGTAATCTTTATAACGCTTCGGCAGCTGATCTTGAAAGCTTGCCAAAAAATACACAACAGTTTTATTAACACCGTTTCCCATTACATAATTAATCTCATGCCGAAAACCTTGGCGAATGCTTGCTTTAACAGAAGTTTCTTCAAGTGTTTCCCGCAGTGCTGTTTCAATCTCCGTTTCACCCGTTTCTACGTGCCCTTTGGGGAATCCCCAATATCCATGATTTTTTGCCTTGATAATCAAATAGTATATATCCCCCTCTTTAACCGTATACGGTATAGTTCCACAAGACTTTTCCATTATGTACCCCTTTATTGAGTCGATTTATTTGACAAAGATTTACCTGACTTGTACATTATATCACAAAAACCGCAGAATTTCAATCTGCGGTCCTTGGATTCTGAAATTAATATAATGCTCTGTTTTTGAAACGGCCATTTATTGGTTGCTGTTATTTTTCTTTTTAAAGCGGAAGATCTGATTTCTGAAAAGTATTACGTTCATGACCGCAAGAAAAGCCGCAAGTATAATAAATGTCTTTACGGGGTCGGTTGGGGCAAGCTTTGCAAGAAGCATCATCGGGAAGCCAAACACGATGGCGGGAAGGTTTTGATAAACTAAATTTTCCTGCGCGAAGGAGGGCTTGTCCGTGACCTCTCTTAAAAGCATCATGCCCGTTGAGGCCGTGCCCGTAAGCATGCCGTACATGGCCATGAACTGCTCGTCAGCGTAGTCGGGGAAGAACTTTCTTGCGATAAACAGATTGTAAAAATAAGTGGAAGATGCACCAACGACGCCCAGTATAAGAAGGACAAGCCAGTAATCCGCAAGAAGCTGAAGCTCTATTGCGGCAAAGCCGGCAACTATCATAAGGTCAAAGGCAAAGCCGCTTATCCTGTCCATCAGGAAGTTGTTTACGTAATCCTTTTTGACGGCACCGATCCTTTTCAAAAGCTTGATGACCACCTTGATAAGCAGGGCGCTTAATACGCCGAACAGGAAGTTAAAGCCGTAAATGGTTGCCTGCATTGAGGGTACCAATTTTGAAAGCCCCCACATAAGCACGAAGGATAAAACGTAGCCGAGAAGAACAAAGCCAAGCTGAAGTGAAAGCTTGTCAATGCTTTCAACGAAGGGGGTTTCGTTGGGACCCTTGACGGATTGCTCTGAAAGGTCTTCGGAAAGGTCCTCGCCCTTTGAGATGAGCTTGCCTTTCTTCTTCATGATATTAAGATAAATAACGCCGCCGATGCTTGCGCTTAAAAAACCCAGGGCCGCAACGGTAAGACCGAAGTTTGCGCCGCCCTCAAACTGATGGTCGGTCTGATAAACGGTACCCCAGTTAAGGGCCTGGCCCGTGCCCTGGCCGTAGCCAAACGGCAAAAGCACACCTGCCGCCTTGAAAAGATCGGGCATGACCGTATATGCTAAAAGTAAGGTTATGCCAAGACCCAAAACGGCTTGGATCAGATATGTTGCGACGGTGGTAACGCCCGTATTGAAAACCTCAGCGGCCCTCTTGTTGCCCTTGCCGGGCTTGGAGGACTTTAAGCTTGAAGCGATAAAGCCAATGGCAAGGCCGTGATATGCTATTATGTATAATACCCTCAGGCCTTTGCCGCCGAAGAAGGGAAGGTTAAAGATATTCTCCCACGTGCCGTCGGGATTTTGGCCCCTTATCATGGTGTAGACAAAGGATATGATAAGAAGGATCACGCCGCCCAAAACTGAGGTTGGGATAAGTGATTTTTTCAAAAACCCCACGGTCTTTTTAAGGACGTTTGCAAGAATAAGGCTCACTAAAAGGGCGCTTAAAACCATCAAAAAGCCCCAGGCCTCAAAGTCCCAGAAATTTACCAATTCGTCCGTCGAATTTGTCAAGAGATTTATCATAATTTTCTCCTTTAGTCTCGTTAAGGTAATGATAGTACACGTTGGTGAAAATAAGCCCGTTAAAGTGCTTGTCGCCCTTTAACTGATATATCTTTCCGTCCTTATAAACATCCACCTTGTTGCGGCCAAGGACGGTTACCGCCGTTATCCCGTCAAAGGGGAAAACAAGCCTTTCGTCCCCCACGGTGAACTCATAACGGTCGGAAAAAAGCAATACGTTGCTGTTTTTTTCGATCACGACGCGCTTTTTACCGTCCACAACGTCGTATAGGCAGACCCTGTCGTCCCACATGGGCGCGGTAAGATAATCCTTTATCTTAAGGCCGTTTAAAAACTCCGTCTGATAATCGTACCAGCCCTCAACGTATTCAAAGGGGAAGTCAAACCCGACCCCCTTAAGGACCTTGTCCTCTCCGTAAAGGACGGTGCGGTTACAGGTCGTGCAGGTAATATGATCGCCTTTTGCATAAAATCTTGAAAGCCCACAGTAGGGGCAGACGTACATTGCCCTGTCAAGGTATTCCGCCCGATTTTTGCCGGGGTAATTACCCGTTGGGCGACCTTCGCTGACATAAAGATTTTCCTTTATCATGTCGTAAAGGTCCTCGTCGGAAAGCTTTAAAAAATCCTCAGCCTCCACAACGGTCTTGACCGAAATATAAGTTTTACCCTTTCTGGTCTTGTCCGCCCAACGGGGCTGTGTGCCGTAGCCGCCTTCGATATTCATGATCACAAGGGGCAGCTTAAGGGTTTTGATAAGGCTGACGATAGACGGCTTTATAAAGCCCGTCTTGCCGCTGAAGGTCCTGTTGCCTTCGGGAAAGATAGCGATGCTTCCGCCCTCGTTTCTCACCTTTAGCATGGTCATAACGGCACGGATATCGGTCATGGATTTTTTAATGGGGATGGGCGCGACGGCAAAGGTCAAAAGCTTGGATAAAATGCCCTTGGCAAAAAGATCCTCAGAGGCAACGTAGTACAGCGGGCGCTTGAACATAAGCCCCACAAAAAACTGATCGAAGGCCGTCTGATGATTGCTTATTATAAGATATTGCCGCTTTTTGCTGTCGTCAAAGTCACCCTTTTTAAAGCCGTATTTGAGCTTTGCCCAAAGGCTGAATAAGGGGCGGACCAGGGCGGTAATCAGCTTATGGCGCCACTTTATCCATTTTTTCTTCTTTTTTGTCTTCATATGATCACGCCGTGTCTAAGCCTTTTAAATAAGGCCCTTATCTTTTTATCGCGGGGTTTTGTTTTGATCCCTTTGCAAGGCCTAAATCGCCCCAAGGGGGATATGCCCGGATATTAAACTGACAGCCTGATAAAAGGCTTGGTTTTGCTCGTTTGAAAAATATTTTAAAGCGCCCCAGGCAAATGCAACGCTTATTGCCGCCACCGCAAAGCAGATGATCATTAGCTTTGACACCTTTTTAAAGCTGACAAAGGAAAGGATCGACGACGTGAGAAAAAGTGGTATCCCCACGGCTATCCACAGGGGTAAAAATACCAGAAGCGTAAGGGCAACGCCCTCCTCCGGGGCGGTGAGAACTTTAATAAAAAGCCCCCCGAATATACCGTTTGCCACCGCGGCCGCCAGGGTGACGACGATGGTGATTATCATTAAAATTTTTCTTCCTATACTCATCGGTGATTTCTCCTTTTTGATTATTATATCATCAAAGAATAAAAAAATCAATGGTCAACTAAAAATTTTAGTATTACTTAAGTGAAATTTATTAGTATTTGTTAGATAATTAATATATAAGCAAAATTTGCTTTAAAGCATGATTTTAGATCAATGCGCGCCTCTTTCTTGCAAAAATATGGCGATAAACGGCTTATAGGCCCACTTTTTGTTGCAACGACCTTTTGCCTGTCCAACTATTTGCGATCGTAATCGCCGCAAATTGCTTCAAGATTGTCGCAAATTGAGGCAAGGCTTTTGTAAAGGACTTCTCTTTCATCATCGGAAACAAACCTTCCCGCGGTGGCCTCAATACGGTCAATTTTTTGGGCAAGTCTTTTGCCAAGATCGGCGCCCTTGTCCGTAAGACGGATGACGTCCTGGTATCTTTTTGCCTTTGAGGTGTTGCAATAAAGATACCCCTCCCCCTCAAGATGCTTTATGGCACGGGAAATGTTGGACTTGTCCTCAGAGCTTATGTCGCAAAGCTCCTTGGCGGTAATCCCACCCGTCTTATATAAATAATACAGACAGGTCACGTGGGAGCTTTTAAGGTTAAACTCCGCCATTTCTTCCGTTTTGATTTTGTGTATGGCCCTGCCGATTTTTGCAATCAGCACGGTAAAAGCCGTAAACCGTGTTTCCATAATCCTTCTCCGCCTTGTTGTAATCACAACAAGATAAATATATCACACTTGGTCGCCGTTGTCAATATCTTTGATCGTCTTTTTTATTTTTTTATATAAAAGTTGTTGCGTTATCCTTGGTAAATGGGCGCAAAAAAAACGCCAAAAGATGTCGATAATCGACCTATTGGCGGACTTTTTAGTTTTTTACCATTTGTTAAATACCCTTTCGGCAAAGCCAAGCTTGTCTTTTACCTCAAGCCGTGTGCCGTCGTCTAAAATAACGAAGCCGTTCATTTTACCAAAGACCTGATGCTGCTTGCTGCAAAGAACGAGAAGATCAGTATTGTCACACCTGTCAATAATGGGCGTAAACTCAACGTTAAACCTGCCCTCGTTATCGGTAAAGGTCCACTTGGACATATAATCGTATTTTTTGCCGTCGGCGGTCTTGGGGATATTGAAGGTTACCTTATCAAGCTTGTGACAAACGCCGTCTAAAAAGATCATATTTTCAGAGGCCTTTGAGGTATCCCCAAATCCGTAACCGATGTTCCAGCCGAACCTTCTGCCGTCGTCAAGGTAGCAGGAAAGGCTGCCCCAATACCAAACGTTTTTATAGGTCCACACCCCCCTGCCCCAATCCAGGGTACCAAGGGTGTCGTCAACTGAAAAGTTGTAAACCTCGTCGCCGATGGAAACAAAGCCTTCAGCACGCATGCAGTTTATCTTGGCGTTGTAATAAAAATGCTTTGGCTTTAAAAAGGGCGTTGCAATAACCATTTTGTCGTGGGGCTCGTCAGTTAAAACAAGCTCACACTTAAAATCCTTGCCGGGCTGAAAATCCTTATAGAAAAATTTAAGGATGCGGCGGGATTTTTCCTTGATAAAGCTGCCCTCAGCGTTTTTGGACTTATAAAAAATATCTCCCTTTTCGTAAGAGGGCGGAAAGTTCAGCTTGCCCCGCGACATAAGCTTGATTTCGCTTTTGGTGGTGTAGGACGGGTTTTCAAAGTCCAGATAGCTTGCCGACGCCATGGACATATAGCTGTTGTCGTCAAGGGTAAGGGCCACCGCCCTTTTGCCGTCGGTTATCAGGTAATAATCCCACTCTTTGATGCGGAGCTTCCCTGCCTTTATCATTTTTCGGTCATAAATTTTAACAAGGCCCGTAGAATACCCTGCCTCACAAAGATTGCCCGCGTGATTTAAAAGATTGCCGGGCGTAAGCTTATGTTCCATAATTCCCCCAATGTTTTTTTATTATTGTAACACGAAAAATCCTCTTTTGCAATACCGATTTGAAAATTTTATTCAAAATAAGTTAAAAGAACAATAAAAGGCCTTAAAGTTATTTTTTAAAACCCGCTTTTAATTTTACTTAACCATTTGACAAGCCCCTTGATTTATTGGTATAATTTATACGATAGGAGCTTTATTTTTATGATTGAAAAACACCCTGTGAAAATCAAAAAGTTGACCAATAGGTCGATTATCCCCACTTTTGGCACGGAATTTTCCGCCGGGGCGGACTTGTACTCCGCCGGTGACGACGTCACTGTCGCGCCCAACAAAACCGCCTTGATACCAACGGGGCTTTCGGTTGAAATACCCCTTGGCTTTGTGGGGCTTATCTTTGCGAGAAGCGGCCTTGCGACAAAAAGCGGACTTGCCCCTGCCAACAAGGTGGGCGTAATTGACAGCGACTACCGTGGGGAGGTGCTTGTCGCCCTACACAACCACTCTGACGAGGCGCGCACCGTAAAGTACGGCGACCGCGTTGCCCAGCTTGTCATCGTGCCCTATCTTACCCCGGAGTTTGTCGTATCAGACGACCTTACCCAAACGGAGCGCGGCGCAGGCGGCTTTGGCTCCACGGGCAAAAATTAAGATTTGGCCCTTTTTTGTCAAAAACGGCTAAAAACGCCCTTTTTGTGGCGAAAAAGCTTCAAAAATCATTAAAAAGTCCCTCTATAGGTCGATTATCGCCCTTTTTTGAGGGATTTTTTTAATAAATCATCTTAATTTTCCGTCATTAAAAATTATATTTTTGTCACGAAAAACCAATAACGTCATCAAAAAAGCGCGTCCAAGCATTTTGGACGCGCTTTGTTATTTTTAACAAAAAGCTATTACGCCTTTTCGTTTAAGCAAGCAATACCGGGGAGAACTTTACCTTCGAAAAGCTCTAAAGAAGCGCCGCCACCTGTGGAGATGTGGGTCATCTTGTCGGCATAGCCAAGCTGTGCAACAGCCGCAGCGGAGTCGCCACCGCCGATGATGGTCGTGCCGTCAGCTTCTGCAAGGGCCTGTGCCATTGCCTTGGTACCGGCGGCAAGGGTCGGGTTTTCAAATACGCCCATGGGGCCGTTCCAGATAACGGTTTTAGCGCTCTTGATAGCGGAAGCAAAAAGCTCACGGCTCTTTTCGCCGATGTCAAGACCCTGCATATCCTGTGGGATTGCGTCTGCGGAAACGGTTGTTACCTCAACGGGTGCGTCGATGGGGTTGGGGAAGTCCTTGCAAACTACCGTGTCAATGGGGAGAAGAATAGTCTTGCCTAAAGCCTTAGCCTTTTCAAGCATCTGGTTGCAGTATTCAATCTTGCTGTCGTCAACGAGGGAGTTACCAACTTCCTTGCCGACGGCCTTCATAAAGGTGTAAGCCATGCCGCCACCGATAATAAGTGTGTCGCATTTTTCCAAAAGGTTGGAAATAACGTTAAGCTTATCGGCAACCTTTGCACCGCCCAAAACGGCAACGAAGGGGCTTACGGGGTTTTCAAGGGCGTCTGCCATAACTGAAAGCTCCTTTTCGATAAGGAAGCCGCAAACTGCAGTATCAACGAAACCGTATTCAACGATGGCGGCCGTTGACGCGTGGGAGCGGTGTGCCGTGCCGAAGGCGTCGTTTACGTAAACCTCTGCAAACTGAGCAAGCTTACGGCAGAATTCCTCGTCACGCTTTTCCTCGCCGGCGTTGAAGCGGGTATTTTCCAAAAGAACGATTTCGCCCTCGCCGATTTCGGCAACCTTTTGGCAAGCATCCTCGCCAACGGTGTCGGTGGCAAAAGCAACCTTAACGCCGGGAAGAAGCTGCTTGAGCCTTTCAGCAACGGGCTTTAACGTGAACTTTTTAAAGTCCTTTTGTGCCTTTTCAATATACTGGTTGGTAGCAGCCTCTCTTTCAGCCTCGGGCAAAGCCTCAACAGCGGCCTTTTCCTTTTTGTTTAATTTTATTTTAGCGTCGAGAACGTTATGGGGCTTGCCGAGGTGAGAGCAAAGTATGACCTTTGCGCCCTGGTCAAGCAAATACTTGATGGTGGGAAGGGCACCGTTGATACGGTTTTCGTCGGTGATAACGCCATCCTTCATGGGGACGTTGAAGTCAACGCGGACAAGGCATTTTTTACCCTTTACGTTTACGTCTTTAATGGATTTTTTGTTCATAAAATTCTCCTTGAATTCCTTTAGGAATTAATTTTTTATTTCAATGATAATAATAGACTTTTAATTATATTTTGTCAAATATTTTTTACCGAAGTTTACAAAATGGGCAAACTATTAGGGCTTGCCGTCTTTTGTTTTGTCCACAAATAAATATTGCAAGACCAATGCTTTTTTATTCTTTTTGGTTGAAAAATCCCCTTTTTTTATGAAAAAACAGGCCTATAAGCCGATTATCGCCAAATTTTAAGATAATTATCCAAAAAAACGGCAGACTTCAAAGGCCACGGACCCTCCCCGTCAAGCCGCGCCAAAAAAAACATCCGACGCCTTTGTGACGCGCTTTAACGCCCCCCCGAAAAATGATCGAAAAAGCCCTGCCCCACACACTGAAAAGGCACAACACAAATATCAACCCCCACAAAAACAGCCCAATAACCGACCTATACGCCCACTTTTTGATTTTTAACCAAAGCAAAAGCCGTCAAAGTCGCCGCCGTTTTTTGCGCACATAGGTGAATATTGTTCATAATTTATTATGTAAAGATAATGTAAATATTTTTAGAAATCTATTGCAAAAAGCTTAAATTTAGTTTATTCTATTTAATAGAATAACGGCGCGGGATAACCCCTCGCCAGAAAATTAAGGAGAAAAATATATGAGGAGAAGAACAGGCACACTTATCTTATGCACCCTTATGCTGGCCTTAAGTCTTTTGTTCGTTGCGTGTGAAATGCCCACCATCAGCGGCATTGAGATCACCGCACAGCCAAAGCTTAACTACCAGGTTGGCGACACCTTTGACCCGACCGGGATGGAGGTATCAAGGGTTTTATCAAACGGCGAAAGGATGATTATCACCGACTACACTATTGACGCGCCCGAAGCCCTCAGCCGTGAAAACAACGTTGTAACAATCACCTACGGCACACATAAAATAACCATCAATCTTAACGTTACCCCCGTTGGCGTTGGCGATATTGAGATCAAGCTTGACGACAGCCTTGCAGAGGGCGGCAATATGAGTCTTGAAGCTATCCTTTACCGCATATCCTACACGGACGGCACCGTTGACGAGGAGTGGAGAAACGTAACGAAAGAGGACGTTGTATCCCAGGAGGTCAAAGACGGCGTATTACATATCGCCCTTAAGGTTTTCGCAAGAAACGCCTTTGTTGAGAAGGAAGTAACCGTTGACCTCAACGAAAAGGCCGTAACCGTATCCCAGCTTTTAGAAAAAACTGAAGGCTACACCTATCTTCTTAAGGGTCGCTTCGTCGGCGTAGGCACCACAAACGCCCCCGAAATGCTCGTTGCCGAGGAAGAAACCGGCGCGGTCATCGGCGTATCGGGCCTTATCACCGCAACCGACTTTGCAAACCTTGCAGTTGATATGAAGGGCTTTGAGGTCGGCGACGAGGTCATAGTCCCCGTATATCTTAAAAACGCAGCCGTTGCGGCAGGCAACTCCAACTCCGGCAAGCTTTTTGCCCAGTACGATTCTGAGAGCATTGCCCCCGCAATGACCTTATCCCACAGCGACGACTACACCATCAGTAAGGAAAACGCCGTCACCATTTCCTCTCAGGAGGAGTTAAGAAGCTTCTTATCGGCTGAAAACCGCCCCGAGAACGCTTACAAGATGGTAAAATTAACAGGCGAGATCAACCTTATCACCTACACGGCAAACTTTGTACGCTTCTTCTTCAACGGCGTAACCGATTACGCAGGTCAGAAGATCGACGGCGTAAACTGCTCGCCAGTATTCCACAACCCCGCACAAAGGCTTACCTGCGGCACCAACTTTGGCGGCATGGCCTTTGGCGACGAAAACTTCTCATCAACCAGCTGGGCAAACCCATATAAGATGAAGAGAGACGTTTACGCAATCTTTATCGGCGGCACCACCTGGTACCACTACTTCACCATTTTAAGCGCAGACGACATTGACCGCGGTGCTATCACCGACGTAGAGTTCACCGCCCCCGCGATTGACCTTTACACCTTAGGCGGCGAATTTGACATCACCGGCGGCAAGGTAAAAGTAACCTACGCCCTGGGCGAGGTTGAGGAATACGACCTCACCATGGACATGATCGACGAGGCCACCATCCCCAACACCAACGTTGCAGGCGAATACACCGTAAAGGCAAACTGCTTCGAAAGAGAATTCTCCTTCAAGGTATCCGTCGTTGACAAGGCAATAACTTCGCTTGCCCTTGAAGCTCCCCTTGCACAGGAAGCATACGATTACATCAACGGCAAAGCTGACCTTGTTAAGGAACTTGTCGGCAAAAACCTCTTATTAAATTACAACGTAGGCGCACCCGAAACCGTTGCCATCACCGAAGACATGATCGCCATTGACAGCTGGTCCACCACAGAAGGTGCCTTTACCTTAAGCTGCATGGGCGAATCCTTGACCTTAACCGTAAAGATCAAGGTCACAAGCCTTTCCGTAAGCGAATTCTTGCAGAAAGCCACCGGCGAGACCCACCTTGTAAGAATGCAGATAGTTGACGCGGTTTCCTCACAGGGCGCAATCGAGCTTATCGTAAAAGACGTTGAAAAGAACGTATTTATGGGTATTTACAACAGCGGAATTGCAGGCAGCACCAAGGAAATCCAGCTTGATACCTCCGTTGTAAACAAGGGCGATATCGTTATTGCTCCTCTTACAGTAAAATCCCTTACCTCCGCCGGTAACGAAGGCAAGAAGTACGGCAACGCAAGTGCCACAACCTTCACCACCGACTTGATCGTTGAGTCCACCGGCAACACAATGAACATTTCGCCCAAGGATATTGACGTTTACGCAGAAATTGACAGCCAGGAAGACCTCGTTGCCTTCTTAAGCGACGCAAACAGGTTCTATAAGGTCGTAAAGATCAGCGGCGACATCAAGGCAGTTTTATACAGCTCATTCTTAAGGATCTACTTTGACGACTCTATTTCAAGCCTTGCCGCACAGAAGGTAAACGGCCCAAGCCCCGTATTCAACAACAACGGCTTTACCTACAGGGCAAAAGACTTCTCCAACTACTTTACAAATTCAACGTCAACAAAATACTCCGACCCCGCAAGATCAGATTATACCTTCTATATGATCTTCGTCGGCGGTAACTCCTACTACCACATCTTTGCACCCTTACAGGAAGACTGGATCGTTGAAAAGGTTGACCGTGGCGAGATCGTAAGCGTTGACTTCACCGCCCCCACCACAACCGTTTACACCTTAAACGATCAGCTTAGCCTTGAAGGCGGCAAGGTAAAAGTAACCTACGCCAACGGCGACGCTGAGGAGCATAAACTTACCACCGCTATGCTTGACCAGACCACAGTCCCCGATATGACGGCTGCAGGCGAGTATACCGTAAGCGTAAACTGCTTTGAAAGGCAATTTACCTTCACCGTATCCGTCGTTAACAAGGCGGTAACCTCTATCGCCCTTGAAGCCCCCCTTGCAAAGGAAGAATACGGCTATACCGACGGCAAGGCCGCCATCCTTGAGGAGCTTATCGGCAAAAACCTTGTGGTAAATTACAACGTAGGCGCCCCCGAAACTGTTGCCATCACCGAAGAAATGATCACCTTTGAAAGCTGGACCTCCACCCAGGGCAGCGTGGTAATAAGCTACAAGGAAACTATCGCAACCTACGAAGTAAAGGTTAAAACCGCAGGTATTTCCGTAAGTGAATTCTTACAAAAAGCCGTAGGCGAAACCCATATGGTAAGAATGCAGATAGTTGACGCGGTTTCCTCACAGGGCGCAATCGAGCTTATCGTAAAAGACGTTGAAAAGAGCGTATTTATGGGTATTTACAACAGCGGAATTGCAGGCAGCACCAAGGAAATCCAGCTTGATACCTCCGTTGTAAACAAGGGCGATATCGTAATTGCTCCCCTTACAGTAAAATCCCTTACCTCCGCCGGTAACGAAGGCAAGAAGTACGGCAACGCAAGTGCCACAACCTTCACCACCGACATGACGGTAGAGTCCACCGGCAACACCCTGAAGATCTCCCCAAGCGACGTTGACGTTTACGCAGACATCGACAGCCAGGAAGACCTCGTTACCTTCTTAATCGACGCAAACAGGTTCTATAAAGTCGTAAAGATCAGCGGCGACATCAAGGCAGTTTTATACAGCTCATTCTTAAGGATCTACTTTGACGACTCTATTTCAACCCTTGCCGCACAGAAGGTAAACGGCCCAAGCCCCGTATTCAACAACAACGGCTTTACCTACAGGGCAAAAGACTTCTCCAACTACTTTACAAATTCAACGGCAACAAAATACTCCGACCCCGCAAGATCAGATTATACCTTCTATATGATCTTTGTAGGCGGCAACTCCTACTACCACGTATTTGCACCCTTACAGGAAGACTGGATAGTAGCTCAGCAAGCATAATAAGGAGGGAATTATGAAGAAATTTATTACGTTTTTATGTATGATATTGGCGTGTGCGGTCTTAGCGGGCTGCAACCTGCCCCAGATGAACCTTCCGCCCGTAAGCGGGCCCGACACCCCCACGCCCGAGGTCCCCGAGGGACAGAAAATGATCCTGAACGCCGACGGGTCCTTTGGCGGCACCCTTAATGCGGAGCTTTACGGCGAGGGCGCACCCTTAAACGGCATGTATGACAGCGACGACACCTACTATATGCGTCCTGATTATTACAACCTTAACTCCACCCAGACCCGTACAATGACCCCCAACTTTGCCACCTATCAGCAGACCATGGCAAACTCCGGCGGTATCGCCTGTGCCCTTATGGTAATGGCTTACAGCGGCGAAGACGTAACAAGATACAACGAGCGCGTCCTTTTAGACGCATACGAGGCTTTAAACCAGACCACGGTTTACGGCAACGGCACCACGGCTGAAGGCCTTGTTGAACTTTTCACCCAATACGGCTATGCCGCAAGAACGGGCGAATACAACGAAACGTCTTCCGTCCAGGAAGAAAACTTCCATAACTTCACCGTATGGGCAAAGGCCCACCTTGACGCAGGCAGACTTATTATGGTCCGCTATGAGGACGGGGCAAAATCCGATTGGAAGATCATCATCGGTATTGACGATATGGGCACGGAAATCAACCGTGACAACGTAATCGTCTTTGCTGACCCATACGACGTTCAAGACCACTGCCAGGACGGCTACACCATTGAAGGCGTTGGCAGGTTCTACCGTTGGTGGCAGCAGATGATGCCCTCCGGCGAGTACACAGACCGCTGTGACTATCTTATCGTTGCACCCAAGGTCTTAATTGACCACCAGCGCGGCGAAAGCAATATCGTAAGAACAAGGGCCGTGCCCGAGCTTCACCTTTACCTCAATCCCGACGGAACCTACGGCGGCGGCAGAGAGGGTATGGAAAACGTTTACGGCACGGGCGCAACCTTTAACGGCGCAAACAACCACCTTGACTCCATCTACTACGCAATGCCCGACTACTACAACATGACGAGCAGCGCAACCCGTAAGATCCTCCCCAACTACAGGGCTTTCCAGCAGACAATGGCGTCATCATGCGGCATCTGCTCCACAATGTCAGTTCTTTTATACTACGGCTACGACTACAAGGCACAAGGCGCAGAAACCGTCCTTGACTTTGAGGAATGGCTTGTAAAACGCTATGAGGCTTTAAATAACGCCGTTATCTTCAACAGCGGCGTTGGCTCCAACGGCCTTAACGTATTGACCAAGAACTTAGGCTTTAGCCCGATTAAAGGCTCCTACTCCCAGGCAAACTTCAAGACCCCCGAACAGTCAATGATGTTCCCCACCTACGAAGGCTTTACGGAATGGGTACAGACAAACCTTGCAAAGGGTACGCCAATGCCCGTTTCCTTAAGACCCCACAGCGGCCACTGGGAGGTTATCATCGGCTACGACAACATGGGTACTGACTTTATCTACGACGACGTAATCGTTTTAGCTGACTCCGGCGACAGCTGGGATCACTATCAGGACGGCTACAACACCATGCCTGCAAACCGCTTCTACAGCCAGTGGTACAACGGCAGCTTTACCTACAACCAGCAATACAACATTTTTGACAACGTCCAATAGTATAATTTTCGAAACGATTTTCTTTCTCTTTTGTAAATCAAAAATTCATATCTGACGTTGTCGGCGCCGTCCGCTTTTGCGGGCGGCGTTTCCCTTTCTTAAAAAGCTTAAAGCCTGATAAGTTGCCAAAAAAACAAAAAAACGCCACCGTACACAATATTTTGTGTCACCGGACGGCCTTACCACCTATTGGCAATAAAAAGTAAAATTTTTAAGAAAAAACGTTGACAATTGCGTGCAATAATAGTAAAATATTAGTGTTTTAATGGAAATTATTCACGCGACCCACTGCTTGATGAATTCTGCTTTATAAGGGCTTTTGGGGCAAAAATCGACCTATAGGGCGATTTTTACCGCCACCCTTGACTTTGTTTGGGCCCAAATCTCCTGAGACTTATTTTTTAAGCCAAGGTCACTTTTTTTGAGAACGTAACAAAAAAAAGCGGTTTTTGTCCCCTTTGGTCGTTATTTTTTTATTGCGCGGGCGGGCGCACGCCCACACCCGTCTTAAATTTATATTTTATATATAGCCTCGCTTTTTATGGGGGCACAGGTCAAAAAAACGTGGGTACGCCCCAAAAAAATTCAAATAGAGTACTCTATTTATCTTTGCCCGTCAGGGCAAAGGCGGCCTGCATAAGTTATTCACTTTTTCGGATTACCCCCTATTGGGAATGATAAATCACAACCTAAACACAAGGAGAAATGATATGGACATGGATGTTTTGTTACAAGCAATGATAGTCGTTTTCATGTTATTTTTATGCGCCCTTTGCTTGTTTGCGGTAGTTGTTATCGTCCGCGATATCATCTATGAAAACGCAAGGCGCAGAGAAAGGATGGAAACCCCTGTCCCCGCCGCACAGCCCGCACCCCAGCCCCAGCCACAGCCGGCGCCCATCGTGATCGTTGAAGCGCCCAAGGCCGACAAGGAGGATGAGGTTGCCGCCACCGCCGCCCCCGCCAAGGAGGAGGCCCTTGAGGTCACCCCCGCAGAGGAAGCCCCCCTTCAGGACCAAGCCATCAGCGAGGAAGGGGCCCTTGAGGACGATGAGGATCCAAACTCAGTTGCCTTTTCAAGAAACACCTTGACGATGGAAGAAAAGTACATGACCCTTTCAACGGAGTTCAAGAGATTTTTCGACGACATCGTAAACCACGCCTTAGCTAAAGACGGCGTCAAGGAAAATAAAAAGGCCAACGCATACGATTACAAGATAGGCTCACAAAGGGTTATTAAAATTTCCATCAGAAGAAGCGAGATCGTTTGCGAGTTTAACTTTATCGACCGCGACTTTAACCAGTACGCAAGCGCCAGCGACGTGAAGATCAAGCGCGCCGCCACCGTCGTAAGGGTAAGCGAGCCCTCTGCCGTAGGCGTCGTAAAGGACGGCATCGACCTTGTTTGCACTCAGATTGAGGAGCTTAAGGAGCAGAAGAAGGAGCTTGCCAGAGAAAAACGCCGCCAGCGCCGTCAGGCCGCCAAGGAAGCTTCCACCCCCGACAATGAATAATTAAAGGAAGGTATCATATGACCACCACTAACGAGCAAACAAATAAAGAAAAAACTGCGACCACGAAAAGAATTATACTCAATTCTTTAGGCGTGCTGCTTTGCGTTGTCCTGATACCTATACTCGTGCTTAACTGCATACTTATAGTACAAGGCATCTTAAACCCCGACAAGGTCCCATCCATCGGCAAGTACACGCCAATGATAGTATTGACCGACTCCATGGAGGATACCATCCGCTCAGGCGATCTTATCATCTGTGAAAAGATCGACCCAAAGGACGTTTTAAAGGGCGACGTAATATCCTTTTTTGACCCCTCCGGCAAGTCGGACAGCGTGGTCACCCACCGCGTCAACTCCATTGAGATAGTAACAAACGCCAACGGCGAGACCGAGTATCTTTTCTATACCCAGGGCGACAACAACAACGTTGAGGATATCCTCCCCGTCCCCGGGAAAAATCTTGTCGGCAAATGGACGGGTAAAAGGGTTTGGGCCCTTGGCCACGTAATACTTTTTACCCAATCACCGTTAGGGCTTATCCTTTGCGTATTCGTCCCCGTTGCGGCGGCAGTTATTTACTATCTTGTAAAGCGCAAGCAAAAGGACGGACAAAAGCAAGAGGATATCGACGCCTTAAAGCGGGAGCTTGAAGCCTTAAAAAACGCCCAAAAGCCCGCTGACACCCCTGCCGAGGGCGCACCCGAAGATAGTACCCCCGACGGCGACAACAACGACACACAAGCAGAAAGTCCCGAGGCTTAACCCCCTCAGGCTGGGGCGGAAGGTTAAAAATTTTTCGCCCATAGATCACTACGTATTCTCACTCTTGGCCACGATAGAGGTGTGAATATATAGTTGTTAACACAACCCCTGGGCATTATAAATGCCCGAAGATGTATTCCCACCCCCCTGGCGGTGAGAAAAACAAAAGACTTTTTTAAAAATTTAATTTTTATAGGAGAATGAAAATGAAAAAGAACAGATTTTTAAAGACAGCAGGCGCTTTATTGATCCTTTGCCTTCTCACAACCTGCGTTATCGGTACTACCTTCGCTAAGTACACAACCGGCGGCGAAGCAACCGACACTGCACGTGTTGCAAAATGGGGCGTACAGCTTCAAATGCAATCAAATACTATGTTCACCAACCAATATACCGGCACTGATAGCGCTATTACCGTTAAGGCTGTTGACGATGCGAGCATTGTTGCCCCCGGTACCTCTACTGACGTTACCAGCCCCAACACCGTTGCTACCTTTGCTATTAAGGGTCAGCCCGAAGTTGCTGTTGACATTAACATTACCTTAACCGGTAACGATATTTATTTAGCAGTTGGTACGTATGATAACGAAACAACCGCCACTGATACAGCTGACAAGTTCACTTTAGGTGACAATTACTATCCCGTTAAGTTCACCTTATGGCAGACCGCAGATTGGACTGGTAACATTACACCTGTTGCTATCCCTGGTGCAACTGGCGTTACTATTGCCGAACTTAGCGCTTGGTTTGCAGGCTGGAGCGCCGATGCAGCTAAATCTTCATACAACCCCAACACCATTTTAGATTCTACATACGTAATCACTTGGGAATGGGTTTACGACGGCAATCATGAAGCTGATACCTTCCTTGGCAACCGCGCTGCTGATAATCTTACCGGCAACTGGAACCTCGTTGTTGATTACACCATCACCATCGAAGTAGTTCAGATCGACTAATTAATCTTAACTTACACATTTTAAAGTTCTTTTTGGTGGGGGCAGACGTCCTGCCCCGCCAAAGGGCGTAACTGAAAAGCATTTAAGGTAAGCAAAAAAGGCTTGCCTGCCCCGGAAGCTTTCGTGGCGGCGACCGGGCAAAAAAGGCAAAAAAATATCAAAATCTTTTAAAGGAGGTGCAATATTATGTCCATAATAAACGAAGACGACCGCGGCTTTGCCCGCCAAGAAAACGGCGCAAAGGACGAAAGACGCCATTGGGTGTACATTATGCTTATGGTAATGATCGTCTTTATACTTTTATTGATGACCCTTGGCATACTTGCCCTCCGCGTGGAAAACTACCTGCCGGACGGCACCGATATACTTTTCGTCGTGGGGAGGAACCCATCCGTTGAGTTCGGCGACCAAAAGGACGGCAAGTGGCAAAGCGGACTTGACGTTGATATTTTCAAGTCCAGTTACGAAAACGACGAACGCGTCACAACGGTTTTATCAAAAGATGGCGACAGCGTTATCGCCCCCGGTACCCAAATGGATTATACCTTCGTTGCATACAACAAGGGCAACGTTGCCGTGGTGTACCAGACCGACCTTGACTTTTTGTTTAAAAAGGCCGACCGGGAAATGCCCGATTTTGACTTCCCCCTGAAGGTAAGGCTCAAAACCCAAAGCGGCAAGTACCTTATCGGCGACGACACCCATTGGGTGGATATTTCCACCGCCAAGCTCACCAATCACGTAAGCGTTTTGGGGGCAAGCTCCTACGAGAGCTTCACTTTGGAGCTTTTATGGGTCTTTGACGGAGGAAACGATCAGGTTGACACCATGCTTGGCAATATGTCCGCCGACGGCGGCGCAAGGGTCACCCTTGGCATAAATACTTACGCTGAGGAGCATTTAGACCCCACCGCACAGGGCGGTATTGAGGTCATGGGTGAGGACGGCAAGCCCGTGGAAAAGGGCGGAACGATCAGAATATTCTGGTTGATGCTGCTTTTCTGCTGCATAGCGATACTTATCTTCTTTGTATCGTGGCTTTTGAATAAGCGCCTGAGAAAATGGTAAAACGACGCAAATTTTTTTAAAGGAGTTTTATTAAAATGAAAAATAAAACGCGTAAAAGCAAAAAAATCCTTATGGTCGCTGCAATCGCCCTTATGGTGGCCCTCGTCGCCGCAATGGGCACAATGACCTATTCAAAATATGCAACTAAATATGATGCACCTCCACAATCCGCAACGGCAGCTAAATGGGGCTTTGTTGTAACTGCAAATGCTGAAAACTTATTTGGCACAGATTACGTAAAGGGTGCTGGCGATTATGCTGAAGTAACAACTACTGGTAACGGTGTTGCTATTAAGAAATCGACGTCAGCAGGCAATATTATTGCTCCTGGTTCAACAGGTTCAATGAGTTTCCAAGTTGAGGGTCAAGCTGAAGTTGCTGCTAAAGTAGTAATTTCTTGCTCACTCACAAGCAATATTACTGTTGATACTTATGCACCTATCAAATGGACTTTAACAAAAGGCGGTACGCCTGTAACAGGTTGTGAAAACGTTACACTTGCAACAATTAACACGTACTTGACTGACGAAGCTAACGCTGAATATATCGCACCGGGTGCAACTTTCACAAGCAGTTATGTAATTTCTTGGAAATGGGATTTAGAAACAGGTGCAGATGCTGATGAAAAAGCTGAAAACAACGTAAGAGATACTGCAATCGGTTTTAAAGCTAACGATAAGGCATATAACGACGTAAAAAACCTTTACGTAGGCACGTCATTATTCAGCACAGTTGTAAATGAAACTGTTTATAATGACTCAATTAGCACAACATTAGCCATTTCAGCAAGTATTTCAGTTGAACAAGTTCAAACTGTTTCCTAATTTTAGCCAAGCTACGGCTTAAAATTACAAACGAACAATTAATAATGCTTTCCCCACCTTCGCGGTGGGGAGCGCGTTATTGATATATTAAAAATTAGGCTATAAGCCTGTAAAAGGGGTTTTTTATGACTGCAAACAAGGCTGAAAAATCACAGGATGCAAAAAAAGTGCTAAACGTAATAAAAAAAGTACTTTGGGGCGTGCTTTGTGCCATTTTTGGCCTTACCGCCTTTGTCCTTGTGTGGCTTTCTGTAGATAAGTTTATAGTAAAATCCCCCGTTCCGTCGGTATTTGGGTACTCTGCATTGATCATTGAAACGGGCAGTATGAACGGAACAAGCGCCCTTGTTGAGGGCGGCAAGCCGAAACGCGTTGATATCGGCGATATGGTTATCATAAAAGACACGGGCGACTATAAAATCGGTGACGTAATCGCATTTTTACCCGAAGGCGACAAAATACCCACCACCCACCGCATTATCGGATTAACTGAAAACGGCTTTATCACCAAAGGTGACGCCAACAACACCCACGACACCACCCCCATTGAAGCAAAATACGTCCTTGGCGAGGTTGTCGTTCACTTACAAAGGGTTGGCGTTTTTGCCGAATGGGTAAAAAAGGAAGGCTGGCTTTACGTCGTTAGTATGCTGGCAATAATTGCAATCGGTGGATTTTTGCTTAAATCCTCTCACGGCGACGAGGAGGAAGAAAACGATTCCTCCACCGACAGCGAGGAAAAGGAAGAACCTTCTGAAAATGAAGACTCCACCGCCCCCGAAAAAGAAGAAAACTGATCTTTTTATACACAACATTAAATTTGTCTAAAACAGCCTGAATTTGGCTGATAATCGGCTTATACGGCCACATATATCTGAAAACAATCTGTTTGTTTGCAAAAAAACGCATAAATGCACAAAATATTTTGAGCCACGCAGTTTACCGCGCGGCTTAACCTATAATATAAGTCAAAAAATTTAAAGGAGGTGTATCGTGAAAAAGACCAACAAAACCATTGGCGGCTTTATTAAAAGTCACCTTTTGTCGTGTACCTGCATTATGCTTGCGATCATTACGCTTTTAAGCGGCACGGCGGCTTTTTCAAAATACGTATCCTCCTCACCCGCCGGGGGCGGCTCTGGAACGGGCAGCTTTTCGGCAACGGCAACCATTGACGACGTAAGCGCCCTGTCCTTTACCAACACGGCCTTTTGGGGCGGCACGGTAGAAGACGACAAGATCGCAATGAACGCACTCCGCTCCATTAACTTTTCGGTCAACAATTTTGACGTTATTGACGGTGTTGAAAAGGTTGCCGAGGTAAAAATGCGCTACAGCCTTACTTTTTCCGCACCGGTCAACTTTGTAAAAAGGCTTGCGATACAGCCCTTTAACGAAAGTGACAAGCCAATGCTGCCACAGATCGTTTTAAACGACTTTATTAACGCCTCGGACCACGGACATCCCTTCCAGACGGCCATAAGCGAGGATTTTAACTCCGTCTATCACCACGACCTTACTTTTATAACGACCAAAACCGACACGACTTATACGGGGGTCTTTGACGGCACCATTCACGAGGAGCCTGTAAAAGTCACCATCAAGCTTGAAAGATACAACCAGTCCACCCACCAGCTTTTACAGTTCAGGGCCTGGGATACGTCAGGCATAACCGACGCACATAACCCAACCGTCACCGAGGAAGGCGGCAAGCTTCTTCCTCCCCTGCAGATCAAATTCACAAGGGATATACCCTTTTACAGAATAACCATCGCCATGAGCAATATGGTTATGCCTGCCGGTGAAAAGACCACCAAAAAGCACAGCATTCGCCTTGCCCCCACCGACGCCCTTGAGGACGACCATCTGGCGGGCTACCTCGTTGAAAAATACCCCAACGGCGAGTGGCACCCCGTAAAGACAATTTACGGCACTGCCGCCCCAGGCGAATCCGTCCAATACACCATGCAGACCGTACGCCAGCAGGCCACGGACAGATATTACAGCGACCCGCGGGGCTTTGACAATCCGGACGAAGCAAGCTATTACAAGCTTAACCACTTTGGCGAGCAGGTTGTGGTCAATCACGACACAAACATTATGGGCAGCGTCCACTATTACGAAGAGAACGAAACAGGCTTTTTTGACAATACCGAATCATCCACCTCTCTTAAGGCGGGCAGCTTCAGCCACGAGGACAGAGAGTATATCGACGGCCAAGATATTTATTTAAGGCGCACGGGCACCGCAGGCAACTATCAATGGCAGCTTGTGGGCGTAAACGTCCCCCCTGCCGTTAGCAACGAAATAAACACCTATTATAAGCTCCACGTAAAGTACGGCGAGATCGTCACCAAAACCGAGGTCAAGCTGACAGAGGGCATTTTAAAGTCAGAATCCATCTCCACCGAGAAATACACAGTAAGGGACGTTACAACAAATGACGACCACAGCCACGCCAACGTTGTTTTTGACGTTATAAGTACGGACATTTTAAGATATACCGTCCTTGACAACGCCGTCGGCACCCGTACCGTCACCAAGAGCATCGATATCGAGGAAGAAGGTCTTACCTTAAGCGTCGGTACCAAAAACGGGTCAGAGTGGTCCTGGTCACCCACAAGCCAGACCATTTACGAGCCCAACTTAAACGTCAAGCCATTGGTGGCTGACAGCTTAACCTACGACGGGGCAGACGGGGTCGTCGCTTACGAAAAGGAAGTCACCGACTATATCGTAAAAACCCTTATCCGCGACGTGGAAAGGGTCACCGTTGACGTTGAACAGGTAAAAACCACCTCAATTGACGGCGAAGGACAGCCCAAGGACACGTTTTATACAGAGGATAGCCCCCTTAACCTTTTTAATGGGAGCAACATTCAGCAAATGTTCATATCCCAATGCTATTCTAAAAACTACCCCTTCTACGTAAACGTAATTTTCGAGCAGGTACTGTAAATTAATTTCCGCCGCCCGCAAAACACGGCGCAAAAGTTGCCCACGCGGCACAAAAATAAACAAAAGGAGGTTTTATTATGCAAAAAGAAAGCAAGGTCCAAAAAGCCCTTGTGCTTATTTTACTGCTTGTATTTATCAGCTCCTTTTTTGTTTCAATAACCGTTTCCCGCTACGTGGCGGAGCAAAACGCACCCTTTGGTGACGATACCCACCTTGACTACACGGTAAACTCGGTTTTCGTCGTAAAAAACCAGGAGGAGCTTTTCGCCGCCATCAACCAAGGCTACACCTACGTACAACTTGACCAGGAAATCGAAAATCCCCTTATCGTTACCCAAAAGGCCGAAACGTTGAACTCCGACCTTATTTTGGACCTTAACGGCATCGAAATACAGCGTAACGGCTACGAGCCCATCCTTCACATAAAGCCGGGCGTTCGTCTTACCATCGTTGATACCTCTGCAGAGCAGACAGGCGGCCTTTATAACCCCGTTGGCTCGGTTTTCAACATTGCGGGCGGAACTTTAACAGTCGTAACCGGCACCTTTGAAAGCGGACCCAGGTATTCGGAATATAATTCCTACAACTCGGAAATTTTAGACGACACGGTCGGCTCCGCCACCTTAAGGACTCTGGTTGAAAACGATCCACAGCAGGTTAACCTTTCCATCAAGGAAGACGGGGTTTTCAAAACCGAGGTCGTAACCACCGCCCCCATCATCAAATCCTATCCCGAAAAAACAGGTAACGTTGAATACAATCACGGCAACCTTTATTTTGATACTCAAGTGACCAGGGGTGACTTTACCATAAACCCCGACACGTACTGCTACTACCGCACCAGCGAGGACGCCGGCGTTGACACCAGCGCAGACTCAATGGCGGATTGGTTCTATACCTATTACGTAACGCAGGACGGCTTCAACTACGTTGGCACCACCCCACAAAGCACAAACGACGTAAAGATAACCATTTTCGGTTATGAAAACACCATAAAACAAGCTTCGACAAAGGTTAACCCAATTGACTATTATGCGGCGATCCAGATGTCAAGCGGCACCCTGGACGTGCAAAACGGCGCCTTCTTCTCCTACTTCGGGGTTGACAGAACGGCTTGCGTAAACGCCCAAGGCGGGCAGATTACCGTTAAAAAAGGTAAATTCTCCTCCCGCGTGCCCAACGCAACCGAATACGTCCCCGACGGCGTTACCGTAAAGGAGGTTGACGGCCTTGCCTTTGACGAATCCTACTTTGATAATTACAACTGGTCCGACCAGTTGCCAACCGATCCCTATCAGGGCAACCTTGCAAGACTTGGGGAAAGCGTTTGCATCTTAAACGGCGGAAGCGCAACAGTTTCCATCGGCACGGGTGAGCTTTATTCCTCCAATAACAGCATTATCAGCATGAACGGCGGTAATCTTTCCATCTCGGGCGGGAACTTTGTCAAGCGTATCACGGGCGGCATCCAAACCACTGACGCGCAGGAAATGTCCGCCATTTACATGAAAGAAGGCTCCCTTGACATCTCAAGCGCCAACTGTACCGTTCTTGGCGGCAGCCCGTCGCTGACCACCAACACCTACGCAATACACTCTCTTGTTGCGGGCACGGATAAGTTTAACGTTAAAAACACGTCATTCGTCCTGACGGGCGGCGACAGACAGTACGGCATTTACGCCAAAAACGGCCGCGTTAACGTAACGACGGATAACGCCTCCTCTATCACCATTGAGGGCGATAGCTCCTGCGGGATATACGTTGAGGCAGGTGGCTCGGTTCACTCTGAAAGCTATTCTTATTACTTAACCGGTGAAAAGGCCATCGGTATATACTCCGCGGCGGACGGCGCAACCATTGACGTGTCCGACAGCGAAATGAACATCAAGGGTAGTCAGACCTTTGGTATCAAATCACTTATCGGCGGCGAGGACACCTTTAAGGTCAAAAACCTGCTTATAGAAATGACCGGCGGCGATGGCCAAACCGGTATTTATTCGGAAAACGGAAGGGTTAACATCTCCTCTGACGACGGCGTTAATAACACCATTACCATTGTGGGCAACGGTGCCCACGGCATTGACGTAAGAAGCGGCGGATCGGTTGCATCTATAGATTATTCCTATTATCTGACGGGCGACGACTCCATCGGCATTTTGGCCGACAGCGGCGCAACGGGCATTAACGTAACAAACGGTGAAATGTCCATTGGCGGCACCAACACTTACGGCATAAAATCCTCTATCACCGGTACGGATAAATTTATCGTCACGGACCTGCCAATCACCATGACCGGCGGTACCGCACAGACGGGTATTTACTCTGCAAACGGTAAGGTTACGGTCAGCACAAGCTCAAGCAGAACTATTTCAACCTCAGGCACTAACGGCAAGGGTATTTACGTTACTGCAGGCGGCTCGGTTGATTCAACCAACTATTCATACACCTTATCGGGTGACGGTTCAATCGGTATTTTAGCCGATTCTGACGCAACGGGTATTAACGTTGTGAACGGTGCAATGTCGGTCGGCGGCTCGTTAACCTACGGTATTAAATCTTCTATCACGGGTACAACTAACTTCACCGTAACCGATTTGCCAATCAGTATGCACGGCGGTACTAACCAGACAGGTATTTATTCTGCAAACGGTAAGGTAACCGTAAGCGCAGGCACGCCTGCAAGCATTTCAACCTCAGGCGCAAACGGCAAGGGCATTTACGTTCTTGACGGCGGCTCGGTGGCATCAACTAATTATTCATACTTCTTAACGGGTAATAATTCTATCGGTATCGACGCCGAGGTCGATGCAGTTTCAATCGACGCGCGCGACGGTATTATGGAAATTACAGGTGATAACTCATTTGGCATACGCTCCTACATTGACGATGGCGGCACCAATAATAAATTTATGGTAACCAATATTGCCATCACAATGACCGACGGCGACGAGCAAACGGGTATTTTCTCTGAAAACGGCAGGGTAAACGTTTCGGCAGATAGCCAGACGTTGATTTCCATTGACGGTATAAGCGGAAAAGGTATTCACGTTTCGTCAGGCGGCTCAGTTGTTTCTAAAAACTACTCTTACCGTCTTAAGGGCGCAACTTCTTACGGTATTTATTCTACCGCGGGCTTGGTTGACGTTTCCGGCGGTAACATCACGTTGGACAGCAACGTTTCCTGCTACGGCGTTTATGCGTTTTCTACCGACATAATAAGCATCAACGTCACCGATGCAACCATTGACGTCGGTCACGCCAATCATCAGAATAACAAAAATGCCGGAACTTATCGCGCAAGCGTAGGCGTTTTCTTAGCTTCAAACAGTAAGGATAATAAAATTGTCCTTACTAACACTGATATTAAGTGTTACGAAGTCGGTGTTTTGATTGACGGCGGTTCACTTGATATTAAAGGCGATGGCGGCAGTAACGAAATCTCAACCCGTAAAGCCTCCTCTATCATCGTTAAGGGCGGCAACGTTGTATTTGACGAGTCGTGTAATTACACTATTACCTCTTATACAACGAGAAATGATAGCGCAACCAATGTATTTAACATTACCCTCCCCACCATTAATCCAAACACAAACGCTGCTTATAACAACTATGACGGCATATACGTTGACGGCGGTGACTTTACGTCAAACGGTACGGTAAATATTACCCATACTGGTCTTCGTAACGATATCAGCAGTTGGCAATCCTTTACGGACATTGTAATAAAGAGCTTTGCTGTACGCGTTCTCGGTGGTAAAGTAACCTTAAACAAGGCTGAAATTAGAACTTCAGTTGGCGGTGGCGTTATGTGTGACGGCGGTGACGTACAGCTCGGTAAAGAAGGTTCGCTAAGGACGGATATCATCATTGAAACAACTGGTGATATGGTTGATACATCTAACTGGACTGGTGTTAATGCTAGCGCCGATAATAGCTGGCGTCGTAGAAAAACTTATACAGGTGGCCATGCAGTTGAAATTATCGGTGGTAACCTTGTCATTTATGAAGGAACTTACCACGCAGCCCACGGTGACGGCATTAAGCTGAACGCCCCACAATACGTTTCCGGCGACAGAACGACCGTTACTATCAAAAACGGCGAATTTGACGGACAAATGAAGAACGATATTACTGGCGACCGTTCAGGCCCGGCAGGTTGCTACGGCGTTAAGGTTTTCGGTCCAGCTATAATCAATATCGAAAACGGTACGTTTAACGGCAGGGCCGGCGGTGCGGTTGTTGGTGGTGTATACGGATACACTTACAATAGCAACACTTCTCGTTTTGATACTAACTACCCTGCGGAAGTTTATATTGAAAGGGCGCAATTTGGTACGACATCTACCCCAAACGACGGCTTCATGGTTTACGATAACTCTAAAATTATTTTCGGTACATTGGGTGCAGATGACAATCCGACTGTTAATGATATTCGCGTTCCTTCTAACCTAGCGGCTATATCTGTAAACTGGATTAACTTTGATGGCCCGGCTAATGCAAATCAGCGAAAGAGCTGTGACATAAGAGTATATTACGGTACTTATACAGGTCAATTCCAGGGTTGGAACAAAGATGATAGAGCTTCAAAAGTAGTATATTACAACACCCGTACAAGTATTGGTTTAACCTCTCGCCAAAAAACAGGGTCTTATGACAGTGCTGCTGATGATCGAAATAATGCTACAGTAGTTTATTATCCTAACGATTAGCCAAGCAAAAACAAATAAAGCAAAAAGCGCTTGAGATTTCAAGCGCTTTTCTTATTTTTAAATAGAAAAGTGGCGATAAACGACTTATACCGCCACTTTTGTTATTTTTTAAAGCTTTATCTTATCGCAAAAATCCTTTAAGGCGTCAACCTCGTTAAGCTCTATAAGCCCCTTGTCGCAAAGGGAGGCAATATCCTTGGTAAAGGGTATCTGGGCGACGTTTTCAATGCCGTGGGCAAAGGCAATGGCCTTTACGTTGCCGTTGCCGAAGATATAATGCTTTTCGCCGCACTTGTCGCACACAAAGTAGGACATATTTTCAACCACGCCAAGGACGGGGACGTTCATAAGCTCTGCCATCCTGACGGCCTTTTCCACTATCATGGAAACAAGGTCCTGCGGAGAGGTAACTACGATAATACCGTCAATGGGGATTGACTGGAAGATGGTAAGGGGTACGTCGCCTGTCCCCGGGGGGCAGTCGATAAACATTACGTCCACGTCGCCCCAGATAACGTCCGTCCAGAACTGTTTGACCGTGCCCGCAATAACAGGCCCGCGCCATACGACGGGGTCGGTGTCGTTTTCAAGCAAAAGATTGATGGACATAAGCTTTGTCCCCATCTTTGTTTCGCAGGGGAAGATGCCTTCTTCATTGCCCATTGCCTTTTCCTTAACGCCAAAGGCCTTGGGGATGGATGGGCCGGTGATATCTGCGTCCAAAACGGCCGTTTTGTTGCCGCGGCGGGTGGACTCTACCGCCAAAAGGGATGATACTAAAGACTTACCTACCCCGCCCTTGCCGCTTACGACGGCGTAAACCTTTTTTATATGTGAAAGGCTGTGGGGGGCTTCCTTAGGGATTGCGCGACTGGGGCAGTTTTCGCCGCAGGTGGAGCAATCATGTGTACAATTTTCACTCATATTTTCACCTTTTATGTTGTTTTTTTCTTTAATCTTATATATTATTTGCCGATAATCGGCTTATAGGCCCACTTTTTAAAAAAGCGACCTTGTTTTGCTTTTAGCCTTTTTTATTTTGCGCTGTCCTCAAAATACCTTAAAATTTCTTCATCCCGATCGGAAAATTTACACATATTAAAATATTCCTCACCGATAAAGCCCTTTTTTAAGGTTGATTTTATCATGGCGTCAAGGTCGTCGTAAAACCCGTTTACGTTAAAGACCGCAATGGGCTTGTCGTGCCGGCCAAGCTGCTTGGTGCTCATGACCCCGAAAAACTCGTCGTAGGTGCCAATGCCGCCGGGCACTATCAAAAAGCCGTCGGCAAGCTCCTCCATGATCTGCTTTCTTTCGTACATTGTCTTGCAGGAAACAAGTGTGTCCGACCCGTCGTAAAGGTGCTTTACAGGGCCTTCCTTAAAAAAGTCGGGTGCAACGCCCGTTACCCTGCCGCCGCCGTTTTTCATGGCCCGTGCGGCAACGCCCATAAGCCCCCTGTCGCCGCCGCCGAAAACAAGCTGGTGACCGCGGCCTGCAAGAAGGGTAACAAGGGCCGCTGTGCGGGTCTTGTAAACCTCGTCAATGGCGTCCTTTGCGGAGCCGTACAAACAAATCTTCATATAGCTGTTTTGTCCTTTTTATCTTTATATTGTCCAAAAATCAGATGAAAACAGGGCTTTAACCGACCTATAGGCGGATTTTTGCCCGCTACGCGAGAAAAGCCATTGCTTACTTTAAAAAGCCGTTTACGATCTGCTCCTCCGCTTCCTTTTCGGTAAGGCCAAGGCTCATAAGCTTAATAAGCTGTTCGCCTGCGATCTTGCCGATGGCGGCCTCGTGGATGAGGGTTGCGTCCACGTTGTTGGCGTTTATCCTGGGGATCGCCGAAACCGTGCCGCCGCCCATAATGATGGCGTCACATTCCGTGTGTCCGCTGCAGGCGTTGTTGCCGTTGATAAGTGAGTTAAACACCTGGTGGCTGTCGTCCTTTGCAACCGACCTTGACACCACGTGACAGCTTGACCCCTCGCCGTTAAGATCAACGGTAAAGTCTGTCGTTGCCGTCTGCTTGCCGTGGGTCATTATCTTTTCCTTTATGATAAGCGTCGCACCCTTCTGAAGGACCGCAACGGTCTTTCTGTCGGTGGAGTCCACGCCCTTTATCTGGACCGTTTCCATTTCAAGGTAGCTGTCCTCGCCCATATTGATGACCGTGGTAGGGTTAAGTATCCTTTCGCCCGTGCCCTCGCCCTCGCCGTAATGCTTTTCAACGTAGCGCACGCGGGCGTTTTTTTCAAGGTTGAAGGTGTGGATGCCGTCATGCTCTGACGTGGAGCAGCCGGGGTTGTGTATGCCGCAGCCAGCAACGATAAGAACGTCCGCCCCCTCGCCAACGTTAAAGTCGTTGTAAACAAGGTCGTTGACCCCCGTTTTTGTTATAATAACGGGTATATCTATCCTTTCGTTTTTGGTAAAGGGCTTTATGTTGATGTCAATGCCCGATTTATCCGTTTTTGAAATGATGTCAATGTTTGCCGTGGTGTTTCTTCCGCCAAGCTGACCGTCCTCGCGGATGTTGTACGCCCCCTGAGGGACACCCTCAATGTCGGCGATCTGGCTTAAAAGCTGTTTTTGAAGAGAGTCTAACTTCATAATTATTTACCCTCCTTATCGGCGATGACCTTGCAGGCGCCGTTAAACTTAAGCTCCTTAATGACCTTTTCGGGCGGGCCGTCACGGTCTATCCTGCCGCCGGAAATCACGATTATCCTGTCGGCAATGTTGAGGATCCTTTCCTGATGGGAAATTATTATAAGGGAGCCCCCCATAATGTCCCTGAGCTTTTCAAAAACCTTGATGAGGCTTGTGAAGCTCCATAAGTCTATACCGGCCTCGGGCTCGTCAAAAAGTGACAGCTTGACCCCACGGGCCATGACCGAAGCGATTTCTATCCTTTTAAGCTCGCCCCCGGAAAGGCTTCCGTTGATCTCACGGTTGACGTATTCACGGGCGCAAAGGCCTACCTCCGAAAGGTAAGCGCAGACCTCCGATACGGTAAGGCGTCTGCCGGCGGCAATGTTTATAATATCGCTGACCGTGATGCCCTTGAACCTTACCGGCTGCTGAAAGGCAAAGCCTATCCCCCTTTGGGCCCTTTCGGTGACGGATAGGTCGGTTATGTCCTCGCCGTCGAAAAGTATCTGACCCTTGGTTGGCTTTATGATACCCATAATAAGCTTTGCAAGTGTAGATTTGCCGCCGCCGTTTGGCCCGGTGAGGACAACGAACTTCTCGTCGATCTTGACGCTTACGTCCTTGATGATCTCCTTTTCGCCCTCGGGCATGGTTACGGCGTAGCTTACGTTTTTAAGTTCTAACATATTTCTCCGTATGAATTGTTTTTTGCTGTTTTAGTTGTTTTTTATGTGATTTTGCGGCGATAATCGGCTTATAGCGCGACTTTTGTCAAATTGCCGTTATGCAGGATCTGAACAAAAAATATCAAAGATCCTCGCCAAGCTCTGCGGCGCGCTGTTTTGCCTCGTTTTCCGCCTTGCGCCTTTCCCAGTAAAGCCTTTCGTTTTCGGCGTTTATCACGTCTTGCTTTTCGGCAAGTATCACGCTGTCGGGGGTAAGCCCGTAGGTGTCGATATTGTCAAGCATCATTTGCCTTACCCTGTCGCCAAGCTCACCGGTGGTAAGCCCCTCGTACTCCTCAGGGGTGATGACCTTGATAAGATCAAGATACACAAGGGTTTTGACAAAGGGGAAGTTTTTGTGTATTTTTTGGGTGCCCTCAATAGTGAAAACCGCAATGGGCGCACGGGCGCGCATAGGGATCTTGAAACAGCCGTTTTTAAACGGAAGGAGGTTCCTGTTTTCTTTATTCCTCGTCCCCTCGGGGCAAATGCCGACAGACCTGCCGCCCTTGAGATACTCGACGGCCTTAAGCACCGTTTTGACCGCACCCTTCGGATCGTCCTTGGGCATTGACATAAAGCCCGACTTATAAATAGCCGGCCCCGCCATGATTATCTTGAAGTTTTCCGGCTTGGACACGAAAAGTGGCTTGAACTTTTTGTAAACCACCGACATTATCATGGTGTCGAATTTGGAGCGGTGATTGACCACCATAAAATAACTGACTGACGGGTCAAGCTTGACGTCCTCCTTTAAAACGACCCTCGCCCCCGACCAGAGGACCAGGAAGGAGTTTATCAGGTTATACAGGAAAAAGAAAAACCTGCTGGGCTTTTTGATGGGCTTTTTCTGGTTGACGGTAAACCCCAATAAAATCGCGAAAATAAACACGACCGCCACGGTGGCGGCAAAGCCGCAGACAAAAATCACCACGGGTATCCAAAGATCCACGTAAGATTTTACAAGACCCATAAGGGCGGGCAAAAGTGCCGCAAGCACAAGCCCGACGCCAAGGGCAACAAGAGTAAGCAACATATTTTACCTCTTAAATTAAGCTTTTACGGTGTACGTAGTAACGTCAAGGGTGGTTTCGCCGTCAACCTGAATGGCGCAGGGCTCCGAAAAGGTAACGGTTATTTCCTTGCCCTGGAAAATATCCACGCAAGGGCTTGTTACGTGGCCGCCGTTGAAGACCTTGCTCATGAGAAGCAAAAGCCTTATCCTTGAACGGCAACGTCCGCAGACAAGGGTGACCTTGCCGTCCGGGTCGTGACGGTTTTGCATGGGCGCGATCATCATACCGCCGCCGTAAAAGCGACCCTTCATCGTGGGGCATATCCAGATATTTTTATATTCCTTGGTGACCCCGTCGCAGGTAACGGTTGCGTTGCGGCGCTTGTATCCAAACAGCCCAAGCTTTATTACGATGGTGGTGTAATTGATTTTTTTGTGGGGCTTTTTGGCACGGATGTTGTCGGCCACCTCACAGGCCATGCCGTCAATGCCAAAGCCGATGCCGTTGACAAAGCGGAAGCTTTTGTCCTTTATGGTGACCAGAGGAAGATTTTTTATGTAATCGTTTATCTGCACGGCGCCGTCAACGACCTTTTCTTTTACATCATTGCAAAAATCGTTACCCGTGCCCGCAGGGCAAAAGATAACGGGAGGAAGCTCCAGCCCGTAAACGGCGTTGGCAAACCTTTGAAGGGTCCCGTCCCCCCCGACGAGATAAATTTTATCTTCCTTGGGGTCAAGGCGGCTGCAAAAGTCACGGGTGGCGCCTTCGTCATGGGCCGTAACGTCAAATTTTTCCATCTGACCGGCCTTTTGAATAAGCTCGCTAACCTTTTCTTCTCCCCTAAGGTTGTTTGACAGCGGATTGTAAAATAAGTACTGCATAAACTGCTCTCCGGTAAAAATATTGCAAAAGGCCAAAAAAACCTTCCTTGCCGACTATCATTATAACATACTTTTTCTAAAATGTACTAATTATTTTTAATAATTAGTCAACTTTGTGTATGTTTTTAAGCTTTTTTTTGTGAAAAAAACCCCATCAAACGGCCAAAACGGCCCGGCTTTTGCTTTTTTTGTTAAAATTGCGCCGCCAATTTTTGGTAAGCCATAACCCTTCAACAAATTGCCGGTAAATGCTTTGTTATTCCCCGGCCTTACGCTTTTTTTGCAAGCAAAAACCCGTCAAAAGTGGCGTTAACCGACTTATAGACGGGTTTTTAAGCTTATGTGAAAAACCCTTGGGCGGGTTTTTGATTGTTAGTTAGCCTCCTCCTGGCGTATGACCGACAAAAGCATTATTACCGAAAATACAGTTGCCACAATGGCCGCAACAGCCGTACACGTCCAAAACACGCCGTCCTGAAAGACGCCCTTGCCAAGGTCGGTAACAATTTGTCCGCCTACGTTAAAGGCGCCGTGAATGACCGCGCCAAAGACCACCGTTTTGGTCTTGAGGGCCAAAATGGCCAGCATGCAGCCAATGAGGAAGGTATACCCCACTTGCAAAAGCGTTGCCCAAACGTCGCCGCCACCGAAAAGGTTGAAAAGGTGCCAAAGTGCAAACACGGCCGAAGAAATCACCACGGCCTTTAAAAGGCGTCCGCGCCCCTTAAGTCGCCCCGTCAAAAGGCTTAACACCGTACCGCGGAAAAAGACCTCCTCACAAAAGCCCACCAGGGCGCACCTTAACACAAGCAGCCAAATATACTGTGGATAAAGTATTTGCGCCTTGCCCGTGATAAGGGCAAAAAAAGGAAAGTTTGCCACGGCCACAAGCAGGCAAGGAACAACCCAAATCGTCCTTAAAAAGCCGATACGTTCCCCAAAAAACCGTCCATTGACGGCAATAAAAGACATTGTGACCAAAAGGGCGAGAAACCCCTCTGACGCCGTCTGACGGATAAGCCCGTCCAAGACCCCGTCGTCGGAAAATTTTATCACCCATTGGCAAAGCACTATTCCGATAACGGATATCCCCGTGACCGTATAAACGAAAGCGTTATTTTTTATCAGTCCCCTGATGCCCTTCAAGTCGGTCACCGAAAAACTAATTAGTTTCCGACAAAGCAAGGGCAACGCCGCCCAAAATGCCTGCGTCGTTCTTTAAGGCCGCACGGCGAACGGAAACCCTTGGACAGGTGGTGCCGCCGTAGCTGTAGTGATCAACACGCTTCTGGAGAGCCTCAAAAAAGGCGTCGCCCGTGTTGGAAATGCCGCCGCCGATAACGATACATTCGGGGCGGAAAATATTTATAAGGCTGATAAGCCCCTCTGCAACGTACTTGACGTACATATTGATAACGTTTCTTGCGATGCCGTCGCCGCGGCTTGCGGCCTCAAAGGCGGTCTTGCCGGAAACCGAGCCCTGCTCCTCTGCAACGGCCTTTAAAAGGCTTTCGGGGTTCTTTTCGATGGCGCGCTTAGTCTGACGGATAAGTGCCGTGGCAGAGGCGTAGGCCTCCCAACATCCACGGCGCCCGCAGGAGCAAGGCTCCCCACCGAACTTAAGGGTGATGTGGCCGCCCTCAGCGCCCGCGCCCCCCTTGCCGATGATCATTTTGCCGTCAACGATAATGCCCGTGCCAACCCCCGTGCCAAGGGTGACGAAGATAATATCCTTTGAGCCCTTTGCCGAGCCGAACATCATCTCGCCAAGGGTTGCCAGGTTGGCGTCGTTGCCGATAAAGGTTGGGATATCAAGATGCTTTCTGAACTCCTCAACGATGGGCACGTTATGGAAGTTTATGTTATTGGAGTAGGTTATCACGCCCTTTTCGGCGTCAATGGTGCCGGGGATACCCATACCGCAGGCAACCACGTCTGCCATGGTGGTGCCGGCGCTTTTAACCACGTCAGCGCAAAGATCGGCCATTTCCTTAACGGTAATCTGATAATCCTGCCACGGATTGGTAACGATGGCCTTTTGGAAAACTACGTTACCGTCAGCCCCCGCAAGCCCGCACTTTATGGACATACCGCCGATATCTATACCGAGATAATACTTCATGATCTCCTCCTGAAAAGCAAAAAAGGTTGTTTGGTTACCAAAGGTAACACACTAATAATTATTGTACCACGAAAGGCAATTTTTGTAAATACCCTTTGCAAAAAAAATCATTTTTTGCCAATTTTTATTTATTGTCTTGAAAAATCCTGCCACTTGTGGTATAATATTTACCGCTTAAGAAACCAAATTATCCCTTTTAAAGGTGAATTATGAAAAAACTTGTCACATTTTTACTTGTAACCGTCTTTATCTTAGCTTTAAGCCTTTCAGGCTGCAAAAAGCCCAATGAGGGGCCCGCCCCCAAGCCAATGACCGACTCTTTTTTCGGCGACCAATATTCCACCTCTAACGAGGATTTTTACAGCGATTTTTCCCAAGAGGAAAAGTCACTTTATTACCGCCTTTGGGACGAGGACGTGAAAATCTCCCTCTACGTGGATATTTCCCCCTATGAATTATATAAGATTGACGAAGCCTTTGACGACTACAGAAACGGCAACACCTTAAAGGCAGATACCTACCGCAAGTGCAACCTGAAAATCACCGTTGACGGCGAGGAATATTTTTATGAGGAAGTCGGCGTGCGTATGCGCGGAAATACCTCACGCAGGGAGTTCTGCCGCGAGGACGGACAAATTTTTGACCTTGTCCACTTCAGATTTTCCCTGACGGAGACCTTTGACGGGGACGAATACGCCAACGGAAGCTGGGCCGCGGAGATCCGCCACGACTGGACGGACAGCGCCGCGAGAAAGGCCCGCAAAAACCGCACCTTTGCCACTATGGAAAAGTTTTATTACAAGTGGAACAAAAACTACGACAACACGTATATCCGTGAGGTTTACGCCAACAAAATGTTTTCCGCCTTTGGGGTGCTTGCCCCACACATAACCCTTGCCAACCTTAATCTTTCCCAATCGGGCAAGATGGAAAATTTCGGCGTCGGCGGGCTGTACGAGACCATCGATAAGGAATTTTTAAAGCGCAACTTTACCGAGGAAAACCGTGGCGGCGACCTGTATAAGTGCACCTATAGGGCCGATTTCACCGACTTTTCCAACTACGGCGTGGAAACCCCAACCCAAAGATTTGCCTATTCACTTAAGACCAACGACGACCGTGACGACCCCGACTACAACCACAACCGCGACCTGAAGGCCTTTATCGAAACCCTTTCAAAAAGCATTTATGACGAGGACTTTTTCACCGCCCTTGAGTCTGTCGTGGACATGGAATATTTCACCCGATTTGAGGCGGTGAATTACCTTCTTGGCAACCCCGACTGCATCAGAAACAACGCCAACAACTTTTATATTTACTTTACCCCGGGCGGAAAGTCCTTTTTGATCCCATACGACTATGACAGGTGCCTTGGCATCAATATGGACTGGAACCCATCGGGAAGCGGCATGATGTATGAGGAGCCCTTTGCCAAGCAATCCCCCAACGGTCAGGTAACCAACCCCCTCTACACCAAAACCATCTTAAACCGCCAGATGTCCACTTATCGGTCAATGTATATTGAAAATATAAACAAGATCCTTCAAAGCGACTGGTTTAACTACCCCCACTTTGCGAAAATGTACGACGGCTACAGCAAGACCTACGCGGCCCTTGCAATGCCGTCTGCCGCCATCTGCCAAGCCGTTGACGGCCGCATTTTAACCGAAAGATTTTACTTTGGCCTTGACGGCGCCGACGAAAATAACTACTCCTCCACCCGAGAAAACATCTCCGTAAAGGATTATATGACCGTTAAGCGCCAGACGGCCCAAACGGCCTTAAATTAGCCAAAAAACCCCTGATAACCGCCCTATTGCCCAACTTTTGTTAAAAAACAACCGTCGGGCGCACGCTAAAAAAATAAAACCCTGCCCGCAGACGTGCCGCGGACAGGGCTTTTTTATTTCAGACCTTTTAAAGGAGTGTTAAATTGGTCCTGTGCTTATAAAAATCAAGTTAAAACACCCATTTTTCGGGCGAGCCGTCAACAAATCGCCAATACGTATTGCCGTCGGCGGGGTAGTTGGTTGCGGCTTCAAGGTAGAAGCACAGGCTGAAGCCATCCGGCAAAACGTATCCGTCCGGGATAGCAGCCTGCCAATCATTTGGCGTCCCCTTGTAAAAAATTGTCAGATCTTTGGCCATGCCCTTTGTGATAATATCCACCTTGGAAGCAAGATGTACGGGAAGAACAAGCACCTTTATCCCCCCGCAAAGGGAAAAGCTTGAAATGCTTACACTTTCCACCCCGTCGGGGATAATGATCTCTGTCAAAGCGCTACACTTGCTAAAGCCATTAAGGGACTTTAACGTTGACGGCAGGTTGATTTTTTCAAGAGAAGTGCAATTGTTAAAGGCGCTGAAATCAATTTCCCTTACACCCTCGGCAAGGGTCACGCTTTTAAGGTTTTCGCAGCCCGCAAAGCCCGTAACGACCGTAACGGCGCCTATGTTGGCAGTTGTCAGCTGCGCACAGTCCTTAAAGGCGTTTTTACCTATGGTAACCCCATCGGGGATAGTGACGCTTTTAAGCCCGCTCTCCTGAAAAGCCCACTCGCCAATGGAAAGGATACCCGCAGGCAACGGAAAGCTTTCAATCCCCGGACAAAAGGAAAATGCATAATCGTCTATTGTCTTAAGCTTGGAGGGAACGTTAAATTCCTTAAGCACCGGACATACCTGAAAAGCCCGGTTGCCTATTGAGGTTACCCCGTCGGGAAGGCTTATCCTTTCAACCATCTCCAACCCCGCAAAGGCAGCGGGCCCAACCGAGGTACAGCCTTCGACCGTTACGCTTTTTATGGACGTGCAGCCGAAAAACAACTCTTTGGGTACCGTTTCGCAGTTGATTTTAACTGTGTTGATGTTGACACAATTTTTAAAGACACTTTCGCCAAAATCAATTGACTGTTCCAGCACGAGATCGCCCCCGATGGCCGTATTTGAAAACGCATGGTTGTCAATTTTAGTAACGGTTGACGGTATAACGACGCGGGCCAATGACTCACAGGACAAAAAAGCACTGTCGCCGATAACCTCACATCCAAAAGGTATCTCTACCCCCGTCAGGCCGGTACCTGAAAAAGCCCTTGCGCCGATTTCCTTGACGCCCGAAGGGATTGCTATCTCGTTAAGCCTTATACAGTTTGAAAACATAGTCGTAGGGATTTCCGTACAGTCATCGGGCAAGGTCACCGACGTAAGATATTTACATGAGTGAAAAGCACTGGCACCGACCTTTATCCACTTATCCATTGAAAAGGCCTTTATCCCGGTGGCAAAAAACGCCCGGGGTACTATCTCCTCAACGCCGTTGGGCAAGCCGTCAACGACGTTGCTTTCCGTGTCCTGATAGGCAACGACAATCTTGCCGTTTAAAATAACAAGCCCCTTTGGCTGGCTTGAAAGCCAAGCCGTATCCCTAACCACGTCAGCCGACGCAAAATATTCAATGTCGGTGGGGAATTTGATTTTTGCCAGGCTTTGACACCCGGTAAACAAGCCTTCCTCTATCCTTTTAACGCCGTCCGGGATGGAAATTTCAGGAAGGCGCAAATCCCACTTAAAAGCCGATTCTCCAATTAATTTAAGCCCCTTTGGCAGGTTGATTTTTTCAAGGACGAGGCAATATGCAAAAGCCTCTTTGCCAATTTCCGTAATGGTCCCGGGGAGCCTTATCCCCGTCGTCCACGTGTTGCAGCCATCCCCTGTGCTTGGGTTTGGGAACGCCTGATGTAATATGTGCTCTGCAAAGGCGTAGTCGGCAACCCTTTTGACGGGCAGGGATTTGTAATAATCCGGTATAATAACGTTGCCCAAAAGATTGGCGTTGCCCATGGAAACTTCATACCCGCTTTTATCCTCAAGCAGGGTGTATTTTAAGTTTTTGGTAGCCTGATTTTCATATATTATACTCCCCTCCTCAAAGGGGTCTTCAGAAAGCTCCACCGTGTGCGAAATGCTGCTTGGGGCCGACTGGTGCCTGCCGCCCGACGTGTCAAGGGCAATTACCTCTATACGGTAGTCGCCCTCCTCAAGACCGCCTAAATCCAAAAGGCAGCTTTCGGTTTCAAAACAGTCGTTATCAATATAAACCGCGTATAAGTCCGCATTTTTCACCGGAGACCAGATAAGCATACTGCCTTCAACGCGAAGATCCTGCGGGGCCTCCAATTGTCCCTTGTCGCACCCAAAAAGGAGGCAAGCGCACCCTAAGATAAGTAACGTAATTATCCAAATACGTTTTTTCATAAAGTCACCTCCATATAATAATGATTAAACGTCAAAATATTTGGCAAGAATGGCCATAAACGAGTCGACAAGTTCATCAATGCCGTATTCTTCCTCTTCAATATCACCGTATAAGTAATCCATATGCTCACTGAGGTCGACAATAAGTCCTGTATTAGAATCTATAAATGGATCTATCTCCCATATATAAACGGGCAGGGTTGGTGTGATTTCATTTACGGGCATCAATGTTGCGGTCCAATTTTCTTGCAGGTTAAGGGCAAAGTTATAATATGCCTGCGGCATATGCCAAAGGGTCATTACAAAAAGGTGCTGACCAAGGTAAGAATAGCCCGAGTTGAGGTCGCCGGGGGTAATGACGTCCGAATAGTTGTTAAAAGTATAATAATCCAAATCTGAAGGATTATAGCTCAACACTACATTAATATTTGAAAACGACACAGAGGTCAAATCAACGTAAGAGTTATTGCTTATGTGCGCAAACATATGAGAGTGATCCAGCCTGATTTGGGCAATCCTCGGCAAATAGTAAGAAGCATATATGAAATCATACACGGCGTCGCAGGCTTCATCAAAATTTTCCTGCGCAGAATTAATACTGCTTTCACTTGTGGTGTCCAGCTCACTCCACATACCGATAAAATCATCAATATTGCTGTGTGACATTGCGTCAAAATCATAGCTTAACGGATTTAAAAACGCCGTATTGTAAACATCCCACAATTCAAGATACAGATCGTCCTCGTGTGTGTAGTCTGCAGTTTGGTCGTTAGTTGAAAAAATCTGCAAGAAAAGTCTTCTTAACGTTGGCGAGTTTTTGCAAAGCTCAACCAAATTATATGGCTGGGTGGCATCGTCAAGACCAACCATTCTGCCGTCAATAAACAAAGTGAAAAATGATAGGTCGCTATGTCCGGACTCCATCATTATACCGTTTACCACGTTCCTGAGATACTTTGCATATTTATCAAAAGAACAGTCTAAAACATCGTCCGCCGAATAGCATTCTGTATAATCTTCAGTATACGGCGTAATAAGCAAGGTATGTGCGCCCTGCTGCTTAACACAATAAAGGATAGTTTCCACGACAACAGGACTGACCTTTGAGGTAGATAATTGCAAAATAAAAAGCAAATTATCGTTCTGATTAAACCCCCAGAAATACCCTGTAAAGGCAAGATATTCCAACTCGCAAGAGCTTATCAACTGATGTACATCATAAACAACGTCTAAATTGGTGGTATCAAGAACTTCTTCAAGTATGGGGTCGGAATCGCTAAAGTAATACACGTCTTGTACGTATGGCGGGATAAAGCTCGGCGATAAGGCTTCCGCTTTAAGTCCGGAGCTTTCGTTTGATGGGGCTAACGCAAATAACGTTGTAGCCGCTAAAGCGATTGCAACAAGAAAACAACTAAACTTTTTCATAAAAATCCTCCCTGTTTTTATTTTTGTGCCGGTTTTTTACCGTACTTTTAAGGCGAACAAGTGTTTGTTTATAATAATATTGTAACACAAGGTAGAAAATTTGTCAATTTTTTCGCGATTAATGCTGAAAAAAATAAAAAACTTTTAACTGCAAAACGTATTATAGTACGCTCGACAAAAAAACGTTATTACGCTGCACGTTAAAATTGTAACACCTACGTTACGTTTTGAAAATTTTTTCTTCGATAAGCAAAAAAACCGTCTATTTGGCCGATAATCGACCTATAGGCGGGTTTTCGTGTGAAAAACGGTTATTCTCTATACATATAGTGGACGTAAGTTTCAACCTCGTAAGGATCGTTGCTGTTGGTCTTGAAAATCCTGCTGCCAAGCATCCTCATGGCGTCGTCGTGATAGCCGTGGGTTGACGCAACGGGTGAATAGCAAAGCTTGATGCCCATGTATTCCACCATATAATCGTTTATATGGTCGTGGCCGTTGACGACGGCTAAAACGTCTCCTCTTTCAACGAGGGCGGTAAATAAGCCGGAGTTTATCTGTGAGGCGCCGACGGGGTCGTTCTTCTCGCCCGTGTAGGAAAGCTTGCTTCTGTTTTGCCATGCGTAGTAAGTTTCCTGCAGAGGGATGTGGAAGGCCATTATTGATGGCAAAAAGTCGTTGTAATATTCTTCAAGGAACTGTGATGACTGATAATACCAAGCGATCTGGTCGGCGTGGATGTAATCGTAATGGGTCCCCGTCCAACCGCTGTAATCGGTGTCCTTTACGGGGATAAGGCCTTTTTCGTCCTCATCGCTTAAGTAGTTGCCGGAGTCAAGGCACCACACAAGGGAGCTTATATCGTCACTTTCATATTCGTAAATGGGCAGAACGTAGTTGCCAACACCCGTAAGACTTTTATCCCCCCATTTGGATAGGCAGTGGGGATAGGATTCGTACACGGCCTGCATCTGGGCCTTGGTCATACCACCCTCGTGGTCGTGGTTGCCGTAAACGTGGCACCAAGGGATTTGCTTTTCCTCAATGTAGCCCACGATGGAGTCAAGGGCCTTTCTTAACTCCTCCTCGTTCTGACAGCAGGCGTTATCCCCCGTGAAGATAATAAGATCGGGCTCCTCCTCGTCGACGAGCATTTTTATTTTTTCTCTTGAACCCATGGAAATCGGCCCCGTCGCGTGGACGTCTGCCAAAATCATGGTGGTAAAGTCGCCGTTTTCGTCACAGCTGAGCCTTATTTTGCTTTCAAGCAGGCTTTGAGCGCGGGCGGCGTTTTCAGCGGCGATTTTTTCATCGCTTTTGTCGGGGCTTGTGAGTCTTCCTATGAAAAATGAACCAACAGAAAGGCATCCGATAGCAAGCACTAAGATCAATGTCGTAATAAGCTTTTTGTTCTTCATAATCCCTCCTAATATTGCCGACGGCGGGGCGGCGTTGCTTGCCTTTTGCGGCAAAGCGGCTTTTTACGCGTCTGGCACAATATTATTATACTACAAAAAAAACGGCTGTCAAGGCAAAAAGCAAAAAACCAAAAAAATTATGGGCGCCGCAAAAGCCACCTCTTTAGCTTTTTTGTAGGCCTGCCGCGGCGTCAAGGCCTCTCCCGCAAAAGCCTGTTTGCTCTCTTACGTAAAAGTATGGGGGCTCTTGCCGCCGCCCTTATACGGCCATGATTTTATTTTAAAATTTGTGACGAAAGTCAGGGGTATTTTGTTGATTTTTGTTTTTCCTTTTGCTATAATATTGAAAATGCTTACACGAGAGGGATTTGGTATGAGGACTTTTCACAGTTTATCTTTATCACGCGATATCGCCCTTCTCTCATTATTTTTATAGCCCCTTTATTTGAAGTCATTTTTATTTGACTTCATTTTTTTTTGCAAAAAATTATTTGGAGGATATATTTATGAGCAACCCAAACCTTATCTACGGCGTAAAGGACAAGCCCGGCTTTTTAAAGACTGTTGTCTTTGCCTTCCAGCAGCTTCTGGCTATCCTCGCCGCAACCATTGCAGTACCCGCCATCGTCGGTAACGGCATGAGCCACTCTGCCGCACTCTTCGGCGCAGGCGCAGGTACGATTATTTATCTTCTTCTCACCAAGTTCAAAAGCCCTGTATTTTTAGGGTCTTCATTTGCCTTTATAGGCTCCATGCTGGCAGCCTTTGGCGGCGCAGCAAGCCTATCGGTCGGCTACATCGGCCTTATTATCGGCGCAGTATTTGCAGGCCTTGTATACGTGGTTATCGCAGTTATCGTCAAGCTTGCCGGCACCGGCTGGATCGATAAGGTAATGCCCCCGGCAGTTATCGGGCCCACCGTTGCGGTAATCGGTCTTTCACTTTCAACAAACGCCATTAAGGACGCCGTTATGAGGGCTTCTTACGAAAACAACGCTTACGTCATGACCGTTAACAGCACCGTCGGTCTTTTGTGCGCCCTCGTTACCCTTGCAACGGTTATTATCTGCTCAGTTTACGGCAAAAAGATGCTTAAGATGATACCCTTTATCATCGGCATCCTTGCCGGATACGTCGTGGCCGCCGTCTTCACTGCCATCGGCCACCTTGCCAATATGCCTCAGCTTATTATCATTGACTTCAGCCTCTTTAAGGAAATGGCTTGGCTGCCAAGCTTTACCTTTGTGGAAGCCTTCAAGGGCTTTGAAAACCTTTCGGGATTTGGCTCCTATATCGCAACGATTGCGGTTGCTTACGTGCCCGTTGCCTTCGTCGTTTTTGCAGAGCACCTTGCCGACCACAAGAATATTTCTTCCATCATCGGCACCGATCTTACCAAGGACCCGGGTCTTCACAGGACACTTCTTGGCGACGGATTAGGCTCCATGGTGGGCGCTTTCTTCGGCGGCTGCCCCAACACCACCTACGGCGAATCAGTAGGTTGCGTGGCAATCTCCCGCAATGCGTCGGTCGTAACCATTATTACCACCGCCATCATGTGTATGGCCGCAGCATTTTTCGCACCGTTTGTAACCTTCCTTGCGACCATCCCACCCTGCGTAATGGGCGGCGTTTGCATCTCGCTTTACGGCTTTATCGCTGTTTCGGGTCTTAAGATGATCCAGAAGGTTGACCTTAACAAAAACTCCAATTTGTTTACGGTTTCCGTCATACTTATCGCCGGCGTTGGCGGCATGGCCCTCACCTTTGGCAAGGTTACCTTGACTGCCGTCGCTTGCGCACTTATCCTTGGTATCTTAACCAACCTTTTATGCTCAAAAAGCGCCGACCGCAAGGAAAATGACTGATCCCATTTAGCCCTCAAAAAACGTCCGTTTTAATCAAAAACGGACGATAACGGGCTTATAGCCTAACTTTTACTTACTGCCTCCCTTGTTATAGGGAGGCTTTTTTATAGTCAATTGGTATATCAATCCATAAGTCAGCTTTGCTGACAGCGCCCATTACACAAGGGAGCCTTTTTTTGTAAAGCCTTTTTATCCTGCCGCCTTGAGGTCGACTGGGGTATCCTTGGCGTTATATGAAGGGTCCTCGTCAATGCCGAGGGCAAGCCCCTCGTACATATAATCGTTCCACTTAAAGTTTTTATAAAAGTTGACGTGATAGCGGTGCATTTCCTCCACCAGAAGGCAGAACTTACCCACCGTCTGATGCTTGGGGAAGACGTCGAAATATTCCCCGTTGAGGTAAAAGTTGAAAAAGCTTGCGTCAACGGCCGTTATAAGGGTATAAAGGGTCTTATAGTCGGCGTGGAACTCATACGGTGCGCCGTGGCGGGTGCCGACAAAGTGCATACCCTTGTGGTCCACGCGTATCTTGCCCTCGCCCACGATAAAGCTGGTTTTGTTTTTACCCACAAGCTTGTATTCGTCCAGATTGCCGATTTGGCACTCGTCCTCAAAAAAGTAATCAGGGTCTTGGCGGATCTCCCTTATGATGTCCATGCGTTGACCCTCTACCCAATCAAAGGGTGACGGGGGTATTACCGCCCCTTCAAAGGGATGGAACTGATAATAATCGTCCATACTCGCCCCGTTGCCGCAGGCAGAGCAGGTTATTTTGTCGCCCTCACCCTTCATGGTGAACTCTCTGCCGCACTTGGGGCATTTATAACAAAAATCCTCCAGACGGTGGCAAATGCGCCCGCCCGTTTTCCATTTTATCTTTTTTTCGGCGTTCCAGGCGTACTCGTTGCGCCTGAATTTTTCGTTGATGATATCGTCCATTTCCTCAACGGAAAGATTTTTTACGTCCTCCTTTGAGAATAAAAGGGAAAGGGTCGCGTGGGTCTCGCCGAAACGCTCGTCAAGGCAGACCTTGTTGTTTTGCAGATACTGCCCCTCAAGATAGCATAAGTACACGGGCACCTTAAAGTGCTTGAACATCTTGCTCGTCCCCGGCACGATGGGCTTATTCCCGCCGTAGTCGCTGGCAAGCCCCTCCGGCGCCAACGTGACGCATCCGCCCTTTTTGATAACGGAGCTGACGCCCTTTATGGTACCCATATCGGGGGTGTAGTTCTTCTTGGGGATAACCTTGTTAAGCCCGAAGATAAAGGAAAATTTAGTACGGTAAAACTCGTTATAGCCCGCTATCATATTGGTTACCCTCGGATAGGTGGCCCCGCAAACGTACATATGGTCTATTCTTGACAGGTGGTTGAAAATTACAAAGCAGGGCCCGGCACAGTCTTTTACGCTGTCAATAATATGAAATTTTGCCTTGTATTTGTGTCCGATAACGTCCACCATAAGAAATTTATACAGCGCCGCAATAAATCTTGGCGCAGGGCGATACTTTCTTTTGGCAAGCTTTTTTGATATGGGGAGCTTTTCCTTCATGATTTTCTTCCTTCGTGTGTTTTTTTTACGCTTTGTTATATATTGTAATATATTTTGATAAAAAGGTCAACCGTTTTGCCTTTGGGCTTAAAAAAGCCGCCGCCCGCAAAACACGGCCTTAAAAAAGGTTTCTTTTTTTGTTGGGTTTATGCGAAAAAACCGCCGATAACCGACTTATACGCGCACTTTTAAAAAAAGTGTGGCCACCGTTAAGATGACCACACCCCCGCAAGTTTGTGTTAAATTATTTTTTATTTTTCATTAGTACTTTAAGTAATATTAATCCCAACAATACTGCAAGTAATGCATATTCTATTATAAGAAGTTCTGTTCTTAGATCTATAGTAGGAGATATAATTCCAAAAGAAAATACTATATCTAAAAATAAATAACCAACGCCAATGATTATCATTAAAATTATACAAATTAATAAAATATATTTTACAATTTTCATTTTTACCTCCCCTATTTAATTCATTTAATATAATTTATAACCTCTTTGATTCGCTCTTCCTAAATAATCATCTTCAAATATTGAAATTACCTTCCATTAAGCAATAAAAACTCCTATAATCTCTTGACGTGTCAATACAGAAATCTCCGGGTATCCCAGTTAAAACAGGTGACGCGCAAGACTATGTGTTGCAGTGTGTTGCTCGTCTTATCCTATTTGCAATCCGGTTAATAAATTTTAAGATTTTAAATCGCTTTCATTAAGGATTTTCTTGTTTAAAAGTTTTTGCTTTTTCGCCACAATACGTTGATCTTTATAATCAATTAGAGCGTTGCAATTTGGGCATTTATAGATATAATGTGTCCTTGACAATTCACTCATTCCCACAGTTAGCTCTCCTCCAATCCGACGGGAAAACCCTGGCTCTCCTTTTTTATAACACTTAGTTATTTTCTCTTTTCTTAGTTCAGCACCACATTTGTGACAAAACATTTTTCTAAAAAGCATGCCTGCAGGAATTGATATTTCAAAACCTTTCCAACCCATATTATTTTCCTCCAAATAACATTTTAAATAACTCAACAAAGTCTATAGACATTGAAAATCCCCACACTAAAGCACTAACTTCAAACTCAAAGACACCATCTTTGAACATGTAAGTCATACCAATACCAAGTCTTCCATACCAACGTCAATAATTCTTCCATCATATCCATCTAGCAATTAATTTTTATTCCAAAGAATTCATTATTCTTTTCTATACAGTTACTATCTTTTTTCACTATAAATCCTTTTTTCTTACATGGCTATCAATAAACTTTAAATTGTTTTCATTATAAGCTAATTGTATTCTATTATATTTTTTCCCGTTTGAGAAACCATACTTAAATTTCTTTGTTTCATCCATAGAATAAATGCAAATCCAATTTTCTGAAATATATGTTCTACTATAATAGCTTTGTAACTTTGTAACTTCGTAGTAACATTCATCAATATCTAATACTTTTATCGTGGAAAGTAAACTTTTTAATATTAATTTATTATCTTTTACGTACAAATATTGTCTGTGATGTAGAATTCCATAAATTGATAATAAAATACAAAATGAAAAGATTATTACCCATATCACTTTAAATATTGCACCATCTTGATCTTTGAATAACATAAACGGAAAGAATCCAACAATCAGTGAAAGTATAAATAATACTATATAGATTAAGCTAGCAATTTTTGAATAACAATTAACTTTTTTCATATTAATACCATCCTGAAAGTAAACTTGAAATACCTGCATTAGCAAATGAATACATTGAAGATCTTGCCCATTGACCATAATCTCTTGACGTGTCAATACCGAAATCTCTGGGTATCCCAGTTAAAACAGTCGACGCGCAAGACTATGTGTTGCAGAGTGTTGCTCGTCTTATCATATTTGCAATACGGAACGGGTTGCATTGGGCAAGATGAGGAGATTGCTGTTTGTCACAATGTGGTTGTCCCATACATCGTACCATTTTATTTTAACATAGAAGATAGCGCTTGTCAATGAGTAGAAGAAATTTCACTAATAATATATAAAAAGTAGGCCTATACGCCCGTTATCGGACATATAGGCCGTTTTTGCGCTTCGCTATCAAACTCCCCTTGATTAAAAGAAGGCCCCGTGGCCGATGCCACGGGGCTTAAGATCTTAACCGTAAAATCAGTAAACTACGGTTATGGAATAGAAATAGTTGTTGCCGCTGACGGGTGTGATGGTGATAACCACGTTGGCTTCAGCGGTGTAGCTGTAGGTCTTTTCGGTGATTTCCTCGGTGGTAACGGTGCCGTCGCCAAGGGTGTAGGACGTGTATCCGGGATAACCGTTGACGGTAAGGGTTGCGCCCTTTTTGACCGCGATGGTAAAGTACCCGTTTTTGATCTGGGAGTTGTCACCGCCGTTGTCGCCGATCTGGATCTTTGAAAAATCTACGCCGCAATCCTTGTAGTTCCCCTGAGAGCCGAAGGTAACGGTCATATCTTCAGCAATAACGTCCATTACGTCAACGACCATATAGGTGATGTAAGATTTGTTGTATTTGGGCTCATCTTCCGTGCCAACGTTTACGGCGGAAATTTCAACCTTTGCGGCCGTTATTGCCGTGAATACGTAGCATGCCTTATCGTCCATTGCAACAGCCTTGCCGTCAACCAAAACGTTAAGCTGGCCGTAGCTTGTGTCAAAGCCCTTGATGGTTACGGTTGCAAAAGCGGGGGTCGTAAAGGAAATAAGTGAATCGCCGCCAAGCTGAGCGCCGCCGCTGTGGGTCTTGCAGGTGCCGACAACGTTGATGCCGTTACCGGAGGCAAGGATACCCGTTACGTCGCCTTCTTCGGTGGAGCCGCCAAATACGTATTTACCTTCGGCAACGGGGCACTTAACGCTGATACCGACAAGGTAGTTATTGTCAAGGCCCGTGTAAACTGCAACGCAGTCCTCAAGGAAGGTTACGGCGTGAGCTTCGTTATAAACGGTAAGGTTTTCTTCGCCTTCCATACCGAGGGTATAGGAAACGTACTTGGTGTTTGCGTAAGGTACGACCTCAACGGTGGTGCCTGCCTTAACAAGGAAGGAAACCGTGCCCTTTACCTGGTATTCGGCGCCGTTAAGCCTGAAGGAGCCTGCCATTGTTACCTTTGGGTTGTTGGTAACTGCGTTGTAGCCGTCTGCGCTTGAGAAGTCAAGGTAGGTGTCCTTAATGATGGCAGGATCTGCGTTGGGGTCCTCGTAAGTGACAGTAACGTTTGCGGTGAGGCCGCCGTAGGTAAATACTACCTGGTATTCCCCTGCTGCGTCAGCGTTTACGCCGTCAAGGTTTACGTCGTAGCCGGTTACGGTAACGATGGAATTATCCGAATAGTAAGCAAGAACCTGAACGCCGTCTAAGGAAACGCTTTCGCCAACGATATAATTTACGTTCATGCCGGCAACCTTGATCTGGTTAAGGGTTGGGGCGACGGGGGCTTCCTCACCGGGGTTGATTACGATCTGATAAATGTAAAGGTCACCCGTTGAAAGTAAGGTTACCTCTGTTGCCTCGGCATAGTACTGTGAAAGGGTGGTGGAGCTTGCCGTTGCAACGCCGTTAAGGGTGAAGTAGTTGTAAGAAGGATAAGTGATAACGGTTACCTCTGTGCCGGCGGCAACGCTGAATTTGATGAAGGCGCCCTGTTTCATGTTAAGGGCGTTGGCGTTGGAGTTCCACGCGACGCTTCCGTTTTCTGCGCTGATAAGAAGACCTTCCCATTCAAGGGTGGTGCCCTTGGTGATGGTGGTTGCCGTGTCAAAGGTGTAGGACTGACCGGACGTGCCTGTCGTCTGGTCAAAGTAATAGTAAGATCTGTCGTCAACTACGATTTCCGTGCTGGCAGGATCCCATGGGTCAAGCCAGGTTACACCGCGGTTGTTTTTGCCGAAGATAACTGCAATGTCGGTATAATTTGCGGCTTCCTCTGCGGTGAGCATCTTCATGCCGGCAACGGCCTCTTTAATTGCGCCGGCGCCCGTGTTGCCGTATTCAACGAACTGAACCGTTTCGTCGGTGGGGTGAATACCGTTCATGGAGATGTAACGCTTATTCTTGTTGTTGGATTTGTCGTAGCCGTCAACTGAAATATGCTCGCCAAGGTCGCAGTTGATAACGGCAACGGCTGCATATGCGCCCCAGGTACGGCCGATTGCCGTCTTGCCTGCCATAACGCCCTCGTCGGCGGTGAACTTACATTGACTGAAGATCGCGCCGTAGGTGATAGCGTCTGCCGCGCCCTTATTGGAGCCCTTAAAGGCCGTTAAGTACCCTGCGGTACCCTGATCGTCCTTTACGGTGTCAATAACGTGGATGGTGCAGTTTTTGAAAAGTGTGGTGTTGTTGGTGCCGAAGATAAAGTCGGTATAACCGGAAATAAATACGTTTTCAAAGTATTGACGGCCGGTGAAAACCTCAAGGGTATCCTGAATGCCAAGAAGAGCACTGTTCTTCATTATGAATCTGTCCGCCTGAACCAAAAGCGCAAGGCCCCTTTCGATGGCGAGGCCGGCTTCGTCCATTCTTTCCTGAGAGTTCCAGTAGTTTGAAATGGTAACACCCTCGATGGTTACGTTGGTAGCAGTATCTCTTACGGCAACCGTCTGGGTGGAGTCTGTAACCTGTGCAAAGCCGCCTGCGTCCTTAATGCCGTAGATGGAATCCCATTCGATAACGACCTTATCTGCGCCTGCGCCCTTAATATAAAGGTTGGGGATGGCGATCTCAATCTTTTCACGGTAGTAGCCTTCTGCAATAACCATAACTTTCTGCTTGCCGGCGTCAGCCTTGGCAAGGAAGTCAAGGGCCTGCTGAACGGTTGCAAACATATTGTAGCCGCCCTTTACTGCGCCGATGGTGCCCGTGTAGGCGCCGTCAACCATAACCTGATATGTATCTTCAACCATGGAAGGAGCCTGATCCACAACGTAAACGGTTGTGTAAGCCTTTACGCTTTGACCGCCGAATTCGTAAGAGACGGTAATTTCCTTTGCGCCTGCTGAGGAAAGGTCAACTTCGCTCATTTTGTAGTCGTCGCCCAAGCTGAAAGTCTTTTCTTCGCCGCCAAGGGTACCGATAACCATAACGGAAAGACCTGTTACGTCAAACGTTTCACCAGCGGCGTAAACTTCTTTAAAGCTCTGGTTAAGATAAAGGCCGTTGCCAGCTGCAGACTGACCCTTTAATACGGTTGCGTCGTAGCCGAGAACTACACTTTCAGGCTGATAAACGTTTACGTTAAAGGTGATGGGGGTGTAATTTTTATAGCTTACCGTTACGGCGTATTTGCCGGATGCGGCCATGTTTACGTTGGATGAGTCGATGGTTACGTCATCAATTGAGATGGATTCCGTCTTGCCGTTGGCATAAGTTGCGTTAAGAACGAGGCTTGTGAAATCAAGCTCCTGTCCGCAGAGGTAATCTACGGTGCCTTCGTCAACGATCTCAAATCCGTTTTCTGCTGATTTTGCAACGACGCAGGAGAGGCTGAGCTCGAAAATATCCTGTGTACCGCCGTTTTTACCGCGGCTGATGGTCCATTCGCCTTCGGTAACGTCAACGGTGATCTTGACGACGGGGCTGCCCTCGTTGGTGCCGGCAAACTCAATGTCCTGTACGGCGCCCGTGGGGTCCGTTACGGTAATAAACTGGGTTGCAGCGCCTGAAGAACCGTTCTGAACGAGGAATGAAAGCTTGCCCGTGCCGGGAACTGCTATCTTGATCATCGTGGTCTTGTTGCCGATCTTAACCGATCTGTTGTACTCAACGCCTTCAAAGGTTTTGGTTCTGTTTCTGATCTCAGAGCCGGAAACGATGGTGAACTTGCCGTTGATAAGGTCTTTATCAAGGGTGGTTGCCTCAAGGTCGGTTATGTTGAGGTAGTAGCTTACCCTTTCCATGTTGGCGGGAAGCATTTCCTTCTGACATACGTCGCAGGCGTAGTCGCCGTTTTCGTCGATGCAATCGGATAACTTTTCGCCGCAGACGTCGCAGGCGTGATCGCTGTCTCCGTCAGCACACTCCGAAAGGGCCTTGCCGCAGACGTCACAGCCGTGATCGTTGTTGCCGTCGGCACACTCGGATACGACCTCTTCACAAAGATCACATGCGTGGTCATTGTTTTCGTCAACGTGCTGGCAGGGGCCGGGGGGCGTAAGCTCCTTCTGACACTCGTCGCAGACGTAGTCTTCGTCAACGTCGATATGCTCGGCGCATTCTCTGTCAAACTTAGGAATGTTTGCACAAGCCGTGAAGGCAAACATTGAAAGGACAAGGATTGCTACGAGAAACAATACACTTTTTTTCATCATTTTTCTCCTTAAATTTATATTTTTTGATTATTTGAAAAGCTTTTTAAGCTTTATGCACCTTGGGACGAGCCTGTGACTGTAAAGGTCACGTCGGTAAACTCAACGACCGTGCCGCGGGTTGCAAACATACCAACGTACATATAGCCGTTATCCTTTGCAAGAAGGTCAAAGTCGTAATAGGATCTCGTATAGGTCTGGCCACCGTAAACGACGGTTACCGTAACGGTCTGGCCGACGCGCTCAATGGTAGCGGTAAAGGTATCGCCTGCGGCGTGGAGGGTTGAGGAAATTTCATTACCCTTCTTCAACGTACCGTTTTCACGGTAAAAGTTGGCGTTTATGCCCGTTTTGGTGGTCAAAAAGCCTGCCGTTAGGTAGTTTGAAGCTATGCTTGTATCTGCCGCAGTAAGGTTAAGATAGGTATCGTCACGGAGCATAAGCCCAAAGCCTGCCTGGTCCTTATCTGCCGTCTCAAGGATCTTTCCGCTGGCAGAAAGGGTGAAGTTTTTATCCTTGTCGACCTGTCTGAAGGCAAATGCAATGCCGTCTGCGGAGGAGGCTATCTTGCCCTTACCCTTGGCGGCAATGTTGCCTACCTTGAATACGCCCGCAGAGGTTTCCTGAGCGAAATACCCATTGCTTGAAGACTGAGGGTTGCCGCCCGTGTCGCCAAAGGCAGTGCCGTACCAGCCCTCGGATAAGGTCGCAAAGTGGCTGGGGGCCGTATATCCACCAAGGTCGGGGGCTGCATAGGTTGGTACAACGTAGCCGGGGATTGGAGTAAGATCCTTTTCGGTGGGGATGGCAAGGTCGTCAAGGACGTAATTTTTAATACCGTCAACCTTCTTAAGGCCGTTGGCAAGAAGGTATGCAACGTATTTTGCGCCGTAAACGTTAAGGTGGGTCTTGTCTACCGTGTCCATATTGGGGACGACGGTGGTGCCGTCCTCGGCGTATTTGCCGGCGGTGACAGCGTGGTACTTGCAGGCTTCCTCAAAGCCAATGGCCACGTATCTTTCGGCGGTGGCCGCAGTAAGGTCAATAACGGATACTGATAAGGCCGCGCCAAGGTCACGTATTGCCTGGGCGTAGTTGCCCGTTGCGGTAATATGGCCTTCTGAGCCGTCGTACATATTGTCGGAGGCCGCCCTTACTATCGGGGTGCAAAGAATGGGTGTTGCCCCTTTGGATTGAGCCACCTTGACGTAATATTCGTTAAGATGATAACCAAAAGAGGTTGGGTCCGTGTACGGCTTGGAGGCGTCTGTAAACCTTGCGGGCTCGTCACTCTTTTCGTCGTTGTGACCAAAGCCGATAATAAGGTAATCGCCTTCCTTAATACTGTCCTTTAAGGTCTGATAATTTGCTTCCGCAGTAAAGCTTTTGGAGCTCCTTCCCGAAAGGGCAAGGTTGACTACCGTTGCTTCACCGTTAAGATATTGGCCAAGCTGGGTGCCGTAGCCGTATCTCGGATAGTAATATTTGTCGGAGAAGGCGCATACGGTGGAGTCCCCTACCAGATAAACGGTGGTGGGCTTTAACACCTCGGGCTCCTCGGGGTCCTTTGGGTCCTCGGGATCTTCAGGGGTTTCGGGCTCCTCACCGGGGTTTTCGGGGTTTTCGCCGGGGTTTTCGCCCGGGTCGGAAGGCTCCTCTACGGAGCTGCCGGGGTTTTCGCCGGGAGCATCGCTGGGGGCTTCCTCAATGCTGGCCCCGCCCGATCCGCCGCTTGGCCCGCCGGATGGCAGTCCGCACGCCGTAAGGGTGAAAAGGCAAAGTGCAATAAGTATTGCAACGGTCGTTAAGACACTTTTGCGATTTTTGATCATTTTACACCTCTAACATATATCTTTTCATTGGATATATTTATTATAATACCACGCGCGACAAAAATCAATAGGTTTTTAAAAATTTTTGCAATTATTTTTTTTGCCGCAAAAGCCGCGCTGATTTTGGCTGAAATCAATAAAAAAACAGCCGAAAACCGTCCTATAGGCCGACTTTTTGCATTTTACCACGCCGAAAGATAAGATGTGGCGGCGTATTTGAAAAAGCAATGACCGCCCCTGCTATAAAAAAACGCAGGGGCTGAATCAAAGTTGCTTTTTTGTTTTATCTACTGCTTATTGCTTATAAAAATAAGGCCAAAAACCGTCTTATAGGCCGACTTATTAACAAAAAAACGAAAAGCCCGCGCCATTTATCAGCAAGAAAAATAAAAAACTTTTCTTGCAATTTTTACGGTATTGTGATAAAATCAGTTAAAGCACGTTTTTATTTGAGGAAAAGTCTATGGCAAGCCTGAAGTTTAAAACCAGATCCAACCTATCCCCCCAGGGAAAGCCCAGGATTTATTTTTGCTGTCACAAGGACGACTTTAAAAAGTATTTTAAATCGGTCACCGACGAGGTTTTAAACCTTTTTGACTGTGCCGTCTGGTACAGGGATAACGGTCAGGAGGCTATCTCCCCCGACCACCTTGACGACCTTGCCCTGATGCAGCTTTTCGTCATACCCGTCACCACCGCCTTTTTATCCACCCCAAGTCTTGCGTTGGACGTGGAATTCAAGTTTGCCGTGGATAACAACGTACCCATCCTGCCCATTATGAAGGAAAGCGGCCTTGAGGAGCTTTTCAATAAGGTCTGCGGCCAGATACAGTTCCTTTATAACAACAAAAAGGACACGACGGGACTAAGCTATGAGGAAAAGCTTAAAACCTTTTTGTCCTCAACGCTTATTAAAGACGACCTTGCAAAAAAAATAAGGGACGCCTTTGACGCATACGTATTTTTAAGCTATCGCAAAAAGGACCGGCGCCACGCAGAGGAGCTTATGCGCCTAGTCCACAAAAATCCCCGTTTTCGCGACGTGGCCATCTGGTATGACGAGTTTTTGGTCCCCGGCGAAAACTTCAACGATTGCATAAGGGACGCCCTTTTGGGGTGCGACCTGTTTTTGCTTGCGGTCACCCCCAACCTTGTCAACGAGGCAAATTACGTTGCCGACGTAGAGTACCCAATGGCCCTTGGCGCCGGTAAGCCCGTCTTACCTGCGGAGCTTTTACCAACGAATAAAGTCCTCCTTGACAAAAGCTTTTTAAATATCCCCTCGCCCGTGGACGCCCACGACAAGGGCAAGCTGACCGATCGGCTTAACGCCCTTTTTAAAGGCCTTGCCCTTGAGTGCCGCAACGATCCCGAGCATAGGTTTTTTATTGGCCTTGCCTACCTTTACGGCATAGACGTGGAAACCGACCCCGCCCGCGGTATACGGCTTATTGAAGACGCCGCTGACGACGGGCTTGTTGAGGCCGCGCTAAAACTTGTGGATATTTACCGCGAAGGCGTAGGGGTAAAGAGAGATTACCTTAAGGCCGCCCGCCTGCAGGAAAAATATATTGATCTTTTATCAAAAGAGGGCGATAATGGCCCTGATAAACAAAAATTGTTTGACGCCCTTTTTTACTGTGGGGAGCTTTATGCCGATCTCTGCCAATATTCTGCGGCAAGGGAAAAGCTCAAGCTTTGCCAAGGGCTGATATCCGATCTTCCCGAAGAAAATAGCCACGCCCTTTACTCCAAGGTATATCTTTTGCTTAGCAAGATCTCCGGCCTTGACGGTGACTATACCCGTTTTGCCCACTACGGCGAAATGGCCCTTGCCTCCGCAATTCAAAATTACGATTCCCACGAAGGGTGTTCACCGGACGGCTTGATTGACGCCTATTGCCGCATGGGTGAAATACGTTTTGAGGCAGGGAATCTGCGCCAGGCCAAATCCTGCTTTAAAAAGGCCCTTGCCCTTTGCGAAAAAATGGATGGCGAAGGAATTGCCCCCATGCTTAAAAGAGCCCTGTGCCTTAAAAGCCTTGGCAGCGTTTACGTTGAGTCCAACAGCTTAAGCCTTGCCGAGCCCCTTTTGACCGAGGCCGCAGACATCCTTGAAAAAGCCGTCAACGAAACCCGTGACGCCACCCTTTTGGAGGAGCTTCTTTCCTGCTATTACCACCTTGTGACCCAATATAAAAACAGCGGCAACGTCCACAAGCGGGATTTTTACCGCGGGCGCGCCGGGATGATGGCAGAGGCCTTTTTTGCAATGACGGGAACTTTCCACGCCAACGCAGTTTACGTTGACAACCTTTTAACCCAGGCAGACGAGACCGTACCGGAAGGAAGGCTTTCCTCCGCGGAAAGAGATCTTAACCAATGCGAAAGCTTCCTTTTTTACCTTTCGGAAAATCTTAAAACCCCACGGCTCAACAGCCTTTTGGGAAGGCTTTATTTTGTCCGCGGAAGGCTTTACCGTAAAAACAAGGACGTAGGCAAGGCCCTTGACGCCTTTGTAAAGGCCGATCAAGCCTTATCCCCCCTTGCCGCCGCTGACGCAAGCTTAAAAATAAAGCTTTTATATGCGGAAGTCCTCCTTTGCCGCGGCGAGATGGAAAAAGCCCTTCTTACCCGTGAGGACGGCATCAATACATTTAAAAAATCTGCCCAGTTTTTAGAGGTTTTGTCAAAAAAAACCGATAACGTATCCGTAAAAAGCTTACTTTTAAAGACTTATCGCCATATTGCAAAATCCTATCTGTTTTTATGGGACCTTACCTCGGCAACGCCCTTTATTAACAGTGTGCACAAGCTTATAAATACCCTTTTAGGTAAGCAAGGATCTTACGGGGTCGCCCTAAATTTAAGCGAAAGCTTTTCCGTTATGGGCATATTTTACCGTAGAAAAAAGCTCCCCGCGAGTGCAAAGGATTGCTTTGAAAGATCCGTAAACGTCCTTTTGCCACACCTTAAAAACGCCAACACCTGTGAGATCAGAAAAATGCTGAAGTCAAGCTATATGCTGCTATCTGACGCCATGGAGGACGCCGGCGATTTAGAGGGCGCACAGGCGGCAAAGGCCCTCGGCGAGGAAAACGAGCGCTTAGCAGAGCTTATTGATAAAAACCTGTATAATATCCAGCTTATGTACGCCATCGCCCACACCGCCGACGTTGACGGCAACACTTGGCTTCACGAAGCAAATTACCAGGAAGCCGTCAATATGGCCAACGATCTTAAACGGCTTGGGGTACTTCCGTCGAAGGATTTCTTATTGAAGACGGCAAAGCAACAAAAGGTTGCCAGACAGGCCCTCATTAAGGATATCCAAGACGAGAAGAACAGGGCGGCTTATTGCGATCTTTTGGAAAACGCCATCAGCGATCTGTGGCGGTCCGACCAAAGCGGCAGATTTTCAGTTTACGCCCAGCGCCTTGTGGAGCTTGCAACTCAAGATCTTAAAATGAGGGGCGGAAAGGCTGAAAAATACGTGCTTTGCAAGGCCCTGAATAAAATTTACACCACGGTCTACGTCCCCCGGGGGCGGCTTGATAAGGCCCTTGATGCCCTTAAAAAGCAAAAACGGCTTTACCTTTCTATTGTTCGCGACGATCCCTCGCCCAAAAACAAGCTGGAGCTTGCAGTCTTTTACTATCGCTTGTCCAGCGCTTATGCAGAGGATTTCCATAACCTTGATATGGCTATTTTGGCGGCACACAAGCGCCTGCGCATATTAAAAGACCTTGTTAAATCGACCGGCGACACCGCGCCCTATCAGAGCAACCTCAACTCTACTTACGAGCTTTTATCCGAGCTTTATTTAAAGTCCGGCAACCCCGACAGGGCCCACTACTATCAAAATCTTATAAAGGAAGATTAGCCCCAAAAAGAAAGCCGCCGGCTTATCCTTCTATATTTATAGGGTCGGCGCCATTAAGGACAGTTTTAAGTTCAATAGAATATACTACCTACCGACAGGAAAAGGACAGAGAATGTTTTTGCACTCTTTGTCCTCTTTTCTTGACAAGCACTGCATTTGTAGACACAAATGCAAATGTAGTGAAGTTTTCGCTTACGCGAAAGCGAAGTTGCTTTGCAGTGAAGTTCGTGCTATCGCACGAGTGAAGTTAAGTTTGCCCACTTTACCGAAGGCAAAACTTCACTATCCGCAGGATAACTTCACTTACGAAGTAAACTTCACTTGCCCACAAAAGCAAACTTAGTTGTGTAGTGTCCTTAAGGGCACTACGCTAATGATTTGCGCTCATTCTGGCGTCCCCACAGGGAATACTTCGCATACGCTCCGTGGCGTTCGCAAACTCCGTTTGCTCGGCTGAGCGACCCCCGAACTATCCCTTAGGAGTTTTCATAAGTGTTCGTGCCTATCTGCGTTTGGGCGATTTTCTTGCAAAATAAGCGTAAAATCCACCGAAAAGGCAGATTTTACGCTTGGTAGGTTGTGGATAGATATGTAGATTTTATAGTGCTTTGTAATGTGCGGGTGTATAAAGGGTGGACATTGGATTAATCAAATTCCACAACGACATAAGCAAATATATCGCCAACATAACTTCCGCTTTTTTCCTTGTTATAATAGCAAGCGCCCGCAGAAGCAGCATATCCGTAAGCGGATATGCTTTCAGCAACGGGTTGTATGCTTTTTACCCTGCCACCTTTTTGAAGCCAAGTATTTACTTCGCTAAGTTCACCGTTTTTTACAAAAAATATTTTTTCCATTGTATTTCTCCTTTTTGTAGTATAAAATAAGTCATTTATTTTCGTTTTAGGGAACAGGATAAGGCGTGGGGTAAAATTGCCGTCACACGCCAATTTTTACTCTTTCTGAAAGCTTCGCAAGTGGGATACCCACCTTTCGATTATTGCCTAAGATATGTTAAGAGGCTTTCGATTTTATCTTCGTTTCTTATTGACATACCAGCTAATAATGCTAAATGTTTTTTCTTGTTATAATCAGCACGAGTATAAACACCACATATTTCGACACTTTTGTTTTCAGGCCAAACTTTGTTTAGAATTTTTGTCCTTAAAAAATCACTTAATATATGTTGCCCTTGATATTTTTGTTTAATAACCCAATGCAAATCGTATGCACCCATACGATATATTCCACCGACTTTTTCGCCATTCTTAAATAATACAATGATTTCATCTATTACACATTCATAGCGGTTACCACAATGTTGGCGTCTTTTTAAGTTAAACAAGTATGCATTACCATCAATTAAAGTGACGCCACTTTCTATATTGCACTTGTTAATTAGCTTTAAAATATCCTCGTTTTTCATATTGCTTATCCAGATAAAAATTAATAATATACAGTTAGAGGCGACCATATAGTCGCCCCTGTGGCGTCCCCACAGGGAATACTTCGCATACGCTCCGTGGCGTTCGCAAACTCCGTTTGCTCGGCTGAGCGAACCCTTTCGGTGTTCTCATCCCCGCGGAAACAAAAAACGCAAATCCAAATGATTTGCGCTTTTTTTGGCGTCCCCACAGGGAATCGAACCCCGAACTAGCCCTTAGGAGGGGCTTATTATATCCGTTTAACTATGGAGACGTTTGTTTTTGCATTTGAGAAAACTTTGTTTTTGCCCCTCCAGCGTTGATATTTTACAATATTTGGTTGTCTTTGTCAATAATTAGGCCAAAGGTTTATGCCAGAAAATAAAAAAAATAAAAAATTTATCAAATTGTACTTTTCAAAAGCAAAAATATGTGCTATAATACCCTTGTATATAAGGATTGGAGGGTTTTTTCTATGAAAACTTATAAAGTTGTTCCTTTTGCAGGCACTATCGTTATCAATAAAAAGGATTGCGTTCAGGATCAGATCGTTAAATATTTTGACGTTATCAATCAGGAATGTGTTGACGGTTGGGAATTTGTTGCCCTTGCACCCGTTAACGTAACGGTTAAGGAAGGCGGCTTAAAAACTAAGGGCGAAAACTACAACGCTTTCATTTTCGCAAAAGAAGTTAAGACCGAAGCTTAATCTTTTAACCACAAAAATTTTACCGTGAGGCATATCCCCTTGCGGTACTTTTTTAATGCTTTTTATTTTTTAAGCTTAAAAAATGCAAAATTTTGTATTCTTTATCGGCAAGGGGCCCTTTTTGGCCCCTCTTTTTTTTGTAAAATCCCTCTTAAGCTTCATATAAAAAAGGAAAAAACACTTAATAACGGGCCTATAGGCCCACTTTTTTTAATTTTGCACCGATAACCGCCTTTTAAAAACGAAGAAACTTGGCAACAATGCTTTAACGTAAGCCCCCCTTTTGCTTTTATAAAAAAATCTAAACTTTGTCAAAAATATTATATAAATTTCTTGACAAATTATTACTGTGTGGTACAATAAAGAAAAAACCAAAGAGGTATCCTTATGGGAAAAAGTGTATACAGCATGGTGCTGAGTGACGAGGTCATAGCCTTAATTGACGAAAAAGCCTTAAAAAGCGGCAAGTCACGATCGCAAATCATCAATGAAATTTTAGCCCAGCACGTGGGCTTTAGCACCCAAAATCAGCGTATAAAGGAGCTTTTTGCCTCCGTCAACGCCATTATGGAGGGGCATCGCCGCATAAGGGCCATCCAAAGTCAGCAATCCACCATTGATTTTTTAAGCGCCATAAACTATAAATACAGTCCACGGGTGACGTACTCGGTGGCGCTTTTCCCCGGTGGACAGGAAGAGGGTCTTTTAAAAATCGCCCTCAGGACGACCAACAGCCTGCTGATCAGCGTCATAAATTGTTTTTTTGACCGGTACATTCATCTTGAAAAGCTTTACCTTAAGGGGGCAAGCTATCAGACCGTGGACGGCAAGCTTTTGCGCCGCCTTGATTTTACGCGCATACAAAGCGTTGAGCACCTTGCTGAAAAGCTGACCGAATACGTCAATAATTTAGACAATCTTATAAACTTATATATTGAAGACTATCCTTACGGCCTTGCCGACCAAAATCTTGAAAAAAACTTCTTGCTTATTAAGGATGGGATAGTTTTTTAAAAGGAGGTTAAAATGAACGCAGACAAACTAACGAAAAAAACTGCTGAAGTTTTATCTTCGGCCCAGGAAATTGCCACCCGCTTTGGCAATCCCGAGATCCTTGAGGAGCACGTCCTTAAAGCCATGGCGGATGACGGCGAATGCTTTATCTTTCAGCTTTTATCCAACTGCGGATATGACGTAAACGCCTTAAATGAGGGTGTTAATCGACTTATAGGCGGACTTTCTAAGCAACAGGGCGGTATGATAACCCTGTCACAAAGCTTAAACTCCTGCATTTTGGAGGCAAAGAATATTGCCGACAATATGAAGGATGAATACCTTTCGGTGGAGCATATCTTTCTTGCTATCTTAAAAAATGGTAACAAGCGCGTCAGCGGCCTTTTAAAAAGCCTTTCCATAACGGAGGACGGGTTTTTAAAGGGCTTGAAGGATATGCGCGGCACCCAGCGTGTGACCGGCGACAATCCGGAGGCCACTTACGACGTTCTGAACAAATACGGGCAGGACCTTGTGGAGCTTGCCCGTCAGAACAAGCTTGACCCTGTCATTGGCCGTGATGACGAAATAAGAAACACCGTCATGATTTTGTCGAGAAAGCGCAAAAACAACCCCTGTCTCATCGGTGATGCGGGCGTAGGCAAAACGGCCATTATCGAAGGCCTTGCCCAACGCATTTTGTCGGGCGACGTACCCCAAAGTCTTAAGGACAGAAAGCTTTTTTCCCTTGACATGGGGGCCCTTATCGCAGGGGCAAAATACCGCGGGGAGTTTGAAGAAAGACTTAAAGCCGTCCTTAACGAGGTCAAAAAAAGTGAGGGACGTATCATACTTTTTATTGACGAGCTCCATAATATCGTAGGCGCAGGAAAAAGCGACGGCGCAATGGATGCGGGCAATCTTTTAAAGCCAATGCTTGCCCGTGGCGAACTTCACCTGATCGGCGCGACCACCCTTGACGAATACAGAAAGTACATTGAAAAGGACCCCGCCTTAGAGCGCCGCTTCCAGCCCGTCAAGGTTGAGGAGCCAACAGTTGCAGACACTATTTCCATCCTGCGCGGCATCAAGCCAAGGTACGAGGTCTTCCACGGTGTAAAGATCACCGACGGCGCACTTATTGCGGCGGCAACCATGTCAAACAGGTATATTACCGACAGGTTTTTACCCGATAAGGCCATTGACCTTATTGACGAGGCGGCCGCACGGGTCAAAACAGAGATTGATTCCATGCCGGCCGAGATGGACGACGTAAGGCGCAAAATAATGCAGCTGCAGATTGAAAAATCCGCCCTTAAAAAGGAGACCGATCCCCTGTCGAAAAGCCGTCTTGAGGTTATCGATAAGGAGCTGTCCGCCCTTTCATCACAATTCGACGCCCAATCGGCAAAGCTCAAGGGTGAAAAGGACAACCTTAACAAAATTTCCGCCTTGCGGGAGGAGATCTCCCTTGTTAGCAGCCGGATCGAGGAGGCCGAAAGGACCTACGACCTGTCCCGCGCAGCAGAACTTAAGTACGGCAAGCTGCCCGAACTTAACCGTCAGCTTAAGGACCTTGAGTCAACCCTTGACGGCCAAGTCAAAATGCTTTCGGAAAAGGTCACCGAGGAAGACGTTGCAAAGATAGTAAGCAAGTGGTCAGGCGTTCCCCTGTCAAAGCTTTTAGAGGGGGAAAGGGAGAAGCTTTTGCGCCTTGAGGAAATAATGCACGGCCGCGTGGTCGGCCAGGACGAGGCCGTAAAACTTGTGTCTGAGGCCATACTCCGCTCCCGCGCAGGTATAGCCGATCCAAACAGACCGATAGGCTCCTTTTTGTTCCTTGGTCCAACGGGCGTCGGCAAGACGGAGCTTGCTAAAACCCTTGCCGCAACCCTGTTTGATGACCAAAAAAACATCATACGTATCGACATGAGCGAGTACATGGAGAAGTTTTCAGTCTCTCGCCTTGTGGGGGCCCCTCCGGGATACGTCGGCTATGACGAGGGTGGTGAGCTTACCGAGGCCGTAAGGCGCAAGCCTTATTCCGTCGTCCTTTTTGACGAAATTGAAAAGGCCCATAAGGACGTTTTTAATATTCTTCTTCAGGTGCTGGACGATGGCAGGCTTACCGACAGCCAGGGCCGCACGGTGGACTTTAAAAACACCATAATTATAATGACGTCAAACCTTGGCTCGGAATACCTTTTGGAAAGCGCACAACAAGGCCTGGTCACAAGCGCCGCCAAGGACAAGATCAACAACCTTTTAAAGGCCAGCTTCCGCCCGGAATTTTTAAACAGACTAAGCGCCACCGTATATTTTGAGCCCTTGACCCATTCTGCAGTTGAAAGCATCCTTGATCTTTTGCTTAAAGGCCTTAAAGAAAGGCTTTTGTATAAGCAGATCGACCTAGTGCTTGATCAAAGCGCAAAGGACTTTATCCTTGAAAACGGATACGACCGCACCTTTGGCGCAAGGCCGCTGAAAAGATTTTTGGAGCACAACGTGGAAACCATGCTTGCCAAAAAAATAATCGCTGCAGAGCTTTTGCCCGGGCAAACGGCAACGGTAACCTTATCCCAGGACGGCAGCGGTTTGACCCTGAAGTAGGATTTATCTTTGTTGATTTTATTTAAAAACGCCCAATAACGGGCTTATAGTCCCACTTTTAACACAACAACTTTTTCTATACGATAAAAAAAGGATGCGCTTATGAAAATCCCTGAAAGTAAAATCATCACCATTTTATTAGCTGACGATAAAAACCTGACCGTGGGCCGCCCAACGGGACAAAAGGAAATTTACGTTTATCTGCCGAAGGGCTATGACCCCGAACGCCAAAAGCCGTATAAGACAATTTATATGTTTGACGGACAAAACGCCTTTGAGAAAAAGTCTGAAGGCTACGCCTTAGGCGCGCCAAACAGCTGGGCAATCGATCTGGAGCTTGAAGAATTTTACGGTGAGGAGCACGACTGTATCGTCGTTGGCATCAACAACGGCGAGGGTAGCGAGATACGCGACAGTCAGCTTACCATGAGCAAGGACTTTGGACGGCTTACCCCATTGGGCGCGCCCGAGTACGGCTCTTTTAAGGACGGCTCACTGGAGCTTTTTACCCAGTTTATAACCGAAACACTTTTGCCGTATATTGCTGAAAACTTTAACACCTCTCAAAAGGCAGAGGACAGGTTTTTGCTGGGGGCGAGCTCCGGCGGGCTTGCGGCACTTTACGTTGGACTTAAGTGCGGCCATCTCTTTGGCGGGATCGGGGCACTTTCCCCCGCCACGGGACTTTTTTACAGGGACAGCTGGGATAGCTTTGTGAGCGCCCTGCCAAATGAGCTGTTAAAAAACAAGATCTACCTTTACTGCGGCAGGTCAACAGAGGACTTTCTTGAGCAAATGCTTTACTGCGCCCCCGACGAAAGTATTTTAAGCGCATATCTTGTGAGGGAGCTTTTAGCTAAACACGGCTATGAAAAAAGTCTTATACTTGAAAGCTTTTTAGACGGCGGCATCCATAATGAAGTTTATTGGCGAAAGGCCCTGAAGGAATATTTCAAGTTCGTTCTTAATTAAAAAACAACAAAAAAGTCCGCCTATAGGTCGGTTATTGACCAATATAGGCGGATTTGATTTTTTTAAGCTATTTGTCGGCGTCGGCTTTTTTCTTCCTTTCGTCAATGACCGTGCCTATGTAGGCGTTAAGCAAAATTATAAAAATCGTGCCCGCAAGAAATATAGTGCCATAGCCACTTTGCAAAAACTTTACCCCGTAGCCGACCTTGCTTATTTTAAAAGCAAACTTGCCCGTGACGGAGGAAAACTCCACAAGCCTTGGATCGTTGACGTTGTTTGCATCACCCCTCAGGGAAAAAAGCTTTCTTCCGTCAACATTCTTTACGGCCACAATTCTATGTAGGATGGATTTACCGTCGCTGCTAAGATAGGTTATTATATCACCGACCTTAAGATCGTCCGGAGAGCCAACGCTTTTTGTGACCACCACGTCGCCAACCTTGATAAAGCCGGCCTTAACGCCCGAAAGATAATCTTTGTTTGCGGCGTTTACGTAAGACATGCTTTCACTTTCGCAAACCATGGCGTTTATCCCGAAAAAACTAACGTCGTTTTTGCCCATAAGTCGACCTATAAGCCCGTTAATGCCCACCGCATAAGAAAGGACAAGCACCGTCCAGAACAAAACGTTGCCTACGGTTTTAAGGGTTTTTATTAACTTTTTGCCGTCGTGCTTTGGTTTGCCCATCTTTAAGATCTGCCCTTTTAATAATAAGATGATTATATAGGTTTTAAAGCTCATTGTCAAGCGGATTATCCATAAAGACAGTACCGCGCAAAATGCGACCGGGCAAAACCAAATTTTCTTGTTTTATCCCCTTGCCAAAATCCCTTGTCCATGGTATAATATTTACAATCGTTGCGAAGAATCGCAATTTTTTCGGCCACAGGCCATTATTATTTTTTGATCAATTTTGTCATGAAGGCATATCCATCCCATAGGGCGGACGTGCCTTTTTTTGCTTTGAAAATATGAATAATTCACCGTTGAAAAAACACAAAAACTCAATAAAAAAGCGCAATAACCGCCTTATAGGCCTACTTTTTGTTACCCTGGGCTGCTTTTTGCTGTCCCTTATGATAGGGTCCTCTGAAATAGGCTTAAAAGGATTTTTTAAAGGACTTTTTCTCCTTGGCGAGGATTTTTACGCCCGCATCGTCTGGTCAATAAGGATGCCACGCACCCTTGCGGCACTTTTATGCGGCCTTGGCCTTGGTGCGGTGGGATGCGTAATGCAAGGGGTCCTTTCAAACCCAATGGCGTCGCCTTCGACGTTAGGGGTTTCCAACGCGGCGATTTTTGGTGCAAACCTTGCAATAATCGTCTTTGGGGGCGGAAGCTTTGCGGGAAGCACGACCATCGTGATATCAAGCCCATACCTTGTGACGGCAACAGCCTTTATCTTTTCTCTTTTGTGGGCCCTTTTGTTTTTGCTTTTAAGCTTAAGCCGCGGCGCCAGCAACCAGACGGTGGTCCTGGCGGGGCTTGCGGGGGGAACTGTCTTTTCCTCGGCAACCACGCTCGTTCAGTTTTTTGCCGTAGACACCCAGATCTCTGCAGCCCTTTTTTGGTCCTTTGGCGATCTTGGCCGCGCAAGCTATCCTGAAATTTTGATCTTATCCATATGCGTGGTGGCCGCCCTCGTCTTTTTTATTTTCAACAGATGGGGCTATAACGGCCTTGCCCAAGGTGGCGACGTCGCCCACACCCTTGGCATCAGGGTAAATGCCGTAAGAATATCAACCCTTGCCATTGGCGCCCTGGTGGTGGCGGTAAGCGTTTCCTTTTTTGGGGTAATAGGCTTTATCGGTCTTATGGCGCCCCACATTGTCAAGCTTTTTATAAAGGATGATTTTGGCTTTACGGTGCCGGCCTCAGCCATGGTGGGCTCTGTGATACTTCTTGTTGCCGACCTTGCGTCCAGAACGCTTTTTAAGGGCGTGGCTCTGCCCGTAGGTGCCATAACGTCCCTTTTGGGCGGACCTGCGTTTTTGTGGCTTTTGCTAAAAAGGGAGGGTAAAAAGTGAGCCTATATGTCGATAAACTAAGCTTTTCATATAAAAACCAACCCGTTTTGGATGGGATAAGCTTCAGCCTTGCCTCGGGTGAAATCCTGGTTGTCCTCGGTGAAAACGGCGTTGGTAAATCCACCCTTTTAAGGTGCCTGTGCGGCCTTAATAAATACGAGGGTCAAGTAAGCCTTGACGGTAACGACCTGTCAAAAGCATCCCCCCGCGACAGGGCTAAGGCCGTAGGGGCTGTTTTTCAAAGCGAAAGACTTTTTGGCGGAACGGTCTTTCAGACGGTTCTGTCGGGAAGGATCCCCTTTTTTGGACAAAACCCCGGTGACGGCGACCTTGCCCGCGCCGAGGACGCCATTTTGCGCCTTGGTATTGAAGGGCTTTCCCACAGGCGCGCCGACAGGCTTTCCGGTGGAGAGGTGCAAAAAACAGCCTTATCAAGACTTGTTTGCCAGGATCCGTCCCTTCTTTTGTTGGACGAGCCGACTTCCTCCCTGGACCTTAAAAGCCGCGACAGGCTTTTCAGTCTTTTAGGTGAGCTTAAAAGCCTTGGCAAGACGGTGATCGTCACCATGCACGACGTAAACGCCGCCCTCACTATTGGGGATAAGCTTTTACTTTTAAAGGATGGCAAGCAAATATTTTTTGGCGGGCTATCTCTTTTAACAGAAGACCTTGTTTTTGAGGTCTACGGCGTAAAAACCCGCCGCCTAACCCTTGACGGAAGGGATTATTTTCTTTAAAAATCAGCCGTTAATCGGCTTATTGGCGGACTTTTATTAATTTTACCCAAGCTCACGTTAAACCGAAAGGAGTCCTTTATGAAAAGATTTTTTGCACTTGGTTTGTTTATTGCGATCTTTACCCTTTCACTTTTCGGGTGCGCCCCAAAGCCCCCCGAAGGCGATAGAGAGATAACCGATCTTCTTGGTCGCAGGGTTACCGTCCCCACAAAAATTGAACGGGTCGTCTGCATAGGCGCGGGGGCCTTAAGGCTGTATTCCTATGTGGGCGACATGGAAAAGCTTTGCGGCGTGGAGGCCTGTGAGGGCGGCTTTTTAATATCGGCAAGACCCTACCAGATTGTCAATGAAAAGCTTTTTAAATCCCTGCCCACCATTGGTGCAGGCGGCCCCGGCTCAACCGCCGACGCAGAAAGCATCATCGCCCAAAACCCCGACGTAATATTTTCCCTTTACAACTCCGACCCAAGCCAGATGGACAAACTTGCGCAAAAAACGGGTATCCCCGTCGTGGTTTTAAGCTACGGCAAAACCGAGGCCTTTGACCAAAGCATAATAAAATCACTCACCCTTATGGGCGAAATATTAAACAGGACCGACCGCGCCAAGGCCGTTTGCGACTATATAGGTCAAATAGAGGCAGACCTTAAATCCCGAACGGCAGACATAAAAGACGCCGACAAAAAGACCGTGTATATCGGCTGCCAAAGTAATTACGGCACCCACGGCATAGGAAGCTCCTCTGCAAACTACTCCATCTTTGACAGCATCGGCGCAAGAAACGTCCTTGACGAAGCAGGCTTTAAGGGTTATCAAGGCTCCATCGATCGCGAGACCCTTTTGTCACTCGACCCGGAGATCATTATCATCGACGGTGGCGGACTTTCCGTTTTGAAGGAAGAATACCTTGAAAACAAAGGCTTTTTCCAAAGCCTTACGGCGGTCAAAAACCTTGACGTTTACGTGCAAATGCCTTATAATGCTTATTACACCAACTTGGAGATAGCTTACGCCAACTGCTATTTTGCAGGCAAGTGTATCTTCCCCCGGGCCTTCAGCGACGTTGACCCGGCGGATAAGTTTGATGAAATTTCCACCTTTTTCCTTGGCGAGGCCTGTTACGACCGTGTCAGCGAGGAAATTTTCGGCGGATATCAACGCCTTGATTGGGAGAGCCTTTTTAATGAATGATCTTATTAACGCAACAAAAATACTGAAGGATAAAGGGGCAACCCTCGTCGCCTGCCGCGGTGAGGAAAGTTATATTTCCTTTAAGTCGGGCATTGCCCCCATGGTAGAAGCCCTTTCGACGGGACAAGACCTTAAAGGGTTTTCAGTTGCAGACAAGGTTGTCGGACGCGCCGCAGCCATGCTATTTTATCTTGCCGGGATAAAATCCGTATACGCAGACCTTGTAAGCGAGGGCGCCGTTGAATATTTAAAGGAGCATAAAGTGCCCCTTACCTTTGATAAAATAACCCCCCTTATCCGCAACAGATCAGATACGGGCCCCTGTCCTATGGAGGAAGCCGTCCTCGGCGAAAATGACCCCAAAGCCGCTTTTGATAAAATCCTGAAGCGCCTTAAGGAATTGAACAGCGCCCCCCAAAAAAACCTGATAAATTAACAAAAAGTGGCGATAAACGACCTATACCGCCACTTTTTTATTTTTGCATAAAGCCAACCAGGTTTCCTTTAAAAAAAGAGGCAGGCTACGACTTGTAGCCTGCCGATGATCTTGTTAAGTCTGTGCGTACTTAGTGCAATCCTTTGGGGTGTAATAACAGTTTAATATTGTGTTCCGGCATTGTGAAGGCATATTCCCAATACTCGTCTGTCACGGCGGTGCGCTGAATCTGTTTGCCGCCGTCTATCCAAAGCTCAATGTCCTCACTCTGTGGCTTTATCCGTACCGTGACTTCCTTTCCGGGCAAAGAGAAGGTGGGTTGATTTGGGAGTATATAATCAGCAAGGTCAACGTGGAAAACGTTTTCTACGTATTCAATGGAGTAAGTGGGATATTTATAACCCTCCGAAACACTTTCACGATAAACGGACATAATAGTGTTGTAAACGAACGTTTTACCGTCAATCACAGCTTTGGAGTTTTCTACGCGCTCTATGTGAATTACACAGCACTCGATTTCTCCCGTTTCCTCGTTCTTTATGCTGTTACTAAAAACAAAGTAATAGGCATCTGGCGTTTCGTTACTGTTGAAATGTCCATAGCCAATGCCCATTCTCTTGTCGTGTGGCAAAAATGCGTATGTTTTGGCTTCTCCCTCGGCGTATATAACCTCGCCACGTGTTCCGAGATACTTAAAGTTTCTCCCGATTAAATAGTTATAAACGCTTTCAAGGTACTCGTGAAATTCATCCGAATCGGTGTCAAATAAAATTGTTTCGCTGTTCAAATTGATTGAGTCAATATCCGTCGGCGCAGGTAAGCCTTCTACCATAAATTCCGAAAGCCTTTCGGAAGAAAAGAATTTAGCTTTTTCAAAAGCATTTCTGCGTTTTTTACTTGCTATGCTCGCCGGCACAGCGATAGCTGTAATAACGATAGCGGCAATTACGATTACAATAATGATTCTCTTAATAAGCGTAGGATTATCTTTAAGCTTCTTGATAGTTCTTTCTGCCTTAATTTTCTTCACGAGCTTGATAATGGTGTAAGTCAGAATAGGTAAGCCAACAGAGATAGCAGCAATCAAGCACATTATTGGTGTATCAAGCCCAAAGAAAATTCCTTGTATCACAAAGAGCGTAACACCAAGCACGAGAATGGTACCGCTGAGGATAAGACCGTCCTTTTTTAGAAGCATAAGTAGCAGGCCAAACGCCACCGTCACAATTCCTATACCAAGCATAAAAGTCATAATTGCACCGAGTATGAGGGATAGACCGCCAAGAGCAATAAACACAATTCCAATAATCTTGAATATGGGAAGATTCTTTTCAACGTAAACAACCTTCGGGGGTGCTTCTTCACCGTTTGCAAGATATTCAACGCTAACACCAAAGACTCGTGCGAGCTGAATAAGATTGCCCGTATCCGGCTCCGTCTGATTAGTTTCCCATTTTGATACAGCCTGCCTTGAAACGTCAAGTAGCTCGGCAATGTATTCTTGTGATAAGTTCTTTTCTTTACGGCATTTTGCGATGCGCTCACCGATCGTCATAATAATAAACCTCCGCTTTCAATAATAGAGGGAGTGAATACTTGGCATTTTATCTGCCTTAGCTTCAGCCCTCATGGCAGTATTTTACCATTCAGCCCTAAAAAACACCACCAACTATTGCGCAATTTTAGGTTGCATCAGACTTTTTATGCAATAATATTAAGTTTTTTAATAATTAAAGCCTGCGATTACGATGTGCTCCGCAGGCTTTTTGTTATATTGTTATTCAACTCTACCTAATTGCATTTCAAGTGTTGCAATTTGCGTTAGGTTTTCCTCGATGTCAAGATATACAACCTCGTCGCCTGATAGGTCAACGAGCATCACGTGGAAGCAATCGGTAAGTCCTTTTTGTTCAAGGATTCTTTTCATCTCGGGAATTGTAACGACCTGCAAGGCGCGTATTTCATAATCGAACTTTTGTCTGTTCGTTCCTACTGTGCCACCGCATTTCCATTCGTCGCCATCTTGCCAACAGTAAATCTCGATGCCTTTCATCGGATCTTCGCTGATATCGGGCAATCCGGGATAGATGGGAGTGGAGCAAGCAGAGAGCGCAAATAAGGCCAACATACACAAAACTAACGCAATTATCTTTTTCATAGTGATTTCTCCTTATATTCAGATTAAAAACTGCCAATGATTTCGCAGGTTATCACGACGTCCTCGTCAGGCATAGTAAAAATGTATTCCCAAAAGTCATAATCAGTATAAACTTGCTCTAATTTTACACCGTTGGCGTAAAGCACGAGGTCTGCATCCATTATCGGATAAGCACGAAGCTGAACAGTGTTGCCCGGCTTTGCTTCGGTTGGAGAATAACCGTCAATTAAAATATCCGACGCTATGTTCCCGGCGTAGCTTAACGAATAGGAAACCATGTGGTATTCGCAAGAAGGCTCGTCGCATCTTCCATTGCCGTCACCATCAAAATGCTGTGCAAAGTTAGGCGGTGACTTACAACCGCAAGTATAAGACCAGCCGTGTCCTATATCGTCGTGGGAGTATTCATAAGCATGCTCATGTCCGGGCATAACGTAATCACAACCGTCGCAAAGATAGTTCTCGTCCACATCGCTGTGTTTAGCTGAATTTTCAGGAGTTTCACATCCGCAGGTATATTCGTACCAATGCGCATACTCATTTGAGCGCATTTCGCGCGTATGCTCGTGTAACTGTATATCTTTATGTATAGCTTTCAATGCTTCCTCGGTAAAGGCAATAATGATTTCACCGCTGACAGGGCTGAATGCCTTAAAGGTTACATCTATTTTATCCCCTTCAATATACCCGCCGGATCCGTTTACAGGCATATCATCATCTGCTGCAAATTCACCAAGCGGTTGCTCTTGATGAATAAACCCCATATCCTTATAGCTAATGCTCAAAGAACCTTCTTCAAGTTTTATCTGATAATAGATCGCTCCCTCACCAAGCCCTGTACGGCCAATCGTAAACGAGACACTTTCACTAATTGAAAAATCATCAAAAGTAAAAACAGCATAGTTTTCATATTCCTGATAAATAACGGCCTTTTCCTTTGCAAGCAAGTCACAAGCGGTAAGGCAAGATAGTATCAAAACTGCTGTCAAGCATAAAACTGATAATTTTTTCATTTCCGCTATCTCCTTATCAAAGAATTGCTTTTCCAACTATAATATAGCATATTTTTTAGCCATTTCAATAACTGTGGCAGTAAAAAATATAAACTTAACAAATTTCATTAACCAAAGCGCAAAGTTTAAGGCTTTTACATTTCTATTTCAATGTCAAAATATTTTTCTTGAAAATGTACGGCTTCTAAAATTTCTTCTTTGGATATAACTAAATTTTCAGGGGCAACAACCCATTTATCTTCAATGTCGTTTTTTCTGTGAATAACGGCAACAACCTTTCCTGTAAATTCGGATAAAGGAACGTCAACACCCAAGATATAGGCGTCTTGTTCTTCACCGTCGCCCGCCATAATTTTGGGAACGTAACCATAGTTAACCGTATAAACAATATCCTTATGATTTGGGTGAACAGAACCAAGTGGTCTATCCACAACTACTTTTACGATTTTTCCAAGCATAATTTATTTTTCAATTCTCTTTTCAATCGTTATGCAGGAAGAAGTTAATATTCTGCGGATTCTTCCGCACAAATTGCGTTTTTCCTTAAATGTTTCTTCAATAATATGCCCTGTGGAAAATAAGATCTTTAACCAACTTTCCGTTTCAAAACATTCTTTTCTGGCAATTTTTAATTTTGAAAGCATATCGGGTAAGCTTTGCGGATATTGCGCCTCGGTGATATTTGCAAAAACGCTTGACGAAAATTTGCGGATTTGAAAAACGATATTTGAACAATCTTTGACTTTGGATAAGGATTGACACAGCAATTCAATTTCCACCGCCAACTGTTCAGCATATTTCATTAGTAAGTTTTCTTTCATAATTTTGCCTTATAAAAAAATCACAACTTTCAGTTGTGGATGTAATCCGCGATAGCGGTATGGAATCAATGAAATTGTATGTAATCAAGCCGAAGAGATAACATACATTGCTACGCAATGATTACATACGCCTACGGCGATTACATGCCAAGCCTTTCGGCTTGAATAAAAACTAAAACGCCTTTTGGGCGTTTTAGTTTTTTGGTGGAGCTGGAGGGAGTCGAACCCTCGTCTTGCGGGAAAACCGAAAAGCTTTCTACATACTTAGTCCTTTGTTGATCTCTTGCAAAAAATGGGAAAGGACACCCTCTTTTTGCCGTAAATTACTAAAATCGGCTTTTGGACCGCAATTAAAACCCAAAAGCAGTTCTCCGTCTGAAATCATGCCCTGAGCGTGGCCGACGGAACTCCCCGTCAGGACAGGCGCTATAATTAAGCAGCCAAAGCTAATCTGTTATTGTTAGCATTTAAATTTAATTTTCCGTTTTAACGAAGCCGAGCCTTCGGTATGCTTGCACCCTCCCTTTCTCTCTCAGTCGAATCCGGTGCAGCCCCATAGATGTTAATTTTTTATAAGATTTTTGTGCGAAAAACGGCCGATAACCGACCTATAGGCAAGTTTTCACCCTCCCCACGCCACCTTTTGACAAGGGGCGCGGGGCGTTGGATAAATTAATTTAGTAAGTAAGCTTTCTGAAGCTCCCGTCCTTTTTGTGTATTACGATAAAGCCGTCTTGATTGCCCGCAACCTTTTTTGCGTAATCAATTGCTTCCTGCTGGGTCTTGAAAAGCTTCAGGGCCTTTTCGGCACCCTCTGCCTTGACCTGCCACATATTATCGTCGTTTCTTTGTGCGATATGGTACTTTTTAGCCTGCTCCTTTTTGGGCGCAGCGGCCTTTTCGGGGGCTTTTTTTACAGGCTCAGCAACAGGCTTTTCATCCTTGTTAACAGCTTTTTTAGTCGCCGTAGCCTTTTTTACCGTTTTGTCCTCTTTACCCTTTACCGTTGCCATAAAATTCCTCCTATAAGTATTTTTTTATTTCACGCTCCGTCTGGCGGGCGATATCTCGGTTTTGAATAGCTTCCTTTTTGTCGTAGGTATGCTTACCCTTGCAAAGGCCCAGCTCCATTTTGATGAGGGAGCCGCTTAAGTATATCTTTAGCGGTACAAGGGTATAACCCTTTTCCTTAACCTTTGCGGAAAGCTTTGTTATTTCGCGCCGGTGAAGAAGAAGCCGCCTTTCACGCTTGGCCTCTTTAGTGTTGTAGGCGCTTGCCCTTTCGTATACGGCGATATGCATATTTTTAATAAAGACACTACCCTTATAAATTGAGCAGAAGCTGTCCTTTAAGGAAACGTTGCCCGCGCGGATAGACTTGACCTCTCCCCCGTCAAGGGAAATGCCTACCTCAAGGGTGTCCTCTATAAAATATTCAAATCGTGCCGATTTGTTTTCAGTAATAACCTTCATCTTTTAAATTTTACCATACTTTTCTGTTTTTTGCAAGTGTCTTTTTAAAATCGCGGGCATAAACTCTGCCTTGCGCTCGGAAATATCACAGCCGATCACGGCAACCGCCATCTTATCACCCAGCTTGTAGGATTTTTTCTTGCTTTTAAGGGAGAAGCTTCCCTCGTCGTATTCAAAAAAGCCGCCGGGCAAAAGCTCTATGGGGACGAAGCCCTCGCAGGTGTTTTCAAGCTCCACCCAAAGGCCGTGCTGATTGACGCCCGATATGACGCCGATAAATTCCTCACCCAAAAATCCTTCTAAATACTTGACCTTATATAAGTCGCAAACGGCACGCTCTGCCTCGTCGCAAAGGCGCTCCCGATCGGAGGATTTTTTGGCCGCTTCACGGTAAAAGTCGTCGTATAGGTCGGTTATCTCACCGATCCTGCCGTTGATGGCAGCCTTTAATACCCTGTGACAAAGAAGGTCCGGATACCGTCTTATGGGGGAAGTAAAGTGACAGTAGCATTTTGACGCCAACCCAAAGTGGCCTGAATTTTCAGTTGAATACACGGCTTTTTTCATGGAGCGAAGCATGGCCCTGTTGACGACGGCAAACTTATCCGTCCCCTCAAGATCCCTTAAAAGCCTTTGATAGTCCTTGGGGTAAAGCTCGTCACGGCGCCATTGGACGTTTATGCCAAGAACCTTTAAAAAGTCCTTGAACTGTTCCGTCTTGGCCCTGTCGGGCTTGTCGTGGACCCTGTACACGCAAGGGAGCCCCATATAAAACAGATATTCGGCAACCGTTTCGTTGGCGAGGATCATAAACTGCTCTATAAGCTTGGTGGCGTCGGTGGCCTTGTGAAGCCCCACCGTTATTTTTTCGCCGTCAAAATACACGTCGCTTTCGGTTGCGGCAAGATCAATATACCCTTCCCTTTGGCGACGGTCCTCCAAGACGGTCTTAAGCCTTAACATTTCAAAAAGGGTGGGTGCCACGTCGGCGTATTCTTCGGCAGCGGCCTCGTCTCCGTCAAAAAGCGCCTGCACCTTCTGATAGGTCAGCCTTTTGCAAGACCGTATGAAGCTTTCCGCAAGATTTTTGTCAACAACGTTACCTTCACCGTCAATTTCCATAAAGACTGAAAGGGTAAGGCGCCTTTCACCCTCGTTAAGGGAGCATATGCCGTTGGAAAGCTCAAAGGGAAGCATTGGAACAACCCTATCGGGAAAGTACGCGCTGGTGCCGCGCATAAAGGCCTCCCTATCCATGGCGGAAGACGGGGTAACGTATTCCGACACGTCGGCAATATGGACGCCAAGATAAAAGTTGCCGTTTTCCTTTACGGTAAGGGAAACTGCGTCGTCAAAGTCCTTTGCCGTGTCGCCGTCAATGGTAAAAATCGTCTCGTTTTCGAGATTAAGTCGGCCTATAAGCCTGTTATCGTCCACTTCTTGCTCAACGCGGGCACTTTCCGTCTTGACGGCCGCAGGGAACTCATCCACTATCCCACAGCTTAAAATTATACTGTTTTCCTCGGCGGAAAGCTCAAAGGCCCTGCCAAGGTAAGCGGCAATCTGCCCCACCGGGCAGGATTTTTTAGGAAAGTCTGTTATCCTGACGAAAAGCTTGTCGCCCATTTTTGGCGTAAAGCCGCCAAGATCGTTCAATAAAATATCCGATAGATAATGCTTATCGTCGGGGCGCAGGTAGGAAAAAGCCCCCTCCGTAAAGTAGGTCCCCGCAAGGGCCTTTATGGTGTGATCAAGGATCTTTAAGACGATGGCGCTGTCGTTTTTGCCCGACCTGCCGCCGATAACGGCACATTCGCATACGTCCCCGTGAAGGGCGTATCCCATATTTTCGCGTGATACGTAATAATCGCCCCCGTCGGTTACCAGAAAGCCAAAGCCCCTTTCGTTTACCCGCATTTCGCCGACGACCACCTCAGCCGCCGCCCGAAAAGCAGGGTCTTTAAACCTTTCGGCCTTGCTGAGGCGGTACCTCCCATTGGAGATATAAATGATATTTTCCTTGGCAAGCCTTGACAAAACCCCATGCAAAAGTCGGCGGTCGCCCTCGGTGACAAGACCTTCCGCCGCGGCGATATCCGTAAAGGAAAAATCCTCGTAATCGCCCTTTCTGAATTTTTTTGCCAATCTGCCTTCAAGTGACATAATAAAGCCTCAATCTACAAAAAAACGACCGCCGAAAAAAGCAGTCGTTTGTTTATCATGGTTATTACCCAATTATAATAAAATACCGGGGAGCTGAAGCACGAAGAAGCCAATCATCAAAACTGCCATAACGCCAAGGCAGATGTAAGTAAGTCTTCTTAACTTGCTTTCAAGGGTCTGACCCTTTTCTTTGTTGTGGTAAGTTTCAGCTGTGCTGCCGAGGGCGCTGATACCGTTAGAGTTGCCCGGTTGGATCAAAACGACTATAACTACAAAAATTGCGCTTAAAGCTGCACCGATAATGCAAACAAGACTTAAGGTCTGATAAAGCCAGTAGGGTGCAAGTAAATTAATCAACATAATATAATCTCCATTAGGTTTTTCTCAAAATGCTATAAAATTATAACACATAAAAAGGGTTTTAACAAGCATTTTTGAATAAAAAACTGTTTTCTTTAGGGTTTTTGGATTGATTTTCTTTAAATATATTTTATATAAATAACCAAACCGACCTAAAGCCGGCAAAAATCCGCCGTGACTTCAGGCTTTTTTTTGTTAAGCTTAGTCTTCAAGGAGGGATTTCCCCGTCATGTCCTCAGGGACGGTCTCGCCCATAACCTGTAAAAGCGTAGGGGCAATGTCAGCCAGAATACCGCCCTCTCTCAAGGTCTTTCCAACGTAGTCTTCTCCCACCAAAATAAAGGGAACGGGATTGGTGGTATGGGCCGTGAAGGGGCTGCCGTCATCTGCAACCATCATATCGGCGTTACCGTGGTCGGCAGTTATCAAAAGGGTACCGCCCTTTCCTAAAACGGCGTTTACCACCTTGTCAACACACTCCTCTACCGTGGAAACAGCCTTAACTGCCGCATCCATAACGCCCGTGTGACCAACCATGTCACAGTTGGCAAAGTTAAGGATGATAACGTCAAACTTGTCGCTGGCGATCTCCTCAAGGACCTTTTCGGTTACCTCGGGGGCGCTCATCTGGGGCTGAAGGTCATAGGTTGCAACCTTGGGTGAAGGGATAAGATCCCTGTATTCGTTTTTGTTGGGGGCCTCTACACCACCGTTAAAGAAGAAGGTTACGTGGGCGTACTTTTCGGTTTCGGCAATGCGAAGCTGAGTATATCCCTTGTCGGCAAGATACTCGCCAAGGGTGTTTTTAAGGCTTTGAGGCTTAAAGGCGATCCTTACGTTTGTAAAGGTTGCGTCGTAACGGGTAAAGCATACGTAGTATGGATTTAAAAACCCGGTCTTTCTTTCAAAGCCTGAAAATTCACTTTCGGAAAATGCGCGGGTGATTTCCCTTGCGCGGTCGGGGCGGAAGTTATAAAAAATTATGGAATCTCCTTCCTTAATAAGCCCAACGGGGTTATCCCCTTCGCAAACGTTGATGGGAAGGACAAATTCGTCCGTAACGCCATCTTCATAGCTGTCCCTTACCGCCTTAACGGGGTCTGAAACGTGGATTCCGTTGCCAACGGTCAAAGCGTCGTAAGCTTTTTCAACCCTTTCCCAACGGTTGTCACGGTCCATGGCGTAATACCTGCCGTGAACGGTAGCAATTTTGCCCACGCCCGCCTTGTCAAGATAATTTTTAAGGTCTTCAATAAACCCTGCGCCGCTGGTTGGGGAAACGTCGCGGCCGTCAAGGAAGCAATGAACGTATAAATTTTTAACGCCAACCCTTTTTGCAAGGTCAATAAGGCCGTAAAGGTGGGTAATGTGGCTGTGAACGCCGCCGTCCGATAAAAGGCCGTAAAGATGAACTGCCTTTTGGCCGTCCTTACACCTTTCCATGGCGGAAACAAGCTCCTCGTTTTCAAAAAAGTCGCCGTCCGAAATGGATTTGGTGATACGGGTAAGCTCCTGATAGACGATTCTGCCGGCGCCCATATTAAGGTGTCCGACCTCGCTGTTGCCCATCTGCCCGTCGGGTAGCCCAACAGACAGGCCGCTTGCCCCGATATAAGTGGAGGGGTATTTTGCAAAAAGTCGGTCTATAACACCCTTATTGGCAATTTTTATTGCGTTGCCGTCGGCACACTCACGGTTGCCGTAGCCATCCATAATAACTAAACAAACAGGTCTTGTCTTCATAACTCCTCTTGATAAAACTTTTATTTTTTTACTATTATATACCTTTTGGCCGCTTATTGCAAACGGACAAATGGGAAAATGCTGATTTTTTTACCATAAAAAAGCTGTATTATTCACTTTTGATATGGGATATAAGTCTTTCGATGGCCACCCTGTAACCTTCAAAGCCCATGCCCATGACCCTTTCCACGGCGACCTCTCCAATAAAGGAGTGTTTGCGGAAATCCTCCCTTTCCTCAATATTGGAAAGATGGACCTCAGCGCAAGGGAGGTTTGCGCACTTAAGGGCGTCAAGGATGGCTATACTTGTGTGGGTGTAGGCCGCGGCGTTGATAATAATGCCGTCAAATTTGCCATACGTACCCTGAATTTTTGTCACAAGCTTGCCTTCACAGTTGGACTGAAAGACCTTGACCTTAACACCTAACCCCTTGGCGGAACTTTTTATGTATCTGACAAGATCCTTATACGATCTGTCTCCGTAAATATGCCTTTCCCTTATGCCAAGCATATTGAGGTTTGGACCGTTAATAACGAGTATCTTCATAATTTAATATCTCCTCAAGGGCCTTTTCCAGGCTGTCGTTTTTTACCGTCACGTGGGCAAAGTCCAAATAAAGGCCGTGCCTTTCTTTGTAAAGAGCCACGTTTTTTTCAGCTGACGAAAGGGGTCTTCCCTCTGTTTCCAAAAGGCTTAAGTCACGATCGATATAGTAAACCGTGCCGTTTTGCCAGAGTGGGAATTTATTTTTTTCGTCCTTTACAACCCCGCCGCCCGTTGCAATAACAGCGCCTCTTTGTTGGGCGGCCTTTAAAAGGGCCTCCCTTTCCATTTTTCTGAAACCTTCTTCGGAAAATTTATTGAAAATTTCCTCTACCGTCATGGCGTTTTCACGGCAAATCTCCGCGTCGGTGTCGATTAACGGCATATTTTTACTTTTTGCAATCATCTTGCCAAGGGTGGTTTTGCCCGACCCGGGCATACCGATAAGGACTATGTTTTTTATCTCCTTAATAAGGCGACGGACGGTTTTTTCAATAATATTTTTATCAATGCTTTTATCTAAAAAGATCTCCTCCGCAAAAACAGCCTGGGCAACCAGCATACGTATGCCGCCACCGTATTTTACCCCCAAAAGATGGGCGTCAAACAAAAGCCTTGTCATAAGCGGATTGTATACCACGTCGAAAACCCCTTCAAGGCGAGGAAATTTTTTAAGATCCACAAGGACGTCCTCACCCCTTGGATGGGTGCCAACGGGCGTGGTGTTTACCACCATCTGGGTATCCGTTTGGTCGTATACGTTTTGATAGTTTATCGGGCCGCCCCTTGAAACCACCGTGATTTTTTTTGCGCCAAGGTCCTCAAAAAGGCATCTTGCGGTCTTCATCGTGCCGCCGCTTCCTAAAATGAGGACGGATTTATCCTTTACCGTAACGCCGGTTTTTTCAAGGGCGTACTTAAGCCCGTAATAATCGGTGTTGTACCCGATAAGCTCGCCGTTGCGGCGCACCACCGTGTTAACCGAGCCTATCCTTTTCGCCAAAGGCGACAGGTCGGCGAGATATTTTATTATATTTTCCTTGTGGGGGGCCGTCACGTTGAAGCCTTTAAGGTTGGTCTTTTTGATAAAATCCTCAAGCCCGTCCGGCGTCACAACGTAATTTTCATATGAACAAAGCCCCAATTGGTCGTGTATCATTTTGGAATAGCTATACCCCAAAAGTCCGCCTATAAGCCCGTAATCCATAATTTATAAGTTCTCCTGACGGTCGGTGCAAAGGGAGATAACGCCCTTTATAAAACGCTCCAGATCGTCTTTATTTTCCTCTTTACAAAGCCCCCTTGCCCGGTCGATAACGACCCTTTCCCTTTCCCCGTTTTTAACGGGAAGACCAAGGGCTTTTTTCTCCCTGCCGATGCGGTCGACAAGCTCAAGGCGCCTTTCAAAAAGACGGACAAGCTCCTCATCGACAAGATCAATTTCCTTTCTTAACAAATCAATTTCCTTCATAATATATCGTAGATAACAATTGCGCTGACCGCTTCCACCACGGGGACAACCCTTGGCAAAATGCAGGCGTCGTGGCGACCCTGAATCTTAAGGGTCTGATCCCGTCCGCTTTCAAGATTGACGGTTTTTTGCTCCTTGGAAATAGACGGCGTAGGCCTTACCGCCAGGCGGAAGGTTATGGGCATACCGTTAGCAAAGCCGCCGTTTATGCCGCCGCTGTGGTTTGTCCTTGTCCTTATAAGGTCGCCGTCGTAATACATGCTGTCGTTTGCCTGGCTGCCCTTCATCACCGCAAGGCCAAAGCCGCTGCCAAAGGAAACGCCTTTAACCCCCGGGATGGCAAAAAGCATCCGTGACAAAAGCCCCTCTATACTGTCAAAAAGGGTGCTGCCCGTGCCTGCGGGGACGCCTTCGATAACGCACTCTATAGCGCCGCCGACCGAGTCACCCTCGCCACGGGCCTCCGAGATCTCCTCTAAAAAGGCGTTTTTCGATCTTTCGCTGAGGGCGGGGAAGCCCTCCAAAACCTCAACGGGGCTGTTGAAAAAATCCTTACTTTGATAGCTTTCGCCCACCACCCTGCCGACTTGAGAGATATACGCCTTGATTTTAATGCCGCGCTCCTCAAGGCGCTGCTTGCATATGCCACCGATGGCGGTAATGGGTGCCGTCATCCTGCCGGAGCATTTGCCCCCACCCCTTAAGTCGGCATCCTTGCCGTACTTTACCACCTGGACGTAATCCCCGTGGGAGGGTCTTGGCAAAAGGGCGTTTTGACAGTAAGATGACGAGTCCACGTTTTTGTTTTCAAAATACAGGGCGCCGTCACCGCTTATGCCGTCCGACAGGTGGGGATCGAAAATCACCTTGTCGTCCTCTATCCTTTGGGTGGAAAAAACCGACACGCTTGCACGCCTTTTGTTGACGAACTTTTGCAAAAGGTCAAAATCAACCTTGCCCTCAAGACCGCAAAATCTCGCCCCCACCCTGTCTTGGTGAGAGCCGCCGAAAAGCTCAAATGAAATTTTATTTCCCGAATATTTCATTCCGTCGTTCACGAGAATTTTCCCCCAAGCTTTTTATAGTCCTCAAAAAAGCCCGCGTAGGCCTTTTTTACACTTTCCTCACCGGTGATAGTTGCGCCAAGATCTGACGCGCCGGCCATAATAACAGCGGCTTCCACCATGCGATGATCGCGAAAATCAAGACACGTACCGCCTTTTACGTGACCGCCGCTTATAATGATTGAGTCGCCGTCAAGCCGCCACGGGACTGAAAACCCCGACAAAAGCCTTGTTATTTCCAAAAGCCTGTCACTTTCCTTATAGACCAATCTTTTTATGCCGCTTATTCGGCTTTCGCCCTCAATATACGCCCCCAGAACGGCCAGCATGGGCCCAAGGTCGGGGCAGTTGTCAACGTTAAAATCAAAGGGCTTAAGGTCGCACTTTTCAACTGTAACGGAAGGGTTTTTTCCGCCGCAAAGGGTAACCCTTGCGCCAACGCCGTCAAGAAGATCAGCGATTATCCTGTCGCCCTGCAGGGTGTCATAGCTTAAGCCGTTTACCGTAACCTTACCCGAAATTGCGGCGCCCACCAAAAGACTTGCGCCGTTGGACCAGTCACCGTCAACCGTAAGGCTTGTATGCTTATATTTTTGACCGCCGGGGACAAAATATCCCTCTTTGGTCCTTTCTACCTTTACGCCGTAGGCATTAAGGATATTGACCGTCATATCGACGTAGGGCCTTGACTTAAGCTCTCCGTCAAAAAACACGCGGCTGTCGCCGTCAAGAAGGCAAAGGGCCATCAAAAGCCCCGTGCATACCTGGGACGATCTTTTTACGTCAACGGTATAATCCCCGGAAACAAGCCTGCCGTCAAGATAAATGCCGTCTTCCTTTAAGCCTACCCTTACCCCGTGTCCGTCAAGGGCGTGGGCAAGATCAAACAAGGGTCTTTTTAAAAGGGAAGATCTTCCGCTTAGCTTAAAGCTGCCGCCGATGGCGGCAAGCACGCATGAAAGCACCCTGAAAACCGTTGCGCTTTCACCGCAAAAAATATTAAGCCTATTAAGTTTATCCCAGCGCCCAATCTCGCCCAAAGCCCGATCAATAACCGCAAAATCCTCACCTATAAGCCCGTTATCGTCATTTTTTTGATAACAGCCCGACAGATAATCGCATATTGATTTGCGGATGTATACCGACTTTGAGGGGGAAGATACTACCTCCCCAAAAAGGCACACGCCTCCCTTAACTATCAAAACAAAGCCCCTTTAATTTTTCTATATCGACCGCTTTTGTAAAGCATTTTCCCACCCCAAAGACAAGGGCGAGAACAACGTCGTCGGCCCGCATTTTTTTGTCGGTGGCAACAAAACTCAAAAGCTGTTCCGCCGAATACGGGCAAGATCTTTTATCTAAAAACCCGTCCACAAATTTACAGAGGTTTTCATGCTCCCCCTTGGGCAGGTATTCCATTTTCAAGCTCAGATCAAGTATGATCTTAAGGCCGTACAGGACCCCTTCGCCGTGGGGTACGGTGTATCCGCTTGCCACCTCTACCGCGTGACCGAAGGTATGTCCGAGGTTTAAAAGCCGCCTTTTGGCCTTGTCGTTAAAGTCCTCGCTGACAAACTGTGCCTTGACCCGTATGCACCTTTCAACCAACTCCGAAAGGGGTGCGCCGCCTGTGTAAAGGTCGTAAACGCCCCTGTCAATAATACAATACTTGCAGATCTCGCCAAAGCCGTTGAAGACCTCCTCCTTGGGCAAGGTCTTTAAAAAATCGCCGTCGCAAATTACAAGGGACGGATTGTAAAAGCTACCCAAAAGGTTTTTGCCGGCCGCAAGGTTGACGCCGGTCTTTCCGCCGATGGACGAATCCACCTGACCGATTATGGTGGTCGGCACGTGAACGAGTGTTATCCCCCTCATATACGTTGCCGCAAGAAGCCCACCAACGTCCCCTACGACACCGCCGCCGAGGGTTAAAACAACGTCCTCTCTGGTGAAGCCGTTTTCAGCCAAAAGGTCAGCCATTTTTAAAAGACTTTTTGGGGTTTTATCCCTTTCGCCGTCCATAAAATCGCAAATAACCGTCTTATAGCCCGACTTTTTCAATGACGACAGGACCTTTTCACCAAACAGCCCCATCACCCTTTTGTCGGTAACCACAAAGACCTTTTTTGGCCCGCCAATATTAAGTTTTAAAACCCGGCCGATCTTATCGGCGTGGCCGTTGCCCACGTACACGGGGTACGGAAGGCTCAGCCCATCCAGCTGGCGATACATATCTACTCCTGAAAAACAGCCTTTCTTATTTTTTTGATTTTTTCAACCAAGCCCTTAAGCTCCTGTGGGGTAATGGCCTGCGCCCCGTCTGAAAGGGCCTTGCAAGGGTTATCGTGGACCTCTATCATCACGCCGTCAGCCCCTGCCGCAACGGCCGCCAGGGCCATGGGCGACACAAGATCAGCCCGACCCGTGCCGTGGCTTGGGTCAACGACAACGGGAAGCCCCGTCAACCCCTTAAGGGCAGGCACGGCGGCAAGATCAAGGGTGTTGCGTGTGTAAGCGTTAAAGGTTTTTATCCCCCTTTCGCAAAGGGCCACCTTGGTTGCCCCCTCCACAAGAAGATATTCGGCGCTGAGCAAAAGCTCGTTTACGGTTGCAGACGAACCCCTCTTTAACAAAACGGGCTTTTTGAGCCTGCCAACCTCCTTTAAAAGCTCGTAATTCTGCATATTGCGTGCGCCGATCTGAATGACGTCAACGTCGGCAAAATCCTCGATATCCCTGACCCCCATAAGCTCTGACACGACGGGAAGACCGACCTCCCTCCCCGCGCGGACGAGAAGGTCTATACCTTCTCTCTTAAGCCCCGCAAAGGAGTATGGAGAGGTCCTTGGCTTATAAGCCCCGCCACGAAGCAGGCTAACGCCACAATCCTTTACTGCACGGGCAAGATCAAAAATACTGTCGCCCTCTACTGCGCAGGGTCCGGCTATGATCTGAAGCTCTCCACCGAAAAAGCCGCCGCCCACGGCAGCAGTCGCAAGGGGTGCGCGGGTGGATACGGGCACCACGCCCATAACCCCGGAAAGGGTCATAAAGAGCTCGCTGTCAATATGGGAAACATCCCCGAGAAGGCTTACTGTTGAAAAGCCGTTGCCCTCCCCGATGGAAAAATCCAGTCCAAGACCCTTTATTTTTTCAATTACGTTAAGCCTTTCTCTGTCGGAAAGGTCTTTTTTAAGCAAAATGATCATAATCCATCTCCACAGAGCCCACAACGTGGCCCGGTCGCGCAAAAATCGCATTATACTTAGACATATACAATAATTTTATCACAATCGGTATAATTAATCAAGTTAATATTTAATATTAGTTGACCAAAAGGGTATTTTTGTTCCCTTCGACCTCCGATGAGCCCCAAAAAAGATCTTTCATTGCCCCAAAAAAGGACCGTGATCAGGTTATTTTTATCTTTTTGCCGACAAACGTTTGCAAATATAGGTAACAAATGTTAAAATAAAGCAAATAATAAATTAAAGAGGTATATTATGAGAAAACCTATCATTGCAGGCAACTGGAAAATGAATAAAACCCCCGCTGAGGGCGTTGCCCTCGTCAAGGAGCTTATCCCCCTTGTAAAGGACGCCGCTTGCGACGTTGTCGTTTGCGTACCGGCAACCGATCTTTACGCTGTTGGCCAGGCCTTAAAGGGCACCAACGTAAAGCTTGGCGCACAGAACGTTCACTTTGCTGAAAGCGGCGCATACACAGGCGAGATTTCTTGCGATATGTTAAAGGAGCTTGGCGTTGAATACGTCATTATCGGCCACAGCGAAAGACGTCAATACTTTGGCGAAACCGACCAGACCGTAAACATGCGCACCTTAAAGGCCCTTGAAAAAGGCCTTATCCCCATCGTCTGCGTTGGCGAAAGCTTAGAGGAAAGGGAAACCGGCAAGACCGAAGAGGTCCTTTTAAGACAGATCACCGAAGGCCTTAAGGGTGTTGAGGATTTATCCAAGCTTGTTATCGCTTACGAGCCGATCTGGGCCATCGGCACGGGCAAAACGGCCACCAGCCAGCAGGCAAATGAAACCATCGGCTTTATAAGAAAGACCCTTGCGGAAAATTTCTGCCCCAAGTGTGCGGCAAAGGTCCGCATCCAGTACGGCGGCAGCATGAAGCCCTCCAACGCGGCTGAGCTTATGTCCATGGAAGAGATCGACGGCGGCCTTATCGGCGGCGCTTCCTTAAAGGCAGTTGATTTTTCACAGGTAGTTAATTACTGATATTAAAAAAAAGCCACCGGCCCGTCCGGTGGATTTTTTTTATCCCCTATATTTTTTATCTTAAAAATTGTATAAAAAGCAATAAAAATGGCGCTATAACACCGTTATCGCCATTTTTTTGTTTTCGGGCCTAAAGGGGCCTTCTTTAAAAAAGCCCTTGCAGAAATTCAATGCGCGAGGGCGCCCCATCGTACCTTACGGCACCACCCCTTACCCCGTGTGGGAAAGTGCGTGAAAGACAACTAAAATTGCAAGATAATCGGCTTATAGCCCCACTTTTGCCGCCCAGCTGTCAAAATCCCTTTTAGTCCGATCGCACCCCACGCGCGACCTCTGCCACGGCAGGAATGATCTGAAAAAACCGCCGCCGTTGAGGGAAAAAGCGCCCCGTCTGGTCCCAAAAAGGGGCCATACCAAACTCAAACGCACCCCGGTTGCCGCCGAAAATGATATATAAATGTCTTTTTTGTCCATAAAAAGACACGAATAATCCTATACCGAATTTCGCTTTGCATATTGACAACTTTGCTTATTGGTAGTAAAATAGATGTATATACGGTATATATTTATATATATCTTGTTATTTACGTGGGCACACGCCCGCCAAAAGACGTTAATATTTACGGAGGGAAACATAATGAATAGCAAAAAACTTACCGCTTTATTGTCATTTGTTCTCGTTATGGTTGCAAGCCTTGTTTTATCCGGCTGTCACATGCACACCTTTGACGTTAAATTTTCAAATGATGAAAACGCACACTGGTACGCCGCCAACTGCGGCTGCGACCTTAAGGGCAACTATGCCGAGCACGTTGACGAGGATAATAACCACGTTTGCGACCTCTGCGGCTATGACGAAGGCCACGCCGATACCGACCACGACGACCTGTGCGACGGTTGCGGTGCCGCCCTTGAACACAAACACTTATTCAGCGAAGACTGGACTAGCGACAGCCAATATCACTGGCACGAAGCAATTTGCGGCTGCGCCATGATAAAGGATAAGACCGCCCACCTTGACAAGGACGTTAACGAAGCCTGTGACGAGTGCGGCGCATACGTCAAGCACGAGCATACCATGGCAACTGAATACTCCTACGACAACAATAACCACTGGTACGCTTACGCCTGCGGCTGCGATGGCGAATTTGAAACCGCTCCCCACGTAAACGAAAACGGCGACGTTCTTTGTGACGAATGCGGCTTTGAAATGTACGAGGTCGTAACAAGCCACTTTGACACCAACGACGTTGGCGCCGCCACCTACGAGGAAGACACCGCCTTTGGTATCTTTACGGTAGGTGCAGGCACCCAGGTAAGGGACAGACAAAAGACCCTTAACGGCGTTACCTATCCGAGATCTGTTAAGGTAAACGGCTCAACCGCAGCCTTCTACGTAAACGCAGGCGGCCCCGGCATGCTTACCATGATCATCCAGAACGGCTCCTCAAGCGCCGATACACAGATCCTTAAGATGTACACCCCCGGCAGCGACGTTGCCGTAAGCCTTGAATACCCCGGCAAAGCAAGCGACAATCCAATGTATAAGATGGAAATCGCCATCGAAGAGGCCGGCGCTTACAAGTTCCAGTGCAGCGGCACCACCGATATTTACGACGCGATCTTCACGTCTATCGTCAAGAAAGGCGACCACACCACCGTTACCGCAACCCTTTGCGATGACGCTGAAAACGTTTTGGGCACCGTATCCGTTTACGACGGCACTATCCTTAACTTAAGCGTTCTTCTTGAGGCAATTGAAGCGCCTGAAGGATACAAGATCGACGGCGTTTACACCGACAAGGACTTTGCCGGCGAATACGTCAACGGCCCCATCTACAGCAATACAAAATTATACGTTAAGCTCTCTAAGGTTGAGATCCCCACCGGCAACAAGACCTACACCTTAACTATCAATTCGGACACCGTACCCGGTGACAAAGCCCCGGAGGGTCTTACCCTTATCAACGACATCTTCTATATGTCACAAAACGTCAAGGGCGAATCCGTTAAGATCGACGGTCTTACGGCTACCTACTCAAGACAGATCTCCCTTACCAGCGGCAAGGTTACGACTGCAACCAACGGCATCGTATTTACCGTTGACGAAGGCACCTATGCAACAGTTACCCTCGTTGCCGCCGCAAAGAGCGACAAGACCATCTCCTTCAAGATCTTAGATAGCGCCGGCGCAGCAGTTGTCCCCGCAGACCTTGCCATTGGCGGCGTTGCAGCAGGCGATTGGGATACCCTCCCCATCGATACGGCAAACACCTATACCTTCACCCTTGAGGCAGGTACTTACCACCTCGGCGGCAGTGGCGGTGGTGCATACGTTTACGCTTTAACTGCTGAAATCTGCCCCGTTAAGCCCGCAACCACGGTTTATACCTTAACTATCAATTCGGACACCGTACCCGGTGACAAAGCCCCGGAGGGTCTTACCCTTATCAACGACATCTTCTATATGTCACAAAACGTCAAGGGCGAATCCGTTAAGATCGACAGTCTTACGGCTACCTACTCAAGACAGATCTCCCTTACCAGCGGCAAGGCCACGACCGCAACTAACGCAATAGTATTCACCGTACCCGAAGGCAAGACCGCAACCGTTACCCTCGTTGCCGCCGCAAAGAGCGACAAGACCATCTCCTTCAAGATCTTAAACGCCGACGGCGCAGCAGTTGTTCCTGCAGACCTTGCCATTGGCGGCGTTGCGGCAGCCGATTGGGATATACTCCCCATCGACACGGCAAACACCTATACCTTCACCCTTGAAGCAGGTACTTACCACCTCGGCGGCAGTGGCGGCGGCGCTTACGTTTACGCTTTATCCGTTGAGTTTTAATCCTTTGCCCCTCCTTTGGCGAAGGTTGCTCGGGCTATATTAATAAATAGTATATTGTCGGGCACCCCAACCCTATAGGAAGCTTCAAAGCCCCACAACTATTTAAGGCTGCTTAAAGCAGCCTTTTTTTTGTTTAAACTCCCTTTTTTACCAAAGCCCTTCCCTTTGCGGACGTTTCATTGGCCAAAAAAACAGCAAAAATTACAAAAAAACAGGCCTATAGGTCCGTTATCGGACATATAGGCCTTTTGTTTTGCTTGTGAAAGTAATTTGCTATTTATTAAATATTTTAATTAAAATTTGTGATATTGTTTTACATTTAACATCAGTATTCAAATATGAATTTAGAATTAATTCTATTTCTTTTTTGAAATCATCAGGAATGCTATTTGAATTTTTATAATTATTTCTTAATCCGTTGTGATTGATTACTAAATCAATATGATTGTTAATATTGGCAATTTCAATTTCTAAATCTTTTCTAGAAAAGCAAATTTCTTCTTCTCCGTTTCTAAAATAATATTTTTTCTTCCCTAATTGTTTCAAATCATTAAATAAATTTTTTATTTCCATAATTTGCCCCCTAATACATTAATTGTAATAATCCATATCCATTAGACACAATTGTTTCCATTAAGTAATAAAAACTCCTATAATTTCTTGACGTGTCAATACCGAAATCTCTGGGTATCCCAGTTAAAACAGGTGCGTGCAAGACTATGTGTTACAGTGTGTTGTTCGTCTTATCCTGTTTACAATTTTTGCTTATTTTCTCGATTTGCTTGAACCAATAAGTTGATATCGCAAATAAATTTTTCTAATTTTTTTACAATTTTATTGACTCTTGAAATATTTTTTTCTTTATACATCCAGCCAAAATATGATTCCTTAATAGTGTTGTTCTTTAAATAAAATATTATCTTAAACACTCTACCATTATTATAAACATAATCGGAGTTATACATATAAGTTGATGGATGATAAAACTCATTAAACAAACCGTATAAATTACTTTTTTTGTCCTTTTTAATTTCCTTTAATTCAACCCTATTTAATTCTGCCAAATCAATTTTAGTAAACCAAAAATAATCAAGAATAAGAATATTTTTCTTCCCTACTGTAATCCCTTGATTAAAGATTAAAACAAAAGTAGTAAATAAAAGAGCAATTGTACAAAATCCCGCAACAATACAACCAACAAGATTTTTGTTAATAGACCATATAAATATTGATAAAAACAACAATGAATAGAAAAAACATACTATAAACATCTTCCAATTATAATCATATTTGAATTTTTTTTTCATAACTGTTTCCGCCTTTATTTATCAAATCCAAGAAAAACTCCAAAAGTTAGGCCATCTCTCATAAAAATCATCTTTAATTTTTTCAATTTCATCATCAAATATTGCTGATAGTATTAATTATCATTTTAACATTATTCATTAAACTATTTATTTTTCCAGTTAGATACCTTGAACTAATAGAAATTGATTTTTCACTAGATTTAATAATTCTTTTATCAATTTTTTCAATTATTTTTATTTCTTTATTAAGTAAGATTTGTTTAGAATTAATAATATTCTTTTTAATCAGTGTTTTGTCCTTTAAATAAATACAAGTAGTAGCACAAATACAATATGCAAGCAATAGCAACCAATCTAATATTAACACAGTAACCAAATACAACCTGCTATCTTCTACTCCTTTTGATAATATACAATATATAGTTAATGAGCCAATCGTAATTGCAATTGTAATAACATAGAGTGCGACTGATACTCCTTCATCAATATATAATTCTTTGACAAAATATTTTTTCTTCCAAACCTTTACTATAAAAAAACTCAATACTATTGAAAGCAAAATCAATACTATCAAAATGTTATCTAACATAGTTTATCCTCCAAGAAATGTAGTAAAGGCCGGTTTCAACGTCGTAGTAATATCCGCGGTAACAGAACGGATTGCATTGGGCAAGCTGAGGAGATTGCTGTTTGTCACAATGTGGTTACCCCATGCATCGTACCATTTTATTTTATCATAGCCGGTAACCGTTGTCAACGGGGACAGAAAAGAAAAGCAATACAGGCAAAACAAAAATATAAAAAAGCGACCTTTTTACAGGTCGCTTTTTGTTACGTTTATCCGAAAAAAACCGCTGTTAAACGGCTTATACGCGGACTTTTTGGATAAAAAGGGATTTTAAAGGGTAACCGCAAAAACTGCGGTTACCCTTTGCTAGATGGGATCGTGGGGGCGGCTAAGGTGTAAGCGCCCCTACCCGGGTATTAAGTTTTTGTGTCTTCATCGTGAAGCGCGTCAATGATGACGTCGATGACGGCGTCAAGCTTGTCCTCGTCAAGCTGAGAGGTGTTTTCGCGGATGATTTCCTTAAGCTGAGCGCGCGCAACGGCTTTATCGCTTGAGCTGAGCTTTAGTAATATCTCCTCAACGACCTTATCAAGGTTGTCAGAAAGTATTATGCTGGAAAGAAGCTTTTCCAAGGCGATTTTAAGATCACTGCCTTCCAGAAACACCGTCTTTTTGACGAAGGCGGTAATGGTCACCGCAAGTGAGCCCGCCGACAGGGCCTTTTTGAAGGATTCGGCGGTGACGGAAGCGGAAAGAAACAGTCCCAAAAGGAAGCTTATGGCCGTGCCAAGGATAAAAGACGTTATTAAAAACGCCTTAACCGAAAGCTTATGAGAGCGTTTTATTATTATTGTAATAACACAGGCCAAAGCGGCCGCCACGACTATTTCCGCGCTGGAGCTTTTTATGAGCGCAACGATGCTTGCTTCTTGCATACTGTCCCCCTTTGAGGCTTAAGGGGCGCGTCAGATCATGCGGTCTTTGAAGGCCGCTTTTTGCATGCGTTGTCTGAATCTGTTTTTAAATTTATATAAAAAGCATTTCATAGCCCCTTTTTTCGCCTCCTTTAAGTGAATTTTTCCAAGCGTTGACTATATTATACACCCTCAAAAAAGCCGTTTTCAAGTTTTGTGACAATTTTCGGGATAAATTTTCGGTTTTGAGCAAAAATATTTTTATGAAGTTTTTAAGCGCCTTAAAAGACAACCAAAAAGCCATTTCGGAAATGACAAACGCCTTTGATCTCGTGTTTTTTTCCTTTAAGATCGGCAAGGCAACGGGCGCGGTGTGCTATCTTGACACCGTATGCAACAAGGACCTTTTGGGTGACCGCATACTGCGGCCTTTGGCGGGGCTTAAAACAAGGCCCACACCCGACAGGATCTGCCGCGCAATAAGCTTTCCCTCGGCAAAGGTGGCGGCAACTGTTGAGGACGGCGTGGACGGCCTTTTGACGGGCAACGCTCTTATTATGGTTGAGGGCGGTGGCTTTGGGGTTTTGGTCGATCTTTTTGCCTGTGCCACAAGGGCCATAACGGAGCCGCCTACCTCCTCCGTCGTCAAGGGGCCAAGGGAGGGCTTTACGGAAAACGTAAGGATAAACCTTGGACTTTTAAGGCGGCGTATAAAAGCCAAAAGCCTTACGGTAAAAAGCCTTACCGTGGGCAAGTACAGCAAGACTGAAGTTTTAGTGGTTTACGTTGGGGATATCGCCGACAGTAAGGTTGCAAAGGACGTTATCGCCCGCATCAAGGCCATCAATATTGACGGTGTGCCCGATAGCTCCTACGTGGCGAAAATGATCGTGGAGCATAAACGGTCCATCATAAAGCAGGTGGGCAACACCGAAAAGCCCGACGTGCTTATGGCCAAGCTTTTGGAGGGACGTATAGGGATTTTGGTGGACGGATCACCCATCGCCATAACCGTGCCTTACCTTTTGATAGAGGATTTTCAGTCCAGCGAGGATTACTTTCAGAACACCTATCGGTCCAACATGCAAAGGGTGATAAGGCTTACCTCAATAACGGTTGCCATACTTTTGCCCTCCCTGTTTGTTGCGGCCCAGCTTTTTCACCTGCAGGTCATACCGCTGAATTTTTTGCTTACCATCGTAAACAGCATTAAGGGCATCCCCCTATCCCCCAGCTTTGAAATGCTTTTTACCCTTTTGATCTTTGAAATTTTAAACGAGGCCAGCGTAAGAATGCCCAAATACGTCGGCATGGCACTTTCCATCGTCGGGGCACTTGTCCTTGGGGATACGGCCGTCAGGGCGGGGATAGTTTCCACCCCTACCATTATGATAATGGCGCTTTCCGGCATAAGCCTTTACACCGTGCCGGAGCTTGTTGACTCCATGTCCTTTTTGCGCCTTGTGTACCTGGTGGTGGCCGGGTGCGTGGGGGGATATGGGCTGATACTTTTGACCTGCCTGCTGCTTGTGTATCTGACGTCGCTGGAAAATTTCGACGTGCCCGTCCTTGCACCCTTTGCTCCCCTTAAAAAGGGGGATCTTAAGGACACGGTGCTTATGACATATTTGCAGGATATGAAAAAGCGGCCCGTTTCACTAAAGTCCAAAAACAGAGTGAGGTTGACAAATGACCGGTCTTAACGAAAAAAATAAGCTGAAGCTAAGGCAGGTGTGCTTTATCCTGCTGGCCTTTGTGCCCGTAACGAAAATTTCCCTCTTGCCCGCCATTATCGCAGGACTGTGTGAGGAGCAGCTTTGGGCCGCCACGGTCATCAACGTCTTTCTTGACCTTTTGGTTATTCTGTCGATCATGGCCCTTTTGAAAAAGCACGGCAACACCCCAATTTTCACCGTGGTGGAAAAAAGCCTATCTAGGCCCCTTGCGCGGGCACTTTATTTAGGGTACGGCCTGTACTTTTTGATAAAGGCTGTTATTCCCCTTTTGGAGCAGCAGGACTATATCCAGAACGTCCTTTACGAGGTCACCCCCTCGGTGGTTATATTCCTTCCGTTTTTTATCGTAAGCTTTTACACTTCCTTAAAGGGCATGAAGATAATCGGCAGGTGCGCTGACGTCGCCTGCTTTGTAACGGCCATGGGGCTTGGGCTTGTGCTTTTTTTATCGGTTTTAAACGGCAACTATAAAAATCTGCTGCCGATAGTGCAAAAACCGACCTATAGGCTGATTAACGGCTGTTTTGCCACCCTGCCATGGTATTCGGACGGGGTCTATATGTTGATGTTTATCGGCCATTTTTACGAGGAAAAAAGGCAGACGGGAAAGGTTTTTTTCAGCTATCTTTCAGGCGGGGTTTTTACGGTGTTTATTATGGTGACCTTTTACGCCGTGTTTGGCCCCATTGCAAAAACACAATATCTTGCCGTACCCGAAATGACCATTTTCAGCGTGGCCATCGCCAACGCCGCACGGTTTGATTACGTGGGGATTTTTCTTCTGCTTTTCAGCCAGGTCTTTGCAATTATCCTTCCCGTGTTTTTGTCGGTCAAGTGCTTTGAAATGGCCCTTTCGCTTAAAAATTCCCTTTGGCCGGCCATAATCGTAAACGGGGCGCTGGCAATATTTGTGACCGTCTTTGACAACAAGCTTTTTACCGTCCTTGACTTTATCGTCAAAAGCCTTTGGCCTGTTTTCGTCCTTTTTGGGTACCTTTTGCCCCCAACCCTTTTACTGATACCGAAAATACCTTCGGAAAGGAGAAAAATTGAAAAACCTACGACATAAGCTTATTATTGCTCTTGCGGCCCTGCTTGCATTGATGTATTTGTCCTCCGACTTTGCCCTTTTAGACATTGAGGACACCGCCATTGTCGTTGCCATAGGCGTGGATAAACACGAGGACGGCGTTGAGGTCACCGCCCAGATAGGCGTGCCCCAGGCGACCCAACAGGTTTCCCAAAACAACGATACTGTGATTTCCACCAAGGGTAAGACCGTAATGGACGCCATTGCCAAAATGGGTGCCAACACGGGCTGGCATCCAAAGCTTTCCTTTTGCAACCTTATCCTTGTCGGGCGGGACCTTGCAAGGGACGGTCTTGGCAGCCTTATCGATAACCTTATTTTAGACGAAAGGGTACAAAACTCCGCCATGATAGCCCTTTGTGACACCACCGCCAAGGAGGTCTTAAGGGCGGTAACGCCCCTGGATTCCATTTCCTCCTTTGCCATACAAAAAATACTTCTTAAAAACGATCGGTCAACGGGCACCATTGCCGACGTGAACATCAAGGACTTTGCCGTGGGGCTCCACGGTAAGGGCGGTTTTTCCTACATGCCGCTTATCCGCACGGTAAAGGGCACAACCGACGGCGACATGGAGGGCGGAAGCGGCGGCACAACTGCCCAAAGCGACATCCTTTTGCCCTGCTTGTTTAAGAAAAATAATAACGATAACGGGCATATAGGCAGACTTTCTGACAACGGAAAGGGTGGCGGCAAAAGCGGCGGCGACAAAAAAACCGTGGTCTTTAACGCCACGTCAACGGCGATTTTCAGCGGCGGAAGGATGGTTGGGGAGCTACCCTCCGATAAAACCGTTGCCTTTAATCTTTTAAGGGCTGAGGCCGACAGGGTCATCCTGCCGTCGGGGGATGACGGGCTTATGCTTGAAGTTTACAAAAGCAAAAAAAGGGTGCGGGTGGAATACGGCGTCAAGCCGACCCTTGTACTTGATCTTAAACTTTGGGTGCGGCCCGCAGACGGCGGCCAAGGGGTTGGCGAGGACGGGGACAGCAGACGATACCGCGTTGACGGCGAGGAGCTGGACGGCCTTGAAAAAAACCTTAAAGACGCGATTTCAGACATGACCGAAGAGGCCTTGAAAGCCGAAATCGACATTTTTGGCATAAGGGATATGACCTATCGCAATTATCATAAGATGTACGAGGACTATAAGACCATACCCTTAAAAAGCTTTTTGTTAAGGGTCAACGTTCACGCCCTGTCCCAGGAATAAAAAAACGCGCCTTGCTTAAACAAGCAAAGCGCTTTTTTATTAAAAAGTCAGCCTATGTGCCGATTAATCCCCTGTTTTGTCTTTTTCGGCCAAGACCAGATCCTGGTGCTTTTTAATCGCGCACCAGCTTATAAAGCCGTATGCATCGTTGACGAGAAAGACAACAAAGCATATCACCACCGACAGATACCCCCTGTCAACAAGGCTTGCAAGCACCCACATGACGATAAGCACCCCGTCGTTTATCGCATAGCCAAGGGCAAAAAAGGGGCTTCTTTTCAGGGTGAAATAAGCCGCAATAAAGCTTGTTGCAACGGATACGGTTGAAATTAAAAGATTGGCAGTTTTCAATTTCCACAAACAAAAATAAAAGCCGCCCGTCACCGCCACGGTCGCCAACACTAAAATGATCACGTCCCTTTTTTTGATGCCGCCAACCTTTACTTGGGCACGGTTGCCGTCAAAGGGGTTTTTAAGCCACTCTGAAAGGGCAAAAACCGACATTGGCAGGGTCATCCCCAGATAAGTTATCATCTCGCCGTAATATCTGAAGGTATACGATATGACCCCGTATAAAATGCTGAAAATGATCATCAAAATCGGCCCTATTGGGTTTGCCTTTGCGCTGAAGATAAGGGACGTTACCCCAATAAGGGACGCCGCTAAGTCAAGATAGCCTTTGCTGTCAAAAATAAAAAACGCAAGGATAATGACCCCCATTGACGACAGCCATAAAACGTAGTCTGTAAGATTGAATTTTACGTTAAAAAATCTTTTTTTCATATTTACCAAAAAAACAAGCATCCGCATGGGCGTCTTCAAAGACCTAACGACGCGCAAACGAATGCTTAAGCATTTCCTACCCGGTGGCAGATGTTTATTTAGTTTCTGTCATATAAATACCATATTCCGCCCCAAAAGGCAACCGAAAACAGGCCCTTTTTGAGAATGCGGCGGATAATTAAGTCAAATCGTAAACAAGGTAGCTTTCAAAATATGGCGTCCACCACTGGAGATAACCAGCTGCCTTTGGATGGATGGCGTCACTCATGACCCATTTATAATATTTGTCGCTGGCAACTGCGTTAAAGTCGGCGTCGTTGTAAAGGTCGATAACGCCAACCTTAAAATCCATAAACTGATTGTACTTATCGGCAATTTCAATTACCTGGTCGACAAGCTTTGCGTACTCGGTACCCGTGGGATTGGTGGACTTTCTCGTGCCGGTGTCGCCAAAATATGAGCCTGAGTAGAAATATACGGGGCATCCCCAGGTTTCGGTAACGTAGGTAATGATAAACTCTATACCGCCAAGGGTGGTCGCGCGGTCAAAGTCCGTTGACGCGTAATACTTATCGCTTTTGATGACGCCCCTTTTGTTAAGGCGGTCATTGCGGGCGTCGTTGGTGGATATCTGGCAGATAAAGCCGTCGATCTTTTCGGTCTTGTCAAAAACCTTGCTGTTTACAAGGCGTCTCGTGTAGGAGTCCGTGCCCGTTGCCGCCGTCTTGCCGTCGTCAAAAATGGTTGTGCCCGAAACTGCGTCCTTTTTGCAAACGCACCCGGTGAGAGCCGCAAGATAATCCGCAACGCTTTGGCCGTTGGATGCAGAACCGTAAGTCACCGACGAGCCTAACCAATAAAAGGTCTTGCCCTTTAAAGGACTTGATGGGTCTGCCGTCACGCCCGAAACTGAAAACACTTGGTCGTTTGCCGCATTGGTGGCAATATAGTCCTCTGTAACCGTGTATTTTTCTTCGGGGTAGGCCTTAGGACCCTCCGTACTGTCGTCACCGCCCTTACCGCAGCCGGTAAAGGCAAAAACCGAAAGCAATAAAGCTGATAAAGCTAAGGATAAAAACTTGACTGTCTTTTTCATAAAATCTTCCTCCTTTAACTATTATGACACAAAGAGAAAGCCGTGTCAATATACAAAATTTGAAAAAGTCTATTTTTTGGCCGCGCCTTTTGACGTTTTACATAAAAAAGGGGCGATAACGGGCATATACGCCGACTTTTTTATTTTGATCGGCTTTTAAAATTTATTGAAAAATTAAAAAGCGCGCAAGAAATTTTGCGCGCAATCGTATTTTTATACTTAATTTTTGCTTGCTGATTTAGCTAAGGGCACCTATGATGAGAAGACCGACAAGTGTGCACACGCCAAAGGAAACGATAAGGTTTACCACAGCAATAACGATCTTAATGGTGAATTTTTCCTGCTTGGCCATAAGCATGAGGGAAATACCGCAGCAAAGACCGCTGATCGCACCGCCGAGGGCGCCGCCGACAATGGGGATAATGGTGCAAAGATATACGCTGTTTCCCCAAACCAGAACGAGGATAAAGGGAATAATTGCCAAAACGTAATCGTACCAAGCGGGACGGGGGTTGGAATTGTTGCTCATAAAAAATTCTCCTGAAATATTTTTTAAGGGGGGCGATCATAAAGCCAACGCCCTACCATCATATTATAGCACGCCTGTCGGGCCGTGTCAATACCAAATCTTAAAAAGACGGTTTGTTTTAACAGTTAGTATAGAGCCTTTTGAAAAAACACCCTTTTAACCGACCTATAGACGGGTTTTTAACAAAAACCCTTTTTAGCGGGAAAGTGGCTTTTTAATTGTTTTGGGTCTTTTCAAACCACTTTAAGGCAAACTCCTTAACGGCAGGGACGATCTCCTTGATCTCAAAGCCGGTGGTGTTTACCGAAAGGTTGTACGCCTTGCTTTCGCCCCACTCGGATGAGGCAAGCTGCTCGTGAAGGTGTCTTCGTCCGCTGTCGATACGGTTAAACTGCTTTATCATTTCCCTGTCCGACAAATGGGCGTCTGCCTGGTTCTTTTCGCGGCAACGCTTAAGCTTGTAGTCAACGTCTGCGCAAACAAAAATTTTAAGGGGGTTAAGATCCTTCAGGATAACGTCTGCGCCGTAGCCGACGAAAACGCTGTCGCCCTTTTCGGCAAGGCGCTTTATTACGTTGTGCTGGGCAACGAGGACGTCAATTGCCGTCTGGTTGACCTGAGGGGTAAAGGTCCTGCCGAAATGGACGTTGAAGCCAGACAGTCCCCTTTCGGTAACCGACGTGATGTATTCCTCACTGAAGCTTGTTTCCTTGGCGATCTCACGGATGATCTCCGTATCGTAATAGTTAAAGCCCAAGGCGTCGGCAAGGCGCTTACCAAGCTCTCTTCCGCCGCTACCAAACTCACGGCTGATGGTTATTATCTTCATAATATCTCCTTAAAAGGGATGATTTTTATTGTTAAATATTGTGTTTAAGGGCTTATAGGCCCACTTTTTATCGTTTTGGCAAAATTATTTGATGGGCTCAAAATCAGATGCGGGGTGTTTGCAAAGGGGGCAGATAAAGTCGTCGGGTAAGGTTTCACCCTCGTAAACGTATGCGCAGATCTTGCAAACGTAGCCCTTTACGCCGTCGGTTTTGGGACGGGGCTTGACGTTTTCCTGATAGTAAGCATAAGTCATGGTGGGTTTGTCTGAAATCACCCTTGCTTCCGTCACGGCGCAGATAAACATGCCGTGGGTGCCAAGGTCAACGTAGTCCTCAACCTTAAGCGACATGAAGGAATTTATATATTTGGGGAGGAAAACAAGACCGTTGTCTGCCCTTAATGGGGTGCAGGAAGCAAACTTGTTGACGTTTCTTCCGCTGACAAAGCCGAAGCCTTCAAAGACCTTGAAGGGCGCGTCGGTGGTGAGGACGTTAACGTTCATCAGTCCCGTTTTTTTGATAACGTGGTGAGAATAATTTAACTTATTTATGGTAACCGCCACCTTGTTTGGCTCGCTTGTGACCTGTGAAACGGTGTTGACGATAAGGCCGTTGTCCCTGTCGCCGTCCCTTGAGGTCACCACGTATAAGCCGTAGCCGATATTATACAGCGCCGAGAAATCCTTTTTGTCGGCGATCTCGCCGTTTTTTGCGACGTATTCGCGGCAAAGCTCTGTGGCAAGGTCTTCTATCTGCTTGGTTGAAGCCTCGTTCAAGGCAGATTTTATTGTAACGACGGGCTCGGCAAAGGTAAGGTTCTTGCTCTTTTCAAGCATGCCCTTGATAACCCTTGCAGCCATTGGCGCCCAAGTTCCGTTTTCAACAATGGCAACGGTGCGGCTTTGGTAGTTGCGCTCGGTCAGATGGTCGATAAAGGTGCGCATAAAGGGGAAAATATCGGCGTTGTAGGTCGTTGTTGCCAAAACCAGGGTGCCGTAGCGGAACGCGTCCTCAACGGCCTCTGCCATGTCCTCGCGGGCAAGGTCGCAGGTAACAACCTTGGGTGCGCCGCCGTCCTTAAGCTTTTGGGCAAGAAGGTCTACCGCCTTTTTAGTATTGCCGTAAACTGAGGTGTAAGCGATCATTATCCCCTCGCTTTCAACGGCGTAGGACGACCAGGTGTTATAAAGGTCAAGATAGTAACCTAAATTTTCAGTTAAAATCGGGCCGTGTAAGGGGCAAATGGTCCTTATGTCAAGGCCTGCCGCCTTTTTTAAAAGGGCCTGGACCTGTGCACCGTACTTGCCGACGATACCGATATAGTAACGCCTTGCCTCGCAAGCCCAGTCTTCTTCAACGTCTAAAGCGCCAAACTTGCCGAAGCCGTCGGCTGAAAATAATATTTTATCAACGTCGTCGTAAGTTACCATTACCTCCGGCCAGTGAACCATCGGTGCGGTCACAAAGGTCAGGGTATGCTTACCAAGGCAAAGGGTGTCGCCCTCGCCTACCACAAGACGTCTGTCGGAAAAGTCTGTGCCAAAAAACTGACCCATCATGACGAAGGCCTTTTGGGTTGCAACTACGGTTGCCCCCGGGTAAGCCTTGGCAAAATTAAGAATGTTTGCCGAGTGGTCCGGCTCCATATGGGACACGATAAGATAGTCAGGAGTCCTTCCGTCAAGGGCGCAGGTAAGGTTGTCCATCCACTGATGGAAGAATTTTGCGTCAACCGTATCAAATACGGCAACCTTGTCGTCAAGCATAACGTAGGAATTGTACGCCATGCCGTTGGGGACCACGTACTGACCCTCGAAAAGGTCAATCTCGTGATCGTTTACGCCTATATATTTTACGTCCTTAGAAAAATCCATTTTTTCTCCTTTATTAAGCCGAGCCGCGGCAAAGCGCCCGCTTTTTTGGGAAAAAAACCCTTGAAAGGCCCGTGCTTTACTATAATTATTAACCTTTTTTAATGATTATATCATTAACCTTGAAATTTTTCAACCCTTTATCCCATTTTTAAAAAAACTTTGTCGCGAAAACCTTTATCCGTAAAAGGTGTCCTCGGATAAAAACAAAAAGCGGGATCAATAATGCGATCCCACCGATAAAAAGCTATTCAACGTTAAGATTTTCAAACAGGAACATTTGGTCGTCAAGGAACTCCCTCACGGTCATACCAAAGCCGTTTGCCACCATCATAACCGTGGAAAGGGTAACGGTTTTGCTTTTACCGCTCATTATCCACTGCATGTGGCCGTGCTGTATGCCCGAAAGCTGCTCCAGTCGGTACTGGGTCATCTTCCTTTCGGCAAGCAGCTGAGATATTCTTTTAGCAACAGCGTCGTTTACAGTCACGTACTCACCCCAATAAAATCTATATGAAAGGATACTTTCTTAAAATATTATATTCCTTTGAGTGAAAAATATATGAATGTGTACTTTCATATTCCGTTGCCTTTATGGGACGTTTGTGATACAATTAGGAAAGAATACTTACATAGGTGGCCATATGATAGTGACTTTTTTTGGACATAGAGATTATTTGTCCACAACGGACGACGAGGAAAAATTAGCGGCTATCCTCGAAAGCTTTAGCGATAAGGGTGAAATAACCTTTTACTTGGGCGGTTACGGAAGATTTGACGCCTTTGCAAGCCGCTGCGCTAAAACGTATAAGAAAAAGCATCCCGATGCAAAAATTATTTTCATATCTCCGTATTTGGGCGATTGGCTGAAAAAAAGATTGGCTTTTATGAAAATAGAATATGACGACACAATCTATCCCGGCCTGGAAAACGTACCTTTAAAATTTGCCATCGAAAAAAGAAATCAGTGGATGATAGATAAGTCCGATTTTGTTATTTGCTTCGTTAAAACCGCCTTTGGCGGCGCTTATAACAGTCTTGTTTACGCCAAACGAAAAAACAAGCCCTTTATCAATTTATATCAGGATAAATACCCCCCTGACCTTTCGGTCAAGGGGGAGGAGGATTTTATCTTGAATAAGGAGTGTAAAAGCATTGGCACGGCTTGGGAGGAGGCGGTGGGGCCTCACAACAGCCGGGTGACGTGATAAAATTAACCGTTTGGGGCGGGGGCGGTGGTGGCGGTGGACAGGTCGGCTGACACCGATTCGCACAGTCGCCGTAAAGACGCCACGCGCCGTAAACGGAAAGACCTAAAAGGATAAGCTCTGACGGTTTCATGATGGTAACAATATCTGTGCCCCGATATATCTTATTCAAAAGGAGATCACCTTTGACACAGATAAAGTGTTTTTTGCCGCGTTAAAATAAGAAAAACGCCCTGAAAAAGTGCTTCTTTTCAGGGCGTTTTTTATTATGTTTTTGTTAAATAACCGACCTATAGGCGGGTTTTTTAAAACACCTTAAGAAGATCGACCAAAATGGCAAACCCGATTAAGGCTATGAGGCCGATAAAGTGTATCAACCCTTCTACGTTGCGGTTTATGGGCTTTTTGCGGATCCACTCTATCAGGACGAAGATAGCCCTTGCACCGTCCAGTGCGGGGATGGGCAAAAGGTTGAAAATGGCAACCGAAAGCCCTATGAGTGAGGCAATGTTAAGCATATACTTAAAGCCCATTGAAACGTACTGTGAGGTCATTGAAATGGTGCCGACAGGGCCGCTTACAGATGATAAGGGAAGCTTTCCGCTGATAAGCTGAGCAAAGGATTTGATGGTTACGGGAACGGTCCTTACCGAATATACCACGGCGCGACCGAGGCCCTCAAAAAAGCCAAAGCGAACGGTTTCCGACGCCACCTGATAGTATAACAGGCCGCCGTCAATGCCAAAGGCCTTTAAAACCTCACTGCGGTTTTCCTTGTCGATAAGGTCAAAATCCACGGGGGCGGTAAGGTTTACCTCCTTTTTCTCCTGCCCGTCGGGGACGTAAACCGTCAGGCTTTCGCCGTCCTTAAGGGTCTTTAAGCTTTCGTAAAGCTGGTTTAAGGTATAGACCCTGGTGCAGGACTCGTATTCCGCCCTGTCCTTTATGCGGTAAATATAACTGCCCTCGCCAAAGACGGAGCCTTCCGTCCCGTTGACGTAGAGGACCGTTGCAATGCCCAAAGCGTCAAAGGAGGAGTGGACGTCGTCCATTCTGTCGGTGGAAACGTCCGCGCGGAGAGCCACCTCCTGGGTGAACTTTCTGCCGTCACGGATGACGGATACCTCTACGATATCACCCTTCTTTTTGCCGTTGAGGGCGTCGATAAGGTCGGTGGTAAAGTATAAAAACTTTCCGTCAACGGCCACCAAAAGGTCGTCTTCCTTTAATTGATAGGCCTGCTCCAACGGGGATGGGGTTGAGGCAACCTCCTTGGCGGCAAAGCCGAAGTGCCCGTAAGCCGTAAAGGATATCATCACGATAATTACTGCCGCAATAAAGTTAAAGGACGCGCCCGCAATAAGGACGAGTATCCTTTGCCATGGCTTTTTGTTGTTGAAGGCGTCTTTAGAAAGCTTTTTTTGTCCCCTGTCGCCGTCGCCTTGGCCGGAAGCGGCCTCACGGGCGTTTTTCTTTGCCACGGTCTGGTCGTCCTCGTCCTCGCCCTCAAAGGCGCAAAAGCCGCCCAAGGGGAAAAGCCTGATGGAAAAGACCTCGCCGTTCTTTTTGGTTTTTTTGTAAATGGCGGGGCCCATACCGATGGCGAACTCGTTGATCTTGAACTTTAAAAGCTTGCCCACGATGTAGTGGCCGAACTCGTGTATGGTGATGGTGGCAAGCAAAATAAGTATTGCCACCACAACTGAAAGCACCGTTTGTAAAACGGGCGGTAATGCAAGTAAGTTATTCATATAAAATCCTTGAAAAATTAATTAAAGCTTTAACTGTTTTTTTAGTATCAGGCATTTTTGGCCGAAAACCGACTTATAGCCCTACTTCTTGCGGCGCGATCAACCTCTTTTAAGACGTCGTAGCCGTCGCCCTTTAAAAGGTTGGCGTCAAGACAATCCGCAAGATAGCCGTAAATATCAGTGAACCTTATCCTGCCCTGAAGGAACATTTTAACTGCCTCCTCATTGGCGGCAGAAAGTGCACAGGGATAATTATCCCCCATTTGGGCCGCCTGTAAAACAAGCGGGAAGCAAGGATAGCGTTTTGTGTCAATTTCTTCAAAGGTAAGGGCTTGGGATAAAAGATTTACCCTTTCAACGCCCACGTCCAGTCTTTGGGGATATGAAAGGGCGAGTGCAATGGGGAGCCGCATATCGGGCGCCGCCATCTGGGACATAATTGCGCCGTCTTCAAACTCCACCAAGGAATGTATTATGCTTTCACGATGGAGAACGACGTTTATTTTGTCAAGGGGGCAATCAAAAAGCCATTTTGCCTCTATAACCTCAAGACCCTTGTTGACCATGGTTGCGCAATCGACGGTTATCTTTTCGCCCATGCGCCAGTTGGGGTGGCGAAGGGCGTCGTCCTTGGTAACAAAAGGAAGATCCTTAATATCCACGTCCCTGAAGGCCCCACCGGACGCAGTAATGTGAAGCCTTGAAAATCCCTTTTTATTGTCAAAGTCAAGACATTGCCAGATGGCGGAATGCTCGCTGTCGACGGGGATGAGTCTTACACCCTTCTCTCTTGCAAGCCTTGTGACGAGGCTGCCGCCGGCAACTAAAACCTCCTTGTTGGCGATGGCAATATCCATGCCGAGGCTTATACCGTCCAGAACCGCCTTTAGCCCCTCAAAGCCCATAAGGGCCACGAAAAGAATATCCGCCCCGCTTGAAAGGGCGTGATAAAGGGCGTTTTCACCGTAATAAAAGGTGGTGCCGTTGGGTATAGATTGTATCTCCCTTGCCCGCGAAGCATCCTTAAGTGTGGCAATAACCGGCTTATAGGCCAATATTTGCTCCTGCAGGAGCTTTGCGTTGCTGCCTGCGGACAAGCTTACGATTTTAAATTTGTCTTGATGGGAGGCAACCACCTGCAATACCTGTCTGCCGATGGAGCCCGTACTGCCGAGCAGGGCTATTTTCTTCATAACCGTCCAAACCGCCCCGAGGGGCGTATAAATTTACCCTTATTATCCTATGAATGCAAAAATAAAATATATGAATGCCGAGCAAATGAGATTGCCGTCGATCCTGTCTAAAATTCCGCCGTGACCGGGCAAAAGCCTGCCCATGTCCTTGACGCCAAGTTTTCTTTTAAGGGCACCCTCGATAAGATCGCCAAGGGCTGTGAAAAAACCGCCTAAAAGACCTATCAATACAAATAAGATAACCTCTGCCGCGGTGCTTGTAAAAACCAAGCCCCTTGCAAAGATAGCCCACGTGAGCATTGAAGCCAGAACGCCGCCTAAAAGTCCGCCTATAAGCCCGCTAACAGTCTTTTTGGGACTGATCCTCGGGGCAAGCTTAGGGCCCTTTAAAAGGGAGCCGACAATGTATGCGCCGCTGTCAGCAAAGGGCGCGATGGCAAAAATCAGAACCATGGCGATAAAGGATTTTTCGCCGAGGGCATTGGTTGCCATCATGGGTATGAGAAGTATGCTTGGGTAAAAGAGTGTTAAAAGTCCTGCGGCGGTGGTTTCCACCGTGGCCCTTTCAAAGGCAAAGACCATATCAAGTAAGACTAAAAGGGAGGCCAAAAATACCAGAACGCCCGTCTCCGCCCCGCCGAGGAAGCAAAACACGGGTGTAAGGCAGATGCTGAAGGCGTATGCGACGCATTTTACAAAGCCCGTAAGCCTGTCGCCCATTGCGCGGACCATTTCCCAGGTGCCCAAAAGGGAAAAGACGTATATAAGAAGATACATCCACCTGTAATCAAAAAGCTCTCTTAAAACGAGGGCGCCCACGTAACACGCGACTATAAATATACTTGTAATTACCCTTACTGCAAAATCCTTCATAATTTCATCCTAAATATTGCCAAAGCGGCGGTTTCTGCCGTAGTACCATGAAACCGCCTTGTCAAACTCGTCCTCGTCAAAATCCGGCCAATAGGTCGGTGTGAAGTAAAGCTCCGAATAGGCGCTTTGCCACAGCAAAAAGTTACTTAAGCGCTGTTCGCCGCTGGTCCTTATCAAAAGATCGACCGGAGGGAGGCCCTTCGTATAAAGAAGATCCTCAAAAGCGGCCTCGTCAACCTCTTTACCGAGGGCGACTGCCTTGTTGACGGCGCGGATTATTTCATTGCGACCGCCGTAGTTAAATGCGATGTTAAGGGTCTTTGAAAAGTCCTTTGTTTCCTCAATAACCCTTTGCACCTTGCTTTGATCGGCAGAAGAAAGCCTTGTCAGATCACCTGACACCATAAGGCGTATCTTTTTTGAAACAAGCTTTTTGGCGTTTTTGGTAAGGCACCTTATAAGAAGCGACAGTATGGCGTCGACCTCAGCCTTGGGCCTTGACCAGTTTTCCGTTGAAAAAGCATAAAAGGACAGAACGTCCGCCCCAAGGGTGAAGCCGTGGCTTACAGCCCTTTCCAAGGCACGCGCGCCCATCTTGTGGCCGTCTGTACGGGGTTTTCCCCTTTCCTGTGCCCAACGTCCGTTTCCGTCCATAATAAATGCTATGTGCTTAAGTCCTGCCATTAAACGGTCATTACGTCCTTTTCTTTGTCGGCCTGAAGCTTATCTACCGTTTCGATCGCCTTATTGATCATTTCGTTAACGTCTTTTTCGAAAAGTGTGTATTCGTCCTCGGACACCTCTTTGTTGGTCTTCATCTTCTTTAAGGTATCCAAAACGTCACGGCGGATGTTTCTTATTGCAACCTTGCCGTCCTCGCCCATCTTTCTTACCTGCTTGGAAACCTCGCGGCGACGCTCCTCGGTAAGGTCAGGGAAAACAAGGCGTACGACGTTACCGTCGTTGGTGGGGGTGATGCCTACGTTGGAGCCTAAAATGGCCTTTTCAACGTTTTTAAGCATGCTTTTATCCCATGGCGCGATAACGAGGCATTTACCTTCCTGAACGGAAATATTGCTCATCTGCGCAACGGGGGTGGGCTGACCGTAAAAATCAACCATTACCTTGTCAAGGACGTGTGGGTTTGCCCTGCCAAGTCTTATCTGAACGTAAGATTCCTTTAAGACGCTTATTGTCTTTTCGGTTCTTTCTTCGCCCTCTAATAATATCATTTCAATTTGTTCCATATCTGCTGCCATGGTAACTTTCTCCTTAAAATATATTTTTCTGCCCTATCTTATCCAGGTGCCCATTTTTTCGCCGTGAACGGCTTTTAAAATAGAGCCCTTTTCAAGACCGAAGCACAGTATGGGCATGTTATTTTCCATACACATGGTAACTGCCGTCGTATCCATTGCCTTAAGGCCGCGGTTGATAAAGTCGTAATAAGATATCTCGTCGTACTTTTTGGCAGATTTGTTGATCTTGGGATCGCTGTCGTAAATGCCGTCAACGTTTTTGGCAAGTAAAATAACGTCCGCTCCAATTTCCGCCGCCCTTAAGGATGCCGCCGTATCCGTTGAAAAATACGGGTTGCCCGTGCCGCCGGCAAAGATGACGATCCTTCCCTTTTCAAGGTGCTTTAAGGCCTTTCTTCTGATGTAAGATTCGGCAACGCGTTCGATATTTATTGCCGTCTGGACCCTTGTGTCAACACCCTTTCTTTCAATGGCGTCCTGAAGAGCAAGGGCGTTCATGACCGTGGCAAGCATGCCCATATGGTCTGCAGTCGTCCTGTCCATTTCGGTGCCCTGACGGCCCCGCCAGAAGTTGCCGCCGCCTACCACGACGGAAATTTCAATCCCCTCGTCGTGTAAAAGCTTAAGCTCCTCACAGACGTCGTCAATGACCTGCTGATCAAAGCCGAAGCCCTTTGGGCCCGATAAGGCCTCTCCACTGATTTTAAGTAAAACTCTTTTTAACTTTTTCATAACCGTCCTCTTTTCGTCAGGTCGCAACTGTCGTTGCGCTCGCCCGGTAAGGGTTTTAAAAAAAGGGGAACATAAGTGATTAAGTTACGTTCCCTCTTTCAGTATTAATTATTTTTTCATAGCGCCAACCTGTGCTGCAACTTCGTCAGCAAGGTTTTCACTCTTTTTCTGTAAACCTTCGCCCATTTCGAAACGAACGAATCTTCTGATGGCGATCTTCTCGCCGATGGTAGCCGTTGCTTCAACAACGAGCTGTTCAATGGTCTTAGCGGGATCCTTAACGAACTTCTGGTTTAATAAGCAGTTGTCGTCGTAGAAGCTTTTGATTCTGCCTTCAACCATCTTTTCAACGATAGCGGCGGGCTTGCCTTCTTCTAAAGCCTGAGCCTTTAAAACGGCCTTTTCTCTTTCTAAAACGTCCTGAGGAACTTCTTCCTTAGTGAGATACTGGGGGTTTGCAGCTGCAATGTGTAAGCAGATGTCGTGAGCAAGCTCCTTAAACTGGTCGCCGCGTGCAACGAAGTCTGTTTCGCAGTTGATCTCTAATAAAACGCCGATCTTACCACCCATGTGGATGTAGCTGTCAACTATACCTTCAGCAGCAATACGGCCGGCCTTTTTAGCAGCCTTTGCCATACCCTTTTCTCTTAAAAAGTCGATTGCCTTTTCCATGTCGCCGTTGGTTTCAACGAGGGCGTTTTTGCAGTCCATCATACCGCAACCGGTTCTTTCACGTAATGTCTTAACGTCTTGTGCTGTAAAACTCATTTTAAATCTCCTTTTATTTGAATCGTATAGTTTGATGCTATTAAGCGTTGATTTCGGTTTCTTCAACTAAAGCCTTAACGGTTGTGTCAACAACGGCTTCTTCAGCTTCGGGTGCCTTTACCTGAGCAGCTGCTCTCATCTTGGCGGCTTCTTCTCTCATAGCGATAACGGCGTCTTCACCCTGCTTACCTTCGATAACGGCGTCAGCGATAACGGACGTGATAAGCTTAACAGCCTTGATAGCGTCGTCGTTGGCGGAAATAACGTAATCGATAAGGTCGGGATCGCAGTTTGTATCGGTAATAGCAACAACGGGGATGTTGAGCTTCTTTGCTTCCTTGATAGCGATGTCCTCGCAGGAGGGGTCTACTACGAACATGATATCGGGAAGGCCTCTCATCTCTCTGATGCCGCCTAAGTTCTGGTTGAGTTTTTCACGTTCCTTCTTTAAAGCCTGTACTTCCTTTTTGGGGAGAAGGTCAAAGTCGCCCATCTTTTCCATCTGGTCAAGCTTGTTTAATCTTTCAACTCTTGAACGAATGGTCTTGAAGTTTGTGAGGGTGCCGCCTAACCAACGATAGTTAACGTAGTACATGCCGCAACGTGTTGCTTCCTGTTCGATAGCTTCCTGTGCCTGGCGCTTTGTGCCGACGAATAATACGGTCTTGTTTTCCTTAACTGCGTCTGCAACGAATCTGTAAGCCTTTTCAATAAGCTTAATGGTGATCTGTAAGTCGATGATGTGGATACCGTTTCTGCTGCCGTAAATGTACTTCTGCATCTTAGGATTCCATCTTCTCGTCTGATGACCAAAGTGAACGCCTGCTTCAAGAAGCTGTTTCATTGTTGTAACTTCCATAAAAAATACCTCCGTTAATCCTCCCCGACGTTTTTCACCGGACCAATAGAAGCGCCCCTGAAAAGTGTGTATTTGAGCGCCACGGATCGTCCAAAACAATTCGGGTGTGAATTTTTTAGCCTTGCTATTATAACACAGTTTTTTTTATAGCGCAAATATTTTGCAAGGCTTTTACAATAATTGTCAATCAATTTTTATATATATTATATAAATATTACCGCCTGCGCCTTAACTTTATAACAAAAAAAGCGGCCCTTTTATCCTTTGGGTCGCGGTTTTTTCTTCTTTTTTGCTTCTTTTTTACTCCTTTCACGGTAAAAGGAAGGACAAAAAAAGGTTTGTTTGCTTAAAAAAAGTGATGATAATCGACTTATACGCCCACTTTTACTTTTTTAAACGGTGTCAAGGTCGCCGCGCTTTAAGGCCTCCAGCATAATAACAGCGCTTTTGCCGTTGGTTGCAAGGGGCAAGGACTGAACGTCACAAAGGCGGAGAAGGGCCGATACGTCGGGCTCGTGAGGCTGGGCGGTAAGGGGATCGCGCAAAAAGATAATAAGATTTATCTCACCAACGGCAAGCATGGCGCCGATCTGCTGGTCGCCGCCCAAGGGGCCGCTTTTCATCCTGTGTATCTTTAGGCCCGTTTCCCCCATGATAAGGGTACCGGTGGTGCCGGTGGCGTAAAGCTCGTGCCGGCTTAAAACGTCCTTGTATTTTTTGGCAATTTCGATAATTTCGTTTTTCTTTTTATCGTGTGCAATGAGGGCTATCTTCATAAAAATCCTCCTTTATAAATATCTGATTTTGCTTGATAATCGGCTTATAGACCGTGATATGAGGGTAAATATATTTCAAACGACAGGGCCGTTTTTATGATTGCAAAGACGCAAAACGGAATGGCCAATAAAGTTATTGCCGCAATTATTCGATTTAAAATAACCTCCTTTATCCCACATTTTTTAATAATAAGATAAAGGGCATAGCCAAGTAAAGCACCCGCCGTATTTGAAACCACGTCGTGAACCTTACAAACGCCGATGCAGGTAAAAAGCTGGACTGACTCAAACAGGATGGAAAGCCCCGCCGATATCCCAAAAACGTGCAAAAGATTTAACTTGTTAAACCCAAGCGGAAGTATTACCCCAAGGGGTACGAAGATAAGGACGTTTAAAAGAAAATCCGTGGATATGACCGTGGCTGCTATCCCCTTGAGTGTGTCGGCCGGCAATGCGCCCTTAAGCCTTTGCCATACGGTAAGGGGCTTTAATATGTAATAGCAATCCGACACCACCGTCGGGTTGTTTACCTTGAAGGTAATTATCCACACCAAAAGGACGGCGTAAGAACAAGCCGCCACGACCAGAAGCTTTCGGTTAACGTTCACACCTACCCCCCCAATGCGCCCGTTGTTTTTGCGCACCGCTAAAGAAAAGGACGACCCCATCCTTTTATAAAATAAATATACCACACTACCCTGCCCTTTGTCAATAGATGTGATAAAAAACAAATAAAAAACCCCGCTAAAGGGCGATAATCGACCTATAGCAGGGTTTTTGCTGATTTTCTAAAGAAGAAAATTACTTGTTAGCAAGATTTTTATACTTGTTAAGACGTTCGTTGTTTTCTTCTTCTGCCCTTTCAAAGAGCTGTGTTGCAAGCTCGGGCTGAGCCTTCTTTAAGGAAGCGTAACGGGTTTCGCCTAAAAGGAAGTCCTGATAGCTTAAGGTTGGATCCTTAGAGTCAAGCTTGAAGGGATTTGCCTGTCCGATAAGAGCAGGATTGTATCTGTATAAGTGCCAGTAGCCTGAGTCAACAGCCTTCTTTTCTTCGGCCTGAGTCATGGACATATTGATACCGTGGTTGATGCAAGGTGCGTAGCAGATGAGAAGTGAAGGTCCGTCGTAGCTTTCAGCTTCAACGATAGCGTTCAGGAACTGCTGCTTGTTAGCGCCCATTGCGCACTGTGCAACGTAAACGTAGCCGTAGCTCATTGCGATCATACCAAGGTCTTTCTTCTTAACCCTCTTACCGCCGGCAGCAAACTTGGCAATAGCACCCGTTGGGGTAGACTTGGAAGCCTGACCGCCCGTGTTGGAGTAAACTTCGGTATCGAGAACGAGGATGTTTACGTCTTCGCCCATAGCGAGTACGTGGTCAAGACCGCCGTAACCGATATCGTATGCCCAGCCGTCGCCACCGAAGATCCAGATGGATTTCTTGATGAGGCAGTCCTTTTGATCGGCAATCTTGGTAAGGATCAACTTAAGCTCGCCCCTTGCGGCCTTGATAGCGGCAGGTAAAAGCTCAATGATAACCTTGGAAAGGTTCTTTGTGATCTCTGCAGACTTTCTGTTTTCAAGCCATTCGGTTAAAGCGGCTTTAAGCTTGCCTTTAGCGCCAAGCTCGATAGCCTTTTCGATGGTCTGAGCAAGTGCAGCACGGCGCTGGCCGTAAGCAAGGTTCATACCGTAACCGAATTCTGCGTTGTCTTCAAACAAGCTGTTTGCCCAAGCGGGACCCTTGCCTTCCTTATTGGTGGTGTAAGGACACGTTGGAGAGCTGCCGCCGTAGATTGAAGAGCAGCCCGTTGCGTTTGCAACTACCATTCTGTCGCCGAACATCTGGGTGATAACCTTAATATAAGGTGTTTCGCCGCAGCCTGCGCAAGCGCCGGAGAACTCAAATAAGGGCTTGTTGAACTGGCTACCCTTAACGGTGGTGGGCTTAACTGCAGAGGTGTCAACCTCGGGAAGGCTTTCGGAGAATTCATAGTTGTTGCCTTCAGCCTCAACAGCCTGTTCAAAGGGTACCATAACGAGGGCCTTTTCCTTAGCGGGGCAAACGTTTACGCAAACGCCGCAACCCATACAGTCTAAGGGTGAAACCTGCATTCTGTACTCAAGACCCTTAAGCTGCATAGCGGGACGGGTAGCGTAAGTTGCGGGCTTTTCTGTGCCGACCTCGTTGAGGGCGGGACGGAGACATGCGTGGGGGCATACGAAGGCGCACTGGTTACACTGGATACAATTTTCGGGGATCCACTGTGGAACCTTTACTGCAACGCCGCGTTTTTCAAACTTGGTGGTGCCGGTAGGAACGGAGCCGTCAGCGTTAAATGCAGATGCAGGAAGCTTGTCGCCCTGTAAAGCGATGATGGGATGAACGACTTCCTGGAAGTACTTGTCGTCAGCAAGAGCGGGTGCCTGTGCGCCGGTGGTGGCGTTAGCCCATTCTGCAGGAACGTTTATCTTCTTTAAGGAAGCGATAGCGGCGTCGATGGCGTCACAGTTTGCCTTAACGACTGCGTCACCCTTCTTGCCGTAGGTTGATTTAACCTTTTCCTTCATGTAAACTTCTGCTTCGGCGTAAGGAATAATATTGGCAATGTTAAAGAATGCTGCCTGTAAAACCATGTTCTGGCTCTTGGGGCTGCCGGCCTTTACTGCAACGTCTAAAGCGTCGATAACGTAAAGCTCTGCATTCTTTTTAGCGAGGAGCTGCTTCATGGTTGCGGGGAGATGCTCTGAAAGGGCTTCAACAGTGTCCCAAGCGCAGTTGAGGAGGAACTTGCCGCCATCCTTTAAGTCGGTAACCATGTCGTAACGGGTTACGTAAGAGGGGTTGTGGCAAGCGATAAAGTCAGCGGCGTCAATAAGGTATGACGACTGAATGGGCGTATCGCCAAAGCGTAAGTGGGATACGGTGATACCGCCGGACTTTTTGGAGTCGTAGAAGAAGTAACCCTGAACGTATTTGTCAGTGTGGTCACCGATGATCTTGATGGAGTTCTTGTTAGCGCCGACCGTACCGTCAGAGCCAAGACCGTAGAACTTGCAGGAAACTGTCCCTAAGGGTGCTGCGTTGTACTGGGTTGAGAAATCCAATGAGGTGTTGGTGATATCGTCGTAAATACCAACGGTGAAGTGGTTCATTGGCTTAGCCTGCTCTAAGTTCTTGTATACGGAAAGGATCATGGAAGGATTGAATTCCTTGGAGCCTAAGCCGTATCTGCCGCCAACGACGGTGATGCGACGCTTAGCGTCAAATAAAGCAGTACATACGTCAAGGTATAAAGGTTCGCCTAAGGAGCCGGGCTCTTTCGTCCTGTCTAAAACGGCGATCTTCTTGGTTGTCTTGGGAAGGGCCTTCAAGAAAGCCTTGGTTGCGAAAGGTCTGTATAAGCGTACCTTTAATAAGCCGTACTTGTGACCTTCGGCGTTGAGCTTGTTGATGGTTTCTTCAACGGCGTCTGCACCGCTGCCCATGATAACGATAACTTCTTCAGCGTCGGGTGCGCCAACGTAGTCGAAGAGGTGGTAATTTCTGCCCGTAAGCTTGTTGACCTTGTCCATCATCTTCTGAACGATGGCGGGGGTTGCTTCGTAATATTTATTGGCAGTTTCTCTGTTCTGGAAATAAGTATCGGCGTTCTGTGCGGTACCCTTCTGGATGGGGTGATCGGGGTTGAGTGCGCGTGCGCGGAAGTCCTCGATATCCTTCATGTCAACGAGGGCCTTCATTTCGTCATACTCAATGGCGTCGATCTTGGAAACCTCGTGACTGGTTCTGAAGCCGTCGAAGAAGTGTAAGAAGGGAACCTTGGATTTTAAGGTTGCAAGGTGTGAAACAAGACCTAAATCCATAACCTCCTGTACGGAGCCGGAAGCGATCATAGCAAAGCCCGTCTGACGGCATGCCATTACGTCTGAATGGTCGCCGAAAATGTTAAGGGAGTGAGCTGCTAAAGCACGGGCGCTTACGTGGAAAACCGTAGGCATAAGCTCGCCGGCGATCTTGTACATGTTAGGAATCATAAGAAGTAAACCCTGGCTTGCCGTGTAGGTAACAGTTAAAGCACCGGCTGCTAAAGAACCGTGTACTGCGCCGGCTGCGCCGCCCTCGGACTGCATTTCTGCAAGGCGAAGCTTCTGGCCGAACATGTTTACCCTGCCTGCGGTTGCCCATTCGTCAGCAACTTCTGCCATGGGAGAAGATGGTGTAATGGGATAAATAGCGGCTACTTCGGAAAAAGCATACGCTACGTGACTGGCGGCGGTGTTGCCATCGATTGTCATCTTTTTCATTAAAATTTATCCTCCGATAATTATTTGATCGTATTTACGCGTGATAGTACACGCACAATTACTATTATAATTCACTTAATAAGTAAAGTCAATGCGTTTTTGCTTAAAATTAGCAAATTTATTGTAAAAAGTAGTTTAAAAAGCCGTTTTGTTAATAAAAATTGCTAAAATTGACTGCTTTGTGGGAGGCCTTGGCCGGGATTTTTATATATTCTTAAGCCTTTTGCCGCCCCAAAGCAAAAAGACGTCCATCTTTTTTTACGGCCTTAAAGTACATAAAAAAACCGCCCGTAAAGGCGGAAAAGTCGGCGTATAGGCCGATTAACGCTTAAAGGCGGCAATAATAAGGGCGCTTATCCCTTACCCGAAGAACAGCAGTGAACAGGCAATCAAAACCTGGGCCGGATAATACAGGTAATGGATAAAGTACATATTCTTAAAGCTTTTTGCCCTGCCAAAGTTGTAGGCGCAAAGTATGACGTCGCTGGCGGCAAAGAGAATGCTTGCCACCGCAAGCATGGCGGTCGCCCATGTTTTTGCCACCGCAAAGGCCGTGATAAAGTTTGCACAGGTTAATATAACCGCGCCGATATAGGCGTAAATGCCGAACTTAAGCTTGCCGCCGTCAACGTTCATATGGGCAAAGATATATGTTACAACGGAAAACCCAAGTACGAATATAAGGGCAGTCAGGGGGGCGTTTATGGTGCCGTTAAACATAAAATAGGCGCTGAAAAGCCCGTGCTCAAGGAAAAACACGACTGCACCCACCACGAAAAACAAGGTGTATTTTTGCGGATAAACGTGCCTGAGGGCAAGAAGTATATCCCCTAAAAAGCCCGCCAATAAGCCGATTATCGCCACAATATGGAACTTTGATGGGGTAACGCCCTCGCTTAAAAGGCAAAGGGCGGCGATTATCATAAAGCACAGGGATGCAAGGGTTTTATATAAAAGCGCCCCAAGGGGTTTGTTTTTTTCACTCTTTTCCAGAAAGGGTCTGTTTAAAATAAGACACACGGCCCCGAAAAACAAGCATATCCAATAAGAAAGGTTAAACGGTATCATTATTTTATCCCTTTTATTTATCAGCCGTCAAGGCCCAGTGCCTGGCGGAACATATCCTCTATTACGATATCGTAAATATCCCCAAGGGTTGAGCAGTATTTTAAAACGTCCCAGGGTTCGTTGGTGTGAAAGTGGATCTTTATAAGCTCCTCATCGCCGACGACGAGAAGACAATCCCCCTTGAAGTTTGCGTTAAAGTAGTCCTTTATTTTATCTTCGTCAAGACCAACGCCGTCAATAAGCAGCTGGGTATCATATCTGTATTCGGATTCTTCCATAAAAATTCTCCTTAACGTTTTGTGCCGTAAGCCTTGCCCACGTTCATAAAATATTATAACTCCCTTAAAGAAAAATGTCAACAGGGTTTAAAAAATTTCTTTTTTTGAAAAAGCCCCCTCTTTTTTTGGCATGGGTATTGTAAAAAAACAAGATTTATGCTACAATAATTTTATGTTTTTGTGGAGGGGCTTTATGGACCTGGACCTTTTATTGAAAAAGTTGACCGTAGAAGAAAAATGTCGCATTCTCGTCGGCAAGGATTTTTGGCATACAGCGGATATTGAGGGGCAGTCCTTGCCCACCTTTAAAATGTCCGACGGCCCCCACGGCTTAAGGTGTGAGTGCAAGACCAAAAAGATCGCCCTTAACCAAAGTGAGCCATCAACCTGCCTGCCAACGGCGTCGGCCCTTGCCAACAGCTGGAGCGTAGACAGGCTTTACGACGCGGGTACCGTCCTTGGTGAGGAGGCCTTAAATCAGGGCGTCGACGTCCTTTTGGGCCCGGGCATCAATATTAAAAGAAATCCAAGAAACGGCCGTAACTTTGAATATTTTTCGGAAGACCCTTACCTTGCGGGCAAGCTGGGGGCAAGCTATATACAGGGCGTCCAGAAAAAGGGCGCGGGGGCTTGCGTAAAGCATTTTGCCCTTAACAACAGAGAAACGAGAAGGTCCTTAACCGACTCCGTGGCCGACGAAAGGACCCTGCGTGAAATTTATCTTACCCCCTTTGAGATCGCCGTGGAGGAAGGCTCCCCAAAATGCATAATGACGGCCTATAACCGCGTTAACGGCCAATATGCCGACCAAAACGTCCATCTTTTAAAGGATATTTTAAGGGGCGAATGGGGCTTTGACGGGGTGGTCATGAGCGACTGGGGCGGCACCAATAACAGGGTGGAAAGCTTGAAGGCGTCAAGCGATCTTTCCATGCCCTACTCCAAATACGGAATATCCGATCTTGTCGCCGCAGTCAAGGCGGGTCAGGTGTCGGAGGAGCTTATCGACCAAAGCGTGACAAGGATATTAAAGCTTGCCGACGAATTTGAAAAAAACCGCAATCCTTCACCCTTTGCCGATTACGAGCAAAACCACAAAACCGCCGTAAGATGCGCGGAGGAAAGTATCGTTTTACTGAAAAACAACGGGGTGCTTCCCTTAAACGCCCACGTCCCCGTAGGCTTTGTGGGTGACTTTGTCTTTAACACGAGGATGCAGGGCTGCGGGTCCTCCCTCGTCAACCCGTATAAGACGGAAAATATAATAGATCTTTTGCCCTGTGACGGACTTACGGTTGAAGGCACCTTAAAGGGCTTTTGCCGTTTTGGGAAAAAACTCAAGAGCTTTGAAGAAGAGCTTGCCGCCCTTAAAGAAAAGGTCGATACCTGCGTAATCTTTTTGGGTCTTAACGAATACGGCGAGTCCGAGGGTCGCGACCGCGACGATATAAGCCTGCCTGAAAACCAAATATCGGCCTATAGGTCGGTTAGGGCGGCTTTTAAGAAGGTAGTTGCCGTGGTCATAAACGGCAGCTGTCTGGACCTTTCACCCATACTTGACAGCGACGGAATAATCTTTGGCGGCCTTTTGGGCCAGGGCGGCAGCCGTGCTATCCTAAACGTTTTGTCGGGCAAGGTAAGCCCGTCGGGCAAGCTTTCGGAAAGCTTCCCCATATCTTACGATCAAGTGCCGACCAAATCCTATTTTGACGAGGATTTTACCATCCCCTACAAGGAGGGCATTTACGTCGGATACCGATACTTTGAAAAGGCCAAAAAGGAGGTTTTATTCCCCTTTGGCTACGGCCTTTCTTATACGGAGTTTGAATACTCCGCCGCCCGCGTTGACAAAAACGGGGTAACCTTTAACCTTAAAAATATTGGCGACAGAGTGGGCGCAGAGGTGTGCCAGCTGTACGTTGCCCTGCCCGAAAGCCGCGTCCATCGCCCCGTAAAGGAGCTTAAGGGCTTTAAAAAGGTCATCTTAAGGCCGGGTGAAACGAGAAAGGTCACTATCCCCTTTGACAAGTATACCTTCAGGTACTTTAACAGTGAGAAAAACGCTTTTGCTGTGGAAAGCGGACTTTATAAAATCTTTGTGGCGTCGTCATCCGAGGATATCCGCCTTGCCGTATCCACCCACGTAAACGGCGACGGAGCAACTGCCTATCCGGACATTAAGATGCTCCCCTCATATGAAAGCGGCCGCGTGGAGGAGGTAAGCGACGGGGAGTTTTCCGTCCTGTTAAAGAGGGATTACGTTAAAGAGGATTTTGTCTTTATCAAGAAAAAGCGCATCGTAATAGGCGAAAACAGCTGCTTTTTTGACCTTAAATACAGCAGGAGCCTTTTAGGTAGAATAATCGGCCGTGTCTTTGCCAAAAAATACAAAAAAGCCCTTAAGAAAAAGGACTTTAAAAAGCTTAACGACCTTGCCATGGTTGCCAACACCCCCATGCGCGCCATTGGGATTTTCGGCAAGCTCACCCGCCGCCAGACGGAGGGGCTTATCACCCTTTTTAACGGCAAATTCTTTAAAGGGGTGGGCATGCTCCTGAGCAAAAAATAACCTTAAAAAGCCATAATAAAAAAGCGGAAGATATAAAATCTTTCGCTTTTTTTAATTTTCAGGGACGGGTCTTGGGTGCAGGCCCCACGCCCTTAAGAGGCAAATTATCAATACAATGCGTAAGTTATTCTGTCAAAATTGCAACCAAAACCGGGAAAGTTTTGAAAAAAACCGTCCCAAAAAAGCATTGAGGGATTTTAAGGGCCGACGGTAAAAGCTCCCCCTTTTTGATTGCAAAAAAGTGGCCTATATGCCCGTTAGCGAGCATATAGGCCAAGGCTTTTTATGAGATACACTGCTTAGTGGGGATAAATTAGTCCTCAATATCAACGTCGTCTACCCTGCCGCCTCTGGTGTAGGAAACCACCAAAGCCCTTCCGTCACCCAAAAACCATACGTCCTCGTTTTCGTAAGCGACGGTTTTATCCGGCTGACCCCAGACCTTTAAAAGATCCTCACGGGGGGTACGGTTAAGGGTACGCTCCAGACGGTCGTCGGTGTAAAATTCCGTTTTTACCTCGGCAACGGTGGGGATGTCGCCCTTATCTGCACAGCCCACAAAAACAATCAGGGCTGAGGTTAAAAGCATTACTGACCCGAGGGCTATTAACAAAATCCTTTTCATAATAAGTCCTCCTTAAAATGTAATTTATAGTGTAAAAAAGCTTTAAGCTTCTTATGATATCACAAGGGAGCCTGCTTCGTTACGGCTTATCTTAAAGTCTGTGCTTGCGGAAGCAAATCTGGTGGGATCAAGGGTAAAGCCATCTGCGGGGATCGCGAAGATGCCGTCGGCTAAATCCTTGTCGTAAGCAATGCGCCAAACCTTTCCTTCAGGGGGCTGAGTGTTGAAAGTTATAGCCACGCGGGTTTCAATCTCACTATCTGCACCCGTCAAGGTAGGATTGTCTTTAATGGTTACTTTTATGTCCTTATCCCGAATATGAACTGCAGACGTATCAAGCCCGGTTATCTTAACGTCGCCACCGATAATAATCTCAGTCCCGCTGTGGACGCTGATGCCGGTTTCCCCGATGATCTCACCGCCTAAAAGCTCTATGTTGGCTGCCGAGGCGTTAACAAACAAAGCCATATCATCAGTGGTGTATATCTTGCCGCCCTTCATTATAAAGTCGCCGTTGGCCACAACATCTTTCACCGTTCCGCTTTCAAGAACAAAGCTGGCACCACCGTAAACGACGTAAACCGTGCCGTCTACCTGTCCGCCGCCCTTACCGTCACGGATGGTAAGACTTGCTTTAGTTGAACCGTTAATGAAGATCGTGCACAGGGTATTTGATGAATGAAGGGTGTGGCCGTTAAGATCAAGAACCACGTTCTTTTCCATAACATCAACGTAATCGCTTAAGCCCGTCACGTCGCTATGAAGGGTCAGGGTAGTGCCACTTGTCCAGGCGGCGTGGGCCTCTTCAAGGGTTTTATAGTGAGTGTCGCCTACCGTTGCGACAAAGGTTTCACCGCAGACGCATTTGCCTTCGGCAGCTATAGCGGAAGCATCGTGGGGCTGAGGGTTGGGATTGTCAACAACGCTTTCACACGTCGTGCAGGTTAATTTCTCGGCACAAGGCTCGTCGCTTTCTAAAACGTGTTCGCCCTTGACACAGGCCTTAAGGGCATTTATTTTTTCCTCAAGGGCGGCTTTTTCCGCCTGTTGTGCGGTCGCATCATCCTTAAGGCCCTGATTTTCTGCCGTAAGGGAGCCTACCTGGCCCTCAAGATCTTCTATCTTTGCGTTTTTGTCGGTGAGGGTCGATTCAAGCTCCTCTATGCGGGTGGTAAGGGGCTCTTTTGCGTCGTTGACAGCCTTATCAACGTCCTCCTGCGAGATGCCGCAGCCAATAAGACCGATCGCCATAAATAGGCAGATGCAAAGGGATGTGATCTTAATAAATAATTTTTGTTTCATTGAATATCCTCCGTTATGTTTTACTTTCAAGATAGCTGAGAAGATTATCAATAACCTGCCCGGCTAATATTTTAAAGTCAAAGCGGGAAACAAACTCCGTTGCCTCCATTATCTTTGACCTTTGGATTTCGTAAAGAAGAAAGGTGTTTTCCAAAAAGGCCTTTACCTTGCGATCCATGGTAAAGTGGGCGCCGCAGGGGCGCGTCATATAATTGCGCATAATGCCTGCGGAGGCAAGCTCCTTTTCGTAAAATTCCCTCTGGGTAAAGTGGGGGTACTGATTCTTGAATATCTCTGACAGCTTTTGCGTTATCCTATTATATACTACGTCAGACGAGGCGTGTTGTGAGTACGAAAGGGTGTAAAGCTCCCTTATATGCTCGCCCGACTCGGCAAGGTGAAGCTGAAGGACGGTTTCCACCGCGTAAAAAAGTATTTTGTCGTCGGTTATACCTTTAAGCAGCTCACTCGTGAACTCAAACTGAAAATCAAGGACGAGGCCAACAAGGTCTGAAAGAATATTTTCCTTACTTTTAAACACAAAGGCCAAGGAGCCGTAGTTTACCCCTGAAAGTGAAGCAAGCTCTCTTAAGGTCGTCTTGTGATAACCCTTTTCCAAAAAGAGTCTTGCGGCCGCGTGCAAAACCTTTGATCTTGCCTTGTCTGCCCTGTAGTGAATGGATTTTTCCGTCATAATACCCCCGGATCCCATAAGGGATTACTATATCGTGATATAGTTCGTTGTGGTTATTGTAGCATATTTCACTTGAAAATGCAATAAATTTTTTAAAAATTTTTTGCCCTTTGAGAATTTTTTTTATCCTTTAACAACGGGCTTTAATCGTAAGTCTTTCTATAAGCAGGTTATCCTTGTTTTTTCCGTTTTATTGAGAATTAAATTTTTGTCGCCCCTTTTTTTAGGGATTTTATTACTTTTTTGCTTTCAAAAAAATAAAAAATCCGCCCAAAATATACCGATAACGGGCATATAGGCGGATATTTGTGTTTGTTAACTTATCTTAAAATATAAAAGCTATTCAAGCGGCTCGTCCTCGCGACGGAGGAAAAGCACGCCGTAGCCCGCAAGCCACGGACCGTTGTGACAGCCTGATACGGGTGACATGATGACGGCCTCGTGATTGGTTTTTATTTGAAAATCCTTTTCAATTTCCTTAAGCTTTTCAATGACGGAGGGGCCTGTGTATATATGGAACAGTATATAGTCCTTGCTGTCACGGTCACCTAAAAGTTCCTTAAGGGTCTCGCAGGTTTTTTCAAGGGCCTTTTTCTGTGTCCTTACGCTGGCAAGGGGTACGATCTCACCCTCCTTGGAAAAGTGGATGACCGGGCAGATAGAAAGCATTTTGCCGAAAAAAGCCTTGCCGCCCTTAAGCCTTCCGTTATAAATAAGATAGTCAAGCTTGCCGTCAATACCGAAAAACTCCTGATGGGCCATCATCCAGGCGATCTCCTTTAAAATATCCTGGGTGGGCATGCCCTTTTCTATCATCTCGGCGGCCTTTACAGCAAGAAGACCTTCTCCAAAGCAGGTTATTTTGGAGTCGATAACGTGTATTTTTATCCTGTCGCTATATTCGTCGGCGATAAGGCGCAAAAGGTTGTAGGTGCCCCCAAGGCCTGAGGATATGGCAATAACGATAGCCTCCTCATAGCCGTCCTCAACCGCCTTATTAAAGTGGGCCTCGATCTCCTCACGGGTGGGCATTGCCGTTTTGGGCAAGTTGTTTTTGACGTCCTCTAAGGTTTCAAGCTCCCGATAAAAATCAACGGGGTCAAGATCGATGCCTTCAAGGTATTCCTTGCCGTTAAACAAAATATGTATTCTTATAATTTCAATGTCGTGATCCTTTAAATATCTTTCGGGCGCGTATTCAAGACAGCCCGTTGACGTGCAAAATACCTTTCTCTTCATAAAAATACCTCCTATTCAAGTGAAATTAAAATTGGATAGACATCCTGACCGCCGTAAAGGTCGATGACCTCTGCGTCTTCAAAAAAGCCTTCTATAAGCCGATTAAACGAGGTTTTTTCTTCCTCGGTCACGTCCTTGCCGTAAAAGACGGTGACTATTTCTTTATCTTTATAATCTGAAAGCTTGTCTAAAAGCCCCCTTAAGCACTCCTTTATATTCGGATGGGCAAAAACGGGCTTGCCCATCAAAAACGCCATGTAGTCGTCCTTTTTTATGGTGACGCCGTCAAAGCTTGCGTCGCGGACGGCGTAGGTTAAGCTTACGTCGGTTACCCCGGCGGCGCCCTCCTCCATCTCCGACAAAAACAGGTCAAAATCCTCACGGCTGAGGCCGCAAACAAGGGCTGAATACACCTCCTGCGGGGTCTTGGTATTGGCCACGGTTACCCTTGCCGCCGTATACATATCGGCAGCGGCACGGGCCGCCATGACCACGTTTTTGTTGTTTGGTAAAACTATTATATTTTCCGCATTGAGGGTGGAAAAAACCTTTAAATATTCCTCGACGGAAGGGTTATCCGTCTGGCCACCGCTGACTACGGCGTCGGCGCCGTTTTCAAGATAAATTTGGTCAAAACCGGGGCCCTGAGATATTGCCACCACCGCAACGGGCAGCCTTTCGCCCACCTGAGTCGGGGCTAAAGAGTCCTCATTTTTAATATTGAGGGCGGCGTGCTGTCTGGTCATATTTTCCACCTTGACGGTGATAAGCTCACCAAGGGCAGCGCACATGCCAAGGACCTTTAATGGGTCAAGTGTGTGGACGTGTACCTTTAAGGTGTCACCCATGGTAACGGCAACTATGCTTTTACCCTCCTTGGTAAGCTCCTCCCTGAAATCCTCAAGGGAAAATTTCGGGCAACTAAGCTCCAAAAGGACCTCGGTGCAAAAGCCGAAGCCTTCGGCGTCGTCAACCGCGGCATCTTCCTTTTGATAGGGCTTTTTGATAAAGCCGTCAATGGCGGTGGCATCGCCATCCCTTTTTGTGACGGCCATTAAAAAGCCTTCGGCAATGCAGGTAAGCCCTGCCCCACCGCTGTCAACGACACCGGCCTCCTTTAAGGTCTTAAGCTGATTGGGCGTGTTCTTTAAGGAATCGGTCAAAGCGTTTAGGTATCCGCCGAAAAGCACCTCTAAGTCGGTTTGGTCTGTGACGGCGGTTAAGCCTTCCGCCCCCATCCTTGCAACGGTAAGGATCGTCCCCTCCACGGGCCTAAAGACCGATTTATAGCCATATTCCACGCCCGTCCCAAGGGCCTTTGCCCAATCCGTTGGTGTGGCAACAGCCTTATCGCTTAAGCCCTCTGCAAGGCCGCGGAAAAGCTGTGAAAGTATTACGCCCGAGTTGCCGCGGGCCTTTAAAAGGGTACCCCTTGCAAAGGCCTTGGCCATATTGCCGAGATGGTTGCCAAAATCCCCCTCTAATGCGGAAAGGCCCCCTTCCATAGTGTGACACATATTGTCGCCCGTATCCCCGTCGGGAACGGGGAAGACGTTAAGGTCGTTTATTTCCTGCTTTTTTTTGTAAAGGGCCTCCGCCCCCTTGGTGGCAAGTCTTTTGAAAAGTTCGCCGTCGATCAAGTTTAAATTTTTATCCATATTTCACCCTTTGCGCATCTGTTTTTATACCGTTACCGTATAAGTCGTTACGTCCGTAACCGTCTCGCCGTCGATCTGACAGGGTCTGGGTCTTGAGAAGGTAACCTTTATCTTTTTGCCTGTAAGAACTGTCACGTTTTTGGTCTTTTTGACGTGCTCTCCCTTGAAAATGGACGGAAAAATCATCAACGTACCTAACTTTCCCGAACCGTGGAAGACGAGAAGGGAAACTTTTTTGTCTTCGCCAAGTCTATCCTGAGAGGGTGTCGCCATCATGCCGCCGCCGTAAAACCTGCCGTTCATTGTGGGGGCAAGCCAAACCCTTTTAAAGGTATGTACCTCGCCGTCAACCTCCACTGTAGCGGAGGTTGTCTTGTACTTAGATAAAAGACCCTTTATGGCGATGGAGGTGTAATTTACCTTGGTTTTGCCTGCCGCTTTAAGCTTGTCACCCTCCTCACAGCAATAGCCGTCAATGCCAAAGCCAACGCCGTTTATAAAGGAGTATCTTTTGTCCTTGACCGTTACCGACGGCAGGCTTTTGACGTACTCGTTTATCCTTACGGGACAGTCGTCAGGGGTTTTGCCTATGTCGCGCAAAAAGTCGTTGCCTGAGCCCGTTGGATAATAAAACAGACCGTATCCAATATCCCTTTTTGAAATATTGTTGATAAAGTAATTTATTGTGCCGTCGCCGCCACACAGTATTATTGACGTCCTTTCGTCAAGGCCCATGGTAAACTTTTTAAAATCAAAGATACGGGTCGCGTCTAAAACCTCCACGTTGGCGTCGGGGTATTTTTTGCTTAAGCAAAGGGCTGCCTCCATGCTGCGACCGTCGCCCGATCTGGGATTATATAAAATGTAAACGTCTTTCATATCTGATCTTCTCCCAAAAGGGGCCGAAAGGCACCATTTTAAAATCTTTGTCAGCATTATTGTATCACGGCAATATCAACCTTTTATCAACTCAAGTTCAACAATTGTTGAACTTTGTCGGATTTTAAGGTAAAAACAAAAAGCCTGCGAAAGGGTCTTTTTTTCACAGGCTTTTAAAAATCAGTTGGCGTTTTAACTTGATTTTTTGTTAAATTTTTGGCAAAAAGTGGGGCTATAGGTCGGTTATTGCCCTATATGTAAAAAGCGCGGGGTTAAAGATCCTCCGTCAGGGTAACGAAAAACGTACAGCCGCCTTCATTGTTGTTTTCAAAATGGACGGTGCCGTTTTGGCTTTCAAGTATCTTTTTAACAAGGGCAAGACCAAGGCCGCTGCCATCCTGCCGTCTTGAGGTGTCCCCTTGATAAAATTTGTTAAATATCTGCCCCTTGTCGGCATCCTTTATGCCGGGGCCGTTGTCACGGACGGCAAAAACTATCCTGCCGCCCACCCGCTTTAAGCTTAGGGATATCTTGCCGCCGTCGGGGCTGAACTTTACTGCGTTTTCAATAAGGTTTCGCCATACGTTAAAAAGGAGGGATGGGTTGCCGTAATAGTAAACGGATTCAAACTCGCCGTCAACTTCAATTTGCTTTTTGGACCAGAATGGCTCTAAAAGGACAACGGCGCGGCGGATCTGCTCGTCAAGGGAAAAGCTTTCCCGCTTATATTCTATTGCCTGGTTCTCCAGCTTGGAAAGTAAAAGTATATCCCCCACCAGCTGGCTCATAAGATGGGTAGTGGTCAATATCTCACGGGCATAGTCCTCCCTCTCGCTATAGGTAAGTCCCTCCTCCTGTAAAAGGGTGGCGTAGCCCTCAATGGCATTAAGCGGGGTTTTGAACTCGTGAGAGACGTTGGACACGAAATCCTTTTGCATCTCGCTGTTGGAGCGAAGCTCCCTCATCATAATATTAAAGCTGTGGTTGATATTTTCAACCTCTTCAATACTGTTTTTTTCCTTGACGGAAACGTTAAGATTGCCCTCGGTGACGTCGTTCATGGCCTCCTGCAGGGTGGCGATGGGCTTTAGCAAAAGACCGCCGATAATAATTGACAGTCCCCACCCGATAATAAGGCTTATGCCAAAAAGCATCAAAAGCACCAGACCCCTGTCGTCAAGGTCTACCCATTGGGCGATAAGGTCTGATCCTACCGATGAAAGTATGGCCGTGACGACGATAAGAGCCGTTGCCGCAAGGGCAAAATAAATCTGAAAGCTGGGTCTTTTCCAGGTCTTCCAACGACCGTATCGGCGGAATCTTCTTGTCCGTATTTTTTTGGGCTTCATTTTTTCACCACCTTGTAGCCTATGCCGCGGATGGTTACTATCTCAAAGTCGGGACAGGTGCGGAACTTTTCACGAAGTCTTCCTACGTGGACGTCCACCGTGTGGGTCTCGCTGTTGGAGTCATACCCCCAGATGTCGTCCATAAGCTCCTGCCGGGTAAAAATTTTGCCGGGGTATGAGGCCATCTTATATAAAAGCATAAATTCCTTTTGAGGAAGGATCATGCTTTCTCCCCCCGTGGTCACCGTCAGGGAGTCACACTCCATAACCGTACCGCCAACCGTCTGACGGCGGTCGTTTATCATCTGGGCGCGCCGCAGGAGGGCCCCTACCCTGATGACCAGCTCGTTAACGTTTACGGGCTTGACCATAAAATCGTCCGTGCCCGTAATAAAGCCAAGCTTCATATCGTCAAACTCGTTTTTGGCGGTAACCATTAAAACGGGTATGCTGTTGCCGCTTTGGCGGATGGCTGATATAAGCTGATATCCATCCATAACGGGCATCATAACGTCGGTTATAATAAGATCGAAGTACTCGCCGTCAAGAAGGGAAAGGGCTTCCTCTCCGTTGCCCGCACCCTTGACGCTGTACCCGTTTTTTGTAAGCACCCTTGAAAATAACTGACGAAGGGTCGCGTCGTCTTCTACAATTAAGATCTTAAACATAGCTTTACCTTTTATTCTGTAGTCCGTATTTTTTGCTTTGGTAAAATTTGTTTGACCGTGTTTTTATGTCTTTTTCGTTAAAAAATCCGCCGTTTTGCCGTTTAATCGGCTTATAGGCGGACTTTTTGTTAAAGGGCTTCAAGCTCCCGCGCGATTTGTGCAGCAAGGCGGGCGTTGTTTAAAACAAGCTGTATATTTGACTTTAAGCTGTCGCCACCGGTGATGGATTTGATTTCCGCAAGTAAAAACGGTGTGGTGTCCTTGCCGTGGATACCAAGCTTTTTGGCCTTTTCAACGGCGGCGTTAATAGCGCCGTCGATATATTCCTTATCCATGGAGTATTCCTCAGGAATGGGATTTGTAACCAGCATGCCGCCCTTAAGAGAAAGATCCGCCTTTGCCTTGAAGACCTTGGCAATATCCGTTGGGGTGTCCAGCCTGTAGTCAACCTTAAAGCCGCTTTGCCTGGTGTAAAAGGCAGGCAGCTCCTCCGTCTGATAGCCGATGACGGGCACGCCCTTTGTTTCAAGATACTCAAGGGTAAGCCCAAGATCAAGTATGGATTTTGCACCTGCACAAACGACCATGACGGGGGTTGAGGAAAGCTCCTCAAGGTCGGCGGAAATATCCATGGTTACCTCCGCACCCCTGTGTACGCCGCCAATGCCACCGGTGGCAAAAACCTTGATGCCGGCAAGGCCTGCGATAATCATGGTGGTGGCAACGGTGGTTGCGCCGTCGCCGCCGCGGGCAACGATTGCCGCAAGGTCACGGCGAGAGGCCTTTTGTATCTCCTGACCCTTTTTGCCGAGGTACTCTATCTCCTCCTCAGAAAGCCCTGCCTTAAGCTTGCCGCCGATAACGGCAATGGTGGCGGGCACCGCACCCATATCGCGAACGGTCTTTTCAACGAGAAGGGCCGTTTCCACGTTTTGCGGATAAGGCATCCCGTGGGAGATAATGGTAGACTCCAGCGCGACGACGGGCTGATTGTTTTTAAGGGCGTTTTCAACTTCGGGTGAAAGACAAAGATACTTATTCATACTGAACCTCTTTTTTTATTTTTGATGCCAGATCTTCAATGGCGTTAAAGCTTAAATTATCCGTAGCGGCGCCCATACTTTCAATGGCAAGCTTGCTTGCGGCAAGGCCGTAAAGCACCCAGCTATCAATGGGCTTTTTGTGTAAAAGTGCCCCTATAAGCCCGCTAATGAAGGAGTCCCCTCCTCCGCTGACGTTTTTGACCTGAGCCTTTGGGGCGGTGTAATAGCCCTTTTTACCCTCCGTAAAATAGCCAACGCCGTGGACGCCCAGGGTAATATAAACGTTTTCAACCCCCATGTTGCTTATATGGTCAAGGGCTGTAAAAAGTGATTTTTTGTCCTTTATATCGTATCCCACAAGGCTTTGGGCCTCAAGCTTGTTGACCTTAAGCAAAAAGAGTCGGCCACCTGCGGATAAGCCCTCCTTAAGACGTAAGACCTTAGTTGAGGAAACGCCGTCGCAAAAGGTAGGCTCCTTCCCGGACAAAAGATAGGATATAGCCCCGGGCTGAAGGTTACAGTCAAAGGCAATAAGGTCAAAGGTCTTATCCTTTAACGCGCCCTTAAGATAGTCTGCAGAAATATGATCTATACCGTCCATCTGGGAAACGGCTGAGATCATTTCTCCCCCACAGTCGTTGACGCTGACGTAATACGAGGGTGCGGGCGCGCCGAAAAACGAAAGGGACGTGTCTATCCCCCTATCCTCAAGATCCCGTATAAGGGCCCCCGTAAAGGGATCGGCGGAAAAGGCAGACAAAAAGCTTACCTCACCCCCAAGGAGGGCAACCGATTGGGAAAGGTTTCTTCCCACCCCGCCGAAGGTAAGGCTTACCTTGCCCACGTTGGAGTCCTTTGGTATATATTTGTCATTGGTGGTGGCGGTAATATCAATATTTGCGCCACCGACGATCAATACCTTCATAATTATATTATAGCCGTAATTGGTTCCGCCGTCAAGTCATATATCCTTATCTTTAAGGGATAAAAAGGCCTTTTTTTAAGAGGAAAACACCTGCCAAAAACAACAAAAAACCTGCGTATAGGTCGGTTATCGCCCTTTTTACCCATACGCAGGTCCTTTTAAAATATTAACCTATTGTTTTATAAGCAATGATGGTCTGGTAAGCGCTTACGGGGGTGCTGTCAGAAAGCTCTACCCCACTTGACAGGGTGTCAAGGTATAAGGTGTAGCCTGCGAAAGCTTCCTTATAGTCTGCAACTGCGCTGTTGGCGTGGACGATCTTATACGCCCTGCCGGCCTCGTGATCGGTAAAGGTGATCTTGATAACTGCGCCGCCGTTCATGCTTGTTACGGCAAAATCTGACTGAGCGGTGGCGTCCATATGAAGAACGCTTGTGCCCTGCTTAAACGCAATAAGCGCCTTGTAGTTGTTGAAAACGTCAAGGTTTTTGATCTTTAAGGCGTAATCAAGCTCGTTTACCTTGTAGCTGGAGGTGTAAGAGTTGTGGTCGCCGCCCTTTGTTCTTAAGAACTCGTCACCGGCGAGCATAAACGTTGTGCCCCTTGAGGTGAATACTACGGAGTTTGCAAGAACGTTCATCTTTCTTACTACTGCCTCATCGGTAATGCCTGCGGCAATGATCCTGTCGTATAAGGTGTAGTTGTCGTGGCAGGTTACGTAGTTGACCGTCTTGTTGGCGTCTGCAATGGGGATGGCGCCCTTGGTGGTGCCCTGAATACCTGCAACGATCTTGGTTACGTCGGAGGAGTTGACCCCTGCAAGAGTGGTGACCCAGCCCCTTTCGCTTGCGGCGCTTAAGCCGCCCTTGATGAGTGCGTCACGCATCTGGTCGTTGAACTGGCCGTAGCCCTCGTAAAGGTTGCCGTTGGCCTGAACTGCCTGATCGGATGAGGGAAGGGTTGACGTACCGCCGCACCATGGCTCACCGTAAACGACGATGTTGGGGTTGACCTCCTTTAAAGCCGCGGTGAGGAGGTTCATGGTCTCGATGTCGTGAAGACCCATAAGGTCAAATCTGAAGCCGCCAAGCTTGTATTCACTTGCCCAGAAGCAAGCTGAATCTATCATAAACTTACGGTACATTGCGTTTTCGGAGGCAGTTTCGTTACCGCAGCCGGAGCCGTTTGATAAGCTGCCGTCACTGTTGTAGCGGAAGTAGTACCCGGGCATAAGCACGTCGAAGTTAGATCCGTTTGCGCCGTTGACGTGGTTGTAAACTACGTCCATGATAATATTGATGCCTGCCTTGTTGTAAGCCTTTACGACCTCCTTGAATTCCCTGATCCTTACGTAGCCGTCGGTGGGATCTGAGGAGTAGGAGCCTTCTAATACGTTGTAGTTAAGTGGGTTATAGCCCCAGTTGAAGGTGGGGTTGGCCTCGTCGTTGGCCTGGTCAAAGATGGGGATAAGCTGAACTGCGTTAACGCCAAGCTCCTTGACGTGATCAAAGCCGGTGGAAACGGTTACGCCGCCCTGGGTATAGGTGGTGCCGCCCTCAATAAGGCCAAGGTATTTTTTGCGGTTTGCTTCGCTGCCCGTCCAGGTTGCGGATGAGGTTACGTCTGCAACGTGGGTTTCCCAGACGGTAAGCTCCTTACGGTCGTAGTCAATAGGCACGATCTGATCCCAGCCGTCGGGATTGGTTTTGGAAAAGTCAACTACCTGTCCGCGAACGCCTGAAAGACCTGCGCTTCTTGCGTATGGGTCAACTATCTCCTTACCGGCGGGGAAGTTTGAGTTGTATACGGTGTAGGTGTAATATTTACCTTCAAGATCGCCGCTTACGGTCGTTTCAAAGGTGCCCTTTTCGCCGGAGGACATTTCAACTGTGTTGTAGGAAGCGCCGTTATAGCCGTCATTGTAAAGATTTAACAATATCTTGGTCGCAACGGGTGACCATACCCTGAAGGTCGTGCTTTGTGAGGTGTAGATGGCACCAAGCTGACCGTCATAATAATATTTATCGTTAAAGGCCTGGGTTGAATAGAGCATCTGGATTGAAACGGGGGCCTTGATGACCTTCTGGCTATTTTTGAACTTAACCTCTACGTAGTACTGGTCGCCGATGTTGATAGGCTCCTCAAAGGTATAACGGAACCAGGTAGCCCCGTTAAGGTCAACGCTGGCGATTACCTCGCTGCCGTGATATACGTCGTAGTGGTCAACACCCTGAGAGGTACTTACCGAGAAGTGGGTTTCGTCGGTGAAGGTTGCAAATTTAATTTTGTCGCTTTTGATAAGCTGATCGGTCATATAAAGCTCTATATCCCCTTCTTTGATGTAAACGTGATAGTAATTGTTTTCGTCCATAACCATTTCGGAGAAGGCTAAAAGTCTGTCGCTTTCGCCGTCCTTGGTCCAGCTGTCAAGGCGTCTTGGAATGATGCCGAGGGTCTCGCCCCCGGTAAAGCCCGTAAAGAAGTTTGAAAGCGGATAAACGCCTACTGCGCCGAAGTCGTCGGCGTAATTAAGCTCGTAAAGGGCGCCGTCCTTGCCAAGACCCCAAAGCCAGAAGCCCCAATCGGTATATTTGCCCGTGGTCCTTTTGTAGTGGATCTGTAAGGAAGGCTCCGTTGCGACGGGGATCTCCGTCGGGAAGTTAAGCTCCATTCCGCCGCCCGTTGACGGGGGTGGGGTTACGGTGCCGCCACCTGAGCCTGAGCCGCCTGTGGAGTCACCGTTTTGGTTGGGTGCACACGCCGTAAAGCACGTGAAAATGAAAACGAGTGATAAAAGAAAAGCTATAAGTTTGTTTTTCATAATTTTCCCCTTTATTTATTTTTTTTATTATTAAGTCTTGTGCGTTGCCGCAACAATTATTATATCATAAGGCCTTGATTTTGTCCACGAATTTTTGCAAATAAGTATATTTAACTTGATGTAAAATAATAAACTAACGCGCGCACGCGCCCCCACCCACGCGTAAAAAAACGGCAAAAATCTTAAAAAACCACCGATAACCGACCTATAGACCGGTTTTTGGGTAAAAGCGCGCTCATACCTTGATAAAGGCTAAAGCTTATAAAAGGATAATTTGTATCAAGGGGGAAAATCTTTTTATTTTAAATGGGTTGCAAAATATAACGTTGTGTTGTATAATGTTATATATAAACTTCGTTGATATATATATTATATCGGGCAAGAAATCACTTTTTAAGGAGCGGAAAAATGAAGAAATTTGCAGCAATGATCTTATCCTGCCTTCTTGTTTTGGGCGCCCTCACGGGATGCGCAGGCACGGGCAGCGGGCCAAAGGTTTACGACGTAAAATCCGACACCTTGTACGTTGAAAAGGTTGAAAATCTTTCCGACGATTTTATTATGGGTATGGACGCTTCAAGCGTTTTATCTCTTGAGGCCGGCGGCGTAAAATATTACGACTTTGACGGCAACGAGCAGGACGTTTTTGAAACCCTTGCGGAAAACGGCATAAACTATATTCGCGTAAGAGTATGGAACGACCCCTTTGACAGCGAGGGCAACGGCTACGGCGGCGGCAACTGCAACATTGATACGGCAGTTGAGATCGGCAAGAGAGCCACCAAGGCCGGTATGAAGCTTTTGGTTAACTTCCACTACTCTGACTTCTGGGCAGATCCCGCAAAGCAGATGTGCCCCAAGGCGTGGGTCGGCATGGCCATTGACGACAAGGCGACAGCCCTTGGCCAGTACACCACCGAGTGCTTACAAAAATTAAAGGACGCCAGAGTTGACGTCGGCATGGTACAGATCGGCAACGAAACCAACGGCATGATGGCCGGCGAAAAGATCTGGATGAATATCTGGAAAATGATGAAGCAGGGCTGTGAAGCCGTACGAAACGTATTCCCCAAGGCCCTTATTGCGGTACACTTTGCAAACCCCGAAAAGGTATCAAATTACCGCGATTACGCAAAGAAGCTTGCATATTACAGCCTTGACTACGACGTATTTGCCTCATCCTACTATCCGTACTGGCACGGCACCCTGGAAAATCTTTCCTCACTCCTTTCGGAAATTGCCACCACCTACAACAAAAAGGTAATGGTTGCAGAAACATCCTACTGCTACATGGGCGGCGACACAGACTTTTACGGCAACACCATCGGTGACGGCGCGGCTGTCACAAAGCCCTATCCCTACACCGTTCAGGGTCAGGCAATGGCCGTAAGAACACTCATTGACACCATTCAGAACAAGACCACCAACGGCATCGGCATTTTCTACTGGGAAGGCACGTGGATCTCCTCCGGCGGCAAGAGCTGGGAGGAAAACTCCGCTTTGTGGGAAAAGTACGGCTCCGGCTGGGCAACCTCCTATGCAAAGGAATACGATCCTAACGACGCAGGCAAGTATTACGGCGGATGCTCGGTTGACAACCAGGCCTTCTTTGACGAAACGGGTCACCCACTTGAATCCTTAAAGGTTTTCGCCCTTGCAAGAACGGGCAACCAGGTTGAAATAAAAGCCGACGCCATTGAAGACGTTACCCTTATCTGCGACCTTAACGGCGATATCGTGCTCCCCGAAACGGTTAACGCAGTTATGAACGACGGCAGCAAAAAAGCACTCCCCGTCGTTTGGGAGGCCATCGACAAGGAAGCTATGAAAAACGGCGGCGTTGCCAAATACGACGTCAAGGGCGAGGCAGGCGGCATGACCGCACACTGCTACGTTTCCATGGTGGAATTCAACTTCCTTAACAACTACAGCTTTGAGGACGGCGAGGCATACTGGACGGTTACCGCCGCCAACAAGATTGACGAGCTTTGCGTTGAAGACAAGGTAACGGACTCCCTCACGGGCAACAAGCACTACCATTTCTGGAGCGCAACAAGCAACACCGTTGACTTCCATCTTGAACAGACCATCGAAAACTTGCCCACAGGCAAATATAAATACTCCATCTCCATCATGGGCGGCGACGCCGGCACCACGGAAATTTACGCTTACGTAAAGATCAACGGCGAGATCGTTTACACGGCCCCGATGCAGATAACCGTTTACAACGAATGGCACACAGGCCTTATTGAAAATATCCAATACACCGCCGGTGATGAAATTACCGTCGGCATCTACGTCAAGTGCGGAGGCAGCGGCAACGGCGCTTGGGGTAAGATCGACGACGCACTTTTCAACTCCGTAAGCTAAAGGAGAAAATATGCGTAAAAAATTTATAAGCTTGGTGACGGCCCTGGTCATTGTACTTTCCGCCCTGGCAGGCGCCGGGTGCGGCGGCAAGGGTAAGCCCACGGTAGATCCCATTGACGATAATTACAGGGTATTTTATCAGGTTTTCGTTGGGTCGTACTCGGACTCCAACAACGACGGCATCGGTGACTTAAGGGGGCTTATCAACCGCCTTGATTACCTTAACGACGGAGATATAAATTCCGGCGACGACTTAGGCGTACAGGGTATTTGGCTGTCCCCCGTCTTCACAAGCCCCACCTATCACAAATACGACGCGGCAGATTACTATAACGTTGACCGCACCTTCGGCACCAACGCCGATCTGGAGGAGCTTATTGAAAAGTGCCACCAGAGAAACGTCAAGGTCATCCTCGACTTGGTCGTAAACCATACCTCCACCAATCACGAGTGGTTTAAAAAGTTTGCGTCCGCCCGTCAAAAGAGCGAATCGGGCGACAAATATTACGACTACTACACCTGCCGTACCTCTGCCGATAAGGAGCCGGGCAAAACCTACGCAAAGGTCCCCGGTTGCAGCGACTTTTATTACGAATGCAACTTTGACAGCGCCATGCCCGAGCTTAACTTTGACAGCGAGGACGTAAAAAACGAAATTTTAAACGTTGCTAAGTTCTGGATGGATAAGGGCGTTGACGGATTCAGGTTTGACGCAGTAAAATACATTTATTATTACGACAGCGAATCCTCCATTAACTTCTGGAAATGGTTTATGGATGAGCTCAGAAAGATCAACCCGGACGTTTACACCGTTGGCGAATGCTGGTCGGGTACCCCTGAGATCCTTGAATATTACGATGCGATCAACTGCTTTAACTTCCAGATGTCCCAGGCAGAAGGCGTTATTGCAATGGCCGCAAAAAGCGATAATATCAATAACTTTACCAATAACGTAACTTACTTCCTCAATAAAATTGAAGGCACCAACCAAAGCCCGATGTTTATGCCCTTTATATCCAACCACGATATGGACAGATCTGCAGGATATCTGATGCTTTCAACGAGATTTGCTTACATGGGGGCAAACCTTCTTCTCCTCTGCAGCGGCTCACCCTTTATCTACTACGGCGAGGAAATCGGCATGAAGGGCACCCGCGGTGCGGCCATGACGGACGCCAACCGCCGCCTGGCAATGCTTTGGGGGGACGGCGATACGGTAAAGGACCCCATCGGCGCAACCTTTGAGGCCAAAAAACAAACAAACGGAACGGTAAAGACCCACCTTGCCGATGAAAACAGCCTTTTCCACCACTATAAAAAGCTTATTGAGGTAAGAAACAGACACCCCGAAATTGCCCGCGGTAAATATACTGCCTTAAGCTTTGACAACTTTAACGTCGGCGGCTTTGTGGTAACGTATGAAGGCTCCACCATAGGCATTATCCACAACAACCACAGGGTAAACCCCATCACCGTTGACTTAAGAGATGGAAGCGTAGTCACAAGCTTTACGACAGTTGCCGACTACGTAGGTCAGACGGAGGCCACCCTGGACGGCACCCTTCTTACCATCGGGCCCCAATCATCTGTTATTTTAAGATAAAGCTTTTATAAAAAATGCGCGCCAAAGGATTTTGACGCGCTTTTTCTTGACAAAAAAAGACGCCTATAGGTCGATAATCGGCTTATAGGCGCATTTTTATGTTAATTTTTAATATTTAACCGTTTTAGATCGATTATTCAAAATCCTCTTCTGCGGCATTGGCTTCTTCTTCAGCGGGAGCGGGAACCTCCGCACTGATAAAGCCGTTTAAGTAGTTTTCCTTGCTGTCAGGATCAAAGAAGTGCATTACCTTGCCCTCGAAGGTGATGTGGATAACGGCACCGTTTTTGATGGCCGCCCTTTCTTCCTTTTCAAGGTTGACGGTGGGTACCCTTACGATAAGTCTTTCGCCCGTTTCCATTTGAACGTGTAAGTGGAGCTCGCTGCCCATCATTTCGTTAACGACAACTACGCAGGGTGCGGTGTTTTCGCCGGCTTCCCTTGCGAAGGTGACGTGCTCCGGACGGACGCCTAAAATGACGTTGCCCTCCTTAACGCCGGCCTCTGAAAGTGCCCTGCCCTTTTCGCCGTCAACTTTGATCTTGCAGCCGCCGCCAAAGGGTGTAACGTAATAATCATCGCCTTCCTTAACCAGCGGCGTGTTAAAGACGTTCATCTTGGGTGCGCCGATAAACTCCGCAACGAAAAGGTTCTTGGGCATATCGAAAACCTCTGTCGGGGTGCCGACCTGCTGAATAAAGCCGTCCTTCATAATGACGATCCTATCTCCTAGGGTCATGGCCTCCGTCTGATCGTGGGTAACGTAAACGAAGGTTGAGTTGATCTTTTCACGAAGTAAAATGATCTCTGCCCTCATCTGGTTACGAAGCTTGGCGTCAAGGTTTGATAAAGGCTCGTCCATAAGGAACACCTTTGAATCCCTTACCATTGCCCTGCCGATAGCAACCCTTTGACGCTGACCGCCGGAAAGGGCGCGGGGCTTACGGGTCAAATATTCGGTAATGCCTAAAATCTGAGCAGCCTCGGTTACCCTTTTGTAAATCTCGTCGTTGGGCATCCTTTTAAGCCTTAAGGGGAAAGCCATATTTTCGTAAACCGAAAGGTGGGGATAAAGGGCGTAGTTCTGGAAGACCATCGCAATATCCCTGTCCTTTGGCTGAAGGTCGTTGACCACTTCGCCGTCGATTTCAATAATGCCGTCGGTGATATCCTCAAGGCCGGCGATCATGCGGAGGGTAGTACTCTTACCGCAACCGGATGGGCCTACGAAAACGACGAACTCCTTATCGGCGATCTCAAGGTTAAAATCCTGAACGGCAGGCTTATTATCATCCTTATGGGCCTTGCCGTTGTCATATACTTTTTTAACGTTAGTTAATTTTACTGTTGCCATAAAAATATTCCTCCTATTATCCTTTAACTGCGCCGCCGGTTACGCCTTCAACGTAATACTTCTGTAAGAACATAAACAGAACGGTTACGGGAATAGCAACGATGACGCCGCCCGCACAGAAAAGTGTGTATCTGCTGCCGATCATGGTCTTGTCAAGGAAGGACCAAAGACCAACTGCAACGTTCTGACCCTCGCTTGTGAGGTGTGAGATGTATCTTGCAAACATAAAGTCACCCCAGGGTGCCATGAAGCCCATAAGTATGGTGTAGATAACGATTGGCTTTGAAAGGGGCATTATTATCTTATAAAATACCTGGAACCTTGTTGCGCCGTCAATACGGGCCGCCTCGTCAAGGGAGCGGGGTATGGTGTCAAAGAAGCCCTTTGATACGTAATATCCCATACCGCTGGACGCGCAGTAAACGATAATAAGACCGGGCACTGCGTGGGGGCCGGTAAGGCCGCACCAGCTTAATACCTTGTATAAAAGAATCATTGATAAAAAGCCCGGGAACATGCCTAAGATAAGCATTAAGTTCATAAGTAGCTTTCTACCTTTAAATCTGAGTCTTGATAAGGTATAGCTCATTAAAAGGGTGAAGAGAGTTTGCAAAACTGAGGTTGCAAGACCTGTGATAAAGGTGTTTAAAAACCATTTGGGGAAGTCCGTGGTTTTAAAGAGAGCCACGTAGTTGTCAAATCCCCACTGGTGAGGAATAAGATGGCCGGAAAGACCTCTTGATTCAACCTCAAGAGAGTGCATCAATATGCCAAAGAATGGGAAAAGCCATATTATGGTCATAATGATAAGCAAGGCGTAAATAATGCCGTTGGAAAGCCTGTTCTTTTTCTTTAAGCCCATACTGCGCTTAGCCTTTGTTCTGCTCATCAGGAATAGTCCTCCTCATTCTTGGTTGAAGGAATAACGTTATACACGATAAGTGAAAGGACCGCAACCACCACGAAGATAAGAATACCTACGACCGAAGCCAGCTTGTAGTTGTTGGTTGAGCCTGTTGTGATCTTAAACAGCCAGGTGATAAGAAGGTCCGTATCGCCTGCCGAGCCGCCGCTTGTCAAAAGCTTTTCGTTGTTGGGTCCGCCGCCCGTTAAAAGATATATAACGTTAAAGTTGTTGAGGTTTCCGATAAAGTTTGTCAGAAGATAGGGGCCCGTTACGAAAAGCATGTAAGGAAGGGTTATCTTCACGTATTGCTGCCATACGTTGGCGCCGTCGATCTTGGCGGATTCGTACAAGTCGCCGGGGATGTTCATAAGAACGCCCGTCGTTATAAGCATAAGATAAGGAATACCTATCCAGATGTTTATGACAATAACGAGTATCCTTGCAGCAGTCGGGTCACCCCAGAAGTCAAAGGGAACGTAAGTGTTTTTGATCCAACCCCATTCCACGAGGACCTTGCTGATGTTAAGCAAGCTGCCGTTGATAAGACCGTTAAGGTCAAAAAGCCTTGCAACGTACAGCAAAGAAATGAACTGGGGAACGGCTATGGTGAGAACGAGAATGCCGCGCCAAAGCTTTTTAAGCTTTATACCCTTCTTGTTGATCATCATTGCGACGACCATCCCGAGGAAGTAGTTGGTAAAGGTTGCAAAAAACGCCCAGATAAGGGTCCAGGATAAAATTTCACCAAAGGTGTAGCTTAAGTTGCCGCCGCCGACTGCAGTGCCTGAGAAAAGCTCGTTAAAGTTATCAAAGCCCACCCAGGTGAAAAGGTTGCTGTAGCCGTCGTGGGTCGCGTCGTAGTTGGTAAACGCAACCAATATCATAAAGATAACGGGAAGCACCGTAAAAATAAGGATGCCGAGAACGGGCAACGCAAGCATGGATTTGTGGAACTGATCGTCAAGAAGTGACTTTAAGTCGTCCTTTCCGCTTTTTACCTTTTTGCCGCTGGCGATAATCTCGTCAACAAGCTTTGCCTGCTTGACGTTCATGCGCCAGGTAACGATAAAGGCAATGATAAAGACTATGGTCAAAAGGCCGTAAAGTAAGATCTTAAAGGAATCGTCACCGGGTACCGTTACGAAGGTGTCAAGAACCTCGTTATATTCCTTGTGTTGAGAAATCGTGCCAAGGGTGTTGAACTTGGACAGCCAATAGCCGCCTGCCAATACCATGTATGCGATAAACACGCCTTCAAACAAAAGGAATAAAATCCCCTTTAATATCTGTCCGCAGCTGAAATTGCGGAAGCCCATAATAAGGTAGGAAACCTTTGTTGCCCACGTACCGCGGGTAAAGGTGTGAATAATATCAAGCACCTCGTTTTTGACGGCCAGACCAAATCTTACCAAAACGTTCCAGAAAGCCTTGCAAAGACCGATAAACCACGCGGGTATACCGCAGAAGAAATCAATGATCTTATCTAAAGCCCTTTGGAACTTATTCTGTTTTAAATATTCTAGATCTTTTTGTATGCTCATGATCTGAAACTAAACCGCAAAAGTTTGCTTATTTCCTCCTTGTAAGAATAATTCTCCCGACCCGATTGACGGGCCGTAATAAAACAATAAAGGGGCTGATAAACAGCCCCTTTGGTAGGTTTTAGAATTAAGCTACAGGAACTACTTCAACTTTTGCTTTACCGGATACGTCGATGGTGAGCTTAATCTGATAGGTGCCGGCTTCGGTAACCTTGTGGTTTGCGCCACCCTTCTTGTTGAAGCCGTAGTCGTCAAGATCTGCACCGTAGTCAACGTCCCAAGAGTGACCCTGACGTACCTTGAATTCTTCGCCGCCTACGAATTCGATAGGCTTGCTCATCCAAACGGAACCGTTTTCGTTGTCGATGATTTCCATGTCGATGTCCTTGGTCCAGGTATCACCGGCGATGCTACCGATAACGCTCCAACCGATGTTGGGGTTGGTCTTTTCGAGAGAAACAGTACCTACACCGTCAACGATAACTAACTTAACGAAGTACCAGCCGTCAGCCTCGGTTACCTCGTAGTTAGCTTTGTTGGTGCTGCCGGGATCAGCTGCGTTGGAAGCATTGTCGCCCCACTGAACTTCCCAACCTTTACCCTGGCGTACCTTGAATGTGTCGCCGGTCTTGAAGTTGATAGGTCTCTTTGTATAGTAAGTACCTTCGGGCTTCTGTTCCATAGCAACGTCGGATTCAGCGTCGTTTTGGCCCCAATTGTTGATTTCAAAGCTACCAACAACACCGTAAGCTAACTTAGCTTCTTCGGACATTGAGAGGGTACCTAAAATTGCTTCTTCATATGCAACGAGTGCAGCCTTTAAAGCATCAACGTCGTCTCTTGCAGCCTTCTTGGCAGCGGTAGCGTAGGTCTTAGCGATATCCCACCACTGACCCTGAATCTGGCCCTGGGGATAAGCGTAAGCGGACTGCTGTGCAAGTGCGGTTAAAGCTTCGTCAGCCTTAACAGCTTCGTTAGCCTGTGCAGCTACGTTGGAGGGACCCCAACCGAACTCGTTGAATCTGTCGAGCTGGCAGGATTCGCCTGTTAAGTATACAGCGAGTTTCTGTAAAACGGCAGCTCTCTTAGCGTCGATCTGAGGTTTAACGCCTAAAAGCTTGTTGCCGGAGTATGAACCGAGGTGATAAGACTTGCCGTCAACCGTGAAGGAAGGAAGATCAGCAACGGCGTAGTTTTCGCCGAGGTTAGCCTTTGCAGCAGCGCTGTCCCAAGTACCGGTGATAACGATTGCGGAAGGAATAGCAGCAGCAAAGTCAGCGGCCTTAGAGGATTCAACGTGAAGCTCATAGCTTAAAAGCTCCTGCATACCTCTTAAAGCGATAACGCCTGCGTCAGAGTTGAAGTTGTCGTTAACAGCAACGAAAGCACCGCTGTCGTTGGTTTCCCAAGTGGAAGTACAACCGGTTGCGAAGAACCAAGCTGCATTGTACCAAGCAGAGTTTTCGATTTCCATGGAGAAGCCCCTACCTGCTGCCTTGCAGTCAGCGATGAGAGCGGTTAAATCGTCAATGCTGGATTCCTGGATAACGGACTTATCGTAGTACATGAAGTAGCCGTTGTCAGAAGTTAAAGGATAGCAGTAGATCTGGCCGTTAACGGTAGCAGCCTTAACAGCAGATGCGTCGTTAGCTGCGGTAACGTCAGCAGAAGCCTTCTGACCCAATGGGTTTAAAGCGCCTGCCATAACCAAACGAGCGAGCTGGTCCTGTGCAAAGCAGAAGATGTCTGCGCCGCTTTCAACGTCAGAGATCATCTGAGTTGCAGAGTCAGCTTCGGAAACGCCTTCTACGGTTGCGTTGATAACGATACCGGGGTTAGCTGCGTTGAATGCAGCGATCTGCTGTTCGGTTAAAGCCTTAACGCTTCTGCCGTCTTCAAGTGCGGTTTCACTTACCCAAACGGTAATGTCATAGGTGCCTGTTAAATCAGTGTCGGTGTTGCCACCACCGCCGCCCTGTGGGCCGCTGGGTGTGCAAGCTGCTAAGCCAAGTGATAAAACTAAAACAAGGCTTAAAATGATTGCTAAAAACGATTTTTTCATAAATTCCTCCTATATATGTTATTTTAAATCGTTCTATATACTTGGGGAAACCCCATTTATACCAAAATTTTACCCGTATAAAGGATACCTTGCGTTTGGCGTCAGTCAAACGCAAAAGGGATATCCCTTTTATCAACATTTATTAAATTTTAACCCATTTGCAACAGTAAAAAAACGATATTTTATGCACAATGTGGGTCGCGTGCATTAATAGTATAACACGCGAAAGGATTTTTGGCAATGGTTTTTTGAAAAAAATTTATTTTTTCATGTCAAATTATTTTTTAAAGAAAAGGGACTACTTCACCGCATAGGAAGGTCCGTCTTGTTTTTTAAAGCCTGAACTCGTCAAGGGCGGGCAGGGCTTTGCCCTCGTAATCGTAAAGGCATTGGTTGGCCCATTCGTTGGCTGTGGGCTTACCCTCCTCCCTGATATATTTCTGACCCTCCGCCGAGGCCCAGCAGACCCCCTCGCCTGGGATCCAGAGGGGCTCCCAGTAAAACACACCTGCAATACCCCTTTCCCTTGCCAGCTTCAAAAAGTCGCGGACAAAGTCCCTTTGACCGGCTGCAGTCAAGGGATAGTCAACTGTGATGTTGAAGTCGCTTATGTTGGCCTCGCCCACCACCAGCTTGTGATCGGTCGCGCCGTTTTCCGTCAGAATGTAATTTTCAAGGGTAAAGGCGTAGCCAAGCTCCATTATCATAATTTCCTTGCCGAAGGCCTTACAGGCCTCCACGTTGGCAAACAGCTGGGAAAAGTTGCCGTGCCAGTAGGGATAATAGGACATGCCGATAATATCGTAGTCGGCGCCTGCCTCCTTAAGCTTGGTGAAATATTCCATGTAAATTGCCGTGTCATAGCTTTTTTCAAGGTGAACGATAAGCTTTGCTTCGGGACAAGCCTCCCTCGCCCCCTTAAGACCCGCTTTAAGGAGCCTTATAAAGGCGGGATAGTTTGTCCTTTGACCGCCGCCCTCGGCCTCGTAAAGTCTGCCTAATGGCCACAGCATGCCGTTTGTTATCTCGTTGCCCACCTGAATAAGGCTTGGGACCACGCCGTCACGCCTTGCGTCCTTTAAAACGCCCACGGTGTAGTCGTAAACGGCCTTTCCAAGGCCGTCAAGGTCAAAACCCTGCCACGCCTTGGGGATAAACTGCTTCCCCGGGTCAGCCCAGAAGTCAGAATAGTGAAGGTCAAGAAGGATCTTATAGCCCTTGCCGATGGCAAGACGTGAAAGCCTTATAAAGTTATCGTAATCGCAGTTGCCCGCAAGATAGGGCTTGCCGTCGGGGCTTTTGGGGTCGTTCCACAGGCGGATGCGCATGTAGCTGACGCCGTTTTGGACGAAAACGTCAAGGGGATCAACCCTTTTGCCGTCCTTAAAATATTGGGCGCCCAGAGAAAGCTCTTCAAGATAAGTGGAGGTATCTATACCTAATATCATATCATCACCCCTTACTGCTCGCCGGGGACGTGGGGCTTGAAGGTAACGGGCTCGTTATCCTCGCCGAAGCTTACCACGCGAAGCTTCATGGCCTTATAGCGGTACTTGGCCTGCTCGTTAAGGCGCAGAACGTCTTCCTCGCTGCCGTGGAAGCTGCAGCGGAGGCAGTAATATTCCTTTTTGTCCTCATCAAAGAACATATCTATGTCAATATCCCTCATAAAGCAGGAGGGACAGCGGTAATTTAGTTTGCCTTTTGTAGACTGAGCCATGATTTAAAGCCTCCTTTCGTGATGGTTTTTGCCGCGCGGACGTGATATACGGGTGAGAAGGCAATGCCCTCCTCAACGGAAAGGGTAGCCCCTTCGCCGCCCATGGAAACCTTTGTCATAACGTCCGGGATGGTAACGAAGGCCTCCTTTGCGCCGTCGGCCTTTATTGACCTGCCAAGATAGCCGTAGCTTACGGTCTGACCGTCAACGCCCAAGGTAAGGCCCGTCATATCCGACTGGTATTCGGTGGTGCCAAAGCCGCCTGTGAAATATTCCGTGACGGTTACGCCGTCGGGGTATTCCCCAATGAGATTTCTTTCCGTGTATATCCTGCCGCTACCTTCTATGAAGGTAAAAACCGATTGGACGGTAACGTCACAGCCGTCAAGGGTGACCGTTACGGGGTCTGTGGTAACCACCGTCTTACCCTCGCCGTAGGATACCTTGGCCATGGTCCTTAAAAGACAGAGGTCGGCCTCCTTGCCGTGATAGCCTATCTTGCAGGACTTTACGGTGCCTGCCCCGGCGTAGTGGGTAAAGTACCCCGCACGGTAATTTATCTGTATAAGATATGGATAGGAGGCGTCGTAAACGTTCTTGGTGCCGATACCCGTTTCCTGGGGGATGCGGGCGATATACGGGCGCAGGTCTATCATTGCGCCGCCCTGGTTAAAGTCAAGGCAGGTGCGAAGGGCAGGATCTGCGTACCAGAAATATTCCTTGCCGCTTCCGTACAAAATATCCTTCCACAAGGCCCTTTCGGGGGTGGAATAGTCAGGGTGAGCGGCGCGGTAAAAATCAGCAAACTCCGCCATGGTCATATCCACCAGCTTGCCCTCTTTTTTAAGCTTGCCGTAATATTTCATGCCGTCGTCATAGCTTTTGGCCAAAAGCTCGTAAGGGGCCTCCCACCGACCCATTTTGTTGAGCCAGCCGGGGCCGACGAACATCATGTTGTAGGAATACCCGTCGTTGTATTTTTCAAGGTGACGGTACTGATCGATAAGGTTGTATAAGTAAGGATACTCCACGGTGTCCCCGTCCTTATAATAGATCATGCCGCGGAGGACGTTTTGGGGATGGGTGCCAAAGTTGGAGCCGTTGCCGTCAAAGCAGGCCATAAGGTCCCTTGAAAGATGAGGTATGGCAACGATGCCGCTGTCGTCGGCCTTGTCCCTTGCGGGGCAATGGGAATTGACCTTGGAGGGTATCCAGGGATTCCACGGGCCGCCGTCCATAAAGGTGTACCAGCTGTTGTTGCAGGTGTGGTAGGCTTTGGGGCCTTCCTCCCAGCAGGTGGCAACCGCGCATTTGACGGATGGATATTTTTCCTTGATGTAGTTTATTGAGTAGGCGTCCATAAAATAGCTGCCCGTCGATTGGGGGTAAAAGCCGAATTTGTCGTAAAAAAGTGAGAACGCATCGTCAATTATCGCACGCTTGGTGTCGTTGTCGAACATCCAGATGCAAAAATCTTCGGTATGGTACTTTTCCTTGAACTGCTTGCACGGTAGCCCCAGAAGGGATAGGGCGATCTCGTCGCCGTATTTTTTGTTATGCTCCTTTGCAAGGTCGATTATGGTGTCGGAAAAGAGTGAAGCGTACGTTATCTGTATGGTTGTTTTAAGGCCGTAGCGGTGAGCGCACTCCTGCTGGAAAAGGAAAATGTCCAGGGATTGGTCCTTGACCTCCTTGGCGCCCTGAAGGGCCTTTTCGGCGTATTCGGGGGAAAGCTCCGGTCGGTGAATAATATTGGCGATAAAAATGCTCATTGAGTTTCTCCTTGAAAGGCGGCATTCCGCCGCAGATATTTTAAAAGCCCCGTTGCCAAGGCAAAGGGGCTTTTATCCTGAAGATATGCCCACCCGCCTTGGCCTTAAGGCCAAAAACGTGTTAAGCATATTATAAACTTGAAAGTCAGGTTTGTCAACAAGGTTTTTTAAAATTTTTTGCGGAAATCTCTATTGCGAAACGAACCCGGGTATGGTAAAAATAAAGTCGTAGCCAAACAGATAGCTGACCTCAAGGGTCTTATCCCCCTCTTTTAAAGTTAGGGCGCAAATCCGTGCGTTATTAAGCAAAATCCTGCATTTTGCATCGATTGAGAAGCCAAAATGTGGGGCTATAGGCAGGTTATCGAGGCTTTTCAGCTTAAAGACAATATGGCTGCCGTCCCGCCTTATACCGTCAACGTCCCCTTCTTTTACGGCAAAAACATAAGCGGGCGGCAAGGCCGAAAAGAAGTTCCCTTCCCTTGCGCCGCTGACTTTTTTTGTAACGGCCCCGTCCAGAACGCCGTATAAGGTGCCGCCGTAGTAGCATAACTCCTTAAAAGACGAGCCGTCATCCTCGGAAAAGTAAAGTATTACCCTGCCGTCAAAAAAGTATTTCTGCACGAAGGTATATTTTGTTCCCTCAAAAGCCCACTCTATCCGTATATTGCTTTCATCGGAAAAAATTTCAGCGGCCGTAGTGACAGCGGATTTTAAGGCCTTTTTTTGGGACGTTACCAAAAAAATCGCCGTAAAAGCACCAATAAAAGCCAACAGACAAGCGGTAATTGTTATGTAAAATTTAACGTTAATCGGCTTATAGGCGGACTTTTTGGCAGCATCAGCGCTTTCGTCCCCCTCCCCGCCGTAAAACAGGGTGTTAACGTCGGTATCAAGGGCGCGGGCGATTTCGGGCATAAGGGCGGGATCGGGAAGGCCAATGCCCCTTTCCCACTTGGAAACTGCCTGAAAGCTTACGTGCAAAATATCCCCCAGCTCCTTTTGAGTGAGGCCCTTTTTGATGCGAAGCTCTTTAATTTTTGCGCCCGTGTCTATCATACGCCTATTTTAGCACACATTTTAAGATTTCACCATACTTTTTAACAAAAAATAAGGTTTTTTTTCAAACTCAACCAAGCGTTTAGTCGGTTTTAGGCAAAATAACTTGTTTTTAGCCCCCTTATATATTAAAATGTAACCGTAAAGCGGGTCTGAAAGCACCCCGAGAGGTATCTTATGAAAAAAGCAATAGCCATCATTATAATCCTTTTTACACTCCTTACCCTTTTCGGGTGCAATCAGCCCGCCGAAAGCAGCGACACAACCACTCCGCCCGAAAGCGATATTACCGCCGGATCGGAGGGAGAAAAGGGCGACCAATCCTTAATCCCCCCTACGGGCACCTTTAAGCTTACCCTTGAGGACGATAGAAACCTTATTATAGACAAGGCCGAGGATCGCGACAGCTATTACGCCCCCGGAACAGTAATAAAGCTGCACTCCTACCCCATTTGCGACGCCGACCTTGAAATGTGGGTTGACGGTGAATTTTTTTGCAAACAGACCGACGTCACCGTAAACGGCCAATTTATGTGGGAGTTTACCTTCGTCATGCCAATTGGCGCGGCCACCCTGACCTTTAAGGTAAGCGGCGGCATCTGAAAAACTTTTTGCAAGCACTTTACGGTATTTTTGCTTAAAATAACTTGTTTTAGGCGCTGATATATATTAAAATATTATTGATAAAGATTTTTTTCTTTATCTCAGGTTTTATTAGGATATTTGAACGTTTATGAAAAAGCTTTTAATTTTGCTTTTGGGCCTTTGCCTTACTTTGGCAGGCTGTGGCGGACCCATGGGTGGCGCCCCCGACAGCCAGAGGCCCGACGGATTTTTCAGCCGTCTTGAACAAATTGAATACGCCAATGGCACCGACACGGCCATAGAATTTTCCGTAAGCGACAACGGGACAAGGGATTTTACCTTTCAATGCTCCGTATGGGAAGGACGCTTTGACGCCAAATTCAGCGGCGCCGTCAGCGGCGCGGTAAACGGTAAGGTTTCCTCCGCAGGGGTAATAAATGACATCCGCAATATGCTTACCCCACCCCAGGCCCCCGAGGCTGGAGAGGGCGACGATATTATCCCAAGCGGCAACGGGGCAAGGGATTTTTGCCTTGAGGTTGCTTTAAGTGAGTTTTCCTCCCTGTTTAACCTTAACGACCAAACGGTACGCCAGATCACGGCCGTGGACGGCAAGGATAACACGGTCACCTACGAGGTGGACGTTTACGAGGGGCAAGTAAAATCCGCCCTTCCGATTTTAAAAGAGGAATTTGAAAAGATCGTTGACGTACAGTATTTAAGGCTTACCCTTACCGCCATGGGCACCAAAACGGAGGTCAGCTTAAAGCTGAAGGTCTTATACCGTGGCGAGAGTGCACCGACGGAAATATCCCTCTTTTTAACCCACACACAAACTGTAAAGGTAATTGATTGATATGAGAACGCTTTTTAACATTATATCGGCAAAGCCGCTTTTCTTTATAATAATAGGCCTGTCCCTTTTAACCGGCGTCATCTACTACGCCGTGTCCGTAATAAAAACCAAAAAAGCCGTAAGAAAGATCATCATCTTTATATGCTCCGGTATTTTAGCAATGCTTGTAACGGTTGCCGTATGCAACTACGTTGCATTGCTGCTTTCCACGGAAAAGTTCACCTATAAGCCGGTTTTCTCCATTTTTTACGCCTTTTGCTTCTTCCCGCCCATCGCCTTTATTTTTCAAAAGGCCTTGCGCATTGAAACGGATTTTGAGCCTTACGTCACACCCATTATGCTTTCAATAGGCCTGTCGAGGATCGCTTGCCTTATAGAGGGCTGCTGCGGCGGAACCATAAACGCCGCCCACATTGAATGCTTGCTTTGCCTTGGGATAGCCGTATATAACATGATGAAAAAGGACTTTTCCTTCGGGTTTATGTTCGTGGTCTATCTTGTATGGAGGTTTGCCGCAGACTTTTTCAAGGAAACCTTTAAAATTGAGGCCCTTGGGCCGTTTACCTCTGCCCAGTATCTTTGCTTACTTTCCGTAATGGCGGCCATTATAGTAATAACGATGCCCGTGGGAGGACAACAAAATGAAAAATAAATATTCCCTTATATGCGCCTTGATGGTGCTCGGGATAATCGCACTTTTTATCGCCAGCTGCGGCAGCGCGCCGGGCGGAACAAGCGGCTTTTTGGATACGACCCCAACAGGCGGCACCGTTACCCAGGAAAAGGACGTTGATGAGGGCGACGTGGTGAAAATGTACGGCGACCTTATTTATAAGCTTCAGTCAGACGGCGTTACCGTGGTAAAGGTAAATAAGTCGGCCATGGAAACCGTTGGATTTTACCCCTTTAACGAGGACGGCCTTATGCCCAAGGAGCTTTACGTCACCGACAGTAAGATCGTCGCAATATACTGCACGGCACTTTCCCCCCGCGGCGACTTTTTCAGGTACGCCGACAGAGAGTCTGCCGAGATCTTTGTAACGGTCCTTGAAAAGCCCGAATTTGTTTTCGGCCAAAATAAAGCCCTTGGTGTGTGCTACAGCCTGAGGGTAAAAGGACAGATGCTTTCCGGGCGGCTTGCCTTAAGCGGCAACGACCTTTATATTGCGTCCACACTAAACGGCGTAAGATCGGACAGCGAAAGGGTTTTTGTTGAATACACCGAGAACGGCTCCACCAAAAGATCACCTGATTTTGAGGGGCTGAGCGCCCAAAGCACACCAACCTATCCACCCGTTGTATTTATTCGTCTGAATATTGACAATTTAAGCGATAACTGCGTTATAGGCGGACTTTTTGGGGCAAGCTTAAAGGACGTTTACATGTCGGGCAGCTCCATTATACCCATCCTTACAGAAGAAACCCGTGTGGAGTCTGAAAGTAAAGGCTGCTACAGCTACCAGACCTTTGAGCATAACACCTATGCCGTAAAGCTTGACCCTGTGACTCTTAAAAAGGTGGACGGGGTGTGCCTTAAGGATTACACAGTATACGATAGATACGCCGTAAAGGATTTTGGCGACACGATTTATATCACGGCCACCAAAAACGACGGCAGCGGCAGTACGGTCATTGCCCTTGACGGCAAAAGGTTTTCACTTTTAAACAAGCTTGAAAAAATCGCTCCCAACGAGGACGTCAAGTCGGTTGCCTACGAGGAAAAGGACGGAAAGAGATTTGCTTACGTCACTACCTTCAGAGACGTTGACCCCCTGTTTAAAATTGATATAACAAATCCTTACGCAATGACGGCGATCGGTTACGTCAAGATAACGGGCTTTTCCACTTATATGCTGCCCGTTGGCGACAGGCTGATAACCGTCGGCTATGACGGAAGCGGCACGGGTGCAGATACGTCTAAGGTTAAAATTTCTCTTTATTCAACAACCGGGGACGATATCACCCTTTTAAACGTCAATCGCGAAATAACCGACGTTTTATACTGCAAGGCCTTGACCGACCCCAGGACCATATTCGTCTTTGAAAACCTTTTCGGCTTTGACGCAGTTATAAGACGGCCTTCGGATAAGGGATATTGCTACTTCCATTTTTATTATCTTTTTGCCATCGAAAACGATCAGCTGTCTCTTGTGACAAGCCTTTCCAACTTCTACGGCGACCCGCAAAGCACCACCAGGTTTTACGGCTCGGTCGATAACTTCTTTTTAAGAGAAGGCGTTAACTTCGTCATGTCGGAGGGGCTTAAGTTCACCTTCTCCGCCACGCGTGCAAGGTACTACGACGGATACCTTTACACCGTTGCGGACGGTCTGGTATGCGCATACCCCGTGGAAAGGTCCAATGGCAAATGGGAAATAGATTTCTTCCCCGAAAAAAGACTGTTCACAACCCTTGGCGTTGACTATAATAACGCTTAAAAAAAACAAGCAGACGGTTTTATGCGTGTTATCCTTAACGGAGAACACGCGTCGAGATAAATCCCTTGCGGGATTTTCGATATGGTTTGCATACCTCGCCAAAGGCGAGATATACAAACTCGATATGTGCTGAAGCACTCGATTTGCTTGCTTCGCAAACGAGGGATTTATCTCATATCGAATTGGCGCGGAGCGACAATATATCGAGCTTGAGCGCAGTGAAAGCATATCGAATTCATCTTTCGTGAACATATTTCACGAAAGTGAATATATCGACAGAAGAAAAAGCAAGAGCAAGAATAGAAGGAGGTTTCTCCTTTTACTCTTGCTCTTTTCTGTTTGTAATAAGGGTTTTGACTTAGCACGTTTGCATTTGAACGGGCATGTGCGATTCTCGCACTTAGTAGAGCTTTCAAATTCTCCGCTAAGAGTATCAACTATATCCCGCACGTTTTTTGGGATAAATCGCCTGCTTTTTTATTGTTTTTTTGTAAAAAACAGGCGTTAATCGACCTATTGGCCTACTTTTGTAAAAAAAAGGCTTTTAAAAGCGGCGAAAGGGCCAAAGATTTTTCTTTTTGACGCAATAAGATTTGATTGGGTATTAAAGGGCAAAAAAACAAAAGGAAAAACAATTTTAAAATATATATTGACAATTTGTCTCTTTGGGGGTATAATATGCTTGAAAAAAATCTGCGGACCTATGGTCCGCATAAGGGAGAAAATATGAAAAAAGGCTTCTTTGTTTTGCTCAGCTTGACCTTGATCCTTGCGTCAGTCTTTGGCGCGACCTTTGGCAAAGCCCCCGTTACGGCTTTTGCCGAGGATGATTTCAAGGACAGCTATTACGCCACCACCTACACCCATCCGTCCAATATCGTTGCCGCCCCGACGGTAGTTTACGACCTGACCTCGAAAGAGGGGCTTGAGGGGCTTAAAACGGCCACCAAAAAGCCCACCAACGTCATGATGGAAATGGATGGCGACGGCAATATCGTTACCCCCGACGGACAGGTTATCGACACCTTTGACAACGTTTACCGCAAGACCCTCAAAAAGGATATGATCCCCGTGGTAAAGGTTTACACGGCCGAGGCCGCCACCGCCTTTACGGAATACATCAGCGGGCTTCTTGCCTTTAACGACATTGCTGTAATGTCCAACGACGGCGCAATTTTAAAATCGGTCCGTGACGCCCTTCCTTACATCCGTGGCGTGTACGAAAGCCCCCTTGGCGAGATAGATCTTTTTGCCATCATCAAGGCCGCCAACGTGGCAAAGGCCACCACGGTAGTCATCCCAAGGATATTGGCAACCACCTCAAACGTAAGATACCTTCAGGGCATGTTCAAAACCGTATGGGCCAAATGGACCGGTCAAAGCGAAATTGACCTTTCCGACGTGGTCTTCAGCGGTGCTTACGGCGTCGTGACGGAGGATTATAATAAGGTTTACGACTTTTTTGACAAGATAACTGCCGCGGCAGGCGATGGCAAGGTGTTCACCCGTACGCCCTTTATCATCGGCCACAGGGGAGATGCTGAAAACTGTCACGAGAATTCTTTATCGGGAGTTCTTTCGGCCATCGAAGGTGGCGCTACTCACGTTGAAATTGACGTTCATCTGACCTCTGATAAACAGCTGGTCGTCATGCACGACAATACCATTGACGCAACCACCACGGGTACCGGCACCATCAAAAATATGACCCTTGCACAGATTCAGTCCCACAAGCTTAAAAAGAACGGCCTTGAAATGGAAGACATCCCCGTCTTCAAGGATATCGTCATGGGCATGCTGGAAAAGGAGGACGACGACACTATTCTTATTCTGGAGCTTAAATGCACCGGCACCCAGGTCGTTGACGTTTTGACCACCACCCTTGAATCCGATGATGAGCTTTCCGCTATCTTAGACCGCATGGTCATAATTACCTTCTACGCCGATCAGCTTAAGGCCCTTATGAAAAGGCTTCCCGAAATCCCTGCGGCATATCTTACCAACAGTATGGATATGAAGTCAAGCATAAGCGCCGTATTAAAGCTCATCAATGAAAACAACGCCACCCTTGATACGTCCTCAGGCAAGGTCAATCAGGCCACCAATGAGGAGAAGTTCATTGCCCGCGGCGTAATCTGCTGGACGTGGACTCACTCTGCTCGCAGCGACGTCGAAGCCTGGCAGGACCTTGGCTTTATAGGCCTTACCACCAATCAGCCAACCACCACCGATAAGTATTTTTCAGCAAACGGTATCGAAACTGCCGTGCCTGAGGTCCCCAAGGCAGGGGATAAGGTAAGCCTTACCCGCACCACGTACGACGGCAAAACCTCTACGGTAGAGGGCACGATTTCCTTCGTGGAGGGCATTGACGACAAAAACTATAAGGTCGTGGCAACCTACACTGACGGCGAAAGGACCTATTACACCCAAAGCTTTACCCTGACCCATATTATGGAAAAAGACGGCTTCCCCGGCTGGATGCTTATTATGGTGATAGTCATCATCGTTGCCGCAGCCGTTGGCGTCGTATTTATCAACAAATACAAAAATAAAAAGTAGGATCAACCTGCTTTAAATAATCAAAAAGTCCGCCTATAAGTCGATTATTGTCCATTTAGGCGGCTTTTTTTATCAAAAAAGTATCACAGTCTGGTGCTTTTTGCGCCGTTACGGCGTAAAGTGAAAAGTAAGGTGCGAAAGGGTACCGCAGGGATATTTTGCTTGACAATGGCTATTAAATATAATAAAATAAAGTTAATTAATAACTAAGAGGCTTTTTATGAAGGATTTTTTCAGTCCCAAAAGATTGGCAAAAATGGGCATACTTGCGGCCCTTGCTTTTGTGCTGTATCTTATCAATATACCAATGCCGTTTTTATTCCCGGCCTTTCTTGAGATCAACCTGTCGGATTTTCCTGCCCTTATCGGCGGGTTTTCCATGGGGCCCGTTTCGGGGTCAATTATCGTTCTCGTTAAAATTCTTATTAAGCTGCCCTTTACATCAACCGTTGGCGTAGGGGAGCTTTCCGACCTTGTAAACGGCCTGGCGCTCGTTATACCGTCCTCAATTATTTACAAGTATCACAAGACCAAAAAGGGCGCCCTTATTGGACTATTGATAGGCTCTCTTGCATCGATCGTGACGGCGGTATTTTGCAACCTGTTTATTATGATCCCCCTCTATCTTAACCGCATGGGGCTTCAGCTTGGTCAGATCGTCGCCATGTGCCCGCCCATGTTTAAGGTTACGGAGGAAAATTTCTATACATATTACACATTTCTTGCCGTCATCCCCTTTAACCTTTTAAGGTGCCTTTTGGCGGGGACGGTTACCTTCTTTGTCTACAAGCGCCTTACGGGGCTTATGAACAAGCTTGACTAAGGGGGCTTTTATGACGTATATTTCCTCATCCCCGGAAGAAACCTTAAAGATCGCACGCGAGTACGCAGGGTCACTTAAAGCTAACGACGTAGTCGTTTTAGACGGACCAATGGGCGCAGGTAAAACGGTTTTTGCCAAGGGCGTTGCATTGGGCCTTGGCGTTACGGACACTGTTTTAAGCCCGACCTACGCCTATATGAACGATTACAACGGCGTGTTGTATCATTACGATTGTTACCGCCTTTCCTGTGGCGAGCAGGCAGCCGCCTTGGGTCTTACCGATTATTTTGACGCAGGCGGCGTGTGCCTTATTGAATGGGCTTCAAACATCCAAAGCGTCCTGCCTGAAAAGGTTAAAAAAGTAACTATTAAAATTATTGACGACAAGCGTCAGATCACCTTTGAAGAATAATTATGAAGTATTTAGCGATTGATACCAGTGGCGAATATTTAACCGTCATTGCCAAAAACAACTCAAAAAAATCCGTTCATTTTGCGCCGACCTGTGGCGTAAAGCACTCCGTAAACCTTATGCCCGCCGTTGAAAGGGCCTTGGCTGAAGCCGACCTTAAGCTTTCCGACGCAGACTTTTTCTGCGCAGTAACGGGACCGGGCTCCTTTACGGGTATCAGGATAGGCGTTTCCACGGTAAAGGCCCTGGCTGATTCGCTGAAAAAGCCGGTTATAGGTGTTACCACTTTGGAAGCCATCGCATATACTGTAGGTGAGGGCAAGCGCCTTTCCGTCATCGACGCCAAGCATGATCATTTTTACGTTGAGGGCTTTGACGGCGAGGCTGTCACCGTCCCGCCAAAATACGCCCACGTAAGCGAGGTCCTTGAGCTGGCCAAATCATATAAACTTATCGCTTATCGACCTATAGAGGGACTTTCTTGCGAAATTACAGACGTTTCAATGGGTCTTGAAAGGGCTGTTGAGGCGCTTGTTGACAGGCAAAGTGATGACACTAACAGCCTTTCACCCTTCTACTTAAGACTGTCCCAGGCAGAGGAGGGGCGAAAATGACCCCAACCTTGCGCCCTTGGGTACCCGCTGACAACGAAAAGATCCTTGAAATTGAGGTGGCGTGCTTTCCCGACCCTTGGAATGCAAGGATGCTTTCATCACTTTTTTCCACAGGCGATTACGTTAACCTTGTGATTGAGGAAAAGGGTCAAATATTGGCCTATATGTCGGTTTTTGCCGGTTTATTCGATTGGGAGGTCATGAAGATCGCCGTCCATCCAAGCCTTAGAAGAAAGGGCTTTGGCGCAATGCTTTTAAAGGAGGCAACAAGCCTTGCCACCGACAAGGGTGCTGAAAGATTTTTACTTGAGGTAAGAAGCACCAACGTCCCGGCAATTAGCCTTTACCGCCGCTTTGGATTTAAGGCGGATGGGGTAAGAAAGGGCTATTATCCCGACGGCGAGGATTGCTTGCTTATGTCCCTTGAGCTTTCTCGGGGTTTATAGGAGAGTTTATAAAAAAGATAATTTCCGGCATGTCCACGTTGATTGAGGGCGAGGGCACGCCCCTTATACTTTTGCACGGCTACGGCAGCCGAAAAGAATATTTTATCCGTCAGATATCTTATCTGTCACGATATTTCAAGGTGTATGCACCGGACTTCCCGGGGGTTAACGGGCCACTTCCTTATGCCTTTTCCCTTGAAGATTACAGTAAAGCCTTCAATGGCTTTTTGGACGAGCTTGGCTGTGACAAATGTTACGTTTTGTGCCATTCATTCGGGGCGAGGGTGCTTTTAAAATCTCTGCCTGACGAAAGGATAAAAAAGATAATTTTCACAGGCGCAGCAGGGCTTAAGCCCCGCCGCGGAATAAAATATTTTTTAAAAATATGGGCCTATAAGTCGATTAAAGCCATTTTCGGACAAAAACTGGCAAAAAAAGTGGCAAAAAAAACCTGCTCTACGGAATATAATACCTTAACCCCCGTCGCCCGTGAAAGCTTTAACAAAATCGTAAACGAGCACCTTGACGGTAAGCTTTCTTTTCTTACCGTTCCCACCCTTATTATCCACGGAACAAAGGACCGTGAAACGCCACCGTATATGGCGCGGCGACTTTTAAAGGGCGCAAAAAACGGGGCCCTTGTCTTTCTTGACGGCGGCCATTTTCTATTCGTTGATCAACCACAAAAATTCAATCTTATCGCAAAGGAATTTCTCTTATCATGACCATCTTTTCAAGCGGAGCGTCCCTTCGTGACGTATTTGATTTAACCTTCATAATTTTCGCTTTTGCCATTACGGCGGTCAACACTTTTTTTGCCGCCTTTATGGGCAGAAAGTTCCTGCAGATATTCCAAAGCAGCGGCTATATGAGTCTTGAGTATAACAAGTGGACCTACCGCCGTGACAACGTGTATCTTACAAGACTTTGTATGGTAACCATGCTTTCGGTTCTTGCCTATATGATATTTTCGGCGGCCTTTTCCTTTATTGCAAGGGATTGGGTGGTGTGTCTTGGCTTTGTGTTCTATCTTATCTTTTCCATCGTTTACATCATGGCCGACTTAAAGCGCAAAAGCAAGGCAAGGCTGGTGTTTACCTCACGGCTGATAAGACTTATGGTAACTTTCTTGATACTGTATTTTCTTCTGACCCTTCTGCTTATCGTGTTGATGCAGCTTCTCGGATTCATCTTTGCCGAAAACGAGCTTTTCGTCATCGTCCGCTTTGCTTTTGTCTGTATACTGCCAATAACGATACCCGTCCTCGTGTCCTTTGCGGGCTTTATCAACAGCCCCTTTGAGCGCTGGCGTAACAAAAAATATATTACCCGCTGTAAAAAGACCCTTGAAGAAGCCGAAGGCCTCATAAAGATCGCCATAACGGGCAGCTACGGTAAAACCTCAATAAAAAAGATATTAAAGACTATCCTCGGTACAAAATACAAGGTACTGGCAACGCCCGCGTCCTACAACACCCCAATGGGCATCTGTAAATGCGTAAACGGCTATGACGGCACCCACGACGTATTCATTGCCGAAATGGGCGCACGCCGCGTGGGTAATATTAAGGAGCTTTGCGACATAGTAAAGCCCGATTACGCCATAATATCCTCGGTCAACAATCAGCACCTTGAAACCTTCGGCACCAAGGATGCCATTGCCAAAACCAAGTACGAGCTTATTGAGGGCCTGCGTGACGGAGGCGTGGCGGTATTTTCCGCCGACAACCTGACCACCGCCCAGATGAGCCTCCGCGCCCGTGAGCGCAAGGGTATAAAAACCGTCCTTGCGGGCAACGACCTTACCATCAATCCCGACGTTTACGCCACCGACCTTAAGATCACCCCGACGGGCAGTGATTTTACCCTTAACTTCGGCGACAGATCAGTCAAGGCAAGCACACAGCTTATAGGCAGGCATAACGTTTCCAACATATGCCTTGCCGCCGCGATCGCTTACGAGCTTGGCTTAAGCCCTGAGGAGATATCCATGGGCATCTCCCTTATCAAGCCCATTTCCCACCGTCTTGAGGTTATCAAAAACGATAAAAACGTCACGATAATTGACGACAGCTATAACTCCAACGTTGACGGCACCGTTGCCGCCCTTGAGGTGTTCTCCATCTTCGAGGGGAGAAAGATCATTATCACCCCCGGCCTTGTGGAGCTTGGCCATATGGAGCACGTTGAAAATTTCCGCTTCGGCAGGCGAATGGCCCCAATAGTCGATTACGCAATTCTGGTGGGCAACCAAAACTGCTACCGCATACGCGACGGACTTTTGGAGGAAGGCTTTGACCTTAACAAGATAATTATTGCAAAGGACCTTGCCGACGGCATCAAAAAGCTTAACGAAATATCTAAAGAAGGCGACGTTATTTTGTTTGAAAATGATCTGCCTGATAAGTTCCTGTAAAAAAAATTTCATAACGTATTGGCTTTTTTTGACCACTTTTACGACAAATCCATTGGATAAGCCACTAAAGCTGACTGTTTTATTTGGTGAAGCTTGAAAAATATAGTTGTAATTTTCGGCGGAGAAAGTCCCGAGCACGACGTTTCCATCATTACCGGCTGTCTTGTTTTAAACAGCCTTGACCGTGAAAAATTTAATCCCATACCCGTCTACGTGGACAAAAAGGGGGATTGGTATTACGGCGAGCCTTTAAAAAAGGTAAGCTTTTACCGTAACCCCGTTTTCAAGGGCCTTAAAAAGGTATGCTTCTTTGGCGGGGACAATATTCTTTATACAAAAAAAGGTCAAAAAGCCTTGTTCCCGATCGCTGCCGCCGTCAACTGTATGCACGGCGGAATGGGCGAAAACGGTACTATAGGGGCACTTTTTGACTTTTTTAATATACCTTTTGTCACAAGCGGGCTGTTTTCGGCGAGTCTTTCTATGGATAAGACCTTAACAAAGCTACCCCTAAAGGCTTTGGGGGTCAGGGTGGTGGATTACCTTGCGGTAGGCCGAAGGGAATATTTCCAGAACCGCGACGCCGCCCAGGACAGGATTTTGTCAGTTATAAGCTTTCCTCTTATAGTAAAGCCTGCGTCGTCAGGCTCCAGCATAGGCGTCGGGGTGTGCCGAAACGTATACGAGCTTGATAAAGCTCTTTGCACCGCATTAAGATTTGACCATAAGGCCATCGTGGAAAAATTTCTTGAAGGCGCGAGTGAGCTTAATTGCGCCGCCTATAAAAAAATAGGCGGTACCGTCGTCAGTCGGATAGAAATGCCCGTCACAACCAATAAATTCCTTACCTTTGACGACAAGTATCTTGGGCACAAGCAGGGTTATACCAAAAGCCAATGCCCGGCCCCCATCCCCAAGGCCTTGGAGGAGGAGATTTTATCCACTACAAGGACGGTATATGACAGTCTTGATTTCTCCTCCGTCGTAAGGATGGATTATCTTTATTGGGATAAAAAGCTTTACTTGAACGAGATAAACACGGTGCCCGGCTCCTTCGCGTACTACCTTTTCAGCGACACAATAAGTGGATTAACCGACCTATTGACCGACTTATTGGTAAAAGCAATGGACGATCATCTTCAAAAAATGGGCAGCGAGAGGAGCTTTTCTTCCTCAATTTTATCCCTTGAAGGGGTCAATATAAAAAAGTAAAGCCCCCTTAAAAAGATTTACAAAAAACTTTAAAAGTGGTATAATAATTTGGTAACAAGCCAGCTGTGCGGTTGCGGGGGGAGTGATCCCAACGAGGAAAGTCCGAGCTCCACAAAGCAGGATGACGGATAACGTCCGCCGAAGGTGACTTTAGGGAAAGTGCAACAGAAAATAACCGCCCGCAAGGGTAAGGGTGAAAAGGTGAGGTAAGGGCTCACCGGGGGTGTGGTAACATACCCCGTCAGTGTAAACCCCATCCGGAGCAAGATAGGAAGCTTCCACCATGCGGTCGCTTGCCGCGGCAGCTTCGCAAAACGTCGCTAGAGCGCGTCGGTAACGGCGCGCGTAGATAGATAACCGCACCAGACAGAACTCGGCTTACAGGCTGACTTGTTACCATTTTTAAAACTACCGTTTATTGCGGTGCGCTCACTTTTTTAAAGGTGGGCTTTTTTTGTAAAAGTCGGCCAATAAGACGGTTATCGGCTGTTTTTCAATATAAACAAGGGGGGATATTCCCCTTGGCACGATAAAAATCCGTGCAAAAAATCAGCCCCTGAGATTTTCGGCTTTCGCAACAAACCCAAAGCCTTGCGTCAGCGCCGGCAATCCAAATGGTCGGCGCAATCAAAAAAAGCCGTCCGCCGCCCGTAAAAAAATCGTCAAAATTTTCTTTCCCCGAAATTTTACTGGCAAAAATTTTCTTTTAAATATCGTTGACAACACTATTGCATAGTGTTATAATATTTTCACAAAGATATTTTGTAAAAAACCACTTATCAGGAGGTAACAATATGAAATCAAGATTATCCAAACTGCTTGTTGCCCTTCTTTTGGTTGTCGCAATCGCGTCTACCTCACTATTCTTTGCTTCATGCGGTAAGAAGGGTGATGATTCCACAGGCGGCGGCGCTTCAATTGAAAAGCCAACCGACTCCACCCCGGGCAGCACTCCCGACGAGCCTGAAAAGCCCGTTGACCCACCGGTTGATCAAGTAACCGTGGTTGACAGGACGGCTTACACCATGGACAAAATTGTAAACGGCTACCTTTCAATGCCCCTTTACGACGTTGCCACAGGTAACTTTGCTACCACGCCCGAAATTTTAAACGGGTACACCTTAGGTGACGTAATGAACCAAGCTCTCCTTGTTGCTGAAGAAGCGTTAAAGGAACAGCTTATGGGCATTTCCTTATCGGCATTCGGTTACTATTATTGCACAGACGGCAACTGGTACGACAACGCAACCAAAAAGCCCGTCAACGATCTTCTCAACAAAATCTTAAACTACAAGCTTGACGGCAGCCAACCTTTGGACGTTAACCTCAAGGTATACGGAAGCAAAACCTTAGCTTACATAATGTTTGACTACGTTGAGCCGGATTTATCCTCAGGCAACGTAACCTTCGACAAAAACACCATCGTTTACAGCCTTATGCAGTCCTCACCCATTTTGGACGCGGCCTTAAACATGAACATGAGCCAGCTTTCCACCCTTTTGGATGGCGATATGGTTCAGAAGATCTTCACCGTCGTTGAGGTTTTCGGCAAATTAAAGGTATCAGACGTTGCTGACCTTGCAGGCATTGACACTACTGCTATGGCACAGGCAAACGAGCTTATTGCAACCATGCTTGACGTAAGCGTTGCAGACGTCTGCGGCGTATTGGTCGCACAGGATCCTGCAGTTCAGGTACAAAAGCTCGCCAAGCTTTTAGGCGACACCACGGTAAGCGACTATCTTGAGCTTACTGCCCCCGAAATGCTTTACGTTGAATGCTTCCAACCCCTTTACGAAACCAAACTTCAGGATATGGTTTTAGCAGAAGCATCAGGCACCACCGCACAGCTTATTTTATCCAAGATCGGCACCGTAACTTTAGGTGAGATCGCCGTTATGTATGGAGAGATCCCTGCAGGCTACGAAGCAATTTTCGCACTTACGATCAACGATCTTGCGGCAGCAGCTACCACTGAAGAAGGCTTAATGAAGGTTGCAAATCTTCTTTACAGCTACGTTCAGGAACATACAGGTATGACCCTTGAGCAGGTTATCGCCCTCGTTCAAAAGCACGTTATTGCTGACGTTGAAACGGGCGAAATCCTCGGCTACGACTACGAAGGTCTTGTAGCAGAACTTTACACCATCTACAAAGCGGTTATCGACCAGACCACCACCCAGTATACGGGTATGACCTCTGAACAAATTATGGCTCTCGTTCAGAAATACGTTAAGTTCGACGCTGAAACGGGTGAAGTCCTCGGCTACGACGCAGAAGGCCTTTTAACAGAGCTTTACACCACCTATAAGACCCAGATCGACCAGCTTGCCGTTCAGTACACCGGTATGACGTCTGAGCAAATTATGGCTCTTGCACAGAAATACGTTATGGTTGACGGTGAAACGGGCGAGATGCTTGGCTACGATATGGAAGGTCTTTTAAACGAGCTTTACACCACCTATAAGACCCAGATCGACCAACTTGCCGTTCAATATACGGGTATGACCTCCGAGCAAATTATGGCGCTCGTCGGCAAGTACATGATCGCCGATCCCGAAACGGGCGCTGTTGTCGGCTACAATTATGAAGGTCTTTTAAACGAAGTTTACGCAACCTATAAGACCCAGATCGACCAGCTCGTACTCGCACAGACGGGTATGACCGTTGAGCAGATCCTCGCCATGGTCGGTGAATATATGATCATCGATCCCGAAACGGGCGCTGCAATGGGTTGGGACTATGAAAAGATCACCGCTGAGGTAAACGCAATGCTCGCTTACTACGGTTGCCCATTGACCGTACAGGAGATCAAGGCCCTCGTTGAACGTTACACAGCAACCACCGAGGACGGTCAGGTCGTCGTTAACTATGAAAACCTCGTTACGGATATTAACGCAATGCTTAAGGCAAAGGGTTATGAGATTACCGTTGAGCAGCTCAAGGCTATGGTAGAAAGCTACCTCATCCTTGATGAAGTCACCGGCCAGATGGTTTTAAACCGTGAAAAGCTTATGACCGACCTTAACGCTTGGCTTTACCAGAACGCAGGCGGCTTGGACGTTAATACCATTATTTCAAGATTTGAATCCCACAAGATCTACGACGAAGACGGCAACCTTATCGGTTACGACGTGGCGGGTCTTGCAATGGACGTTGCAGGCGTTATCGTATACCTCAACGCAGATATGCCCATCGCACACTTCACCTTAGGCGACCTTGCTACAGTCGTTATGGCTTACGTGGCAGGCGATATGGAAGTTTTCACCGCAAACTTAAAGATCGTTTGTGGCGACCTTACCGTCGGTGACGTAGTTGAATACGTCGTTATGATGATCGGTCAGATGGATTTCGGTGCAGGCATGCCCGGCGGTAGCGGAAGTGAAACCGTCGTTGTTCCCACTGTATGATAATTAAAAAACTATTTGTGATTTTTTAGTTATTCATAATAATTTGGGGCTGTTGCCAATGGTGACAGCCCCCTCCTTTTAATTATTGATAAGTTACTATGGATAGGGTAGGTGTAAAAATGCTTGAACCTGAAAATCTTAAGATAACGTATATAGGCGGCGGCTCACGGTCGTGGGCGCGGGTGCTTATGAGTGACCTTGCCAAGGAAAAGGCCCTTGCGGGCGAGGTAAGGCTTTACGATATCGACTATGAAGCCGCAAGGGTAAATGCGGCCATTGGTAACGCACTTTCCGCCCGTGACGACGTCCCGGGCAAGTGGAGATACCTTTGCTTCAGCGACCTTGAAGAGGCCCTTACAGGGGCTGACGTGGTCGTTATATCAATTTTACCCGGCACCCTGGACGAGATGGAAAGCGACGTCCACACCCCCGAAAAATTCGGCATTTACCAGTCGGTGGGGGACACCACCGGCCCCGGCGGTATCGTTAGGGGGCTTAGGACCGTCCCCATGTACGCGGTCTTTGCCGAGGCCATCAAAAGGACGTGCCCGGGCGCCTGGGTGATAAATTACACCAACCCCATGGCAATAGCTTTAAAGACCCTTTATACGGTATTCCCCGCCATAAAGGCCTTTGGCTGTTGTCACGAGGTTTTTTCCACCCAAGACCTTTTAGGTGAGGTCATCGGCAGAAAAAAGGAGGAAATTTACACCAACGTGGTTGGGGTAAATCACTTTACATTTATAACCAAGGCAACCTGTGACGGTCGCGATATTTTCCCTGCGTATCAAAGATTTGTGGACAAAAACTACAACAGCGGCTATTTGCGGACGGGTGGCGAGCCCTTTCCGGAAAGCTATTTCGGCTGTCTTAACAAGGTTAAGTTTGACCTTTTCAAAAAGACGGGTGCTATCGCCGCGGCAGGGGACAGGCATTTGGCCGAGTTCTGCCCTAAAAACTGGTATTTAAAAAACGAAGCGCAAGCAAACAGCTGGGGCTTTAACCTTACCCCCGTATCCTATCGCAAGGCCGATTTAAAAGAAAGGCTTTTAAAGACCCAAAAAATTTATTCTCAAGAGGAGCCCTTCACCGTTGACATCACGGGTGAGGAGGGTGTCAGGATAATAAAAGCCCTCGTTTTGGGGGATGAGATGGTCACCAACCTTAACCTGCCCAACAACGGCCAGATCGACGGCCTGAGCCTTGGCGGTATTGTGGAAAGTAACGCAAAAATCGGCAAGGGGTATATTCAGCCCGTCCACGCAGGCGGCGTTCCTACCCCCGTCCGTCCCCATATGGAAAAAGCCCTTGCCCTGCAAGAGCTTGTGGTAAAATCTGCCCTTACGGGGGATTACGAGCTGGCCTTTGTCGCTTTTTGTAACGACAACTTAAACGATTTAACCTTACAAGACAGTCGCAAGCTTTTTGATAAAATGCTTGAAAACACAAAGGCATATTTGCCAAGCTACGACAAATATATTGCAAAGCGCCGTTTACCTTAATCGGGGTTTATACAAAAAAAGACAGGGATCGCCCCTGTCTTTTTTAATGCAAAAAACCGTCGATAATCGACTTATAGATAAGCTTTCAGCCTTTTTTCGTAAGATTCCTCAAGGTCTAAAAGCTTTTTCACTTGCTCCTTTACAGCGCCGTCAAGATTGTCACCGCTTCTTGACAAAAGCTGTCTTAGCTCGGTTATGCCCATAACCGTGCCCTTTACCATCATATCGGCCAGATGGGAGGCAGAGTCATCCGTCAAAGCGTTCATCTTGACCGAGGTAAAAAGCATGGCCTTTTTAAGGGGGTTGACGTCCTTTGGCTCAAAGCCGTTGTCGTGCATAAATTTTGAAAGCTCCCCAATGAATTTTTCATACCCCTCGTACTGGGCGTGAAGCTCCCTTTTAAGTGCCCCGTCCTCGGCCTCGGGCAACACGTTTGAAATTGATTGAAGGGCAATGTGGGCGTTTTTGTAAACGTTGTCGATAACTTGACTTGTCAGGTTGTTTTCTGTCATAAAAATCTCCTTTAATATTAATATAATGGTTATTTTCCTCGGATTTTATACAAAAATCGTTTGACAACGGGGCTTGTTTATGGTATCTTATTTAAGAACCGCGCGAAACGGGCTATTTAAGTCTGCCATTTTTAGGTAGCGCCTAAGTTAAATTTCGGCGAGATTGGACAGGGAGGTAAAACTATGTACGCTATTATCGAAAACGGAAGCAAACAGTATCGCGTAACCGAAGGCGACGTCGTTAAGTTTGAAAAGCTCAACGCAGAAGTTGGTCAGAAGGTTGAATTCAACGTTTTATTGGTTTCCGATGAAAACGGTATTAAGGTAGGTAATGACGCTGCTTCTTTCAAGGCACAGGGCGAAGTTCTTGCACAGGATAAGTATAAAAAGATTATCGTGTTCAAATACAAAGCTAAAAAGCAAATCAGAAAGAAACAAGGTCACAGACAACCATTCACGGCTGTAAAGATTGAGTCTATTTCAGCTAACTAATTAAATTATGGAGGATAAATAATATGTTTTTATTCAGATTATTTGCTCATAAAAAGGGTGTTGGCTCATCAAAGAACGGTCGTGACAGTGCTGCTCAACGTTTAGGTATTAAACGTGCTGACGGTCAATTCGTTCTCGCAGGCAACATTTTAGTTCGTCAGAGAGGAACCAAGTTCCATCCCGGCAAAAACGTAGGCATCGGTAAGGATGACACCTTATTTGCTTTAGCTGACGGCGTTGTAAGATTCGAAAGATTGGGCAAAGACAGAAAACAGGTAAGCATTGAAATTAAAGAAAACTAAGCTTATTATGCGCCGATAGGACCTATCGGCGCTTTTTCTTACTTTTTTCGGTAGATTGATATGATTGATTTCAGCGGAGAATTCCTTTCCTTTAAGGACACCCTGACATGTGGTCAGGTGTTCAGGTTTTACCCCTGTGACGGCGGCTTTACTGTCGTCAGCAGGGACAGGGCGGCTTTTGTCCAAAACCTGGGCAATAGGGCGATTATCGACTCATCCTGGGATGATTATTTCAAGGCGTATTTTGATCTTGACAGGGACTATAAGGCCATTTTAAAAGCCGTTTTAAGCTGTAAAAACCCCAAGGTCACCCTGGCCGCCAACGCCTATCACGGCATAAGGATCTTGAACCAGGATAAGGAGGAGGCATTTTTCTCCTTTATGATATCCCAAAACAATAACATCCCCCGCATAAAGTCCACGGTTGAAAAGCTTTCCGCCCGCCTCGGCAAGGAATTTACCTTCCGCGGACAAACCCTTTACGCCTTCCCAACGGCCCGGAACATTGCGGATGCCTCCCTTTCAGACCTTTTTGATTGCGGGCTTGGCTATCGTGCCCAATACCTTAAGGAGGCCGCCCAAGGGATCTGCCTTGGACAGATCGATCTGGAGGCCCTTTCGCTGCTTCCCACGGAGGATCTTAAAAGGGAGCTTATGAAAATAAAAGGCGTGGGCGATAAGGTGGCAAACTGCGTTACCCTTTTTGGCTTCAAACGGGGCGACAGCTTCCCCGTGGATACGTGGATAGAAAAGATATATTCAGAGGATTTCGGTGGCAAGCTTAAGGACAGAAGAAAGATAAGCCTTTACTTTCTGGACCTTTTCAAGGAAAATTCAGGATACGTTCAGCAGTATCTTTTCCATGCGAAAAGGCAGGGTCTTTTGGACTGATCGACCTACCTTAAAAACTTAAAAAAGCAATAAAAAATCCGCCTATAGGTCGGTTAATCCGACTTTAAGGCGGTTTTTTGTTTTATTTGTCAGCCGTTTAAGGCGCCGTCTAAGACTTCCTTTATGTCCGCAGTAAGGTGCTTGACGGTTGAGGTGTTGCTGGTTGCGTTGGTGTAGTAGTGCAGCTTGTACGAATACACGCCGCGCTTTTTTCTTAAGGGGGTAGTTATATCCTCAAGGGCGATAAGGTTAAGCCTGCCTACGGTGGTTATCTTTTTGGTAAAGCCACCCTTATACATGGTGATCGTCCTTGGGCTAACGGTGATGCCGTTATTTGAATATTCCAAAAGACTGTTTATAAAGACTATAACGTCAATAACCCCTATAACCGCCCCGCCGCAAATCAAAAGGTTGACGATGACGACTGACGGGGTCTTTACGATCAAAAGACCAAGGGCCGTTGCCCCAACAAAAAAGGCAAGGGGAACGGTTGCAAAAAACAGGGGCCAAAGCAAAAAGGGCAGATATTTTTTGGGCTTTATGGTGCGGGGCTCGGGCTTTAGTTCGGGCAGGATAAATCCCAGCAGGTAATCAAGCTCGGATTTTTTGCAAAGGGGCATAAGCACGCCGATCTCAGTCTTATTGCTGTCGCCCTGCTGAACGCTATATCCCACGACCTCAAGCTTAACCGAGCAGTAGCCGAAAATTCTGTGCATAATGGATTGGGTTATCTTTATGCCCTTGATTTTTTTGAGCTTGAAGTGATTGGTGTGTCTGGTGAAAAGTCCGTAGTTAACCTCAATGCCGCCGTGATGACGGAAGACCTGGAAGTTATGATACATAAACAGGGACGATATAAAGGAGCTTATAAGTGTCAAAAGCAGGCATGCAAAAACAATTATGACAATGGGGATTATCATTTCCGCAAGGATATCCTCAACGCTGCCTTGGGGGAAGACGTGCATATAAGGCAATATGGTGGTTGCCGTTGCCAAAAACAGCATGAAGACCACTGCGATAACCAAAAGGGCGTTAAAGGTTGTGATCAATGAATATAAAAACTTCATTGAGGAGCTGAACTCATAAAGATTGTTACCCTTGCCATAGTCGCCTACCGACGGCGCAGACGCACTGTAAATGGACCGATCGCCGTCCTGCTTGGCCTTTAATTGATCGATAAGCTTATCTATCACGTGGGGGTTTTCAAAGATGGTTATCTCGGGCAGGTGAGCAGTGTTAGCGGAGCCGCTGTCCACCGTAAGCACCGCAACTTTAAAAAGCTTGTGGATAATGTCTTGCTTTTTATTGATGGCGTGCATTCTTTTATATTCCACGATGGTCGTCTTTTTAAAAAGAACGCCTCTTTTGACCACAATGTCCTTGTCGCGAAGCTCGTATCCCGACAGGTTGACGTAAAGTATCCTGTAAACCAAAAGCACCAGGTAAATCCCGATAAACTCTACCACAAAAACAGCGGGTGATATATTGGGTGGGGCATCCTCCGACGCGAAGGCGCCGATGGTATAAAAGGTAATCACGGCGCTTATTAAAAGGTCTATCAGGATATGATAAAAAACGTATCCCTTACTAAACTTTTTCATTGGTCTTTTCCTCTATTCTTTTAATAAGCAGCTTGTCGATCGTATCAACCATGACCTCAGCCTCGCTGAAGTTCACACAGGGCAGGGTGAAGTTGGAGCCTGCTGTGGAAAAGGTAACCGACGACAGCTTTAATAATCTTGCCACGGGTGGCTGGGTGATGTGAAGGTCCTGTATCTGGCATACGGGGATCTTTATCCTGTGACGGAAGATCACCCCAAAGCTTACGTAAATATTAAGATCGTCGTACCCGTAGGTATAGCGGTCGTATTTTAAGCGGGGCCACACAAGTAAAAGTGCGGACAGGGCGGCGTCAACAAGACCGAGCACGATAAGCAGTACGATTTTGGCTGTATCAGCGGGCGCTAAAATCCCAACCAATATAAAGGGTATCCACATAAGCAGGGTAAGAAAGGTATGTGAAAGATACCAATAGATCAAAGCATTTTTATCAAGTTTTTTCATTTCCATAAAAAAATCACCTCTTAAGTATATTAAGGTAAACCAAATTATATCACAATATTGTCCCAATGTCAACACCTTTATTTATTTTGGCGCTTGCCTTTATTCGGGCGGCGGGCATATGATTTAAAAAAGTGGGCGTATAAGCCGATTATCGGCCGATTTTTGTTAATAAAAGGAGTAAAAAAGCATCAAAAAACGGCTGCTTAAATAAAGCAACCGTTAATTTTCTTTAAGCCGTGCATTCCTTTTTGATAGTCCGCACCGAAGCGAAAACCCGATAGGTAGCTCCTTTAAAGCACCCTTATGGCACACGGTACGAATTGTTTAGTGCTGCTATATCCCTATCCTGACACGGTTCGCAAACAACCGTTGCACAAGACCTTAATATCAACACCCCTTGTCTGGCCCGGCCAACCATACGGAAAACCGAGAAGGACCTTCAGCCCTGCTGTAGCGGATTGCAGGTAGAGGGCACCGCTAGCTCCCCACCTAGCACGGCAGTAATTATTTTATACTAAAGAGGGAAAAAAATCAACTGTTTTGCCCCCAATTTGCTTTACTTTGGACTGTTTATTTGTTAAAATTATGTTATCTTTTAAGATAATATAAATAATTTTGCGATTATCGGAAACAAGTTTCGTGCAAAAGCGCTTATTAGCGAGCAGTGACGGTGAAAGACTGTAAGGCAGCGTGCACGGGGTATCCTTCCGTAGCAAGTTGCCGAAAGCGTGGTATTTTTTGCGGGCGCAATAGGTGACCGGTCAAGGGCCGACCAACCCTTATTTGAGTGCGCTTTTGCGAATCGGAGTGGTACCGCGGTTAACCCCGTCTCTGTTATGGAGGCGGTTTTTTTATTTTTCACGGCCGCCGCCCGCTGAAACAGTTAATAATTATTTCCTTAAAGGAGAAGATTTATGTATAAAAAAGTTGACACCAATCTTGACTTTTTGCAAAGGGAAAAAGAGGTTGCAAAATTTTGGGAAGAAAACAACGTTTTTGAAGAATCCATCAAAAATACCGAAGGCGGACAGGAATTCTGCTTTTACGACGGCCCGCCAACAGCCAACGGCAAGCCCCATATCGGTCACGTATTGACCCGTGTAATGAAGGATATTATCCCTCGCTATCAAACCATGAAGGGCAAGCATGTTTTAAGAAAGGCCGGCTGGGATACCCACGGTCTTCCCGTAGAGCTTGAAATTGAAAAGAAGCTTGGCCTCGACGGCAAGCAGGACATTGAAAAGTTCGGTATAGAGCCCTTTATTGCAGAGTGCAAGAAATCCGTCTGGAAGTATTCCAACGAGTGGAAGGTCATGAGTGAGCGTTTAGGCTACTGGGTGGATATGGAAACCCCTTACGTTACCTATCACGACGACTATATTGAATCCGTTTGGTGGTCCTTGAAGGAAATCCACAAAAAGGGCCTTTTATACAAGGGTCACAAGATCGTGCCATACTGCCCACGCTGCGGCACGGCACTTGCCTCCCACGAGGTAGCCCAAGGCTATAAGGACGTTAAGGAAAAATCCGTCTACGTTAAGTTCAAGGTCAAAAATGAGGAAAACACTTACTTCCTCGCCTGGACGACCACACCCTGGACCCTTCCTTCCAACGTTGCCCTTTGTATGAACGCCAACGAGGACTACGTTGAAATTTCCGCCGAGGACGGCTGCAAGTATATCCTTGCCCAGGCCCTCGTTTCCAAATTATTTGAAAATTACACCGTTCTTTCCACAAAGAAGGGCTCCGATTACGAGCGTGTAGAGTACGAGCCTCTTTTTGACTGCGCCGTAGGCACCTTCAGGGAAAAGGCCTTCTTTATCACCAACGACGATTACGTAACCTTAACCGACGGTACGGGTATCGTTCACATTGCCCCCGCATTTGGCGTTGACGACGGCAGGGTAGGTACCAACTATGACCTTCCCTTCGTTCAGATGGTTGACGATCGCGGCAAAATGAAGGAAGAGGTCACCGTTTGCGCAGGTATGTTCTGTAAGGACGCCGACAAGGTCATCATAAAGGACTTAAGCCAAAGGGGACTTTTGTTCAAGGAGGAAATGTTTGAGCACTCCTATCCCTTCTGCTGGCGCTGCAACACGCCCCTTTTATATTACGCCCGTTCAAGCTGGTTCGTAAAGACCACGGCCGTTAAGGATAAGCTTATAAGATCCAACAACTCCGTCAACTGGATGCCCGAAACCATCAAATCGGGCCGTATGGGGAACTTCCTTGAAAACGTAGTCGACTGGGGCTTATCCCGTGAAAGGTATTGGGGTACACCCCTCCCCGTATGGCAATGCCCCGATTGCGGCCACTTTGAGGTAATCGGCTCCAAGGCGGAGCTTAAGGAAAAATGTGGCGTAGAGGGCGACGTGGAGCTTCACCGTCCCTTCGTTGACAAGCTCACCATGAAGTGTGACAAGTGCGGTCACGAAATGCACAGGGTAAAGGAGGTTATCGACTGCTGGTACGATTCCGGCTCCATGCCCTTTGCCCAGTTCCATTACCCATTTGAAAATAAGGAGCTTTTTGAAAAGCACTTCCCCGCAGACTTTATCAGCGAGGCCATCGACCAGACCCGCGGCTGGTTCTACGTGCTTTTAGCCATCTCCACCATATTATTTGACAAGGCGCCCTTTAAAAACTGTATCGTTTTAGGTCACGTCAACGACGAAAAGGGCCTCAAGATGAGCAAGCATCTTGGCAACGTAGTCGATCCCTGGACCATTCTTGACAAGCAGGGCGCAGACGCAGTAAGGTGGTATTTCTACACCTCATCGGCACCATGGCTTCCCTCCAGGTTCTACGAAAAGGCCGTTTCAGAGTGCCAGGCCAAGTATATGGGCACCCTTTGGAACGCTTACGCCTTCTTCGTTTTATACGCAGATATCGACAGGTACGATCCTTCCAAGTACACCTTAGAAGATTGCGCCCTTACCGTAATGGATAAATGGCTTTTGTCAAAGCTTAACTCACTGGTTAAGACGGTTGATCAAAACCTTAAGGAATATAAGATCTTTGAAAGCGCAAGGCTTATGCAGTCCTTCGTGGACGAGCTTTCCAACTGGTACATCCGCCGTTGCCGTGAAAGATACTGGGGCACGGGCATGACCAAGGATAAGGAGGCCGCTTATACCACCCTTTATACGGTACTGACCACCTTTGCAAAGCTTACCGCACCGTTCACGCCTTATATTGCGGAAAATATCTATCTCAACTTAGTACCTCAGTTCTATAAGGACGCCCCCAAATCAGTCCACCTCTGTTCCTTCCCCGTATGCGACGAAAGTTTGATCGACCTTAAGCTTGAAAACGATATGCAGGTTGTTGAAAGCATGGTAGTATTGGGCCGTGCCGCAAGAAGCTCCTCCAACATCAAAAACCGTCAGCCCCTTCAGAAGCTTTACTTCTCGGTCGGCGGCAATACGGAGCTTTCCGACGAAATGTATCAGATCGCCCGTGACGAGCTTAACGTCAAGGAGTTTGAGGTATTGACCGACTCATCTGAATTTATCAACTACAAGCTCAAGCCACAGCTTAAGACTTTAGGGCCCAAGTACGGTGCAAAGCTTGGTGCAATAAGACAGTTCCTTGACACCTGCAACGCCCAGGAGGTCGTCAGCGAGGTAAGAAAGAACGGCTCCTATACGGTCGTTTTAGGCGATACCTCCGTCGTATTTGAGGAAAGCGACCTTCTCATCTCTACGGAGAGCAAGGCAGGGTACGTTTCCGCCAGCGAAAACGGCAACACGGTCGTATTGGACGCAAACCTTACTGAGGAGCTTATCGCCGAAGGCCTCGTCCGCGAGGTCATCTCAAGGGTACAGACCATGCGAAAGGAAGCCGGCTTCAACGTTACCGACCGCATCAACCTTTACTATAAGGCAGACGGTAAAATGGGCGAGATCTTATCAGCCTACGGCGACGTTATCGCCAAAACGGTCCTCGGTGAAAAGGTCGTTTGTGGCGAGTTAAACGGCTACGTCAAGGAATGGGACTTAAACGGCGAAGGGTTTACCCTTGCCGTTGAAAAAGTTGGCCTATAAGCCGATTATTACCAAAAAACAAACTTTTATCGCAAATATTTGAAAGGAATTTATGATTTTAGCTAACGATTGGAAGGATTATTCCGTTATCGCCACGGGCGACGGGTATAAGATGGAGCGTTGGAAGGACGTTATCCTTCTGCGCCCCGATCCCCAGGTCATCTGGAAGTCGCAAACCAATATCTTTGAAAGGCCCGTCCACGCCCGCTATTTAAGAAGCGACAAGGGCGGCGGCAAGTGGGAATATTTCAAAAAGATCCCCGACGAATGGGTCGTGTCGTATAAAAACCTTAACTTCAAGGTCAAGCCAATGGGCTTCAAGCACACGGGGCTTTTTCCCGAACAGGCCGCAAATTGGGACAAGATGTCAGACCTTATAAAGGGCGCTAACCGACCTATATCCGCACTTAACCTTTTTGCCTACACGGGCGGGGCCACCTGCGCGCTTCTTGATGCAGGGGCTTCCGTATGTCACGTTGACGCAAGCCGCGGCATGGTGGAAAGGGCAGGTGAAAACGTAAGGCTTTCCAATCTTGGCGATCGCCCGGTAAGGTTCATTATTGACGACTGCGTCAAGTTTGTCAAAAGGGAGATCCGCCGCGGCAAAAAATACGACGCAATAATTATGGATCCGCCCAGCTACGGCAGGGGCCCCAACGGCGAAATGTGGAAGATAGAGGATCAGCTTTTTGACTTTGTCAAGCTGTGTGCTCAGGTAATGTCTGACGACCCCTTGTTCTTCCTTATCAACAGCTATACCACGGGTCTTCAGCCCATGGTGCTTGACAACATTTTGACCCTGGCCGTCAAGGGCGGCAGGGGACGGGTAGAGGCTTACGAGGTTGGCCTCCCCACAGAAGAAGGAATAAAGCTGCCTTGCGGCGCAGGAGGGATGTTTATCAATGGATAAGGAAAATTTAGTCGTCCTTTACGAGGACAATCACGTTATCGTAGTGTTAAAACCGCAAAACATGCCCTGCTGTGAGGACGTCACCGGGGATACCGACCTTTTGACCATGGTCAAAAACTACATCAAGGTCAAGGAAAATAAGCCCGGCAACGTCTACGTCGGCCTCGTACACAGGCTTGACAGGGTCACGGGCGGCGTAATGGTTTACGCAAAAAGCTCCAAAGCGGCGTCAAGACTCAGCGAGCAGATTCGTAACGGTGAGTTTGAAAAGAAATATTTGACCGTCGTTATGGGTGCCCCCCGTGAGGAAAGGGCAACCCTTACCGATTACATGAAGAAAAACCCCGTAAACAACATGGTTTACGTCTGTCCCCAGACAGTTGAGGGAGCCAAGTTTGCAGAGCTTGAATATAGGGTAATGGCCCGCGCAGAGGAAAAGGACCTTTCCTTACTGCTTGTTAAGCTCCATACGGGCAGGACCCATCAGATAAGGGTACAGATGGCCCACATGGGCACCCCCGTTTACGGCGATATGCGCTACGGCGGCGAAAGGGCAGTAAAGGGTAAGATAGCCCTCTGGTCCACAAGCCTTGCCTTCAACCACCCCGTTTCCAAGGAAAGGATGGTCTTTAAGATCGAGCCCCCAAAGGAGGTCCGCCCCTGGAACGAATTCACTATCACCGACGACATACTCATTTACGACTGAGGCGGCGCAAAAAAGCCCCGCCCGGTCAAAAATGGCCCTATGGGCCGCCAAACAAAGCCTGTATTTGTCTTTTATTTATTCTTTTTCACAATTTATAGGCTAAAAAAACGGTTTGAGCCGTTCAATGGTTTGACAAATGTCAAAAGCAAGTGTAAAATAGAATAGATTTATTAGTACACGTTGGTGGCAAAGCCACCGCTCAAGGAGTTTTACTTCAAATGAAACGCAAATTATTACTGGCAATCGCATTAGTTTTTCTTGCAGTAGCATGCTTTGGCATCAACTATACCAACCCACAGGCTGCTTCCGCTGCAACCGTAACCGTAAACAAGCTTAACGCCTTTGAATATTCACTTTCATACGTTTTAAGCGACGCAGGCCTCCAGCCCTTAACAGGCAAGACCTCCGTTACCGACGGCAGAACGGTTAACTGCAACGGCGCTGAGGTTAAAAAAGACAGCGCAGCCGTTGAAGCCCAGAAGCAGGCCGGCTTTGCAACCGATGGCAGCACCATTGAGTTTTTGGAAGCCGCACAGTACACCTTAGAGGTTTACAACACCGAATCCGGCGCTTTAGAGCTTTCCTTCGTGGTTGACACAACCGGTCAGCCCACCGACGAAAGCATTTCCTATAACTTAGCAGGCATCGACGCATACAAGGCAAAGATCCAGGAATCTTTAACCGTTACCGACGGTGAAGAATCTGACGGCGACGACGACGGCCAGATCGACAAGAGACCTATCCAGGTCAACGACGATTTCCTCGTTCCTTCCCTTAAGGATCTTATTGATTCCGAATATTTTGATTACTCATCCTTAAAGGCTACCCTTTACTATTCCACACCACAGGGTACAAGCTATTCCTCAAAGGATATCTCCACCGGCACGGCAAAGATCGACGTTACCGCAGTAGGCGACTACAGCTATTACGTACTCTTTAAGGACACCATGAATAACGGTATGTCCACTGCCGATCTCGTTTTGACCGACGAGGGCTGGAAAAATGCTGACAGCAACGGCAACCCCGTTGGTGCAGTCGTTATCCCCGTATTTACCTTCCGCGTAGACGTTGCCGCTAAGCCCGAGGTTGCTGTCGGCGTAAGCGAAAAGGCATACATCAACATGGTATATTCCGTTGAATGCTTCACCATCACCGCATCAAACTACTCAACGGTTTACACTTTATATTACAGCGAAAATTTAATTGAGCAGGGCTCACTTACCAACGCTGAATACTGTGAAAAGATCACCACCGAGGCAACTGAGGTTACCTTAGACAACGGCTTTGAAGAAGCAAACCTCTTCAACTCCTCCGCTAAGTCCTTCAAGCCTCTTAAAAAAGGCTACTATTACGTACAGCTTTTAGTCGTTGACGGCGCCAATATGGAAACTGCTGTTGTTTCCAAGCCCATTGCCGCTCAAAGCGAATACAAAAAGGTCGTTTTGGAAACTCAGTTCTGGTATTACAACTGGCAGTCAATGGTATTTTTAGGCATAGCAGTTCTTTGCTTCGTTGCTATTATCGTTATTTTGTGCATCAAGCCAAAGGAAGCCGCAAAGACCCTTACCGTTAACAAAAAGTAAATAACAGTCGGGCGAGAACCCGCTTTAGTTCAAGGACCGATATTATTGCGGTCCTTTTGCTTATATCCCCTTAAAAAAGGGGCGTGCCCGTCCGATCAAATTTAATTTTATAAAACAAGGTGAATTATGTTAATTAAAAACACTTTAAGGGTGCTTATCAACAACCTGAACATTACCTTTAAAACCATGCTTTACCGCGTGATAACCATGGTTATCGGCTTTGCTGTCATGTACCTTTGCTTCCACGGCGTTATTGAAAGGGTTCTGGCTCATCCCGCGGTGCAGGGCTTTATAGGCGACATAAAGACCTATTGGCACAACTTTATTTCCGGTCATATGGATACCAGCGTCGACTTCAAGGCAAGCTTCCAGCTTATCGTTGAGGTGGTAAAGGACCGCTTTGCAGACTACGTATGGCTTATGATTTTGGCAGGTGTAGGGGCTTATATCTTCCTTGTTATTTCATCTATCTGCTCCTATACGGTTTCCGCCATTTTGTACGCCAAAATGTCAACCTGCTCAAGACTCGGCTTTTTCGAGGCCTTATTCAGCAACCTGAAAAAATCCATCCTTTTTGAAGCCCTTTACAGCCTTTTAAAGATCCTTGCCTTAGGCGCTTCACTTATTGTCGGGTATCTCTTCCTGGTGTTCACGTTTGAGTTCCTTTCAATTTTATCAGTTGCCGTTGCAATCGTCATTATCGTTTGTCTTTATTCGGTATTCCTGTCAACGACGGCCCTTTTCCGCCCGTTGACGGTAAGCGGTGCAAAGGTTGGCTCACTCTTTAAAAACAGGCTTAAAAACAAGTATTTCTGGCTTGTATGGGCGTCTTACATATTCTCGATGATCATTTTCATCTACTTAAACGTTTCAGTTTTCGTATTTACCCTTGGCGCAGGCGTTATCATAATGCTTCCCTTGACGCAGATTTACTTTACGGCCCTTCAGCAGGTCCTCTGCTTCCACTTAGAGGGCAAAAAGTACTTTATCGACTTTGATAATATCGAGGTCCCCAACATCATCAAGGCAGAGGTCAAGGACGCTGACTTCATCAACGACATCGACATTTAATTTTCAAACAAAATAAAAGAGCAAGCCGGGTTTTTAACTCACTTGCTCTTTTTTTTGCTATTAATTATAATATTATTGTATGACGCAGGTCACGCAAAAGGCCCGCAGGGGAGGTCGCTCCTTCGCGGACTGAAGGTTTTAAGGCTGCTTGATTATTGCTGAGCTGCTTGCTTTTGTTTATACTCTAAAAGGGCAGTGGCAAGCTGGTCGGGGCAAGAGGTATTACCCTTGCAACGAACGCCTTTCAGTATGGAAATTACCTCGTCAATGTCCTTTCCTTCAACAAGGCGTGAAATACCTTGAAGGTTTCCGAGGCAACCGCCGATAAATTTGACGTTGTATACTTTGTTATCGTTCACGTCGAACAAAATTTGTCTTGAACAAGTACCTTTAGTCGCGTAAGTCTGCATGTTTGTCTCCTTATAGTGATGTATTTCAAATTAATCGCGGTTAGTCGATCAAATTTTCGTAAATAGCGGCGTAAAGCCCTTCGGCCTTGTCGGGCCATTTTTTGTAGATGTGCTTTGCAACCTGGCGGCTGGGCACGATAAATTTCAGGTCAAGCTGGGTGCCGGCAGGCTCCATTATCTTAAGGCAAACCGTGTATGTACCGTCCTTATTCATAAAGTAGTCGGAAATATACTCCTGCTTTCTTCTGTACCTGGTGCGGTTTTGCTTTACGAAGATAGAAATGCTTTCCCTTATTGACATGGGGATATTAACGAAGAAATCCGCAAGGCACACGCGCCCGTTGGGCGTTATGGCGTAAAGGGGCGGGCCCTGTGTGGTGATTTCGTAAATAAACTGGTCCTCAATAAGATGGGCAAGGGTAAGCTTACAGTCCATGTAGCTTATCCAGTCATTTTCCTGGCAGCACATTTCCTCAACGGTGGTCTGTGACAGGGGAACCTCCATCTTGTCGAAAACGAACAATAATATTAACTTGTTGATAAAATTATTGCCCCTGACCGGCATAAGACCCCCACCCGCAAAGCGGTATTTTTGATTTATTAAATGCTTTTATCTGTCTTGAAAGATTTTTTGTTAAACGCAGAAGGGCATAAGCTCTTCAATAAGGCTGTCGCAATCGCTTTCGTGTATTTCCATATGAATGGGCCTTGACAGGTCCAGGCTGAAAAGCCCAAGGATGGATTTTGCGTCCACAAGGTACGATCCCGACCTTAAAAAAATGTCAAAGGGATATTTTTGGATGATCTTTTCAAAAAGCTTCACGTCGTCTGACGAGGACAGCTTTATTCTTAATGCTTTCATGCTTTCCGGTACAAGTTAAAAGGAGCAAAACAGTCATTTTGCCCATAATAAACCTAAAATATATTTATTTGTAAATATTATACATAATTTTTATAAAAAAATCAACAAAATTGTAAAATAATTTGTAAACAATAAAATTTTGTGGTACAATAGTAAGGTAAACACAATTTATAGGGGTTTTTCGGTTAATTTTTTGCTTTTTTGGGCAAATTGACCGCAACTTTTTCAGATCGTATGCAGACAAAGTACAAATCAATTGAAAATTTTCAACGGTACGTTGACGACTTGATTTCGTCAAAATATATTTTGACCGAAAAAAAGCTGACCGATCTTATGCGCTCGCTGTCGTCGTCCAAACTGTTTTACAAGCTCTTTGAGCATTGCACGGACGATTTTGATTACGACAGGGCCTTTCAGCGCGCCTTCCAAAAGGGAAAGGGCTACGGCAAGGGTAAGTTTATCCTGCCCACCGACAGCAGGGACGTTATCGCCCTTGTGTTTTCACTTCTTTTTCAGATCTCCGCCAAGGAAATTGACCTTTTAAAGCTTTTGGAGGAGTATTTTTACGTTTCCAACTACGACGACAGCTTCCGCAACTTTTCAATGCAGGTGCTCGTTCCCTTCCGGACGGAGGTTTTAAAGGCCGCCCGCGCCATGGCACAGGAAACTACCCCCGCAACCATGTCGGTGGTTACCAAGCCCGTTGAAAAGACAGTAAGCGACGACGACGTAAAAACCATCACCGCCATGCTGGAGGAGACCTTTTCCGTAATCCTTCAGTACAAAATAAACGACCTTCTTAAGGCCGACCTTGTCGCCGTTCACGGCGAGTTTAAGGAAGCCCTTTATCAGGGCGAGCCCGAAAGGATAAAAATTGCCTTCCTTGCGTACAAGTACGCCACACTTTATCACAGGAAAAACGACGTTTCCGTCTGGAAGATAGACAGTATCCTTAAAAAAGCAGGCATCCTGCCAAGGGATTAAACCACAAACCAGAAGTTTTTTTGAAACAGCATAAACACGACGGATACGTTTACTGCGGCAATGACGGGTATAAAAACCATCATAATAAGGCTGTCAAGGCCGTATTTGTTTACGAACATGGACACGTATATGCCTATGGCGCCGCCTAAAAGGGCCGCTATCAAAAACTTACTCGTGCTGGGGGTGGGGCAGGCCTCGGTCAGCTCTTCCTTGCGGGATTTTACTATCATAAAGGCGTAAAAATTTATTGCAAGCAAATATACCACAAAAAGGATCTTAACAAAAATAAGCATATCCTTATTGTGGGCAAAAAAAGCGGATATATAAGCAAAAAGTGGCCTATAAGCCGATTATCGGCCATTATTTTATAAAAACACTAATGAGAGAGGGTAAATATGAAATGTGTTTATTGCGGCTGCAAGGAGAGTAAGGTAATAGACTCCCGCGCAAGCGAGGACGGCGAAACCATCCGCCGCCGCCGTGAATGTATCAATTGTGGCAAACGCTTCACTACTTACGAAACTGTTGAAACGACCCCCATTTTGGTCATCAAAACCAACGGCACGCGCCAGGCCTTTGACGTTAACAAAATCAAGGGCGGCATAATAAAGGCGTGCGAAAAAAGACCTGTCCCCATGTATAAAATTGACGAGCTTGTAGAGTCTATTAAAAAACAGGTTTACAACTCTATGGAGCAGGAAATCCAGTCTAAGAAAATTGGCGAAATGGTTATGGAAGGGCTTATGACGCTTGATGAAGTCGCGTACGTCCGTTTTGCATCCGTATATCGCTCATTCAAGGATATTTCGACCTTCTTATCCGAAATAGAAAAATTAACGAAAGGTCACACCGGAGGAACAAAATGAAAAAATTTATCAAGCTTATCGCAATCGCACTCTCGCTTCTGACAGTTTTATCACTGGCAGCCTGCTCACAAAAATCAAACTATTCCTATTGGGAAGTTACCCGTTATGAAGACCCCGAAACCAAAGACCCCCTCACTTATTACGTAGAGCTTTCCATCGTAAGGGAAAACCCCATTGAGGAGATCTGGATCAACATCTCCGACCTTAAGGTTGAAAAGACCGAGATCGCTTTCTTCTACGGCACGATCAGCACCTCAAGCGGCAAGACGACCGTTACCAAGGACTTTTTAAAGGACTCTGACGGATGGGTCAAGCTTACCGACGACAAGACCCACTCAGTAAGCTCCATTAAGCTTACCTTCGTTGACACCATGCAGGTTAACGAAGTTTTCGTAATCGACTCCAAAGACAATAAGACAGAGCTTTCTTTAAAGACCTACGGCGAAAAGGCAAGCGCAACGTCAACCTCAAGAAACGAGTACACCGCTGAAGACCTCAAGGCTTTAGAGGCTGAACATACCGCCCTTTGCATCGTTGACGAGCAGGACGGCTTCAACCTTAGCGAGGTAGAAGCTTTATACGACGCCGCTGACAAAAAGCACAACCCACAGCTTGTCCCCGGCGAAAGCAAATAATAAAATTCATATTCACCCCTGAGGGATACTCCCTTGGGGGTATTTTTTTGCCCTTATGATAATATACATAATCCGTAATTGTTCTTTACGGTGAAATATGAGTCCTCACACCCAGTCGGAAAACCAACTTATAAAAAGCCTTTCCACCCACAGGGAAAGGGGCTTAAGCCCCGCTTCAATGCAAAGATCAATCGAGCGTTGGGGCAAAAATACCGTGGCGGAAAAAAAGTCAAAAACCCTGTTTAACCGTGTTATAGGAGCACTTTTTGAGCCAATGATGGTTATTATGCTGGTGGCCTTTGCCATTACCCTTGGCGTAAATATCGGCAAGGTCCTTGGCGGCAAGCCGGGGGATTTTTACGAGTGTCTTGGCATCGCCGTGGCGATAGGGGTATCGGTGAGTCTTACCGTCGTTATGGAGGGTAAAAGCGAAAAGGCCTTCAAGGCCCTTGCAAAGCTTTCCTCTCAAAAGAGGATCAGGGTGGTCCGTGACGGCGAGATAAAGTTAGTATTATCCGAGGAGCTTTTGGTTGGTGATCTTGTCATTATCGGACAGGGTGACAAGATACCCGCCGACGGCAGGATAATAAGATGTGCTGACTTAACGTGTGACGAATCCACCCTGACCGGCGAAAGCAAAAGCGTGCAAAAGGACGGCAATATTATTTTAAGTGAGGACACCCCACTTGCCGACAGAAAAAACATGGTCTACAGCGGCACCTTTGTTACTGCGGGCACGGGTGCTTACGTGGTAACGGCCGTCGGTGAGGAGGCTGAAATTGGCAAGATCGCCCGCGACGTGGTAAGGGAAAGGTCTGTCTCCGCCCCATTGGAGGAAAAGCTTTCACGCCTCGGCAAAATGGTTTCAATTTTCGGCGCCTGCGCATCGGGGATAGTGTTTATCCTGTCATTTTTGCGGCTGGTGCTTCTTAACGATCTTTCCTTTGACACCGTGCAGGAGATTTTCATCGAGTCCATCGTTTTGATCGTTGCCGCCGTGCCGGAGGGACTTCCCACCACCGTTGCCATATCCCTTACCTTAAACGTATTGCGGCTTGCCAAGTCAAACGCCCTCATTAAAAAGCTTGTGGCAACCGAAACAGTCGGGTCGGTCAGCGTTATATGCTCGGACAAAACCGGCACTCTCACAAAAAACAAAATGGAGCTTTTATCCTTTTTCGGCCCCGATTGCAGGGTCGTGGAGGTCCCGCCATTGATTGTCAGGGCAAACTTTGCAGTCAATACCGCGGCCACCGTTTACCGTGAAAGATCGGCCCTGCGCTATCTTGGCAGCGGTACGGAGGTAGCCCTTCTTTCCGCCTTGGAAAAGTTCGGTGACGATCCTGTTAAAATTCAAAAAAGTGGGCCTATAAGCCCGAAAACGCCCTTTTCTTCCCAAATTAAGTATATGGAAACCTTTCAGACGGTTAAGGGCAGGAAAAGGATATATCTCAAGGGCGCGCCGGAGGTGGTTTTAGATAAGTGTGACTTAAAAGATGAAGGACGTACTGCTATTTTTAAGACCGTTTCCACACAGCAGGGGGCCGGCGGAAGGGTCCTTGCCTTTGCCCACGACGACGGTGACGGCTACGTGTACGACGGCTTTGCGGTTTTGGGTGACGGACTTCGCGACGACGTAAAGTCTTCAGTCAGAAAATGTCTTGACGCCGGCATCGGGGTAAAGATACTTACCGGCGACAGTAGGGAGACAGCTTCCTTTATTGCGAGTCAGCTTGGCCTGCCTTGCGGTGACGGCGCAGTTATTACCGCAGGTGAGGTTGACGGCTTAAGCGACGGTAAGCTTAAAGCCCTCTTGCCAAAAATTACCGTAATTGCAAGAAGTACCCCAAAGACCAAGCTGAGGGTGGTCACGCTTTTACAGCAGCTTGGCGAGGTGGTTGCCGTCACAGGTGACGGTGTTAACGACGCCCCCGCTATTCGCCACGCAGATATAGGCATCTGTATGGGTGACGGGGCGGAAATAACCAAGCAGGCAAGTGACGTTGTGCTTCTTGACAACTCCTTTTCAACTATTTTAAAGGCCATATCCTTTGGTCGCAACGTGTATTCAAACTTTCAGCGGTTTATATCCTTCCAGCTGACGGTCAACCTTTCCTCAATGGCCATAATAATTGCCTGCCTTATCCTCGGCCTCGAAAGCCCATTTTCAAGCACCTGCCTGCTGTGGCTCAACGTCATTATGGACGGCCCCTTGGCCCTTTCGCTGGGCCTTGAAAGGGGACGGGTCGACAGGCTGTCAGGCCGCCCCGTCAAAAGGAGTGACGATATTTTAAGCGGAAAAATGCTTTTGCGTATAGGCATCCACTCGCTGTTTATCTGCCTTGCGGTTTGCATGCAAAGGCTGTTTAACTATCTTGGCTGCCGCGATAGCGAGGCTTCTACCGTCACCATAACCTTGTTCGTCTTTTTCCACGTTTTCAACGCCGTCAACTGTCGCGAGGTTTCTTCCCGCTCAGCCATTAAGGGGCTCTTGGGTAACAGGCTTTTGCTTGTGATGATGGCAGTTACGTGTATTATCCACGTTCTGATCGTCACCCTTATCCCGGGCTTTTTTGAAACCGTCCGCCTGCCCCTTTGGTTATGGCTTAAAATACTTGGGCTATGCTTTTCTATCGTGGTCCTCTCGGAGGGCTATAAATTGGCCTATAGGTCGATTATCGCCCCATTATTAACAAAAAACAGTGGGCATTTGCGAAAAATTACCAATAATTAAAACTTAAAGGTTACGTAAACTATGTGTAAAATGAATTTGCTTATAACCGAAAATTTATCCGACGCCTATCATCTTAAATATATTGCGCGCACGGCTGAGGGCGAGCTTAAAAAGCTTGGCGGCGACCTTGCCCTTGACAAAAGCAGTGACAGGGCATACCTTTCATTTGGACTTCCTAAAATTTCCTATCCCGTTTTCGAGGCCATCCTTAAGGAGCGCATTGCCGAGATCATCACGGTAAGCTACAAATATTCCTTCTTTAAAAAATACTTAAGGACGGGCGGTATAAGCGACGGGGAGTACGAAATGCTCCTCGCCGCCCTTATTGCCGCCGACCTTGAGGAGGATAAGCGTTACGTCAAATATAAAACCGTTTTTGACGGTCAGTTTTCCATCGACGGCTTTTTCAACTTCCGCCTGGGTCCCTTAAAGGATAAGTGGACGGAGATAGTCGGCTATATCCCGCCATTTTTCTCACCGCAGCGGCTGGGGGAATTTATCTCCTTTATCGTCGGCGAAAAATCAGGCCGTCGGGCAACGGTGGTGGACGGGGGCGTGTACGACGCCCGTCACAACAGGATAAGCCTTTCAAGCCTGCTTTCCCCCATGGACGGGGGAGAGGTTGCAAGGGAGGTCTTGCTTTCGGGCTTTGGCGAGGTGGAGCTTGCCTCCCCCGTGTCAAAGACGGACGAAAGATACCTCGTAAGGTTTTACGGCGACAAAATATTTTTCACAAAACCCGTCAATCCCATTAAAAATCGTTGACAAATCCCCGTTAATTTGTATAATAGGATTTACAAGATAATTCTCATTGAAAGGGGACAAGTACCCTCGGGAAGGCTTAAAGAGAGTGATGCCTTTGGCTGTGAGCATCATAAGAGATACCGACAAGCGAAACCACCCCTGAGAGAGGCTGCGGCCGTCAAGGCCGTAAAACAAGGCAGCACTGCTGCGAAATAAGGTGGAACCACGATATTTATTCGTCCTTATGCAATTGCATGAGGGCGTTTTTTTATCCCTGAAATCCACCTCCATCAACCCACTAAAAAACACTATGGATAATAGGAGCGCACATATGAACATTACATTAAAAAACGGTAACGTAGTTCAATTTAACCAACCAATTTCCTGTTACGAGGTGGCAAAGTCCATCTCTGAAGGCCTCGCGAGAGAGGCCGTCGTCGCAAGGGTAAACGACAACCTCGTTGATATGACTCACGTAATTGACGGCGACTGCAGTCTTCAGTTTTACACCTTAAAGGACAAAGAAGGTCTTGACGTATACCGTCACACCTGCTCACACGTCCTTGCCCAGGCGGTAAAGTCAATTTACCCAACGGCCCTTCTTGCCATCGGACCCACCATTGAAAACGGTTTTTATTACGATTTCGACTTTAAAACGCCAATCACCCAGGACGACCTCAAAAAGATCGAGGACGAAATGAAGGCCATCATCAAAGGCAACCTTCCCATCACAAGATTTACTCTCCCAAGGGATCAGGCCATAGAGCTTATGAAGGGCTTTGGCGAGATTTACAAGGTGGAGCTTATCCGCGAACTTCCCGAAGGTGAGGAGATATCCTTCTACAAGCAGGGCGCCTTTACCGACCTTTGCCGCGGTCCCCATCTTTTCTCCACGGGCAGGATAAAGGCCTTTAAGCTTATGTCCGTTACGGGCGCTTACTGGCGCGGCAACGAAAAGAACAAAATGCTCACCCGTATTTACGCAACGGCCTTTGAGAAAAAGAGCGAGCTTGAGGAATATATAGCCAAGATGGAGGAAGCAAAGCAGCGCGACCACAATAAGCTTGGCAGGGATCTTGGCTACTTTATGACGTCAGACGTTATCGGCCAGGGCTTACCCCTTATCATGCCCAAGGGCGCCAAGGTCATGCAGACCATGATCCGCTTCGTTGAGGACGAGGAGGAGCGTCGCGGCTTTATGCCCACCCGCACCCCTTCAATGGCAAAGAGCGACTTATACAAAATTTCCGGTCACTGGGATCACTACCGCGACAAAATGTTTATTTTAAGCAAGGAAAGCACCAAGGACGAAACCATCGCCCTTCGCCCCATGACCTGCCCCTTCCAGTATCAGATCTATAAAAACGGCCTCAAAAGCTATCGCGACCTCCCCGTAAGGTTCAGCGAAACGGCTTCCCTTTTCAGAAACGAAGCCTCCGGCGAGATGCACGGCCTTATCCGCGTACGCCAGTTCACCCTTTCCGACGGCCACATTATCTGCGCCCCCGACCAGGTAGAGCAGGAATTCAAAAAATGCCTCGACTTAAGCCTTTATTTTTTAAAGTGCCTCGGTATGGAAGACGATATTTCTTACCGCTTCTCCAAGCGCGGCGCAAACAAGGATAAATATATCGACAACGACGAAGCTTGGGAAAAAACCCAGGCCCTTATGAAGCAGATCCTTGACAACCTTGGTCTTGACTACGTTGAGGCCGACGACGAGGCAGCCTTCTACGGCCCCAAGCTTGACTTCCAGGCCAAAAACGTTTACGGCAAGGAAGACACCCTTATCACCATCCAGCTTGACTTTGCCGCAGGGGATAGCTTTGAAATGTCCTATATCGATCAGGAGGGCGAAAAGAAGACCCCCTTCGTTATTCACAGAAGCTCCATCGGCTGCTACGAAAGGGTATTTGCAATGCTCATTGAAAAGTACGCAGGGGCATTCCCCACCTGGCTTGCACCCGTTCAGGTAAAGATATTACCCGTAACGGACAGGGCTTTAGAGTACGTCAACGGCTTAAAGGAAAAGCTTTTGGATAAAAATATCCGCGTTGAGGTTGACGAAAGGTCTGAAAAGATCGGCAGGAAGATCCGTGACGCTCAGCTTGAAAAAGTGCCCTATATGCTCATTATCGGCGATAAAGAGGTCGAAAGTGGCAACCTTGTATCGGCAAGAAGCCGCTTTGAAGGCGACCTTGGCCAGATGAGCGTTGAAGAATTTGCCGAAAAGGTTTACCTTGAGGATAAAAACAAAACCGTTCACAAAAACTAAATTATCATTATTTTAAAAAATGCCAAAAAAACACTTGACAAATATATGGATGGGTGCTATTATGATTAGGCTTGAAGCAGAAGTAACCTTCTCACCGCCAGATATTCAAAGCGGTCAATAATCACAATCGGCATGTGTACTTTTGGTGTATTATCGGGTTTTTCTGCGGAGAAGCCCGATTTATTTTTTTGCTTTAGGAGGCATCTACCATTAAAGTTCAGAACAACATCAACGAAATGATAAGACACTCTGAGGTTCGCCTTATCGGTGAAGACGGCAGTCAACTCGGTATTGTAAGCTCTCAAAAGGCCCTTGAAATTGCCGAATCTTACAATCTTGACCTGGTTGAAATTTCGCCGCAGGCAAAGCCACCCGTATGCAAAATTATGGATTACGGCAAATACCGCTTTGAGCTTTTGAAGAAGCAAAAGGAAGCCAAAAAGAACCAAAAGGTTATCGAGCTTAAGGAAATCTGGCTTTCAATGACCATCGACGTTGGCGATCTCAACGTCAAGGCAAAGCAGACGCTCAAGTTTTTGGCGGCAGGCAACAAGGTAAAGGTTTCCATCAAGCTTCGCGGCAGACAAAACGCTCACTCATCAATGGGTATTGACGTTATGAATAAGTTTTTTGAGCTTGTTCAGGAAAATGCCGTTATGGAAAGAAAGCCCCTTTTGGAAGGCAGAAACATCCTTATGATTCTCGCCCCACAAAAGGCTTAAGGCTTAAAGCAGCTGATTTTTTGAAAATATTTATCCGTGCCACAGGCACGACAGTATTTAAATAGAATAACATGGAGGGCTAAAGAAATGCCGAAAATGAAATCCCACAGTGGTTCAAAGAAACGTTTCCGTCTTACAGCTACCGGCAAGGTAAAAAGAGGGCACGTTGGTCATCGTCACATTTTAACCAAAAAGAACACCAAGAGAAAGAGAAGATTAAGAGGTGGCGCTTACGTATCTTCTGCACAAGAAAGAACAATAAGGACTCTTATTCAGGGTTAATCGGAGGATGAATTATGCGTATTAAAAGAGCAGTTAACGGCGTTAAGAAACGCAGAAAAATATTAAAACTTTCCAAAGGTTACTTTGGTGCAAAGAGCAAGTTATACCGTATTGCCCGTCAGGCAGTTATGAAGAGCTTGACTTACGCTTACGTTTCAAGAAGACTTCGCAAGCGTGATTTCAGAAAGCTTTGGATCGCACGTATCAATGCAGGCTGCCGTCAGAACGGTATCAACTACAGCAAGTTTATGCACGGTCTTAACCTTTTAGGTATCACCCTTAACAGAAAGGTTCTTTCCGACATGGCTATTAACGACGCTGCAGGCTTTGCTGCATTAGTTGATCAAGTAAAGGCAAAATTAGCTTAATTTGATTTTTAAGGGCCACTTTAATAAAAGTGGCTCTATTGTTATATTATGGTTATATCATCAAGACAGAACCCGCGGGTAAGGGAGGTCGCCCTTTTAAAGGATAAAAAGAATCGTGAAAGGACGGGGCTTTATCTTGTGGAGGGCGAAAAATCCGTCAGGGAAGCTTTTGCTTATCAACGGGAGGTAGTGACCGTCTTAGGTGTTGAAGATCTTGTAAAAGACTATCTTTCCACCGGGGCGGAGGTTATCCCCGTCACTAAGGAAATTGCCGATTACGTAAGCGACTCAGTTACCCCGCAAGGCATCGTCGCCGTGGTAAAAATGGGTGAAAACAGGCTTATAGCCCCACATTTGTCAAGTGTTTTGCTTGACGGTGTGCAGGATCCGGGCAACCTTGGCACCATTATAAGAACGTGTGCCGCCGCCGGCATAAAGGATATTTATCTTGCCGACACGGCCGATCCTTATTCTCCAAAAACCGTCCGCGCCAGCATGAGCGGTATTTTCAGCGTAAACCTTCATCGGGGCAAAAGAGAGGATATTTTAAAGATCTTATCCGATGAGGTCATCATCTGCGCCGATATGAACGGTCAGGATATTTTCACTTATACGCCCCCTAAAAAATATTGCTTGGCGGTCGGAAGCGAGGCCCACGGCCTTTCCGACGCGGTAAGAAAGGCCGCTTCGGTCACGGTGAAGATTCCTATGGAGTCTTGTATGGAAAGCTTAAATGCAGGCGTTGCCGCATCAATAATCTTATATCAGCTTAAAATCAGATCTTAAGGAGAATTTTTATGTCAGGACATAGCAAATGGCACAATATACAGGCAAAAAAGGGTAAGGCAGACGCCGCCCGCGGCAGGATCTTCACAAAGATCGGCAGGGAAATCGCCGTTGCCGCAAAGCTTGGCGCAGACCCCAACTTAAACAGCAAGCTTGCCGACGTTATCGCAAAGGCAAAGGCTGCAAACATGCCCAACGAAAATATTAAAAGAAGTATCGCAAAGGCTACAGGCGAGCTTGGCAGCGTCAACTACGAAACTTTAGTTTACGAAGGCTACGGCATCGGCGGCAGCGCAGTTATCGTCAACACCCTTACCGACAACAAAAACAGAACGGTCGGCGAGGTCAGACATATTTTTGATAAGTACGGCGGAAGCCTCGGTACCAGCGGCAGCGTATCCTTTATGTTTACCAACTGCGGCGTTATCGTTATCGAAAGGACCCCTGAGCTTGACGAGGACACCATGATGGAATACGCTTTGGACGCAGGCGCAGACGACTGCATCGTTTCAGACGACGTTTACGAGATCCGTACGGCACCTTCTGCATTTTCAGGCGTAAGACAGTACCTTGAATCTAAAAATATCGAGTTTTTAGAAGCAGAGGTAATGATGGTCCCCAACGACAAGATCACCTTAAACGCAGATCAGCTTGTTACCTTCGGTAAGATGCTTGACGCCTTTGAAGACAACGACGACGTTCAGGAGGTCTACCACAACGTTGACCTTCCCGAAGACGAGGAAGAGGAATAATTCAACAATACGGGCGGAGGGCCTTAAAAGCTTTCCGCTTTTTATTTTTTACCCACCCTTATCCAATTTTTACCAAGACGGAAAAATTTTATTTTTTGCGTATAAAAACAAACCCGACGCCCATAATACTTTTGTAACGGCGACCGATACAAGACCTATTGCTTAAGTGCAATTAGTGAATTTATCGTCAAAGTCTCCGTTTAATATAGTCTGTCAAGGCATTTTTTTGTGATGTACTAAAGATTTTTGTGGAAAAATGTATGACGGCATCAAACGATCAAATGGGTAAAGGTTTTTGCTTGCTTGGTCGTTTTTTGCCGTTTTGGGTGGCTTTTTTGGTGCTTTTTGTAAAATTTTGTCAGTAAATCCTGCAAAAAAAGCCCTTTCTTAACACAATTTTCATATTAATACCATACGCCCATTAAAAAAACGGCGTATACTTTTTGTAACACTTTTTAGGAAGAAGGATCTTATGAAAAGAAAAATTTTGGCACTTTGCCTTACCATAATAGCAGTTTTGGGCCTCACGGCCTGTGAGTCGGGCTTTTTTGATATTTACGACTCCACGGGTGGCAGTCACGACAGTGGCGACAACTCCTTCGGCAACGCCGATGGCGGCAGCTACAACGTTATCTACAACGTTTACGAGGGCAGTACCACTCCAACCGACCTTAAAACAGTCTTAAAGACGATCACGCCCTCCGTCGTAGAGGTTTACATTTCCCACAACGACGTTCTTACCAGCGCAGGCTCGGGTGTGGTGGTCGGCAACGTTGACGACAGCGAAACAAAAAAATCATTTATCATAACCTGCCATCACGTCATTGAAGGCGCCGCGGCAGAGGACAAGGTCATCATCACCACCATTGACGGTGAAAGCTACTACGCAAGCCTTGTGGGCAGCGACCCCGACAGCGATATCTGTGTGTTAAGCATTCAGGCCGTTTTGCCGCCCGTTACCTACTTTGGGGATTCGGATAAAATTGAGGTTGGCGAGGACGTCGTTGCCATCGGCAACCCATTAGGATCCCTCGGCGGTACGGTAACAAAGGGTATCGTAAGCGCCGCCAGCCGTGAAATCACCATCGGCGGCAACAAAATGAAGGTTATCCAGACTGACGCGGCGGTTAACTCCGGCAACTCGGGCGGCGGCCTTTTTACGGCCGACGGGTACCTTGTCGGTATGGTAAACGCCAAATATCTTGGCACCTATAACAGCGGGGTAGAGGGTTTAGCCTTTGCCATCCCATCCAACAAGATCCGTGAGGTCACCGAGGATCTGATAGCTTACGGCTACATCCCCGGCAAGTATCTTTTAGGCTGTACCGTTGCCAACTATTACACCTCAAAATGGGGCAGCCAGGGCTACGTTTACGTCACGGCCCTCGACTTTAACGGCAGCTTCTATCAGGGCGGCTTAAGGGTAGGCGACATCCTTGAAAAAATGACCACCTACGACGATGACGGCAACGCAACCGTCTACGACGTCGGTATGGCAGGTGCCTTCGTTGAGTACCTTAACAATTTACCGTTAAAGGTCGGCCAAACGGTCAAGTTTGAAATCCGTCGCGGCACCACCCAGATTATTTTGAATATTGAAATTTTACAGTATCAATACGGCGTTCTTTAATGGGCGCGTCAACCATAAAAGGCGGTGTTATCACCGCTTTTTTGCTTGTCTTTTACTCTTTCGGCGGCACTTTAAGACCCTTAATCGTTGACAACTTATTAACAATATAGTACAATATAGTATTATAAAGGAGGCAAATGCGCTTTTTATGATTATTTTGGGTATAGATCCGGGCTTTGCCACCATAGGTTACGGGGTAATTTCCGTTGAAGGGGGCAGGATAAGGCCCGTTGATTACGGAACGATTCAGACCCCAAAGGATAAAACCTTTCCCCAAAGGCTTGTGATGGTAGAAAGGGGAATAAACACCCTTATCGACACCTATCATCCCGATGAGATCGCCTTGGAGGAGCTGTTTTTCAACACCAACATAACAACCGGTATCAACGTTGCCCACGCGAGGGGGGTTATCGTTGCCACCTGCTACAAAAAATGCCAAAGGCTGTTCGAGTACACGCCCTTACAGATAAAACAGGCCCTGACCGGCTACGGCCGTGCGGAAAAAAGACAGATACAGGCAATGACCACAAGCCTTCTGGGGCTTACCAAGCTGCCACGTCCCGACGACGCGGCAGACGCCCTGGCCGTTGCCCTGACCCACGCAAACACCAACAGGTTTTCAGGCAGCTTCGGCATAAAATAAGACTTTATATCACGGCACGGGGGATATTATGATAGGATATATCAAAGGTAATCTTTTACACGGCGAAAACAACGTCGCCCTTTTGGAAAATAACGGTATCGGCTACGAAATTATCTGTTCGGAGTCCCTTTTTTGCCGCCTTGTCAGGGACGGCGGCGGCCACGCCTATACCTATCTTGCCGTAAGGGAGGACGGCGCCTATCTTTACGGCTTTGATACCTTAAACGAAAAAAATATGTTCCTTCAGCTTATTACCGTGTCGGGGGTAGGCCCAAAGATGGGCATAGGCATACTTTCGGGCACCACCCTTGAAAGTCTTGCAATGTATATTGCAACCAGCGACGTAAAGTCCCTTTCAAAGATAAAGGGTCTTGGTAAAAAGACTGCAGAAAGGATCATCGTTGAGCTTCGCGAGGCAATGCAAAAGGCACCTATCGCCAAGGCAGAGGTCTCCACAAAATCCCTGACCGCCGAGGGCGAAAACGCCGTTATGGCCCTTATGAGCCTCGGTTATAACCGTACGGAAAGCACCAAGGCAGTTGCCGCCGCCCTTGAGGAGGGTCGTAAGGAGCTTACCGATATAATAACCGGCGCACTCAAATACTTTGCCTGATCAACTTAAAAATTACTGTGTGAGAAATAATCATGTTTGAAGATAATCTTATTAAATCCGCAATGGATTTTGATCGGGACGATCATATTTTAGAGCCTGAAAAAAACGCCTTTGACGAGGCCGAAAACGTCTTAAGACCCAAGTCCATGGACGGCTACGTCGGTCAGGACAAGGTCAAAGCAAACCTTGCCGTTTATATGCAGGCGGCAAAACTGAGGGGCGAGGCCTTGGACCACGTTTTGCTTTACGGCCCACCGGGTCTTGGTAAAACCACCCTCGCGCACATTATCGCCAACGAAATGGGCTCCTCAATTAAGGTTACCAGCGGCCCCGCAATTGAAAAATCAGGGGATCTTGCCGCCATTTTAACCAACCTTAACGAGGGCGACATTCTTTTTGTGGACGAGATACACCGCCTGAACCGCAACGTTGAGGAAATTTTATATCCCGCCATGGAGGATTTTTCCCTTGACTTTATTATCGGCAAGGGTCCCTCCGCCCGCAATATACAAATACCCTTAAAGCACTTTACCCTTATCGGCGCAACCACCAAGGCAGGTATGCTGTCATCACCCTTACGCGACAGGTTTGGGGTAATGTGCCGTTTGGAAATGTACTCCAATGAGGAGCTTACCGAGATAGTAAGCCGCTCCGCAAGGATCCTTGGCGCGGAAATTTCCCCTGAGGGCGCAAGGGAGCTTGGCAGCCGTTCCCGCGGGACGCCACGTATTGCCAACAGGCTTTTGAAAAGGGTAAGGGACTTTTCCCTTGTATCGGGTCACAGCACCATTACCCTTGAAGATACCAAAATCGCCCTTGAGCGCATGGAGATAGACCATTTGGGTCTTGACGCCATCGACATTAACGTTTTGCGCTCCATGGCAGAAAAATTCGGCGGCGGCCCCGTCGGTCTTGACACCATTGCCGCCACCATTAACGAGGACGCAACCACCATCGAGGACGTTTACGAGCCCTATCTTTTACAGATAGGCTTCGTGGCAAGGACCCCTCGCGGCAGGGTGCTTACCCCGGCGGCTTACAAGCATCTGGGCATAAAGGCCCCCTTAAAGCAACAAATAACCTTTTTTGAAGACCAAGATGAAAACAAGTGATTTTTACTACGACCTACCTGAGGAGCTTATTGCCCAGACCCCCGTGGAGCCAAGGGACAGCTCAAGACTTCTTCATTACCGCAGGGCGGGGGAGGAGGTTTTCCACAGGCATTTCAGGGACGTATACGATATTTTAAACAAGGGCGACCTTCTGGTCGTCAACAACACCAAGGTGTATCCCGCAAGGATATACGCCCGCACCTTAAACGGCGGCAAGATGGAAATTTTACTTTTAAAGCGCCTCAGCGTCACCGATTGGGAGGTCTTGGTAAAGCCCGGCAAAAAGGCCCGTATCGGGGCGGAGTTTACCGTTTCCGATTGCCTCACGGCAGAGGTTTTATCCCACACCGACACCGGCGGCAGGGTCGTGCGCTTCCACTTTGAGGGCGTCTTTGAGGAAATTTTAGACCGCGTTGGTGAAATGCCACTTCCGCCCTATATCCGCAAAAAGCTGGAGGACGGCAACCGCTATCAGACCGTATATTGCAAAAACGAGGGCAGCGCCGCCGCCCCCACGGCAGGGCTTCATTTCACCAAGGAGCTTATCTCCCGTCTTAAGGAAAAGGGCGTGGAGTTTGCAGAGGTCCAGTTAAACGTGGGCCTTGGGACCTTCCGTCCCGTCAAGGTGGACGACGTGGAAAGCCACGATATGCACTCGGAGTTTTATCTTATAGATAAAGAGAACGCCGAAAAGATCAACAGGGCAAAGCGTGAGGGCAGGCGAATAATCGCCGTCGGCACCACCTCCGTCCGCACCTTGGAAAGCGTCGCCGACGAAAACGGCTTTGTAAGGGAGCAAAGCGGCGACACCAAAATATTTATTTATCCCCCCTACAAATTCAAGTGCGTGGACGCCCTTATAACAAACTTCCACCTGCCTGAATCCACTTTGGTTATGCTGGTTGCAGCCCTGGTCGGCCGCGACAAGATTTTAGAGCTTTACAACCTTGCCGTCAGCGAAAGGTACAGGTTTTTCTCCTTTGGCGACGCAATGCTTATTGAATAACTTACCGCCCCACGGGGCAAAAAGATATATATGGACAATTTTTCATTTGAGCTTATAAAGCAGGATCCCCATTGTGGGGCAAGGGCGGGTATTTTGCACACCCCCCACGGCGATATAGAAACCCCAATTTACATGCCCGTCGGCACTCAGGCTACGGTAAAGGGTATTCTTCCCCGCGATCTTCACGAGGCCGGCGCCCAGATTATTTTATCCAACACCTACCACCTTTATATGCGTCCCGGTGACGAGATCGTAAAAAAGGCAGGTGGGCTTCACAAGTTTATGAACTGGAACAAGCCCATTTTGACAGACAGCGGCGGATTCCAGGTATTTTCTTTGGCGAAATTAAACAATATTAAGGATGAGGGGGTAATCTTCCAGTCCAACGTGGACGGGAGCCGCCACTTCATCACCCCCGAAAAGGCCATTGACATTGAAAACAACCTGGGCGCAGACATAATCATGCAGTTTGACCAGTGCAGCGAGTACGGCGCCGACCATAAAAATTCCCTGAAGGCCATGAAAAGGACCTTAAGCTGGCTTGACAGGTGCTACAACCACCACAAAAACCCGATGCAAGCCCTTTTCCCCATCGTTCAGGGTAATTTTTACGAGGATCTTCGTCTTACCAGCTTAAAGGAAACTATCCCTTACGCCAAGCACGGTATCGCCATCGGCGGCCTTTCTGTAGGGGAGCCAAAGCCCCTTATGTATGAGATGCTTGATCTTATGTACCCACACTATCCTACCAACGTCCCCAGATATCTTATGGGCGTAGGCAGCCCCGACTGCCTTATAGAGGGGACTTTGCGCGGCATTGATATGTTTGACTGCGTTCTCGCCACGAGGATCGCAAGAAACGGTACGGCAATGACCTCCCACGGCAAGGTAGTGGTAAGAAACGGTATGTATAAGGAGGATTTTACCCCTCTGGACGAGGAATGTGACTGCTACTGCTGCAAAAATTACACCAAGGCTTATCTCCGTCACCTTATCAACACGGGGGAAATGCTTGGCGGCATGCTGTTAAGCCTTCACAACACGACCTTCCTGTTAAAGCTTATGCGGGATTTAAGAAAGGCCATTATAGGCGGCTACACCATGGATTTCGTCAAAAGCTTTTATGAAAAGTACGGAAAGTTTTGATGAAAAGACAAAATTTTGCAATATTTTACTTGCAAAAGGCAATATTTTTTAGTAATATTACAGGGTCGGCAACGACTTACGTTAAAATTATAAATTTAGTGTTTTAGGAGAAAAAAATTATGTTATTTAAGTTATTATCCGCAGCTGAATCCGTCGTAAACAGCGCGGCAGGCTCCGCATCCGACTCCGGCGCAGGTGGCGGTGGAGGTAGCTACGGTTGGGTAATGTGGGTAGGTATTATCGTTATCTGCGCACTGTTATTTATCCCGAATGCATTAAGACAGAAAAAGGAAAGAAAGGCTTACGAGGAAAAGCTTAACAACCTTTCCGTCGGCACCAAGATCACGACCATCGGCCTTATCGTCGGTGAGATCGTTTCCATGGACGAAAACACCGTTCTTTTAAAGACGGGTGAAGGCGACCTCGTCAGCTATTTAACGGTTGAAAAGAGGGCTATTTACCAGGTTGTCCCCACGGAAGAATATTCCGACGGTCAAGAGGGTCTTCCCATGGACGATACCTTCGGCGGTGACGAGGCTTTATCCGACGGCACCACCGAGCCTTTAGATCAGTCTGCCGAGGCTGAGGAAGTAACCGAATAATTCATTTGCTTATTAAAAACGGCAAGCATGCGGAATATCCCGCGCGCTTGCTTTTTTTGTTGCATCGGGTATTTTTGTCGATAAAAATCCCGTTCAATTAACCGGGATAGGGAAAAGCCGATAATAAAACAAGCCTTTTACGCATAAAATCAAGTAAAGCTTTTTTAAAGGATCTTATATGAAAAACAAACTTGATTTTTTGCGCGGTCTTTTGCTGTCGGTGGGGCTTACCCTGTGCCTTGTCCTGCTGTTTGCCCTTGTTATAAAGTGGCTTGGGATAGGATCTGGTTGGGTGCGCGCCGTCAACCAAATTATTAAAATAATCGCCCTATGGGCAGGTTTATGGCTTTTTTTGAGGGAGAGGGGAGTGCTTTCCGGCGGGGTCTTTGGATGTGCGTATATGGTGGTGACCACCCTTATTTTTGCCCTGATGGGCGGTGGCTTCAGCTTTAGCCTCAAGGTTTTTTTGGACCTTTTATTTTGCGTTTTTGCCGGGGTTTTGGGTGGGGTCATCCCGGTAAATTGCAAAAGAGCCAAAAATTGACCCCTCAATAAAAAATAAACTTCGGATTTTGTCTTCCTACGGTAAAAAAGTGCGGTAAAATTATTGACTTATTTGAATTAAAAATATATAATATAAAAGCATATGTAAAGAATTATGTTTTGAACATACAAAAATGTGATTTTACTTTACCGTAACCGCACGCATTTTACGGCGGTTTACCCGAAACATTAGGAGGCAATATGAGTAAGAAAAAATCTATAGCTGTTCTTATCCTAACGTTTGTATTATTCGTGGTAGTGGGCGTTGCATGCTTTGCAAGCTTCCCTATCACGGCAACAAAGGATTACAACTCGATCATGAGCCTTATTGGCAGAGGTATCGACTTATCGGGCGGCTATTACGTTGTGTTAACCCCAAAGGTTGAAGCAAGCAATCAGGACGAAGCTGATAACATTGTTGAAATGGCAATGGAAACTCTCCGCGCACGTCTTGACGACAAGGGCTTTACCGAAGCAACCATCTCCCGTCAGGACGGCAACCGTATCAGGGTAGAGGTACCCGAGGTTGAAAACGCTGACGAGGTTTTACAGATCATCGGTAACACAGGTACACTTTCGTTCCAGGATTCTTCCAAGCACGAATGGCTTTCAGGCGAAGATATCAAGTCTGCTTTCGTAAGCTACGATAACGACAACGGTTACGTTTGCGTTCTTAACTTTACCAACGCAGGTATGGCTAAGTTCAGCGAAGCAACGGGCTACATCAAGGATTTAGACGATCCTACCATGTATATCTACCTTGGTGACACGGTCGTTTCTCAGCCTACCGTTAATATGCAGATCACCAACTCTTCCGCAGAGATCACCGGCTTTAGCGATTACGACTCTGCAGAGGCAGTTGCGTCCGTTATTGAAAACGGCAGACTTCCCATCGAATACACCGTAAGTGAATCAAGAAGCATCTCCGCACGTCTTGGTGAAAACGCTATCATGAAGAGCTTGATGGCAGCAGGTATCGCCCTCGTTATCATCTTTGCTTTAATGATCGTCTTCTACCGCGGTATGGGCGTTGCATCATGCATCTCTCTTATCTTCTACGTGCTCGCTTACATTATTTTACTTGCGATCATCCCCAACGTACAGATCACTTTACCCGGCATTGCAGGTATCCTTCTTTCAATCGGTATGGCAGTTGACGGCAACGTCGTTATCTTTGAAAGGATCCGCGCAGCTTTTAAGGAAGGCAAGGTCAACACCGCTGTTGACGCAGGCTTCAAGAGTGCCGTTATCACCATCGTTGACTCCAACGTAACGACCATTTTATCTTCAATCGTTCTTTGGATCCTTTGCCCCGGTACGATCAAGGCCTTTGCGATCACATTGCTCGTTGGTATCGTTTTATCTCTCTTTGTTTCCGTTGTTATCACAAGATTTGCCCTCAAGGTTGTCGGCGGTCTTTCACAGAACAAGGAAAAATTATTCAACTTAAAGAAGGAGGTTGCTTAATATGTTAAGAAATCAAAACCTTAAAATAGTTGAAAAGTTCAAATACATGCTTATCGTCTCTCTCGTTATTATACTCGTAGGCGTTGGCTTTGCAGTATATCGCGTAGCGACAGGCGATTCAGTCTTAAATTTCGGTATCGACTTTACCGGCGGTGCTATCATTGAGATCACCTCTGCCGACCAGATCAATACCCAGGACGTTAAGGACCTTATTGAAGGTGAAAAGTTCGACATCAACGGTGATATCCAGACCGTAGAGGCTGACGGCGCTTACATTTACGAAGTCCGCTTAAGCTACACCAAGGACGGCAAAAAGGTTTCCGATGAAGAATCCTTCATGAACGAGATCTTTACCAGAGACAGCAAGGACGACCTTTGCGGCAGAATCGAAACTATGCTTATCGAAAAGGGCGCCGCCGTTGAAGACAACGGTGTAAGGGGCTATTCAGTAGGCGAAACAGCAAGCGACTCCTTAACGAGAATGGCCATTATCGCCATCGTCGTTGCCCTTGTGGTAATGCTCATCTATATCGTTATCAGATTTACCTTCTCAAGCGCTTTGGCAGCAGTTTGCACCTTAGCACACGACGTATTGGTAATGCTTGCGTTAATGTCCATCTTTAACGTTACCATCAACTCAACGTTTATTGCTGCCGTTATTACCATTATCGGTTACGCAATCAACGCAAGTATCGTTATTTTCGACCGCGTCAGGGCAGAGATCAAGCTTGGCACTGACAAGTCAGATAAGGAAATTGCCAACTCTGCAGTTCAGCAGTCACTCAGGGTAAACATTTTATCATCACTCACCACCTTCGTAATGGTTGTATTCCTCGTTATCTTCAGCGTATCATCCATCGGTGAGTTCGTTTATCCCATTATCTTTGGTTTGATTGCAAGTGCCTTCTCAGCATTCTTCTTCGGCCCTGCACTTTGGGTTAAGTTCAGAAAGCTTGACGGCAAAAAATCAAAAAAGACCGACAACGGTTATAAGGGCGCAGTAAAGCAGGATTCCTAATTGTATGAATAATTTCGGCGGGCGGGATACTTTCGTCCGCCGCTTTGTTTTTACCCCAATTTTTACGGAGGAAAAAATATGAATTTCCGCATAACAGACTACTTAAGTCCGCAAATTAAAGAAACGGCTAAGCGATTTTCCCTGCACGAGGAAACCGTCGCCCTTTTGTTCAGCCGCGGGATATCCTCCGACGAAGACATCCGTGCCTTTTTATCTCCCGGCAGGCATCGCTTTATTGACCCCTATAAAATGAAGGGCGTAAAAGAAGCTGTCGAAAGGATCCGCTTTGCCCGTGACGAGGGCGAAACGGTGGTCGTTTACGGCGACTACGACGCGGACGGCATTTCGGCAACGGCCATTATGTATCGCGCCCTGACGGAATACGGCGTAAATGCCGTTCCCTTCGTGCCGGAAAGAACAGCAGGCTACGGCCTGTCAATTGAAAATATTGATTATATAATGGAAGAATACCTTCCTTCCCTCGTCATTACCGTTGACTGCGGCATAAGCTGCGCTAAGGAGGTTGAGTATTTAAAGGACCTTGCCGTTGACGTTATCGTCACCGACCATCACGAGCTTCCTGACGTCTTACCCGATTGTATTACGGTAAACTGTAAAATACCGTCCGACTACGGCTTTGAATATTTGTGTGGGGCAGGGGTTGCTTATAAGATCGCAACGGCCCTTTTAGGCGACAGGGCATTTAAGTATATTGACCTTGCCACCATCGCCACTATCGCCGACAGTATGCCTTTGACGGGTGAAAACCGCGATATCGTTTACGAGGGCGTCAAGGCCATCAAAAGCGGCAACTGTCACCAGGCCGTAAAGGAGCTTATCGCCGTCGCCAATATGCGAGAGGTGACCTCCACAAGCCTTGCCTTTACCATTGCCCCAAGGATCAACGCCGCCGGCAGAATGGGCGACGCAAAATCGGCCCTTACCCTGGCAATAACCGACGATAATCGGCTTATAGAGGAACTTTCTGTTAAGCTTAACAGCTACAATACCCGCCGCCAGACCGAGTCCGAGGCCCTTTATTTAAGCGCCCGTCAAAAGCTTATCAGCTCAAGCTTTGATAAAAAGATCATCATTTTGGAGGACGACGGCTGGAACAGCGGACTTGTGGGGATAATTGCCTCCAAACTGGTTGAGGAGTTCTCCCGCCCGGTTATCTTGTTCGTCAACAACGACGGCAAGCTTCACGGCTCTGCCAGATCCATTGACAGGGTAAATATTTTTGAAGCCATTTCCGCCTGTAAGGAGTTTTTGACCGACTTTGGCGGCCACGCTCAGGCGGCAGGCATTTCAGTCACCATTGAAAATTATCCGGCCTTCAAAAAGGCCTTGGAGGATTATATAGACTTAAAATACGGCTACGAGTGCTTTATGCCCGTAAAAACTGCCGATCTTTTGGTGGAATCCCCCTTCAGCATTGAGCTTGCCAAGGAAATCAACCTTTTGGAGCCTTTCGGCACAGGCAACAAAAAGCCCGTATTTGCCATCAGGACCAGTGAAACCAAGGCAATGCCAATAAAAGCAGGATCTCCCCACCTCTCTATACGGACGGAATATATAGATATGTTGTATTTTTACGGCGCCGGCAACGAGGGGATGATATCCTTGCCCTTTGAAAAGCAAATACTTTTCGAGCCAAACGTATCCGTCTTTAACCGTGAGGAATCTTTAAAGGGCTACGTCAAGGACATTGAATACGTCATTGACCCGTCGGTTGAAACCAAGCTTTGCGCCTTCAGGGAAAGCTTATTGACCGCCCTTAACGACAACGATGACTATTTATACGTGTCCGACGACATGACCGGAAGCCTTGTTTCCGCCGCCGAAAGAGAGCATTTTGGCACCATATTTGCCTTATACAATATAGAAAATCTTAAAAAATATCCCGCCTTAGAGAAAATGGAGAGATATTTACATCTTTCCGCCGGCAGGAATCTTGTCAACAACGTTGTGGTAGGCTTTTCGGGCAACCAGATAAAGGGCTACCGCAAGATAGTATATCTTGACAGACCTTTGGGCAAGGTTAATTACGTTGAGGACATGCCCGAAACCTTTATCAACCGAACAAATTGGGCCTTTAACTACGCCGATTTGGACGTCCGAAAGGAAACTTTTGCAGATATTTTCAGAAGAATTTCCAAGCTTGGCCGTGTTTTTGTCAATTCCACCGTGGATTTTGTCCTCAAATACGACCTTGGCTACAAAAAGATGCAAACACTTTTCGTTTTGGAGGTCTTTATGGAGCTTGGCTTCTTTACCATAACCCGCGGCGCCTTAAGACAGGTCCAGAACGCAAAAAGTCCGCTTTCCATGTCAAGAATTTATCAGGAAGTGGAAAAATTAAAGAGCTAACATGTACGAAATTTTAGACGAGATCAAAAAAATCTATCCCGAGGAGGAATCGCGGGTAATATTAAAGGCGTTTTACTTTGCCAGGGACGCCCACAAGGGTCAGAAAAGGGCCAGCGGTGAGGAATATTTCGTTCACCCCTGCGCCGTAAGCAAGATACTTGTGGATCTTGGTATGGATTACGCCACCATTTGCGCTGCCTTTCTTCACGACACCATTGAGGACACCCCCGTATCGGAGGGTGATATTTCCCGTGAGTTCGGCGATGAGATTTTGCTTCTCGTACAGGGCGTGACCAAGCTTGAAAAAATCGAGTTCAAGTCCAAAAAGGAGGAGCAAGCCGAAAATTTCAAAAAGATTTTCGTTTCCATGGCCAACGACATCAGGGTGATCATCATAAAGCTTGCCGACAGGCTTCACAATATGCGTTCACTCAACTACTTGTCCCTTACCCGACAGCTTGCCATCGCCCACGAAACTTTAGATATATACGCACCCCTTGCCGGCAGGCTTGGTGTGTCCACCATTAAGTGTGAGCTTGAGGATCTATCATTAAAATATATAGATAACGAGGCTTACGAATACCTTTTGAACAACGTAAACAACCGCGTTGACGAAAAACAGCGGTTTTTGGATAGCACCGTCGCCGAAATTAAGGAGATTTTAGCCTCCTCATCCATAAAAGGCGAGGTTTTCGGCCGCCGCAAGCACTTTTATTCCATCTACAAAAAGATGAAAAACCAAAACAAGGGTCTTGACGAGATTTACGACCTTACCGCAGTAAGGGTAATCGTTCAGACCGTTGACGAGTGCTACGAAATTTTCGGCAAGATCCACAAAAAATGGGCGCCCATCCCCGGCAGGATCAAGGATTATATCGCAATACCAAAGCTTAATATGTATCAAAGCCTTCACACCACGGTCGTAACCGATTTCGGACAGATCTTCGAGATCCAGATCCGTACCTTTGATATGCACAAAACGGCTGAATACGGTATCGCCGCCCATTGGAAGTATAAGGAAAATAAGTCCGACGAGGACTCCTTTGATAAAAAGCTTTCCTGGATAAGGGAGGTCATGGAGTGGCAGCCCGGCGTCAAATCCACCGACTTTGTGGAAACTTTAAAGGGCGACGTCTACAATCAGGAGGTTTTAGTTTTCACCCCCAAGGGCGAGGTCGTCAGTATGTCCAGCGGTGCAACCCCCATTGACTACGCCTACCGTATCCATACCGAGGTCGGCAATAAATGCGTCGGCGCCAAGGTAAACGGCAAGATCGTACCCTTAAACGCCACCCTTGAAACGGGCGACGTTGTTGAAATTATCACCAATAAAAGCTCCAAGGGGCCGTCATGGGACTGGCTTAAGATCGCCCAAACGCCTTCCGCAAAGGCAAAGATCAAACAATTTTTCAAGCGCACCATGGTTGACGAGCATATTAAGATCGGCAAATCCATGCTTGACGCTCAGGCCAAAAACAGGGGGTACGTATTCTCAAATTTATTGACAAACGCCACCTTTGAAAGGGTGTCGGAGAAGATGAACTTCAATACCCCCGACGAGATGTACGCCGCCGTTGGCTGCGGTGCGGTATCTCCTCAGCAGGTTGTTTACAAGTTTATTGATATCGAAAAGAAGGCTAAGCCCCTCGAGGAGTTTATCGCCAAAAGCGATACTACGGTAAAGCGCTCCCACATGGGCGGGGACGTTAAGATTAAAGGGGTTGACGGGCTTCTTATTAGGTTTGCAGGCTGCTGCAATCCCGTTCCAGGCGACAAGATAATAGGCTTCGTTTCAAGGGGTAGGGGGGTAACCGTCCACCGTGAGGACTGCCCCAATATGCAAAACGAGGACCGCGAAAGGATCCTCCCTGCGGAGTGGACCGGCAAGGCCGCGGAAAGCTACGTGGTAAGCCTGAAGGTAACCGCCACCGAAAACGCACCCCTTATGGCCATAGTTTCATCAAGCTGTCAGTACCTTGGCCTTTTCACCCTGTCCTTTAACGGCAGGATCGACATGAAGAATCATTATTCCCTTGCCGATATGACGGTAAGGCTCAACAAAAAAGAGGATTTGGACAAGCTTCTTAAAAAGCTTCTCGACAATCCCGAAATTTTAGACGCATACAGGACTTTAGGCTAATGAAGGTTATAAAGCACGTATTTTACCCAATGGATCAAAACACATATATCGTGGCTGATGACAGCAAAAATTGCGTGATAATCGACCTCGGCGGGGACTTTTCTCAAATCGAGTCCATTTTATCCGCCAACGGTCTTACACCACTTGCCGTTATTTTTACCCACGGCCACTTTGATCATATTTTGGGCGCAAAATCTGCGGCAGACAGAAATATCCCTCTTTACGTTAGCGAAGAGGACCGCCATATGCTTTTATCCCAAAAGGACTGTCTTGCGACCCTTGCTGGCTTCAAGTACACCCCGGTCACCGACTGCCGTACCTTGGTCGAGGGCGCCGTAACCTTTGGCGATATGACCTTCGAGGTTGTTAAAACCCCCGGTCACACAAAAGGATCGGTCACACTTATCACGGGTGAATATATGTTTACGGGTGATACCCTTTTCCATCTTTCCGTCGGCAGGACGGACCTGCCCGGTGGCGACCGAGAGGAGCTTAAAACCTCGATTAACCGACTTATAGGCCGAGATTTTAATTATAAAGTCCTCCCCGGCCACGGTGAAGACTCCACCCTTGATTTTGAAAAGCGCTTTAACCCTTACGTGTCAAGATAGGCAGTAAAGTCGCCAAAAAGTGGCAATAATCGACCTATAGAGGGACTTTTTAACAAAATTCGATCAATTTCAGGCTCAAATTATGATAAAAACCAACCTGACCCAATACGAAAGTGATCTTATGGAGGTGGTCAACGAATTTTCTTCCGTTGACAGCACTGCCGTCAGCCTGATCTTTTCCGAGGGCGAAAAAGTCAATATTACCGTTACGGTAGGTGAAAGCGTTTATCCCTTCACCTACGATTTTTTAGTGGGTGATCAGCTTAATATTAAAAGGCTTACCAAAAGGTATGCCAAGCTATCGTTATATAAGGCCCTTTCCGCCCACACGGGTGAGGCCCTCCCTTGGGGCGCTTTGACAGGCATAAGACCGACCAAGCTTGCCTACGCCCAGGAGGACTATAAAAGCTTCTTCCTTGACACCATGTGCGTCAGTAAGGAAAAGACCGCACTTATCGGTAAAATTCTTGAAACCCAAAAGGGGATATACGACACAAATCCCGACAATTGCGGGCTGTTTGTGTCCGTTCCGTTTTGCCCCACAAGGTGTGCTTATTGCTCCTTTATCTCCAACGAAATTTCCAAGGAAAAGCGCATTAACGAGTATATAGACGGACTTATTAAGGAAATCGAGGCCGCAAAGCCGCTTATTAAAAACCTTCGCGGCGTGTACGTTGGCGGTGGCACGCCCGTCGCCCTTGACGACGAAAATTTCTCAAAGCTTCTTTCCGCCATCGGTCCCGTTGACGTTGAATACACCGTTGAGGCAGGCCGCCCCGACGCCATTACCCCAAAAAAGCTTGAGATAATGAAGGCCCACGGCGTAACCCGCGTTTGCGTCAATCCTCAAACCTTTTCCAACAAAACCCTGGCCCTTATCGGCAGGCGTCACACGGCAGAGGACATCATTGAAAAATACCGCCTTGTAAAAAGCTTTGGCTTTACGGTCAATATGGATCTTATCGCAGGGCTGCCCGAAGAAGGCTTTGAGGACTTTAAAGCCTCCCTTGAAACTGCAATTTCCCTTGATCCGGACAATATAACCGTCCACACCTTGTGCCTTAAAAAAGGCTCACGGCTAAAGGAGGCCACCGACCGCCTTACAGCAGGCGAGGTTGCCAAAATGGTCGATTTTTCTCACGACTTATTGCAAAAAAGCGGTTACAGGCCCTATTATCTGTACCGTCAGAAGTACATGGCGGGCAATCTTGAAAACACAGGCTATGCAAAGCCGGGTACCGAATGCGTTTACAATATCGACATCATGGAGGAAACCACCGACGTTTTAGCCTGCGGTGCCAACGCAATTACCAAAAAGGTCCTTGGCGGTGCAAAAAAGCTTGAAAGGATCGGCGCACCCAAGGACGTTGGCGCATACCTTTTAAGGCTCGACCAAATAATAAAAGAAAAAAATTATCTTTTCGGTCAAAAATAAGTGAAAAAAAGTTTACAAAAGCAAAAATTTTTGCTAATATAATAAGGCTACTTAAGGCTTAGTCGTCCGATAGCTTCAATCGGCGGCTCGGTCATAAGCGAATATTAAATCCATAGGAGAATAAAAATGGAAAAAGAAGTAAAAACCAACATTATCAAAGAGTACGGCGTACACGAAAACGATACCGGTTCAGTTGAAGTACAGGTTGCTTTATTAACCGCACGTATCAATCACCTTAACGAGCATCTTTCTTTAAACAAGCACGACAACCACTCAAGACGCGGTCTTTTAAAGATGGTAGGTCGCAGAAAGGGCTTACTTGACTATCTCAAGTCACAGGATATCGAAAAGTACAGAGACCTTATTAAGAGACTCAACCTTAGAAAGTAATTCAAAAAAACGGGGGGCGATTTTACGCACCCCTTTTTTTCTTCACTTTCCGTTTAACAGGGCCTTAAAAGAGGCATATTTTAATCAGGCATTACCGCTGCGCGAGGCGCGCGGCGTTTCCAAAGAATAGAGTTAAAGTTAGAAAAGGAGAAAAAATGTTAGAAAATCACAAGACTTTTGAAACCGAAATCGGCGGCAGAAAGGTTACCGTTGACGTAGGCAAGTACGCACAGCAAGCAAACGGCTCATGCATGGTGCGCTGCGGTGAAACCGTAGTTATGGTAAACGCCACTATGAGCGAGCAACCAAGGGCGGGTATGGACTTTTTCCCACTTTCGGTTGATTATGAAGAAAAAATGTATTCAGTCGGCAAGATCCCCGGCAGCTTCAAGCGCCGTGAGGGTAGGGCAAGCGACAAGGCCATTTTGACCTCACGTCTTATTGACCGCCCCATCCGCCCACTTTTCCCCAAGGGGTTATTTAACGACGTAACCGTCGTTGCAACGGCCCTTTCAGTTGATCCCGACATTGCCCCCGAACCTTTTGCAATGTTAGGCAGCTCCATCGCCCTTTCAATTTCCGACATACCCTTCCAGGGTCCCACCGGCGCAGTTGTCGTTGGTATCGTTGACGGCCAGTACGTCATCAACCCCGACGCAGCTCAGCGTGAAAGGTCAACCCTTCACTTAAACCTTTCCGGCACCAAGGACGCCATTATGATGGTAGAAGCCGGCTCCAAGGAGATCGACGACGAAGAAATGATCGGTGCCATCCTTTTCGGTCACGAAGCAATCAAAAAGCAGTGTGAATTTATCGAAAATATGGTCGCTGAATGCGGTAAGCCCAAAAAGGAAATGGATCTTTACCACGTTTTAGAGGAAATCGACAACGAAGTAAAGGCCTTTGCAGGCGAAAAGCTTGACTGGGCCCTTGACACCTTCGACAGATTTACCCGTCAGGAAAGACAGGACCAGGTTGAGGCTGAATGCTTAGAGCATTTCCTTGACGAAAGCTACACCGGCTTTGACGCCCTCGGTCTTGACGAAGGCGACATTATCCGCCAGATCAAGGATTCACTTTACTACATCACCAAGGAAAAGGTCCGCGCAAAGATCACCCATAAGGAAATCCGTCCCGACGGCAGAAAGCTTACCGAGATCAGACCCATCTGGTGTGAAAACGGCGTTTTACCAAGGGTACACGGCACGGGCGTATTTACCCGCGGTATGACCCAGGTAATGTCCACCTGTACCTTAGGTACCATCGGTGACATCCAGAAGCTTGAAGGCCTTGACGACGAAGTCGAAAAGAGATATATGCACCACTACAACATGCCCGGCTACGCTTCCGGCGAAGCAAAGCCCATGCGCGGCCCCGGCCGTCGTGAGATCGGCCACGGTGCTTTGGCAGAAAGGTCTTTAGAGCCTGTTATTCCTTCCTTAGAGGAGTTCCCATACTCAATCCGCGTGGTATCCGAGGTATTATCATCCAACGGCTCCACCAGCCAGGCATCAGTTTGTGGCTCCACCCTCGCCCTTATGGACGCAGGCGTTCCCATTAAGCGCCCCGTTGCAGGTATTGCCATGGGTCTTATCAAGGACGTTGAAAGCGGCAAGGTATCCGTTATGAGCGATATTCAGGGCTTGGAAGACTTCCTCGGCGATATGGACTTCAAGGTTGCAGGTACCACCAAGGGCATCACCGCAATCCAGATGGACATCAAGATCAAGGGCATTGACGAAAATATCTTACGTCAGGCTATCAAGCAGGCAAACGAAGGCAGACAGTACATCCTTAACAAGATGCTTGAGGTTCTTCCCGAGCCCAAGAAGGAGCTTTCTAAATACGCACCTAAGATCCTTACCTTCCAGATCGATCCCGAAAAGATCAAGGACGTTATCGGCAGCGGCGGTAAGACCATCAACAAGATCATTGCCGAAACGGGCGCTAAGATCGACATCAACGACGACGGTAACGTTTTCGTTGCATCCTATGCTGACACTATTGAACCCGCTCAAAGGGCAAAGGATATTATCCTTTCCATCGTTAAGGAGCTTGAGGTTGGCGATATGTTCTGCTCCACCGTTGCACGCATCCTTCCCAAAGTTGGCGCTTTCTGTGAGCTTACCCCCGGTCACGACGGTATGATTCACATTTCCAAGCTTGGCCAGGGCAAGAAGGTCGATTCAGTTGAAGACGTTCTTGCAATCGGCGACAGGGTAAACGTTGAGATCATCAAGATCGGCGAAAAGGGTATTGACCTTAAGCTTTTATCAAAGCTTCCCAAAGAAGAATAATTAAAAACCCAAAGACCGCGGCACGTCCGCGGTTTTTTTATGCCAAATAAAAGCAAAAAGTGGCGATAATCGGCTTATATCCCCACTTTTTTTATTTTCAAGCATTAAGCTTTGCAAAAAAAAGCCGCTTAATCGGCAACGAATAAGCACCGTTTTGGAGCGCAAAAAAAGCCGCTTAATCGGCAACGAATAAGTACCGCTTTGGCGCGTAAAAAAAGCCGCTTAATCGGCAAGGAATAAGCACTGTTTTGGCGCGTAAAAAAAAGCCGCAACAATCACTTTTGAGTAAATAAAAAACCAAAAACCACACAAAAAATCATGGCAAAAAAGCCCTTACCATCATAAGGCAGCGCCTGACGCCGTCGGCCGCACGCGGCGGCAAGACGTTAATTTTCAGGCTTAATTTATGCATAAAAAATGAATAATATTTAAAAAATATACACAAAAAAATACAGATTATTTCACCTGTTTGCCCACAACGGACAATAATAATTGATTTGTTTGCGAGATTTAAAAAAACCGCACACAAACAGGGCGGTCAAAAAAGCCGTATAATTATTATCATTATATAATACGCCGCCCTGTGCGGTAAAAAACTGTTTACTTTTGATTACCATATGTGCGCCGTATATGTGGACAGATTAAGGCAGCAAAAGAACAAAAATAAAAAAAACAACATTAATTACATTAAATTATCAAAAAAAATGAATAAATGGCATAAAATCATTTGACAAGCATTTATATTTTAATATAAAATATACACCAAGCATAGGGGATAATACTACCTTTTGCATAACACAGGTACAGTTTTGTTGGCAAAGCCACAAATTATGTAATATCAGTTTTCAACATAAGACATTTTTGAAGGAGGTTTTTATGAAGGCTGGAAAAAAATTAATAGTTGCGCTTTTATCCGCAATTATGATTGTAAGCATCTTCATGTTCGTCGGCTGTGAAATGCCAGGCGTTGGTGGAGATTCCAACGGCGGTGGCAACCCCACAGATAAGCCGATCGAGGTCGGTGAAGAGGTTGGCATCTGGTATTCAGACACACCGAGCGGTGAGTTTATTCTTACGTTAGTACAGGGTGGTGGCTTCACCATTTCCCAGGCTGACGGGCTCAAGTTCGGTACGTACACCAAGTCCGGCGACGATCTCGCACTCGTAGCTAACAGCGGTAACCAGAACGAAACTTTCTGGGCTAAGCGCGAAGGCGATCAGATGACCCTCAACATGGGTGAAAGTTCCTACCGTCTTTACAGACAGGTAAACTACACCGTATCGTTTGAGGTCGACGGCGGTACGCAGATTGCTGCAGCAACCGTTATGAACGGTAAGGCAGTAGCAAAGCCTGAAGACCCACAGAAGAAGGGCTATCAGTTTATCGGCTGGTATGCTGACAGTGAATTAACCCAGGAATACGACTTTGCAACCATCGTTACGGGGGACGCTTCCGTATACGCACGTTACGAAGCATACGTACCGGGCCAGAACGAGTTCACCGTAAACTACGTTGTTGACGGCGAGATCGTTGCAACCGCAACCACTGTTGGCGGCAAGCTTTATAACGTTCCCACAGCAGAAAAGGCCGGCGCAGAATTTGCAGGCTGGTGGATGAGCGATTTTAACGACGGCGATTATTTAACCGCACAGTACGTTGATCAGATCATCGACGAAAACACCAACCTTTACGCAGTTTGGAAAGGTGACGCGCCCATCGCATCAATTACCGCACAGGGCATTACCTGGGCATCACTCGGTGCAAACAAGAAGTACAACGTAGAAATTACCGATCCCAACGGGCTTTTCTACACCGCAACCACGTCTGAAACCGTATACGAATACGATTTCACCAACAAGATTGCAGGTGAATGGAAGGTTGCTATCATCTGCGACGGTAAGACCAGCGCGTACTACTACAACAACAAGGGCCTTGCAAAGGTTTCCATCTTCAACGTCGTAGGTAACGTTTTAGTTTACGCACCCGTTGAAAACGCACAGAAGTATTACGTAACCGTAGTATGCGGCAACGGCGCCCACAACCACGCAAAGGTTGACAACGGCACCTCAACAAGCTTCAACTTTGCTAACTGCCAGATGGCAGAAGGCGGCATTAAGTTCGTCGTAGAAGCTGTTGCAAACGGCTATGCTTCATCTGTTTCCGAAGCTTTCGTTTACGAGCGTAAGCTTGGCGAGGTTGAAGGCCTTTCCGTAAACGCTGAAGGCGCCCTCGTATGGAACGCTGTTGAAAATGCAGTTTCCTACACGGTAACCGTAAAGAAAGGCGAAAGCACTTACGTTGAAAACGTAGGCGCAGCAACCAAATACTCTCTCAAGAACTTCTCCGGTGAGCTTTCCGTTTCCGTTCAGGCAAACGCAGCAGGCTACGTTTCCGCAGCCGCCACCGAAATCAGCTTTGTTAAGGCATCCTTAGCAGCTCCCCAGAACGTCCTCGTTAAGGAATCTCTCCTTTCCTGGAACAATGTAGAGGGTGCAGAAGGCTACAACGTAATGATCGGCGGCAAGGTTTACACAACGGCCACCAACAGCATCGTATTTAAAGACGAATACGCAACCGCAGGCAACGTTGCATACGACGTACAGATCCAGGCAGTTGCAAAAGACGCTGTAAACAATTCAGAATATTCTGACGTTATGTCAGTTGTATACGGCATCATGGGTACCCAGATGTCTTACGGCAACGGCATGATCTCCTGGCAGCCCGTTGTCGGCGCTTACAGCTACAACGTTTCCGTAAACAACGGCACTGCAATCGTAGTTAACGGCGGTCAGAGCTTTGCAGCAATTACCTTAACCGCAAACACCAACAGGATCGTTGTTGAAGCATTTAACGGCGACGAAGTATCTATGGGCGAGGCAATCCTCACCGTAGCTGCAAAGACCGTTTACTTCGACACCTTAGGCGGCAAGGAAGTTAAGCCCATGTACAAGGCAGCAGGCGATCCTATGATCCTTCCCGAGGCAGAGCTTAACGGTTATGTATTTGCAGGCTGGTACAACATCCCCGGCGGTCCCGCTGCAAACGCAAGCCAGTATACAGACGCTACCTTCCAGGCAAGCACTAACTTAGTTCTTTTCGCACACTACACACCAATGGACTTCCAGGTAACCTTAGTCGTAGGCGCAGGTGAATCCGTTGAAAAGAACGAAGTAACAGTTTACTACAATGAAAATTACGTTCTTCCCAAGGCCGTTAACGAAGATTCCTCCAAGGTATTCGGCGGCTGGTACACCGAAATCAACGGCGAAGGTATCCAATATACCGATCCTAACGGTGAAAGCGTCGTTCCTTTCATTGACACCAAGGACGTAACCTTATACCCCGGTTGGCTTGACGTACTCGCTTACAGAGAAGCTGACGGCGGCAAGTCCTACTCAGTATACAGTGGCCCAGGTATTAGCTACGTTGAAGAAATCACCGTTCCCGAAACCTACAATGGCTTACCCGTATTAAAGGTTGACTCCTTTGCAAACACCAAAATCAAGACCGTTAACCTTCCCGATACCATTACGGTAGTTGAAGGCACCGCTTTCGACAGCTGTTCATATATCACCGCAGTTAACGTTTACCCCACGGAAAATCCTGCCAAGGGTAACCTTGCTTCCAAAAACGGCGTTTTATATCAGAGAAGCTCAGCTGAATCCACTGCAGCAACCGTTAAGTATTATCCGAAGGCTTTAGCAGGCGTTTACGCTATTCCCGAATACGTAACCTTCGGCAACGTTGACCTTCCCATTACTTACATTGCACAGAACACCTTCAAGTCCAACTACAAGATCACCGGTCTTTATATTCCTTGGACCGTTGAAATCATTGAAGACTCTGCATTCAACAATGCATACAACATTTTAACCATCGAGTTCGGTAAAGCACCCGAGGGTCAGGAAGAAAAGCCCTTAACCATCGGCAAGCAGGCATTCTACTACGTCTACAAGATGACGGAGCTTACTCTCCCCGCACGTTTAGCAGACTTTAACCCCGATTCATTTGAAAGATGTACCGGCCTTACCCATATCGCTATTGAAGAAGGCAACGAAAAGTACAAATCAATCGACGGCGTTTTAGCAACTGCAGACGGCACCACCATCGTCTTCTGTCCCAAGGGCAGGGCAGGCGAATACGTTATCCCCGCAGGCGTTACGACCATTGCCGACGCAGCCTTCAAGGGTTGTACAAAGCTCACGTCATTAACCATCCCCGGCTGGGTAACCGAAATCGGTGAAGAAGCATTCTCAGGCTGCACCATTATCGATACCTTAAAGTTTGAAGGCACCGCCGACGACTTGACCTTAAATATCGGTAAGAACGCATTCTACAATATCGAGCTTACAACCCTCGACTTACCTGCAAACTTAGGTAAGGTTGGCGCCCACGCATTCGGCTCCATCACTTATCTTTATACGGTCAACGTAAACGCAGGCAAAGACTTCGCACCCGAAGTTAACGCATTCGGTACAACCGCAGCTACCCCCGTATTCTACGTTAAGTACCTCACTTTAGGTAAAGACGTTCCCGTAATTGACGTTACCGGCGTATTCGGTCAGAAGCTTGAAACCGTTTCCGTAGAAGAAGGAAACGAAAACTACTCAAGTGACAGTTACGGCGCACTTTACGATAAGGGACAGACACAGGTCGTTTACTTCCCCAACTCATACGAAGGCGCATACGTTCTCCCATCCACCATTGAGGTTATCGGCGCACGTACCTTCATGAACAAGAAGATCACGTCCATTACCTTCAGCTACAAGTTAAAAGAAATCGGCGAACACGCATTTGACAACGCCGACTCCTTAGTAACAGCTGAATTCGAAGCTACCCCCGAAGGCGTTGAGCCCGTTGATCTTACCATCGGCGAATTCGCATTCAACGGCTGCAACAAGCTCCAGACCATGGTCCTTCCCGAAAGAACCGTTTACGTAGGCAACAAGGCCTTCCAGATCTGTGCAGAGCTCAAGCAGGTACACTTCCCGTCAACCCTTATCGAAATCGGCTACGATACAGGTACAACGGCTTACCCAACCGAGCCAACCATGCTCGTATTCTACAACTGCGATAAGCTTGAAGCTATCACCGTTGCAGAGGGTAACCCTGTATTCACAGCAATCGACGGCATCCTTTACGGTAAGACCGACGGCGTTGCAACCCACCTTATGGCTTGCCCCGCAGGCAAGACAGGCGTTGTTAACGTACCCGGTACCGTAACTCACGTTCTTCCCAGCGTATTCTATTATAACGAATTAATCACCGAAGTTCACTTCGCAGCCCACACCGGCGCATTTGAGGTTCAGTTCGGCGCAGAGGTATTCTACTATGCAAGGGCCCTTGAGAAGGTAACCTTACCTAACGGTATGACGACCCTCCCAACCAAGCTCTTCTACTACAACCAGAAGCTTACTGAGATCGTTATTCCTTACACCGTAAGCTATATCGAAGTTAACCCATTCTACTACTGCTCAGGTCTTGAGACCATTACCTTCGCGGCAACACCTGAAGGGGTTGAAGAAGTTCCTCTCCTTTTGGCAGACGGCTCCTACTCGTCAGATACTTATGGCAACGAATCCTACCAGGGCGCATTTGCAAACCTCGACGGCATTGAAGAAATCGTTCTCCCCGCGAGAACCGTAACCGACGCCAACAACGGCGCAACAGGTGCCTTCGCGTTTGCAGACTGCGACAACCTCCAGTCAGTCGTATTGTCATCCAATATGGAAGAAATCGGCGAGCAGATGTTCCGCTATGCAGAAAAGCTTTCATCGCTTACCTTCGATGCAGAACCTAAGTACACTGTTATCAGCAAGTACGCGTTCTACAGAACGGCCATTAGGGAATTTAACATTCCTGCAACAGTACACACCATTGAAGATAACGCATTCTATTACTCCGCAATTGAAAGCGTTGTAATCCCCGCTGCCGTTAAGGCGCTTCCCGACTACGCCTTTGGCTACAGCAACAATTTAAGCAGCGTTACCATCGTTGACACCGCTGAGACCCCCAGCCAGTTAGAATCTATCGGTAAGTACGTATTCTCCAGCAACAAGCTTATCACCAGATTTGATATTCCTGCAACCGTTAAGACGATCGCTCAGAATGCTTTCTACGGCTGTTCTAACTTAGCTACTGTTAACTTCAAGACAAATGCAGACGGTTTATCCGCACTTGAAAGTGTTGGTCAGAACGCATTCAACGGCGCAGGCCTCACTTCACTTAGCTTCCCCGAAACTGCTAATACTCTTGACCTTGGTACGTACCTTTTAGTAAGCGGTACCACCGGCAAGAACAACACCCTTACCTCAGTTCACTTATCCTCCAAGATCACTGCAATCGACGACGCGTTCGCCGGCTGTAACGCTCTTACAACCATGACCGTTTCTGATGAAAACCAGAACTTCAAGGTTGCCGTTGACGCACCTATGCTTCTTAACAAGCTTGGTACGGCCATCCAGTACATCTTCGGCGAAATCAAGGGTGAGTTCGTGGTACCTGAAGGCTATGACGAAATCGCTCCTCGCGCATTCGAAAACCAGGGCGCCCTCACTTCTATCAAGATTGCTGCTTCCGTTAAGAAGATCGGCAACTATGCATTCTCCAAGTGTACCTCTCTCCAGTCTGTAACCTTCGCTGACAACAGCATCTTAACAGACCTTGGTACCTACGTATTTGAAAAGTGTCCGTCCTTAAAGTCAGTTGTTCTTCCCGACAACTTAACTACCTTAGGTAACTATATGTTCGACGGTTGCGAAAAGCTTGAATCTGTTGAGCTTCCCGCAAACTTAACGTCAATGGGTACTTACGTATTCCGTAACTGTACGTCTCTTAAGGAAATTACCTTCCCCGAAAACTTAACGACCACCGGTAACTATGCGTTCGACGGTTGTGAAAGTCTTGAAAGGGTTAACTTCAACAATAAGTTAACGACACTCGGCCAGTACATCTTCCGTAACTGTACGTCCTTAAAGGCAGTTGATCTTCCCGATTCATTAACGACTATGGGTATGTACTCCTTCCAGTACACCGCTCTTGAATCCATCGTTATCCCTGCAAAGGTAACAAAGCTTGCTACCTCTGCAACGGCTGTATCAGGTCACTTCTACGGCTGTACCAACCTTAAGTCAGTAACGTTTGAAGGCGACGTAACAATCATGGGTAACTACCTCTTCAGAGATTGCGTATCACTCACTTCAATTGAGTTACCTGCAACCATCACTGAGCTTGGTACATATTCCTTCAAGGGATCCGGCATCAAGTCCATTGACCTTTCAAACGTAACAAAGATCGGCAGTTATGCATTCCAGGATTGCTTCGACCTCGCATCAGTTAAGCTTGGCGAAAAACTCACTACCATCGATACTTACGCATTCTTCAGCTGTACGTCCCTTACCGAGATCGACCTTCCCGCGTCCTTAACGACCCTTGGCAACTTCGCGTTCGTCAACACAGGTCTTAAGTCCGTAACTATCCCGGCAGGTATCGTTAAGCTTGGTTCAACGATTTCCGCATCCAACACCTCCAACACGTCTGCAACGGGCGTATGGCAGTCTGTTACAAAGGAAACCTATGTCTTCACCGGCGGCAGTGTATTTGCTTACAATAAGGACCTTGCTTCCGTTACCATCCTTGGCAACGTAACTTCAATCGGTGCTTGCGTATTTATGGAATGCCCCAACCTTAAGTCCATCACAATCCCCGCAACCGTAACCGAAATCGGTGACTATGCGTTTGCATGGACGGGGCTTACAAACGTTACCATTCCTGCAGCAACAACCAAGATCGGTAGTGCCACCAGCTACTCTGCAGTATCCAGCACTTACCCCAAGGGCAAGGGCGGCAGCGTATTTGAAGGCTGTAAGGATCTTTCTACCGTAGTATTTGGCGGTGCAGCAGACGGCACAAGCAAGCTTGCAACCATCGGTGCAACCATCTTCAAGGATTGTGACTCTCTTAAGACTGTTGTTCTTCCCAACAATGCCTTGACACTTTCCACCTCTGTGTTCAGAGAATGGACCGGTCTTGAATCCATCGTTATCCCCGATAAGGTAACTAAGTTCTCCAACGCTTACCTCTTCAAGGATTGTATCAACCTCGTTGAAGTAATCTTCCCGGCTAAGATGACGACTGCAGGGTATCTCGGTACCTATGTATTTGATGGCTGCGAAAAGCTCACGACCGTTTTACTTCCCGAAAACTTAACTTATATCGGCGGCTATGACTTCCAGAACTGTGTGTCCTTAGAGAATATCAACATTCCTCAGAACATCACGCAGATCGGCTCCAAGGCCTTCTATAATACGGCTATCAGCAAATTCACCGTTCCCGCTAAAGTAACCACTATCGGTACGGAAGCATTTGCAAACTGTAAGAACCTCAACGAAGTAACCGTTGACGCAAACAACAAGACGTACTTCAGCCAGGACGGCGGCATCATCAAGGCGTCCACAGGCGAGCTCGTTTACGTACCTTACACTAAGTCAGGCGTACTTGACTTAAGCGGTTACGCAGGCCTCGTTATCGGCGGCTACGCATTCTCAGGCTGTGATAACATTACAGAGGTTATCTTACCTGCCGGCACGACGAAGATCCCCTCAAACGCATTCAGGAACTTTACCGGTCTTGAAAAGATCACCATCCCCGAAGGCGTTGAAGAACTTGCTGCCAACTCCTTCGACGGTTGTATCAACCTTAAGGAAGTAATCTTACCTAAGGAAAGCTTAACGATTATCCGCGGCTCAGTATTCAACAATACTCCTGCCTTAAAGACCATTGAGCTTCCCAACACTATCGACAATCTCACTTCATCTGCATTCAAGGGCGCCGGCTTTGAAACCCTCACTCTTCCCGAATGCATTACAGAGGTTCCCGCAAGCCTCCTTCAGGATGCACCCAACCTTGTTACCGTTGAATTTGCTGGTCCTATTACCATGATCAACTACAGTGCATTCCAGGGTAGTGGCCTCCAGTACATCACCATCCCCGCAACCGTAACTGAAATCAAGTACAACGTATTCAAGGAATGTCTGAACCTCACTTCAATCACACTCCCCGAAACCTTAGAAGTTATCGGCTACGGCGCATTTATGAACTCCGGCCTTAAGGAAGCAACCATCATCAATCCTGAGCTTGAAATCGGTGTTTCAAGTACTTACGGTCTCTTTGCCGGTTGTGAAAGCCTTGAAAGGGTTAACCTCCCCGAAGGCATGCTTACGCTTACTAACTACATCTTCGCAGATTGTAAGTCACTTAAGACGGTTGATCTTCCCGACAGCCTCCTTGCACTTGCAAGCTACGCTTTCCAGGGCAGCGGTGTTGAAACTCTCACTATCCCCGCAGGCGTTAAGGAAATCCCAACCTATGCATTCAAGCAGTCAGCTCTTAAGTCAATCGTTATCCCCGAAGGCGTTATTAAGATCAATAACTATGCATTCCAGGAATGCCCACAGCTTGAAAGCGTAATTTTACCCGAAACCTTAGAGGAAATCGGTATGTACATCTTCGCTTCAACGACCACCATCAAGTCAATTATTATTCCTGCAAGTCTCATGACGACCAGTACCTACAACTTCAGATACTGGACGGCTGACCAGACTATCTACGTAAGAAAGACCATGGCAGAGGTTGCTGACAGCTGGAACGCAAACTGGATGGGCGCTGAATGTGACGCTAACATCATTTACGGCTACCAAGGCTAATCAAACAACTTATTTCGGCGGGGGAGAGGGCTTCTCTCCTTCCGAAAGGACTATTAAAGGACGGTTTTATACCGTCCTTTTTTCCTGCCCTTTTTGCCCCCTTTAAAGGGCTTTTTTACCTTGCGACCTTTAATATCAATCGTCTTTTTCTTGGCGGTGAAAGGGGAGTTGGATCTATAAATATATAAAGATCCAATTTTTGCCCTTTACCGTCCAAGCAATTTTTCTTTAAAGCTTGCCTTAAAGTATTAAAAAAGTGGCGAAAATCGGCTTATATCCCCACTTTTTTATTTTTTCTTACCCTAAAAAGCGTCCCAAAGATCCCGTCAAAGCAAGGTAAGATAAAATCGTATTATATAATAATAATGTTACTAATATTGTAGAGGGCTAAAATAAACTGCATTATCATACTGTGGAAAAGGTATGCTTTTTTAAAAAACGCCTCCCGAAAAATCGCCTTATTTTAAAAGCCAAAGGGACTTTTTAAACTTTTTTCCGTGGGGGGTGAAAAGGGTCTTCACCTTGTCGTGACTGTGCTTTTTTTTAAAAGAATAATTTAAAAATTTTCACCTGCTGTTCTGCTTTTTTGTTCCATTTGTTTGATTTTTGCGGACAAACCCTGGCGGACACTTTTTGGCGTTTGTCCGTATAAGTGCGTACAGATGTTACTTTTCATAAAACATTTACAAAAAGGGTGATTTTTTAGATTGTACACGCCGTTTAAACACGCATTTTGCGCCGCGCAAACAAAAAAAATCAAAAATTTTCCATTTTTTTGGTGAAAATCGAAAAAAAATTAAAAAAAAGTGGCAAAAGTTTTTTACAAACGGGATAAAGTATGGTACAATGTTTGCATATTTATATATTAATTAATCGCGTGCGTAATTACGTGTGCGATTGGATAAATAAAAAATTTCACAAGGAGGCAGTATTTTATGTCAAACGAAATTTTCAAAAAGTACTACAACAAGTTGGCAAGAGAAGGTATCGTAAAAGGGCTTTTATGTGGCTTGATTATCGGACTCGCCCTCCTTTTCATTATGGCAACGTCTTTCTGGTTCTTTGGTTATCAAAACACCTTAGTTCTCGCATTGACGTTCGTCGTTGTCACCGCTGCGGCAACCGTTTTGTTCTATCACTTCAAGTTCCGCCCGACGACAAAGGCTATCGCTAAAAGAGTGGACGCTTTAGGGCTTGAAGAAAGGTTGCTCACCATGCATCAGCTTGAAGGCGACACCTCATATATCGCAATGCGTCAGAGAGAGGACGCCTTGAAAGCTCTTTCCAAGCTTGATTCATCCCTTTTAAAATGGGCTGTTTCAATTCCGCTTATTGTCGCTACCTGCATCTGCGGCGTGGCAGGCCTTGGCATGACCGGTGTATATACGGCTTACGCACTTGACGCTATCGACAGCGGCATGGGCATTATTAACGAGGCTATCACCCCCGATCCCCAGGCTTACTACATTACCTACGCCATTGAAGGCTACGGCAAGATAGAGCTGGTTGACGACAAGGGCAACGTCCTTGACTGGATGGAAGTTCAGCCCGAGGCTGAGCAGGGTCAGTCACCGTCCTTATGGGGCACCGACTTAGATGGCGTTGGCGCTTTTTGGAACGATGTAATGGGTAACAACTTAAACAAGGAAGACCGTGAAGAGGGTGAAGATCTTCACAGCAAGCTCAGCCAGAAGGTTTTCGAGGGGCAGGACGCCCGTACCGTAAGGGCAATGTCCAACTCCAACTATTTCTTCCTTAAGTGGTCAGACGGCGTTACCAGCCCCACCAGGAACGATTTAGAGGTTATGGAAGATAAAAACGTCACTGCTATCTTCGTTGAAGTTATCATCGGTGCGGAAGAGTTTATGGACCCCAACAGCGAGGGTGAACCCGGCGGCGACAAGGGTGGCAAGCCCAACCCCAACGCTCCCCCCAATCCCAACCAAAAGCCCAGCTCCGATCCAAGCGATGGTGACGGCGACGGCGAGGGTGCAGGCGTAAACATCTCCACAAACCAATATAAGGACGGCAAAACCTATTACGGCAACGAAGCTTACGATCAGGCCCGTAACGATGCAACCGACCAGATGAACCAGGACAGCAATATTTCCCAGGGCGAAAAGGATTTCGTCAACGGGTACCTGGACGCAATTGAAAAATAAACCAAACTGCGAATTTTTCACGCAAAAAAAATAAAACAAGAACAAGAAGAGGATATTATGGTTGAAGAAAAGGATATTCAGCAATTTTGCAAACAGTGTAATGATATTTTTACCCAGATCTCACGCGACGTTATCGGTCAGAAGGACGTTGTGGAAAATACCGTTATCGCAATGATAGCCGGTGGTAACGTTTTACTTGAGGGTGTTCCCGGTGTTGGTAAGACCCGTCTTGTAAGGACCCTCGGCAGGGTTTTCGATTTACCCTTCTCACGTATTCAGTTTACGCCCGACTTAATGCCTGCCGACGTTACAGGTACCAATATCATCGTTAAGGATGAAAACGGAAACTCAAAATTTGATTTCCAGCCCGGTCCTATCTTCAGCAATATTATTCTTGCGGACGAAATCAACCGTGCTACGCCAAAGACCCAGTCAGCCCTTCTCGAGGCCATGCAGGAGCATACCGTTACGGTTATGGGCGTATCCAGAAAGGTTGAGGAGCCATTCTTCGTTTTGGCAACCCAAAACCCCATTGAGCAGGACGGTACTTATCCGCTTCCCGAAGCTCAGATGGACCGTTTCATGTTTAAGCTTTTAGTACCTAACCCCAGTGTTGACGATTTGATGAGCATCGTTGGTCTTACCCAGATCACCATGGCAGAGCAGGCTGACGCAGTATGCTCCGGCCCCGATCTTTTAAGAATGCGCGCAACCGCAAATCAGATCCCCGTCGCTGACGAGGTTATGAAGTACGCAATGATTTTAACCTCTGCAACCCACCCCGACAGTGAATGCGCAACCGAGGCTTCCAAAAAGTACGTAAGACTTGGCGCGTCACCCCGTGCAGGTCAGGCTCTTATTTCCGCGGCTAAGGTTAAAGCTCTCATCAAGGGCAGATTTAACGTTTCTTATTCTGACATTAACGAGCTTGCTTATCCCGTACTCCGTCACCGTATGAAGCTCAACTTCGAGGCAATCGCAGAAAGAGTTTCCGCCGACGACATCATCAAGATGATCGTTGACGAGGTCAGTAAAAAATACAAGGGCAGAGATTAATTAAAATTCAGGTTAGTCGTTTAAGACTGAAAACGGTAGGTAATAATGAAATTTTCTTACTTGAACGACAGCTTTTTCGGTAGGTTAGAAACGTTGGAGCTTAACCTTCACAAAAACCTTCGCGGGTATTTTGGCGGTAAGCACCTCGTTTCCACCTACGGTCAGACTGTCGAATTCGCCGACTACAGAGAGTACGAGCTCGGCGACGATATTAGAAGAATCGACTGGAACTTATACAGTAGGTTTGAAAAATATTTCTTAAAATTATTCACAGACGAAAGACAGATGCAGACCCAGATCTTTTTGGACGCATCTGCTTCGATGGGAAAGGATAACCCCAAAAAGTCAGCGTACGCCGTAGCAACGGCAGCGGCTTTGGGGTTTTTGTCCGTTCATAACATGGATAAGGTTTCCTTCAACGTCATGCAGGGCGACAGGTCAAACAACCCGTTTGGCACCATCGTCGGCAAGACAAACTTTTTCCGTGCCGTCGGCTTTTTAGAAGATCTTGAATTTGACGGCGAGGTCGACATTGAAAAATGCGTTACCTCCGCCCCCGACACCTCCGTCGGCAACGGACTTACCATTATAATTTCCGACTTTTTCACCGATACCGACTGGAAAAAAGCAGTTGACTATCTGTGCTATAAAAAACGTCAGGTCCTCCTCATTCAGGTCATGACCCCTGAGGAAGAAGACCCCGCTTACGACGGCCGCGTCTCCCTTATCGACTCAGAGTCCCTTGACGTTGCCGACCCAAAAAACATGAAGATAAGGATAAACCGCAATATGCAAAAGGCTTACCAGATGGCCCTTAAGGATTTCAAGGCGGACATCCATGACTTCTGTACGAGAAGAAACGTTGGGTATTTCTGCATAAACACAGCCGTTCCTATCGAGCGTATGCTGTTTGGCGAATTACTGAAGGCAGGTGTAATGAAATGAAGCTTTTGACCCCGTTGGGCTTATTGGGCCTTATCGGCATTATCGTGCTGATCATCATTTACATCATCAGGCCAAACTTCCAGCAAAAGAACATTTCAAGTACCTTTATCTGGAAGCTCAGCTTAAAGTACAAGAAAAAGAGGATCCCCACCAGCAAGCTTAGGGATTTCCTCCTTATCCTTTGTCAGATACTTATCCTTGCATCCTGTGCGGCAATCTTAACAAAGCCCTCACAGATCATCAAGGTTGATAACGAAAATTTAGAGGTCATCACCGTCATCGATATGTCTGCAAGCATGCGCGTTGAGTCCGACGGCAAGACCCGTTTTGAGCGTGCCGTTGAACAGGCCGCCAAAATAACCAACGACTGCCTTAATAAGGGCGGCGTTGCTTCAGTTCTTCTCGCCGGAAAGGAAAACAGCTTCCTTATCGAAAGGGCAACCTCTCGCGAAAAGGACGCTTTAAACGAAAGCCTTAACAGTCTTTTAGAGGACGATTATTACAAGACGACCCAATGCTCCTACGGGGTAGGGGACGTCAACGGCGCCATTGCCCTTACCGAGGATCTCGTTATGGACAACCCAAGCGCCCAGCTTTACGTATTTTCCGACAAGACCTACAACAACGTGCCCGATATGGTCAATTACGTCAACGTCAGCCATAAGGACGACTGGAACGTCGCAATTTTAGACGCCAGCGCCCGTCTTGACGAAAACTATTACGAATTCACCGTAAAGCTTGCAAGTTACGGCCGTGACAGAACGGTTACTCTCACTGTAGAGCTCACCGGTGCCAACGCCTACGACGAAAACGACGACGGCAGCGAGATCGTTTATGAAATCGAGATCGATTGCCCAAGCAACGTGGTGCAGACGGTCATCTTCAAGGCAGATTATTCGGGTGTTTCCCTCGACAGCAACACCACCTACGTCCCCGTCACCGACAACAAGCGCGCCTTTAGCTACAAGACTGCTTACGTTACCGTTGACGTGGAGGATTGCTTCCTTGAAGACAATACCTTCGCCCTTTACGGCGGACAGAAGGAAGTCGTAAGGATCCAGTACTACGCAGGCAATATGGCAAACCCCTTCTTCCGTGGCGTTTTACAGGCCATTCAAAAGAATAAGAGCGACAATTACGAAATCGTCGTTTATGAGTGTAGGGGTGACGAGCAGCCCGCTCTCATGGGCTATGACTTCTACATTTTCGAGCATTACATGCCCGAAACTGCCCCCTTTGACGGCTTCGTTATGTACGTCAACCCAAGCACACTTCCCTCAAGCACGGGTGTAAGGCTTGGTCAGTCCATAAGCGCGTCTGCAAACAGGTATTTTTATGCGACGACCACCCAGGGCCATCCCATCATGAACAACGTTAACGGCGACGGCATTGAGGTTTCAATGTTTACCTCCGTTACAAGGTATGACTCCACCGTTTACGACGCACTTTTATGGATCAACAACTATCCTATTCTTCTTGCGGAAAAGAACGGCCCCAACCAGACCTTTATTATGACCTTCAGCGTTCACTATTCAAACTTTCCTCTTACAAAGGATTTCCCGCTGATGATCAACAATATCTTCGACTATTATTTCCCAATGTCAATATCCTCCAAGGCCATTGGCGTTGACACACCCTTCGTCATCAACCAAAGGGGCGAGAAGGCAATAGTTACCGGAAACAACGATTATGAGGAAATAATCGACAAATTCACCCCGCAGATGACCTACACCATGCCGGGCTTCTCAGTCCCCGGTACGTACGTTGTAGAGCAGGAAACCTTCTTCGGCGTCCAGCTCAGGAACAACGTTTTCGTACAGGTGCCGGTTGAAGAAAGCAACATTTTTGCAGTAGAGGATATGCTTGATAATCCTTACGTCGAAATGGTCGAAAAGGATTATTATAACGACCTTTTACTTTACGTGGCGGCAGCGCTCGTTGCGTTACTGTTCATCGAATGGTGGCTCAAGAGCCGTCAGAGTAATTAAGGAGGTGAAAAAGCATTATGTCTAATTTCAGAATCGTATTTTCACATCCTTGGCTCCTTCTCATACTGTTGGCCCTGTTTGCGACCACTCTTATACCGTACTTCCTCCTTTCCAAGAGGCACAGGCGTACAAGAAACCGTATAACCTCCATCGTTTTACACCTTTTGGTTGGCGTTATGGCCATAACCCTTCTTGCGGGTATGAAGTTCACCTACGACATCCCCAACGTTGAAAACGAGATCATAATTCTGGTTGACGTATCAGAGTCCTTATCCATGGACGACGAGTTTGAAAAGAACCGTGACGACTACGTTCAGGGGCTTATCAATTTCGGCAAGGAAGACGGCTATAAAATGGGTATCGTTACCTATGCCTACGGCTATGATTACGCCGTTCCGTTAACCCACGACCTTGACGACATTTATGAAGATTATATCAAATATTTTAACGAGTGCAAACTTGACAGATCGGCTACAGACCTGAACTCTGCGCTGGTTTATGCGAGGGATCTTATCTCCTATCCGGAAACTGCCAAGATCGTAATAGTTTCCGACGGTAGGGAAACTGACCGTGACGCCCGTGAGGTAATAAGGGGCATTACGGCCAAGGGTATCAAAATTGACGCTGCTTTTGTTAACAGCGGCGTTACGCAGGACGACGCCCAGATAGTTGACCTTAAGTATGAAGAAGACTTCATCACCCCCGGCGTACCTTGCCCAATTAAGATTACCGTAAACAGCAACGGCTTCCAGACCGTTACCTTTGAGATCAGCGACAACGGTGAGCTTATGAGTGAAGAAACCATCCAGGTCGACTTATACAAGGGTCCCCAGGATATCGTTATCCAGCATACCTTCCCTGATGACGGAAGCCTTCACGAGATCGCCATTAAAATGAGCGACGGCGACGCCATTTACGAAAACAACGTTTACTATTCCTATTATAATTTCACAAAATTTACAAAGGTCCTCGTTTTAGAGGCCTTCGCCGGTCAGTCCGAAAGGCTTGACGAGCTTCTCACCTCAAAAAATTACGACGTGACCGTCAAAAATCTTTACACGGCAGAGGATCTTCCCAAAAGTGTAAACGATTTGCGCGCTTACGATCAGATCATCCTCAACAACGTTGCCAACAGGGACATTTCCGACCAAACCAACGGTAACGTGGTAGAGGGCTTTGACGCACTTTTATATTCCTACGTCAACGATTACGGCGGGGGGCTTCTTACCTTCGGCGGTAAGGATGCCAACGGCGAGGCAAACGCCTACAACTGGACCGATATGCCTGGTACCATCTATCAGGAAATGTTACCCGTACAGGCGGTAAAATACACGCCGCCCGTAGCCGTCATGGTTATCGTGGACATTTCAGGCTCCATGACCACAACGGACGACGCCACCGGCAGGACCAAGCTTGAATGGGCGCAGCAGGGTGCCGAATCCTGTTATAACGCCCTTACCGAAAGGGACTACTTCGGTCTTATGACCTGTGAAAGCTATCAGGGTACCATCCTTGATCTTACGCCCTGCACCAACCGCAACAAAATTTTAGGCGCCATTCACGGCGAAATGCCCAAGGGCGGCGGTACGTCCTTCAGCACGGCTATCGAAGCCGCCGGCCAGAAGCTTGCCGCACAGACCAACGTTGCAAGGCGTCACATTATCCTTGTATCCGACGGTGCCGTACCCGACTCCGACCTGGAGCTTTCCGTTGAAAATATCGTAAACAACTACAACGCTGCGGAAATAACCTTCTCCTTCGTTGCTATCGGCATCAGCGACAGCGACGTTGCCGACATGGAAATGGCAACCGACAAGGGTCACGGAAGATTCTACAATATTGCCGACCTTACCCGTCTTACCGACACCATGCGTGAGGACGTTTGTGTGGACGAGATCAAATCGGTCGTTACCGAGCCTTTCATCCCCACCATCGTCAACGGCAGCACCTACGTAACAAAGGGCGTTGAAACCGACGAGGAATCCATCTCCAAGATGACTGTAGAGCTTGGCGGCTTCTTCGGCACCAAGGTTAAGGACTACGGCTATCTTATTTTATCGGGCGACTATGGCGTTCCTCTCTATGCGCAGAGGGAGCTTGGCCTCGGTAGGGTAGGCAGCTTTATGTGCGACGTTTACAGTGATTGGTCAAAGGACTTTATGAGGAACGAAAACGGTATCAAGGTCATTTCCAATATCGTTGAAAACCTCATGCCAAAGACCGACATCCGTCCAAACCCAATGTCTGTTACCTTAAAGGAAGACAACTACACCAACGACCTTATCGTTTACGGAAACCTTGAAGAAGGCGAGAAGGTAGAAGCCTCCATCGTCAACCCCATGACTGACGTTGAGATCTCTCTTAACGCCCTGGCCGCAGATGATGAAGCCACAACTTTCTGCACGGTTTTATCCCCACTTTCTTTAGATAATCAGTACAGCCGTTGCTCCTTCGTCGTTAAGGAAGGCGGCGTATATAAGATCATCGCCAAAAAGATCGACGCAAGCGGTAACGTCGTTTCCGAAACGACATTGTTCAAGACCTTCTCTTACTCTGAGGAGTACAACGTTGATTACTCCGAAGAAGACTATGAGGACGCCGTTAACGTCGGCCGTGAGGATTTAAACAAGCTTACGACCCTTGCAAAGGGCAAGCTTATTGAGGAATTCAACGATATATTCCTTATCTTTGACGACTTCGATCCCCATATCCATAAGGAATACGACCCAAGGTTCTTATTCATGATTCTTGCAATCATATTCTTCTTACTGGATATTGCCGTTCGCAAGTTCAAGTTCAAATGGCCTCACGAGATCATCCGTGACATCAAAAACAAAAAATCCAAATAAAAAGGCTCGTTTTTGCCCGCTTTAAGCGGGCAAAGGGGCCCTGCACCTTAGTTATTGGAGAAAATAATGAAAAAGTTAAAATTACTGACGCTTTTTTTGGTGCTTTCCTTAAGCTGTGCCCTTTTTGCAGGGTGCGGTAATGGCTTGCCAACCCCGCAGGACGTATACGTCGACGTGGATTGGGAGCTTTATTGGGGGGCCGTTGAAAGGGTCAGCGGATACACCATAGAGGTTACTTCCGACGACACGGGGGAAGTTTTAACCTACAATACGAGAAGAACCCACATTTCCCTTGAGGAGCTTGAGGAGGGTAACTATTCCGTCAAGATAAAGGCCCTTTCACCCAAGGGTGAATCCAAGGACTCAGCCTGGTCCGATCCATATCCCTTCCACAAGGATTATGAGAACGGATGTATGTACAAGCTTACGGTTGATGGGTTATCTTATTATCTTGCCAGGTCAGGCTCTGCCCAGGGCGATATTATCATTACCGACGAATACAGGGGTAAGCCCGTCGTCGGTATCGGTCAGGGTGCCTTCAAGGGCAACAACAAGGTTACCTCCATTAAAATCACAGGCAACATTACCTACATTGACGCCATGGCTTTTTACAACAATACCGTTCTTGAGTCCATTGAGATCCCTGAATCGGTAACCTTCATTGGCTCTGACGCCTTCACCGGCTGCAGCGCCCTTGAAACCGTAAATATCCCCGAAAGCATTACGGAAATTTCTCCTAACCTGTTCATGTTCTGTAAAAGCCTTAAGACCCTTCCCATACACGACAAGGTAGAGTATATCGGGGCAGGGGCCTTCAAGGATTGCGTCGGTCTTGAAGAAATAACCATTCCCAACAGCGTCGTATATATCGACGGCAGTGCCTTTGATAACTGCACGGGCGTTAAAAAGCTTACCATCGGTGAGGGCGTCACCTATATCGGATCAAGCGCCTTCAGAAGACTCAGCGCCTTAGAGGAGGTAGTGTTCTCCAACGAGCAGGCCTTGACGGAAATCGACTCCTACGCATTCGCTAACTGCGACAAGCTTCAGTCAATAACCGTTCCCGAGGGTGTTCAGACGATAGGCTCCTATGCCTTTGCCGGCTGTCCGCTTCTCGGCGAGGTCAACCTTCCCGAAACGGTCACAAGCCTTGGCACCAGCATTGTTTACCTCTCAAAGATCTACGAGGACGCAAAGCTTTCCGGCAGTCCCTTCGTTTACGTTGGCAACTGGATAACGGGCTGCTACGCAGACGGCACCCTTAATGCGCCTCAATTTACCCTAACGGAGGTAACCTCCGCTAACGTTAAAGAAGGCACGATAGGTATTGCCGCGCGCTCCTTCCTTGAGTTTGAGGTTTTATACAAGGTAGTATTACCCGACTCCATTAAGTACGTGGGCGATTACGTCTTCGCTAACTGCGAAAAGCTTCAGCAGTTTAAGGTAAACGACACCTCAAAGCTTGAAAACGTAGGCTACTACTGCTTTGCAGGCAGCAAAAAGCTTAAGGTTGTCAATCTTGGCCAGAATATCACAAGAATAAACGGTTACGCCTTCTTACAGTGTGAAAGCATCGTCACCAACGAGCTTGGCGTAAGACTTATCCCCGAATCGGTCACCTCCGTCGGCACCTACGCCTTTTTTGAAACGGGCATCTGGAATGAAGCCGCCGAGGGCGAGATCGTTTACGTCGACAACTGGATCGTCGGTCACAAGGGCGTTTCCGGCGCGGCTAAAGTAAAGGAATTCGAAGGTGACATCGGTATTGCCGACTACGCCTTCTACAACAATACGGATCTTATCAACATTGATATTTCCAAGGCAAGATACATTGGCGAATACGCCTTTTCCGGCTGTGAGGCCCTTGCTTCCGTAAGCTTTAACCGTAACCTGAGAGAGATTAAAAACGGCACCTTCTACAAGTGCAAAGCTCTCCATAACGTTATTATGCCACCAAGGCTTAAGTCCATTGGCGATTATGCCTTCTACGCATGTCCTACCATTTCCGAGGTCAATCTTTCCTCCAGCACGGTAGAAACCATCGGCGTTTTTGCCTTTGGCGGCGGCGTCAATATCAAATCGGTCGATCTTGGCACCTATCTTACCGACATTGGTGATTATGCCTTCTACGGATGCTCAAGCCTTTCCAGCATTGATATCCCCGCAACCGTTGACAAGATCAACGGCAGGACCTTTGCTTACTGCGAAAGATTGGCAAGGGTTACCTTAAACGAGGGTATCAAGTCAATAGGGGATTACGCCTTCAACGGCTGTCAGTTCCTTAACAACGTAGTTCTTCCTTCCACGGTAAAAACCCTTGGAATGGGCGCCTTCTACGGATGCAGAAGCCTTTCCTCAATATTCTTGAACGAGGGTCTTGAATCCATTGGCGACTACTGCTTCACCACCGACGCAAACCTTGACAGTATAAAGATTCCTTCAACGGTTACCCATATCGGTACGGGCTCTTATATTTACAGCTCAATGCCGTCCTTCGTCCTCAGCGAAAACGTTGAATACGTTGGCGAGCACGTCTTCTTCGGTAACCCGGATATGACCGTTTACACCTCCTACACGACCCTTGAAGACATTGCTGAAAAGCTTTGGAATACAAGCTTCTCCGCGGTTGTTTACGGGTGCAAATTGTCCGACGCGGGTGATTACGTTGTTTCTGTAACGGTTACAAAAGACTCCATCAAAATCTACTACGACGGCACGACCATCGCCGACCCCACAAGGGAAGGTTACGTCTTTAAGGGTTGGGGAAATGACCCCGAAAACCCCACCGCCGTGTATACGTCAGACGTACTTCTTTCCTTAAGGGAAGGGACAACTGTATACGCCGTTTGGGAGGAAGTTATTGAAGAAGAGCAGCCTTAAGCTAATCTTTACCAAAATTTCACAAACTTAAGGGAGTTAATGTCCTTTAGGCGCGTATATTTGTTTGACAATTCAATTGAATAAAGTATATAATAAGTCTTGGTCACTTTAAAATATATATTTATATATATATTTAGGGTCGGCCAAGACATTTTTTTTACTTGCGTGGCAAGAAACCCCAAAAAGGAGTTAATAAATGAAGAATTTCAGAAAAGTTTTGACAATTGCCCTTGCGGCAGTACTGATTGCGGCTACGTGCCTTTTCACGGCGTCATGCGGCAAGTCGGTAGAGTACACCTTTGAAGCCAACGGCGGCGCTGCTGTTGAAGCTATCAAGGTCAACGACGGCGAAAGCTTAAACCTTCCCGTTACCACTAGGGACGGCTACAGCTTTGAGGGCTGGTATCGCACGGCTGATTTTTCAGGCGAGGCAGTTACCTCCATCGTCGCTTCCAAGCAGGATAAAAAGGAAGACAACACCACCTTCTACGCCAAGTGGGAAAAGCTTTACAAGCTGACCCTCAACGCAGACGGCGGCAATCTTTCCGTTAACGAGCTTTACCTTAAGGAAGGTCAGAACGTTTACGACGCAGTAAAGGATATCGTCCCCACCAAGGCGGGCCTTACCTTTGGCGCATGGTACAACGGTCAGAAGGAGCTCAATAAAAACTTAAAAATGAGCGCACAGGGTCTTACCCTCCAGGCAAAATACCAGGTTAAATACACGGTAGAGATCTGGTGCGAAACCGAAGCCGGCGGCGCTTACGAAAAGACCAACACCATCGAAAAGTCAGATTACGTTGGCGCAAACGTCCTTTCAGAGGAGTTCGTTACGGGCTATGAGGAAATCAAGCATAGTGAAACGGTTACCGAAATGGCCTTATCCGACAAAGCGGCCGAAAACGTTTTCAAGCACTACTTTGACAGGAACACTTACACCGTTACCTTCCGTCCAAACTATCCCGACGGAACGACCGGTAAGCTTGTTACCGAAACCGTAAAGTTCGGCCAGGGCGTTCCCGTTCCTTCCCAGTATGAGTTTGAAGGCTACTGCTTCGTAGGCTGGGCAACCACCCCCAACGGCAAGGTTGAATATTACGCAGATTACATTTCAACCGTTCTCTTTAACAAGGGTGAGCAGGTTGCGGCCGATCCCGACGTGGTAGAGCCCGACAGAAACATGTCCCTTTACGCAGTATGGGCAAAGGGCTATGAAGACATGTTCGGCGGCGACGACTACATATACCTCTTCAACGAGGACGACAAGGTCATCTATCTTGATCGCGGCGGCGTATTCTTCAAGGGGGAATACAACCCCACCACAAGAAGGTTCTTATTCGTAAACGAAAAGGACGACGTAGTTATCGAGGGTAAGCTTAACGAGCTTAATTATTGCTACCTCAACGAAAAGAGGGCAAGCTACTCAGCAGCTCTTTACGTTATGGGCCAGGGCATTGATACGGACGTTAATATTTACTTCGACTCCTACGACGGCATAACCTATTCGGTTACCAATGTGGACGGTCAGACCACTAGCGACTATAAGGGCACTTACACTGTTGACGAATACGGCTACTACACGGCAACCTTCCCCGACCTTGATTATTTGGACGGGGACGGCGACGGCAGCACCCAAAAGACCATAGTCTTCGTTTTAGGTCAGCTCACCGTCAATGGCGAGCCCGTACCTGCCTTCCAGATGAGAATAGAGGAAGAAGTCGCCCTTGGCGAGCTTCCCCGTTTCGGCGTTTACGAAAACGCTCTCGCTTCCTATACGGTTGGCCAGATCACACTCAACGGCTTTGGCGTTGCAAGCTACAAGACGGGCACCAACGCAGACGGCAGTGACGCCCTCACTTATTACTATTACACCCTTGAAGGCGACGTATTAAGCCTTTTCAACGGTTCAAATCAAAAGCAGGGCTCCTTCCTTATCAAGGAATACAACGGCAAGACGGGCTACGTCTTCTACGACAGCGCAATGGACATTACCGCAACGGGTGCCAACGGCGAAAGCTTGACCCTTGACGGTATCTTCAGCGCAACCTACGTTAAAAACGGCGTTACCATCAACGCTTATTACCAAGCAACCCAATCAACCCTTGGCGACTTCATCGTTACCTTCAAGGACGGTGCAACAAGCTATACCTTACTCGTTACCAGCGAAACTGTTACCGAAACTGTTATCGAAACCAACGAGGTAGGGGAGGTCGTAGAGGTTGAAAGACAGGTCGTTAAATATTACACGACGGAAAAGCTCGCCGGCTACGCAGAATACAGATACGTAACCGACGCAAAGATCTATATCTACCCCATCGTTGCCTTCAACGACAAGGTAGACGGCAAGGCATCAATTTACGGCTACAATAAGGAAGCTGACGAATATAAGCTTATTGCAACGGGCTCCTACACCTATTCCGAAGCAACCAAGCTTTACACCCTGGTCATTGAAGAAAGATTTGAAGAAGACGTTTTAACCGACGCCTTTGACGTTACCAAGGTTGCCTCCTTTGAGTTCTCCGTTAACGAAAACCTTGCAACCACACCCTTCTTCTTCGTTTACGACACCACTCCCGTTGAAGGTGAGGCTGAAGCCGATCCCTTAACAAAGGTCTACACCTCCGCAAAGGGCGGCACACTCACCATCGTTGCAGGCCTTATCGAGTACAGCGAAGAAGGCAAGTATTGGGTATCAACCTACAAGGCAGACGGCAACATCATCCTCGCCAACAACGTTTACTTCGAGATCGACGAGGAAGCTTTAACCTTCATCACCCTTAACCCCACCCCATACGTTGCTTACGCACTTTCTGAAGACGGCAACGGCAACCCCGACGAGTATTTATACTTTGACGGCAAGGGCGGCGCATTCTACACCACCGTTTCCTACGACGAAGACGGCAAGGAGATCGTAAACGAGCTTAAGGGCGTTGCCGCATCCACCGGCAGAAAGACCGAGCAGGGTGTTGAGATCATGTCCTTCACCGCAGAAGGCAAAAACTTCAACTACATCCTTTTAGCCACCTCACAGTACGTATTCTTCTCACCGGAAAACCTTAACTACAACGGCGAATATCTCTCCGACGACGGCGTTCTCACCCTTGACGGATATGGATATATCGGTTCTTACACGGACACCGACGGCAACCAGTATTTAGGCTACTATTTCATCCCCGAAGAAAACGTAGTATGTATCATAATCAACGGCGGCTACAGATATTTTGACGTCAAGTCCGATAAGACCTTCACCGCAAGGGGCAAGGAATACGGCACTTACATCTTAATGGACAATCAGGCTGCAGACGGATATTATATTTCATTAAACGGCTACGGCAAGCTTTCAGTCTACAATTACAGAATGGACGAAAACGGCGATCTTGTCCGCGGTGAGGACGGCCAGTTCATTATGGACTATATTGACGAAAACGGCACCTACGCAATCGACGCAAGCGGCAAGGTAACCCTTACCTATAAGGTAGGCGAAACCCAGACCGTCACCCAGATTGGCGTACTTGATACTTACGTTTACGGCAGCAACGCATATAAGACCTTTGAGGTTGTTTACGAAGAAATCGCCACCACCTACGTCAACACGAAAGACTGGTCCATAATCATTTTGGACAATCACAACGGCGCAGTTAAGTACGATGCAAACGGCCTTAAGGAAACAGGCTCCTACACCATCATTACAGAAAGCCTTTTCTACTACGTAAACAGCAACGCAACTTCAGCTGCAATCTACAACTACAACCCCGAAACCTTCACGGCAACCCCCGTTAAGCTCAATCCCTTCGGGTATTACACACAAGAGCTCAGCTCATTATTATTCTCAGAGTACGGCTTTGCAATTTTCGACGGTGAAGACCGTTACTATTACGAGATCATCGACGGCCAGGCTTACATTTACAGAAGAGACGTTGACAGTAAGGAAGCTAACCAGTACGGCTACGTTGCTGAAAAATTCGGCGAATTCACCGACGTTAAGGAATGGGACGGCAAGACCTACTTAAAAGCTTCCGGCTACGCCCTCGACTTCAAGCGTGACGACGCCAATGCTGAAAAATACCCCTTGAAATCAAAGGGTACATACCAAGGCAAGCCGGCCACACAGGACCTCTTTATCAAGACCATAACCTTCTCACCCGCCGGCACCGAATTCTTCACCGTAAACGGCAATATCACCATAGAGCAGGTATTAACCGTTGAAGGCGAGGAAGAACCCACCGTTACCACCAAGGTCTACTCCTGCACGGTATCAAGGGTTCTCAACGAGGAAACGGGCTTACCCGTTATGTACGTCACCTTAAGCGGCTATCGCTTCGAGGTAGAAATGACCTATATCGGCGAGAAGGAAGACGTCGGTACAGAGCTTTACAACGGTACCTACACCGTAAAGGGCTTACAGTACATCGTTACGAGAGAAAGTGACGCTTACTACATGATGTATCTTTTAGCTTCACTCTTTGGCGGCGGCGTTGTTGAAAACGACTTCGGTACGGTTACCTTCACCGACACCTACAACGAGGAAGGCGACGTGGTATCCGCCTTAGCAACGGGCGTTTTCGGCAAGAGCTCAGGCATGTTCGACAAAAACGGTAATATCGTATCCTTCAAGGATCTTCCTTACACGTTTGAAAATAACGTTTACACCGTAAGCATCAAGGGTGAAGACGGCTCAGACTTCAAGGCTTACTTCACACTTTCCACCAATCCATATCTCGGCGCAGCCTCCTATAAGCTGGTTGCCCTCACACGCGTTCAGACCTTAACTGACGAGGTCTCCGGCGTAACCGTTCAGGTTGAAAGGGTAGTTGCTTCAGACAGCTACTCACCGGGCGGCATCTACAACGTCAAGCTCCTTGATCCCGAAAAGGAAATGGCTGACGGCTACCTCTACGAGGGCAAGGTTTATTACGTCGCAAGAGAAAAGACCGACAACGTTATCACCAAGACGACCTATTACGTTATTTCCTTTACCGAAGAGGTAGTAGGGGACGACGTAGAGGGTGAAGGTTTAGAGGTAGTTATGCCTTACGAAACCGCTTCCGTAACCGTTTACGAGGCAGAAACCATTTACGTTAAGGACAGCACCTCCCGTGTGGACGTCTTTGGCGGTCAGGTAGGCATCATCTACTTGAACGGCGACACCTATATCGGTATCGAAACCTCTTACGACGAGGCAACGGCAACCTACACCGTAAAGGTTTCCTCAACCAAGGGCTTCACCGTCAAGGTCGTTGAAAACGAAGACGGCACCAAGAACGTAGTTATCAAAGAAATCGCTATCGAACAAGAATCTGAAGACACCAACCAAACCGCATAACGGTTTACAGCATTTTTGCCTATAAAGGACTATAAGGAAAAACAATGTTTAAACGTAAAAGACTTGCAATTAAATTATTATCCGCACTTATGATTTGCACCTTCGCCCTGACGGTATTTACCCGGGGCGCAGGTTCGGATGCGGCGCAAAACGTCGTTGAGGCAATTGCAAAGCAGCAAATCACAAAGCTCGATATCGACGTTGACACGGGGGTAAAGGAATTTTTAAACGAAGACGTAGTTTATAAATTACCCGAAACCGTTTCTGACGATCAGGATATTTCCGTCATCGTTACCATGTCCAACGAAACCCTTACAGAGTCTTACAAATTAGCCGACTCCAATCTCACCTTACCGGAGTACGTTAACTCTAAAGAGGGTAAAAAGGTATCACAAAAGATTACTAAGGCAGGCAACAAGCTTATCAATATGCTCAAGTCCGCCGGCGTAAGATACACCCTTGGCAACCGTTATGACACGGTTATCAGCGGCTTTGAGGTTACCATCAAGGCAGGGGACTTTGGCAAGGTCAACTCCATTTTGTCCCCATATGCAGACCTTATGGTAAGCGAAGAATACGCACCCAGCACCTATCAGGTGGTCACCAACGAGGTTGACGTTTACGAAACGGGTATTTTTGACAGCTCCTCAAGCGAGTACCAGGGCGACGGCGTAGTCGTTGCGGTTCTCGACACCGGTCTTGACTATACCCACAGCGCCTTCAGCGCCACCAACTTCACCACCGAAAACGAGGCTTTCACCCTTCAGACCGTAGCAAGCTCCATCAAGCAGACCTCAGCGGCAGGCTTTACCGCAGGTCTTACGGCAGAAGACGTTTACGTAAGCAGCAAGGTTCCATTTGCCTACGACTACGCAGACAAGGACCCTGACGTTTTCCCCATCAACTCTGAGCACGGCACCCACGTTGCAGGCGTTATCGCCGGCAGTGACGACGTTATCACAGGTGTTGCCCCCAACGCACAGCTTGCCATCATGAAGGTTTTCTCCGACACGGCAACGGGCGCAAAGGACTCCTGGATCATCGCCGCATTAGAAGACTGCGTAAAGCTTGGCGTTGACGTTATCAACATGAGCTTAGGCTCCTCCTGCGGCTTCACAAGAGAGGTCGACAAGGAGCAAAAGAACGTCATTTACGACAAGATCCGTGAGGAAGGTATTTCCCTTATCTGTGCGGCTTCCAACGACTACAACGCGACCTTCGGCTCCGAAAAGAACGGTAACTTAGGTCTTACCTCCAACCCCGACTCAGGTACGGTCGGCGCCCCTGCAACTTACGAATCAGCCTTATCGGTTGCTTCCGTTGACGGTGTAAAGACGCCATACCTTGTACACGGCGACGACATCATTTACTTTAACGAGGCAACAACCTCCGACGCAAAGCAGAAGGACTTCGTTGACGCCATCTTAAAGACCGTCGGCGGGGTAGACGAGTACGTCTTTGACTTTGAGGTCATCCCCGGCATCGGTATGTCTTCGGACTATCCCCACGACGGAGACTTCTATAAGGGCAAGATCGTATTGGTCAAGCGTGGTACCACCACCTTCGAGGACAAGGTAAGGATCGCCCTTAAGGAAAAGGGCGCAGCCGGTATCATCATTTACAACAACGTATCAGGTACCATCTCCATGTCAGTCGGCGCCGACATCGGTGCAGTCTGCTCCATCGCCCAGGACGAAGGTGAAAAGCTTGCGGCAACGGGCGGCGGAAAGATCGTTGTCAGCAGAACGAACGTGGCCGGTCCCTTTATGTCGGACTTTTCATCCTGGGGTCCCACCTCAGACCTTAAGATAAAGCCTGAGATCACAGCCCACGGCGGCGAGATCTTATCAGCCGTTCCCGGTCAGGCCTACGACAGACTTTCAGGTACGTCAATGGCGGCCCCCAACCAGGCAGGCGCAGCAGCCCTTATCCGTCAGTACGTTAAGTACAGCGGCGTATTCGGCGAACCCACCAACGTTGAGGTAACCTCCATCGTAAACCAGCTTATGATGTCCACAGCGGACATTATCTATAACAAAAACGGTCTTCCTTACGCAGTAAGAAAGCAGGGTGCAGGTCTTGTAAACATCACCAAGTCCTATACGACCCCCGCATACGTAACCACCTATGCAGAGGACGGCACGGTTATGGACAAAACCAAGCTTGAGCTTGGCGACGACAAGGACCGTGAAGGCGTTTACGAGGTAACCTTCTCCCTTAACAACCTTACGGACAGTCCGGTTTCCTACAAGCTCGGCTCCATCGTAATGACCGAGGGCGTAAGCGAAACCTACACCAGCCACAGCGAAACCACCGTTACTCAGGACGGCTATCTCTTATCGCCGACGGCACCCCAGATCACTGAGGTCAGCGGCGAGGGTACCAACGCCGACGGCGTTATCACGGTAAACGGCAAAGGCTCCGTAAAGGTAACAGCTAAGATCGTTTTATCCGACGAAGATAAAAAGTATCTTGATAAATCCTTCGAGCACGGTATGTATATTGAAGGCTTCATCACCTTAGACGGCCAGAACGGCAACGACGTTGACCTCAACGTGCCTATGCTTGCCTTCTACGGCGACTGGACCGAAGCCCCCATCTTTGACGAAGAATATTACGATACCCACAAGGACGAGATCAACCAGGGCTTGGACGTTGAAGATAAGCTTATGCCAGACGCATACGCAACAAGGGTAATCGGCGGTCTTTACAGCGACTACATTGCGACCATGGGTGAATATTACTTCAAGCAGAACCCTGCCGCAACCCAGATCGCCGCAAGCAAGGACCACATTGCCATCTCCAACCAGAAAAGCGACAATAACTTCACAGTCTGCTCCATCAGATCCATAAACGCAGGTCTTCTCCGTAACGTTAAGGAATATTTCATCACCGTTACAGAGGATTCAACCGGCAGGGTAGTCTTCACCACCGAAGGCACCAACCAATACAAGTCCCACAGCGGCGGCGGCAGCAGCATTTATCCTTCCTCCATCGACGTAGAGCTTGACACCCTCGCCCTTGACCTTAAAAACAACACCCAGTACACGGTAGAGCTTACCGCCTACATAGATTACGGCGCTCACGATCAGCAAAACAACGTAAGAAACACCTTTACCTTCCCGCTGTTCGTCGACTTTGAAGCCCCCATCATCACAGACGTTACCTACCGTACGGAATACGACGTCACCACCAAAAAGACTCAGCTTTTTGCAGATCTTTCCATCTTTGACAACCATTATTCACAAGGTATTCAGTTAGGACAGATTACGGAAGCCCCTGAAGATTCCGAATACACCTTCGCCATGAAGAGCTTCGGCAAATACATGACCCCCGTATATTCAACCTTCAACTCAACCTCCGTTGTCAGCATTGAGCTTACCGACTACGTATCACAGATCAAAAATTCCGCCGGCATTGATTTCTCCAACGGCTCCGGCGAGGTAGTATTAAACAACAACTCCTTCATTGCAACGTGTTACGACTACGCAATGAACTCTGCCGTATACGAGATCCGTCTTCCCGACGAGATCATCTCCATGTACTTTGCTCAGGACGAGCTCAGGCTCAGCCCCAACGAAACCAAGGACCTTACCGAAATTTTAAAGGTATATCCTTCCGCAAGCTGGGTACAGACCCTTGACTATAAGTCGGCAGACGAATCCATCGTTACCGTCGTAAACCAGACCGTAATCGCCAAAGCAGGCGGCTCAACCACAATTGAGGCAACCGGCTACGACAAGGATGGCAACAAGATCAGCGCAACCCTTCCCGTAACCGTATTACAGCCGGGTGACGAGGGCTACAACGGCACCTACACCATCCCCGCAGTAAACAAATTCGTTCTTACGGGCTACACAACGAACAAGGCTTATTACAGCACCGACCCCGAGGACAGAGAGATCGGCTTCACCGACGGCACCAGCGACTTTGGCGCGTCAAAGGCCCTTTCAATGTACCCGTCAGAGGCAGTCACATTAGAGTACGTTCTCGACTCTTACTTCAGCGATGCAACCAAGGTTGTTTTCACTTCAGGCGACCCATCCATCGCAACCGTTGACGAAAACGGCCAGATAATCGCCCAGAAGGAAGGCTCCACCGTAATCATGGCACAAGTTTACTTCAACGACGCCCCCGAGCTTTATCTTGAAAGCGTCGCCGTTGCGGTAAAGGATCCTTTCAAGACCCAAGGTATGTACCTTATGCACTACAAGGGTCTTGGCGGCACGGTAGAGATCCCCTCCGACAGGGGTATCACCATGATCTACTCCTACGCCTTCTCCAATTACGAATGGGTTGATAAGGACTTAGAGGCAGGCGACGTCATCGACGAGGAAGATCCTTACCTTATCAAGCAGCACTACATCGGCGAGGATACCATCACCAAGATAATCATCCCCGAGGGCGTAACCCAGATCGACGAATACGCCTTTGCAAACCTTACCGCGCTGGAGGAGGTAGTTCTTCCCACCACCCTTACAAGGATCGGTAAGGCAGCCTTCTTCAAGTGCGACAAGCTTACCAAGATCAACCTTGAAAACGTCAAGTTTATCAACGAAAGCGCCTTCGAGGACAGCGGCTTATCACAGGTCAACTTTGAAAAGATAGTTGCTATCGGTAACTACGCCTTCCGCAACGCACCCTTATCGTCATTGGTACTTCCCAAGACCGCTCAGTCAATCGGCCAGGGCGCCTTCTACAACAACCAGTACCTTGACAGCGTTGAGTTTAAGGCTTCTAAAATCAAGGTTGCTCCCTATGCATTTGCACTTTGCTCCAACCTCTATCAGGTTAACGTAAACGCAGCGGTTATCTCATCCTACGCCTTCATCGACTGTACGTCTTTAGAAAGCGTTACCTTAGGTAAGGACGTTGCCGTTATCGGCGAATTCGCATTTGCAAACACCAACGTTTCAGCATTCAATATTGACAGCAGAAACCAGAACTTCACCACCGACTTGGGCGGCGGCCTTGTATTCAGCAAGGATAAGTCCGTTCTCGTTTTAGCGGCACCCTGCTACAAGGGCGAACGCAATACCATAACCCTCCCTGAGGAATGTACCGAGATCGAAACGGGCGCATTCTCAGGCAACCAGCTTCTCTTCAAGCTTGACGCCAAGGGCGTAACCAAAATAGGCAACTATGCATTTGCACTCTGCTCCAACCTTACCGAGGTCAAGCTCGGCCAGGTATTGGAGGTTGGCGACTTCGCCTTCACGGGCACAAGCTTAAGGGCAACCCCCGATATCACCATGGTTGACGAGATCGGCGCATCAGCCTTCTCCTACACCAAGATCCAGTCGGTCAACATCGGCAGCGACGTGGTTATCGGCGACAGCGCATTCTATATGTGCAACCTTTTGGAAAGTGTCACGTTAGGCGACAACGTAACGGTAGGCGAGGGTGCCTTCTACTGCCCCATCAGCCTTTACACTTACGAAAACACAGGCACCTTCTATACAGACTTCTACACGGCATATCAGTACGAGGTAAGAGATGACGAGGGTAACCTCATTGAAAGCTCAAGCTACTACAGATACGACCTTGCAAAGGGCATCACGTCCATCTTAAAGCAGCTTACCATCGGCCAAAACGCAAACATTTGCGACTTTGCCTTCGCAGGTAACGCAATGCTCAAAAAGGCCACCGTCGGCCAGGGCGCAACCATCGGCAATTACGCATTCTTCAACTGCCTTGCTCTTACCGATATCGACCTTTCCAAGGCGGTAAGCATTGGGGATTACGCCTTCTCCGGCACCATCGCTCAGGACTACATGCTCAAGGACAACGAATGGCAATTTGCCTTCGACAAGCTTTATTTTGACGGCACGGTTTACATTTTGGATTACGTTTACACAGGCTTTGCCCCCGCATTTACCAGCCTTGATCTTTCCTCCGTACAGGAGATCGGCAAGGGTGCCTTTGCAAACAACAGCAGCCTCGCATCCGTAAATCTTGGCAAGCTTACAAAGATTGCCGACATGGCCTTTGCAAACTGCCCCAGGATCGAGTCCATCACTATCCCCGAAACCGTTGCCGAAATCGGTGCGCAGGCCTTCTACCGCAACAAGCTTACAAAGGTTGAACTTAACAACGCCGCAGTGGTAGGGGATTACGCCTTCGCCCTCAACAGCCTTAAGACGGTTACCCTTGCAGAGGGTGCAACCGTAGGCAACGGCGCGTTTGCCCTCAACCACAGCCTTACCAAGGTCAACAACCTTGCCAAGGCGACGGTTATCGGCCAGCAAGCCTTTATGAACACAGCCCTTACCGAGGCTGACCTTACCTCTGCTGAAGAAATCGGCGCCTTCGCCTTTGCCAACAGCAGCTTGGAAAAAGTCACCTTAGGCGAAAGCCTTACCACCCTCGGTGAAAACCCCTTCTACGGGTGTGAAATTTCCACCTTCGGCCGTAACGAGGATCTTTTCTTCAACGGTCAGGTAGTATCAACCACCCTCGTTGAAGATTACGACGTAAGCGAAAAGGTATTCGTAAAAGACGGCGTATTATATCAGACCATCGCAACGGGCATTGAGCTTGTTTCCTACCCCAAGCAGAAGGCTGACGCCTCTTACACCGTTATGGAAGGCACCGCAAGGATCGCCGCCAGAGCCTTTGAGGGCAACGAAAGCCTTTACAGCGTAACCTTACCCACGACCTTAAAGGCCGTAGGCGACAAAGCCTTCTACGGTTGCACGGGCCTTGGTGTGGTTACCTTCACAAGCTACTACGCACCCACTTTGGAAGAGGAATACGACCAGTCAGTCCTCACCTACAACAACCTGCCATACACCGGCACGTTAGGGGAGTACGTGGGCTTAGGCATCTCCAAGTTCTATATGTGGAACGTAACGTCAAACTTTAACAACTTCTATTTCGGCGCAAACTTCGTTGACTATATCGGTCACGTCAAAACCAATCTGGTTATGGTAAGACCTGCCAACGGCATCAACTACAACACCTTTATCCACGGTCAGTACTTCAGCGCAACCGTTCTCGGTGCAAATGCGGCAACCGATACCACCAAACAGGTTATCGAAATGATCGCAAACCTTCCCAAGAACGTCACCTTGGCTGACGAAGCCGCAGTTGTTGCAGCCCGTGCCGCTTACGATAAGATTCCTTCCTTAGAACAGAAGGCACTCGTAACAAACCTTTCAACCCTCACCGATGCGGAATCAACCATCACTTACTTAAAGAACAGGGATGACCAAAGTCAGGATCCACCCGTTGTTCCCGATCCCGGTAAGGACGAAGGCTCCAACGAATGGTTAGTATACCTCTTTGCGGGCATTACTATCGTTTACAGCGCAGTAGTTGCTTTCTTCATTCTCAAAAAGAGGAACAAAAAGCAGCAGTAGTTCTTAAAGACTTAAAAATTGAAGGAAAAAGATATGAACAAAAAAATTAAACTGATAACGTGCCTTGCCTTGCTTGCGATAATGTGCTTATCGCTTGCAGGCTGCGGCGCGCGGAAGACTAAGTTCGAGGAGTATTACGAAAAGGGCTATACCGTCAAGGTAAGCTATCACGCCAACGGCGGCAAGTATTTCAACCGTAACGGCGTTACCATCGTTGACATGTTTAATCCTTCCGACTATGAAGTAGGTGGGGATGGTAAGGTTCACATCAAGCTTACCGAGCCCACCGATCCAAACCGTCCTGAAAGCGGTAATGAATCTATTGTCCTTACTAAAACCGAAAACTTTTTGGCAGGCTGGTACAAAACCAGGATTTTAGTAACCAACGATAAGGGCCAGCCCGTTGACGATAACGGCCAGGTCCTGATTGAAAAGGACGGACTTTACTACTACCCGGCAGACGATAAATCTGACGACAAAAAATTAGACGAGGCCTTCCCCGCATACACCTATGCGGACCCATGGGACTTTGCAACGGATACAGTCGATTACGATCCGGCCACCGGCCTTTACGAGCTTGATCTTTACGCAGGTTGGGTAAAATACTTCACCTTTGAGTATTACTACCAGGAGGACGGCGCCTGGAAGAATTACGCCACCACCAACTTTGACTATAAGACCACAAACCAGCCCGGCTCACCCTTTGCAGACCACGACAACGTGTATCTCCCCAGATGGAACGACGGCCAGATGGATCACAACACCACCCTCAACAACGAAGGCCTTTATACCTTCCCCAAAAAGGAAAAATCAACCTTCGTTGCCGCATACGAGGACGAGGCCTGCACCTTACAGATCAGCAATATGATAACCCACCCCGGTACGGTTGACTATGAACACGGCGTCGGCGTAAATGCGGTTAAAAAGATCTACGTTAAGTTTGAAGACGGCGAAAAGTACAAAATTTCCACCGCAGACCAGCTTATAAAGTACGCAAAATCCTACGGCGAATACGAAATTTTAAAAGACCTTGACTTTAAGGATAAGACCTGGCCACAGGCCTTTACAAACACCGTCTTTACAGGTAAGCTTTTCGGCACCAACGGCACGACCGTTACCTTAAGGGACGTAACCGCAACCTATTCAGATTCAGCCTCAGTTGGCTTCGGCGGACTTTTCGGCAAGGTAGGTGAGGGCGCAGTCATCAAAAACGTAAGCTTTGTCAACGCAACCCTTGACGTGGCGAAAGTCGGCGAAACGAAAGCAGATATGTCTTACGGACTTCTTTCGGGCGAAATAAGCCAGGGCGCCACCGTTGAAGATCTTTCCGTATCGGGTACCTTAAAGCTTGGCCCCGTCAAGCTTGGCGACGATTATTCACTTAATCTTATCGCAGACGGCGCATACGGCAGGGTACAAAACAACGGCGTTAAGCTTATTGTTTACGGCGGCGACATTACCCTTGACCCGGCAGAGCCTAAGTTCCGCTACTTTATCAATCCCCAATCGGTGGTTATCGCCGCAGACGACAGCATAACTGCAGAGTTTTACGTGATTGAGGAAGAGCTTAACCAAGCAAGCTACAATATAAATTTTTAATATAAACATATCGGAGAATTATTATGAACAAGAACAAGAAAGTTATCATTCCCATTATAGCTGCTGTTCTCGCCGCAATCGTTGCGGTTGTCGTTATCTTCTCAGTAAGAAACTGCAATCCCACCAAAAAGCGTGACAGCATCGTTATAATGACCGAAGAATTAGCAGGGTTATTTAATCCGTTCTACGCTACCACGGGCGCCGATCAGGACGTTATCGGCATGACCCAGATCGGTATGCTTTCCACCGAGTACGAGTATAACGAGCTCACCGGTAAGGAAGAGGTCAAAACCGCCTACGGCAACGACCATCCTTGCGTTGTCCTCGATATGAAGCAGGAACAAAACGGCAGCGGCGAAACAGCCGAAACCGTCTACACCTTCGTACTTAAAAACGGTATAACCTTCTCTGACGGCAAGCCCCTCACAATGAACGACGTCGTATTCAACATGTACGAATATTTAGACCCCGTTTATACAGGCTCGTCCACCATGTACTCAATTAAGATCAAAGGCTTAAGCCAGTACAGAACTCAGAAGAACGTTTCCGGCTCCAGCTCCGCCGTTGAAGAACAGCTCAACAAGACGGCCAACACCTTAGCTTACTACCGTAAGCAGGAGCTTATCAAGCTCTTCACCACTCTCGGCAAGATTGACTCCATCGGCAACTCTTATTCCATGGACGAAGCAGCCGTTAAGGCCGCAATCTCCACCTGGGCAGTAACCCCCGGCTATCAGCAGGCAGTTGCAACCACGGCAGAAAGGGCAACCTTCACCGCAGAGGATTACAGAAAGATCCTTTTAGAGGACTATGAATTAACCTTAAAGACCTTCAAGGAAGAATTAGTTTCCGACTACAAGGCCGCAAAGGAATCTTTTGACACCACCACCGCACCTTATAAGGATCACGCAAAGCTTTTAGAAAGCGACATCTTCAAATTCTTCCTTTACGAAGGCTACATTACACCAAAGTATGCAGATGACAATGGTAAAAAGGACAAGACCAAGATCGAATCCTTTGATGCCGCCTCAATTGCTCAGCTCTACACCACTCAGGAAGAAGCTATCAACCGTATCTACAACGATAAGATCAAAAACGAGCTCCACCTCGTATTAACAAGCTGGGGCACGGCAGGCACCTTATCCACCTTATACAGCGCCGCCGCTAAGGACGTTTCCTTAAGAAACCAGTTAGGCTCAAGCGACCAGCTCCTTTACCCTAATATCGAAGGTATCGTATCCCTTGGTCACACGACTCAGCAGGAAACCGTCGTTATCGGAGCAAATACCTACAACGTCGCTCAGGAGCATAATGCTGACGGCACCCCCAAGAACGCTAACGAATACGACGTTTTACAGATTACCGTAGAAGGCACCGACCCCAAGGCAATCTATAACTTCGGCTTCACCGTAGCACCTGCCCACTACTACACTGCAGACGCAGACCACCCCAACGGCAGGACCATCGACATTGCAAACAACCAGTTTGGCGTTGAATATGCAAGCTCATCCTTCCAGTCAAAGGTTATCCAGTCACCCGAACACGCAGGTGTTCCCGTTGGCGCAGGCCCCTACAAGGCAACCGACATTGACAACACTGACAATCCAACCGCAGCAACCTTCTGGAGAAACAACGCTGTATTCTTCAAGGCAAACCACAACTTCTTCTTTGCCCCCGTTAAGGCAGAAAAGGTTCGTTTCATGGTAGTAAGCGGCACCAACGCCATCGACAGCTTAAACAGCGGAGAGGTTGACTATATTACGCCACAGTTTACAAAGATCAACTCACAGCGTCTTGACAAGATGGCAGACGACGGCTTCGTAACCCTTTCCTCCTGGCAGCTTGGTTACGGTTATATCGGTATCAACGCAGGTAAGGTTCCTTCCCTCGAGATCCGTAAGGCCATCATGTCCGCAATGGATATTTCACTCTCCATCGAGTTCTATCAGCCGGGTACCTGCAAGACCATTTCATGGCCTATGTCACAGGTAAACTGGGCTTACCCGTTTGAATCCGACGGTAAGACCGACAAGCCCAACGGCCACACCTACACCCAGTGGACGGGCGAGTCCGCCGCAAGAACCAAAATTCAGGGCTATATGGACGCAGTCGGCGCAACGGAAGGGGACAGCAGACTTGACATTACCTTCACCATCGCAGGTGCATCCATCACCGACCACCCCACTTATCCTGTATTCCAGCGCGCAGCTGAAATCTTAAACGACATGGGTTGGGACGTTGACGTCAAGGCTGACTCACAGGCGCTTACAAAGCTTTCAACAGGCTCACTTGAGGTCTGGGCAGCAGCTTGGGGCTCCACTATCGACCCCGATATGTATCAGGTATATCACAAGAACTCCTCCGCAACGTCAGTTTACGCTTGGGGCTACCGTGAAATTTTAGCTAATACCACAACCTATTCAAGAGAATACGCCATCATCAACCAGCTCAGCGCGTTGATCGAAAAAGGCCGTTCATATCTTGATAACCCCAGCCGTATCCCCATCTACGAAGAGGCAATGGGACTCGTCCTCGACCTCGCTGTAGAGCTCCCCGTATACCAGAGAAAGACTCTCTACGCATACAACGGAAACACCATCAAGGGTCTTAATAACGAAGTTAACCCTTACACCTCACCACTTGACAAGGTTTGGGAATTAGAGCTCGTTACACAGGAATAATTATCGTTGCACTAAGGAGAAATTATAGTGAGTAAACCGGTTAAAATAGTCATAATAGCAATATTTGGGGTGCTTGCAATGGCGTTTATTGCGTCAATTGCCTATTATTTCGTAGGCATTAGAATGGTTCCCATTGATGAGTTCGAGAACAGAATTATACAACAGGCAATTTCCGAAGGCGTTGAGGTCACCGATGAGTACTTGCAAAGGTACATTGTGGCATACGGTCTTGATCACAATAGCACGCTGATTGGCTATTTTTCCTGGTTATTCAACCTTATTTCAATGATTTTCACCTAAAAAGGAGAAACAATGTTAAAATACGTCGTTAAAAGAATAGGAATATCAATTTTAATATTACTTGGTGTTTCCGTAATACTTTACGCCCTTTTAAGATGTATGCCCACCGACTATATCAAGAGCAAGATCACTGCTCTCGCCGCCAACGGTGTAGAGGTTACTGAGGAGTTCAGAGCGGCTCTTTATTCAACCTACGGTCTTGACGGCAGTATCATCAGCGGTTACTTTACCTGGCTGCTTAACGTTTTCAAGGGTGACTTTGGCAGCAGCTTTATCAGCCAGGCCCCCGTTATCACGGAGATTTTCTCTGCAGATAAGCTGGGTGTTTCCTTTATGATTTCTGCCATCGCCGTGGTGTTTGAGTTTATGATCGCCATACCCCTTGGCGTAACGGCTGCAACTCACCAGTATTCCATCCGCGACTACGCGGTAACCGTGCTGGTGCTTATCGGTATATCCCTTCCTTCATTCTTCTTCGGACAGATGCTTAAGGATATTTTTGCAAACAAGCTTGATTGGCTTCCCGTTTCGGGCATGCAGGACCTGACGCAAAATCTGACGGGCATGGCAAGATTTATGGACTACGTAGAACATATGATCTTGCCCGTTATGACCGTAGTTATCCTTTCCATCGGCGGCAGAATGAGGTCGACCCGTACCAATATGTTAGAGGTGTTAAACTCCGACTACATAAGGACGGCCCGTGCAAAGGGACTTAAGGAGCATAAAGTTATATACAAGCACGCATTCAGAAACACAATGATCCCAATCGTTACGGGTTTAGCAGGTCTTATCCCGTCACTTTTCTCAGGCGCAATGATCACAGAGTCTGTTTTCGACCTTTCCGGTATCGGTAAATACGCACTCAACGCCATGACACAAGGTGACATCCCCGTAATTATGACCTACAACATGTTCCTGGCAACCTTATCCGTTATGGGCGTATTGCTTGCCGACATGATGTACGCAGTGGTTGACCCCAGGGTCAAGCTTTCTTAAGGAGGGTATTATGGAAGAAAACAAAGATTTACAGCTTGATACCCCCGCTACTGAGGAAGCAACCGCACCCCAGATCACCCCTGAAACTGACGTTGACGATATTTTTGCCAACGAAAAGCCCCTCGATAAAAACGTAAGGCTCATGTCCCCGGGAAGAATGGTTATGAGAAGGTTTTTCCGTTCCAAGCTTTCCATTGCGGGCATCGTAATGCTTGCCGCCTTATTTATCTTCTGTTTTTTAGGGCCCGTGATTCTTCATCCCTTCGGCATCGTTTACGGTGAGGAGGAGGTTGACCGCACAAGCTTGACCGAATACGAAGATAAGCCCGCTGTAGGCGCAAACGGCAGCTTTATCCAGATAGTCGTCACCGACAACGGTGTAAACTCTTTGGCAGAACCCTCCGGCGTCCACCTTCTCGGCACAGACCAGCTTGGTATGGACGTTTTCAGCCGTCTTATGTACGGTGGCAGGGTTTCCCTTATCGTAAGCTTTTTATCGGTATTTTTGACCTCGGCCCTGGGCATTATTATGGGCGGTATAGCAGGCTATTACGGCGGTATTGTTGACAATATCATCATGCGTATATGCGACGTGCTGATTTGTCTTCCCACCTTGCCGCTCATGCTTATTATCGGTACCATACTTGACTCCTACGACGTCAATCCCGATTACTATATTTACCTTTTGATGGGTATACTTTCACTCTTCTCTTGGGTAGGTATGGCAAGGCTTGTACGCGGTCAGATACTGTTTTTAAGGGAGCAGGAATATATGGTTGCCGCAGAGGCAATGGGGTATTCGGTTTCAAGAAAGATCTTCAAGCATCTTATCCCCAACATTATTCCGCAGATCATCGTATCAATGACCCTTTCCTTGGGTAGCATGATCTTATACGAATCCACACTTTCATATCTTAACTTAGGCGTACCCATCCCGAAAGCAGCATGGGGCTCCATGATTGAGATTATTTCAAAGCGCAGCGATATTTTACAGCACAACTTAAACGTTTGGGTACCACCCGGGTTATGCATTATCGTTGCAGTATTGGGCTTTAACTTTATCGGCGACGGGTTGAGGGACGCACTCGATCCCAAGCAAAGGAGGTAATTTATGTGCGCACTTAATCTTTTCAAAAAGAAAACTGACGGCAAAGATTCCTCCAACCATTATATGACCGGTAAAGAGATCCGCGAAATTGCCAAGGCCAACAACAAGGAAATGCGCCGCCTTGAAAAGGAAAAGAAAAAGAAAAAGGACCCCTCTGAATATACTTCAGTCATGGCTGATCCCACCAACATTTTAGAGGTCGACAACCTTCATTCTTACTTTTTCACCGACCAGGGCGTCGTCAAGGCAGTAAACGGTGTATCCTTCAGCATTCCCATCAACTCAACCGTGGGCGTAGTAGGTGAATCGGGCTGCGGTAAAAGCGTTACCTCCATGTCCATCATGCGCCTTTTACAGGGCCCCACCGGTCAGATAGTTGACGGCCAGATAAGATTCAGGGCAAACGACTATAAAAAGGACGAAAACGGCAATCCGATCCCCGTATACGAAACTGACGAAAACGGTCAGGTCGTTTACGAAAACGTCCTTGATAAAAACGGAAACGTCAAGCTTGACAAAAACGGTCAGCCCCAGCAGGTCAAAAAGCAAAAACGCCTTGAAAACGGCATGGGCGTTTACGAGATGGAAGAAAAGGTCTACGACATTGCAAAAATGCCCATCGACGAAATGTACAAGCTTCGCGGCAGGCAGATGGCAATGGTTTTCCAGGAGCCTATGACCTCCTTAAACCCCGTATTTACCATCGGCAACCAGCTTGACGAGGTAACCCTTCTTCACATCCCCGGCGCCACGGAGGAGCTTGCTAAAAAACGCTCCATCCAGATGCTTGATATGGTAGGCATCGCCATGCCGGAAACCGTCTATAAATCCTTCCCCCACGAGCTTTCCGGCGGTATGCGCCAGCGCGTTATGATCGCAATGGCCCTTGCCGGCGAGCCAAGGCTTATTATCGCTGACGAGCCGACCACCGCCCTTGACGTAACGATCCAGGCGCAGATTCTCGATCTTTTCAACGATCTTAAGACAAGGATCAACGGTTCCATCCTACTTATTACCCACGACCTTGGCGTTATTGCCGAAATGGCCGACTACGTTGTCGTTATGTACGCCGGCAGGGTAATAGAGCAGGGCACCGCTTCAGAAATTTTCCACAACCCAATGCATCCGTATACACAGGGCTTACAAAAATCCAAGCCCACCATGCAGTCCTCGTCCGAAACCTTATATAACATTGCGGGCAACGTTCCAAACCCGATCGATATGCCCAACCACTGTTACTTTAAGGAAAGATGCACCCAGTGCAAGGCGTGCTGCAACGGTGAGTACCCCCATATGATTCAGGTCAGCCCCACCCATTACGTTGCTTGCTATTTGTACGAGGAGGGTAAGTAATTATGGATACAATTGAAAAAACCGTGGCAACCCCCGAAAACGTACAGACCTTTGAGGGCTTTGACGACGAAAACGAAAGACTTTTAGAGGAGCAAAAGCGTGAAGAGCAGGCCGCAAAGGACGCACTTCTCCCTCCCGATCCCGACGCCATTTTGGAGGTCAGGCACCTAAAGAAGTATTTCGTCAAGAAAAAAACCCTTTTAGGCAAGCCCCTTGCAAGCCTCAAGGCCGTTGACGACGTTTCCCTTAAGGTTAAAAAAGGCGAAACCATCGGTATCGTTGGCGAATCCGGCTGTGGCAAAACGACCATGGGCCGTACCATCTTAAAGCTTTACGAGCCAACTGCCGGTCAGGTATTTTTCAATGGCGTTGACGTTGCAAAGCTCAGCAGTAAGGAAATGCGTAAGCTCCGTACCAAGATGCAGATCATCTTCCAGGATCCTTATTCCTCATTGCCCCCAAGAAGCACGGTAGGCGACATTTTGTCAGAGCCCGTCAAGGTTCACAATATCGTCCCCGCCGACAAGGTTAAGGAATACGTCCTCGATCTTATGCAGAAATGCGGCCTACGCGATTACTACTACGAACGCTACCCACACGAATTCTCCGGCGGTCAGCGTCAAAGGATTTGTATCGCCAGGGCACTTGCCGTAAATCCTGAGCTTGTCGTCTGTGACGAGCCCGTTTCGGCCCTCGACGTGTCCATTCAGGCACAGATCATCAACCTTTTAAAGAAGCTTCAAAAGGAAAGACAGCTTACATACCTGTTCATTTCCCACGACTTGTCGGTCGTTAAGTTCATTTCCGACAAGATCGGCGTAATGTATTTAGGTTCCATGGTGGAATTCGGCACAAAGGAAGAGATCTTCCAAAATCCCATGCATCCGTATACGTTTGCACTCTTCTCGGCAGTACCCAATCCAAATCCGGACGAAAAGTCCAACAGGGTAATTCTCCGCGGCGATATTCCTTCCCCGGTCAATCCGCCCAAGGGTTGTAAGTTCCACACCAGATGTCCCAAGGCGCAGGAGATCTGCAAGCACGTTGCGCCAAAATTCAAGGAATACGAGGAAGGCCACTTCGTTGCCTGCCACTTGTATTCACAAGATTAATTTAATTCTCCGTAAAGGTATATTATGGCAAAAAAGAAAAAGGATAAAATTATCTATTACGACGACAATTCAACCGTAAGTGACATGTCGGGCGTAAGGGGATCAAGGGTCAAAACTCCCCAGGGCGTCGATCGCACTCAGGCAGACCCAAGGGCCCACCGCAGGGAGGAAACAAAGCCTCGCTCCTCCTTCAAGGCGAAGGTTAAAACCTATTGGGACACGGTTAAGACGATGTTTGTACCGATGCTTACCGTTCTCATTATCCTTGCGGCTTTGTATCTTGTTTTATCGGTTTTACCATTTTTGATTTAAATACCTATATAAGGACGGGTCAAGGCCCGTCCTTTTTGTATGCAAAATTATCCATTAAAGCTGGAAAAATCATTAATAAAGCTTCCTGAAAAACCAGGCTAAAACCCAAATTTTATAAAAGCTGAGTGTATATTCAAAAAGGGCGAAAACTCGCCAAATAGGGCAAATTAAGGCCAAAAACGGGCAAATAAAAATTAATCGGTCATATTTGTTGACAATTAGCCCGTTTGTGGTATAATAATTTTATAAAATTAAAGATAAATACTATCTTTTTAAGGGGAGCATATGGCAAAAAAAGGCATGAAAAAGTCAGTTAAGATCACTATCATTATCGCGTCGGCGTTCCTTGGCCTGATACTGGCCGCAGTCGGGGCATACGCGGGGTATTACACACTTTCCTATCATCGCGTCGGCAATATGGACCTTACCGTAAAGTCCAATTGCACCCAGATACTTTACACGGACTGGACCTATAAGGCGGTTACCTACAACATTGGCTTCGGCGCTTATACCGAGGATTTCGGCTTCTTTATGGACGGTGGCAAATACGGTCGTGCCGCTTCAAAGGAATCTGTAAAAAACACCGTTAACGGTGCTATAGGCACACTTTTGTCGCAAAAAGCTGATATTTATATGATAGAGGAGGTGGATTTTTCCGCCACGAGAAGCTATCGTATTGACCAGCAAAAAATGATAGAGCAAAGCTTTTCCTGGTTTGATACGGCCTTTGCCCAGAACTACGACAGCCCATATCTTATCTATCCCTTCAACGGCCCACTCGGTGCGGCAAAATCGGGTCTTATGACCTTATCCGATCATCAGATCGACAGCGCAAAGCGTGTGGAGCTCCCTGTGGAAACCTCCTTCTACAAGCACTTTGACCTTGACAGATGCTATATGGTGTCCCGCATGCCAGTTGCAAACGGCAAGCAGCTTGTCGTTTATACCGTTCACTTATCGGCATACACCTCCGACGGCAAGATCGCTGACGAGCAGTTCAGACTTCTTGCCGAGGATATGCAGGCGGAATATTTAAAAGGCAACTACGTCCTTTGCGGCGGCGACTTTAACAAAGATCTTCTTATTGACAGTACCAAATATTTTGGCATCAGCGGCGAGGATTATACCTGGGCACAGCCCTTAAACGAAAGCGTTCTTGAGGGTAAAAACCTGTCCGTTGCAAGACCCGTCAACGAGGAAAACCCCATACCGTCCTGCCGTAACGCAGACGGCCCTTACAACAAAAACCAGTTTGTCATTACCATTGACGGCTTCGTCATCTCCGACAATATAACCTTGGTTGACACCAACGTTATCGATACGGGCTTTAAATATTCCGACCACAATCCCGTCTATATCAATTTTATCCTCAACCCGTAATTTTTGTTGTCGATAAAAACAAAAAAGCCTTCTATAAGCCGTTTATCAGCGGTTTTTCAGCAAATTTTCAAAGGTGAGCGATCGGCCCTGCACTTTCCTGTGCAGGGCCTTTTTTTTATCCTAAAGGATCCTTTAAACAAATCAAAAAGTGGGCGTATAAGCCGTTTATCGCCCCATTTTGCCATAATTTACAGCAAAAAAGCGGATGACCAAAGTCATCCGCTTAAATTTTACTATAAATTATTCTTCAGTTTCCATTTTATTAAGGAAAAACCTTTTGTAGATAAACCAGACGGTTATCATTACGGTAATAACTACAAGGCTGACAAGGATAAAGTTTCTTATGACTATGGCACCTTTTGTGGTTACTTGACTTTCCGTTATATAGCCGTAGCCACCTTGGTATTCAATCTTTAAAAGGCCGTCCTTTTTCTCGTAAACCTTCACGCTGTCAAAGGGGCTTATTCTGCCGATTATTTTACTAGTGCCAATGTCAAGGTAAACTGTTGCGCCCTTGTATCCCACTTGTAAAATTTCCATTTCATAAGGTGATCCGTCCGACGCCACGTTGGTCTTAACCATTGTTCTTGGTAAAAATCCCGTGTTGCCGTCAACGGTTACCATGGCATAGGCCGTGCCGTCAAGGGTAAAGGTGTAAGCAATTTCAACGGGTGTGTTTTCCTTTATCTCAAAGGCCCTGAAGTAAGGGGTCAGAACGGGATAGCCGTATCCGTATCCGTCGGATACTGCGTAATATTCCTCTCCGTCGTCAATTTTTTCCACCTCAAAGCCCTCAAGGTCCTTTGATCTGACGATGGCAGACAAGGTCTCCGTCACAATAAGGGAATATTTGCCGTCGTCGTAAAGGATGACGAACTCATCCTTACCCTGGTAGGTGGAGTACCCCGTAAAGACGTATTCATCCCCAAGGGAGCTTAAAAGGTCAATTTTAAATATCCTTGAGCCTTCTTTGATCCTTGCCGTCTTAAACTGTGGGTTAAAGGCCGCCGAAAGGTCGTTTGGGATTAAAATATGCTCGGGCGTGGCAACTGCAAGATCTCTTGGCTCAAGCTCTAAGATAAAGCCGTCGTACAGGGCGTAGGTCTTATCGCTTGCAGGCACGACTATTATATCCTTTGCGTTATAGTTTGAAGGGATATTGGGGGACTTTTCCACGGCGAAAATTTGCGCGGCCCCCGTTTCGCCGTCGATTTTAACGATCTGATCGTTTGCAGTCAGGGCGTAAACGTTACATTCAAAGTCGGTGGTTATGGAAATTATCTTGCTTTGGGTGCGGTAAATTTCCGTGGAGGTCTCCTTATGGTTAAAGCTGTGGATAATGTAATCCTTATCGTTGTAGCACAGCATATAAAGCCTGCCGAAAAGGTCCGTGGTAAGATCAAGCCCCGTCCCAAGGATGGTAAAGGATTGGTCGATCTTGCCGTAATTATCGGGTGACGTCTTATACACCTCTGCGTAAGGACTGCTTGAGCGCATAGTGTTGTTTACAAAGTAAAAATCCTTTTCGTAAGAGGTTACCGCCGATATGTCCTTAAAGGGCTGGACGTCGGCCGTTATCTGTACCTGACTCAGCCCATCGGGGGTGTCGGTAAAGGCGTAAAGGCCCGTGCCGTTTGATAAAAGATAATTGCCGTCTATTACCGAAAAGTCGTAATAATAGCCCGATAGGGGCACTTTTTTACTTACCTCGTGGCCGTTTTCCGTAAAGACCTTGATCAAATTGCCGTCAATGACGTAAACCTTTTCACCGTCGGTCTTCATGTCGCTTGCCTGGGTAGAAACCCTGTTGTCGCTGTCAGATCTTGTTGTTACGGCAAAGTCGGTAAAGGCCTTTTTGACCGTATCAAAGCAGGTGACCGCGTTAAGCCCTGCGTCGCAGATATACAAAAGACCGTCGCTATAAAAAAGTCCTTGGGGGTTTACCGTGGTGCCAAGGGATTCCTGTCCCATGGGGGTGGTGGGGATAAGCTGGGTGAAGCTTCCGTCAAGGCTTATTGAATAAACTCCGTTTTCCGAGGAGTAGTAATAATTTCCATCGGCAAAAACCGCGTATCTTACCTCGTCAAGGCTGCCGGGGATGGGGACAAGGTTTCCTGCGCCCTCGGCGATAAACTTATAAAGCTTGCCTTCGTTTACGCAAAGCCAGGTATTTTCGTCAATTGCGGCAACGGCGCGATAGGGCACGCTTTTGGAGTAGGCCACCATCTGGTCAAACCTAACGCCGTCCTCACCAACCGATATGCCGTAAACGACAAAGCTGTTACCGGGGTTTGTGATAAGCCTGTCGCCAAAGACCGAAAGGGTGTTGGTTACAATGTCACAATCTTTAATAGCTCCGTCCTCAAGGCTTAAGGTGTACAGCTTGGAGTTGGATATAAAAAGCAGATATTTGCCGCCCTCAACCTGGGCGATTTCGCTTACGTTGTAATTTTTAAGGTCGTATTCTTTAAAAAGCTCGTCCTCAAAGGTAACGATCCTGTCGGACTCACAAAAAACGTAGGTCCCACCGCCAAAGGAAAAGTCAATCGGGGCGTCCAGCTCGTAAAATTCAAGATAGCTTTTTGGGGCAAAAATCGTTGAAGAAACCTTCCCCTCGGCAAAAGACAGGGTGCCGAAGCTGAAGGAGAGTAAAAATATAAGCCCAAGACAGAGGGTTATTATCCACTTTTTCATAAAAAAGACCTCAAAAATCTGTTAAATATATAATTTAACAAATAATATATACCTAATTATAGCAAATAAAATATAAAAATACAATAGAAAACCGTAAATTTGTGGCTAAAAAAATAATTTTGTCCCGTCAAAAGCACTTTTACGTTAAAAATAAAATTTTTTAAAAATTTTTTATAAGGACAACTATTTTAAAACTAACAATATATTAAGCGATAAAAGAAATTTTTTAATCCCCAAAACCGCTGAAAAAAGGCCCCGCAACAAAGCTTGAGGCGGGGCAAAAAAGGGTGCCATTTTTTGACACCTTTTCAATATAAAATTATCGAACAAATGTTCTAAATGGTTAATGATAGCAAATTTAAAAGGGCAAAGTCAAGGAGGTGTGACAACTTTACGCATTTAATTTTTTTTATTGCCGAAATTGGCAGTAACCATTGCATTTGGCACGATCCAGTTTGTATAATGAAACCAAAAAACGACAAAGCGAGATGATGTAAAAATGAATTATGCAAAGGTCATTTTACGGTGCTATCGAAAGATAAGCCAAGGTATAAGTGACATGGACAACTTTATCAAGAGCAGGGCACGGGCAGGCTACGCCTCCACAGAGGACGCCTTCAGCTACCTGGATAAGATCGCTACCATTATCCAGAACAAGCGTCTTTTGATCATTTTAAAGCGAAAGATCGCCATGTCCCTTGCCGCACTCACCCGTGAGGAAAGATTGATTTTAAAAAGCGATCAGCTTAATAACCGACCTATAGAGGGGTTTTATTACAGTATGCGCTCATTTTACCGTCACAGAAAGCGTGCATACAGCCACTTTGAAGATCTTCTTCGTGAAAACGGCTTATCCTTTAATGAATTCATGTCAACCTACGCCCACATACCCTTAATCAAATCCGTTATGCTCCGTCTGGAGTTTGAAAATGATCACAAATCCTTAAAGCTTGCGGCCTGATGCTCAGTGCATATAAATGATTTCCAAGCAAAAAATCAGTCCTCAAAGTCACCGCCGGACTTATCCTTTAATAAAGTTCTGTCGGGGCGCAAAATCAAATAGAAAACGCATAGGCCGCAAATCAAAACAACGGCGATGACGAGTATTTGTCCATTGGTGACAGACTTGTCGTCGCCGTTTCCGTTGGGGGGTGTGGCTGCGCTTTGGTCGCCTAAAAAGCTTTCACTTGTATCCGCTTCAACCTTTGGGCTCAGGTCGGGCAGGGTAAAGGCATCAAAGCCGCCCTTGTTGACGTATCCCACCTGACCGCCGGCGTAGACGTAAAGGTACTCCGTCCCATTGGCGGTAACCGTTCCGTAAAAATAAGCCCGCTCTCCCGCCCCAAGGACGGCTTTGGGCAGGGTAAGATCGGGCGATCCGAAAATTACCTCCTCCCGCTTTAAGGTAAGCTCAACCAGGGGGTAGACCGTATCGGGCCTTTCCTCCAGAAAAAAGAGATTGATATTTTTAACGTAGCCCTCCGTAACGGGGCAGGCGGCATAGCCCTCCATAACCACCACACGGGCGACGTCGCTTCCCACCGACACGGCCCTTACGCAGAAGCCCTTGGGTATGTAAAATTTGACTATTCTGCAGCTTTCATCGGCGTAAAGGGGGCAGCTTTCAACGGCTCGGGCGTATTCAAGGGGCAGGGCTTTGGCAAAAAGGGACGTGGGCTGCGGGCTAAGGAGTAAAAATATTAAAACAAGTAGGGTGATAAGCTTTTTCATAACGAAGGTATTATAACACTTAATAAAAAGAAAATTTTAGAAGTATTACAAAAAAAAGGTAGATAAATGTCACAATTAGATGATTACGTATTAAGGCTGAGCCGTGTGGAGGCCCTTCTCAAAAAAAAGGCCGCCAACGACCGGCTTAAGGATTACAATCGGGTAAAGGTCCACAAAAAGCAGATAGCCTTTCACAAGTGCAAAAAGAAAAACCGCTGGGTCTTCGGCGGCAACCGCAGCGGAAAGACCGAGTGCGGCGCGGTGGAATGTATCTATATCGCAAGGGGCGTGCATCCATACAAAAAGAACAAGCCAAACGTTTTCGGGTGGGTGGTATCGCTTTCCCACGAGGTCCAGCGCGACGTAGCCCAAAAAAAGATATTAAGCTATCTTAACCCCGACTGGATAGAGGATATAATTATGCACGAGGGTCGCAAGGATAGCCCCGAAAACGGTGTTATAGACCAACTTATTATAAAAAACGTCTTTGGCGGCAGGTCGGTTATCGGCTTCAAAAGCTGTGACCAGGGCAGGGAAAAATTCCAGGGCAGCTCCCTCGATTTCGTATGGTTTGACGAGGAGCCCCCTAAGGATATTTACGACGAATGCAAGATGCGCGTCCTTGACCGCTCCGGCGAGATTTTCGGCACCATGACCCCCCTTAAGGGCCTCACCTTTATTTACGACGAGATATATATGAACAAGTATAACTCAAAGGAGGTTTGGTATGAGTTTATGGAGTGGGCCGACAATCCATACCTTGACAAGCGGGAGGTGAAAAAGCTTACCGAATCCTTATCAGACGACGTAATGGAGTCCCGTCGCTACGGCAGGTTTTGTCAAAGCAAGGGCCTTGTCTATACGGAGTTTGACGAAAACGTCCACGTTATCGACCCATTTACCGTACCCAAGGATTGGCAAAACAACCTTTCCATTGACCCGGGGCTTAACAATCCGCTTTCCTGCCATTTTTACGCGGTTGATTACGACGACAACGTCTACGTGGTGGCAGAGCATTACGAAAAGGGACAATCGGTCAGCTACCATGCAGAGCGTATAAAGGCCCTTGCCAAGGCACTTGACTGGAAGACCGACGGCTCGGGCAGACTGACGGCCCTTATAGACAGCGCCGCAAACCAAAGGACACTCGCGTCAGAAAAAAGCGTAAGCCAGCTGTTATTTGACGAGGGGATTTTGGTCAACACAAAGGTAAACAAGGATCTTTTTACGGGCATATCTCGGGTTAAGCAGTATCTTAAGGGCCGCAGACTTTACATTTTTAAAAGCTGTCCCAATCTTATAAGGGAAATTAAGGGCTATTGGTGGGGTAAAAACGACGCCCCCGTCAAGCGTGACGACCACGCGCTGGACGAGCTTCGCTACTTTATCATGTCAATGCCAAAGGGCGAAAGGCCCAAGGCTCCACTTACCGACATCCAAAGGGACAAGCTGAAGCTTATGAGGCAAAATCAACGAAACAAAAGGAGGGCAAGGCTATAGAAGATCTTGAAAAGAAAATCAAAAAGGCAATCACCAAAAAGGCGGTTGGTTACGAGGCGGAGGAAACCGTTTGCGAATATCAAAAGGAGGATGACGGACTTACTCTGACCAAAAAAAAGGTTACGACAAAGCACTATCCGCCTGACACCCAGGCGGCAAAAATGCTCCTTGACAGCTTCCGTGAAAGGGATATTGATCGGATGAGCGAAGAGGAGCTTAAAAAGGAAAAGGAAAGACTTATTTTACTTATTAAAGGAGAGATTGATGAAGGTAGAAAATTGTAACGTCGCCATCGTGTGTGACGTAGATGGATGTGGCCGTTTATCGGCTTATAGGCTGACTTTTAACAAAGGCGCGACCTATTTTGTGTGTGATAAATGCTTAAAGGAGGTCAAAAACGCGCTGACAAAAAGAGGTAAAAATGAAGAAAAAGTTTAAAGAAAAAAGATTTTATGAAGAGCTTGTTTCCGACGTTAAGGAGGACTTTCTCCGTCGCCGTGAGGAGCGCCGCGCCCTGGAGCAGCAATGGCGTCTTAACTTAAATTACGTTATGGGCAACCAGTATTGCGAGATTGCCCCCAGCGGCGATCTGCAGGAGGAGGAAAGCTATTATTTCTGGCAAAACCGCAACGTTTACAATCACGTTGCCCCCATCCTTGAGACCCGTATCGCAAAGCTTGCCAGGGTGCGCCCTTCAATGAGCGTCCGTGCCGCCGGTGGCGAGGACGCCGACTTAAAGGCCGCCAAGGTTGCCTCAGACGTTTTAAAGGCTACCTCTAACAGGGCCGATCTTGACGGGGTCATATCCAAGGCCACCTTGTGGAGTGAGACCTTAGGCACCGCATTTTACAAGCTGATGTGGAACAAGGATAAGGGCAAGCTTGTGGGCGAGATGGAGGGCTCCGCCGTGAAGGAGGGCGACGTAGAGATAATTACAGTTTCCCCATTCGAGATCTTCCCCGACAGTCTTTTCCACGAGGAGGTCAAGGACCTTAAAAGCATTATCCACGCCAGGGCAATGCCCGTCAGCGATATAGAGCTTTTATACGGGGTAACCGTTGAAGGTGAGGACGTTGACGTATTTTCACTTACCCCGACGGGTGCCGCAGCAACGGGCAGCGGTCAAAAGGTGTCAAGCGCCGTTGCCCACGACTGCGCCCTGGTTATCGAGCGTTACGAAAAGCCCACCAAGCTTTTCCCCATGGGCAGGGTGGTGACCGTTGCGGGGGACAAGCTTTTAAACGTATCCCACCTGCCTTACGAAAACGGTATAGACGGCCAGAGGGAGTTCCCCTTTATCAAGCAGGCCTCAATAAGTCAGCCCGGTCAGTTTTTCGGTGTAAGCGTGGTGGAAAGGATTATTCCCTTACAAAGATCGTACAACGCCATCAAAAACCGCAAGCACGAATTTTTAAACAGGCTTTCAATGGGCGTCGTTGCCGTTGAGGACGGCTCAATCGACGTTGACGAGCTCAGCGAGGAAGGCCTTTCCCCGGGCAAGGTTATCGTTTACAGGTCGGGCACAACACCACCCCATATGATGGCAACCGGGTCCGTGCCCATTGATTTCAGCTACGAGGAGGAAAGGCTTTCCGGCGAATTTATCACCATCAGCGGCGTAAGCGAAATTTCGCGAAACTCCAAAGTGCCCGTGGCCACCACCAGCGGCGTTGCGTTACAGCTTCTTATCGAGCAGGACGAAACAAGGCTTTCGGCCACGGCAGAAAATATCCGTCGCGCCATTAAGGAGGTTTCAAAGCAGATCATAAGACTTTTCCGTCAGTTTGCAAAGACCACACGTCTTATGAAAATCGCAGGCGCAGGCCGAAAGGCAGAGGTCTTCTATTTCAACGCCAGCGACCTTACCAGCGACGACGTTATTTTTGACACGGATAACGAGCTTTCCTCAACCCCCGCCCAAAAGAAGAATTCCGTTTACGAGCTTTTAAAAACGGGTATTTTATCCGGGGACGACGGCAGGCTTAACGCCCGCACAAAAGCAAAAATACTTGACGTACTTGGCTACGGCAGTCTTGACAACGTCAACGACGTGACCACCCTTCACCTTGCCAAGGCCGACGAGGAAAATTTAAAGTTTTCCGACGGCCCCGTGGAGGTTGACGAGTACGACGACCACGCCCTTCACATTGAGGAGCACACAAGGTTCCTTTTATCGGGCGGCACAGGTGGTGGCGGCACCGTGAAGAAAAACGCTATACTTCACCTTCGCCGCCATCGTGAAGAGCTTAAAAAGTCCACGGCAGACCTTGCCGCGGCAGTATAAAAAAAGGGAGGAAAATTATGCAGCTTAACGAAGAACAAACCACGCTTGCCACGCAAACTGCAGGGGCAGAGGAGGCTTTAAACGGCGGTGGAGCAAGCAAGGTCTCTACCGGTAAGTTTAAGGACGTGGAGTCCTTAAAAAAGGCTTACGGCTCGCTGGAGTCTGAATTCACCAAGCGTTGTCAGAAAATCAAGGAGCTTGAGCAGGAGATTGAGTCTTACAAAAAGGCCGAAACAAGCCCGAAAAAAGAAGAGTGCGCACCTTCGGATACGGGGCCTTCGGCGGACGGTAATGCTCAATGTGGGTCGGCAAAAGGGGATGACGTTGTCAAATTTTTGCAACAATTTCCCGATGCCTTAAAGGATCTTGGCGATCTTGAGGGGTATTTAAGTCCCCAAAAGGATTACCGGGTCGGTGACGTTGAAAGGGCCTACGTTGCCCTTTTGATGGACAGGGCCAAAAAAAGCCAAAGCGATCTTAAAAACGAGGAATATTTATACGGTCTTATAAAGGACTCGCCGGTAAAGGACAGGCTTATAAAAGAGTATATTTCCGCGGTGAAAAGCACGGCACCTGACTCTGTTCTGATAGGCGGAACGGGTAGCATAGCCCTTACCCCGCCTATGCGTCCCAAAACCTTGGCCGAGGCAAAGGCCCTGGCCGAAAAAATAATTAAAATCAAATAGGAGAAATAATTTTTATGGTATCAATGACAACAGCCGATCAGGCGTTAAAAACAGTTTACTTAGGTGCAATCTCACAGCAGATGAATACGGAGGTCAACCCCTTGCTTGCAAAGATCAAGCAGTCCACAGAGGACGTTTGGGGTAAGGATGTTAAAAGGCTCGTTCAGTACGGTGTCAACGGCGGCGTAGGCGCGGGCACGGAAACGGGCGATCTTCCCGCGGCAGGTGGCAACAACTACAAGCAGCTCACCACCACCTTGAAAAACCTTTACGGCACTATCAGCCTTTCCGACAAGGCGATCAGGGCTTCGCAAAACAACGCAGGTGCCTTCGTCAATCTTCTGACGGCGGAAATGGACGGCCTTGTAAAGGCTTCTTCCTTTAACTTCGGCAGAATGCTTTTCGGCGACGGCACAGGCGTCCTTGCCACTGTTGAGGGCATCAGCGGCCTTCAGATCACCTTGAATTCAGTTAAAAATCTTGCCGTAGGCATGACCGTTGACTTTAAGGATCCTTCAACGGGTGAAACCATCACCGGCGCAAACGCAAGACGAATCATCGACGTTGACCCTGACAAAAAGACCATTGAGGTCTCAGGCGCCATCCTCACCTCATCAACCGTCCCCGCAGGCACGATTATTGCCGTGCAGGGCTCATACGGCAGAGAGCTCACCGGCCTTGGTGCAATCTTCAAAAAGACGGGCACCATTTACGGCGTCGACAGAAGCAAAAACAAATGGCTCGTTCCATACATTAAGGAGGAGGTCGGTGAAATTTCCGAAGCCGAGATCCAGAAGGCCATCGACCACATTGAGGAAAACACCGGCGGTAAGATCAACTTTATCGTTTGCTCCTCAGGTGTAAAAAGGGCTTTCCAGAACCATCTTGCAACCTTCAGACGCAACACAGACGTTATGGAGCTTGCAGGCGGTTACAAGGCGATTTCCTACAACGGTATCCCCATCGTGTCCGACAGATTCTGCCCGGAAGGCACAATGTACCTTTTAAATACGGACGATTTTACCCTTCATCAGCTTTGCGACTGGAAGTGGCTTGAAAGTGAGGACGGCAAGGTTTTAAAGCAGATCGCCGGCACCCCAACCTACACCGCTACCCTTGTAAAGTACGCAGATCTTATCTGCACCAAGCCCTGCGGTCAGGCAATGCTTAAAGGTATTACCGAAGCGTAATGCTTTTCTTCTAAAACAGCAAAAAGTCCGCCTATAAGTCGATTATTGGCGGACTTGAAGGAGGAAATTTTGAAAATCGGCAACGTTTTGGCCATTGCCGCAGCAATGCTGGGCAATGAATCTTTATCTAAAAAAATAAAGCTGTTTTTAAGTGAAGGGGCCACATTTACCGATGAGGAAAATGAGGAAATTTCCAAACTTTTATCCGGTTATAACATTACCGTGTCAGAGCTTAACGACGAATTTTTCCCTTTGACCCACGAGGAGGATCTGACCTCGGCAGACGGCAGGTTTTTCTTTTCGGATTTTACCTTTCGGCCCGTTGAGGTCCGTGCCGTTTACCGCGACGGGGTAGAGGTCCCTTACACCCATCATCCCACCTACATTTCGGCGGGGTACAATAATATTACCGTCTTGTACGAATACCTTATTGACGAGGCATCAGACCTTTCCGCCGCTTGTCCATACCTTGGCACCGTCATTACCGACAGGATCATTGCCCAGGGCATCGTCAGCGAGTACGCCATTATATCTGGCATGTACGAGCACGCAATTATGTGGCGTGACAGGTACTTAAGCTCCCTTAAAAGTGCGCTTTTGCGCCGCAAGGTAAAAAATATCAGACAAAGGGCGTGGTACTGATGCTTGGCAACTATAAGATAAGCGGATTAAGAAAAAAGCGAGTTGGTCTTTTTGACTTCAGGGATAGCGTTAACGGGCTTATAGACGGACATATTGCAAAAAATACCATGTCAGAGGTAACTTATAATTACAACTTTACCGACGGCGCGCTTAAGGACGGTGTGGGCGTTGAGGACTTGTGTATATACGTTAACGGCGCAAATCGCTACCCGATTTTACCCGAGGGCTGCAACCCTCAGAAGGCCTTTTTTTACCACCGCTTTGACGAGGGCACTTCCCGCCCCGACGACAGGCTTTTGGTCTTTTGCGACGACGGATCGGTCTATCAGTGGCAGATCTATTCCGACAACCGTCAGATGACCGTGGTCGATGGCTTGCCGGCGGAAAGCGGCGGTATGGCGGTCAATTACCGACTAAACAGCGAGGACTGCTTCCTTGTCTGCGGCGAGGATAAGCTTTACGTTTACAACGGCTTTACGTTAAAGGCCTACGACGGGCCGGGTATTACGTCTATGGCCGTCTACAACGAAAGACTTTTCGTCACGGTAAGGGATAACCCCACCCAGCTTTGGTATTCAAAAACCTTTGACCCCACCAATTGGAACGTTTCCCTTGAAGAAGCCGGCTTTATTGACTTCCGTAACGATCAGGGCAGGCTTATAAAGGTCGTAAGCTTAAACGGCTATCTGTACGTTTTCGGTACCTATTCAATTTCCCGTGTAAGCGCTTACGGCGACCAGACGCAGATGACCGCCGAAACCCTTTATCTTAACTCGGGCAGAATAATAGACGGCTCAATTTGCCTTTGCGGCAACAGGATAGTATATCTTGCGGAGGACGGCTTTTATTCCTTTGACGGCAGTACCTCGCGCCGTATTTTAAAGGAGCTTGACAGATTTATGGCAGGTGCTTCTCACGGCGACGTGGCAACGGCTTATTACAACGGCTGTCTTTACGCCGCGGTAAGGCTTAAAATGGGGGACTTTCAGGATAAGTGCATTGTGGTTTACAAGATGACGTCGGGGGATTTTTACGTCGCAAGCGAAATTCCCGCCATGGACCTTGCCGTCGTGGACGGGGACGGGTTTTCCAAGCTTGTGATTATTACCGACAACGTTTATACGTTGGGTCAGATCAATCAAAGCGGAAGGTACTACGGCAAGGTTCTTGAAAAGCTTTGGCGCTCTCCACAAAGGGATTTCGAGGTTGATGGGCTTAAATCCGTTCAAAGGATCTCACTCTTTACTAAATCGGACGTTACGGTAAAAATTTCAAGTGAGCTTGGGGAAAAGACGGTTACCTTCAAGGGCTCAAAGTACAGACAGCAAAGGCTTGTCGGGGTCACGGGGACAAGCTTCCGTGTGGAAATTTTTTCCAAGGCGCCCGATCAGGAGGTTTCAAAGGTACTTTTAGAGGTTTTGTATTTTTAAGGAGACGTTATGACTGATAATGAAAAATTAACCCTTTTTGAAAGAAGACTTGCCGCCCTTGAGGCGTCCTTAAAGGCTTGCGGAAATTTCCTGGTATTCGACAGCGATTACAGCCTTTCGGCTGATGACCAAGCCCCGTCCTTTACGTTTTCGGCCCCCGTCGAAGGATCTGTAAGCGTCGCTTTATCCTGTGATTTTACTAAATCAACCAAGGTGACGGCTAAGCTTAACGGAATCAAAATGTGGGCCTATAAGCCCGATATTGGCAAAAATACACTGTATTTTAACGGCGCTTGCACTGCAGGGGAAAATCTTCTGACCTTTGAATTTAACGACCGTGACGCTTTTTCAAGGCCGTACACGGTTACTGTTTACGGCCCCGTGTCAAGGCAGGCTGATAAAAGCTATCTTACGGTAGTAAATTCCCTTGAAGCCCCAACGGTTTTCTTGTATGACGGTCAAAAGAGGGAGGGCACGCTTTATTTTATAGAAGAGGATGATCTTGTAAAAAAGCTGAGCGTAAAGGACGTTTCAAGCGGTGCTATAAGTCTTTCGGACGATCAAAGCATTTTGCTTGCCACGACCGATCTTGACCAAAATTTGTCTATACGTAGGGTAAATTTAACGACTTTTGAACAAACCCCGACTGATTTTACAATGGAAAGGGTCAAAAAGGTAACGGGCTATCAAAAGGGCGGCGAAAACGGCTTTTTAATAAAAGCCGACAGGTCACTGATAAGCGTTATGCTAAGCGACGGCGCTTTCAAGGTCACAGCCCTTCCGGTAAAGGACGTTGGGGACTTTTACTCCTCGCCGGAGGTCGATGGCAAATTCGTGGCCGTTGATTACAGCGGAGAAGTCAATCTTTACGAGGAGTAGCCAAAGGAGATATTATGACGGTAAAAACCATAGGAAAGTATGACGGCTTCAGGCTGTCGACGGAGGGGGGTAAAGTGGTTTTGCGCTTAAAAAAAGGCGACAAAATTTACCTTAAGCCCCTTGACGGCGGAGGGATAGTTCCATGTGGCTACGGTGACGAGGTTTTTGTCACCGCAGGCGGTACGATCCTTCGCCAAGGAGAAAAATTAACCATTATTTAGGAGGAATTATGATAAAGGCTTCAGCCTTGGAAAAGGCAAAAAACAGCTTATTAAAGAAAATTACTGAGGTCAGTAAGGAGGAGCCTGATAAGGTTACCGAAAAGCCCGAGTCCGGTATTGACAAAACCCAGCAGGACTTTGAAAGCTTTGTAAACGCTTCTTTAAAAAATCAGACCTATCCCCAATATCTTGACTACAATCCGCCCACCGATAAGGAGCTTTTATCCTTAGCGGAAAAGACCTTAAAGTCTAAAAAGGAAGATGAAATCTCAAATGCGGAAAAGTTGGTTAACGATTCTAAAAACTCGGCCTATAAGGCGATTAACGACCAAATTGAGTCAGCAAACAACCAAAAGATCTTACGAAGGCAAGCCTACGGCGACGCAATCAAAACCGTGGAGGACCAGGCCTTAAAGCGTGGCATTGCCCGCTCAAGCGCGGCGGTGAACTCCGTTGCAAGTCTTCAAAAGGGGCTTACGGGCGAGCTTTCAAAAATCGACCGCGAAAGCCAGGCAAGGATAAACGCCTTAAACGATCAGATCGCTACATTAGAGTCGGATTTTATGAAGGAGCTTTCAAAAATCGACGCAAGGTACGCCGATGCCATCGATCTTAAGCTTAAGGAGCTGAAGGACGAGCGTGACAAAAAAGTCACCGATATTATCAAGTACAACAACTCACTTGCCCGTTCAGAGGCCGCTAACAACTCGGCAAACGGCGGTATTGAGAAAAATGATCTTTATAAGATCGGCAACGTAATTGCTTATTACAATACCTTTTCAGACCCAGTCGCCGCATTGGAGGATTTTTTAAAGAACGACTTTTACGAGGAATACCTTGGGGATTATTACAACAACGTTTTCCTTATGCTGAAAAACAAGGCAAATCTCAGTAAATAACAGGTTTAATCGACCTATAGAGGGACTTTTTACTAAAAAGCCCCTCTTTTTTGTCATAAAAAAAGTCAAAAAACAGTAAAAATAAACGGGTGAAAAATATATGGATACTTCAGCTGTAATAAACACGTCTTCTCTTAGCGGCAATTACCGATATTTTGCAAAAAACACGAAAAGCCGCGTTATCTGCGTCGTAAAGTCCGACGCCTACGGTCACGGACTAAGGCCCGTTGTCCGCGCCCTTGTTGGGGCGGGGGCAAGGCACTTTGCCGTCGCCACTTTAAAAGATGCCGCCCGCTTGCTTTTTGACGACGTTGGGCAGACCGTCATCAATTTAAGCCACCCTGAGCAATCCTTCCGCCACGTGCTTTTGGATAGCAGGGTTGTTCAGTCGGTTTATTCACTTGATCTTGCAAGGGACCTTGATTGCTTTGCCCGTGCCCACGGCAAAAGGATAAAATGCCACCTTAAAATCGACGTCGGTATGGGGCGGCTTGGCTTTCATTTTAAAGACGGCTTGGCGGAAGCCTTAAAGGTCTTTGATTTTAAAAATTTGTCAATAATCGGCTTATACGCCCACTTTTCAAGCGCGTTTTACCCGAAATCTCAATCAACGATTAATCAATACGACAGCTTTTTGCAGGCAAAAAACACTCTTTTGCCATACTTTAAGCAAAAGCCCTTTTCCCATATTGGATCTACGTCCGCCTTCTTTAATTTTAACGGTCTAATTTGTGAGGACGGTATCCGCATCGGCATGGGACTTTACGGATATAACGGAAGCTTTCCTTCACCTTGTCTTACCCCGGTGATGACCCTTCGGTCAAGGCTTATTCACCTTTACGACGCCAAAAGCCCCTTTACCGTTGGTTACGGCGGCACAATATTGCCGCCGCAGGTGAAAAGGGTAGGGGTGCTGCCCGTCGGGTATTATAACGGTCTTTTTTTAGAAGACAACTTCACCGTTGACGTAAACGGCGTGCCTTGCAAAATTCTTGGCAAGGCTTGTATGAATCATTGTATGATAGACCTGACCGACGCTTGCTGCAAGGTAGGTGACGCGGTCACCCTTTTCGGTTCCGACAAGCCGATTTTAAACGGCCACACCTACGACACCCTTTGCCTTGCCGGGCGGCTCAATAAGAGAAGCTTTTCCAACGGTTAGGTAAAAAGCCGCAAAAACCGCGGAAGGCCAAAAAACTTTAAGCTAAATTTTCAAAACACTATTGACAAAGCCCGATATATAATATATAATTAAAGTTAGTTTTTATAAATGCGCGCGGCATAAATTTATAGCCGCTTTTACGGGAGGTATACTTATGACCGATATAGAAATTGCTCAGGCCAATATTATGTCGCCAATAACCGAAATTTGCAAAAAGCTTGGCATAGAAGAAGACCGTTACGAGCTTTACGGCAGATACAAAGCAAAGCTTAATCTTGATCTTATAGAAAAATCCCCCAAGGGCAAGCTGGTCCTTGTTACCGCCATTACCCCGACCCCGGCAGGTGAGGGCAAAACGACCACCACCATAGGTCTTGCCGACGGGCTTAACCTTATCGGCAAAAAGGCTCTCGTTGCCTTAAGGGAGCCATCCTTAGGTCCCGTCTTCGGCGTTAAGGGCGGCGCGGCGGGCGGCGGCTACGCCCAGGTCGTTCCTATGGAGGATATAAACCTTCACTTTACGGGTGACTTCCACGCCATTGGCGCGGCCAACAACCTTCTCGCCGCAATGATAGACAACCACGTTCAGCAGGGCAACGCCCTCGGCATTGACGTAAAGCGCATCACCTGGAAGCGCTGTGTTGATATGAACGACCGTCAGCTCCGCTTTGTTGTGGACGGCTTGGGCGGCAAGGCTAACGGCACCCCTAGGGAAGACGGCTTTGACATTACCGTCGCCAGCGAGATCATGGCCGTGCTGTGCCTGTCGACAGGTCTTGACGACTTAAAGGCAAGGCTTTCACGGATAGTGGTCGGCTACACCTACGACGGCAAGCCCGTTACCTGCGGTCAGTTAAAGGCCCACGGCGCCATGGCCGCACTTTTAAAGGAAGCTATCAAGCCCAACCTTTGTCAGACCCTGGAGCATACCCCGGCCATCATTCACGGCGGTCCATTTGCCAACATTGCCCACGGCTGTAACTCAATTTTAGCAACTCGTATGGGTCTGTCGTTAAGCGACTACTGCATAACGGAGGCCGGCTTTGGCGCAGACCTCGGCGCAGAAAAGTTTTTGGACATCAAGTGCCGTATGGCAGGGCTCAATCCCGATTGCGTAGTGGTCGTTGCCACCATCCGCGCCCTCAAAATGCACGGGGGTCTTCCCAAGGACAGCCTTAAGGAGGAAAATCTTTCCGCCCTGGAAAAAGGCATACCCAACTTACTCAAGCACGTTTCCAACATGCAAAAGGTTTACAACATGCCCACCGTGGTTGCCGTAAACCGTTTCCCAACCGACACCGACGGCGAAGTCGCCCTTTTGATCGATCTTTGCAAAAAAGTCGGCGTAAAGGCAATCCTTGCCGACGGCTGGGCTAAAGGCGGACAGGGCATGACCGACCTTGCCAAAGAGGTAGTTTCACTTTGTCAAAATCCCCAGCCCCTCCATTTCTCGTACGACTTGGACCTTCCCATCGCAAAGAAGATAGAAAGCGTCGTTAAAAAGGTTTACGGCGGCGACGGCGTCATTATCGAAAAGAACGCCCAGAAGCAGATCGCCGATCTTGAATCTTTAGGCTTTTCAGGCCTTCCCGTATGCATTGCCAAGACCCAGTACAGCCTTTCTGACGATCCAACCCTTCTCGGCGCCCCCACAGGCTTTACGGTAACGGTCAAAAACGTAAAGGTTTCTGCAGGCGCAGGCTTTATCGTCGTGCTGACAGGGGACATTATGACCATGCCCGGGCTACCCAAGCGTCCCGTGGCCGAAAATATCGACGTTTTATCTGACGGCACCATCGTCGGGCTTTTCTGATCGGCGTCGGCTTTACTTAAAATTTTATAATATATATTATAATGAAAAAGCGCGGCAGCTATCAGCTGTCGCGCTTGATTTTAATTTGGCAAAAAGTCGCCCCTCAAAGCTTTTAAAAAGCAAAAAAAATAGCCCTCTTAGAGGGCGATTTAGTGATAGGATTAAGCCATTGCGTTGATTCTCTTAGCGAAACCGGACTTCCTGTTAGCAGCCTTGTTGATGTGGATTCTACCAGCGCTTACTGCTTCGTCAAGAAGTTTAGAGGTTTCCCTGAAAATCTGTTGAGCCTGAGCCTTATCACCGCTTTCGATTGCAGCGTTAAGCTTTCTTACGGAAGTCTTAATTTCTGCAAGTGCACTTCTGTTCTGTGCGTTCTTAAGTTCGGTAACGATAACACGTTTCTTAGCAGATTTAATATTGGGCACGATAATCTCTCCTTATTGTAATCCGACGAAGGCCGTCGGCTTCTTAATTTCTACTTTTGATATTTTAGCATAATAAAATATAATTTGCAAGGATTTTAAAGGAAATTTTCGTGGTTTTTTCCTTATTTTGAACATTTTTTCCACTTTTAAAGGCTAAAGCCTTATATATTTACCCCCTTTTAAAAAAGGGGATTTTTTTATGCCTCAGCGGTCAGAAAAGCCCAATTATTTTTTTAGTGACAAAAAAGTCCGCATTTTGCTTGGCTTTTTTGGTTTTTTATAAAAATATCTATAAGATTTTCCGCCTATCAACATTTTTAACATTTCTCAGGATTTTTGCAAAAAACCGACTGATTTATAAAATTAATTTTAAAAATCAGGCTGAAAATCATTTATTTTATCTCATCAAAATTTTTCTTTTGCAAATTACACAAAAGGCTTATCCACCGATTAAAAAAACCTTTTGTGGATAAACGTACTTATCCGTTTTTGATATATTTTAGTCCTTAAAGTCCATAAAGTCCTTTTGCGACAAGCTTCGGATGGCGGCTGACTTTTAGCTTTCAGAAAAATTTTTTTTGCGCCCTTATGACGGGATTATTTTTTTGACTTGCGGCGAATATACTTTTTTATGAAAATCATGGCTGTCGTCCCGGGTATTTTGCCCTATTTTTGAAAAAATCGTGGGATTTTTGCCCACCATATTTTCGGGGGCTTTCTCAAAAGGGAAAAAACTCAAAAAAAGGACTGATTTTTGCCTTTTTCTTAAAAAATCTATGATTTTTAAGTTTTGCAAATTTAAAAAAATCAAAAATCGCACATATGTTCTATAAATTTATGCAAAAAATTTTTAAAAATTTCTCAAAAATACGGTCAAAGTGGTTGATTGTGGTCAAGTTTTGTGCTATAATCAAAGCACAGTAAAAATCAAGGGGGATAGTGTCGTGTTTTTCGGTACGTACTTCCATCAGATGGACGCAAAAAACAGAATACGTATTCCTGCCAAGTTTGGTAAAGACCTTGGTTCTACTTACGTTTTAGGCAGGTCGTCAATAGAGGGCGCCCTCGCCATCTACACCGTCGACGGCTTCAAGCGGGTTTCCAAAAAGACCCATTCGCCCTTTAACAAGCAGGCAGAAAAGGCCTACTCGTTATTTTTCGGGTCATACTTTGAGGTCAGCGAAGACGGGCAGGGCCGTTTACAGATAAGTGACGCCATAAGAAAGCTTGTCAACTTGGAAAAAGACGTGGTTTCTATCGGGGCGGAGGATCATATCAACCTCATGTCCAAAAGTCGCTACGACAAGTTGATGGAGGAGCTTTCCTTTGAGGACGCTTTATCTATTTTAGACGATGAATTTGAAAAAAGCAATTCGTAATGGAATATAAACACGTATCGGTAATGCTTGAGGAGTGCATGACCGGGTTAAACTTAAAAGACGGCGGGATCTATTTTGACGGCACCTTTGGCAGTGGCGGCCACACGGGTGAGATTTTACGCAGGGCAAGGACGCGGGTTGTGGCGACCGACCTTGACACGGCGGCAATCGAAAACGCAAAAAGACTTGATCCGGACAGTCAGAAAAGGCTGACCCTTGTTCACGACAACTTCAAAAACTTTAGCGATATATCGGACAGATTAGGTATAGATAAATACGACGGAATACTTCTGGATTTAGGCGTATCAAGCTATCAGCTTGACGAAAGGAAGCGCGGCTTCAGTTACATGGGGAAGGACGAACCTCTTGATATGAAGATGAATCCCGAAGGCAGCTTTTCCGCCAAGGACATAGTAAACAGTTATAAAGAAGAAGAAATAAGCCGCATTTTAAAGGAATACGGCGAAGAAAAATTCCATCGACAGATTGCACGCAATATTATCGAGGCAAGAAAGACCCATCTTATCACCACCTGTGGTGAGCTTGCTGAAATAGTCGACAGATCCATACCGTTTAAATTCAAGCAAGACGGGCATCCTGCAAAAAGGACTTTCCAGGCCTTACGCATTGAGGTCAACGGAGAGCTTGACGGATTGTATGAAGCCATACTATCCATGGGGGAAAGACTCAAACCGGGAGGAAGGCTTGCGGTTATAACCTTCCACTCACTTGAGGACAGAATAGTTAAAAACGCTTATAAATACTTAGAAACCGACTGCATATGTGACAAAAGCTTGCCCATATGCGTGTGCGGTAAGAAAAAGATAGTTGATATATTGACCGCAAAGCCCATACTTTCGGGGGAAAAAGAGCTGGACCGTAACCCGAGAGCAAGAAGCGCAAAACTAAGAGTTTGCCAAAGGGTATAAACTAAAATTCGGTTGGCAAGAATATTTTTCGAGGAGCATAAATAATATTAGTATGGATAACAGATATGATAATTCCTCCCAAAAGTATAGCCGCGGTTATGCTACGCCGGAGACACAAAATAGATACGACTACACTCAAAGGACTTCAGGCTTTGCCGATAGCTTGGAAAGCCAGTTCTTTTATGACCGTCCCGCCAATAGCTTACAAAATCAGCAAGCCCCTTTAAGGGACGAATATACCGTTCAGCAAGGCCAGCCTGCCTACCGTGAGGCACCCGTAACAAGCGCGCCCACCTTTGCAGACAGCTTATATGCCCAGCAGCCCGCTCGCCAAAGCGAGGGTCAGGGCTATGGCCAGGGTTATCAGGCCCCCGTTCAGGATTATCCTCGTGACGAGGTCGCAACCGAAGCTGAAAGGGCACAGAACTTAAGCCAGAGGTATGCTTCAAGACCGGGCGAGCGCTTTGACGCCGCACCCGGCCACAACGCAATGAACTACACCACGGACGATTTAACGCCTTCAGTTTCCACCATGCAGTTTGCAAGCAACGTGGACGACAGGGTAAACCCCTTTGAGGATTTCCATAAAAAAGGTGAGACCGCCCTCGACAAAAAGTACACCATCAACACCAAGGGTAAGATCTTAATTGCGGTTTACGCCCTCGTGGTCATTACCGTATTTGCGCTTATCATACTCAATACAAGGCTCTTGAAGACTATGAACTCCACCGTTTCCCAGAAGGAAGATCAGATAAAGGAGCTCCAGGTCGAGGTTGAAAATCTCAATTCAGAGCTTAAGTACCTCTCATCCGACGAGGTAATCAATCAGAAGGCAGCTGATCTTGGCATGACCAAGGCAGAGGGTCTTAACAATTAACACCAAAGAGGTTATCTGCGATTTTGCAAATAACCTTTTTTTCGTCCTTCGGACGTTTTAAAGGGGGATTTATCAAAAGCTTTTCAATAACGGTTTTGCGAAAGAGGTTACTGGCATTTTTTGTGGCGGTAGCCTTAATTTTTTTTCTTATTATAGCAAGGCTTTTTTACGTTGAGGTCATATGGTCAAGGGCCTTGACCGAAAAGGCCGTGGACCAGTGGACAAGGGAGCTCCCCATCAAAGCCGTCCGCGGACAGATACTGGACGGCAAGGGCCGTATCCTTGCGGCCACAAGTGAGGCCTATTCGGTATTTATCCGCCCAAGATGCGTCACAGACAGGGATAAGGTCGCCTCAGCTTTGAGCGGGATCTTCGGCCTGGATAAAGAGGATCTTCTGAAAAAAATGTCCAAAAACCTGTCGGAAATTACAGTAAAGCGCCGCGCCACCCGCCTTGAAATTTTAAAGCTTAAGGAAACCGATCTTGACGGGGTCTACTACTCCCTTGACGGGGGCAGGGTATACCCCTACGGCAGTCTTTTGTGCCAGGTCCTTGGCTTTACCAACGTGGACGGCGCAGGGACCTCGGGCCTTGAAAAGCTTTTTGATAAATACCTTAAGGGTATCGATGGGGAGTTTTTATACGAGTCCGACCTGACCGGCAAGGATCTGTCGGGTAAATCTCCATCCTTCGTCAAGGCAACGGACGGTCTTAACGTGGTTACAAATATCGACGTGGACGTGCAAAAGATAGTTGAAAGCTCCCTTATGCGCGCCGTTGATAAGTATTCGCCCAAAAGCGCCTCTGCCGTAGTCATGGACCCATCAACGGGCAAGGTCCTTGCCATGGCGACCCTGCCATCCTACGATCTTAACGCTATCCCGAGGGACGATATGGACCTTTTAAACGCCCTTACCCGCAATCCTGTGGTCTGTGACAGCTACGAGCCCGGCTCCACCTTCAAAATAATAACCTCGGTCGCCAATATTGAGGAGTCCTTAAAGGGCAACCCTGCCGCCAAGGGCGAGGGCTACGTCTTTCCCTCCTCAAGATATCGTGAGGTAGCCGGTGGCAGGATAAAATGCTGGTCCGACCACAAAAACGGCAAGCACGCCAATCAGACCCTGCGTGAAGCCCTTGCCACCAGCTGCAACCCTTGCTTTACCGATCTTGCCCTTTCCCTTGGTAAGGAAACCTTTTACAGTTACCTCACCGCCTTTGGCTTTGGCAAAAAAACGGGCATAGACTTTGGGGGAGAGGCCTTTGGCCTCCTCATACCCGTGGGCGCCGTAAAGGAAGGTGATCTTGCCAGGATAGCCTTCGGCCAAAGCATTGCCGTCACCCCGATCCAGCTGGCGGCGGCAGTATGCGCGGCGGTAAACGGCGGCAATTATTTTTCGCCACAGATCGTCAGCCACGTTGAGGCCCCCGGCGGCAAAACAATAGAAGTTTTCCCTCAGACGGTAAAAAAGGGGATAATAAGCAAGGCAGCCTCTCTCAAGATCGCCTCTTACCTTGAAAGCGTCGTGTCGGAGGGCGGCGGCAAGGCGGCGTATATCGAGGGCTATCGGGTGGCGGGCAAAACGGGTACTGCCCAAAAGTTTAAAGACGGGGCAATATGTCAGGGTAAAAACGTAATGTCCTTTATTGGATTTTTCCCCGCAAACGCCCCAAAATACCTTTGCCTTGCCATCGTTGACGAGCCTGTCGGCGGTATTTACGGCTCCACCGTAGCCGCGCCCATCGTCGGCGAAATTTTTCAGAAGATAATAGACCTTACCGGTATGGAAAAAACAAAAGATGTTTAAAAATCCAAGTTTAAATCAATAAAAAGGCTATTATGAAAATCAGTGAACTTTTAAAGACCTGTCCCGGCTCCACCCTTTATAAAAATGAGGCGGACGTGGACGTCAGATCAATAAAAAACAATGCAAATTTAATTAAGGAAGGGGATATATACGTGGCCCTTAAGGGCTCCAAGCACGACGGCAACGCCTTTAAGGAAAGGGCCGCAAAAAATGGCGCGGCGGCCGTAGTAAGCGAGGTATTTGACCCCCGCCTTGATCTTCCGCAGATAATCACGCCCGACCCAAGGCTTTGCTATTCGCTTATGAGTGCCGCCCTTCACGGCAATCCCCAGCGAGGTCTTAAAATAATAGGCGTGGTGGGCACCAACGGCAAAACAAGCGTTTCCCACCTCATATACAGCGCCCTTCTTGAAAGCGGAAAAAAAGCCGCCCTTATCGGCACCCTTGGGGTAAAGACGGCGACGAAAACCCTTCCAAGCTCTCTTACCACCCCCGACCCGTGGGAGCTTTTTTCCCTTCTTTCCCAATTTTTAAGCGAGGGGATAGAGGTGGTCGTAATGGAGCTTTCCGCCCACGCCATCTGGCTTAAAAAGTGTGCCGCCATTTCCTTTGAGATTTTAGTTTTTACCAACTGCACCCACGACCATCTGGATTATTTTTCCGATTTCACTTCATACAGAAGTGTGAAAAAGTCGGCCTTTAACGGCTCCGTCAGATTTTTCGTGGTTAACTGCGACGACCCCTTAGGCCGTGAAATTTACGCCGAAAGCCCTAAAAAAACAGTTTCCTACGGCATATATTCTCCGTCGGATGTCTTTGCCGTCAACCTGGAGGAAAGCCAGTCGGGGATAGAGTTCGTCATAAATATGTTTGATATGGTTTACAACGTCAAAAGCAGGCTTTTGGGCGAGTTCAACGCCTACAACCTCCTTGGGGCGGCGGCAACCCTCTTTTTGCTGGGGATAAAGCCCGACCTTGCGGTAAAGGCCCTTTCTAAGGCGCAAACCGTTCCCGGCCGTATGGAAAGGGTCGCAACCTTTAAGGGCGCCAATATTTTCGTGGATTACGCCCATACCCCCGACGGGCTCAATAAAAGTCTTTCCTTCGTGTCGTCAACCACGGTTGGCAGGACCTTCTGCCTGTTTGGGTGCGGCGGCAACAGGGACAAGCAAAAAAGACCCGTTATGGGCAGGATAGCAGGGGACGTTGCGGATCTTGTCATCCTCACCACCGACAATCCCAGGGATGAAAACCCTGAGTATATCATGCGGGAGATAGAGCTTGGCCTTCGCCCCGTCACCAAAAATTACGTCAAGATAGTTGACAGGCGCGGCGCCATATCCTTTGCAATGGGTATGCTAAGGCCGGGCGACAGCCTGCTTATTGCAGGCAAGGGCAGTGAGGACTATCAGGAAGTTTCAGGCGTCCGTGAAAGGCTTTCCGATCGGGAGGAGGTCTTATCTTACATAAGCTCCCACGGTGGGGGCCAAAAGGAGAACGATGACGGCTGATCGGGTAATTTTGTGGATAGGTGCCCTTATATTGACGGGCGCACTTACGGGTGTGTATATACCCCTTATGAAAAGGCTTAAGGCAAGACAGCAAATACTTGTATACGTAACGGACCACAAAAAAAAGGCGGGTACGCCAACCATGGGCGGCGTACCCTTTATTTTAGTCACGGCCGCCATTTATTTTTGCTTTGTCAGGGGCAGTGTGCTTTCCACCGCCTGCGTCCTCATATTTTTATCCTACGGCGCAATAGGCTTTCTTGACGACTTTATAAAGATCCGTTTAAGCCGTAACGAAGGCCTTTCTCCATGGCAAAAGATCATCTTTCAGACGGTGGTTGCCGTGTCGTCATCCATCTTTTGCTACCGTATGGGCACGACCTTTGTATACCTTCCCTTTACGGACAGGCTTGTTGATTTAGGGGTGTGGTTTATTCCGCTTTCCGCTTTCATTTTTATCGCAATGACCAACTGCGTCAACCTTACCGACGGCCTTGACGGACTATCTGCAAGCGTAAGCTCTGTCAACCTCTTTTCAGTTGCGGCCCTCATTTTTTTGCAGACGGCAAAATTCCCCGAACGCTACCAAGACGGCAACGGCTTTTTGTCAATGGCGGCCCTTGCGATCATTTTGTGGGGAGCCCTGTCGGGGTTTTTGATATTCAACTTTCCAAGGGCCTCGGTCTTTATGGGGGATACGGGCTCACTTGCCCTTGGCGGGATTCTTGCCGCTCTTATGATATTCAGCGGAAACGCCCTTTACGTACCCATTGTCGGCATAATGTTCGTTCTTTCGGGCATATCGGTCATACTTCAGGTAATATACTATAAGCGGACGGGGAAGCGTATTTTCCTTATGGCGCCCCTTCATCACCATTTTCAAAGGAGGGGCCATGCGGAAAGCAAGATCGTTTACCTTTATACGCTGGTGACCCTTCTTGGGGGCCTCCTGTCCCTATTACGCTACCTACCGTAGCTTTTTTCGAGGTATATTATGAGAATTAAAGGCGAAGATTTTTTGGTTTACGGCTTGTCGGTAAGCGGCATTGCAAGCGCAAGGCTTATTCTTTCCCTTGGGGGAAGGGTAAGCCTTTTTGACGACTCAAAGGAGGCCTGTTTGCGGCCGGAGGTCCAAGCCCTCATTGCCGAAGGCTGTATTTTGCTTGAGGAGTTTTCTCCCGCATCGGTGGTGGTGGTAAGCCCCGGCGTTCCCATCGACAATAAAAACCTTGTTTCCGCCAAGGCGGGCGGGTGCCTTATTTTGGGCGAGTTGGAGCTTGCTTCCATCCTTTTAAAATGTCCGTCGGTGGCCGTTACGGGGACCAATGGCAAAACCACCACGGCAACCCTTATACATACCCTGCTTTTAAAGGGAGGGGAGCCTTCAAGGCTTCTTGGCAACGTGGGCACGCCCCTTTCGGGCGCCGTCCTTGAAATGGGACATGGGGATATTGCCGTAATCGAGGTATCCTCCTTTCAGGCTGAAACTCTTCGCACGTTTACCCCACATATCGGCGTCCTTCTCAACGTAACGGAGGACCATCTTGACCGCCATTACACGTTGGATAATTACCGCTTTTTAAAGGGCAGGATATTTTCCAATATGAGGGGGTCAGAGTGGGCCGTTTTAAACTACGACGACCCCGCCGTCAGGGAGATCGGCTTTGACCTGAAATGCAAAAAGGCCTGGTTTTCCATTGATGAAAGGGTCGACGGCGCCTACGTGGAGGGCGGATATATTTATTGCTTCGGCAATAAGATATGCCCGGTGGACGCCTTCTCCTTAGCGGGCAGGCACAATCTGTCAAACTGTCTTGCGGCCGTTTTGACCGCCCACCTTTTGGGACTAACTGAAGGGGTGATAGAAGAAGGCCTTTCAGCCTTTTCGGCCGTCCCTCACAGGATAGAACGGGTAATGACCGTCGGTAACGTAAATTACGTCAACGATTCAAAGGCGACCAACGTGGACTCAGCCGTTAAGTGTATCGAGGGCTTTTCAGGTCCCACCGCCGTAATTTTGGGTGGCGTATCCAAGGGGCAGGACTATACCGATATGTTCAAAACCTTAAAGTGCCGCCCCGACCTTTGTGCCGTCCTGCTTGGCAAGACTAAGGCCATCATGCTTGCCGCGGCCTTGAAGGCAGGCTTTACCAATATTATCTGCGCCGACGACCTACAAGAAGCCGTCTATCTTGCCACCGCCAAGGTAAGGTCAGGTGGCAACGTCATACTGTCGCCGGCGGCGGCCAGCTTTGACGCCTTTAAGGATTATCGGGAGCGTGGCGAGGAATTCCGCCGTATCGTAAGGGGGCTCAATGAAGAATCCCTTCAAGGGTGATCCCTTAATTGCCGTCCTTACCTTTTTATTGAGCGCCTTCGGCATAGTTGCCGTTTACTCGGCATCCTTTTACGTGGCGGGGCTTGATTACGGCAACAAATATTATTACGCCGTCAAGCAGGGCGGCGGCTTTATTGTGGGGGCCATCGGGTTTATGGTAACCTCCCGCATTGACTATCACAAATATTTTGGCAAGGGCAAGATAATGTACGCCGTGGCGGCCCTTTTACTGGCCCTGGTTTTTATTCCTTTTTTGTCAGTTGAGGTCTACGGGGCAAGACGGTGGCTCAATCTTGGATTTTTCACCGTTCAACCGTCGGAAATCGCCAAATTTGCCTACGTTTTTATGGTGGCCGAATATTTCGCCGCAGATATGGGCAGGGCAAAGACCTTAAAGGGGATACTGCCGCCCCTTGCCGCGGGCGGACTTTTATGCGTCCTTATCGTTTTAGAACCAAATATGTCCATTACCGTCTGCGTTGGCATATTAGTTTTTACTCTCCTGTTTTTGTGCGGAGCAAGGCTCAAGCATTTTATGCTTATATTTATCCCCGCACTTATGGCAGTTCCCGTCCTTATCGCCGTGGAGCCTTACCGCCTTAAAAGGCTTTCGGCATTTTTGGACCCTTGGGCAAGCCCCCGTGGGGAAGGCTATCAGCTTCTTCAATCCCTCTACGGCTTAGGCTCGGGCGGACTTTTTGGGGTGGGGCTTTTCAACTCCCGTCAAAAGTTCCGCTTTTTGCCCTTTTCCGAAAGTGATTTTATCCTGTCCGTCATCGGTGAGGAGATCGGCTTTTTCGGCACCCTTATTTTCTTTGCCGCCATGGTAACGCTTATTTTAAGGGGAATAAAAGCCGCCTCAAAATCAAAAGATTTTTACGGTTACATACTGGCTATGGGCATTATAACCGTATACGGGGTGCAGGTCATTATCAACGCCCTTGTGGTGACGGGCTCCATGCCGCCGACGGGGCTTCCGTTGCCCTTTATTTCGGCAGGCAACACGTCCCTTATCGTATTTATGTCGGCTTTTGGGGTCTTATATAACGTTTCAAAGGGCGGCGGCAGTGGCAAGACCAAAAAAAACCGCATAAAATAAACCGTTAAGGTGTTTTATGGCGTATTACGAAATTGAAGGCGGTCACAAGCTTGACGGTCAGGTTAAGATCAGCAGCTCCAAAAACGCGACCCTGCCCATACTTTGCGCATCTGTTCTTTTAAACGGCGAGGTCCTTATCAAGGACTGCCCCAGGATAACCGACGTTGACGGCATGTGCGCCATACTCGGCGACCTTGGGGTAAAGACGGGTTTTTTTGGTCCCCACCTTTACGTAGACACCACCGCAATCAACGACCTGCCCCCTTCAAGGGAGCATTGTGAAAAGCTTCGCGCCTCCTTCTTTTTGACCGGGGCGCTTTTGTCGCGCTTTAAAAGGGTAACGATGCCGCTTCCCGGTGGGTGCCGTATCGGCAGCCGTCCCGTGGATATCCACCTGGACGGCTTTCGGGCCCTTGGTGCCACGGTGACAGAAGACGACGGACTGGTTGAGATCTCCTTGGAAAAAAACCGTGGCGGCAGGGTAAAGCTAAGGTACCCAAGTGTGGGGGCGACGGAAAATTTAATAATGGCCTCCGTCTTTTGTCATGGCTCCGTCCTTATTGAAAACGCCGCGCGGGAGCCTGAGGTCACAGACCTTTGCAACTTCATAAATTGCTGTGGCGGCAGGATCTACGGACAGGGCACCTCCTTTATTCGTATAGAGGGGGTTCAAAAATTAAATAATTTTTGCACCTACAGGCCCATCCCCGACAGGATCGAAATGGGTACTTTTTTTCTTGCGACCCTTGCCGTCGGCGGAAAAGTCTGCCTATATGGCGTTAATCGCAAAAATATTTCATTTTTAGCAAAAAAATATTGCAATAACAGTTGCAAAATATACCCAAATAATGTTAATATATATAGTGATATTATATATATAAAATCGCGCGGAGAAATGAGGGGTTTTTACCGTGAGGTCTGCGCCCCGTATCCACTTTTTCCAACCGATCTTCACCCAATTCTTGCCGTCCTTTTTGCCTCGTCAAGAGGCGGCGGAAGGATTTCCGAAACGGTCTTCGACGGCAGGTTCAATTACCTTTACCAGCTTTACAAGATGGGCGCAAGATTTTGCCTTGACGGCGACACGGTCACCTTCAGGGGCACTCGCCTCGCGGGCGCGGACGTGTGCGCGCAAGATCTTCGCGGCGGCGCGGCCCTGGTGGTTGCCGGGCTTAAAGCAGACGGGGTTACAAGGGTACACTCTCCCCACTTTATCGACAGGGGATACGAAAATTTCAGTTCAAAGCTCAAGGGCCTTGGGGCCAGGATAAATTTACTTAAGTAGGCAAGGGATAAAATATGAAGCATTCAAGGATATTAGCGTTATCAATTACGGCAGCAGTACTCGTGTATGCCTTACTTTGCTTCGTTACCGTTTTTTCAGTTTCCGACGTCATGACGGAGTATTCCATTTATCAGGAATCCGAGGTTTCAAAGGCCGAAGAAATTTTATCCTCCTACCGCGGCAAAAATCTTGTTTTTATCAATACTGATGAAATCGAAAGGCGCATTTTAGAGGAAACCTCCTTAAAGGTTCTTGAAATCAAAAAGGTTTATCCCTTTACCTTAAAGGCAAGCTTCTTTGCCCGTCAGGAAAGGTTCGCCGTCCAAAGGGAAGACGGCAGCTATTATATTCTCGATGACGAGTACACGGTTTTACACACCCGCGACACCCTCGTAAATCCTTCGGACAACCTTTCGGATATACTTATTCGCTTTACGGTTTCCGACACGGTCACCTTAAGGGAGAAATCAACCCTTTCCATAAGCAATCAGGCCCTGTTTGACGGCTTAAAAACTGTGGTTTCAGCCTTTTCTTCCCCAAGGGACGTTATAGAATCTTTAGACATTTTCCAGATGCCCGAGGAAGGTAATTACCGCCTTAACCTCCGTATGAGAAGCGGCGTCACGGTAGAGGTTTACAAATTCACCTCCCGCACAGCCGAAAAGATCTCCCGCGGGATAGCAAAATACAACGCTTTAACAGACGGGGACAAGCTTTCAGGCACCATAAATTGTTACGAAAAGGACAGCGGCGAGGTTGTTGCCGTTTATACAAGATAGGCCTTAATAAGCCAAAACGACTTAAGAGGAATTTACCATGTTAAAAGATGCAGTTGCCGTAATCGACTTGGGCTCCTACAGCCTTACAGCCATTATCGGCGAAAACGGCGTAAACAACAATTACATAATCCGCGCCTTATTTAAGCAGCAGCACGAGGCCTTTGACGGCCGGATCATTGACGAAAAACGGCTATACAATGCCATTTCCGACAGTCTGAGGACGGTGACCCACTCCGTAAAGGCCAAGATCGATACGGTCTACGTAGGCATCCCGGGGGAATTTTTAAGGGTCGACAACGTGGAGCAGCGCACCTTTTTCAACCGTAAAAAAAGGATACGCGAAAAGGACTTGAAGGAGTTTTACGAAGGCGCCACCGCCCGCCATATGCCAATGGGGGGAGAGGAGGTTATCTCCAAAAGCGGCGTGTGCTTCTACCTTGACGGCAATCGCCGTGTTGACAACCCTTTAGGCGCAGTTTCAACCTCCCTTTCGGGCTTTGTGACTATCTTTACCGCAGACGGCGGTCTTTTAACCGTTTTAAGAAAGATCTTCTTATCCCTTGGGGTCAAGACGGTCAACTTTATCCCCGTACCCCTTGCCGAAGGCAAGCTTCTCTTCAGCGACGAAGAAAGGCGCTCGGCCCAGGTTCTTTTAGACGTCGGGTACTTATCAACGAATCTTACCGTTCTTTCAGGGGACGGCGCGCTTTTCCACGACAGCTTCCAGATAGGCGGCGGACACGTCACCGCGTATCTTTACGACAAGCTTCAGATCGATTTTGAGGTTGCTGAAAGGCTAAAGCGAAAGATAAATTTAAGCATTGCCGCCAACGCAGGCGCTTACGTCGTCATCTACGGCGAAAAGCAATACACCTTTAACGTCAGCGACGTTAACGAGATTGCCCGCTTCGTCATTGACGACATTGGCGAAAAGTTTGACAGGGCAATACTTACAAGCAGGGTCCGCCTTGCCCACGATACGGTCGTTTCCCTTACGGGCGGCGGCATATCTTACGTAAGGGGCTGTCCCGAATATTTCTCAGGGCTTATCGAAATGCCCGTCAACGTGGTTGCGCCAAAGCTGGCGTACATGTCCAAGCCCGATGACAGCTCAGCCCTGGCCGTATTAAACTACGCGCTTAACGAAAAGCTTTATTGATATTAGATTTTTAAGGAGTGACTTATTATGTACAAACCGCGCTACACAGGTAAAAAGAAAAAATCCAAAAGGGTTAAGCACAAACAAGCCATCCGCTTATTAGAGCAGCAAAATAAAGAAAATTCCATCCTTCCCGAAGATTCAATAGAGCTTGAAGAAGATCTTTTGGAAGAAGTCGAAGAAATGGAAGAAGAATTTGAAGAGGAATTTGAAGAAAATTCAGAAGAAGATACAGAGGGCTACTCCGACGCCGACGATGCTGAAGAAGCTTTATCTGAATCCGAAGCCGATGACGAAGACGTTTTGGACGAAGACCGGACTGAAGAGGAATCCGACGACCCATCGTCCTACGCTCCCGTTATTCCTTCCTTTGACGATGCGGTCTATCTTGACGAAAACGGCGATACCGACGTTGACAGCTTAGGCGACGCCACCGCCTCCGCTGAAGAAGAAGTAGTCGCGGAAGCAGCTGAAGAAGCAGCTGAAGAGACGGTTGAAGAAGCTAAAGAAGCCTTCGCCGAAGAAGCCGTTACCGCTAAGGAAGACCCCACCCCAGCTGAGGAAGCCGTCAAGGAATCCGCCCCCGCCTACGATCCCTCTTACGAGCAGGCTTTGGAAGAAGAAGTCATGCTTCAGGAAAGGCTGGTAGAGGAAGCCAGGGCAAAGCTTAAAGAAGAAAAAGCCCTGCAGGAAAAATTACTTGCAGAGGCCAGGGCAAAGTTTGAAGAAGAGCGTCTTCAGATGGAAAGGGAGCTTGCTGAGTTCAAGCGCGCCCAGGAGGAAGAGCGTCTTCAGGCCGCAAGGGCTTATGAGGAGCAGCTTAAGGCAAGCGAGGCCGAAAAGGCAAGACTTTTAGAGGAAGCCAGGGCTCAGCTTGAGGAGCAGGCAAGATTAAACGAAGAAGAAGCCCGTCTGCAGCGTGAAAAATTAATGGAAGAAGCCCAGAAGGCTTACGCCGAAGAAAAAGCAGAGCAGGAAAGACTGTTTGCAGAGCAAAAGGCAGAGCAGGAAAGACTTTACGCCGAAGCAAAGGCAGAACAAGAAAGATTGTTTGCCGAAGAAAAAGCAGAGCGTGAAAGGCTGTTTGCGGAGCAAAAGGCCGAACAAGAAAGACTTTACGCAGAAGAAAAGGCCGAACAGGAAAGATTGTTTGCTCAATCCCAGCAGGCTTACGCAGAAGAAAAGGCAGAGCAGGAAAGACTGTTTGCAGAGCAAAAGGCAGAGCAGGAAAGACTTTACGCAGAAGAAAAGGCCGAGCAGGAAAGATTATTTGCCGAAGCTCAGCAGGCTTACGCTCAGGAAAAGGCTGAAAAGGAAAGGGTCCTTGCCGAGCAAGCCGCTTTAGAGGAAGCAAGACAGAAGGCTGAAGAAGAAAGACTTCGCCTTGAAGAAGAAGCAAGACTCAGGGCAGAGGAAGAAGAAAGACTTCGCCTTGAAGAGGAAGCAAGACTCAAAGCAGAGGAAGAAGAAAGACTCCGCCTTGAAGAAGAAGCAAGACTCAGAGCAGAGGAAGAAGAAAGACTTCGCCTTGAAGAGGAAGCAAGACTCAGGGCAGAGGAAGAAGAAAGACTTCGCCTTGAAGAAGAAGCAAGACTCAGGGCAGAGGAAGAAGAAAGACTTCGCCTTGAAGAAGAAGCAAGACTCAGAGCAGAGGAAGAAGAGAGACTTCGCCTTGAAGAGGAAGCAAGACTCAGAGCAGAGGAAGAAGAAAGACTCCGCCTTGAAGAAGAAGCAAGACTAAGAGCAGAGGAAGAAGAAAGACTTCGCCTTGAAGAGGAAGCAAGACTCAGAGCAGAGGAAGAAGAAAGACTTCGCCTTGAAGAGGAAGCAAGACTCAAAGCAGAGGAAGAAGAAAGACTCCGCCTTGAAGAAGAAGCAAGACAACAAGAATTATTAAATCAAAAATTATATGAGGAGGCTGCGGACGATACCGCTGATGAAGACATGTTTAACGAAAACCAAGGTTTTGCAAGAATTAAAGTAATAGGTGTAGGTGGCGCAGGCTCCAACGCCGTCAACAGAATGATAGAATTAGGCATCAATACTGCAGAGTTCGTTGCTGTAAACACGGACAAGCAGGCACTTATGCTTTCACTCTGTGACGAAGACAACAAGATCCAGATCGGCGAAAGCATTACCAAGGGTCTTGGCGCAGGCGCAGATCCTCAGGTTGGCGAGGCCGCTGCCGAGGAAACCAAAAACGCAATCGAAAAAGCCGTTGAAGGCGTTGACTTATTATTTATCGCAGCCGGTATGGGCGGCGGCACAGGTACGGGCGCGGCACCGGTAGTTGCCAAGATCGCCAAGGAAAAGGGTTGTGTAACCGTTGCCGTTGTAACAAAGCCCTTCCACTTTGAAGGCAAAAAGCGTGAGATCAACGCTAAAAAGGGTATTGCAAACCTTGCAAAATACGTTGACACCATCATCATTATCCCCAACGACAGACTTTTAGAGGCTCTTCCCTACGATACCCCCATCGTTGACGCCTTAAAATTTGCCGATGACACCCTCCGTCAGGGTATCTGCGGCATTGCAGACCTTATTGCGACCCCGTCACTTATCAACCTTGACTTTGCCGACGTTCGCGCTATCCTTAAAAACCAGGGCCTTGCACATATGGGTATCGGCAGAATGAAGGGTGAAAACCGCGTTGTCGAAGCCGTTCGTCAGGCTGTTTCAAGCCCATTATTAGAAACCACCATCGAAGGCGCTGCAGGCGTTATCTTAAACGTAACCGGTGGCAAGGATCTTTCTATGGCACAGGTTAAGGAAGCCGCTGACAGGGTTAAGGAGATCGTCGATCCTTCCGCAAACATCATTTTCGGTATGAACATCAATCAGGAGCTTCAAGAGGAGATCATCATTACCTTGATCGCCACCGGCTTTGATAAAAGACCTGAGGACGAAGGCCCCAAGCCCAGCATTTTAAGATCTGTCAACGCACAGCAAAGACAGGACGGTCAGCCGGTTCAGCCCGCTCAGCCTAAGGCAGAGGAGTTCATGAGGGTTCCTCAGACCCAGGTCAGACCCGTACAAAACGGTCAATCCCAGGGTCCCCAGTCCTATCAGCAGGCTCAAAGACCGGCTCAGCCCGTTCAAAGACCTGTTGAGGCTGCACCCAAGGCCCCCGTTGAGGAGCCAAAGACCGAGGACAAGAAGGACGTTCCTTCCTTCGTCAGACGTCTTTTCGGCAAAAAGTAATTTAACTTGAGCTTTCAGGTTGCCGTCAAAAAAGGCGGCAACCTTTTTACTGACTAAAAAAGCTTTAAGTTTCTTTTCAGTTAATATTTGTATGATAAACTGTCCGTAAGCAGTTATTAAGAGGTTCCTATGATAAAAATCCTTGTGGTTGACGACGATAAAAACATACGCTACTTTTTGCGTGAGGCTTTGCTTTTAGAAAAATACGAGGTCTTCACCGCCTCCAACGGTGAGGAGGCTTTAGGCCTTATGGATAAGGAAATGATAAACCTTGTCATCGTCGATATAATGATGCCCAAAATGCACGGCTATGAGTTCACAAGGCAGCTGCGTGAGGCAAAATCCGACGTTCTTATCCTTATGATATCGGCAAAGCAGCTTCCCGAGGACAGGAAAAGAGGCTTCAAGCTGGGCATTGACGACTATATGTCCAAGCCCATCGACGGTGAGGAGCTTATCTTACACGTAAAAGCCCTTTTAAACAGAAGCAGCCTTTCTACCGATCGCAGGATAGTTATCGGTGACGTTGTGCTTGACTACGACTCCTTTACGGTCACCAAGGGCGACGACGTGCAGGAGCTCCCTCAAAAGGAATTCCTTCTTCTTTATAAGCTTTTATCTTACCCCAACAAGATATTCACAAGGCTTCAGCTTATGGATGAAATCTGGGGCATGGACTCTGAAACCGGTTGGGAAACTTTAACCGTTCACGTCGGGCGCTTACGAAAACGCTTCGAGGGATGGCAGGAATTCCGCATTGAAAGCATCCGCGGGCTTGGATACAAGGCGGTGAAGGGCCTATGAAAAACTCCCGCAAAGCAAAGTACACCGCGGCCCAAAAAAAGGTAAGGCGACTTCTTATATGGAGCACCGCCACTATCCTGGTTGCCGGCCTTGCCATTTTCACCCTACTTGAGGCCATTATTTCAGCCGTTGGCATTATTGATAAAAGCAATCAGGACGCCAACCTTATAATAAGCTCAATTATCCTCATCATCACAAGCACCATCATCGGCACGGCTCTTTCAATACTTACCAATAAAATGTTCTTCTTGCCCATCTACAAGATACTGGGCGGTATGGAAAGGCTTTCAAAGGGAAATCTTTCCACAAGGATAAATCTTTCAAGGCACCGTGGGCTCAGCGACTTTGAAAAAGCCTTTAACAACATGGCAGAGGAGCTCAGTAAGGTAGAAATTTTACGCTCCGACTTTATCAACAACTTCTCTCACGAGTTCAAAACACCCATTGCGTCCATTCAAGGTCTGGTTGGCATTATGAAGACAAAGGATCTTTCTCCCGAAAAAAAGATGGAGTACCTCACCATTATCGAGGAGGAAACCAAGCGCTTGTCCCTTATGACCACCAACGTTTTAAGCATTACCCGCCTTGAAAATCAAAAGGAAATTTCACGGACGGAAAGCTTTAACCTTTCCGAGCAGATCCGCTTTTCCATCCTCATGTTTGAAAAGATCTGGACGGAAAAAAAGGTAAATCTCTCCCTTGATTTTGACGACTACACCGTGGCCGGTGACGAGGACCTTATGAAGCAGATCTGGATAAATCTTCTTGATAATGCCTTCAAATTTGTCAACGAGGGCGGCGACGTTAACGTGTCTATCACAAAAAAAGACTCTCTTTTAAGGGTGGATATTTCCAACACGGGCAAGACTATCCCACCTGATCACTTGGATAAGATTTTTAACAAATTTCACCAGGTCGACCGTAAGGAAGCCAAAAACGGCAACGGCATAGGGCTTTCCATCGTCAAGCGCATTGTTGAGCTTCATAAGGGTAAGGTCCTCGCTAAAAGCAGTGACGGCGTTACCGTTATAAGCGTCATTTTGCCCTGTTAAAGCACTATATTTTATTGTCAGGCGGCAAGATTTAGCCGCCTGATTTTTTTGTGGACAAAAGGCGCTAAAATTCTAAAAGTGGGCCTATAGGTCGGTTATTTGATGCTTTTACAGGTCAGTCCCTGCGACTTTTTAAATCAACCTTCAAAATGCAACGGCTAAAGCAAGCGGGCCGAAATTACAATAAAAGTGGGCCTATAGGTCGGTTATCGGCTATTTTTTACTAAAAATCCAATAAAAAATCAAAAAAGCCCAAAAAAATTTTATATTTGGATAAAAAATATAAATACCCTTGACAATTTTTGCCCCCAATGCTACAATCAAATAAATTTATACACTAAGCAGGTTATATACATGTGCGGAATAATCGGTTACTATGGCGAGGGGCAAATTGAAAGCCTTCTTATTGACAAGTTAAGACTTTTGGAGTACCGCGGATACGATTCAGCGGGCATTGCCGTAAAAAGCCAGAGCGGCATCAGGGTCACCAAGGAGGTTGGCTTTATCGACAATCTTCAAAAAAAGGTGGTGCCACTTCCCGGGGCCATTTTGGGTATTGGTCACACAAGATGGGCCACCCACGGAGAGCCTTCCGTATTAAACGCCCATCCCCACGTATCTGAGGACGGCAAATGGGCGGTCGTTCACAACGGCATTATAGAAAATTACGAAAGCCTTCGTGAAAAGCTCCGCGGCCTTGGCTACGGCTTTAAAAGCCGCACCGATACCGAAACCATTGCCAAGCTTTTGGAGTACACCTCCGCCCGCAAGGGTCTTGGCTTTATGGAAACTTTAATAACTGCCGCAAAAAGCCTTGACGGTAGCTACGCCCTGGGCGTTATCAACCGTGACTCAGGCTCCCTTTATTTTGCAAAAAACCAAAGCCCACTTTACGTTGCCAAGGGCGACGGGGGATATATGATCGCCAGCGATCCAATGTGCTTCGTTGGCTTTTCCCAAAGCTACTACGTGGTTGACGACGGTGACTTCGGCATGGCAGGGGAGGACGGCCTCAGATTTTTTGACGGCAGCTGTCAGCTCATTGAAAAATCCGAGGTAAGCCTTTCTCTTGCCCACTTTGATCTTACCAACAACTTCGACCATTTTATGCTTAAGGAAATTTACGACAGCGCCCAGTCCCTTGACGATCTTATTGATCACTACGGGAAGGAAGGCTCCCTTAATATGATCGGTGAGGATCTTATCAAAGGGGTCAACCGCATCAAGGTTGTCGGCTGCGGCACGGCTTACAACGCCGCCCTCGTCGGGGCTAAGATGATTGAGGAAAAAACCCGTATCGAATGTACCGCTTACGTTGCAAGTGAATTCAGGTACGCCACTCCAACCTTTGACAAAAATACTCTTGTGATTTTCGTCAGCCAAAGCGGTGAAACCGCCGACACACTTGCCGCCCTGGAGCTTGCCAGATCACGCGGTGCAAAGACCCTTTCAGTGGTCAACGTCCCATACAGCGCCCTTGCCACCAAGGCAGACGTTTTCGTCCCCATAAAGGCCGGGGTAGAGGTTGCCGTGGCGTCCACAAAGGCTTACGTCTGCATGGTCACCGTCCTATACGTTTTGTCCTTACAGCTCAATAAGCTTATATCGGGGGAGGATTTCGACCTTGGCAACGTCAAGGCCTTAAAGGACCTGTTATCGGTAGGCAAGCGCTTTGAATACGAAAAGATTGCAGACCTGCTTATTAATGCCGACCGCATTATGATGATAGGCCGCGGCTACGACTTTTATACGGCAAAGGAGGCCTGCATGAAGATCGTCGGCACCTCCTATTTAAACGCCAACGCATATTTTGCCGGGGAGCTTAAGCACGGCCCCATCGCCTTAGTTGAAAAGGGAACCTACGTCGTGGTTTTTGCCACCGAGGAAGACGTCCTGTCAAAGACCTTATCAAACGCTGAGGAAACTGCCGCAAGGGGAGCAAAGCTTATTTTATGCACCCCCATAAACCTCCCTAAGGAAAAGGCCGAAAAGTTCGACCGTATAATTAAGGTAAGTAAAATCGATTGCCCACTTCAGACCGTTCTCAATATTATCCCATGGCAGCTTATCGCTTACCATATCGCCGTCAAAAAGGGACTCAATCCTGACCGACCGCGCAACCTTGCAAAATCGGTTACCGTTGAATAAAAGTGGGGCTATAAGCCGATTATCGCCACTTTTTCAAATCAAAAAAATGGCAAATTTATTTAACAAATTAACAAAAAAGCGGGTAGTGACAAAAGTGTCCCACCCGCTTATTTTTTTCAAAACATCCTCAATAACCGACCTATAGGCCGACTTTTTAAGATTTTTATTCAATTTTTATCATAAAAAACAGCGTTTACATATCTGCAAAAAGCTTAAGCCCGCTTTTTTTCAAAAACCAGCCTATGATTTTTGCCGCCCGCTTGGGGAAGAAAAAGTGAAGCATCCTCATAAGCCTTGCGTCAAGGCCAATGATCCTTCTCTTTCTCTTTCTGTTGACGGCGCGGACTATCCTTTTTGCACAGCGGTGGGGCTTGGTGGCGATTTTGCCAATCAGACCCTTTTCCTTTTCATTGGGGTTTGCGCTTCTGAATATATCAGTCTGGCACACCCCCGGCATAATAAGCCCGACGTAAAATTCGCTTTCCGCCCACAGTACCTCGGTATAAGCCTTTAGGGCAACCTTGGCCGCAGAGTAGGTCCCTTGTCCCATTACCGGACACAGTGCGGAGGAGCTTGATACGTTAACCACGCCCTTGTCCCCCTCAAGGACACCCAAAAGGTGATCGACCCCGTACACACAGCTTAAAAAATCCGTTTCAATGACTTTTATCTTATCGGCAGTTTCTTGTCGTGTGATTTTTCCGAAAGGTGGCATTACGCCTGCGTTGTTAATAAGCACGTTAAACTTAACCTCAAGCCCCTTAAGATAGTCGGCAAACTTTATCCACTCGGCCTCAAGCGAAACGTCAAAGGAGTAGGTAAGGTATTTTTCGCCAAGCTCAAGGCGGCATTTTTCAAGCTTTTCACGGCTTCGGCCCGTGGCGAGGACCGTGCAGCCGTACTCACGTATTAAGATCCTGGCAACCTCAAGGCCGATGCCTGACGATGCACCCGTTATTATAACGTTTTTACCCTGCAAATATCCCATATTATACTCCCTTAAGTCAAGAACGAATTAAAACTTAAGTTATAGTTAATAAATAACTGTAAATATATTACCATATCTTACTTGATTTAACAACAAATTTGTGGTAAAATAACTTAAAATACCAGTTTATACAGTTTTTTAGACAGCCCTTTGGGCTTTTGATTATAGAGAGGAATTATGAACAACGAAAAATTAGTTACCCTCCCGATGCTTGTCATCCGCGGCAAGGTTTTATTTCCCAACATTTACACCAACTTCGACGTAACGAGAGAGAAGTCCGTTCAGGCAGTTCTCGCCGCCATGACCGACGGCACCAAAATTTTCATTGCCAAGCAAAAAAACTCCTTCGTTGAAGACCCTCAGCCCGCCGATATTCACCGTGTCGGCGTTATTTGCCGTATCAAAAAGATCGCTCGTCTTGGCGAAACCAACGTCCGCGTCTTTATCGAGGCAATTGAAAGGGCAGTTATTCAGTATATAGAGTCCCAGGACAGCTATTATAAGGTCGCCGTGGTTTCCGCCCCCGACTTTGATGACGAGGGTGAAGAAAAGGACGCTTATATGGCCGTTGCCAAAACCAAGCTTCAGGAATACACCAACCTTAACAAAAAATTCTCATCAGAGCTTAAGGATTCACTCTTCGGCATAGAGGACCCTGAGGAATTCGTCAACGTGACGTCCTTCAACATCAACGTTGCCGAAAGCGAAAAGCAAAAGATCCTTGAGGAAAGGTCCATCACCAAGCGGTTGGAGCTTTTATCCATCGCCCTTTGCAACCTTGTTGAAAGGCAGGGCATAGAAAAGGCAATTTCCGACAGGGTGCAAAAAAATATCGAAAAAAGCCAGCGTGAGTATTATTTGAGGGAGCAGCTTAAAGCCATCCACACCGAGCTTGGCGACGACGAAAGCGAGGTCGCCACCCTTCGCGAAATAATACAGAAAAAGCCCATGCCTGAAGAGGATAAAAAGAAGGTTTTAAAGGAGCTTGACAGAATGTCAAGGATGTCCTCGGCATCTCCCGATTATACGGTTTTACGCACCTATATCGATTGGATAGTCGATCTTCCTTACGGCCTGACCACCGAGGACAGGGAAGACCTTTCCGAGGCGATCAAAATCCTTGACAGCGACCACTTCGGTCTTGAAAAGGTCAAGGAAAGGATCATCGAATATATCGCCGTGTTAAAGCTTACCAAAAAGGTAGGCGGCTCCATCCTTTGTCTTGTTGGCCCTCCCGGCGTAGGCAAGACCTCTGTTGCCACCTCAATTGCAAGGGCACTCAACCGTAAGTTCGTCCGTATGAGCCTCGGCGGCGTCAAGGACGAGGCAGAGGTCCGCGGCCACCGCAAGACTTATATCGGCGCAATGCCCGGCAGGATAATCTACGCCTTAAAGAGCGTGGGCGTATCAAACCCCGTGTTCCTTCTTGATGAGATCGACAAGCTTTCATCAGACCTTCGCGGCGACCCGGCAAGCGCCCTTTTAGAGGTCTTGGATCCCGAGCAGAATAAAACCTTCCGCGACAGGTATATCGAAATACCCTTCGACCTTTCGGACGTGCTTTTCATAACCACTGCAAACTCCCTTGAAACCATCCCCGCGCCCCTTCTCGACCGTATGGAGGTTATTTCCCTTGACGGCTACACCCGTGAAGAAAAGCTGGAGATAGCCAAGCGCTATCTCGTACCCAAAAAGCTTAAGGCAAACGGGCTTTTGGATAAGCACGTGGAAATCACCGACGACGGGTTAGAGGCTATTATCAAAGGCTACACCTTAGAGGCCGGTGTCAGAAGCCTTGAAAGAAAAATCGACGGCGTTATGCGTAAAATTGCCACCAAGCTTGCCGAAAAAGGCCGCATAAGAAAGCAGGTGGTCACCGCCAAAAACTTGAGCGCATACCTTGGCTCTCCCAGGTATCTTGACGACGAAGCCCTTCAGGCCGACGAGGTAGGTGCGGCAACGGGCCTTGCATGGACCATGTACGGCGGCACCACTTTGACGATAGAAGTCAACGTTATGCCCGGCAAGGGAGAGATCCTCCTCACCGGTAAGCTTGGCGACGTCATGAAGGAATCCGCCCGCGCCGCATTAAGCTATATCCGTGCCCACGCCGACAAATACGGTATTTCACAGGATTATATATCCTCAAAGGATATACACATACACGTTCCCGAAGGCGCGACCCCCAAGGACGGCCCCAGTGCGGGCGTAACCATGGCCACGGCCCTTTTATCAGCCTTCACCGACAAAAAGGTAAGAAAGGACGTTGCCATGACGGGTGAGATCACCTTAAGGGGAAAGGTTCTTCCCATCGGTGGCCTTAAGGAAAAGGCTCTTGCCGCATTCAGGTCGGGCATCAACAAAATAATTATTCCCGCTCAAAACAAAAAAGATATTGAGGATATCCCCAAAAACATTGCAAGTCAGATGGAAATCATCCCCGTTTCAGAGGTTTCCGAGATCTTCTCACTTGCCATAAGGGATATTGACAAAAGGTAAGATATGAAGTTCACACCGCCAAAATTTATTACGTCAGCCGCCGATAAAAGGGGGTTTTTACAGACCGACAAGCCCATTATTTGTATTACGGGTAAGTCAAACGTTGGCAAAAGCTCCTTTATCAACATGCTGGCAATGCAAAAAAAGCTGGCAAAAACGTCCAACACCCCGGGTCGCACACGCTTGGTTAACTATTTTGATTTCGGCGAATTTATCCTTGCAGACCTTCCCGGCTACGGCTACGCCCAGGTCTCCAAGACGGAAAAGGAAAAATGGGGCAAGACCCTGGACGATTTTTTCCGCATGACCGATATTACCTTGGCAATTTCCCTAGTTGACATCCGTCACGACCCTACCGAGGACGACAAAATGATGATAAAGTATCTTTACGCACAGATAATCCCATTCGTTCTCGTTGCGACCAAGGCCGACAAGATCGCCAAAACCAAGGTCAAAGCTCAGGCCGCACAGGTGGCGGCTAAGCTTGGTCTTTCAGGTGGGGATATTATTCCGACCTCATCGGAGACCCGCCTCGGCCGTGACCAGGTATTTTCAGTCATTTACAAGGCCCTTTCCTTTAAGGGCGAGGGCGATTTTGACGGCGATGAAGACGCCGATATAGACGTACAACAATGATTTTTGTACTGATTTTTCAATAACGTGAGGTATTTTTATGAACGTTCAGGAATTTTTAAACACTTCATACACGGCATTTCACACCGTTGACAACTGCTCTCGCATACTTGCCCAAAACGGCTTTATCCCTTACGACAGGGGCGTAAAGGCTCAAAAGGGCGGCAAGTATTTTATAAAGAAAAACGGCAGCGCCCTCATTGCCTTTAAGGTAGGCGATCTGTCAAGCTACGCTTTTAACGTTGCAGGCTCCCACACCGATTCACCCGTATTAAAGGTCAAGGGGAGAAAACTTATCAAAAGTCCCCAGGGCTACAGGATCAACGTTGAAGCCTACGGCGGGCTTATAAGATACTCTATGATGGATATTCCCTTAAAGATTGCGGGCAGGGTATTTTTATCCACCGAGGCCGGCGTTAAGGAAGCCCTTATCGAAAGTGATTTCACAGTCAATATTCCAAGCCTTTGTATTCACCATAACCCGGAGGTCAACGACAAGCTAAGCCTTAACGTTCAGGTGGATATGCTTCCCCTCATCGGCGGTGAGGAGGAAGACCTTTACAAGGTGCTTTGTGGCGATAACGAGGTTATAGACGGAGATTTATTCGTTGTTCCTCGGGTAAGCGCTTTTTTAAGCGGCGCAAGATCGGACCTTTTATGCGCACCCAGGATAGATAACCTTACCAGCGTATATACGTCCTTGAACGCCCTTTTGGACGCACAGCCCAAGGGCGTTTCGGTATGCTGCTTCTTCGATAACGAGGAGATCGGCAGCCACACCAAGCAGGGTGCTCACTCGGCCTTTTTACCCGCCCTTTTAAAGCGTATAAACAGCGATTTGGGCATGAATGACAGCGATTATCAAAAGGCTATCGACAACGGTATGTGCCTTTCCATTGACAACGGCCACGCCGTCCATCCCGCTCACCCCGAAAAAAGCGACGTCAACGAAAGGGTTTACCTTAACGGCGGCGTAGTCATCAAGCACCACGCAAACTATTCAACCGACGGCTATTCATCGGCCGTTGTAAAGTCAGTTGCCAAAAAAGCGGGTGTAAAGGTGCAGGACTATTATAACCGTTCAGACCTTCGCTGCGGCGGTACCCTTGGCCTTATTACAAGCGCCCAGCTTGAAATGGACGCCGCCGATATCGGCCTTGCTCAGCTTGCGATGCACTCCGCAATAGAAACTGTCGGCCTTGCCGATTTAGACAGTATGACGGCCCTTGTAAAAGGCTTTTTCAACGCATCTATTATCCGCGATAACGGTGAAATAACCGTCTTATAGGCTGACTTTTTCAAAAAAAGCGCAAAAAAAACGACGAGGAATTCCTCGTCGCCCGCATGTGCCGTATAAGGGAAAGATCAACCCGCTTGATTGCAGGTGGGTACTCTGTCTGAATGTATCTGTTACCTCCATAAAAACGGTCTGCACAAGACAATGACCGGAGGCTATACATAACGAACAGAACGCAAGTTCCCGTTTATTAGATTGCGGAGAGAATATACCATTACCACGTACACCGCAGAAAACTTGTTTCTAAAAATATTTTAGCAGATATACGCCTTGTTGTAAAGCATATTTGCAAAAATTTTTTTGGCAAAGTTATACATTTTTTTAAATTGAAAAAGGTTGAAATCCATGGCAACTATCCGTCCTTTGGGGATAAACGGTCTTTATCCCACTGAAAACAGTCCGTCAAGCGGCTATCTATACAAAAGCGGGGATAAAACTCTCCTCATCGACCTTGGTAGCGGCGTTTTTACCGCTCTTTCGTCCCTTATGGACCCGGCTTTGCTTGACGGGATAATACTTACCCATTTTCATCATGATCATTGCTCTGATCTTGGGGTGTTGTCCTATTATCTTCAGACAAAGGGCAAAAGGCTTAAGCTTTACGTCCCTTCGCCAAAGGGCACCCATGTGTCCTGGATAAGCCATTGTCCCTACTTTGACGTGACGGTAGTCGATGACGGTCAAAAACTGTCGATAAACGGCTTATCGGCTGACTTTTATCTTATGAACCACCCTGTTTCAGCCTACGGCGTCCGCATTGACGACGGCAAAAGTATTTTTTCATACACAGGGGATACCAATCTTTGCGACAATCTTGATAAGCTTCTTTCAGGTGCCAACGTCGCCCTTATGGACAGCGCGTTTTTATTAAGTGATTGGTCGCCTGAAAAGCCCCACTTAAGCGCCCATCATTGCGGCCTGCTTTCCCAAAAGCACGGTGCCAAGCTTTTGCTTACTCACCTTAATCCCACAAAAGACAAATCCCTCTATTTAGAGGAAGCCCGCACCTTTACCGATAACGTTGAGGTGACTTGCTACAAAGATTACCTTATATGAAGAAGTTTGCTAACTCAAGGCCTATACCGTTTGTGGCGCTATCTATGGCAGCGGGGGTTATTCTTGGCTATTTCGGCGGGGTAATAAGTCCGTTTATCCCCATAATCGGCTTAGCGGTCCTATCCGTCCTGTCAATAGGCCTGTATTTTGCTTATAAGACCAGAAAGAATTTGACCGTCAGCCTTGTGGTTATACTTTTCTTTTGCCTCGGGGTGCTTCTTATCACTAACGCCATAAACGTTTACCAAAGCGCCGGGCCATACGACGGCAAGACCCTTCAGGTCGAGGGCACAGTTGAGGACGTTAAGCTTATTGACGAGGACCTTGTGGGCCTCACGCTTTCCGACGTAAGGATCAACGATGAAAGGGTCTCCTTTAAGATATTTGCCTACGTAAGCAGTGACAGGTTCAGCAGGGGAGAAACCATTATTTTTAGCGAAAAGTTGACCTATAAGTCGATTAATCCGCAAAATCTTGAAAACAACACACCGCTTTCCGTCACGGTTAAAAACGGCCTCGTTTCGGCAGAAGATTCCAAAGCACGTTTCACCCTTTTCAATTTGGTCAGCCGTGTAATACGCAAAAATCTTAAGGGCGACAGCGCGGCAATTTGTCTTGGCGTATTGCTTGGCGATACCTCTTATTTTAAGGAAAGCACCCTTTTAAATTATCAGATGTCGGGCGTGTGTCACGTCTTTGCCGTATCGGGCCTTCACGTTGCCTTCTTTTCAAGCATTATTTTAAGGGTTTTGTCCCTGTTTAAGGTGAAAGGGATCAAAAGCACGGTTTTATCCACATTTTTCACCTTGCTTTACGCAGGCGTTTGCGGCTTTCCGTATTCTGCCATCCGCGCGACGATCATGATGGCCGTTTTAAGCCTCACCAAGGCCTTTGGCAGAAAGTACGACGGAATAAACTCCCTGTTTTTCAGCTTTTCCGTAATTCTTCTCATATTCCCGGCAGCCATATTTTCATACGGCTTCTGGCTTTCCTTCCTTGCGGTCATCGGCATAAACACCTTTTCTCGCAATGTCGAAAGCGCCCTTTCCTTTATGCCGGGCTTCTTGTCAAGCTCACTTTCCGTCAGCGTTGCGGTATCGGTCATTACAACTCCGCTCCTTATGCAAATGTCGGGCTATATGTCGATTATCGTCATATTTTTGAACGTATTAATCATCCCGATGATTACTTTTTTATACAGTCTTACTTTTGTCGTTACCTTGATTGCGGCAATTCTTCCCTTTATGGGATTTTTGTTCGCCCTTCCCAAATGGGTGGCGACCTTTATAAACGGCTTCATGGGCTTTTTTGATTTTGAAAGATTTCTCCTTTACGGCAAGATCTCTCTTTTTGCCCTTTTGCTATACTATCTTTTATACGCGGTCTTTTCCAACCGCACCAACTTCCCCAAATACGTTAAAATCACCGCAGGCGTGCTATCCCTTGTGACCGTGGCCCTGTCTTCGGGAGGACTCATATGAAATTCGACCAGCTTAAAGCATCCTTAAAAGAAACCATAATGCCCGTTTACCTCCTTGAGGGGGAGGAGGTCTTTTTCCGTGACCGCGGTGAGGATCTTATCAAAAACGCCGCTATGGAAGAGCCTCAGCTCAACTACGCCCGCTTTGAAGGCTCATCCTTCAAGCAGTCGGGTCTTGACGTTCTGATAAACGCCCTTGCCGCTTGCCCCTTTATGAGTGAGCGCCGCGTCATCACCGTCACCGAGTGGTATCCCACCGCCCAGGACCTTAAGGACAAGGGCTTAAAGGCCTATTTTGAAAAGCCCTTTGATACCTCCGTCCTTGTTATTGTCAACTCCAAAAAATGTGAGGCCTTAAAAAAGCAAAAATCGGTCACCCTGGTCGACTGTGCCAAGGGCTCGCCGGAGCTTATCACCAAATACGTCCGTGCCAAGGCCACCAAGGCAGGCCTTATCATCAACACCAACACCTGCCGCCTCCTCATTGACTACTGCCTGTCCGATATGACCAGGATCGACGGCGAGGTAGACAAGCTTATTGCATATTCCCACGGGGAAGACGAGATAACCGAAGCCGCCGTTGACGCAATGGTGACAAAATCCTTCGATTACCAGATATACCAGATGGTCAACTTTATCGCCGGCAAGCGGTATAACGAAGCCTATAAGGTCCTTCGTGAGCTTAACTCCATCGGCGATCGCCAGATACTTTTCGTATCCATATATTACCATTTCAGGAAGATGTTTTTCGTATCCATCTCCCCAAAAACGGACAGCGAGCTTGCCGAGGAGCTTTCCATGAACGAGTACGCCGTCAAAAAGACCCGTGAGCAGGCCTCCCACTTTTCCCCAAAGCGCCTCAAAAACGTTATGAGCAAGTTTGCCCACCTTGACGGCGCCTTCAAAAGCGGCAAGTTGACCTTTGACAACGCCTTTATTGACGGAGTTTTTTCCGTCCTTACGGAATAACCCTTTTGCCTGAATTTTGCCAAAATCGATGAAAGGACACCCTTAAGCTCTTTAAAAATTAAATTTTACAGGCAAAAACAGTTAAAACACTTTATTTTTACAGTTAATTATGTTAAAATAACATAAGAAGCATACAAAAGATTAAACAACGATTAAAGAAGGTGACACAAAATAATGATTTTACAAAAACTAACTGACGTTATTGCAACCTTTAAAGGTGTGCAGGGCATTGTTCAGATAGGCGAGATAGTCCTTCTTGCCGCAATGATCTACCTTATGATCAGCATCATGCTCAACAACAACGCCGCCCTTTTAACGTGGATATACGTTATCTGCACGGTTGTTGCAGGTGCTTGCCTGTTCTTTACTGATTACAGACACGCCGGGCTTGTGATGCTTGCTTTCCAGGTGGTATTCTTCATGCTGATCGCAATACTGTTTGCGACGGAGATCAAGCGCTCAATCTGGCAGGGTAGGCTTGCCGACGGCAAGCACGGCGAAAAGGGTTCATCCTTTGACGCTGACGCCGCCATTGAGGAAATCATCAAAGCCATCCAGAATATGTCTAAAAACGACGTCGGCGCCCTCATTATTTTATCGGGTGGCAACCTTCCGACGGGCGTCCTTGAAAGCGGCGTATACTTAAATGCCGACATATCCGCCCAGCTTATCGAAAGTATTTTCTTCCCCAAATCAGCCCTTCACGACGGGGCAATGATTCTTCACGGCACCCGCATACAGGCCGCAGGCTGCTTCCTTCCCTTGGCGCAGGAATATAACCTTTCCAAGGACCTTGGCTCCCGCCACCGCGCAGGTATCGGGCTTACCGAAACCGTCAACGTCACCGCAATAATCGTTTCCGAGGAAACGGGTATCATCTCAATCGCCAGGGGCGGCAAGATCATCCGCTTCGTTGATACAAACGTTCTTCGTGAAACCTTAAAGCAATTTTACTGGCAAGATCTTATCGGTTAAGGAGGGGTAAATATGTCCAAAAAGAACAAAACCACTGCAAAGGGTACTTTAAAAACTGTCTTGACCGTATTGGGCTCGATCCTTCTTGCGCTCTTTGTGTTTATCGTTATCAAAGCTGCCTGATTTTAAAAACGGCCGCTAATCGGCTTATACGCCCACTTTTTTAACAAAAAGGCTTTACGCCCCAAGTTAAAAATCATCAGCTTGTCCCATGGCAAGCCTTAACAAAACAAAAAAGACATCCTGGTCCGCCAAGATGTTTTTTTTACTAAGCAATATTCTTATCTTCAGTCAATAAATGGATAGTAGAGCGCTTTTTCTCAATTTAAAACCAAAAAAGCTTTTCTTTAAAGCGGCAATTCCCGGTGGAATAAGCATGGTGGTTTCATCCCTGTACGCCTTATTCGACTCTATTTTCGTGGGCAAATTTTTAGGCACCACCAACTTTGCCGCCTTAGGCCTTGCTATACCCATCATTATAATAAACTTCGCCCTCTCTGATCTTATTGCAGTAGGCTCCGCCGTGCCGATATCAGTTCTTCTCGGTCAGAAGCAGGACGAAAAGGCCAACAACTACTTTACCTCGGCAATCATTATGATCCTGGTTACGGGCGTCTTGATGGGCGTCTTTATGTACTTTCTGTCGCCGGCCTTTATGGATCTTCTTGGTGCCGAAGGCGAGCTTAAGACCCTTGCCGTAAGCTACGTCAGGGTATACGCCGTCTTTTCCCCGGTGACCACCTTGACCTTTGCCCTCGACAACTTTTTAAGGATCTGCGGACGGATAAAAACCAGCATGTTTTTAAACGTTTTCATGAGCCTTTTCACCATCGTCCTTGAAAGCTTTTTTATCCTGGTGCTCAAGCTTGGTATCTGCGGTGCCGCCCTTGGTGCGGTAATATCAATGTTTGTGTGCGTGGTTATCGGCATATGGATGTTTATCCCCAACAAGCTCCAGCTAAAATTCCGCAAGCCTCACTTTTCAGGGGAGCTTTTTCTTACCGTTATCAAAAACGGCAGCCCCGCCTTTTTAACCAACATTGCAAGCAGGGTGTTCTCCATCGTAATGAACATGCGCCTTCTTGCCCTTGGTGGCGAAAACGCCGTTGCCATCTACGCCGTGCTTATGACCGTCGGAAGTGTAATAGACCAGATACTTTACGGTGTTCTGGACTCCGTACAGCCGGCCATCGGCTACAATTACGGGGCTGAAAGGCCTGAGCGCGTCAAGGCCCTTAAAAGGTGCTGTACCGTCGCAAGTGCCGTCGTTTCAGTGGTGGGCGCGGTAATAATTTTCACGTTGCCAAGGATTCTTGCAACACCCTTTTTACAGGATTTATCCCTGCTTGATAATACCGCCTGGGCCTTGAGACTCTTTTCCATCGGCTATCTTTTCAAGTGGATAAGCCACAGCATTCAAAGCTTCTTTATGGCGATAGAGTGGGCATTTCCCGCCCTTACCATATCCCTTTCAGCCACGTTTTTATTCCCGCTTATTATGATTGCAGCCCTTCTTACCATGGACTTAAACGGCTTATGGCTTAACTTTCCGTTTACAAGCCTTCTTTCGGCAATCCTTGCGATCATACTTATCCGCGCTTTGAGAAAGAAGATATTCCCACAAAAGTAGGGGGTATCTCTCAATAAACGAAAAGGACTTACCTTTTTTTGGTAAGTCCTTTTCATTTGCCCTTAAAATTTTGGCAATATTCAAATTAAAACGGATAATCAATATAGTACACGTTGCCGTAGCATTTTCTAAAAAGCCTTATGTAGATCATTACGAGGGCAACGGGCAACCAGTATTTTTTGAGAACGAGCAAAGCGTATTCCGAGCAGGTCGGCTTCAAAAGGCAACGTCTTCTCGTGTCCTCGCTGGCGTAATGCTGATACATTTTTACCATGCCGATGCAGATCTTCTTCCAGGAAAGGACGAAGGCTATTATAAATATGATTGCGTAGTACCAGATGATAAATTTTGTCCTGTCGGACGATAAAAGCTGATAGGTTTGTGAAGGTAACAGTGCGAAAATGCCAATCAAATCAAACAGTAAAAAGGTGGCAGTTGCGATTGCGAAGTTTATCACTAAAAAACAAACTACGCTGACAATCGCTTTTTTCACGTCCGTATCAGGCCGTGATAATTCGTGTTGCAACACATATACGCGCGCGATTTCCTGTTCTTTTCCGGTTGGCATTTTCATTGCACTTCCTCCAGCCGACAAGCTATTCTGCCACACGGATAGCCGTCAACGTATTATAAGCAATTAAGCGTTTTTCTTTTCTCTTAATTTCTGCTTCATACCCTGGATAGCTCTTTCCGTGGTTTCGTTAGCAGTCATAGCGCAGTACATCTTGTCGCCGGGAACGATTAAAGAGAATCTGTTGGTTTCGATATTTCTTCTTTCCCAAACAGTAACCTTCTTGAAAGCGCAGCCCTTGGTAACGGGAACTTCTCTTTCTACTGTGTCAGAAGTTGTTGAGAAGTTGGTGATGTCTCTGTAGAAGTATTCTTCGGTTGATTCCTTCTTGCCATCTTCGTCCATGTTGAAAACATAGGTGTAGAAGTAAACCTGGGTAGCAGAGAAGAATAACCAGGTGATCTGATACATAGAAGATCTCCACTTGCCATCCTTACCGCAGATAGAATATGCTTTGTTGTTGTCGAAAACGTAACCTTCGAAAGTAACAGGAGCGATTTCGTTAACTTCTTCAGCGTCAAGACCGATCTTTGCTAAAGCTTTAGCCTTGAAATCGGTAGCTTTGACCTTTGCAGAAAGCATTGCATCGTAATCAGAGTCAGAGAATTTGTTGAAGCAGCCGCCTACGCCGCAGAAGTACTTAATAACTTTCTGCTGATCGGGAGTTCTGCCTTTTAAACGTCTTTGTAATTCAATTTTGTCAATAGCCATGGTGTGTAACCTCCAAAAAATATAACAAATAGGATTTTATTTATTTTAAACCGGACTGTGGCATCCGATTTCAAATCAAAATTATAAGCAAGCGGGCTTTTCAAGTCCGAACAAGCCGAACATTTCCATAACGTCCGCCTGTGAATACCCAAGCTGTCTTGCGGTAGCAAGCTCCTGAGTGTAGTTAGGCGTGGTGTTGTAGAACTTTCTGTGGAAATAATCGTACTTTACGTACGCCATAAAGTAGTGATAAATACCTCTGTTTTCGATCATAATTGCCGCGTTTAAATACTCGATCATCTTATCGATAACGGGGCGTGGTGTAAGGAAGGGCTTTTTGCCGCCGAGAAGGCACATTGCCGCAAAGAAATATGGCTCGGAGTTCTCAAAGTTTTCCTCCAATGCCTTTTCAAAGTGGGGGAGTGCTTTATCAAAAAGCTTTAACTGAAGATAGCACATTGCAATTGAAGTGTTGATTTCAATGCTGTCTGGGTTTTCAGCCAAAGATTTTCTGTAGGAGCTTGCATACTTATTAAGCTGCAAAGGGCTCATACCCTTAGTCTGACCAAAGGTCGTGATGGTAACGGGCTGCTGGCAGTATTCGCAAGTTCTCTGATCGATGCTTACTCTTGCACCACAACCCGGGCAATTAAGTTTAACTACTTCTGCGCACATAAAAATTCCTCACCGTTAAATTAATGTAAGTCTATAGCAAGGTTATCGTTAAAATCACACCAAAAAATCGGCGCAACCTCACAAAAACCCCAATATCCGACAAATTTTTTATAGAAATATTATAATACTAAACGCTGTGATTGTCAATAGAATTTCGACAAAATATGCAAAATGTGGATATTTTTCAGTTTTTATTATATTAATAATAAGCCGTCAAAAATGCGTACGTTTCAATTTTTTCGGTCCTTTTTAAAGGAATAATTTTCGTTTTTTTATGCAAAAAAATAAAAAATGCCCCGATAATCGGCTTATAGGGGCACTTTTATCAAAGTTTTAAGTTTTCATCTAACCGCGTTATATACAAAAAGCGGGCCTATGGGCAGGTTAAACGCCTTTTCTTAAATCCTTGCCCACAAGGCCTAAGGTTGCGGTGTTTTTTCCCGTCAGGCGTGAAAACAGTCTGTCGGCATACCTTAAGCTTATTTCGTCAAGGTTAAGATTTGTGGTTATCATAAATGGCTTTGAAAGGTTCTGTCTTTCGGTTATGAGGGCGTAAAGATTTTGCGCCGTCACGTTTTTCAGCATCCTTTCTGCCCCAAGGTCGTCAATGACCAAAAAGTCGCAGGTGGTAAGCACGTCAAAAATTTCCTTCTGACGGATGGGGGGCTGGTACATCATTTCCACGAAAACGTCGTTAAGCTCCGTGGCGGGTATAAAGATACATACCTTGCCGTCCTCACTTATTCTTTTCGTAACCGCCTGGGCTAAAAAGGTCTTGCCGGTTCCGGTGTTTCCCGTAAGAATAATATTTTTGGACGTCGGCTTAAAGGTCTGGCAGTATTTTTGCAGCTTGTCAAAATACCCCTTGGTGCCGGCGGCCGCCGACAGGGTGTCGTCCTCAAAGCCGTAAAGCTTTGGCTCCTCAACGCCAAGCTCTTTATAGCAGGCCCTCGTTACCTTTTGGTAAAAGCACTTACAAGGCGCGCCGTTTACCTCGCCCTCGTCCTTACAAAGGGGGCACTCCCAAGGCAGGACGTTTGGGATGAATCCAAGCTTTCGCCTTAAATCGTCGCGGTTCTTTTTTGCCTCTTTAAGCCGTGCGGAAAGCTCCGCGGACTTTATTTCATCCCCGTCAAAATCTGCCTTCTGCAACTCAAGGGTAAGACTTGATAAAAGGTTGACGGCCTCAAGATATTCACTATTTTGTAAAAGTCTTTCTTCCTCCTGCTGAAGGAGATAACCTCGTTGGTTTTTTCTCGCAGGATAGCTTAAAAGCACTTCGTTAACGATATTTTTGTTCTTAATCATAATCAGTCAAAATCCACGCTGTCAATGTCGAGGATAAGCTTGTCAAGCTCCTCCTTGGTGTAAGTCCTCTCGTTGGCAAAATGATGGTCGCCGGGGGTTTTGGCAGTCCGCACCGCCCCATCTCTGTCGGTTGGCAGGTCCTCAACCACCTTATATCCCTTGGTCTTCCAATTGCCAAGGACGGAGTTCATATAGATCATCGGATTGTTTCTTCCGCCGGAAATTTTCGCAGCTTCCTCAACCATCTCGTCAGAAAATCCCCATTCACGCCAGGACAAAAGATTTTTTCTGTCCCATTCGTTGGGTGACCGCATTGCGCCCGTTGCGTCCAAAAGCTTTTTGATGAATTCATCGTCCTTTGCCCTGCGCTTAAGATAGTCGCCAATATCCGTCAGGGTAACCAGACCCTTTTTATAAAGCCCCTTTACAACGTCGTCCATGTCCTCAAGACCCTTTTTACGTTTCCTGAAGCAATAATTGGCAATAAACATAAGGGTGTCGCCCTCGTATCCCATGGCAAGCCAGGGGTTGACGTAATTGTCAAGGACGGGCTTTATTACCTCGCAGTAAACCGAAAGCTCTCTCGTGATTCTTTTTGCAAGGTCGATGATCTCCGCCTTTTTAACAAGGTATGCCGCCACGTCCGCTTTGGAAAAGATCTTTCCGCTGTACAGCTCCGACATGATCTCGTCAAGCTTGATGATGCTCTTTGTCTTGGTGGCCTTGACGGTGTAAATGATTACCTCCTGCTCAAAGCCCATTTCCTTGACCCACTTGTTGTAGTAGTTAAGGTCGTCAACGTCAGCCTTTCTGCGAAGACCAAGCTCCTTAAGCACCCTTTGTATCTCGTTGGATTTGCTGAAGTAATCCGCAAGCTCTATCTCAATGGCGTCCACCGTGGTAACGCCCCTTAAGGCAAAATCCTTGGCAACGGCAGAGATATACTTGCCGCTTATGGACGGGCCCTTTATGTCAACGCAGTATTTGCAGATCATAAGCATTGCCTCGGGCTTGATGCCGTGGTCCTCCATTATGGTAAAGTAATCTGCGTACTCGTTGGTGGATATCATCCTTTCGGTTATCAGGGTCTGCAGCGACTTGTTGAACTCGTCGTATTTACCCGCCTTAAACTTACGGGGTCTGCCGTGATAGGAAAGGGGAAGGTATTTTACGGTAAACGGCTCCTCAGAGATGACCGTCACAAGGTCAAACTCCTCCCAATACCTGAAGCAATCCTTTACGGTGTCCTCCTCCATAAAAAGGTTGGTGCAAAATCTTGAAAAGCTTATTTCCTCCGTAGAGTTTTTGCACACGTAAAGCCCGTAAAGATAAACCTTGATGGCGGCCCCGTCGGCCTCCGGCAGGTATTCGGTGATAAAATTATTTTCAATTGTGGTGGAAAGGCTTTTGGTGCCTTCCTTGGTAAAAGAACAAAATGCCATTGTTGATACTGAAAAATAACTTGAAATTATTTGATTATGTGTTATAATTATATACGAAAAACAAATTTTTGTCCAACCGCTTGAAAAAAGGATTCTTCATCGGGCGGCGGAGGTTTGTTTTTTTCGTTATTGATTTATGATATAATATTTTTATATTTATTGCAAGCATAATTTTCAGTTTTTTTTGACTTTACAAAATCTTGTGCCTTTTATAAGAGTGAGGCACTATTTTCAAAAGGTGGTATATGCGTATATTACACACTTCCGACTGGCATATCGGTAAAAGACTTGACCAGCGCCCCCGTCTTGAGGAGCATCGCGCCGTCTTAAAGGAGGTCGTTACCGTCGCCAAGGAAAATTCAGTCGACTTGGTTCTTATTGCGGGGGACGTTTACGACACGTTTATTCCCACTGCCGAGGGGGAAGGCCTTTTTTACGACGTCCTTTCCGACCTCAGTACGGCGGGCATTACGACCCTCGTTATCAGTGGCAACCACGACGACCAGCAAAGGCTTATTGCCGCAAGGGCGCTTGCCGAAAGGACGGGTGCTTATTTTGCCGATCCCTCCTTTGAAGGGTTTTATCCCGAAAAGAAGGGCAACCTCACCCTCGTTACGGGCGGCGGAGATTACTTTATCTTTGAAAAAGAGGGCGAAAGGGTATATTTTGCCACTCTCCCTTATCCCACCGAGCTTCGCATGCGTGAAAAGGTCGTGGAGGGGGAGTCCTACGAGGACAAGGTAAAAAGATATATTAAAAAGGCTACCGAAAAAGCAGGGGATCTCCCTGTGGTTCTCGTCGGTCACGTCTTTATGCTTGGCGGCATGAAGACCGAGGGCGAGCGCAATATAGAGCTCGGCGGGGCAAGGATATTACCACCGTCGGTCATTCCCGATAATTGTATTTACACGGCCCTTGGTCACCTTCACAAGCGTCAGGTCGTGTCGGGTGAAAGAAATATTTTATACAGCGGCTCCATAATGCAATTTTCCTTTGACGAGGCCGGTTACGAGAAGTCAGTTACGGTTTTTGACGTAACGGGCGGTAAAGTGCAAAATTTAAAGACGGTAAAATTGCACTCTTATAAGGAGCTTTACAACGTTACTGCATCATCAGTTGAGGAGGCTGAGGAAAAGATATCCCACCTTGACGGCTACGTTCAGCTCACTCTCAATTTGGACGGGCCCTTAGACGGTGCTGTTTTAAAATCATTCTTAAACGCCCACGATAACGTGGTTTTAAAAATGGTGTTTAGCGGCGCTGAAGGCTCAGTTACCCTTCGCCGCGACCTTGACGATCAAAGTCTTTTTAAGGAATATTATAAGGCTCGCTTCGGCGGTGAGCCCTCAGCCGACGTCTTAGAGCTCTATTTAAGGCTTATCGGGGAAGAGGAGGTGTGCAATGAGGCCTAAGCTTCTTGAATTTTACGGTGTAAAAAGCTATACGGACAAAACGGTGATCAATTTTGACCGTCTGATTTCCGGTGGCCTGTTTGGCATATTCGGCGCAACCGGCAGCGGCAAAAGCACCATACTTGACAGCATATTCCTTGCCCTTTACGGCAGGCTTCCCAAAACCAGCGACCGTGACGATTTTATCAACGTTAAAACGGGCGAGTGCTACGTCAACTTTACCTTTGAAATTTTTTACGAGGGCAGACGGCAGACGTTTGAGGTAAGGCGTGAGTACAAGCTTAAGGGTGACAGAAAGTCCAAGCCTCAGCCAAAGGCCGCACTGTACCGCGTTGATTCTGACGGCAAGACGCCTTTAGAGGAAAACGTCACCCGCGTCAACGCCCGTCTTGAGGAGGTTATCGGCCTTAATATTGACGACTTTGAAAAGTGTATCGTCCTGCCTCAAGGCCAGTTTTCAGCCTTCGTCACGTTGACGAGGGGAGACAGGCTCAAGATGGTTTCGGGGCTATTTAACCTTGACAGATACGGCGACCGGTTAGAGTGGCGCATCAAAAACGCAATAAGCGATTTTGATAATTCACTTTCCGCCAAAAAAGAGGTTTTATCCATCTATTCCTCAGCCACTAAGGAAGCCCTTTCATCCATGGAAAAAGACATTTCAAAAACCGCTGATTATCTGAAATGCGAAGATGAAAAAATCTCAAAAATCAAAGAAGAATTCAGTATTTTTGAAAAAAATTACGACAAACATAAAAAACTTCAGTCCTGCTTAAGTGAGCTGTCCTCTTTAGAGAAATTGCGCCCGGATTTTGACCGTAAGCGCTGGCTTTTGGGAAGATACGAAAGGGCCGCGGCAGTTAAGTCCGCCTTTGACGAAAAGGAAAAATCATTTTCAAAATTAAAGGAAAATTTAACGGCCACCGAGGCCTTAACTACTAAAATCGATGGCTTAAAAAAGGATCTTGCCGCCATTGACGGCGACCTTAAAAACGAGGCCCAAATAAGATCCGGCATTGAAGAAAAGGTAGGGCTTCTGACCCTTCTTGGCAGCCTTCTTGAGGAGCAGTCCGAAAACCGCAAGGACGAGAATAAACTTGAAAAATTAAGAGAAGATTTCAAGTCGGTTTCCAAAGACCTTGAGGGAAAAACAGTTCTTTTAAAGACTACCCGTGACCGCCTTGATTCCGTCAAGTCAGACGAGGAATTTTTAAATCTCCCGGCTCTCATTGAGGCCCGTATCGACCTTTTGGTGGCCACGGCAAAAAATTCCTTTATCCGTGAAGAAGTTGACTTCTTATCCACCCTCAAGGCCCTTTCCGGGGAGAACTTTAAGGCCGTCAATAACAGGATTTCCACCCTATCAGCCCGTCTTGTCAGCGAGGACTGCGGGGCAGAGGAGTGCGTAAAAATGCTTAACGCCCTTTACGCACGCGCCGACGCCTTTAACAAGGAAATAAGTGATCTTGAAAGGTCGATTGCCACCTTGCAGGGTGAAATTTTAAGACTTTCCGACAGTCAACAGGCCCTTTTAGACCGTGGCAAGCAGATCAAAGCCCGTATTGACCGCACGGAAGAAAAAATATCATCTATCACAAACGGCAAAGTTTTGATGGACTATATCAGCGCGTTAAAAGCGGAAAAAGAAAGTGCCGAAAGTTTGCTTAATAATCTTTATTCCCGCCGTGACGCCCTTTCTTCCGCGTTTAGCGAAGGTGCTAGCCGCCTTGCCGGCCTGGAGGCAGAAAAGGCATTTTTGCAAAAAAACTACGAGGACGCTTGCGTCGTGTACGACGGGCTTGTCAAAGATTTCAACGACCTTTCGGAGGTTTATACCGTCTTAAATGAGGTAGGCGACCACACGGTCATCGCAAGGCAGATAGAGGACTTCGACAATCGGGTCATAACCTTAAACGGCCTTAAAAAAGACCTCGCTGAGGAGCTTGACGGGCTGCAGATTTCCGAGGAAGATTACCAAAATCGCCGGCGAGAAATAGCAATATTAGATAAAAATTACAAAGAAATTAATATAAAATATAATATTTTTTTAAAAGACTATGAAAATCTCTCGCAAAATTTTGAAAAAAGGTGTAAAATAGAAGCGGAAATTTCCAAGCTTGAAAAAAGCAGAAGAACTTACGCCCTTCTTTTTGAGGGGATAAGGGGCAAACACCTTTTAGAGTATATCGCCGACGAGTATTTATCTGAAATCGCCATTGACGGCAAAAAGATTTTGCTTGAGCTTACAAGCGGTAGATACGGTCTTATTTATCGCGGCGACTTCTTCATTGAGGATTACGGCCAGGGCGGCGAGGTCCGCGGCGTTGCGACCCTTTCCGGGGGAGAGCTTTTCCTGGTATCCCTATCCTTGGCGCTGGCCCTTTCAAAAAGCATTTATTCACGTTCTATGCGCCCGATGGAGTTTTTCTTCCTTGACGAAGGCTTCGGTTCGCTGGACCGTGAGCTTATTGACGTAGTTATGGACTGTCTTGACAAGCTTAAAAATTCCAGGTTCGCCATAGGGATCATTTCCCACGTTGACGGACTCAAAGAAAGAATCCCCGTAAAAATCAACGTTACGGGCGCAAAAGGTGAAAAAGGCTCGGCTATTACCGTGGCCTGAGATGGAGCAACTATGGAAAATACGATATTGTCCCCGGTCATGCTTTGGCAGGACTTCGATGCAAACGAGCCCTTGCGTGAAAGCAAGACGGGTGAAGAGGTTTATGGCGACGTCGTGTACAGCGACATTTACTTTTCCGGCAGAAGAACGTCTTCCGGAAACGTTCGCGTATACGGTGTTTTGGCAAGAAGCAAAACCGCCGCGAAAAAATCCCAGAAGGGCGCAATACTCATTTTGCCCGATTTATGCGATACCGTAAATCTTGAGGTTATTAACGTTTACGTCAATCAGGGTTATACCGTCCTTATGGTGGATTACCGTGGGGAATGGCCCGGCTGTGAAAATTACACCAAATACCCCGATTGCATATCTTACGCCAACTACAAAAACGTCCTTGACAGGGTGGACTCCGTTCCCACAAACGCCAAGCAGACCTGCTGGTACGAGTGGGTCGCGGTTGCCAAGTACGCCGTTTCCTTTTTAAGCTCCCAGCTGGACATTGACACTATCGGTGTTCTGGGGCTTCGCAACGGTGCCAACGTCGGATGGATCTTATGTGGCACAGATGCCCGCGTAAACTGCTTCGTACCCCTTTTCGGCGCCGGCTGGAGGGGGTATAAGGGCGTATATAAAAATGCAGAGGGCGATCTTATCCCCGATGACGAAAAGCTTAAGTTTTTAGCCGGCATCGACGCCCATGCCTACGCCCAGTACGTCAAGTGCCCCGTTTTATATATGACGGCGACCAACAGTCCCGACTTCGACTTTGACAGGGCAACGGACACCCTTTACAGGATCTCGCCCGAAACAAAATGCTACGCCAACTTCACCCCCACCTTAAGGGATGTTTTAAACAGAGAAAGTAGAAGGAACATCGACCTCTTCTTTGCTAAAAACCTGTTAAACTTCAAAGCCGTTTTCCCGGAGGAGCCCGTTCTGACCGCCATGGTAGAGGACGGCGTGGTCTCCTGCGAGTTGGAGCTTGATTATTCCGACATCAAGCGCCCCAAAAATATAACCGTTTACATAGCGGAGGACGGCGAGGACCCCTCCACCCGCGAGTGGAAGACAGCCACCATGCTTAAGGGTGTAAGAGAGGATAAAAAATCCTTCACGTACACCATAAGCGGCAATTGCAGCTTTATTACCATGTTTGCCGTTGTCGAATACAGAAGCGGCGTGACCTTAAGCAGTAAGGTCGTCAGCAAAAAGACCGTCAACCAGGCCGCAAGACCTCAGAAGCTTTTATATTCCACCAAGGATAAGCTTGGCACCTTCACCCTTTACAACATGCGTGACAGGGCCCTTGGCGGCATCTTCTTTGAAAAGACAGACGGGCTCAACTATGTGGAGGGCGGCAGTAACATCAGCGGCATCTATTCCCCCTACGGGCTCATTTCATACAAACTTAACAACCGCACCGTAAGCCTCAACGACGGCAGTATACTCTTTTTGGACGTATATTGTGAGGAATTCACCAGACTCAAGCTTGTTTTGATGTCCAAAAAGGGCAGTGAGGAAAGTGAGGATTACGTTGCCACGGTAGATATTAAGGGTGGCTCTATCTGGCAAAAGATAAGCGTCAAAGCAAATGATTTCAAATCCGATCTGAGGGTATCCATCAAGGATTACTCTGCAGTTTACGCCCTTCGTCTGGAAACTGAAACCACCTGTGTTTTCAACAACCTCCTGATCGTTTAACGGGACTAAAAAAGCTATAGCTTTACTATTTTGGGAGCGTTTTTCGCCATGCCGATAAAATTCCGTGACAGCTTAATAGAATCTGCCGTTGCCGAAAGAAGATCCTTTCGGCTTACGGTGATAGTGGCGGCGGTCACGTTGGTTTTACTCGGCGCTCTTTTTTACGCGCGCGCATGCGTGTTTATTCTCATCGACGTAAGCGGCCCTTCCATGATGAACACCCTTCAAAACGGGGATATGGTGGTCGCAAACCGCAAGACGGAGCCTCAACGCGGAGACATAATCGTCTTTTACAGCGACGGCGATGACAAGGTTCTTATAAAGCGCATAATAGGCGTCCCGGGCGACACGGTCTATTCGGTTGACGGCAGGGTATATATCGCCCAATACAATCCACAGACGGGCTCGGCAGACTCGATCGCTCTTGAGGAGGATTACGTTATGACTCAGGGCATAACGACATTTTCCCCCGTTTACGTTGACGAAGGCGAATTTTTCGTCCTCGGCGACAACAGGGGCAACTCCAATGACAGCCGCAACTTCGGCACCGTAAAAAGCAGCGATATTATCGGGGTAGTGACCCAATGGTCCCTTAGGTATAAGGACACCTTCTGGGCATACTTTTACAGATTACTTTAAAAAAGCCGATTACGGGGCTTGATCCCCGCAAAAATATAAACCACACGCAAAAGATGATATACACAAAAAATTTTCGAAGATTAAAGGAGACTTTTTATGTCAAACAAATTCATCATTTCATCAGATAACACCTGCGACCTTTCAAAGGAGCTTATTCTTAAGCACGACGTTAAAATTATCAACGTAGGCATCACCCTTGGCGATAAGTTTTACGACGGTGTTACCGAGGAGTTAGATTCCCTGACCGTTCTCGAGTATGCTGAAAGAACGGGCATTTTACCAAAAACGTCAGCAATTTCCGTTGATGAATATACCGATTATTTCAAAAAGCTTACTGCAAACGGCGACGGCGTAATTCATTTCTGTATTTCTTCAGGCTCATCTTCTTGCTACGATCACGCCATGATGGCCGCCAAGGAATTTGAAAACGTTTTAGTTGTTGACTCCAAGCAGCTTTCATCGGGCCAGGGCCTTCTCGTTATGAAGGCTATCGACTACCGTGACGAGGGTATGGGCCTTCAGGAATGCTTTGATAAAATCGAATCCATCAAGCACAAGGCTCGCACGTCCTTCGTTCTTGACAGGCTTGATTTCCTTCACAAGGGTGGCAGATGCTCACTTTTATCCCTGATCGGCGCAAAGATTTTAAAAATTCATCCCCATATCGCCATGAACGACGGCGCCCTCAAAATGAAGAAAAAGTACCCCGGCAAGCTTTTAAGATGTGTTGAGCAGTACGTTGCAGACCTTGCCCAGGAATACACCGATTACGAAAAGAGAAGGGTTTTCATTACCCATTGCGCCGCCGGCGACGATATCGTTGAAGCCGTAAAAGCAAAGGTTTTAGAGCTTTTCGATTTTGAAGAAATTCTATTCACCACGGCAGGCCCAACCGTTTCATCCCACTGCGGCAGAAACACCATTGGCGTACTCTTTATCGCCGAATAATAAAAACTGTTTTTAAGGAAGACTATTATGGCAAATTCAAGAAAGGAAGTCCCCGAAAACCGCAAATGGAACACGGGGCATATATACGAAAATTTAGCCCTTTGGGAAAGTGATTACAAGTGGGTGGAAGCCCATCTTGACTTTTCAAAATTCAAGGGCTCCTTAGGTACGGCGGCGGGCGTCAAGGCTTGTCTTGAATACCTTGACAACGTAAGCCTCGTTCTGGAAAAGCTTTACGTTTACGCCTCCATGAAGCATCACGAGGACACCAGGGACAGCACCTATACAGGTCTTTTATCAAGGGCCGAAATGCTTTTCGTTTCCATGTCCTCCCAATCGGCATTTATCGTGCCTGAGCTTACAAGCCTTCCTTTAGACCTTCTTAAGGCCTATGAAAAGGATGAAAGCCTGTCAGATTACAGCTATGACATAAGAAAGATCATCGCCAAAAAGCCCCACGTCCTGTCAGAGGAGTCGGAAAGGCTTCTCGCTATGGGCGGGCAGGTATTTGGCGGCTATCACGACGTTTTCGGCATGATTGACAACGCAGACCTTCCTTTCCCCACGGTCAAGACCGATATGGGCAAGGTAAAGGTCACTCACGGTGTTTACAGTCTGCTTCTTCAGTCTGCCAACCGCGAGGACAGAAAAAAAGCCTTCAAAAAATATTACGCAGCCTACGGTGGACTCCTTAACACCATTACGGCCGCTTACGTTGGCAACGTCAACAAGGACGTTTTCCTTGCCCGTGCCAAAAACTATAGCTCCTGCCTTGAGAAGGCCTTGGCAGGTGAGGACGTAGAGGAAGGCGTTTATAAAAACCTTCTCGATTGCGTTCACGAAAATTTACCCCTTCTTCACCGCTATACCTATCAGAAGAAGGAAGCTTTAGGCCTTGACAAGATGCACATGTACGACATCTACGTGCCCATCGTTGAAAACGCTGAAATAAAGCTTGATTATGAAGACGCCTTCAAGCTTGTCAAAACGGGCTTGGCGCCCTTGGGCGAGGACTATCAGGCCCTTTTACAGGAAGCCCACGACAACGGCTGGATCGACGTTGAGGAAACCCCGGGTAAGCGTAGCGGCGCATACTCCAACGGCGTTTACGCCTTCAAGCATCCTTACGTGCTTTTAAATTACCAACAGACCACCAGCGACGTGTTTACGGTCGCTCACGAGCTGGGTCATGCTATGCACACCTATTACGCCAACAAATCTCAACCCAAAAACAAGGCTGACTACACGATTTTCGTTGCGGAGGTAGCAAGCACGGTCAACGAGGTTCTTTTATTAAAGCATCTTCTCGCCAATACCGACGACTTAAAGCTCAAAAAGTATCTGCTTTCCTACTATACCGACATGATCAAGGGCACCTTGTTCCGCCAGACCATGTTTGCCGAATTTGAGTATCTTACCCACAGCGCGGCAGAAAAGGGCACACCCTTAACCAAGGACTTTTTATGCAGCGAATATTTAAAGCTTAACAAAAAATATTACGGCAAGGGCGTCATCTCCGATAAGGAAATTTCCTGGGAGTGGTCAAGGATACCTCACTTCTATTCAGCCTTCTACGTATACAAATACGCAACGGGCATCATAAGCGCCATTTCCATTGCCGAAAGGATCTTGTCAGAGGGCAAGCCCGCCGTTGACGCCTACAAAAAGTTCTTATCCTCCGGCGGCAGCGACAGCCCTGTGGAGCTTTTAAAGATCGCCGGCGTCGACCTTACCAAAAAGGACGCCTTCAACAGCGCAATGAAGTCCTTCGAGGACGCTCTCAATCAGTTTGACTCAATTAAAATTTAACGTAAATTCTTTATAAAGGTGTTATTATGGCTAACAATATGCCTTACAATTTAGAGGCGGAGCAATCCGTTCTTGCCTGCATACTTCTGGACCAGGTCGTTCAGATGGATATTATCGCGGGCTTAAAGGAAGATGATTTTCTTGTGGATTCTCACAAGACGATCTTTTCCCACATGCACGAAATAACTTTACAAAACAAGCCCGTTGACCTTGTTACCCTTGCCGATCTTTTGCAAAAAAACGGCAAGCTTGAAAAGGTCGGCGGTGTCGCTTACATAACGGAGCTCACCAGGGTCATCCCATCGGCAGCCAACTATAAGCAGTACCTTGCCATCGTAAAGCGTGACGGCGTTTTAAGGCGCCTTATAACAAGCTCCAACCTCATAATAGAGGACGCGACTAAAAGCACGGACAGCGACAGCTCCTTATCCTATGCGGAAAAGCTTATTTTTGACATTGCCGAAACTGACGAAAGGCACAATCTTGAAAAGATTGGCTTGTACTTTGATCCGGTTATCGACAAATTTGAGCATTTACAGCGGGATAAAAACTACGCCACAGGTCTTAAGACGGGCTTTACCCGCCTTGACTACATGACCAATGGCTTCCACAAGGGTAACCTTATTATCCTTGCGGCCCGTCCTTCCGTCGGTAAGACGACCTTTGCCATGAACATCGTAGAGAACGTCGCCCTTAAAAACGACAGCGTCTGCGCCGTTTTTGCCCTGGAAATGACCAAGGAGGAGCTGGCTCAGAGAATGCTTTGCTCCGTAGGCGAGGTCAAGATGGACGACGCCTTAAAGGGTAAGCTTGCCGATTATGACGAAAGGGGATTCCAAAAGCTTTGGCAAGCTAAAAAGCTTCTCAACAAAGCTAAGATATTCGTTGACGAAAGCTCCAACGTCACCCCACAGGATATTTTATCCAAGGCAAGGCGTTTAAAGATGAGGCAGGGTGGCCTTGACCTTATCGTGGTCGACCATATCCAGCTTATGCAGACGGCAAAGCGCAACGTTGAAAGCCGTCAGCAGGAGGTTACCGATATCTCCCGCAACCTCAAGATGATCGCTAAGGAGCTTGATTGCCCCGTTCTTGCGCTTTCCCAGCTTTCCCGTCAGGTTACCTCAAGAAAGGGTGGTAGACCCGTCTTATCAGACCTTCGTGAATCGGGCGCTATCGAGCAGGACGCCGACCTTGTAATGTTCCTTCACAAGCCTGATTCCGAAACGGGTGAAAGATCCAACGGTGCCTTAACCGAGGTCATTATCGCCAAAAACCGTAACGGTGTCTGCGATAATTTCGAGCTCACATTCAAGGGCGATTACTGCAAATTTGTCAACCCCGCCAAGTTTGACGGGCCGACCCCACCGCCTGATTGGTCAGGCAGAAGACGTGACGACGACGTCGATCAAGGCCCCCAGCCCTATACTGAAGAGGACCTTCAAAGTCTTGAACAAAATATTCCTGCCGAAGGTGATGACGATGGGATTTTCGGATAATCCGTCAGACGTAAAAATTTTTAAAATCACCGATAAAACCTTGGAAATTGCGAAAAATTATATTTTAAACGACGGCCTTGTGGCCTTTCCTACCGAGACCGTTTACGGCCTTGGTGCCAACGCCCTTTCATCTCAGGCGATCAAAAATTGTTACGCCGCAAAGGGTCGGCCTCAGGACAATCCTTTGATCGTTCACGTCCACAAGGATTATGATATTTCCACCCTTGTGTACGACGATAAGGCTTACGTCAAAAAGCTTCGCGATGCCTTTTTGCCGGGACCGCTTACCCTTGTTTACAAAAGCAGGGATAAGGTAAGCGACCTTGTCAGCGGCGGTCTTGATACGTTGGCAATACGCGTTCCTAAAAGCGAGGGGGCGCAAAGGTTTTTAAAATATCTTGATATTCCCATTGCCGCTCCGTCGGCAAACGTTTCAAAGCACACAAGCCCGGTTACCGCAGATCACGTTTACGGCGATTTCGGCGATACCATCTCCATGATTTTGGACGGCGGTCGGTGCGAGGGGGGTATAGAATCCACCGTTATGGACGTCACGGGCGACTGTCCCGTTATTCTGCGCAAAGGCCTTATCACCGCCGAAATGGTCAAAGCCGTCGTCGGCCGGTGTGAATACGCCCAATCCTCCTCAGATTTAAACAAGCGCTCGCCCGGTACCAAGTACAGGCATTACTGTCCAAAGACAAAAACGGCGCTTTTCGAGTGTGCGGATTTTGACGGCGTTAAAAACCTTTACAAAAAAAGCCAAAACGACGGACTTAAAGTTCTTATTATGTGTCGGGAGGTCGACGCCGCCCACTTTGACGGCTTAAACGTCTACTCCCTTGGCTCCACGGGCAACGAAATGGCCTCAAGACTTTATTTTGGCCTCCACGTTGCAGAGGAATACGACCTTTTGATCGGCTTGAAGTTTCCGATTTCCGACGAGGTCACCTTAAGTGTGGAAAACCGCTTTTTAAAGGCTTTCGGGTGATCCCGAGCGTATTTTTATGAAGAAAAAACCCGTTCTTGCCTTCGTCTGCACGGGCAATACCTGTCGCAGCCCCATGGCGCAGTACATTTTAAAAGCAATGGTCGGCAAATATCCCGACCTTTCGGTGCGGATAACCTCTTACGGCACCTCCGTTACCGAGGCCGACCTCAACCCAAAGGCAAAGCTCGCTCTTTTGTCCTTTGGCTTTAAGTCGGGCAAATTTACCCCCAAGCAGCTCACTGTCGACAAGGCAAAGGGCTTTGACGCCATCGTCGCAATGACCGACGCCAAGATGAAGGAGCTTGTTTCGGCAGGGTATAAAAATGTTTACTCAATCAACCAGCTTACAGGCCTTGGCGATGTCGCCGACCCATACGGTCGCGACCAGTCTGCTTACAACGATTGCTGTAAAAAGCTCGTTGCCGCCTGCGAAATAATATTGTCAATGTTGAAAGAGGTTTTAAAATGAAAATTTCTTTTGGATGTGATCACGCCGGCTATGCCGTTAAGGCAGATATCGTCAGCTATCTCAGATCCCTCGGGCATGAGGTCGTGGACTTTGGCGCCTTCAGCGACCAATCCTGCGACTATCCCGATTACGCCTATAAGGCCGCAAAGGCCGTGGCCGCAGGGGATTGCGCCCTTGGTATTTTAATATGCGGCACGGGTCTTGGTATATCCATTGCCGCCAACAAGGTCAAGGGGATACGCTGTGCCCGCTGCGAAAGTGCATACGTATGCCGGATGTCCCGTAGCCACAACGACTGCAATATGCTTGCCTTGGGCGCAAGGACTACCTCTCTTGCCGATATGAAAAATTTCATTGATATTTTTCTTACCACGCCACATCTTGGCGGCAACCACACCCGCAGGGTTCAAAAGCTTTCCCAAATCGAGGACGGCAACGACCCTTCGTCTTTAAACTGAAGTTTTTACCCTTAAGAAGGGTAATTTTGCGCTTTTTGCGCCTAAACATCAAGAAAAATTTTAGATAAAATATGGAGATAGGATAACATGAGCAAATTAACAATCGTAAACCATCCGCTTATCGCCCACAAGCTCAGTCTTATGAGAAAGACTGACACCAGCACCAGAGATTTCCGTATACTGTTAGAGGAAATTTCTTTACTTATGGGCTATGAGGTAACCCGCGATCTGCCCCTCGACCCCGTTGAGATTCAAACCCCCGTTTGCAAGACCACCGGTTACGAGCTCGCCGGCAGGGCAATCGGCGTTATCCCCATTTTAAGGGCAGGCCTTGGTATGGTAAACGGCATTTTGACCCTCGTTCCCAACGCAAAGGTCGGCCACATCGGTTTATACCGTGATCCGGAAACTCATATGCCTGTAGAATACTACTGCAAGCTTCCTCAGGACGCAACCGAAAGACAGCTTATCGTCGTTGACCCCATGCTTGCAACGGGCGGAAGCGCCGCAGCCGCAGTTCAGTTCTTAAAGGACAGGGGATGCAAGGATATTAAGCTTATGTGCCTTATCGCCGCACCCGAGGGTGTAAAGGCCATGCAGGAGGCTCACCCTGACGTTGATATTTTCGTCGCTTCCTTAGACGAGCGTCTTAACGAGCACGCTTATATCGTGCCCGGTCTCGGCGACGCCGGCGACAGAATTTTCGGCACCAAATAATTTCAGGATCAATCATCAATTTTATCAGAGGATATATATGGAAAAAGTTAAGCTTGCCGTTATCCCCGTTGCGGGCTACGGCACAAGATTTTTACCTTACACAAAGGCCGTCCCAAAGCCGATGCTTCCCATCGTTAATCGCCCCGCTATCGAGGTCATCGCCGAGGAAGCCGCCAAAAGCGGTATTGAAGAAATAGTTTTCGTCGTAGGTCACAAAAAGGAAATTATCGAAGACCATTTCAAGCCCTTCCCGCAGCTTGAGGCAGTTTTGTCAAAGCCCGGCAAGGAGGAGTTTTTAAAGGCCATCAAGGTTCCCGAAAATTTAGCAAAGGTTCACTTCGTCGTTCAAAAGGAGCAGCGCGGCACAGCCGACGCCATTATGGCCGCTGAAGAATTCATTGACGGCAGGCCCTTTGCCGTAATGTTCGGTGACGACGTTATGTATAACGAAGAAAGGCCCGTTTTAAAACAGCTTATCGACCTTTACGAAAAGACTCAAAAAACCGTTATCGGCGTAAAGACAGTTCCTCATGAGGAGGTCCCCAAATACGCCTCGGTGGAATATTCCGCCCGCGACGGCAGGGAGTACACAGTCACTTGCATTACTGAAAAGCCCCCCTTAGCGCTTGTCAAGAGCGATATATCCCCCCTTGGCCGCTACGTTTGTGCCCCCACAATGGTTGACGTTATGCGCAACTTAAAGCCCGGCTATGGCGGAGAGTACCAGTTTACCGACGCCCTTGATATTGACGCAAGGCAAAACGGCGCTTACGCTTACGAGTTTGAAGGCATCCGTTACGATATGGGTGACCGCCTTGGCTTTTTAAAGGCCAACGTGGAATTCGCCCTTCGCGACAGGAAGCTTGCGGCTGACTTTAAGGAATACCTTAAGGACCTTATCAAGGATTAATTTTCAAAAAAACCTAAGCCCACCCTCGCGGTGTGTTCAATAGAGATTTTTCTCTTATGGGAAGTGGTACGGCACAAAGCCGTGCCACTTCCTTTTTCGTTCAAGAGCTTTGCGGGATTGCTCCCACTCCGTTGTAGAATATTTCTACTACTTGTTTTCTTTTGCCATCCGTCTTTTCCGCTTGGTGTACGACAACCTTATCAATAAAGCTTCTTAAAAGGGCTTTTTAGAGCAAAAAGTAAAGGCAAAATTCAAAATTTCTTAAAAATTTTTTTCTCTTCATATAAAAAGGCTATTTTTTGACGTTTATGGAGTCAAAATCTTCATTTTTAGTGTAAAAATTTTTGTTCCTCACTCAAAAGGGCGATTTTGGGACAAAACGTGGCGGTCTAAACGAAAAAAATTTTTCTTTTTGGGTACAAAAAAGGCAAGCAGAACAATTTCTACTCGCCTAAATAGGAAATAATATTTAGTCGTAAAAAGTCAATAGGCAAACGCCCAATTTCTTGGACATCTGCCTACTTTAGTGAAAGTCTTATTTTTGTTAAAAACGTGCAGGAATTTCCGATGAAACAACGTTTCGATTTTGCAATTCTAATTTTTGAGTTAAAAGTTTCAAGGAATCCAATGCCGTCTTATCTTTTATGTATGGAGATGCAACTATCTTGTCTAAAGCATTCCTATCTATAGACAAGCTCAAATATGGAATAAAATAATTCCCTTTTACCCTTATTCTTAAAATGTTAGCATTGTTGCAACGTATATGATTATCAACCTCAGTTAAATGTAATATTAGCCTTACTTCTTTTTCATCTTCATAAGCTTCATTTTTAAAGCCCAATGCCACAAGTTGGAGCAAATGATACATCTCTGCAATTAAAAATGCTCTTTTTTTGGATTTGCAATTTAACCATATTCCATAAAAAAAATCTATAATAGGCTCAAGACATTTCATTTGTTTATCTTTTTTATATATTACTCTAATTAAAGAATAATCATACTTTTCAAAAGAATTTTTGCCGATTATCGAATCAATCAAACTCTTTTTGTTGAATACTAAATTGTAGCCTGCGGATTCAGGGGTTTTTGCATAATAGTTCCAAAGAGATAAACTATCATCATTTTCAGAAAAGCTACACACATAATATACAAATTTGTCACAACAAACACTTTCTTGTTCATTGATAGGGATTTCTTGGCTTGTTCTTGCTTTAATAATAGAATTTATAAAGTTCTTCTTATAATCATTCTCCTTAAGAATAGTGTCTACTATGTCCCATACAAAATATCCTTCAGACAAATCGTTTAAGTATCTACAATCAGTAAACCATAGTTTTTGTTCTGATAATATACTATATACGGAAGCTGGGGATGTATAGTGACTTAGAAAACCTTGAGCCTTGTCTATAATATTCCATCCTGTGGAGTGTAATAATTTACGATATTCAATTTGTTCTTCTTTATTAAAAATATCCATTGTATATCCCTATATTGTTAATTATGATAAAGTTTATTCACTAAACCAACAAGAGTTACAACCGCTACAACTAACCACACTAAATATGACAATTTCCGCATATTTAATTATTTTCTTTCTAATTCAACTATAAAAACAACTAGATGAACATAAAACTATATCGAATTAATTTGTTTAGGAATTTCGTCAAAATTATCAACCCACAATATTTTCACTCCTAGCGAATCAAAGTAGCACTGTTGGATTAATTTATATTTATTTTCCATTAATTTCTTATTAATGCCTTCAAAATCAAAATTGGGCAACTTTAAAAAAGCAAAAATAATGTTTGAAAATCCAGTAGAAACTCTTTTTCTTAAAATTTCTTTCATGTTTGAATCAGTGAAAGAAACTCCAACGAAAATCACATTTTTAGTATTTAATATTGTTGATTGTGTTGTGTTTGAAAATGAGATAGGGTTAGACATATTGTCATAATATTCTTTATCTGTAAAAATAAAATTCGCCACATCTACTTTACCATCATAATCAAATGGGATGTATCCATGCACGTGATATATATTACAACCAATCATTGAAGTAACGCTGCTTTGTACTTCATGATTAGTAGATTTATATTTGGGATCTATGTTTTGTTCAACAACTGAATCAAAATTGTAATTTATCACAGCGTCTATATTTTTTCTTTTTATACATGAAACAATCGCATCAATTAATGGTTGCTTAGCATCTTTTGGGCTATCATAATTCATATAGAGAACTCTTTTTATTGACAGCCAATAATCTTGTTGCCCTGTCGAAGAAAGTTTCGTAAAACTATTATATATTGCATCTAAAGCTGAATTCTTATCAAAACATGAAAAAATGCTAGTGTTTAACGTATCAGTAATAATTTTTGTTTTATATTTTGATTCCTTTGTATCCATTATAGAATACAGCAGTTCATATCCAAGTGCTTCACTGAGAGTATTCCAATCGCTAATATGTGAATTTTTGGAGCATCCTGCACCCATTGCAAATGATAAATTGCTTGTAGTCTTCTGCAAAAGTGGATAATTATCTTCTATTACAATATTTTTTTCTCTTGTAATGTATCTATCAAAATTGTTTAAAACGCCTTTTATGTCATTGTTATTTACAAGGTCTTCTTTAAAAATAAAATAAATTCTACATTTTTGACTACTTATCGTTTCTTTTATTATACTTTGTCTTTTGCTTGCAAGAATAAAAACTATAGCATCAAAATTATCTTCTTCACGAATAACAAAACGACGTAAAATCTCTCTTGGTGTTGACCCAGCTTTTATTTCGATAGCAATTCTCTCTGCGTAAATATTATCCATGTTAAAGCAATCTAGCTTGAGTGTGTTAAATATAACGGCATCATATTGGTGATAGAGACGTGTTTTGCCATCAAATTTTTCGAAAGAACTATAATTCTCTTTTAATTGGGGATTATCTTTTTTTAGCACCTCTATAACAGCTTTTTCAAAAGCCATTGCTTTTATTAATTTTTCATTGTTGAAAATATCCATATTATTTTTTCTTTGTTATATGCTATAAGTTTTTATTCTTCGAATAAATCTTCGATTTTGCAACCGAGTATTTTAGACAACCTAAATAGTATATCTGCTTGTGCTTTGTTTATATCGTTATGACGTTGTTCGTACATTTGTATATTACGAATTGATACTTCTGCCTTTTCAGCAAGTTGTTTTTGGGATAATCCTGCTGCGGTGCGGATTCTTTTAAGATTTGTTTCTTTTTTGTGAGCATCAATATATTCGTCGGCAACAGAAAAGAACTTTGTTATATCAGCTTCGTGAAGTGTGTCGTATAACGCTAAAACCTTTTCAATAGGGAATGCTTTACTTATATTAAAGAAAGACGTTGCTTTATAGTTTTGATATTGCGCTAACGCCCAGCCTGCCCAATAAAATTCGGAACGGCTAAAAAACGGTTTAGGTGCAAGCAATCTACCATTTGATGCAGTAGTATTTACAACGTGGTCTAATAAATCTATTGCAGAATACCCAACTAAAAATCTTGGATTGCCTTTTTCTATTTGTTTTGCTACTTCGGAAGAAGCAAACATATTCCAATATACTTTTGGCTCATAGCCACAAGCTACTGCGTATTCAAACATTGTACCGATATTCGTAGCAACGCTATCTAAATATCTAACGTCATAAGATTTTATCGACATTTTTAAGCCCCTTTCTAATAATGTCCATTACAAATAAGCCGTCCGATACCAAGTTTTGTCTATGACCGCTTAAATAAGTTTCTCTTGCTTTCTTATCACGGCTAACACGTTTTACGTAATATTCCTTACATTCGGCTAATTCGTAACTTATATATTTTACCGTATCAAACGCTTTTTTAGACTTTAATACGATTTGAATACCCAATTCACCAAGACGCATAGCTTCAGCAAGTTGTTCTACGGAAATGGTATTGTTAATAAAATCCTTAGCAAAGCTAAAATAAGAGTCATCTGCGCGATAACCTATAATTACGTCGTATTCTTCCACGTCAACGTAAAAATTCTCTAATATATATTCTTTTGCTTGTACAGAAATAGGGGTATTAACGTCAAATGTTCTAAACTTCAATAAAAGCGCCATCCAATTAAGGATAGAGTATTTTTCTTCTCTTAAATCTAAAACTTTGTAATCGCTTAAATCAATTTCATACTGATTAGCATATCCGTTTGTTTCATTGTTAGAACAAGCCCATTCTTTTGCAAGCTCAACGTTTTCAGTACAGTAAAAGCCTAACCCATAATCATTCTTTTTATTACCTTTACCAAATTCAGGTTTTTTAATAATATCTTTTGAACCGTGATAAATAATCATAATACTTCACCATCCTTGTCAATATTATATCATTAAAATGTTATCTTGTCAATATATTATGCCTCAAAAAACAAAAATTATCATTAAAATGATATAGATTTTTTACAAAAGAAAAAGAACTTAGATTTTTACGTCTAAGTTCTAATTTTCTTTGATTCACCCGAAATAGTGTATTCCTATTGATTTTAATTTGTTTTTCAAAATTCCTATGAAATACACGCTTCGCGGTGGGTTTTTATTTTACCAAAAAGGCAAAAAAGGGGATAAAATATTTCAAAATGACCCTAAAAATTTTCAAAAGGGTATTTACTTTTTAAAATTTGATGTTATAATATATTTGAAAAGGTATCATTTATTAGTAGGTATATTGATGATTTGTCCCGTTTGCCATAAAAGAGAAGCAACTGAATCTGTCGTCCGCGTATTCGGTAACATCCGTACTGAGGGGCACGTGTGCCCGGCCTGTGTTGACGCTGCTTATCTTTTAGACGCCAACGGGTTTTATAAAACCTTTTTTCAGCAGGACACCCGTGCTTGCCGCCGTTGCGGCAGGACCTTGGGGGAGATAATGAACACCCTTTTAGTGGGCTGTCCCCATTGCTACGTTGATTTTCAGGAAGAATTAAAGCCCCTTATAGAGGTTCTTCAGAGAAGGGGTGAGGGCTGATGAATAACGACGTAGTAATATCCACCCGTATCCGCCTTGCCCGCAACCTTTCGGATTACAACTTCCCGTCCATGATCCGCGGCACCCCCGTGGAAGGCGAGATCGTTGAAAAATGCATATCCGTACTCAAAAGGCTCGGTGGCTTTGATTACCATTTTATGAACGCTTTGACCGAAAGCGAAAAGGCTTCTTTGGTTGAGCGGTACGTCATTTCGAGAAACCTTTCATCGTCACCCTACGGCGCCGTGGCAATGTCAAAGGACGGCTTGCTGTCCGTTATGATCAATGAGGAAGATCACGTCCGTGAGCAATGCATGGTAAAGGGGCTGGATTTTGAGGGCTGTCTTGCAAGAATATCCTCCCTTGACAGGATCCTTGGGGCAAATTGCCGCTTCGCCGCAAAAAACGGCTTTTACTATACGGCTTGTCCAACAAATCTTGGCACGGGTATGCGCGCTTCCCTTATGGTGTTTTTACCAAGCCTTACCTACGGCGGTCGCATCGGCAGGATAAGTGAGCTTGCCGCCAACGAGGGGATCACTATACGCGGCGCCCTCGGCGAGGGCAGTTATGCCGAATGCTATTATTACCAGATAAGCAACGCTGTCACCATCGGCGATCCGAAAAAGATTATCGACAACGTTAAAAAGTTCGCCCTCTCCGTCTGTGATGAGGAAAACGAGCTTCGCATATACAACTACAACCTGCAGAAATCCCGCACACGGGATGATTGCCTTCGTGCCCTTGGTATCCTTACCCACAGCGTAATACTCCCTTACGGTGAGTTTTGTGAGCTTATTTCCAAGGTCAAGCTGGGCATATCCCTTGGGATAATCATATGTAACAATTCCTCTCAGATAGACGACCTTGCCGTCACCGCGAGAAGCACCACCCTTTTGCTTAACAGCGGCGGCGTGTCGGGCGATGGGGAGGATGAAAAACGCGCTTCCTACGTTAAGGCCGCCTTAAGATCAATGGCGGTAACAGAGGCTTAACGTTAATTACAGGCTAAAAATGGAAAATTATTCAGCAAACAATTCAAGGACCACAACTGCATACGTCAAGGTTATGACCGATGCCAAGGATATTGCCGCAAAGTACGGCGTCAAATATATCGCTTCGGAATTTTTGCTTGCGGCAATTCTGTCAGCGAATTCAAACTGCTCCCAAACCCTTAAGGCTTACGGTATAACCCCCGTGTCCTACTACAAACGTCTTTCTGACAATATCGACGTCAATTACACTAAGGAAGGCTTTACTCCCCGTGCTAAAAACATGGTAAACTATTCGGAGCAGGTCGCCATAGAATCGGGCTGTAAATTTGTTGCGCCCGAGCATTTGCTGTACGCCATTTTACATACTGAATGTGTAGCAACAGACATTGTAAAGGCCGTTTGCGTTGATTTCAAGGGCCTTTTAAGGGAAGCTGACACTATGGTGTCAGATCTATCCAATATGACGGCAACAAACGTGCCCCCCCCAAGATCCTCTTTGGGCGGCGGAAGTCCATCCTTTACGTCTTCACCCGCTCAGTATAAGCCTGCAGCGTCCAAAAACGTCCATACAGCGGCCGCACAAGAGGAGGACGAGGTTCTTTTCCGCTTCGGTGAAGATCTTACTAAAAAGGCAAGACTTAACCAGCTTGACCCGGTCATCGGTCGCGACAGGGAGATCGACAGGGTTATCCAGACCCTTTCAAGACGCTCTAAAAGAAATCCACTCCTTATCGGGGAGCCCGGCGTCGGCAAAAGCGCCGTTATCGAGGGCTTAGCTCAAAAAATAGCCGGCGGTGACGTTCCCATCAGCCTTCGCAACAAAACGGTCTTTACCCTTGATATGACGGGCATAATGGCCGGTGCAAAGTATAAAGGCGAGTTTGAGGAAAGATTCAAGGCTGCCATAAACTACGTCAAAGAAAGGGGCGATATTATTCTTTTCGTTGACGAAATTCATACCATAGTATACAACGGCGATTCCGTTGGTGCAGGGGATATATTAAAGCCCAGCCTTGCCCGTGGAGAGATCCAGGTTATCGGCGCAACCACTATCAGCGAATACCGCAAGCATTTTGAAAAGGACGCCGCATTGGAAAGGCGTTTCCAGGTCATTCAGCTTGACCCGCCAAGACCTGACGACTGTATAAGCATTTTAAAGGGCCTCAGGGATAATTTTGAAGCCCATCACGGCCTTGAAATTACGGATTCGGCGATAAAAGCCGCCGTATATTTGTCGGAGCGTTACATCACCGACAGATTTTTACCGGATAAGGCAATCGATCTTATTGACGAGGCCGCCGCAAAGGAAAGGCTTTTGGCAGACACCCCGCCAAGCACCCTTTTTGAAAAGGAAAGGCTTTTAAACCAGCTTAAGCTTGATAAGGAATACATCCTGTCATCAGGGGACGACGTCCGCGACGTTGACGAAAAGATTAACGTTCTCTCCGGCGAGCTGGAGGATCTTTATAAATCGGAGGAAAAGAGAAGAAGCCACTCCAAGCCCTTCATTGACGAGGACAGTGTTGCCAAGGTAATAAGTGAGATGACGGGCATCCCCGTTGCAAAACTAACAGAGGGCGAAAGTCAGAAACTTCTTCATCTTGAAGAAATATTAGGCAAGCGCGTTATCGGACAGGAGACTGCAATCAACGCCGTTTCCACCGCAATGCGCCGTGCCGTCACCTGTATCAAGGACCCATCAAAGCCCATCGGCTCCTTTATCTTCGTGGGTCCCACCGGCGTTGGAAAGACGGAGCTTTCCAAGGCTTTGGCAGAAGCCATGTTCGGTGACGAAAATATGATTATTCGCATTGATATGAGCGAATATATGGAAAGGGCAAGCGTATCCAAGCTTATTGGCGCCCCCCCGGGATACGTAGGCTACGACGAGGAGGGGCAACTTACCGAAAAGGTAAGAAGAAAGCCTTATTCTGTCGTGCTGTTTGACGAGATCGAAAAGGCCAGCCCCGACGTATTCAATATAATGCTTCAGATCCTTGACGACGGCAGGCTTACCGACAACAAGGGCAGAACGGTTGATTTTAAAAACACCATAATTATTATGACGTCCAACGAGGGGGCGGCGGAGGTCGAAGTAGTAAATAAAATAGGTTTCGGTGATGATGTGGCTGTCGCAGACGACATGAAGGCCCGCATTATGACCGCTTTAAAAAAGAAGTTCAAGCCGGAATTTTTAAACCGTGTCGACGACATTGTAGTATTCCGTAAATTATCCAGAGAGGAATGCGGAAAAATTATCGACATACAGTGTGAAGGCTTAAAGAAGCGTATGCAAAGCATGCACGTTACTTTAAGGATTGAGGATTCCGCCAAGGAACTCTTATTGGAAAAGGGATACAATCCCGAGTACGGCGCGCGCCAGCTCAAGCGTACCATCAGCAACCTGGTGGAAACGCCTTTATCAAATTTGATTATCAGGCGAGAGGTGTGTGCCGGCAACACGGTTACCGCAATAAGCGACGACGGCGAGATCGACTTTATGATCGGTTAGCCCGTCTGTTTCGGCAACCAAAACAATAAATTAAAGGAGAATTATTATGAAAATTGAAATTGTTGCCAAAAATTACCAGGTAAAAGATCAACTTCAGGAGGTTATCGAAAAAAAGGTTTCCCGTCTTGATAAATATTTTGACGAAGACGCTAAATGCCGCATATACCTCAAGGTTGAAAAACGTGACAGCAAGATAGAGGTATCCATCAACTATAAAGGCGCCTTCTTGAGGGCTGAAGCAAAGGGCGATAATTTTTACGACACCATTGACGTCGTTTTACCAAAGATCGAGCGTCAGATTTACAAATACAGGTCAAAATTTGAAGCCAAGCTTCGTTCAGGCTCACTCAAGCAGGAAAGGATCTATGAAGAAGCCCACGAAAATGATTTCAAGCTTGTTAAGACCAAAAAGTTTGAGCTTACCCCCATGTCTTTAGACGAGGCCATTGAGGAATTCGAGCTCACAGGACACAGCTTCTTCGTATTTTACGATAAGGACAGCGCAAAGACCAAGGTCCTTTATTTGAGAGACGACGGAAACATCGGTCTTATCGACCCGGTGATAAGATAAAAATTAAGGATTAAAGCAAAATATTGACTTTAAGGGCTGCCGCTTTTTTGCGGCAGCCCAAAATATAGTTGACTAATATTAAAAAATATTTTAATATTCTTGTAAGGACTTTTTTTGAAAGGGGATTTTATGAAAGCTGGCGTTTCAACCGCAACCTTATACGAAAGGGCTACCAACGAGGACGCACTTGTTCTTCTTGACGGCATCGACGCCCGCATTGTGGAAATTTTCCTCGAGTCCTTTTGCGAGTACACTCCTGACTATGCCAACCTTTTAAAATCCCGCCTTGGCCGTCTTGAGGTCCACTCCGTTCACACGTTAAACACTCATTTTGAGCCACAGCTCTTTTCCCCGAACGAGCGCGCTTATAACGACGCCTACGGCATTTATCACAACGTTTTAAAATGTGCGGAGATCCTTAACGCCAAAAATTATACTATGCACGGCAGGATCCGTATGAAGCGCGGCGCAAAATTCAACAATTACGCCCAAACGGGTGATTATTTTAAAAAGCTTACGGCACTTGCAAAAGAGTACGGCGTAAATTTGTGCCTTGAAAATGTGGAGTGGGCAATGTATTCTATCTCCGGTTATTTTTCCGAGGTCAAGGATTACGCCCCCGATCTATGCGCTTGCCTTGACGTAAAACAGGCAAGGATAGCCGGCTGTGATTATCACGGCTATCTTAAGGAGATGGGCAACAGGCTTAAAACCGTACACGTTTCCGACTACGACGCCGACGGCAGGGTGCTTTTGCCGGGTAAGGGTCTTTTTGATTTTGAAAGATTTATTGGTGAGCTTTATAAAAAAGAATTCGACGGGCCACTGCTTATCGAGGTCTATAAGGAAAGCTATTCATCCTTGGACGAGGTTGGCGAGTCCCTGAACTATATAAGAAATTTAATTAAGAGAGGTTAGTTTAATATTATGGCTAGAATAAAAAGCGAGGACATGCGTTTAAGATTTGATTTTAACAATATGATGACCGAATTCGTCGGCAAGGAGCAAGGCATCTCCAAAAAGGAGCTTGCAAACAGCGCAGAGCTTTGCAAGCAGGCGTTTGCAACTGTACAGGCCAATCGTGGCAAGGATATGATGGGCTGGTCAGAGCTTCCTTATAATCAGACCGAGGTTGTTGAAGACATCATCACAACCGCAAAGGCCGTAAGAAAAAGCTTTAAGTATTTCGTCGTTTTGGGTATTGGCGGCTCCGCATTGGGCCCAATTGCAGTATTCCAGGCCTTAAAGCACCTTCATTATAACGATTTACCCGATAAAAAGCGTAAAGGTCCTAAATTTTACGTGGAGGACAACGTTGACCCTGAAAGGATGAACGCCCTTTTTGACGTTATCGAGCCTGAAAAGACCATGTTCAACGTCATCACCAAAAGCGGCTCCACCAGCGAAACCATGTCCCAGTATCTTATTATCTGGAACTTTTTAAAGGAAAAATTCGGCGACAACGCTAAGGATCACCTTATCGCAACGACCTCCGCTAACAGCGGAAACCTTATCAAGATTGCCCGTGAAGAGGGCTTAAAGACCTTCTATATCCCCGATGGGGTAGGTGGTCGCTTCTCAGAGCTTTGCCCCGTTGGCTTATTGCCCGCAGCAGTTTTAGGCATTGACGTTAAGCAAATGCTCAAGGGTGCGGCTTATATGGATAAGATCTGCTCAAGACCCGATTATAAAAAGAACCCGGCTATGGCATTTGCCCTCGTACAGTATATTGCCTTCAACAAGGGCAAAAACGTTTCCGTAATGATGCCTTATGCAGACAGTCTCCGCTATATGGCCGACTGGTATTGTCAGCTTTGGGCAGAAAGCTTGGGCAAGGCAGTTAAAAAGGACGGCACCCCCGGCTTTACGGGCCAGACCCCCGTTAAATCACTCGGCGTAACCGATCAGCACAGCCAGGTTCAGCTTTATACCGAAGGTCCCTTTGATAAGGTTGTTACCTTCGTTGCAGTTGACAATTACCGTAGTGAGGTAACAATCCCCAACGGATGCGAAGCCTTCCCCAACGTAAACTTCCTTTGCGGCCATACCATGAGTGAGCTTATCACCACCGAAATGAAGGCAACGGCTTACGCACTCAACAAAAAGAACAGGTTAAACAACACCATTTACCTTCCTGAGGTAAACGAATTTACTTTGGGCGAGCTTATGTATATGCTTGAGCTTGCAACCGCCTATACGGGTGAAATGTTCGGTATTGACACTTACAATCAGCCCGGCGTTGAAGAGGGTAAAAACGCAACCTACGCCATGTTCGGCAGGGTTGGCTACGAGGCTAAAAAGGCTGAAATGGAAGCAGCGCCTCAGCCCAAGGACGAATACATTTGCTAATTTAAGCAGGTATAATTTCCTGCTGAAACAAACAAAAAACATTTTATTAAAATTTCGTATAAAAATTGCTTCGCGGCTTTTGCGGAGCAATTTTTACTTGTTTAAATTCATTGATCGGCAAACGATAGGCGATGGGGCTTCCCTTAATATGAACGGGACAATGATGCCTTGCTTTTTACCTGCATTAAAATGGTGTTTGTCAACCCAAATTAAGAATTTTGTCACACGCGCCGGCGTGCGTTTAATTCTATTAATATAAATATATTAATAAAACGGCTCAATAGCATCACAAAACGGATGTGTTTTTTTCAAACTGTTGAAATATGCTTTTTGGTGTGATAAAATTACTTTGTCTGTAAAAGGACGTATTTTTGCGTGCTTTTCAGTTGTAACCATTAACCGGACCACAGTTGTCCACAAAAGTGAAAAATTATTGGGAGGAAGATATAGCTTTTATGAAAAAAGTAAATTTCATCTACAAAGTTGTAATTGCTGCCCTTGTTTTACTTATGGCGGTTGCGTTTATTCCTACGCCGTCAAGAGTTGAAAGCAAGGCAGACGTAATTACATACACTCTTGACGCCACTGCTGACGTTGAGGCATTTGCGGCTGGCACAAAGGCAGACGGCGACGTTATCGTTGCAGGCACTGACAACTACTTTACCATTTTTGCCAGCGCAAAGACCAAGGTCGATGCCAGCACTAAGACCTTTGACGACGGTTATTATGCTACACAGCGTATTAACTTCGGTGGAACGTCCTCTGCAGACGGCCCCTTAAAGAACCTTGTTAAGTTCTCAACGACAGGTGCATCCACCGTTAAGATCTGGTGGGTATCAGGTGGCGATAAGCGCCAGATGGCCATTTGGGACTCTGCCTTTACACAGGTAGCGGCCGCGGGTAGCGATTCTGTAAAGAACGCGCTTTACATTAACGAGTTTGAGCTTGCAACCGCAGGCGACTACTACATTGCAGTTCCCGACGGCAGCAACTATTTATTCAAAGCAGAGGTAGGCGTTGTTCAGCCTGTTATTATTGAAAGCATTTTAGACGCCACTGCTGACGTTGAGGCATTTGCGGCTGGCACAAAGGCAGACGGCGACGTTATCGTTGCAGGCACGGACAACTACTTTACGGTTTTTGCCAGCGCAAAGATGAAGGTCGATGCCAGCACGAAGACCTTTGACGACGGTTATTATGCTACACAGCGTATTAACTTCGGTGGAACGTCCTCTGCAAGCGGCACTTTAAAGAACCTCGTTAAGTTTGAAACCAAAGGCGTTGCAACCGTTAAGATCTGGTGGGTATCAGGTGGCGATAAGCGCCAGTTGGCCATTTGGGACTCTGCCTTTACACAGGTAGCGGCCGCAGGTAGCGATTCTGTAAAGAACGCGCTTTACATTAACGAGTTTGATCTTGCAACCGCAGGCGACTACTACATTGCAGTTCCCGACGGCAGCAACTATTTATTCAAAGTTCAGGTTACCGACGTTATCGGCGGTATTGTTGAAGAAGTCCGTAAGGATTGGGCCAGCGTTGCGGCACCCGCAATCGTATCCGCAACCGACGGCGGCAACGGCGAAATTACCGTTGTTGCTGACGGTGTTGTAGGTGACGACGGCGGCGACGCTCTCGTTGTAGAAATGTACGATGCTAAGGGCGGCCTCGTTGCTGAAAAGCAGTCACTTATGGAAAAGGAAAGCGGCCATTCAGTTGTATTTGCTCCCGCAACCTCCGGCACCTATACCTTCAAGGCAAGATTAGTCCGTGAAGATTGCGCCGACAAGTACGCAGCAGAAGATAAAGAATGTGCTTTCGTTTACCCCTTGGCAGCCCCCGTTATCGGCAGGGCATATTCCGCAGGCAACGGCTCAGCCGTAGTCGTTTGGGATGCCATTCACGAAGCATCAAGCTACAACGTATACGTTGACGGCAAGCTCGTCGGCAACACTACGGAGCTTATGTATACCTGTATGAACCTTACCGTTGGTTCTTCTGTAGAAATTACAGTTGAAGCCGTACGCGAGGCTTATGCAGACACCAAAAAATCAGAAGCCGTTACCGTTGAGGTTACCCAGGAAGCTGAAACACCTTGGGGCTTCACCAGATACGGTTCATCAACCGACGATTCACACAACGGCTATATCAAGAACGAAAACGGTTCAGTTACCGTTTATTCCGAAGGCGGCAAGGGTAAGATCGTTCCCAACTCCACTGACGGCGTTGCTTTCTACTACACACCGATTGAAGCTCAGTACAACTTCACTCTCCGCGCAACCGTAACGGTTGATTCCTGGACCTTATCCAACGGTCAGGAAGGTTTCGGCCTTATGGCTGCTGACCGTCTTGGCGTAAACGGTGACGGCGGTGCTTTATGGAACAACTCCTACATGGCACTTGCTTCCAAGGTTGAATACTGGTACATGGGCGGTGAAGCATATCCCGATTCTTCACTTGGCGGAAGAAAATACACCATGAAGCTCGGCTTGGGCTCATTGGCAAGAACAGGTATCACCAAGGAAAACCTTGACAAATTCAATGCAAACGATACCGAAACTATCAACAAATATTTCATAAGCGAAACAAGGGCTTTAGAAACTTTAGCAGGCAGAAAGGAATTCGAAGCAGGTACCTTCAACATTATCGGTAACCACACCTTAGGCAATAAGACCAGCACCACTGAGCAGGATTTTGCCGACAGCGAATTCTTAACCTCCTTCGTTTTAGAGATCCAGAAGAACAATACCGGTTATTTCGTAACTTACTACGCTAAGGACGGCTCCGTTATCGAAAGGATCAAATATTACGATACAAAGGCACTTGAAATGGTTGACGAAGAATACGTTTACGCAGGCTTCTTTGCCGCACGTAACGCCCGCGCAACCTTCTCCGATATCGTTTTAGAAACTATTTTACCCGAAAATGACGCTCCCGCAGAAGAAAGACCCATTACTTACGTTGATCCTGTTGCAAGCATTTCTTCAGCAGGCGTAACGACTTCTTCCGATTACGAGCTTATTTTAGACCCCAACGTAAACGGCGTTATCAACGTTAAGTTAAACGGCGTAAACGTTATTGAAAATCTCCAGGCAGTTGCTAAAACAAGGATCAAAGAGGTTATTAAGTTAAGCCAGTATGGCGAAAACCTCGTTGAAGTTGACTTCTTACCCGATCCCGATCAGGATTTAGGCGAGTATACAGAACTTAAGACTTTAACGCCACCCACCCAGAGATTAGTTCTTACCTATAACAACGCAAGCGAGCACAGGGTTAACATTTACGTTGCACCCGACGGCGCTTACACCGGTAACGGTACAAGAGAATATCCTTACGATATCGCTACCGCTATCAAGAACGTTCTTCCCGGTCAGACCATCATTCTTTGTGCTGACAAAAACGGCTCTTACGTATACCTTATGGAAGGCGTTGTAAGAATCGAACGCGGCATGGACGGTACTGAAGCCGCTCCCATCAGAATGATTGCAGACCCCGAAGCAACCGAAAGACCCGTATTTGACTTTAACAGACTTTCAGCAGGTATCGTTCACGGCGGTAACTACTGGTACTTCAACGGCTTTGACGTAACCAATACGGCAAACGCACAGAAGGGCTTCCAGGTATCAGGCAACTACAACGTATTAGAGGACATCGTTGCTCACCACAACGGCAACACGGGTATCCAGATCAGCCGCTTATACGGCTCCGACCTCTTTGCAGATTGGCCACACGACAACCTTATCTTAAACTGCACGTCATATGCTAACGCCGACGCCGGTCACGAAGACGCTGACGGCTTTGCTGCAAAATTGACGGTAGGCGAAGGTAATATCTTCGACGGTTGTATTGCATACAACAACTCCGACGACGGCTGGGATTTATACGCTAAGGTAGAAACCGGCTCAATCGGTACCGTTGTTATCAAAAACTGCGTAACCTACGGCAACGGCTATCTCGAAAACGGTGAAGCCTCCGGCGGTAACGGTAACGGCTTCAAGATGGGTGGTGACTCACTCTCCGGTAAGCACATTATCAGAAACTGTATCTCCTTCAACAACAGGGCAAAGGGTATCGACTCCAACAGCGGTCCCGACACCATCGTTGAAAACTGCATTTCCTACAACAACGGCGGCGCAAACTTCGCATTCTACACCAACAATGCAGCAAACACCGACTATAAGGCAAGCGGCAACGTATCCTTCAAGGACGCAAAGGCTTACCAGCAGACTGCCGACAACCTTAAACCAAAGGGAACGCAGGTTAAGGAAAACCTCATCAACGAAACCAACTACTTCTGGAACGGCACCGCTTCCGCAAACAGCGTTGAAGCTCAGTTCGTTGCAGCTATGTTCGAAAGCTTAACCTTCACCGCTGTTACCAGAAATGCTGACGGCACCATCAATATGGGTGGCTTCCTCGCGCTTAAGGACACCGCTCCTCAGGGCGTAGGTACCACGGGTGAATCAACACCTTCAAACCAGGTAGTTTTAGGTCAGGATCATAACTGTACTTATCACGAAGAATGGACTTGGGACCTTATCGATATCGAAAACGATTACCACTGGCACGAATGTGAATGCGGCTTCAAGCTTGAATTAGGCAAGCACAATCTCGAGTGGATCGTCGTTAAGGAAGCAACTCCTACCGAATACGGCAAAAAGGTTAATATGTGTACGATTTGCGGCTATAAGGGCGCATCACTCACCATCACTTATAACCCCGACGATAGCGGTAACGACGAAGCAGACGGCCCCGTTCTCGATCCCGAAACCGAGTACAACAAGGTTGGCTGTAACGGTTCCACCACAGGCGTTATCTCCATGGTAATGTTAACCGTTGGTGCTATGATGGTATTCGTTGCAACTGCAAGAAAAAAACAAAGATAATAAGGCTTTAAGCCTTTAGCTTAAAAGAGCTTCAGCTACGGCTGAAGCTCTTTATTTTTTTAAATCTGAGTTTTTTCCTGTACAATTTTCAAATTTTGTTATATAATGTTTTAGCGCGATAAAAGCTTAACAAAGGTTTACGGTGAGTGATGAAGTACGATAGGATAGAAAAAGGCGTTTTTATAGAAAGGCCCAATCGTTTTGTTGCAATGGTGGCGGTTGATGGCGAGGCTGTAACTGCTCACGTCAAAAATACGGGCAGATGTAAGGAACTTTTAATTCCCGGCGCCACCGTATATCTTCAGGACTTTTCGGGGGCAATGGGCGGGCGTAAGCTAAGGTATTCACTTATTGCCGTGGAAAAATCCGGCGCCATAATAAACGTTGACAGCCAGGCCCCAAACAAGCTCGTTGCGGAAGCCCTCCGGGACAGATCGCTTATTCTCCCCGATATGGCCGATCTTGTGGAAATTAAAGCTGAAAAAACCTTTCAAAGCTCCCGCTTTGACTTTTACCTTAAGGACAAAAGCGGACGGGAGGGGTTTTTGGAGGTAAAGGGCGTCACTTTGGAAGAAGACGGTATCGTAAGGTTTCCCGACGCCCCAACCGAAAGGGGAATAAAGCACTTAAAGGAGCTTATTTCCGCCCGTAAAAGCGGTTTTTACGCCGGGGTGATATTTGTTATCCAAATGGAAAAGGTCATCCGATTTGAGCCCAATTACGCCACCCACAAGGAGTTCGGTCATTGGCTTAAAAAAGCAGCCGACGAGGGCGTAAAGGTTTATGCGGTAAATACAAAGGTTACAAAAGATACACTTATAATTGGCGATTTTATAAGCGTCAAACTTACTAATGATTAAAAATAATAAATTATTAGGTGAATAATGAGCATTTTTGAAAGAGAATATTACTTAAGAACGTCAGATTTTGACAAATATATGAACTTAACCCCAACGGGCATACTTGATTTATTCCAGGACGTTGCAGGCGCCCACGCCCTTGAGCTTGGTTGCGGCCTTTACGACATGACGAAAAAGGGTATTGCCTGGATCTTGATGGGGGTACGTTACACCGTATTAAAGGAAACTTCACTGTTTGATAAAGTTAAGGTCGTCACTTGGCCATTGCCTGTGCGCGGAGTCAGATATAACCGTGAGTATCTCATTTTAAACGAGGCAGGCGACGTCCTTGTAAAAGGCACGTCAACGTGGGTCATTATTAATATCAGCGACAAAAAAATCATATCGGATCCGTCCGTATACAGCGGTATTGAAAGCTTTAACGACATTCAAAACTTTCCTGATAAATACGTCAGGATAAAGCCCTTTGACGGTGATAATACAGTTTCAGGACTTTCCGTTGCCAGGTCGGATATTGACTTTAACGGCCACGCAAACAACGTCCGTTACGCAAAATATATTTACGACGCGCTGCCCTTAGAGGAGGGGGATTACTTTAAAGAGTTCCAGATCGATTACCATCGAGAGCTTCTTTTGTCCCAGCCCTTTTCGATCACCTATAAGCGTGAGGCGGACGGCTACCTTGTTACCGGGAAGACCGAGCAGGAGGCCTCCTTCACGGCCCGGGCGGTTATAGAAAAATCACCGGTACGATAAAATTACGCGTATAATAAAAACACTCAAAAACCCGCAATACAAAAGGGATTTTGAGTGTTTTTTCATTTGGATTTTTTTAAAACGATTTACTTATCCGCCCGGTTATTTACTATCGCCTTGACAAATGAGGATATGCCCGTATATGCAAGATAAAGTGAAACCATACACGTTCCCACAAGGTCAAAATAGAATTCCACCTTGGGGCTTGAGGAAAGTAAAACCACCCCCAGCGCCACCGTTACAGAGCAGTCAACAAAGGTCTTTGCCCTGTAAAGCTTGCTTTGGATAAGAAGTATCTTGTTGGAGGTTTCTCTTCCTATGCGACTGTATCTTATCCAGAAGATACAGTTGGCAACCACACCTAAAAGCGCGATTGCTAGGCCTGGGATAACGTTACCCTTTTCCTCCCTTGGCAGAAAAATTGCAATGCAGATCATCATAACGCCGCAAACCACCATAATGGCACTTACGGCCATAGAGTTGATTTTTTCAAGCTTGTTTTTAAAGGCTTGGTTAACGTTCCCATTTTTTGTAGTAACGATATATACGACGAAGGACAAAACGATGGCAAGAAGCTCAACGCTGCGCCTTATAAAGTCAGCAAGTTGTGTGCTGCTTTTTCCTATCAACAGCCCAAGCCCCACCACGATCGGGCCGGGTGCGCTCATAATAACAGACCACAAAAGTGTGTTTCTTCCGGATTTATTACCCATTTAAAATCCCTCCGAAAGCGTAAAGTAAAGGTGTCATGACAACCAGTGCCGTCAGGGGGCAGGTGACCGTATCAAAGCCGTCGTGGGTAAAAAGCTCCACCACGGCAACGGCAGCCGCCACCAAAATGCTTGTTACAAGGGTGCCGTACCAGGGGACGATCCCGTGAAGGATCAGGATAAGAAAAACCGTTACAAAGGCCGTTACCGCCATGGCAAGTGTTCCTTCAAGGGTCTTTTTTCTGTAAATTTTCCTTTTGCCGAATTTTGACCCAATTAATGCAGCCGCCGCATCGCCGTAGCCCCACGCAAATATTACCGCAAAGGGCGGTCAATCTCGTCACGTTATTTCGGCCACCGGTCAGTGGCAATAAAAAAGCAACCCGAATCCCTTCGGGTTGCGTGCATGGAGCTACTGACCGGACTTGAACCGGTGACCTGCTGATTACGAATCAGCTGCTCTACCGACTGAGCCACAGTAGCATTCAAATTTCTCAGCCAAAATATTGTAACATAAATTATCCCTTAAGGCAACAAATATTACTTGAAAACCGAAAAAATTTTTCAATAAATATACGCGCGAAAAAAACTTGATACAATAATTAGTGTTTTTTTAATAAATAATTGTCAAATTCGCTGAAAATAAGTTGACAATTTGTTGTTAATCCTATAAAATATTAATGCTATTTGATAGTGCTGCTATGGCTCAGTCGGTAGAGCGCATCCTTGGTAAGGATGAGGTCGGCGGTTCAAATCCGCCTAGTAGCTCCATAACGGTAAGCTTTTTTACAAAGCTTACCGTTTTTTTTCGTCTTGGCTTATCTCGCCGTCACGTCGGGGCATAAAGATCTCACGATAAAAATTCTCAAATAAAGATCCCATATTGACACGCGTGCACGTGCGCGCGTTTTCTTTTTTTAAATTTACTTAAAAGGCGCCCTCAAGGCAATTTTTTGCCCCACTTTATGCCCACGTCAAAAAAATCCGTCATAAAAAATTTGTGCACGCCCCAAAGACACCGCCCACAACGTGACAAATATTCATTTTTTCATGAATAATGTATAAAACCTTGTATAAAATTTTGAATATTTGCATAAAATGAAAAATATTTGAATTTTTTTAAAATTTTTTCCAAAAACGCTGAAAAAATATTTGACAATAAAAATTTAAAGGTGTATTCTCTATGTGCAATCAGCGAGGGGGCCACAATCCCGCCCCCAAGCCATAAAAAAGATAAAATTTTTAGGAGATAAAAAATGAAAAAACTTTTAAGCTTGCTTCTTGTTATTTGCTCACTTTGCCTTTGCTTAGGCCTTACCGCATGCGGCTCAACCGAACCTAAGGTTAAGCTTATCGACGTTAAGTTAACCGACGAAAACTACGCTTTCTGCGTACAGAAAGGCAACACCCAGTTAAAAGACGATTTCAACGCATATCTCGCTGAAATTAAAGAAAACGGCACCTTTGACGCCATCGTTGCAAAATACTTTGAAGGCGTAGGCGAAAAGGTTGGCTACACCGTTGCTACCGATCCCGATACCAACGAAAACACCGCTGAAAATTTCGTCGTTGCAACCAACGCCCCCTTTGAACCTTTTGAATACACCCAGCCCGACGGCAAGATCTACGGCATCGACATGGAGATCGCTGCAGGCTACGCTGAAGCTAAGGGTCTTAACTTAGTTATCAAAAACATCCCTGACTTTGACGCAATCTTCACCCAGGTCCAGGCAGGCTACGCAGACATCGGCATGGCAGGCATCACCATTACTGAAACCCGCCTTGAAAGCTACGACTTTACCGAAACCTATTACGCCGCATCCCAGAAGATCATCGTTGCCGCAGACTGCACCGATTTCGACGAATGTGAAACCGTTGAAGACGTAGAAGCAGTTCTCACCGCATTAGAAGGCAAGGCAATTGGCTTCCAGACAGGCACCACGGGTAACTGGTACGTTGCCGGCGACGAAGGCTGGGGCTATACCGGCTACGCAAACGTAACCGCTAAAGGCTACAAGACCGCACAGCTCGCTGTCACCGACCTTATCAACGGCAACCTTTATGCAGTTGTTGTTGACGAAGCCCCTGCAGCAGCCCTCGTAAACGCCTTCAACAAATAATAGCGTTTTCCGACAAAAATATAAACAAACAGAAATGCACTTTTAAAGGTGCATTTTTCTGCGTTTTAGGACAAGATAAAAATGAATTGGATAAACAGTATAAACGTATTTTTGACCTATCTTGAAAGCCCGCATTGGCAAAAACAGCTTTTAAAGGGTCTTTTGACCACCGTAGAAATAGCCTGTCTTGGGCTTCTCATCGGCATATTGATCGGCACGGTGATCGCCATCATCCGTGTCGCCCCAAAGTACAAAATGATAATGCGCTTTCTTGACAAGGTATGCTCCGTTTACGTGGCCATTTTCCGTGGTACGCCCATCGTCGTACAGCTTTTGGTGGCCTATTACGTACTCCTTCCGGCCCTTGGCGTCAAGGGGGTAAACTCCCTCAACGTCGGCATAGTCGTCTTCGGCATGAACAGCGGCGCATACGTTTCAGAGATCATGCGCAGCGGCATCCAGTCCGTTGACCCGGGCCAGATGGAAGCCGGCAGGGCAGTGGGCCTTGGCTACGTCCCTACCATGCTCAGGATCGTCGCCCCCCAGGCCATAAAAAACATCCTTCCCACCCTGGGCAACGAATTCATCAGCCTCATCAAGGAAACCTCAGTCGTATCCTTTATCTCCGTATACGACATATACACCGTCCTTGACCAGATAGGCTCCAACAGCTACGAGGTAATGATCCCATACCTCTTCCTGGCCCTTATTTACGTGGTCCTGGTCCTCATTATCTCCCTCGGTGTGAAGCTCCTTGAAAAATTCCTCGCCAAAAGCGATAGGAGGGTCAAAGCATGAGCAATATAATTAGCGACCTCAACGTCCCCACCACTACCCCCCCCACAGGCGAAACCGTCCTCAAGGTCATCGGCCTTGAAAAGAAGTTCGGCAACAACGCCGTTATCCGCGGCGTCGACTTAGAGGTAACGAAAGGCGAGCGTATCGCCATCGTCGGCCCCTCTGGCAGCGGCAAATCCACCTTCTTAAGATGCCTCAACTGTATGGAAGACAGCGACGGCGGCCAGATAATCTTCGACGGCGTTGACCTCAACGACATGAAGGTAAATATCAATATCCACAGGCGCAATATAGGTATGGTTTTCCAACAGTTCAACCTGTTCAACAACAAAACCGTCCTCAAAAACGTCATCCTCGCCCCCGTTTACGTCAAGACCCAAAAAATGCGCGCCCAAAAGCGCAAAAACCTTTGGATTTCCTTTAAAAACCTCTTTAAAAAATCCAAAGCCCCACTTATCCCTCTTGACTATACTTCAAAAAAGCAGATCGTTGCGGAAGAAACCGCCTTGGCCGTTGAAAACCTTGAAAGGATAGGCCTCCTCGACAAAAAGGACGCTTACCCCGCAACCCTTTCCGGCGGCCAGAAACAGCGTATCGCCATCGTCCGCGCCCTCCAGATGCAGCCCAAGGTCATGCTCTTTGACGAGCCCACCTCCGCCCTCGACCCCGAAATGGTAGGGGAGGTCCTCTCCCTCATCCGCTCCGTTGCAGAGGCCGGTATGACCATGATCATCGTCACCCACGAAATGGGCTTCGCCCGTGAGATCGCCACCAAGGTCATCTTCTTTGACCGGGGCAAGATTGCAGAATCTTCCCCCCCGGAAGCCTTCTTCGATAACCCCCAACACCCCCGCCTTAAGGAGTTTTTATCCAAGGTCCTCTAAGTTTATTAATTATTACTTATTGCGCCTTATTTTGTCTTATAAGGCCCTTAATTTAAACAAAATCTCCCTTGCAAAAAACCGCAATAGACATAGGGATTTTTTAAGCAATAACAAAAGTGTAGCCCACTATACTTCGCTTTAGGCGAAATATGGTGGGCTTTATCTTTACCACAGAATAGTTAAATAATTTAGTTATATTTTTAGCCTTGTGGCTAAAAGTGATATTGTTTACGCAGTAAACAGTGTAGCCGAGCGTAGCCAACGCCAACTGCGTAAGCAGTTATATTTTAACCTATGGTTAAAGTTATATTATATTTGCCACAACTCGCCGATAGGCGAATATCACTTTGCGTAGCAAATAAATCGAGTGCTTCAGCACATATCGAACGCCGCAGGCGTATATCGAAAATCCCGCAAGGGATTTATCTCGACGCGTGTTCTCCGTTAAGGATAACACGCAAAAGTTCAAGGGCTTTTTTTTAAATCAAAAATGCCAAGGTGCAAAGGCTTTCGCCCCGCCCCTCGGCATTTTCTTTTAATAGCTTCTAAACATAACTATGTTAAGGTTAATTTGGGTGTATACGATCCCCAAGAAGATGTTGCTGTTATTGTTGCAGTTTTTGTTCCACTAATTTGATTAATGGTGGCCGTCCTATCAGCACTACTTAATCCCAAAAATCCTTCACGGGCTGTACCGGTAATTGTAGCATCTTTGCCCTCTAAGAGATATACATAATTTGTTCCAGAAGTATAAGTGAAGCTTGAGTTCGTAGAGTTGTTAGTATCTAACATATTCGCCGTTGAGGTAATGCTTATTTTTGAAGCATCACTGCCAACAGTTAAGGTTACCTTCCAATACTTATCTCCGGGTGAGTATGCAGCCGTTATGGTCATTACCTTGGTGCCGTTTGTGCTTTCATAAACTTTATCAACAGTCTCACCGTTACTGTCCGTCCAGTGAGTGAAGTTCATTATTTGCTTATAGGTATCGGTAGTGTTTACACACCAATCTACGGCGGCAAGACCTGCGCCGGGCATTAACCAAAGACTATCAGTGGTGTTACTGGTTGTTGAATACGAACCTTTACAGTAATTCCTTGTGACCTTATATTTGTCATATCTTACTGCGTACAACGTTATCACGTCGTTAGTTGCAATATCTGACGTCATAGGTGTGCCCGTGGTTATTTCAGCGCCTGTGCCGTCTTGGTTCAGGTACCAGCCACCAAGCTTACTTGCTTCGTAATAGTATTGGACACTTGTGTTTGCGTTTATGTTGAGTATGTTCGCAAGGTCATAAAGCGCGCTTACGGTAGTGTCCTCAACAACAGTTCCGCCATCGACAGTTTGCCAATTGCCGCCCGTATCCTGATACATATATTTCAAAGTGTAAGTTTCCTTCTTTGTCATATATGCATAGAAGGTAAGGTCGGTATTAAGCGTATATCCGCCAATCTCGCTACCGGCAACACCTACTGACTTATTGCTGCCAACCCAGACGTAAGTTTGCTCAAGCGGATTGAATACGTACCAACCGTCAAAGATATTGTACTCACTGTGGTTTGCGTCTGACAAGGTCAGGGCATCAATTACTGTGTAACTCGTGCTACTGCTGTTTGTTACGCCTGTCAGGTTCATCACGTTATTTGTTTCAGGGTCGTCAAGATATACGTAAGTTACCGTATATTCAATGTATTCCCATTTTGCATATACGTGATATTCGCCGCCGTTTTCAACCGTTTGACTTGTGAATGCGGTAGAGTAGTTTGCATCGGTATACCATCCAAGGAAGGTATAATGTTCTCTTTCAGTTGCGGCAATATCACTTGAAGTGATTGTCGGCGGGCTATTAGCGTCAGCGTAAGCATATTTTAGCGACTTCGTCGTGCCTGCTGTGTTGATAGTTGTGCCATCCATCAAATGCTGTACTATCGTATACGTCGGCAAGCCGCTTATTGACTTCCAGGCAAATCCGTCAGATACAGATACACCTTCATAGAAGGATTTTGTTATTGTATTCGTTATGTTGCCTTCGCCGTCAACTACGCTACCGGTTGCTTCAACTGCTCCGCTTACATAGTAAGGATCTGCCGTGCTGTTCATCGATCGGTAATCAGATGATGCTTCGCCATTGATATTCAATCGTGCCGTTGTTGCTTTTGGATTGATCGTACCACCAATAGCACCGTTAACCGTTAGCGTGCCGTATACGTCAATATAAGCATTCTTTAACTCTTTACAATACAAGCCAAATCTCAAATCGCCGCTAGCCGGCAATTGAGCAGTGGTCATCATTGATAGCTCGGATGCACCGTCAACAATCAGCTCTGCGTTTTCCTCAATAGAGATCATTGTGCCCGGCATAAACATGTAAGATGAATTCTTAAGTGTTAATTCTGCGCCGCTCTTTATTGTTACGTCAGCATAACTGAATGGTGCGGGCTTTGTTGTTGATGTCGTGAATTCAATTTTCATCGGCCAGCTGCCCATCGACATTGTAAATGTTGAATCTTTCCACGTGCCGTACATACTGTAATTTTCTTTTTGTCCGGCAATTTGGTTTTTACCGACAATGGTGTCAAGGTCGGTAGCACCACTCAAGTTTTCAGTTGTTCTTACAATGTATGTGTTCGCGTCACCGTCGCTAACCGGCGTGAAGAAGCATCCTGTTGCGCCGGCTTTGCCTATAACTGTTGCTGTGGTTTTCTGATCGCCAACAATCGATAAGCTTACGTAAACGAATCCTTGATATTTTGCGCCGGACATTATCTTTGTTTCGCAAGAGATATTATGGGCTGTCCAAGCATTGGCAGGGAATACGTTACCATACATACTGCTACCCGCGGTGCCGCCGGGGAAGTCGTACGTGCGTAAGCAGTCAACAGCCGTTGCTCCATTTGCAAGGATAAGCTTACCGCTACCCTTAATAAAGCCGTAAGCGTTTACCGTACAGCCGCTTGCAACGTTAATTGTACCGTAATTCATCAATACGCCGCGCTGGGTAACAATGGTTGAATTCGGTTGTTTATAACCTATCTTTGCGCCAACGTTTAGGTAAGCGCTGCCACTAAAGTTAAGCGTAACGTTATCTGTTACAATCAAGGCACTGTATACGTTACCTGCGGTTGTGCCGTTAGATAATTCATATATGCCGGTACCATTTGTATAAGGTACAAGTAACGTTCTTCCGCTGATATTAAAGCTTGTGCTGCTATATACACCGGTTATTTTAGTAAATGACGTTGTAACGTAAGACGTTGCACTTGTTGCGTTACCGTACAGCGTTGTTGTTCCGCTGCCCTCAAGTATTGCGTCCTCAATAGTGTACGCTGTGCCGTTTGCTTGAGCTGTCTTATATTTGAATATAATGTAATCCGAGCCTTCAAGCAACGTGTAGTTGCGTATCTCTGCGCTGGTATAGCCCTCTAAGGTGCCCTTATTATACGTTAGGCCAATTACTACCTTATAAGTACTGCCGATTACGTTCGTGCAGACAGCCGCGCCGGACGTTATGCCGTCAATCTTGGGATCTGTGCCGTAATAATACATACCGTTATGCATGTATTTGATTGTCGGCGAGAATTGATAGTTCGTATCCTTCGTGTTGATATAAGTAAACGCATAAGTTGACAATGCAGATGCGGTAATTTTATCATAAGTCAATTTGCCACTGTCATAAATATGCTGTGCATAAACTGAATTGTCGATCATGATCGTACGACTCGTTATAGTGCCGTTTGTCTTGCTACGGTCAATCGTATATTCGGTTACGTAGTTGCCGTTATCGTTATTAAGTGTTAATACGATAATGGCGCCCTTGCTTTGTACTAATCCGTTTGTTGCGTAATATGCGTTTGCGTCAATAAAGTTTGCCGTGGCGTTGCCCGCGGTATAGCTTACACCGTCGCTGTCAACAAAGCCGGTTACTGTCATAACGGCTTCAAATTCAGCTGCAGTTGTGCCGTCATAAATCTTGTTTTTCAAGTTAATGTTTCCTAAGGTTAACGACTTTTTGTTGATAGTGTAGCTTTGCGTGCTGTTTGAAGTTAACTTATAATTTCCGTCAGCAAAAGCAACCACCGTTGCCGTGTGGCTTCCTGCATTTGTGCCGTAACCTGTGACGGTTAAGGCGAGGGTATCGTTACCGACAAGGCCATTTGCCGTTGCAGTGGGGCCTTGTGGTTTACCGTTGTATTCATAAGTGCCAACGTTCCATTGAACGGTGATTTCCTTTTGGCTAATGGTGTAGCCCTTTGTGCTGTCAGTTAAAAGGGTGTAATTCCCATTGGTGAAGGCTTTTACCGTTGCGGTGTGGTTGCCTACGTTTGTGCCGTAACCTGTGACGGTTAAGGTGAGGGTATCGTTACCAATAAGGCCGCTTGCCGTGGCAGTAGGTCCTTGTGGGCTTCCGCTATATTCATAAGTACCAACAGTCCATACGATGGTAATTTCTTTATGGTTAATGGTGTAGGCCTGTGTGCTGTTTGCTGAAAGCTTGTAGTTTCCTTCGGTAAATGAGGCGACTGTTGCCGTGTGGTTTCCTGCGGCCGTGCCGTAGCCTGTGACCGTTAAATCAATCGTGTCTTCTCCGATAAGACCTGTTGCTGTTGCGGTGGGGCCTTGTGGGCTCCCGTTATATTCATAAGTACCAACAGTCCATTGGACGGTGATTTCTTTATGGTTAATGGTGTAGGCCTGTGTGCTGTTTGCTGAAAGCTTGTAGTTTCCTTCAGTAAATGCGGCAACAGTTGCCGTGTGATTGCCGGCGTTGGTTTCAATACCGGTTACGGTTAATGTCAATGTATCGCCACTAACAAGCCCGCTTGCAGTTGCGGTGGGGCCTTGTGGGTTGCCGCTATAAACGTAAGTGCCAACGTTCCATTGAACGGTGATTTCCTTTTTATCAATTGTATAAGTGTAGGTGAGGGGGGAGGTGCTTCCGTCACTCCAGGCGTAGTTGCCATTTACAAGCGCCACCGTCACCCCATAACTTCCGGTAGTACGACCGGACGTGTTTTTGACAAAATTGAGCTTTATTTTAGCAAACACAAGCAAAAAAATCAAGGCTTGCTTCAAAGAAAAAAGCCTTGATCTTAAATTTAAGGTTAAAACAGTTTGAAAAATGCCAAAAGTCGGCCTATAGGTCGGTTATCGTCATTATTTTGATAAAAATTTATTATTTTTTTGCTTTGCGAAGTTAAAAATGCCATTAATAAATCAAGATGGTAAAATCAAGGTCAAATTTGTCAAAAAGTCGGCCTATAGGTCGATTATCGCCACTTTTTAATGGTGTTTTAAACAAAAAATAACGAAAAAACCCTTAAAAAAGGTTTTCAAGTCTCAAAAGAAAGGTTTTTGGTATCTGTTCGCAAAGCTCCTTTACCACCGTGCACTTGGCGATAGCGTCTTCCTTTTTGCCGTATTTTGTGTAGGTTGTGCATTCCGAGATCCAAAGATCAATTTCCTTTATCTCCGTGTGAGGGATAAAGATATGAAGCTTTTCCTTTTTGCTTATCCAGGCTTGTTGCAGGGCAAGGACGTCGTCCTCGCACACTGTTGCTTCCTCAATTTTTTCGGTTATGGCGTCGATGCGCACGATTATATCATCAAAGGATTTGTCAAGATACCAATGCTCAAAAAATCCGCCGACGGCAATTATGGCCGCGGCCACCAGGATGGAAATCAAAGATTTTACCATTACCAGATCACCCCGCTTTCAATCTCAATATTCAAAATTTTGTACTTCTTGCCACGGGGCTGAAGATACACCTTGCCGTTTGGCGCCACCGTCATCACGTCGACGCGGTCGGTGCTTTTAACGCCGTTTTGCTTTAAAAACTCCAAAAGGCGATTGGGCTCAAGCTTCAGCGCCCGCAGATTTTTCTTGTAAAGTCTGCCCTCTGCGATTAGTATAACGGGCATTTGGGCGTCGTCCTCAAAATCTGGGTTTGGCATGACGGAAAGCTTGCCGTTGGACTCGTAAATGGCAAAGCACACCCCATCGAGGGAGAAATTCCCCGTGGTGCGCAAGGACTCCACCAGGTCAAAGACGTCCATATTGTTGTTTTTAAGCTCCTTAAGGTCAACGCCCATTCGGTTGATAACGACCGATGGCTTGCCATTGACCATTTTGCGGAAGAAGTGACTTTTATGCTCAAGCAGGGTAAGGGCCTGGTGGATAATAAACACTGCCACCACCGATACGATGCCGTAAATAAGCGGTATTGAAACGTCAGTCATGGGCACGCAGGCAAGCTCGGCAATAAGCAGGGTTATGATAAACTCAAAGGGTTGCATTTCACCGATCTGGCGCTTACCCATAAGCCGCATGATAACCACCAGCACCGCAAAAATAATAAGGGCACGAAAAAAGATAATTACCATTTGTATTATTTTGGCAAAATTCCTAAAAAATATACGGATTTTTCTACCAAAAATCCAGCCGTTTTTTTGCCCCCGAAATCCGCTTAAACGGCCTCGTTTTTTAAAAAACGGACAAGTTTGCGACAAAAATATTATATAATTATTATAAAAGTTGGAAAAATTCCGTTGACAATTTTGCAAACTTGTTGCATTATAGTAATAATATGAGTAGTTTACCCATTTGACTTGCGGGGCTTTCTTTGTGGATAAGTGGTTGAACGAAAAATTTACAACAGATAAGGTGAAATATGCTTTCAAAGGTAACAAGCTATACGCTGTTGGGCCTTGAGGGGATCCCCGTTGAGGTTGAAGCAGACGTTTCAAGAGGTATGCCAAGGTTTGATATCGTCGGCCTTCCCGACGCCGCCGTTAAGGAGTCCAAAGAAAGGGTCAAGGCCGCCATCAAAAACTCGGGCAAAAACTTTCCCGTTGCGCAGATAACGGTCAACCTTGCCCCCGCCGAAATTAAAAAAGAGGGCAGCAAGCTCGATCTTGCCATTGCCGTTGCAATTATCCGTGCCACCAACGACGGTATGGCCAGGGATATTGAAAAGACGGTATTTTTAGGCGAGCTTTCTCTCGACGGCGATATCCGCCCGGTAACGGGCATTCTTCCCATAGTTTTATCTGCAAAGGCCAAGGGGTATGAAAGGGTAGTCGTTCCTTTCGCCAACAAAAACGAGGCAAGCCCCATTGACGGCATAGAGATCGTCGCCGTTGCAAGCCTTAACGAGGTCATGGCCTTTTTACGTGACGAGGCTGATTTTATCGTGCCCCTCACGCCGTTCGTTCCCGCAACGGACAAGGACTATCGCAACGACCTCAAATACGTTAAGGGTCAGTACGTGGCAAGGCGCGCCCTTGAGATTGCTGTAAGCGGCGCCCACAATATCCTTCTCGTAGGCTCTCCCGGCGCAGGTAAGACCATGCTTGCAAAATGCATACCGTCCATCATGCCGGAGCTTACCTTTGAGGAGGCTTTGGAAACTACCGCCGTTCACTCGGTGGCGGGCAACCTTTTCGGCAAGGACGGCATTATAAAGACCCGTCAGTTTATTTCGCCCCACCACACGGCAACCAAAATTGCCTTGACGGGTGGCGGTCCAAACGTTATGCCGGGGCTTGTCAGCCTTTCCCACAACGGCGTTTTGTTCCTTGACGAAATGCCCGAATACCAAAGAACGGTTTTAGAATGTCTCCGTCAGCCCATTGAGGACGGTGTCATTACGGTTTCCAGGGCAAAGGGAAGCACCATGTACCCCGCAAGATTTATGCTTTGCGCCAGTATGAACCCTTGCCCCTGCGGCAACTACGGCAGCGAGACTTTGGAGTGTAAATGCTCCGACGCCCAGATCCGCAGATATAAGGCCAAAATTTCAGGACCCCTCCTCGACAGGATAGATCTTCAGATCCAGGTTGACAGCGTCAAATACGACGATCTTGTTTCCGACGGACTGGAAGAAAGCTCTGAAGCGGTCAGACAAAGGGTCAACGTCGCAAGGCGGATCCAGCGCGAAAGATTTAAAAACGACGGCATAAAGACCAACGCCGAAATGGGTGAGAGGGAGCTTAATATGTACTGCAAGCTGTCAAAGGAAAACGAGCAGCTCTTTAAAAAATCCTTTGAGACCTTGCACCTTTCCGCCCGCGGCAGAAGCAGGATATTAAAGGTTGCGCGCACAATTGCCGACCTTGACTATTCCGAAGATATCCAGAAAAAGCACCTGCTTGAGGCTATCGGCTACAGAAGCTTCGACCTTACCGAATAATGGATTTATCCATTATTTGCTTGGCTTAAGGAGAGATTATGACCGTATACACACCCGACGAAAGGGCAATAATAGCACTTACGTCAATAGACGGCCTTGAATACAGGCACGAATCCTCACTTTTAAACCTTGTTTCAGCCCCTTCAAAGCTTTTTGACCGCGGCGAAGCCGTCAAGGCCTACCTTGTTAAGGCCATCGGTGAAAACAAGGCAAAAACCGTCCTTATGGCCCTGACCGACCAATACGTTGATGGGGTCATTGAGCGGCTTGACAAAAAGGGCGTTACCGTGGTGACCCTTTTATCAAAGGATTACCCCCACAGGCTTAAAAATATCGACACGCCGCCTCTTGCTCTTTACGCACAGGGGGATATATCCCTTTTAAACAGCGAGTACACCCTTGGGGCCGTCGGCTCAAGAAAGTCCATGGCTTATGCCGAAAAGCTCACTCAGGAGGTTTGCGAAAGCCTTTCAAAGTGTGGCGTAACTATAGTTACGGGCAGCGCCATGGGTGCTGATAAAAGCGCAATTTTAGGGGGCTTAAGCGGTGGCAGGGTCATTTCCGTCATTGCAGGCGGAATTGACCACGTATATCCCGATTGCAACAGATCGGTCATTGAAAGGGTCGCAAAAACCGGCCTTGTTTTGTCGGAGCACCCGCCCCACACACCGTCAACTTTCTGGATGTTCCCCGTAAGAAACAGAATAATCGCCGCCCTTTCAGACGCGGTGCTTATTGCCAGCGGCGGTGAAAAAAGCGGTGCAAGGCACACGGCGGAGTTTGCCGCCAACTACGGCAAGGACGTTTACGCATTTCCTTATTCAGTCGGCGTAAAATCCGGCGAGCTTTGCAACGATCTTATCAAGCACGGCGCCTATCTTTGCGACCGTGCCGACGATTTATTAAGCGCGTTTGGGGTGGAGCTTCCATCTATGGCAGACGACCTGTCCGACCTTTCCAACGAGGAGCGGGAGCTTTTAACCGCCATCCGTGAAGGCGAGGACGACGTGACCCTTTACTGCGCAAAAACGGGCAAGCGCTTTTTTGAGATAGCCCCCGTTTTGTCCTCCCTTGAAATTATGGGTCTTATCGTAAAGACCGCAGGCAACAAATACAAGCCCGTCAAGTGAGGCAAATTCATTATTTTGACTTTTACGGACCTTAGGTCCGTCCGTTTATAGGGGATTTCCCCGCTATCCGGTAAAATTTTCATCTTTTAAGGAGTATTATGCAATTAATTATTGTAGAGTCGCCCTCCAAGGCGAAGACCATTGAAAAATATCTTGGCGGCAAAATCAAAGTTGACGCCAGCGGTGGCCATATAAGAGACTTGCCCGAAAAGCGTCTTGGCGTAAACGTTTCCGATAACTTCGAGCCCAATTACGTCATTTCCGCCGACAAGCGAAGCGTCATCAAAAGATTACAGGATAAATGCGACAAATGCGACAAGGTTTATCTCGCAACCGACCCCGACCGTGAGGGTGAAGCCATTTCCTGGCACCTTCAGGAGGTTTTAGGGCTTCAAGGCAAATCCCAGCGTATCGTTTTCAACGAAATCAGCGAAAGGGCTGTTAAAAACGCCCTTCAAAACCCAAGGGATATCAATTATAACCTGGTTGACTCTCAACAGGCAAGACGCGTTTTAGACAGGCTTGTGGGCTACAAGCTTAGCCCCTTCTTATGCAAAAAGATCAAAGACGGTCTTTCTGCCGGCAGGGTACAGTCTGTTACCTTGCGCCTCGTTGTTGAAAGGGAGAGGGAGATCCTCGCCTTCAATCCTAAGGAATATTGGAATATTTACGGTGAGTTCACCAAGGACAAGCAGACCTTCAAGGCTCTTTTAAGCGAGAAAAACGGCAAAAAATACCGTCCTACCTGTGCGGAAGAGGCTCAGACCGTTTACGACAAGCTTGTAAAGGGTAACGCTTACGTTAAGGAAATTAAAAGCACCGTAACAAAAACCCACGCTTTACCACCCTTTACCACCAGCACCCTGCAGCAGGACGCGTCCTCAAAGCTTGGCCTTTCTTCACCCGTGGTTATGTCTATTGCCCAGTACCTTTACGAGGGCGTTGACACCCCCCAGGGCCACATTGCCTTCGTTACCTATATCAGAACCGACTCGGTAAGGGTGGCAAAAGAAGCCCAGGAAGAAGCCTTAAAGCATATCAGGGCAACCTACGGTGACGAATACGTCCCGGCAAAGCCCAACGTATACCGTTCCAAAAAGACGGCTCAGGACGCCCACGAAGCAATAAGACCCATCGATTTATCCCTTACCCCACAGATGGCCAAAAAGCTTCTTGACAAAAATCATTACGGCGTATATAAGCTCATCTACGACAGATTTATTGCCTCACAAATGGCTGAAGCAAAATATGAGGTAGTTAATATTTCAGTCGGTATCGATGATTATGCATTAAAAGCAAACGGCAAAACCGTTTTATTTAAGGGCTATACCGCAGTTTACGACGACAACTTTATATCGGCCTCAGACGAGGACGAAGCCGTCGTTACAAAGTCTATCCCCGCCCTCGTTCAGGGCGAGCCCTTAAACACAAAATCCATCGAAAAGGAGCAAAAGTTCACCAAGCCCCCGGTTAGATTTACCGACGCAACCTTGGTTAAGGTTATGGAAGACAAGGGCATTGGCAGACCAAGCACCTATTCGTCCATTATTTCCGTTTTATCCAAGCGAAAATACACCAAAAAGGACGGCAAATATATCGTTCCCACCGAGATTGCTTTTACCATGACCGACGTTTTGGTGAAATACTTTGCCGATATTATGAACGTTTCCTTTACCGCCAATATGGAAGACAAGCTTGACGGCATTGAAAACGGCGGCAAGGACTGGCACGAGCTTATCGGGGAGTTCTATCCCGATTTCTCAACTCAGCTTACAAAGGCCCTTTCCGACGGGGACGAGATCACCGATATCGTCTGTGACAAGTGTGGCGCACCAATGCTGAGAAAAACAGGCAAATACGGCCCGTTTTTGGCTTGCTCAAATTACCCAAAATGCTCAAATATCAAATCCGAAAACGTTGAAGTTTCCGACGTTAAGTGCGATAAGTGTGGCGAATATATGATCTACAAAACGGGTAAATACGGCAAATTCCTTGCTTGTCCCAATTATCCCACCTGCACCAACGTTAAGCCACTTAACGAGGAAAAATCCGCCGAAAAGTGCGAAAAATGCGGGGGAGAGATGACCGTTAAAAACGGAAGGTTCGGCAAATACCTCCAGTGCGGAAGCTGTTCAAACACCAAGAGCATTGTTGAAAAAGCCGGCGTTTGTCCCGTTTGCCACAAGCCTACCCAAAAGATGACGTCAAAATCAGGCAAGGCCTTTTACGGCTGCTCAGGCTATCCCGATTGCAACTTTATGAGCTGGGATATGCCCATTGACGAAACCTGCCCCAAATGCGGCAAATACTTGGTTTTAGCCAAAGACGGCAAGACAAAGCGTTGCTCCAATAAAGAATGTGACTATACCCAAAAACATGGTAAAAATTAACGTTATAGGCGGTGGCCTTGCCGGCAGCGAAAGCGCTTATTATCTGGCGAAGCGGGGCTACGACGTGGTTTTATACGACATAAAGCCCGGCGCATACACACCCGCCCACCACAATCCCAATTACGGCGAGCTTGTTTGCTCCAATTCCTTAAAAAGCAACGACGTTTTAGGCAACGCCTGCGGCACTTTGAAGGAGGAGCTCCGTAAGCTTGGCTCAATGGTAATTGCCTGTGCGGACGAAACTAAAGTTCCCGCAGGCAACGCCCTTGCCGTCGATAGGGAGCTTTTCGCCCAAAAAATCACAGCTAGATTAAAAAGCATGCCTAACATTACCTTTGTGTCAAAGGACGTTGAGGAAATCGACTTCACCGTTCCCACGATCGTTGCAACCGGGCCGCTAACTACTGATAAATTAAGCAATTTTATATCGGCCAATATTTGCGGTGGCCTCTACTTTTTCGATGCCGCCGCACCGATTATCTCCGCCGAGTCAATCGATATGACCAACGCCTTTATTTCCGACAGATACGGTGAAGACGGCGTGGGTGACTACATTAACTGCCCCATTGATAAAGCGGGTTACGAGGAGTTTTACAACGCTCTTATCAACGCAAAAACTGCCGAAAAGCACGACTTTGAAAAAACAGACGTGTTCGAAGGCTGCATGCCCGTTGAAATTATGGCAAAGCGAGGCGTTGACACTTTGCGCTTCGGTCCCTTAAAGCCGGTTGGACTTACGGATCCAAAGACCGGCAGATGGCCCTACGCCTGTATGCAGCTGAGAAAGGAAAATGAGGAGGGGACTATGTACAACATAGTCGGCTTCCAGACAAACCTGCTTTTCGGCGAGCAGAAAAGGGTCTTTTCAATTTTTCCTGCATTAAAAAACGTGGAATTTTTACGTTACGGTGTAATGCACCGCAATACCTATTTGCGTTCACCGGGGATACTTGACAATACCTTTAAGGTGATAAATAAGTCCTTTACATATTTTGCAGGGCAGATTACCGGTGTTGAGGGCTATGTTGAAAGTATCGCCTCAGGCCTTGTTGCCGCTATTTCCCTTGACAGAAATCTCCGTCAGAAGGTGAAGATAGATTTTACCAATTATACGGTAATAGGCGCCCTTGCAAATTACGTCGCCACCGAAAACAGCGACTTTCAGCCCATGAATGCAAATTACGGCATTTTAAGCCCGATTCCCAGAATGCGTGACAAAGCCGAAAAGAAGCGTTTCTTAAGCCAGCGCGCATTAGACAAAATAGACGAAATTTTGGAGTTAATAAATGAGTAACGAATTTAAAGGCACGACCATTTGTGCCGTAAAAAGAAACGGCCTCACAGCCATCGCCGGTGACGGACAGGTCACCTTTGGCGAAAACGTGGTTTTCAAAAACAACGCGGTAAAAGTCCGCAGAATATTCAACGACAGCGTAATACTCGGCTTTGCCGGTACCGTTTCTGACGCTTTTTCACTTTGTGAAAAATTTGAAGGAATGTTAAACAAGTATTCCGGCAACCTGTTAAGGAGCGCCGTAGAACTTGCCGAGCTTTGGCGCAGTGACAAAGCCGGCAGGCGACTTGAGGCCATGATGATCGTCGCCGATAAAAATATGCTGCTTATCGTGTCAGGCTCCGGTGAGGTAATCGAACCCGACGACGGCGTATGCGCCATCGGCAGCGGCGGCAACTACGCCTTGGCGGCCGCCCGCGCCCTTTATAAGGAAACTGATTTCAGAGCTGACCAAATTGCGGAAAAGGCTTTAAAAATCGCAAGTGAAATCTGCATTTTTACCAATGGCAATATTCGCGTTGAAACTGTAAAGGAGGACTAAAATGGAATATTATTCTCCCAGGCAGATCGTTGCCGAATTAGATAAATACATTATCGGTCAGGACAAGGCCAAGCGCGAGGTAGCAGTTGCCCTTCGCAACCGTTACAGAAGAAGCCGCCTTTCCCCCGAGCTACAGGACGAAATTACCCCGAAAAATATCATTATGAAGGGCCCCACCGGCGTCGGCAAGACGGAAATCGCCAGAAGACTTGCAAAGCTCGTTAAAGCCCCCTTTGTTAAGGTAGAGGCCACCAAATTTACCGAGGTCGGCTACGTTGGCCGGGATTGTGAATCCATGATCAGGGACCTTGTGGAGTGCAGCGTAAGGCTCGTTCGCGAGGAGCAAAAAAGACAGGTGTTTTATAAAGCCAACGGCTTTGCCAAGGCACGCGTTTTAAGGGTCGTTTACGATACGCTTAAGGGCGAAAAGGGTGAAAAGCCCGAAGCTCTCTTCAAAGAAGAGCTGGAAGCCCGCTTTAACCGTGGAGAGCTTGACGATACGGTTATCGAAATGGAGGTTATCGATCAGCCCAAGCCCATGGAGCTCGTTCCCGGTATGGGTACGGAGATCAATCTCGGCTCCATTTTTGATGGATTTATGCCCAAGAAAAAGAAAACCAAGAGGATGACCGTTAAGGAGGCTGTCAAGATTATCGAGGACGAGGAGGCTTCTAAGCTCATCGATGAAGAGTGGGTCGTTCAGGAGGGTGTTCGCCGCGCTGAACAGGAAGGCATCATTTTCATTGATGAAATCGACAAAATTGCCTCAAAGGGAAAGACTTCCGGTCAAGATGTGTCAAGGGAAGGCGTTCAAAGGGACATTTTACCCATCGTTGAAGGCTCTACCGTAAACACAAAATATGGCTCGGTAAAGACCGATTATATCCTCTTTATTGCCGCAGGCGCTTTCCACATTTCCGCAGTAGAAGACCTTATTCCGGAGCTTCAGGGCCGTTTCCCCATTATCGTGGAGCTCAACAGCCTCACTAAAGAGGATTTCATTAAAATCCTTACCATTCCCGAAAACGCCCTTACCAAGCAGTACGCCATTTTGCTTTCAGTTGACAAGATCGACTTAAAGTTTAACGACGACGCCATTTCGGAAATAGCCGAGCTTTGCGTTGAAATGAACGCCACGCAGGAGGATATCGGGGCAAGACGCCTTCACACCATAATGGAAAATCTTTTAGAGGATATTTCTTTCAATGCGGACGGCACCCATCCCGTTATTCCGCTCACCATCGATAAAAAGTACGTACGTGAGCATCTTTCCGAGATAATCAGCAGACGAAATCTCAAAAAGTTCATTTTATAGGGAGGCAACCAATGATAAATATTCCCAAGGGGACAAAAGACGTTTTACCTGACGAATCCTTTAAGTGGCACTATGTTGAAGACGTGGTCAGATCCGTTGCGGCCACCTTTGGCGCAAAGGAGATCCGCACCCCCGTTTTTGAGCATACCGAATTATTTTTGAGAGGGGTAGGCGACACCACTGATATCGTCAACAAGGAAATGTACACCTTCCTTGACAAAGGGCAAAGAAGCATCACTCTAAAGCCCGAAGGCACCGCCGGTGTCGGCAGAAGCTTCATAGAAAACGGCCTTGCAAACAGGGCGATGCCTCTTAAAATGTACTATATCACCCCGGTTTTCCGTTACGAAAGACCTCAGGCCGGGCGCCTTCGCGAGCATCACCAGTTCGGTGTAGAGTTTTACGGCGCAAAGGGCGCAGACACCGACGCTGAGGTAATCCTTCTTGCCTATACAGTTCTTACAAGACTCGGTCTTAAGGTAAAGCTCAACGTAAACAGCATGGGCTGTCCAACCTGCCGCAAGGCTTATAACGAGGCTTTGCGTGCCTACTTAAAGGACAATATCGACGGCTTGTGCCCAACCTGTAAGACCAGGTACGAAAAAAATCCCTTAAGGATTTTGGACTGCAAGGTTGAAGAATGTAAGGCTCTCGTTAAGGATGCCCCCAAGATCACCGACTATCTTTGCGACGACTGTAACGCCCACTTTACAAAGCTTAAGGGGTTGCTTGAAATTGTCGGCCTTGATTATACGGTCAACCCCTTGATCGTCCGCGGATTGGATTACTATACCAGAACGGTCTTTGAGTTCGTTACCGACGATTTAGGATCACAGGGGACCGTTTGCGGCGGCGGCAGATACGACAATTTGATTTCTCAGCTGGGCGGCGGACAGGTTCCCGGAGTAGGCTTTGGTATGGGCCTTGAAAGGGTGCTTATGCTTATGGAGGCAAAAGGGGTTGCTATCCCCGAAGAAGCCCCCTGCAAGCTTTTTATTGCCACTATGGGCGAAACTGCTTATAATAAGGCGTTTTTAATCGTATCAAAATTACGCGAAAATGGTGTCGTGTGCGATCTTGACCATATGGAAAGGGGCGTTAAGGCTCAGTTTAAGTATTCTGACAAAATCAAGGCGGAATACGTTGCCACCATCGGCGAAAACGAGCTTTCCACCGGCACCGTTACCCTTAAGAAAATGAGCGACGGCACTACGGAAAGTGTCGCGATCGACGACCTTGTTGATAAATTTTCAAAATAATTCAAAACAACCAAAATCCCGCGCTGATTTAACTGCCGGGATTTTTTTATTCGTGAAAGCCCCCGTTTTTTACAAAATGAACAAAGTTCACCTTATTTTTAACTTAAAATGGTTTAATTTGGGTAAAAATTTTGTCAAATATTTTGCAAACCCTTGCTAAAAGGTTTTTTTTGTGTTAAAATTAAGGCCGTAGTTTATTAAACTACGTTGAATCTACGACAAAAAACAGTTTTACATATCGGAGGATTGTATGAAGAAAAAAATCGTTATACCGTTTGACGGAACTCCTGAGCAGGAACAGCAGCTTCGTGCTGAGCTTCAAGAACTTGTAAAAGTTCCCGGCGGCCTTATGCCCGCTCTTCAAAAGGCTCAGGAAATTTACGGCTATCTCCCCAAAGAAGTTCAGGTTATGATAGCAGAAGCCTTCAACGTTCCGCTTTCAGAAGTCTACGGGGTAGCAACCTTCTATTCCCAGTTCTCTCTCTATCCGAAGGGAAAATATCAGGTAAGCGTTTGCTTAGGCACCGCTTGCTACGTTAAAGGCGCTGGTGAAATTTTTGATGAGCTTGTTAAACTTTTAGGCATCAACAACGGTGAAGTCACTCCCGACAAGAAGTTTTCACTGGACGCAACCCGTTGCGTAGGCTGCTGCGGCTTAGCACCCGTTATGTGCATTAACGGAGAAGTCTTCGGCAGAATAACCGCTAAGGACGTTAAGGGAATCATCGAAAAATACAACTAAGTTTAAATTTCGTCTGAGGGGACAATTATGAAGATTTCAGAAGCCGCAAAAATACTTGAAGGCAAATTCATGTGTCTTGAGGAGCTTAAGGACAGGGAAGTAACCTCTGCCTGCGGATCGGATATGATGAGCGACGTTCTGGCCTTTGCCAAGGACCAGGCCGTTCTGATCACAGGTCTTTGCAATCCACAGGTCATAAGAACGGCCGAGATGATGGACATGCGCTGCATCATTTTTGTCCGTGGGAAGGTTCCTACCGAAGAAATGATCGCCCTTGCAGTTGAAAGGGAAATCGTTTTGATCTCAACGCCGAGAAGAATGTTCTCCGCTTGCGGAAAGCTTTATTCTGCCGGCCTTCAATCGGGCGGATTTTAATTATGGCTGATCACGTTCATTTAGAGTACACCGTAGACGGTAATTCCTTCGTATCGGCAGGATCGGCAACGGAAAGCGTCAAATCCTTTTTAAAGGGAATGGGGGTAAGCTCCGACGACGTCAGGCGCGTTGCTATAGCTATGTACGAGGGGGAAATTAATATGGTTATCCACGCAAACGGGGGCGTTGCCCTTGCGGATATCTATATGGACAGGGTCGTCATCAAGCTGATTGATACGGGCAAGGGTATTGCCGACATCAATCTTGCAATGCAGCCGGGGTATTCAACTGCCACCGACGACGTCAGGTCCCTTGGCTTTGGTGCCGGGATGGGTTTTCCCAACATGAAGAAGTATTCCGACGAATGCATTGTTGAAAGCGAGGTTGGTAAGGGAACGACCGTTACCCTCGTAACGAAATTTTCAAATTAATCTAAGGGTGTAAGATGAGTCAGTTAAAGAGATTAACCACAGTTACCCTTGATCCGGCAAAATGCAAGGGCTGTCTAACGTGCATGAAGCGTTGCCCGACCGAGGCCATAAGGGTCCGTGACGGCATTGCAAGCGTTATGTACGACAAGTGTGTGGGATGTGGCGAGTGTGTCCGTCTTTGCCCTCATCATGCAAAAATTCCCAGCTACGATAAATTTGAAATTGTAAACGACTACAAGTATAAGATTGCTTTGCCGGCACCCTCCTTTTACGGCCAGTTTAACAACCTTCACGACGTAAATTACGTTTTGACCGGTTTAAAACGCCTTGGCTTCGACGACGTGTTCGAGGTGGGCAGGGGCGCCGAAATAAGCACTCTCGTCACACAGATATTACTTAACAAGGGGCACATCCCGCAGCCTATTATAAGCACGGCCTGCCCCGCTGTTTTAGAGCTTATCAACGCTCGGTTTTCTAATCTTAAAAAGCACTTATTAAACGTTCTTCCTCCCGTTGATATATCTGCTAAGCTGGCCAGGGAAAAGGCTGTGCGCTTAGGGTATAAGGAGGAGGAAATAGGCGTTTTCTTCATTTCGCCTTGTCCCGCAAAGGTTTACGCCTTAAAGTCAGGCATGGGGGTAAAAGTCCCATACGTTAACGGCGTATTATCCTCGGGTGAGATGTATATGAAGCTTCTTCCCGTAATGAAGCTTATCGACCATCCCGAAAATTTATGCAAGATGGGCGTCACGGGTCTATCTTGGGCGTCTAGCGGTGGTGAGGCCGCCGCGGCAATGCGCGATAAGTATCTTGCCGCCGACGGTATAGAAAACGTCATAAGGATTTTAGAGTCTATTGAAAACGGAACCCTTAACGAAATTGAGTTTATTGAGCTCAACGCCTGTACGGGCGGTTGTGTGGGCGGCGTTTTAAACGTTGAAAATCCTTTCGTTGCAAAGGCAAGACTGCGTCAGCTCAGGATAAAGTTTCCGCAAATTGCCAACTCCTTGGTCGATTTGGGAAAGAGCGCTGACTATTACCTTACGGAAAAAGAGGATGAGGTCGCCACCCCCACCCTCGACACTGACAGGGCAACCGCCTTTGTAAAGCTTTTAGAAATTCAGGAAATGCACAACAAGCTTCCTCAAAATGACTGTGGCCTTTGCGGCGCGCCAAGCTGTCGGGCCTTTTGCGAGGACGTTGTTACGGGCAGACTGCCAAAGGATACTGTTTGCCCCCAATTAAAAAAAGATAATTAGAGATATGATGACAGTAAACCAATTGGCGGATATCCTGTCTGCCGAAAAACTTAACTTAAGTAACGGCGAAAGGCAGATTACCTGCGGCTACGCAGGGGATTTACTTAGTTTTGTTATGGGAAGGGCTCCTTCCGATTGTGCTTGGTTTACCGTTATGACCAACGTCAACATTTGCGCTGTGAGCGTTCTTGCGGACGTATCGTGCATAGTGGTTTGCGAGGGGTCCGTTCTTATGGACGGCGTTCTTGAAAGGGCCCGTCAGCAAAACATTAATATATTAAGCACAAAGCTGGACGTCTTTTCCGCCATAAAAAAGGTGTGCCATGAAGGTCAGATATGATTTTCATATCCACAGCGGGCTATCGCCCTGCGCGGATAAGGACATGACGCCTTGTAACATCGTCGGCTTTGCCGCGGTGTCCGGCCTTGATATGGTGGCTATTGCCGATCATAACGCCATCGGCAACGTAAAGGTTGCAATGGCTGTAGGAAAGGCCTACGGCGTGACGGTAGTTCCCGCCTTCGAGCTTCAGACGTCAGAGGATATACACGTTTTGTGCCTTTTCAGGACCTTTGAGGATTTAGAGCGTTTTTACGCCACCGTCAGCTTTTACGACGTTAAAAACCGTCCGGAAATTTTCGGCAATCAATATTTTTACGACGAGGACGATAACGTCGTCGGCGAGGAAGAAAGATTACTTCTGAACGGTTCAATGATTTCCTCTGCGGAGGTTTCAGCCCTTGTAAAGGCCTTTGACGGCGCGGCAATTCCCGCCCATATAGATCGTGACGCCAACGGCATAATTGCCATTTTAGGCGACGTTACGGACGAATTTACGGCAGTTGAGCTTTCCTTGACGGCCACCGAGGCGCAAATTGCCGAATACAGCTCAAAATACAGGGTTATAATTGATTCCGATGCCCACACCTTGGACGGTATTTCCGACGGAAGGGTGCTTGAGCTTGAGGATAACACGCCCTCTGCGCTTATTGATTATTTAAACGGAAAATGAGAGAGCTTTCATTAAACATTTTAGACATTGCTGAAAATTCCTTTAAGGCAGGCGCTAATTTAGTTGAGGTCAGAGTCGTTCAGGAGGGGAATATCCTTTCCATCGCCATTGACGACGACGGCTGCGGCATGAACAGCGAACTTTTGTCCCGTGTCACCGATCCCTTTACAACCACTAGAACGACCCGTCGGGTCGGCATGGGTATACCCCTTATAAAGATGCAGGCAGAGCTTTGCGGTGGGGAGTTTTCCATTTGGTCGGAGGAGGGCGTCGGAACGAAGGTCAAGGCTACCTTTGAGATAGACAACGTTGACAGACCGCCGTTAGGGGATATTGCTGACACAGTTGTTTCCATGATAGGCAATCTCGGTACTGCCGAGCTGGTTTTTTACTTCAAGGCCTTTGGCAGTGAATTTACCTTGGACACTCGTGCCGTCAAGGCAGAGCTTGAAGGGATAGAAATTAACACGCCTGAGATACTGATCTTCTTGCGTGAAATGATAAACGAAAATATTAAAACAAAAAATAGAGGTGTTTCATTATGAAAAGCATAGCCGACATTAAGGCAATCAGAGAAAAAATGCAATCTCAAATTATTATGAGAGATAACAGTGATGCTGATGAAATCAGGGTTGTAATCGGTATGGCAACCTGCGGCATTTCCGCAGGCGCAAGACCTGTTTACAATACTTTCATCGACGAAGTTGCTAAAAGAAATCTTACAAACGTCAAGGTTTCACGCACGGGCTGTCTTGGCATGTGCAAGTTAGAGCCTATCGTTGAGGTATACGTACCCAATAAAGAAAAGGTTACTTACTGCCACGTCGATAGTGAAAAAGCAATGCAGATCGTTGTAAATCATCTTGTCAACGGCAATGTTTGCACCGACTATTTGGTGAATAGCGAAGAATAATTGAGGTAAAGATATATGTACAGAAGTCACGTTTTAGTATGCGGTGGTACAGGCTGCCACTCAAACCACAGTGCTGAGATTTTAGAAGAGTTCAATTCTTTAATTAAAGCTAACAACCTTGAAAATGACGTTCAAACGGTTCAGACAGGCTGCTTTGGTCTTTGTGCCGTTGGTCCCGTTGTTATCGTTTATCCCGAAGGCGCTTTCTACAGCAAGATCACAGTAGAAGACGTTAAGGAAATCGTTGAAGAGCATCTTATCAAGGGTCGTATCGTTGAAAGACTTTTACATAAGGAAGATGAAAAAGCCGGCACGGATAAGGTAACTGCTTTGTCGGAAACCAACTTCTATAAAAAGCAGACCCGTGTTGCTCTCCGTAACTGCGGTGTAATCGATCCTGAAAATATTGATGAATATATCGCTTACGACGGTTACCAGGCTCTTATTAAAGCTCTTACCACAATGACCCCACAGGAAGTTATCGACACCGTGTTAAAGTCCGGCTTAAGGGGTAGGGGTGGCGCAGGCTTCCCCACCGGCAGAAAGTGGCAGTTTACTAAGGATGCCGTCGGTGACGAGAAATACGTTTGCTGTAACGCGGACGAGGGTGACCCCGGTGCGTTCATGGACAGATCCATCCTTGAAGGCGACCCACACGCTCTTATCGAGGCTATGACCATCGCCGGCTATGCTATCGGTTCAAAGCAGGGTTACGTTTACGTGCGTGCAGAATATCCTATCGCTGTTAACAGATTACAGATCGCCATCAACCAGGCCCGTGAATACGGCTTGCTTGGCAAAAATATTTTAGATACGGGCTTTGATTTCGACCTTGAGATCCGTCTTGGCGCAGGCGCATTCGTTTGCGGTGAAGAAACTGCACTTATGACCTCTATCGAGGGTAAGCGCGGCGAACCACGTCCCAGACCTCCGTTCCCCGCAATCAAGGGCTTATTTGCAAAGCCAACCTTACTTAACAACGTAGAAACCTATGCCAATATCGCGCAGATTATCTTAAAGGGCGCTGATTGGTTTACCTCTATGGGTACCGAAAAGAGCAAGGGTACCAAGGTATTCGCTTTAGGCGGCAAAATTGTTAACACCGGTCTTGTTGAAATTCCTATGGGTACTCCTTTAAGAACGATCATCGAAGACATCGGCGGCGGCATTCCCAACGGCAAAAAGTTCAAGGCAGCTCAGACCGGTGGTCCTTCCGGCGGTTGTATCCCTGCTGACCTTTTAGACGTTCCCATCGACTACGACAACTTAATGGCTATCGGCTCCATGATGGGCTCCGGCGGCTTGATTGTTATGGACGAGGACAACTGTATGGTCGACATTGCTAAGTTCTTCCTCGAGTTCACCGTTGACGAATCCTGCGGTAAGTGCACTCCTTGCCGTATCGGTAACAAGAGACTTTTAGAGCTTTTAACCAAGGTTACCGAAGGTACCGCAACCTTAGCCGATATTGACAAGATGGAAAGTCTTTGCCAGTACATCAAGGCAAACTCCCTCTGCGGCTTAGGTCAGACGGCTCCCAACCCCGTTATTTCAACTCTCCGTTATTTCAGAGACGAATATATTGCTCACGTTGTAGATAAGCGTTGTCCTGCAGGCGTCTGCAAGAAGCTCGTTCGTTACACTATTGACAAGGATAAATGTATCGGTTGCGGTATGTGCGCTAAGCAGTGTCCTGCTGACGCTATCCAGAGAACCGATTACGTTGCACCCGGTCACAAGCTTGCATCTTTCGAGATCAATCAGGACAAGTGCGTTAAGTGCGGCGCATGTGTTTCTACCTGCAAATTCAAAGCAATCAGTAAAGGTTAATAGGTGGTATCAATTATGGTAAATTTAAAGATTAACAATATACCTGTAAGCGTTCCGGAAGGAACAACTATTCTTGAAGCTGCAAGAGTAGCCGGTGTTAAAATCCCAACCCTTTGTTATATGAAGGAGATCAACGCTATTGGCGCTTGCCGTATCTGCGTTGTTGAAGTAAAGGGCGCAAGGGGATATGCTGCAGCATGCGTTTATCCCGTTGCAGAGGGTATGGAAGTGTTTACTGACACCCCACAGATCCGTCAGTCAAGAAAGACCACTTTAGAGCTTATTTTATCAGATCACAACAAGGACTGTCTCTCTTGTGACAGAAATATGCATTGTGAGCTTCAGGCCCTCGCTTACGAATACGGCTGTGACTCAAAATGCTTTACCGGCGTGGTTAACAAATATGAAAAGGATTTCAGCACCGATTATCTCGTAAGGGATAACTCCAAATGTATCCTTTGCCGTCGCTGTGTTGCAGTATGCAACAAGGTTCAGCACTGCGGTGTCATCAACCCCTTAAAGCGTGGCTTTGCTACGGAAATCGGTCAGGCCTTTGAAGAAAACTTAGATACAAGTCCCTGCGCAGGCTGCGGTCAGTGTATCAACGTTTGCCCAACGGGCGCCCTCACCGAAAAGAGTGAGATCGATAAGGTTTTAGCAGCTATTGCCGATCCTGAAAAGGTGGTTATCGCGGGCGTTGCTCCATCTGTAAGGGCAGGTCTTGGTGAAGAATTCGGCTATCCCATCGGCACCAACGTTGAAGGTCAGATGGTACAGGCTCTTAAGATGCTTAACTTCGACAAGGTATTTGACGTAAACGTTACCGCTGACCTCACCATTTTAGAAGAGGCTAACGAGCTCGTTGAAAGAATCCAGAACGGTGGCGCTTTGCCAATGATCACAAGCTGCTCACCCGGCTGGGTAAGATTCCTTGAATATTATTATCCCGATCTTATCCCCAACCTTTCTTCCTGCAAATCACCACAGCAGATGTTCGGCGCAATCGTAAAGACCTATTACGCAAAGAAGATGGGTATCGATCCCAAGAACATTTACGTTGTATCCATTATGCCATGTGTTGCTAAAAAGTTTGAAAAAACCCGCGACAACCAGGATGCAGCAGGTTATCCCGACATTGATGCAGCTTTAACCAGCCGTGAGCTTGCAAGAATGATCAAGCGTGCAGGTATCTTATTCAGAGAGATCCCCGAAGCACAGTTTGACAATCCTTTGGGCGAATATTCCGGCGCAAGTGTTATCTTCGGTGCTACCGGCGGCGTTATGGAAGCTGCTTTACGTACTGCTGTTGAAACCATCACCGGCAAGACCCTTGAAAATCCTGAGTTCTCCGAGGTAAGGGGTACCAAGGGCATTAAGGAAGCAAGCTATAAGGTAGGCGATTTAGAGGTTAAGGTCGCAGTATGCTCCGGCCTTGAAAATGCAAGGGTAATTTGCGATCAGATCAAAAACGGCACCTCTCCCTATCAGTTTATCGAAATCATGGCTTGCCCCGGCGGCTGTGTAAACGGTGGCGGGCAGCCCATCGTTGACGCTTACACAAGGCGTAACGTTGACGTTCAGGCATTAAGGGCAAAAGTTCTTTATGATATCGACAAAGCTTCCGCTATAAGAAAGAGTCATGAAAGCCCCGTTTGTAAGGCTATCTACGACGAATATTTAGGCAAACCCGGTAGTCACGAAGCCCACAAGATTCTTCACACTACCTATGTTGCAAGGAATAAATATTAATTTTTAAAAGCATTAAAAACGGCTGATATTCGGCCGTTTTTTTTGTTTCAAACTTTGTGCTTAAACACGGCGCGTTCAGCTGCTTTGCTTCTTCACACATTGATTTTTGACCGGTGTTTTTATAAGTAAGCAGGAAGGTTTTTACATTTAAGGATGGCATTTTTTTGCAAAAAAAACAATTATTTTAAATAAATTTCTTGTAAAGCTCACCGTCTTTTTTTCGATTTGTATTATAGTATTGTTGACACGCAATTTTAATTGTGATAGAATTGTGAAGCTGATTATATCATAACAAAGTTATGATTGGGTTATTTTTTGAAATTATAGGGCAATCTCAAATGGTAATAAATTATTTGACGGCATTGTTTTTTGGCGCTGCTTTATTCGTCATCCTTGCCATTTTCAACAAAAAACTTAATAAAAAGATCCACGTTGCCCTCAAAGTCGTTTCTTTGCTTTTGGCTGCATTGTTTTACGTCAGATTTTGTCTTGGCGACACCAATTTAGAATGGGTTCAGGGCGTATTTAAGGCAACCGACGGCGCAACGACTATTTTTGACGTCGGCATGAACAAGGTTACCGGATCGTTGGGCTTTTTACAGATGTGGTTTACTTATACGTCTTTACTGCTCATCATCCTTTATCCATTTTTCAATGCAAGATCACAAAGGGCACACGTTACCTTTTTCTCCCTTCCCGTTGCAGCGCTTAATACTGCGTTTTTATTTAATCACGTTACGGCCGTTTGCGGGCCATCCGGTGCATTTTCGGCAAGAAGCATTCTCCTTTCAGCTGAAACGGGTATTTTGCTCGGATACTCGCTTTATGTTACCATTTTCGGACAGGGGGAGAGACTCTTAAAGGGCAAAGGCGCTTTGTGGGCGGTTGCTGCTTTGGTCGGTATGCTTATTTGCTCCGCGCCAAACTACACTCTGCAGTTTTTCCTTACGAAGGGATCCTTTGCGATGACGGCCTTTGATATGAACATATATCACAGGATCTACGTTTATCCCATTGTCATCATACCCATCGCGTTATACTTTATTTTAAAGGACCTGCCGTTGGAAACTAAGCGCTACGTCCTCCTTTATTACTCCTTGGGTATTTTGATTGGCTTTATGCAGTCACAAAAGTTTAAAAACTTCGGTGACGTAACGGCCTTACCCTTGCACCTTTGCAACACGGCACTTTTTATAACGCCAATCTGCTTGATGTTCCGTTTAAAAAAGCTTTTTTACTTTACTTATTTCATCAACGTTTTGGGTGCGCTTTTGGCTATAACAATGCCAAACTATTCCAACGGCGGCATTATCGTTAACGGTACGGTTGAATTTTTCCGTTCCCACTATCAGGCGTTCTTTATGCCGTTGCTTACAGTTGGTATCGGCGTTTTTGAAAGGCCCCGGATGAAGGAGTTTAAATACTCGCTTGTGGCCTTTACGGTATATTTCTTTTCCATCGTATTGATCAACGCATGGTTCACAAACTACAATCCTGACGTCGACTATTTCTTCGTTAACAGCAATTTCATTGCGGACAAGCTTGGCACCTGGGCGGAAAATTTAAGAAACTTCACTTTAGATTTTAACGTTGGCAGTTTAAACTTTAAGTTTTATCCCGCCTACCAGATACCTTACTTTTTGGTATATTTTGCAGCTTCGTTTGGCGTATGGTTCGTTTACGAGCTTGCTTACGGAGTTGTCAAAAGCTGGCAGGACATTGCTGACAGAAATAAAAAGATTTCACTTGACAGACTTGCATTTTTATCCCAGCTTAACGGGAGAGAGGAGGATGAGCCTTTAAACATGGAAGGAACAAATAAGCTTGTTTTGAAAAACTTCACAAAGCGTTACGGCAAATCCGACGTCTACGCAGTAAAGGATGCCAATTTAGAGGTTGTCGGCGGTGAAATTTTTGGATTCCTGGGCCCCAACGGCGCAGGTAAGTCCACCATTATCAAGAGCATAGTAGGTATTCAGACCATCACAGGCGGCGCGATCGAGGTATGCGGCTATGACGTATCCAAACAACCCGTCATGGCAAAGAGGCAGATTGGCTTCGTGCCCGATCATTACGCCCTTTATGAAAAGCTTACCGCAAGGGAATATATCAACTACATTGCCGACCTCTATCACGTTTCTCAGGAGGATCGTGACGCCCGTCTTAACAACTTTATCAAGCTTTTTGAGTTTGAAAGCGCCATTGATAACCAGATCAGGACCTATTCACACGGCATGAAGCAAAAGGTCACCATTATGTCTGCGCTCATTCACAATCCCAAGGTATGGATTTTGGACGAGCCCTTGACCGGCCTTGACCCCAACAGCATTTTCCAGGTTAAGGAATGTATGCGTCAGCACGCAGAGGCAGGCAATATCGTATTTTTCTCAAGTCACATTATCGACGTTGTAGAGCGTATCTGCGACAGGATCGCCATTATTAACAAGGGTCAGATCCAATGCGTCGAAAGCATCAAGGATTTAGAGGAGAGAAATATACTGCTCGAAGATTACTACATGGGCGTTATTGAAAATTCCAACGTCAAAGCGATTGCCGTTGAAGAATAATTTGCTTTAAGGATTTTTTCGTAAAATGAATTTCAAGGGAATAAAAACACTCGTCATGATGCAGCTGAAGGATAAGCTTGACTTATCGTTTTTATCCAGCGCACGGGGGGTAATATTCAAATTGGTTTTAAGCCTTTTGGGACTGGCTCTCATTACGGCTGTATTTTACGTTGCCTTTATGCTGAGTGTAACCTTATCGGTATTTTCCTTTTCTTCATATTTGCCGGATACGGTCCTTACCGCAATATTCACGGTTATTCAGATCTTAGCAATTTTGTCTTGTACGGTCGGCCTTACAAAGGCTTTATACACAGCCCCCGACAACAAGGTGCTGTTTACCTTGCCCGTGGATACCAACGAAGTGTATTTTTCCAAGCTTTTGCTTTACTTTATCTTCGAGCTTAAGCGTAATTTCAGCATTACTTTGCCCATTTTTATTGCTTACGGTATGATAAACCGTGCTGTATTTTATTACTATTTATGGGCAATATTCTGTTTTGTGATAATTTCCGCCATACCCGTCGTTATCGGTGCGGTACTGAGTATACCGGGGCTGTATTTGTCCAAAATAGTTAAAAGAAGCAAAGTTCTTCAAGGTGTTTTAGGCACCATTTGCTTCCTTGCCGTTGCATTTTTGATTTTAGACCTTGTTAACCGCATTCCCGAAAATATCAACATTATGGGATCCTGGGGGAGTATCACCGCGTCCATTAAAGCCTTCCTGGACGGCTTCTGCAATTTGTTTACGCCCTTTTACATGCTTTGTAAAATGGTTGTCGGCGGAACTTTGCTGATTTCATCAAGACTTTTCACGTTCAATACGTTTATTTACCTTGGTTTAGCTATTTTGGTGATTGTCGTAATGTTTTTTGCCTCTTTCTTTTTAGCAAGGCCATTATTTTTCAAAATGGTATCCAGTCAATTTGAATATGAAAAGCTCATTTTAAAGCCAAAAAAGAACAAGGTCCATTCCGCGTCCCTTTCCCCGTTTTTCGAAACTTTAAAAATGACCATGAGGTCTTCTACCGAGGTTTTCTCCCTGGCAGTTCAGTTTTTGGCTCCGCCAATTGCCGTATTTTTACTTAACAAGATCTACGGCGCAATGAACACCAGCTTTATCGGTCAAAGCATGACCCGTGCTTTCAGCTTGCTTGTTATGCTTGCAACGGCCCTTACCTTTAACGCTGATTACGCCAACGTGTATTCAAAGGAGGGGATTGCAAGAAATCTTATAAAGACCCGCCCCGAAAAGCCTATCAAAACCGTTTGTTCAAGAATATCCGTAAGGATATTGGTTGGCAATCTTTCCGTTATTTGCGCTGCCGTTCTTTACGGCGTTGCGACCCATATGGGCTTTGGGCAAGGTCTGTTAATAACTCTCGTTGGTGTATTTCTTCTTAACGCGCACCTTTTATGGACGGCTGAGCTTGATATTATGAATCCACAGACCGACCAGTTTGCAACGGTAGGGCAGTCATTTTCCAACCCCAACGAGATCAAATCAACGGTTATTGCGTTTGTTATAGCCTTAATATTTGCTTTCCTGACTTATTTTCTGTCAGACACGGGCGCCCTGTCAGCTCTTATTAAGATCACGGTTTTGGCCGCAGGCTTTTTTGCCTTCAGGGCTTTCCTGTTTATCCAAAGGGTAAAATTATATTTTGCGGAGAAATAAGATATGAAAAAGCTAACAACCATTGCACTTTTAATAATTTTCTTGTTATCCGTAGTCGTGGTCGGCGTATTCGGTATGAAAAACGTCCCGTACGAAAGTGTCGTTTACACCAAAGACGTCGTTTTCAAAAAGGTTTATTTTTCCAACGCCATGAGCGCCGACGTCGTTTTGCAGGAAGACGACGTTTCCCACAAGGTATATTCGGCAAACATAAAAATCAACCCTGCAGAAATTAGCGAGGAAGCCCCTTTGGAGGTTTTGGTCGAATACGAGGTTTTACCTAACAACGCCACCAACAAGTCCATTGAGATAACCCTTGAAGAGCGTTCCAACGACGGTGTAACCTTAATAACTGATGATAATACGGGATTTAAGAAGATCCTCGTAACAAAGCCGGTTACCTTTACGTTAAGCTACAGGCGACTTGATTCGGCCTCGGCCACCCCAGTTTATCTTGAAATCTACGTTAGAAAGAAATAACGTTTACAACTAATTAATTTGAGGAGATATTTATGAAAAGAAAAGTTTCATTGATTATTGCGACAGTAATGATGCTTTCCATTCTGTGTGCCAATCTGGTAGGATGTCAGCTTGGCGCAGTGCCAACGGCAATAGTCGTTGACGGTGGATATGAAAGTGCTTACTTTGTCGGTGACGCATTTGATTATGACAATGTTATGATTAAGGTTACCTACGATGACGGCTCTCAGGAGATAAAGTCAGTTAAGGATCTTGGCGCTACTTACACTGAAGCAGATATGTCAACTGCAGGCGTTAAGTCAGTTACGTTTAACTATGAGGGATTATCGTCAATGATCACCTTTAAGGTTATTATTGACGGCGGCGAAAATGCATTTGATGACGTTGTCGAGCGTATTTCCGCACCCAAATATTATCAAAACTATTTAACGACCATCGCTTCAACCACCAATACTGATGCAGACTTCGTTGACAAGACCGCTCCTTATAAGGTCGGTACCAACAACAAGTTCTTATTCAGACCCCAGATCGCTGCCTTTGATGACGACGATACCCTTTATTATAGCGATCAATACGTAAAAACAACGGCTAAATATTACGCTAAAGATACCGTTGACGGCAATTATGCGGAAATTGACGGTGACTTAGGTCTTATCGCTGTTGACGACAACAACGGCTACACCATCAGCCCTGAGCTTGAAGGCAAGTACGTTAAGATGGAATTAACCATTAACGAGGATTACTATATCGTTTCCGAATCCATGGAAATCAAAACCGTCGTTTGTGAATTTTTGGTTGTTGACGGCTACAACGTTTACGATCAGATGGGCCTTTCCGTTATGGACGACATCGCTCACAACTGGGATCCTCTCAAGCAGATCACTTTAGAGGCCGACTCCAAAAAGCTTATTGAGTATACTGACGTTACCATGGTAGTTCTCCATGGCTCTATCCAGCTTGATCCCAACCTTTTACCGGACGATTATTTCTGGAAAAAGACCGACTCTTATTATGACACGGTTTTGACAAATCTCGCCGGCAATACCGTTGGCTTGGAATCTAAGCTTGAAGGCTCTCTTAAGGACGCGATCATTTCCGACGGGGAAGAGCTTTTCTTCTACCTTGACGACGACGGCCAGAACGCAAGCATGCAGAAGGGCTTGTTCAACACTACAAAGTGCAGCGTAAGCGGCAACTACAACTCCATCACAGCAATTACCGAAGATCGCGTTGAGGAAGGTGAAGAATATCCCTATGGTAAAAAGAATCTTTACGTTGTTACCCCCGGCGGCAGCAACAACGAGTTCTTTGCTAAAAACAACCCCGTTCCTCATTGGTCAGTATTCAAATTCTATAAGCACAACGATCTTACTGCAGAGGACAAGGTTTCTATCACTATTGAAAATCTTTCACTTTCCGGCAGCAAGGGCCGTGAAGAAGGCGATGGCGGCCCCGGCGGCTTAATGATGGTTAACTCCTTAGTTGACTCTCTCAATATCAACAACGTCGTTGCAGACAGGTTCTACAGCAATCTCATCAGTGACAGTGCCGGCACAAGAAACGAAGGTGCAGTCAATATTACCAACAGTAAGCTTATGAACGCTTACGGCAACCTCCTTGGCATCTGGAGAGGTAAGGTCAATATCGTTAACTCCACCTTAAAGGACTGCGGTGGTCCCTTAATGATCCTTTCCGATGGTGTCCGCGCCGCAAAACAGGGTGACGTTGGTCCCGTGGTAGTCGTTGATGATAAATCAACTCTTTCCGCTTATGCAACCGGTAACGAAAGCTGGTATCAGTTATGGAACGCTCAGGCAATCGTTCAAGCCTTCAAGGCAATGGACCAGCTTAACAACGTTTACTTTAACAGGACCGTTCAATATATGAAGTCCGGCGACCAGATGATTTCCGGCATCACCGGTGAAACCTATATTAACATTGTTGCAGTCATCATGCCCGAACCTGCTGAGCTTATGTCCAACAACAAGGTTAACGGCGAAGAAATTTATCCCGCAGGCTCCTTTACGACTTTAGATGAAAAGGGTCAGGTCGTTGATCATTTTGATATGTTTAACCCGCTTATGCCTGCCGTAAACGCCGCAAATACCGTACTTTTCCAAAGTGGTAACAACTTCGCCATCATGGGCGATCAGTGCTTGCTTTCACCGACCACAGGTGACCGTCTTGAGCTTGAAGACGGCTTCACAACCCAGATGGGATGGAGGACGACCTCAACCGGTTATCTTTGCACCTATCTTTCAACCGGCGTTATGTTTAACGCAACCGATTATCCCTACTTTGCGGTAATCACGTCATGGGGCGACATTAACACCCTTGACTAAGCTTTAGCAAAAATTAAAGCCCGACTTGGTCGGGCTTTTTTTGTATGTCGATAAAACGTGGCTCTGATAATGAAAATAAAAAAGGGAGCTTCCTGAAAAGGAAACTCCCTTCACGTGGCAGGGGAGACGCGATTCGAACACGCAACCTACGGTTTTGGAGACCGCTACTCTACCGTTGAGCCACTCCCCTATAATTGCTCACAACATATAGATTTTATTACAAATTTATCAAAAAGTCAATAAAATATCACTAAATAAATAAAAAACTTATTGCTAAATTGATATTTTAATCCGTATATTTAATATAAAGTGCTTTTTTTTATTCATTTAATAAAAAATCCTTGTCAAAAATAAGATTTTCTAGTAAAATAATAAGGCAAGCTTAATTTAAGAGGAAAATAATATGGCGAAAAAGGAATACAAGGTTCGCAAGAAAAACGGCCTTGTACCGAATTTTTTTAAGGTGATTTTAAAGCCCTTCAAAAAAAAGCCTCAATTTGAATTTCTTTTTGAAGGTGATCTTCAAAAAAAGGCAATATACGTTTCTAATCACTCAGGGGCAAGCGGTCCGCTTACTTTCCAGATGTGCTTTCCAATTAAGACTATCCCATGGGGTGCTCACGAAATGTGCGGCAACTATAAGTCCAGATGGAATTATCTTTACCACGTTTTTTATCGGAAAAAGCTGCATTGGGGCAAGGGGAAGGCTTTTATTATAGCTACCTTATTTGCGATTATTTCAAAGTTATTGTATAGCGGGGTGGGGCTTATCGGCACGTATACCGATAAACGCCTTATAAAAACCTTTAGGTCAAGTACTAAGGCTTTAGACGAAAACGTACCCCTGCTTATTTTTCCGGAAGACTCAACAAACGGATATATTGAGCCTCCTTTCGCATACAACAAGGGTTATATTTCCATGTGCAAGGTGTATTACAAGCTAAGAAATTTTGACGTGCCGGTTTATCCTGTTTATTTCAGTAAAAAATCAGCCAAATTTGTGGTAGATAAGCCTTATTACATTAACAAAATGATCGCCGACGGCATGACTGACGATCAGATCAATGAGGTCATCTTAAATAACACCCGCAAGCTTTTTTACGACTATATCGAAAAATCATAATTTTAGCCCGCTTTTTAAGCGGGTTTTTCATTTTGAGAAAATCTTTAGTTTAACGAAACTTGCCTTAATTATTGACAGGAATAAAAGTGTGTGGTACAATTAATCATGAAGAAATTTTGGATGATTTTATATGAAGCAAGTAACGATTTATACCGATGGTGCATGCTCTCAAAATCCCGGTCCGGGTGGCTGGGCGGCAATACTTATGTACCGTGGGGTTGAAAAGGTAATAACCGGCGGCGAAAACGAAACGACCAATAACCGTATGGAGCTTTTGGCCGTAATAAACGGTCTTACTGCATTAAAGGAAGGCTGTATAGTCAAGCTTTACAGTGATTCCGCTTATGTCGTTAACGCAGTTCAGGATGACTGGCTTTTTGCTTGGTTTCACAACGGATGGCGCACCGCCGATAAAAAGCCCGTCAAAAATCGCGAGCTGTGGGAGATTTTATTAGCTCAATTATCCCGCCACCGTGTGGAATTCGTCAAGGTAAAGGGCCACGCCGACAACGAGTATAATAACCGTTGCGACGCCTTAGCCCGCGCTGAGGTTGAAAAATTAATCGATAATTCATAATTCAAATATATTTTCCGTTTGTTTTAAGTATAATACTTATATGAAGAACGGAAAAGACAGCCAAAAAGTCGCATCAAGGCTTTCCTTGGCTTTAAGTTTATCGGCTGTAATATTATTAGGGGGAATATTGTGCATATTCCTCTTTTTATACGTAAAAGTGTCTGGCGGCTTTGTGAAAAAACACGCCGTTTTATTAAGGGCGACAGGCACTGCAGTCGTATCTGTTTTTACGGCTTTCGCTGCAATTTTTGCCTTAAAAAACAAGGGGTTTGTTTTTAAACTTGCCATTGTGGTAATGGTATTTGCAACGGTGGCCCTTGTAACTTTATATTTACTTAACGTAACCGGCTTTTGGTATAAAATTTCCTCCGTGGAGGAGCTTCGTGCCTATATAAAAAGCTTTGGTTTTTCCGCCTCGGTGATCCTTGTTGTTCTACAGTTCTTACAGGTCACTTTTCTGCCCTTGCCGGGGGTCGTCGCAACCGGCGCGGCCGTTGCGTTATTCGGTCCGCTTAAAGGCGGGTTGTTAAGTTTTGTTGGTATATATATCGGCTCGGCTACGGCATTTTTTATTGGCCGTAAAATCGGCTATAAGGCCGCGGCTTGGCTTGTTGGCGAGGACAATTTAAGCCGTGCGCAAGCTTATATCAAGGGCAAGGATAAGCCCATGCTGACCCTTATGTTTTTGCTTCCGTTTTTTCCCGACGACGTTCTTTGTTTTGTGGCGGGACTATCAACGGTATCCTCGGCATATTTCCTATTAACGGTCTTTTTTACAAGGCTTATTTCGGTGTTTTTAACGGCTTACTCTTTAAACGGTAATCTTATTCCTTATGACAAATGGTGGGGGATTCTCATCTGGGTGTGTATTTTTTTACTTACAGCGGCAGTGTCCCTTCTTGTCTATAAAAAAAACAAGAAAAAGCTTTAGCCTACGGCAGATTTTTTAAAGGTGATCAATGAGAGTTATTTTACATTCTGATCTGAATAATTTTTACGCCTCTTGTGAGCAGCTTTATAATCCTGCCTTAAAAAACCTTCCTTTTGCCGTTTGCGGCAGCGTTGAAGAGCGTCACGGCATCGTTCTTGCAAAAAATCATATCGCCAAGGCGGCAGGCGTTAAAACGGCCATGACGATAAAGACGGCAATGGATCTCTGTCCGAATCTCCTTTGTGTGGAGGCCCATTTCGACAGATATATGGACCTTTCCGAAAAGGTTCGAAAAATTTACCTTGAATATACCGATTACGTGGAGCCCTTTGGTATCGATGAAGCCTGGCTTGACGTTACCAACAGTAAAATTTTCGGTAGTGGTGTCCAGATTGCAGATCAGCTGCGCGAAAGGGTCAAAAAGCTTGGCTTGACCGTTTCCGTTGGGGTAAGCTTCAATAAAATTTTTGCAAAGCTTGGGTCGGATATGAAAAAGCCCGACGCCACAACTGAAATCCCTTTTGAAGGCTACAAAAATCTCGTTTGGCCATTGCCCGTTAACGAGCTTTTAATGGTAGGTCGAAAAACCGCAGAAAAGCTTGCAAAGTTCAACGTTTATACCATTGGGGATTTGGCGGCTGCCGACAGCTTCTTTTTAGAAAAAAAACTTGGCAAAATGGGCGTTTTGCTTCACGAATACGCCAACGGCCGCGACGTGGATTCAGTTAGTCGCTATTACGAGCTTGACGAGGCTAAGTCCATAGGCAACAGTATGACCTGCTACAGAGATCTGAAAAGCTATGAGGATGTCCACGTTATGCTTTCCGTTATATGCGAAAGCATATCCCAAAGGGCGCTGAAAAAGGGCTTTATGACGGCGTCAACACTTTCAATTATGATTCGCGACGAGGCTTTGGAAAGCTTCACCCGACAGGCTAAGCTAACGCCGCCGGCTATTTTTCACGACGACCTTTTGTCAGCGGCCGAAAAGCTTTTTTTGGAAAATTTTGATTTTTCCAAGGGTATCCGTTCAATCGGGGCGGCAATTTCCGGCTTTTCCTCGGGTGAGGATCAGCTTTCGATGTTTCAGGACGCAAAGCTCTACGACAAAAAAATGAGTCTTGCGAAAGCTGTCAGCGGTATTCACGATAAGTACGGCGCAAAAAGCTTGATGCAAGCAACAAATATACAGGACATAAGGGTTTATCACGAGGATCCTGAAAACAACCACGTGGTTCACCCAAAGGGCCGCAAATCCAAAGATTAATTTTTCGTAAAAAACCGACGAAAATCTTTTGAAAAAAGGCGGCTATGTGATATAATAAAAAGGCTGATAAAAAATGCGGCCTGATTACAAATAGATCAAACTGTAGGTGACAAATGATTGACGGCAGATTGTTAATTGAAAAGCTTTTGAATTACGGCACGGCTTGTTTGGAGCTTGCCGATTATGACGTTGCGGTAAAGCGTAACCTGCTTCGTCACGTTTTTCGTTTGTTCGATGGGGAGATCCCTCAATTTAAGGGTTCGGTTAATTTAAATCAGCTCAAGGACGACGTCAGCCGTTACGCCTGCGAAAATAATCTTGTTGGCGAAGGTGATGAGGTTGGGTTTGTAAATTTTGTTCTCGGCCTTTTACTGCCGCTTCCGTCGGTCGTAAACAAAAAGTTTAGGACCATGAGGGAGCAGTTCGGTGCATCCGCTGCCTGTGGATATTTACGTTCATTAAGCGTTTGCGCAAGCTGTATTGACGATTACGACTGTAAAAACGGACTTGACAGATACTGCTCCGACAACGGGGTGGAGGTTCTTATTCCCAACGAAAATCACCGTTCTTATTCCGTAAAGGGTGACGGCTGTTGCCTTTGCGCCGAAAGTGAGGGCGCATTCGACACGAAAGGGCTTTGCGGCTCCTTAAGGAACGTTTCATTGATTTTAAACTCAAGGCCTTGGCATATGCATTACGTCAACAGCCTTTCCCGCTCGGAGGAGTGTTTGATTTCTTCGGACGACCATTCCTTTGACGACGTCACCGAATCCACCATCGTTTCAATGCTTGATTTTGTGGAGTATATACCCGATTATTCAATTACGGTCACCAACGACCTTGACAAAAGGGGAGTGTATTCAAAAGATCACGATCACTTCGTCGCAGGCAGATTTTCACCTGCCTTGTTTGAGGCCAAGCCTACTTTTTCAGGCGTTTGTACGGTTTATCCCGACGTTGAGGTTTCCGTTTACAATAACTCGATTTCTTCAATAAGGCTTCAATCCTTCAACCGAAACACCCTTGAAAGGTTGGCCGTCGACGTTGTTGAGGTCTGGGCAAGCTATAAGGACGATTCTATGGGTATCTTCGGCATGGGGGCCGACGGCAACTCACGCAATAAGGTTACCCTTTGCGCAAGATACGGCGCAGATAACAGATATTGTATCGATCTTATCCTTACTTGCGACAAGGCTTCATACGCTTATTCAGAGGGTGATTTCACGGTTTTTGATTCCTTTGCGGATTTTGGTAGTCTTTTTGGCAGATTTGTCGTTGACGGCTCGTTTAAAAAGGTTCTCGAAATGATTTTCGCCGTTTTGACTAAAAAAATCCCCATGGACGATAGCTTGTTTACTGAGGGTAACGTTCTTTTCGGATACAAGGCAACGGTTGAAGCTATTATTCATGATAACGGATATTTCAGAGACGCGCAACGTGCAGAGCCTTCAGTTAAAAAAGCATTGTGTGACGGATTTACCGACGCGCTTATAAAAATGGCGGCCTTTTTCCCGGGTGACGACGGAAACAGGGCGTTTAAAAAGTTTTTAGCGGAAGTAAACGTCAGATAGATAAATTAATAAGCAAAATCTTTAATTCTTAATTGTAAAGATTTTTTAAAGGCGTAATATTTTTTACGCCTTATTTTGTTGCCAATTTGCGCGTTGTGATGTATAATTAATTAAAAATTAATTAAAATGGAGGCATATATGGATAAAATCAGCCTACTAAAGACGAGAAAGGAGAAGCAATCTGCTGCGTGCGGGCAGATAATGGGCAAAATCAACGCCATTATTGACGCTCAAAGCTTTGTGGAACTTGACGGTTTTAGTTATTCACACAATGATTTTTACGGTGAAGACGTCTTAGGTGAAGGCGTTGTTACCGGTTATGCTACGGTTAACTGCGTTCCGTGCTATATGGTAGGGATCAACCCTGAGGTATTATGTGGCGGATTAAGTAAGGCAGGTTGCGATAAAATCGTTAAATGTCTTGATAAGGCACTGGTTGCGGGGGCCCCGGTAGTTTACCTTGTTTCTTCCGAGGGTATTCTTGCAGGCGAGGGCGTTGACGTCCTTGAGGGGATCGCCGGGGTTTTGGCAAAGATGAACGAGCTTTCCGATAACGTTCCTCAGTTTGCCGTTGCTTCCGGCAAGGTTTTGGGTATGGCCGCAATGATTTTTGCTCAGGCGGATTATACCTACTATCTCAACGGCGCCTGCGTCGCGTATGCAAGTCCCTTGGTTATTGCGGCAAAAAGCAATCAATCGTTAAATGAAGAAAAGATCGGCGGCGCCACTAACGGCAACGGTCTTTGCTCCTTTGTCGTAGAAGATATGTCCGAGGTTAAGGACAGCATCGTGAAAATTCTGGACGTTCTGCCCGATTACAACGGCATCTCTATTGATTTTACGGATGATCCTAACCGCTGCTGCGAGGTGTTAAATCTTAATGTACCTACAGGCGAGTGCCTCTTGAATTGCGTTTTCGATAATTCCTCGGCAATCGTTTTAAACGGCAACATAGAAAGTGAAGTTATCACCGCCATCGGCAGAATAGGTGGGTATTCGGCGGCTGCAGTTATTTTTGACGGCGAAAACGGTGTCGAGCTTACTAAGGGCAACGTCGAAAAGGTCAAAGACTTTATGTACTACGCCGCGGCAAACAATCTTCCTGTTATCACCTTTGTCAACACCCTTGGTGTTAAGGCTGACGGGGCGACAAACTCCTCAACGGTTTTAAAAAGCATTTCAAACCTTATTTGCGCACTCAATTACGCAACTTCCGTTCCAAGGATAAACGTTATTTACGGTAAGGCAATCGGCCTTGGCTACACCTTGTTTGGTTCAAAGGCCTACGGTGCGGATTACGCTTTGGCCTTTTGTAACGCTCAAATTTCCTCAGTTTCATCTGCCGTTGGGGCCGAAATGGAATTTGTTTTGGCGGGCGGCGACAAGGCAGCCTTAAAGGCAAAGTTTGAAGATATTGATATGGATGCAATGAAAGGTGCAAAATGCGGTTATTTAGATAACGTTATAGAGCCGCAGTTCGTCCGTCAATATATTATTTCTGCATTGCAAATGCTCATTGGTTGAGGTAGTATATGAATGCTTTATTATCTCAGAACTTAGTAGACGGCGCATTTGTTTTTGTGCTCGGTATTTTAGTGGTTTTTTTCGGCATTGCGGTCATAGTCGTATGTATCAGTATTATCGGTAAAATTATGTCGACCAAAAACAATCAAAAATCCGCGCCTGAAGTAGCCCCTCAAGAGGCATTACCCGTTATTGATTTTCCCAACGACAGCGTCGCAATCGCTGACGAGGATGAGGAAAAGCGTATTGCTGCAGTAATAAGTGCATGCATTGCGGCTTACTACATGCAGGAAGACAATGCTTGTGAATTCATAATAAGAAAAATCAGAAGAATTTAGGAGGAAAAATATATATGCGTAATTTTGTAGTAACTATAGATGGTAAACAGTATCAGGTAGCCGTTGAAGAGGTCTCCTCCGGCACCACCGCTATGGCTCAATCCGTTCAGCCTGTTGCAGCCGCTCCCAAGGCTGCCCCCGTGACGGCTCCTCAGCCCGCGCCCGCACCGGCAGCACAGCCTGCGCCGGCCGCAGCTCCCCAGGGCGGTACGCAATATAAGGCACCAATGCCCGGCATGGTTAAAAAGCTTGCCGTTGCCAACGGCAGCCGCGTTAAAAAGGGTGACGTTATCATCGTTTTAGAAGCTATGAAGATGGATAACGATCTTAACGCTCCTTGTGACGGTACCGTTACGTTTATGGTATCCGAGGGTGCCAACGTAGACTCCGGCGCTGTTCTGGCTGTTATTGCTTAAGCGTTTATACAGGAGACTCGTTTATGGGTATCACAGCCATACTCGCAAGTGAATTCTGGACCGAAATAGGCGATTCGTTAATCAATTTATGGCAATCCACCGGTATTTTCCAAGGTACAGATTGGCGTAATTACGTAATGATCGCTATCTCTTTGGCCTTATTCTATCTTGCAATTGTAAAGAAATTTGAGCCCTTGCTCCTTCTTCCGATCGCTTTCGGTATGTTTATTGTGAACATCCCCGGTGCGTACAGGATTTTGTTTGGAGATAAGGGTTACATCATAACAGACACGCTTACCAATAATGAATTTGCCCGCGGCACGGCAGAGGAGCTCGCTAATCTTTTCGGGGTTGAATTTTCCGCCCTTGAATCCCAGTTTTTAAGCGGATTTTCTCCCGTTATAAACGGCGTTCAGTACGTGTTTGCGCCACAGCAGCTTTCGCTTTCATCTGAAACCGTCATTGAAAACTTCGGGCTTTTCTACTACATCTATAAGGGTGTTGACTGGGTAATTTTCCCGCCGATTATTTTCCTTGGTATTGGGTGTATGACCGATTTCGGTCCACTTATCGCCAATCCTAAAAGCATGCTTATCGGTGCGGCTGCCCAGCTCGGTATTTTCGTTACGTTCTTTGGTGCATTAGTTTTGCTTGGCTTTTCTCCGAAGGAAGCCGGTGCCATCGCTATTATAGGCGGTGCCGATGGACCAACGGCAATTTACGTAACAAAAAAGCTTGCCGAGCATTTATTGCCGGCAATCGCCATAGCGGCTTATTCATATATGGCCCTTATTCCCGTTATTCAAAAGCCGATTATGCGACTTTTGACCACCGATAAGGAGCGTCGTATCAAAATGCAGCAGCTTCGTACGGTTTCAAAGGTTGAAAAGGTCATTTTCCCAATTGCCGTTTCACTTGTCGTAGGATTACTTCTTCCTGACGCTATGCCGCTTTTGGGTATGCTTATGCTTGGCAACCTTTTAAAGGAATCCGGTGTTACTGCAAGACTTTCCAACACCGCATCAAACGGTCTTATGAATACCGTAACGATCTTCTTGGGTGTTATGGTTGGATCAAAAGCCATTGGTGCAACGTTCCTCGATTGGTCAACGATTAAGATCATCTGCTTAGGTCTTGTGGCCTTCTGTCTTGGTACGGTAGGTGGCTTGCTTTGTGCAAAGATTATGAACAAGCTCTCCGGCGGTAAGATCAATCCTTTGATTGGTTCAGCAGGTGTTTCTGCCGTTCCTATGGCCGCCAGGATCTCTCAGGACGTCGGCAGGGAATACGACCCCGACAATCATTTGCTGATGCATGCAATGGGTCCAAATGTGGCAGGCGTAATCGGCTCCGCAATCGCTGCAGGTGTTTTGCTTGCAATTTGTCCACTACTTTAATTACGTGAGGTAAGACAATGTCTAAAAAAGTATATATAACTGAAACAATTTTACGTGACGCCCATCAATCACAGGCGGCGACGAGGATGACGCTTGATCAGATGCTTCCTATGCTCGACCAGCTTGACGAGGTAGGGTATTATTCCCTTGAAGCCTGGGGTGGCGCAACATTTGATTCCTGCTTACGTTTTTTAAACGAAGATCCTTGGGAAAGGTTAAGAACACTTAAGTCACATCTTAAAAAGACGCCAATCCAAATGCTTTTAAGAGGGCAAAACCTTTTAGGTTATAAGCATTATGCCGATGACGTAGTTGATGAGTTCGTCCGTCTTTCCATTAAAAACGGCGTTTCGATCGTAAGGGTCTTTGATGCGCTTAACGATGTAAGAAACCTTGAAACTGCTATGAAGGCAATCAAAAAGTACGGTGGCGTTTGTGAGGCGGCTATTTGCTACACGACCAGTCCCGTTCATACCAACGAATATTTTGTTAAGCTTGCCAAGACCCTTGAAGATATGGGTGCCGATAATATTTGTATTAAGGATATGGCAAACCTTCTTCTTCCTTATACGGTTTACAATCTTATCAAGGAAATGAAAAAGGTTTTGAAGCCTGAAACAAAAATTCATCTCCACACTCACAATACGTCGGGTACAGGCGATATGATCAACCTTAAAGCCATTGAGGCAGGCTGTGACATCGTTGACTGTGCTTTATCCGCCCTTGGCAACGGAACCTCTCAGCCGGCAACGGAGCCTTTGGTCGCTACTTTAGCGGGCACTGAATATGAAACCGGTATCGATCTTGATAAATTATTACCGATAACCGAGCATTTCCGCGGCGTTGCTGAAGAGCTTAAAAAAGCAGGTGTGCTTTCCGACAAGGTTTTGAAGGTAGATATCAACACCTTGATTTACCAGGTTCCCGGAGGTATGCTTTCTAACCTTATAAACCAGCTTAAGCAGCAAAATAAGAGCGAAAAGCTTATGGAGGTTTTAGCTGAGGTTCCCAACGTAAGAAAAGACTGCGGCTATCCGCCGTTAGTTACTCCAAGCAGTCAAATTGTTGGCACACAGGCCGTTTTAAATGTCCTTATGGGCGAAAGATATAAAATGGTGACCAAAGAGTTTAAGGGATTATTAAAGGGCGAATACGGCCAATTGCCGGCTCCTGTCAACAAAGAGGTCTTCGATAAAGTCGTCGCTGGCGAAAAGGTTATTGATTATCGTCCTGCTGATGATATCGCTCCAGAGCTTGAAAAGTATAGAAGTGAATGTCAGCAATACGTTAAACAAGAGGAAGACGTTCTTTCCTACGCCGTTTTCAATCAGGTTGCCGTTAATTATTTCAAGTATAGAATGGCTAAAGAAGACGGTGTTGACAAGGATTTGGCATCCAAGCCAAACGGCGTTTATCCGGCATAATTCAGATATCTTTAAGTCTGGCGTGAGAGCTTATTCTTTCGCCGGACTTAAACTTGTCATTTAACTATGACGAATACTTTTCCAAGTTGATTTGGAGGGCTTATGAAAACAATAGTCGTCGGCGGTGGGGCGGCGGGAATGATTGCCGCATATTATGCCGCCATAACGGGATCGGAAACTGTTCTAATTGAAAAAAACGAAAAGCTTGGAAAAAAGATATACATCACAGGCAAAGGCAGATGCAACATAACCAATAATTGCTCCCCGCAAGAATTCTTATCCAACGTTGTTTCTAATTCAAAGTTTTTGACGAGCGCAATTTTTGGTTTCCAGCCACAAGATATGGTTGATTTGCTTGAATGCAACGGCTTGCCTGTAAAAACTGAACGTGGAAACAGAGTTTTTCCCGTTTCCGATAAATCGAGCGACGTTATCAAAACCTTGGCCAATATGTGTAAATTTGCAGGTGTGCAGATTTTACTTAATGAGGCTGTAGAAAGGATTTTAACGGAGGAAGGTTCTGTTGTTGGGGTTGAAACCGAGTTGGGAAGCTACCGTGCGGATAAGGTCGTTTTGGCAACCGGCGGCATAAGCTATCCATCGACAGGATCAACAGGTGACGGATATAGATTTGCCAAGTCTTTAGGGCATAAGATTGTTCCGGCGGTGCAAGCCCTGGTGCCTTTTAAAATTAAAGGCGATTATTGTGCAAGGCTTTCAGGATTATCTCTTAAAAACGTTTCTTTAAATACTTGCGTTGGAGGAAAGTTGTTCTCATCCCAATTTGGAGAGATGCTTTTTACCCATCAAGGTGTTTCCGGGCCCATTGTTTTGACTACCTCAAGCCTTATTAATAGGGTTGACAAAAAGAACTTAACCATGTACGTGGATTTAAAGCCCGCTTTAGACTTTGAAACGTTGGATAACAGGCTGTTGAGGGATTTTGACGAGTTAAAAAACAGGACTCTTAAAAATTCTCTTGATAAGCTTTTACCTTCAGGGCTTATTCCCATAATTATCGAAAGGACGGGAATCCCTGAAAACAAGCGCAACAATGAAATTACCCGTGCAGAACGGCAGAGGATTGTGCAAGTTGTTAAAAACTTTACTCTCGATTTTGATTGCTTAGCGCCTTTTACCGAAGCGGTAGTGACTGCGGGTGGCGTTTCCGTGGGGGAAATCAATCCTAAAACAATGGAAAGCAAATTGGTAAAGGGTTTGTTTTTTGCCGGTGAAATAATCGACGTTGACGCCTTTACCGGCGGATACAATCTTCAGATTGCTTTTTCAACCGGCGTGAAGGCCGGCACCTGCGAAAATTATTAAAAAACAAGAATACGATCGCTTGTGCGAATCCAATAAAACGAATATAAATCACAGGAGAACAATATGTTAAATATAGCAATAGACGGACCAAGTGGAAGCGGTAAAAGTACGGTTGCCGACGCTTTGGCTGCAAAGCTTGATATTCTACACTTGGACACCGGCGCTATGTATAGGGCGTGTGCCTTGGCGGCCCTTAAGCGTAACGTAGATTGCTTTGATGAGGGAGCAATAGCCCTTTTTATCAATGATATAGATTTAAAAATCAGCTATAAAAACGGCAAGCAAGTCACAATTTTGGACGGTGAAGACGTTTCAGAAAGGATAAGAGATAACGAGGTTTCTTTAATGGCTTCAAATATATCTTCCTTAGGGGTCGTCCGCACCAAAATGGTTGAAATGCAAAGGGCTGTTGCCAAGGAAAATGATTGCATTTTGGACGGGCGCGACATCGGCACTGTCGTTTTACCTGACGTTAAACATAAATTTTTCCTTACGGCTACAGCCGAAATCCGTGCTGAAAGAAGGTTTAAGGAGCTGACTGATAAAGGGCAGTCGGTAGATATGTCTGTTCTTTTGGAAGAAATCAATAAAAGGGATTATAACGATAGTCATAGAAAAATCGCTCCTTTGCATCCGGCTCCGGATTCTGTGATCATCGACTCTTCTTCTTTAACGATAGACGAGGTAGTCGAACGTATCATCACTTGCATTAAGTCTAAAATTTAACATTTAGTTATGTCAATGTATAAAATCGTCAGATGGGCTACTTACGCGACGGTAAAGCTCATGTTTCCGTTTCGGATCGTTAATAAGAAGCAGGCCTTGCAAACGCCCTGCGTAATTGTTGCAAACCATCTTTCCAATTGTGATGCGTTTATTGTTGGTGCTGCATTTAAAAAAAAGGTTTACGCATTAACTAAAAAGGAAAGTTTTACAAGTAAAGCTAAATCCTGGTTTTTAAGAACCTTAGGCGGCATCCCCATTGATCGCGACAATCCGGATCCGGGAACGATAATTAACTGCGTTCGTCTTTTAAAGGGAGGGGACAGTATTATTATTTTCCCGGAAGGGACGCGAAACACGACCGATCAAAAATTGTTGCCGTTTAAAAGCGGCGCGGCTCTTTTTGCCGTAAAAGCAAAAGTTCCCATTCAACCAATATTTATTGACGGCAAAAGTCGGTTTTTAAAGCGAAATCACGTTATTGTCGGGAAGGCTTTTACCCTTGAAGAGTATTACGGAAAGCGACTCAATGAAGATATGCTTAAGCAAATTGACGAGCAGATCAAAAACAGCTTACTTAAAACCGCTGAGTTACCTGTAAAGTGACGGTGAATAAAATGGAAATTATTTTAGCGAACAACGTTGGATTTTGTGCTGGCGTCAACAGGGCTTTTACTAAAGCAAAAAGTCTTGCGGGCGAAGACGTTGCGGTTTACGGAGAGCTTGTGCACAACCAATCTGTTATAGATCAGCTTGAGGCCTTAGGGGTGAAGACGGTTTTCTCGCCTGAAGATGTAACCGGCGGCAAGGTTGTTATCAGGTCGCACGGGATACCGAAATCCGAGTATGAAATTTTCAAGAACAAGGGCATTGACGTTGTAGATTGTACTTGCCCCTTTGTTTCTAAAATTCACAGGATAGTCGAAGAATATTCTTCAAAAGGATACCAGATAATCGTCCTGGGAAAAAGCGATCATCCTGAGGTCATCGGTATTGCGGGATGGTCTTCAACTGCGGTGTATATCACCGAGGAGTTTGACCCGGAATTTGATTACAATATGTTTGAAAAGGTGTGCATTGTGGCGCAAACCACCTTTTCTAGTGAAAAATTTGCGATATTTTTAGATAATTTTACGAAAAGTTATAGAAAAATAGTTGAGATTTTTAAAACTATTTGCTATACTACAATGGAGCGTCAAGATGAAGCGGAAACTTTATCAAAAGTATGCGATGGAATGATTGTTGTTGGGAGTTCAAAAAGCAGCAACACGCAAAAGCTTTATGAAATTTGCAGCAAAAATTGTTCAAACGTAACTTTTGTTGAGGACGTTAAAAGTTTTGACGCATCAAAGTATGTTAATTTTTTAAAGGTTGGTATTGTATCGGGGGCATCTACTCCACCCGAGCAATCAATGGAGGTTTTCTCAAAAATGGAAGAAGTAGTCACTGAAGTTAAAACTGTAAACGAGATGGAAGAAGCTGTTGCTAAATTGGAAAATGGCCAACAAAAATTCAGAAAGGGGCAAAAAATAGTTGCAACTATTTCTTCTGCTACGGATGAAGGTTTAGCTTTATACATCAACAACACCAAAAAAGAGATCCTTTTGCCTAAAGAAGAGCTTGACTGCGAAAAGTACAATAAAGCAGATTACTCTATAAAAGTAGGCGAGGAAATCGAAGTCCTTATTATCGGTCTTAATCCCGTTCTCCTTTCAGAAAAAGCAATCAAGATGCTTGCTGAAGAAGAAAAAGAAATCGAAGAGATTAAGAATGGCAAAGTATTCAACGTTACCATCGACGGCACCAACAAGGGCGGCTTAACCGCTAAGTTTGGTACTTACGGCGTATTCATTCCTTCTTCTCAGATCAGAATTGGTTTCGTTAAAGAACTTGACAAGTATGTTGGCAAGACTTTAAGAGTTAAAGCTGAAAGAGTTGAAACACAGGAAAGAAGAAAACAGATCGTTGCATCACAAAGGGTTATTTTAGAGGCAGAAAAGGCTGAAAAGGAAGCTGCAAAGGCTGAAAAGGAAGAGGCATTTTTCTCAAGCGTTAACCTCGGCGACGTTGTTGTTGGTAAGGTTGTTAGATTTGCATCCTTCGGCGCTTTCGTTGAAGTAAACGGCTTTGATTGCCTTGCTCACGTTTCTGATCTTTCTTGGACCGGCGTAAAGAGCCCTGCAGAAGTTTTAGAAATCGGTAAGGAATACGAATTCAAAGTATTAAAGTTAGATAGAGAAACAAAGAAGGTTTCTATCGGCTATAAGCAGCTTCAGCCACGTCCTTGGGAATCTGTTCCCGGCAAATATGCTGTTGGCGACGTTATCACCGGCAAGATTGTCAGAATAGTTGACTTTGGCGTTTTCGTAGAAATGGAAAAGGGTATTGACGGTCTCGTTCATATTTCTCAGATTTCTCACGAATGGCTTGAAAAGCCCACTGAAGGCTTAAAGGTTGGCGACGAAGTAGAAGCTAAGATCATTTCTATCGATTACGAAAAGGAAAAGATCACGCTTTCTATCAAGGCTTGCATGCCCGCTCCTGAATTTACAGCTAAACCCAGAAAGGAAAAGGCTGAAGACGGTAACGGCGAAGAAAAGCCCAGAAGAAAACCTAGAAGAGAAAGACCGGCTGCTGACGACGGCGAAGTTCACGAATGGAAGGATTCTGATTTCGGCGGCGCATCCATTGCGGAGCTTTTAAATAAGTAATTATCATTAGACACTTAAGGTATTAAAGCAGGTGTCTAAAACGCCTGCTTTAATATTTTGTTGTGTAAAATAATAGTCACTTTTGTTAAATAGTGGGCCAAAAATATTTTTTTGACAAAAGTGAAGTTTTTTAATAAATTTGCAAAAAATTGCTTGACAATATTTGTGATTTATTATATTATATATGAGCATTGTTATTGCCCCGCCGGGGTGTGGCGCAGTTGGTAGCGCGCGTGGTTTGGGACCATGAGGTCGTGAGTTCGAGTCTCGTCACCCCGACCATAATGACAACGAGGGCCTTTAGCTCAGTTGGTTAGAGCGGTCGGCTCATAACCGATTGGTCCGCGGTTCGAGTCCGTGAAGGCCCACCACTTAAAATTGTATATTTTGGCCTGGTAGTTCAGATGGTTAGAACGCTAGCCTGTCACGTTAGAGGTCGAGGGTTCGAGTCCCTTCCAGGTCGCCAATTCCGTAGCCCAATGCATTTTTTGCATTAGGCTACAAATTTGCCTCGGTAGCTCAGATGGTAGAGCAGGGGACTGAAAATCCCCGTGTCGGTGGTTCGATTCCGCCCCGAGGCACCAACAACTTAATATACATTGTGCTGGTGTGGCTCAATGGCAGAGCAGCTGATTTGTAATCAGCAGGTTGTTGGTTCGACTCCGATCACCAGCTCCAAATTTGGGGAGTTTCCCGAGCGGCCAAAGGGAGCAGACTGTAAATCTGTTGTCAACGACTTCGATGGTTCGAATCCACCACTCCCCACCAAAAAAGGTAAGCATTAATTGCTTACCTTTTTTAATTGTTTATAGGTTGATGCAACCAAAACTTGTGTGGGCAAGGTAATTAAAGAATATTTTATGCAAAAGGAATTAATAAAGAAATAGAAACACCATCTCCTCTGTTATGCGAATATAGTTCAAATGCAATCATTGTAAAATGGTATCAAAATTGTATATTACTTAATAAATCTGAGAAAATATTTTCTTGGGTTTTAATTTTTTAAATTTTATTAAAAAGAAAAATCCTTGTCGAAAAGCGTGATGTTCTTAACGAAGAAATCACACTAACCGAGTAGGACTAAAAAACGTCACAGTTTCTGAACGAAACTGTGACGTTTTCATTTAATTTTTATTGCTTCCACAACATTTTTTATACTTTTTACCACTACCGCAAGGACAAGGCTCGTTTCGTCCTATTTTTTTGCTTATTAAGGTTCTATGTCTTTCTAAAAGACGTTCGGCTCTTTGTTTTCCTTTTTCATACAAGCAATCCTTCTCATCATCTTTTATATCGGTTAACTGATAACGATGAAATTTCATGCCTTGAAATTTACAAGCCTCATCGAACGTGAATTCGAGCATAACTCGTTCGTTTTCTTGATTCCATAACATAGCCGAAAGGACATACTCTCGTTTTTCATCATCTGACATCAATTCTATCGATGGTTGATTTACAAAGCAAGTATACCGTAAACACTCTCCCGTACCAGAAGTATTTATAACAGACATTCCTTTTATATCTCTTTGACGGTAAAATGTAGTTTTTAACTTCTCACATAAATCTTCTTTTGCGGATGTATCAAAATCTAATAAGTAATTGGATATTTCTACTTTGTTATCAATAGAACTATGTGTAAGATATTCAAGTATTGTTTTATAAAAATCGGGAAGTTTTAATTGCGGTTTTTCGGGTTTCAATCTTGGATGATATAATGCGGAAAAATATTTATCAAGATCTTCACGGAAGCCAACCAAGTGCAAAGAGGTGTTTTCTGGCGTGTCATCGAACTGCATATAATAGCAGTTGTGCTTGATATATAAGCCTAAATGATCCAATTCATCGTTTGGGGCTAATTTGGGAACTTGTGTAGCTTGCCTTCTTTGTTTTAGAAAGTGTAAAAACAATAATGGCGAATCGAAATAATCTCGATATACCATCAAATCATCTACGGAAATACTTATTGCATTGCATTTTAATTTTAAGAAGCTCAGTTTTTCTGCACGAGCCGCAAAATCGTTAATGTTATCTATGGTTACGGATAGCATATAAGTATCTCTGATTTTGCTCATATCAATGCTTGCTTTATACGATTTATCTTCGTTATACAGGGACGGATTGTTTACAGAAATCAAATAATCAAAGGTGCGCTTACATTGATGATCTGCCTTTTCAATAAGATTTTTATATGATTTAATATGATTTTCAAAATCGGTAAAAGGCGGCGTATATACAAATGAACCAGCCTTGACCTCAACTATCAGCATTACATCATTGTAAACAATAATAATATCATTTTCCGCAGGATTTTTCAAAGAACCGTTTTGTGGATAATAGTTGTCAGTATAAATTGTACAACCTGGCAGCATTTGTGCAAATATGTCGGCAACCATTTTTTCGCTTGCTTCTTTTTGCTTGTCTGCCCATTTGTATTCCGGATTTAATCTTTGAATATTTTTTTGTATTACCCTATAGAAATTATCAACGAATGTATAATAATCAAAGCAGTAATATTTATTGTCAATTTTTATAAACGGTCTTTTTTGTATAGGCAAATCAATTATAGGCCAACCCGCAAATTCTGGATGAGCAAAAAAGAAAGTATCTTCATTAAAGCCATATGATAGCGAATCAACAAACGATTCCGACCAACCAGTTACTTCTATAACATCGCGCAGTTTTGTACCTATGACCTTTTCGGCAAAATTATGTCCGATTTCAACAAAAGAAGGACTTGCAAAATCCACATTTTCCTCGTCAATGGAATCAAATAATCGCCCTAAATCATTTAAAACTTCAAATTTTCCTTGCGATAATGCAAATTGTAATTTTTTCATACCTGCGACAACATCATTTGCAGTTATCCCATACAATGATAAAAATATATCGTTATGTGCTGTGAGTAATTTTTCAAAATACTCAAACTCATACACTTGATATCTTTGACCACGCACGAGATATAAAAATTGCGATTCCACAATTGTTTTGACGGTTGAATCATCATATTCGGGATGGCTATCGTAAAGACAAGTCCCCCAAGAAAAATAGAACTCATTGATAAGCTGGTACAGTTTTTCAATATCCGCTTGAATCTCGAAAAAAAGATCGCTCTGATCCTCATCACTAAAAGCATATTTATTTTCCGTGGAAACCAAGATGCTTTGAATATACTCGGTCATATGAGATATTAGAATTGAATCATACGATGCTTGTATCTCCGAACTGATTCCAATATCGTTCAACAAGAACATATCGGAAGAAAAAGAAAGAAGCTGTATCGGATTGCATTTTACAACTTTTTCTTTTATGGTAGTAATTAGGATATCTATTTCTTTTTTCTTTGGCTCATACTGTGACTTTAAAAAATCCGTATACTGTTGGTGTTGCTCTTTAGTCATATGATTTTTCATAAGTGTATTCGTTCCAAAGCGAGCCATTTCAACTATTCCATCAAAATAATAATCATCTGGTTTTTGTTTCATAAAACGCCTCAACTTTTTACTTTTGCAAATAGAGGTTGAATAGAATTCATATAGTCTTTCAGTCTTATAGATACGCTAGTTATTTCATATCTTAAAGGAATTGTAGCGCCTGCAAGTCTTCCCTCAACCAAATCGCGACCTAAGATACCGTTGTTTTGAAGCTTCTCGATAATAAGCCTATCTTTTTCCGTATATTCATCTAAAAAGGTAGTTTTATCACCAACATTTGTTTTTAATGTAGGAACGCCATAAAAACGCCAAAAAGCATTCAAGTCTTCATCAAAAGTATCTTTCAATGCACAACATAAAACCAAATCCTCGTAATCCAAAGAGTCGTCCCGAAGGAATTTTCCCGTTATCAATCCTAAAATTGTACGTGAAAGTTTACTTTTAGAAAAGAATACAGAATCTAAAATGTTAGACATATATTGATGGTTTTTACTATTGGAAACTCTTTTAGTTAGACGTTTAACATCCTTTTCATTTAAGTTATTATAGCTGAAATCAATAGCAATACCCTCTATAAAATCTTGAAAATCAATTTCTTTTTGTGCTGAATATAGAGAAGAAAAAATATCTTTGGCTTCCCATACAACAGGCAACAATAACTTGCCTAATGAATTTAGCATTGATTGTATTGGCTTTAATTCTAACGCAATTTCACGTTTAGTTTTCGTTTTTATAATAGTCACCTCAATTGTTGTAAATTATTAAAACACATCTTCAAGCGGTTGCCAAGCGTCGTCGGACATATCCATAGAAAATACCGTGTTATTGATATACAATTGATTATCCTTATCACGTACAAATCCCCATTGGATGCCTTGCTGTGCAGCATAGTCCTTGAAGGCGTTAAATTTGTTTTCAATCTGGTCGTCGATATTCTTATTCTTGCCTTTGCTTTCTCCGCCTTTGGTTTCGATTATCCAAATAGTGCCGTCTTTCTTTTTAACGATATAATCGGCATAGAATAACCATTGATGACGGAGTCCGTCTATATAGACGATGGAGAAATACTGCTGACCGGAATCACCGTTTTTATAAACCCATTCAATATCCTCATGCTTTTCACAATGTTGCTCAAAGAGCATTTCCGAGGTGCTGCGAACAACGCTGGTTGCGAAGCCCGAAGTGTAGTCGTGATAAGCATTTGAAAGATACTCAACTTCATTTTTTACGTTAGGATCATATTTGAAAAAGTCCTGTTCGGGAATATGAAATACGGTAGTCTTGGGTTTCAAAACAAAGCTCATTTGTTCTGCCATACCTGTGGTAACAGCACGGAAATCTTGCTTCAGCTTATGCTCGTTATTGATAACGAAAGCGTAAAACTCTCTTGTATCGAGAGCGACAAGATTTTTGGACATATTACCACCCTTACGGAAAAGGCGTTCCAAAATCGTCTTGACTTTTGCCGTCTGCATACTAATAGCGGATTTAATTGCATCAACGCTATGAAGCAGGTAGATACCGTGTTTATGTGTATCTACCGCTTTCTTTGTAGACAGATAGTTATCGCTCGTTGCAACGGATGCAGTACGGACGAACATACCTTCAAGGACTTGTCCACGGATATTCGTACCGAACACATAGCCTGCATCGGCAAGCAACATTTGATTCTGCTTTTTATCGCTACCAAGCTTATATTTTGCGACAAGACTATCGTAGAGCTTATTCAAAACCTCACGTTCGCCAAGACCTCCAAAATCAAGGTCACGCATTTGCTTTTCGAGCGTAAAGGTTTTGCATTTTTCTTTCAGGAAAAGGCGGCGAGTTTCATACGCCTTATCAATGCTTGCAAGCAGACCGGCTTTATACTTTTCATCGAAAGTATAAACATAGCAGAAATCAAGCAAATCATCGTCATAATGCTTTGCCTCGGGCATTCTGCGAATACGACCAATCGTTTGAATTTCAAAGCTCTCGCTCATACCTTCACGGAGCTTGACAAGGATTTTCGCCCTGGGACAATCC
>JAZOCB010000015.1:0-168466 GCA_045596265.1 Christensenellaceae bacterium
AAGCAACCCCCCAGTAAAACTGGGGGGTTGCTTTTTTCGTTGGGTTTTTGCATTTTTGCGATGGAAACAACGTTTTTGTGTTATCGTTAGGCTTACAACCCTCCACCCGTAAACGGGAGCCCCCCTTGCATGGCGTGATACTCTTAACGGAGTATCACGCTAACTCTATTCGCCTTCGGCGAGTTCTATTGCTACGCAGAGATATTCGGCTTACGCCGAGTGATATTTGCTACGCAAGTTTAGGGCGAATAGAATATCACTGAAGCCGTAAGGCTTCAATATCACTGTCGTCGTGCGACAATATCACTCTTTGCGTTAGCAAAGAATAACACCTTATACCAACAGAAAAAGAGATAACATTTCGGCGGCTAACCGATTTGTTATCTCTTTCTGTTTGTGTAGGGGTTCCCCGAAGCGAAGTATGAGCTTTTGGGGGGTCACGTATATGGGTTTGGGCTTAGCCCATTTGCGTTTGACCCGACAAACGCGATGCTCAAACTTAGCGACATTTTTTAAATTCTCCGCTAAGAGTATCACCCATATCCCGCACGTTTTTTGGGATAAATCGCCTGCTTTTTTATTGTTTTTTTGCGCAAAAACGGCCGTTAACCGACATATACGCCCACTTTTATAAATGCTTATAAATCTTTTGCCTTAAAGGAAAAGCCCCTCCAAAAAGGTAACGAGGTATCCTGCGGCAAGGGATAAGACTACCATAATAAAAAGTATCTTAAGGCTTTTTAAAAGGTTTTCCTTGTCCTTAAGCAAGACGGCAAGGCCAAGACCGCTGTTTATTGCAAGACCTGAAATCGCGCCACCAAGGGACAAGACACCTTTTGCGTAAAGCTGGGCAAGAAGAACTGACGACGCGCAATTTGGTACAAGCCCTATTGCCGTTGATAAAAGCGGCTGAAGATAAGTCGCCCCCGACAAAAATTCCGCCAGGCGGGCCTCCCCGATAAGCCCCTCAAAGACGACGCCAAAAAGAAGGTTAATAACAAAAATATAAAGGCTGATCTTTAAGGAGTGTAAAAAGGGATGACCGACAAAGTGCAAAAAGGTTTCTCTTTTTTCGGTAATTTCGTGATGGCAGCAGCCGTCCTCCTCAATGAAAATTTCCTTGACGTCCTCAGTGGGTAAGGTGGCCTTTTTGAAAATAAGATTGAGAAGAAAGCCGACAATCATTGCGTACCCTACCTTAATAAGTATAAGAAGGGCAAGCTTTATCCACATAGTGGGGTCTTCGATCGTCAAAGAGAAAAGTATGGGGATGGCCTCGTCACTGGTGGCAAAATAGACGGCAATCAGGGTGCCCACTAAAATATATTGCTTTTGATAAAGCTTTGTGGCCACAACGGAAAATCCGCATTGGGGTATAAGCCCTATAAGTGCACCGAAAAAGGGTGCAGATCTTCCGCCCAAAAGGGTCTTGAATTTACCCTCAGAGGACTCGTGGGATTCAATAAACTCGATTAAAACATACACGATAAAGATTACGGGCAATATCTTGACCGTATCAATAAAGGCGTGTTTTGTTGTGTGCAACGCTGCTTCCCAAGTCATATTTTTACCCTTTTATGTTGGCTTAAACCAGAGTTTTTTATGTAAAAATGAGAAATAACGGGCTTATAGGCCCACTTTTTAAAAACAATCGCCTTAGACGTCATTCACCAAAGCGGTTGAGCCAAGATATGTCTAGAAGCCATTCCTTAACCTTGTTGCGCTCCTGATGGAGGGCGTTGGCGCGGCCAAGGGCGGCGATATAATCGGCATAAGAGCATTTGTTTACCCTTTGAAAGTGCTTGATCGCCATATCCTCGTCACCAAGAAGCTGGGTCCTGCCGATATGGATGACTGCGTGGCAAGAATGACAAACGGCAATGACGTCCTCAAGGCGCTGGACGGCCTTATTAATATCGTAAGACCATCTTTCATGGGCCTCCAGACGGGTGACCTTTCTGCCGCAGATCATACAGCGCCCCTCTGCGCGGGCGTAGGCGTCACGGCGGACGACGTCCCACATTTTAGGCTTTAGCATTGATCTTAAGTTTGAATACCAGCAGCTGTCCGGCACAAGTTCAAAATCAAGCTTCAGGTCCATTTTAAGCCCTCCCCCGTTTTTTAACAAATGATATGGTAGCACAACTTTACAAAAATATCAAGCAGAAACGTTGCCGGGAATAAAAATTTATCCTTTAAATTGCCGCAAAAAAAGCAGTTAATCTTAAAAAACAGCCAATAACCGACTTATAGGGCCACTTTTACAAACGGCATATCGATGCGCCATAAAAACAAAAGGCGGTGTCCAGTTGGGACGCCGCCTTTTAAAGCTTTGTTAAACCAAATTATTTAATGATGGTAGCAACAACGCCGGAACCAACTGTTCTGCCGCCTTCACGGATAGCGAAACGAAGACCTTCTTCGATAGCGATAGGTGTGATTAAGGATACAGTGATGGTAACGTGGTCACCGGGCATAACCATTTCAACGCCTTCGGGAAGAGAAATAGTACCGGTAACGTCAGTTGTTCTGAAGTAGAACTGAGGTCTGTAGTTGTTGAAGAATGGTGTGTGACGGCCACCTTCAGCCTGGGTTAAAACGTAAACCTGACCGGTAAATTCAGTGTGGGGGTGAATTGAGTTGGGTTTAGCGATAACCTGACCACGTTCGATGGACTTTCTGTCAATACCACGGAGTAAAGCACCTACGTTGTCGCCTGCCTGAGCTTCGTCAAGAAGCTTTCTGAACATTTCAAGACCGGTGATAACGGTAGAGGTTGATTTTTCCTTAAGACCTACGATTTCAGCAGGATCACCAACGTGTGCAACACCTCTTTCAACACGGCCGGTAGCAACGGTACCACGACCGGAAATGGTGAATACGTCTTCTACAGGAAGTAAGAAGGGCTTTGTATCTTCACGTGCAGGTGTAGGAATGTAGCTGTCGATAGCATTCATGAGCTCGATAATGGGCTGGCATTCGGGAGCAGCTAAAACTTCTGCATCGGGGCAGCCGCTGGTAGCTTTTTCTAAAGCCTTAACAGCAGAACCTTTGATGATAGGAGTATCGTCGCCTGGGAAATCATACTCGTTGAGAAGTTCTCTAACTTCCATTTCAACGAGGTCTAAAAGTTCAGGATCGTCAACAAGGTCAGTCTTGTTTAAGAATACTGTGATATAGGGAACGCCTACCTGACGAGCGAGAAGGATGTGTTCTCTTGTCTGGGGCATTGGACCGTCGGTAGCAGCAACTACTAAGATAGCGCCGTCCATCTGAGCAGCACCGGTGATCATGTTCTTAACGTAGTCAGCGTGGCCTGGGCAGTCAACGTGTGCATAGTGACGTGAATCTGTCTGGTATTCAACGTGAGCGGTGTTGATTGTAATACCTCTTGCCTTTTCTTCAGGTGCTTTGTCGATTTCGTCATATCTCATTTTAGCAGCCTGACCCTTGCATGCCATAACCATAGTGATAGCAGCGGTGAGGGTGGTTTTACCGTGGTCTACGTGACCGATAGTACCTACGTTTACGTGTGGTTTACTTCTGTCAAATTTTGCCTTTGCCATAATGTTTTTGTTTCCTCCGAATTTTAAAAAATTATTTGTTTTTTGTTTTTTTTATTTTAAGCGCTTTTAGTTTGCGCTAAAAGGTTTTGAATTATTCTCTCGCACCCCTGTCGCCAATGATCTTTTCAGCAACTGACTTGGGTACCTCGTTATAGTGAGAGAACTGCATGGTGTATTGACCCCTGCCTTGCGTCCTTGATCTTAAGTCGGTTGCATAACCGAACATTTCGGATAAAGGAATGTTTGCTTCTATGATCTTTGCACCGTTTCTGTCGTCTGACCCCATAATGTTACCGCGACGGGACGAAACGTCGCCCATAAGGTCGCCGAAATAATCATCCGGTGTAACGATCTCTACCTTCATGATAGGCTCTAAAAGTACGGGTTTTGCACGTTTAACGCCATCCTTGAAGGCCATAGAGCCTGCAATCTTGAAAGCGATTTCTGAAGAGTCGACCTCGTGATAGCTGCCGTCGTAAACGGTTGCCTTGAAGTCAACGACCTCATACCCGGCGAGAATACCGTTTTTAGCAGCTTCCTCGATACCGCGTCTGACGGGATCGATATATTCCTTGGGAATGGAGCCGCCAACCGTCTTGTCCTCGAAGACGAAGCCGGAGCCTGCTTCCAAGGGCTCAAAGGTAACCTTACAGTGGCCGTACTGGCCCTTACCGCCGGACTGACGCTTGTACATACCTTCGGCGTCAACCGAGCTGCGGAAGGTTTCTCTGTAAGCAACCTGAGGCTTACCTACGGTTGCTTCTACCTTGAACTCGCGAAGTAGTCTGTCAACGATGATCTCTAAGTGAAGCTCACCCATACCGGCGATAATGGTCTGGCCCGTTTCACCGTCGGTGTAGAACTTAAATGATGGGTCTTCTTCAGCAAGCTTTAAAAGGGCTAAGGTCATCTTTTCCTGGCTGGCCTTGGTCTTAGGCTCAATGGCGACCCTGATAACAGGTTCAGGGAACTCCATCTGCTCTAAGATAATAGGTGCGTTTTCAGCGCAAAGGGTGTCGCCCGTTACGGTATCCTTTAAGCCTACGATGGCGCAAATGTCGCCGGCGTAGATTTCAGGGATCTCCTCACGGTGGTTGGCGTGCATCAAAACGATTCTGCCAACACGTTCGCGCTTGCCTTTCGTGCTGTTATACACGTAAGAGCCTGACGTAAGACGGCCTGAGTACACTCTGAAAAATGCTAACTTACCTACGAATGGGTCTGCAACGATCTTGAAAGCAAGGCCGCTGAAGGGTTCATCATCGGACGTGGCGCGTTCTTCATCCTCACCCTTTTTGTTAACGCCCACGATGTGAGGTACGTCAACGGGGCTGGGTAAGAATTCGATGATGGCGTCAAGAAGTCTTTGTACGCCCTTGTTGCGGTAGCTTGATCCGCAAAGAACGGGTACGACCTTCATTTCGATCGTAGCCTTTCTTAAGGCGCGCTTCATTTCTTCAACGGTAAGCTCCTCACCCATGAGGAACTTTTCAGTAAGCTCGTCCTCCTGCTCTGCACAGACCTCGATAAGCTTTTCTCTGTAAAGAAGAGCTTCCTCAAGATATTCGGCAGGGATGTCGGTGATCTCGTGCTTACCCATGTTGTCGGTGTAGATAATTGCCTTTTGCTCGATTAAATCAATAATACCCTTGAAGGTATCTTCCTTACCGATGGGAAGAGTAATAGGAATGGCATTTGCGCCCAACCTGTCGTGCATCATCTGGACAGCGCCCAAAAAGTTTGCGCCGTTGATGTCCATCTTGTTGACGTACGCAATGCGGGGAACGTGATACTTGTCGGCCTGACGCCAAACGGTTTCACTTTGAGGTTCAACACCGCCCTTTGCGCAGAAGGTTGCGACAGCGCCGTCCAAGACCCTTAAGGATCTTTCTACCTCGACAGTAAAGTCGACGTGGCCGGGCGTGTCGATAATGTTTATGCGATTGCCTTTCCAAAAGCAAGTGGTTGCAGCCGAAGTAATGGTAATACCGCGCTCCTGCTCCTGAACCATCCAGTCCATAGTGGCAGCACCTTCGTGAACCTCGCCTAACTTGTGGGTTTTACCCGTAAAGAATAGAATGCGTTCTGAAGTTGTTGTCTTGCCGGCATCGATGTGAGCCATAATACCAATATTTCTGGTATTTTTAAGTTCGACTTGTCTTGGCATTCTTTCCCTCTATTACCAACGGAAGTGTGCAAACGCTCTGTTAGCTTCTGCCATTCTGTGCATTTCTTCCTTCTTCTTAACGGCGCCGCCGGTGTTGTTGGCTGCGTCTAAAAGTTCGTTAGCAAGACGTGCATACATATCACGGTCAGAACGCTTTCTTGCGTTTAATACTATCCAGCGGATAGCTAAAGTCTGTCTTCTTTCTTCTCTGATTTCGATAGGAACCTGGTAGTTTGAACCGCCTACACGTCTTGCCTTAACTTCTAACTGGGGCATAACGTTCTGGAGGGCTGTTGTGAAAACCTCCATAGCTTCTTTACCGGTCTTCTCGCTCATCATATTAAAGGCATCGTATACGATACCCTGTGCAATACCCTTTTTACCGTCGAGCATAACCTGGTTGACAAGCTTTGTTACAACCTTGCTGCCGTATAATGGATCGGGTAGCACATCCCTTTTGGGGATTGAGCCTCTTCTTGGCATAATTTTTTTCTCCTTATTATTTTTGTTGGGCATCGCCCAGTACAGCTATCGCACGCCTTATATATTATTATATAATGATAAAGCAGCGAACCTTCTCCCTTTCGGGATACTGCCTACTTTGTTTCGGGTGAGCCTTAGGTCTATATTCCGAATAAGTAGGTTTTGTTGTGTTTGTAAGATTTGCTTAAATTATTTAGGCCTCTTTGCGCCGTATTTAGAACGAGCTTGTCTGCGCTTTGCAACGCCTGCTGTATCTAACGTGCCGCGGATGATGTGGTATCTTACACCGGGTAAGTCCCTAACCTTTCCGCCTCTAACTAAAACGGAGCTGTGCTCCTGTAAGTTGTGACCTTCGCCGGGAATGTAAATGGTACCTTCCTGCTTGTTGGTCAATCTTACCCTAGCAATCTTACGCATAGCGGAGTTAGGCTTTTTGGGGGATGTTGTCGTAACAGAAAGACAAACACCTCTTCTCTGTGGGCAAGAATCCAGGATTGGAGATTTGCTCTTTTCGATTGCCGTACGTCTACCATGTTTGATGATCTGGTTAATTGTTGGCATGTTTTACCTCCTTGTAATATTTCGGAATATTTCTACCGTGACCTAATAAGGAACGGATGAAAACTTGTTTAGCGTTTTGCACGCAAAAATTGGTCAATAACTTGACCCTGCCCGTAAATTTTATCATTTTTTGCTATATTAGTCAAACAAAATTCACGGATTTATTTAGTAAAAGGGCTTATCTTAATTTTGTTTTGCCCATTTTTGCCCCACTTTGGGTAAAGCCACTTTTTTAATGGCTTTACCTGCAAAGATATAGGGGGTTTTTAGTTATTTAACTGAGGATTTAAAAGCTTGTAATCCTTTACGCCCGTACCGGCAGGGATAAGCTTACCGATAATGACGTTTTCCTTAAGACCGAGAAGCGGGTCGACCTTGTTTTTGATTGCGGCCTCGGTAAGTACCCTTGCAGTTTCCTGGAAGGATGCTGCCGACAGGAAGCTTTCCGTTGCAAGAGATGCCTTGGTGATACCCAAAAGAACTCTCTTTGCGGTTGCGGGTGCCTTGCCGTTATTCATTGCCTTAAGGTTTTCTGCCTCAAAGCGGGTAATGTCAACCATTTCGCCCGGGAGCATATCTGTGTCGCCGCACTTTTCAATACGGACCTTTCTGAGCATCTGACGAACGATAATTTCTACGTGCTTATCGTTGATGTCAACGCCCTGTGAGCGGTATACGGACTGTACCTCGTGTAAGATATAGTCCTGTACGCCCTTTGCACCCTTGGCCTTTAATACGTCCTGAGGATATACGGAGCCTGAAGTAAGAATAGTACCGGGCTCTACCGCGTCGCCGTTCTTGACCTTGATACCGGCGTTGAAGGGAACTGCGTAATCCTTCGTGGCGTCCTTGCCTGTGCCGCTTCCTTTAACCACGATGTGGCGGAGGCCTTCTTCTTTATTTTCTTCGATGGTAACGATACCTTCGTTTTCGCAAACGATAGCTTGGCCCTTAGGTCTGCGTGCCTCGAAAAGCTCTTCGATTCTGGGCAAACCTGCGGTGATGTCCTGATCGGAAGCAATACCGCCCGTATGGAAAGTTCTCATGGTAAGCTGTGTACCGGGCTCACCGATGGACTGGGCTGCGATGATACCTACGGCCTCACCGATGTTGACGGGTAAGTTGTTGCTCATGTTCTTGCCGTAGCACTTTGAGCATACGCCGTTTTTGGAGCGGCAAGTAAAGATGCTTCTGATAAGAACCTTTTCAATGCCTGCCTTGGTAATTTCCTTAGCCTGCTCCTCACTGATCATGCTGTCAGCCTCAACGATGACCTGACCTGCCTTTTCGTGACCCTCGGGATAGCAAACGGCGTCAACGGTGAAGCGACCTGCAAGTCTGTCCTCTAAGGACTCGATCTCCTTCTTCTTGCCGCCTTCTATGCTGGTAATGCTTGTGATCCATACGCCCTGGGGCTTTTCACCGGTGCCCTCGAAACAGTCTTCTTCCCTGACGATAACGTTGTGTGAAACGTCAACAAGACGACGGGTAAGATAACCGGAGTCAGCCGTCTTTAAAGCCGTGTCGGCAAGACCCTTTCTACCACCGTGGGATGAAATAAAGTATTCAAGTACGGATAAGCCTTCTCTGAAGCAGGACTTAACGGGGATTTCAATGGTTTTACCGTTAGGATCGCTCATAAGACCACGCATACCGACAAGCTGCTTAACCTGGTCCTTGGAGCCACGGGCACCTGAGTCAACCATCATCTGGATGGGGTTGAACTTATCAAGGGATTTGGGGATCTCCTCAGAAATGTCGTCCGTTGCACGGGTCCAAAGCTCAACGACCTTTTTGTATCTTTCGTCTTCGGTGAGCAAGCCGCGTGAGTGGAGCTTTTCTACCCTTAATACCTCGTGCTCTGCCTTGTTTAATATGTCATCCTTCTTGTCGGGGATGTGCATATCAAATACGCTTGTGGTAAGAGCAGCGATGGTTGAGTATTTATAGCCTAAAGCCTTGATGCTGTCAAGGGCTTCTGCCGCCAAGGGTGAGCCGCCCGTTTTGAAGCATGCGTTGACGATCTTTTTAAGGTCGCCCTTCTTAACGAGGTGGTTTACCTCTAAATTGCAGTAATCTTCCTCCGTAACCCTTGGCGTAAGACCGATGTTCTGAGGAATTGCATTGTTGAAGATAACCCTACCGCAAGTGGTCTTAACCATTTTGGATACCGTATGGCCGTCTTCAAAGGTGTAGCTCCTGCGGACGAATATCTCGTCCTGGAGGGATAACTGCTTGGTCTGGTAAGCGATGATTGCTTCAGCCTCGGTATAGATACCTGCTTTATATTCAACGCCGTCAGAATCCTCTGCAAAGTGATCGTTGTATTTTTTGCCGTGCTCACGGCGAACGAGGGTCAGGTAGTAGCAGCCAAGTACCATGTCCTGGGTGGGTGCCATAACGGGCTTACCGTCGGAAAGCTTTAAGATGTTGTTTGATGAAAGCATCAAGAACCTTGCTTCCGCCTGAGCTTCGATTGATAAGGGAACGTGAACGGCCATCTGGTCGCCGTCGAAGTCAGCGTTGAACGCGCCGCATACGAGGGGGTGAAGCTTAATTGCTCTACCCTCGATAAGAACGGGCTCAAAGGCCTGAATGGAAAGACGGTGAAGGGTAGGAGCACGGTTTAATAATACGGGGTGATCCTTGATGACCTCTTCTAAAATTTCCCAAACGCAAGGCTTCATCCTTTCAACGGTGTGCTTTGCGCTCTTTATATTGTGGCTTAAGCCCCTTTCAACTAACTTTTTCATTACGAAGGGCTTGAAAAGCTCGATTGCCATTTCCTTGGGCAAGCCGCACTGATAAAGCTTAAGCTCCGGACCGACGACGATAACCGAACGTCCTGAGTAGTCAACACGCTTACCTAAAAGGTTTTGTCTGAAACGACCCTGCTTACCCTTGAGCATGCCTGAAAGTGACTTGAGGTCACGGTTGCCCGCACCTGAAACCGCCTTGCCCCTGCGACCGTTGTCGATAAGGGCGTCGACTGCTTCCTGAAGCATTCTCTTTTCGTTTCTGATAATGATATCGGGGGCACCCAATTCCATCAGCTTGCGAAGTCTGTTGTTACGGTTGATAACGCGACGGTAAAGGTCGTTAAGGTCGCTGGTTGCGAACCTGCCGCCTTCCAGCGGAACCATAGGACGAAGCTCGGGCGGGATGACGGGGATAACGTCTAAGATCATCCATTCGGGGCGGTTGCCGCTGCGGCGGAAGGCCTCGATAATGTCGATCCTTTTAACAGCCTTTGCTCTCTTTTGTCCTGAGTTTGTTTCGGCGATGGTCTTCTTTACTTCTTCAGCTTCCTTGTCAAGGTCAACGGCCATTAAAAGCTCTTTGATGGCTTCTGCGCCCATACCTGCCTTGAAGGAGCCGTAACCGTACTTATCGATAGCTTCAAGGTATTCCTTATCGTTGATTACCTGCTTGTAAGTAAACTCGGTCGCGCCCGGATCAAGAACGACGAAGCACGCAAAGTATAAAACCTGCTCGAGATGCTTAGGGCTCATGTCAAGAATAAGACCTATTCTTGACGGAACGCCCCTGAAATACCAGATGTGAGAAACGGGTGCAGCAAGCTCAATGTGACCCATACGCTCACGTCTTACCTTGGCGCGAGTTACCTCAACGCCACATTTATCACAGATAACGCCTTTATAGCGTATTCTTTTATATTTACCACAATGACATTCCCAGTCCTTGGTGGGCCCAAAGATCTTTTCGCAGAAAAGACCGTCTCTTTCGGGCTTCTGGGTGCGGTAGTTGATAGTTTCCGGCTTGGTTACCTCGCCGTACGACCAACCCCTGATCTTCTCCGGGGAAGCGATGCCTATCTGAATAGCATCAAAGTTGTTAAGTTCAAACATGTTCTACCTCCCAAATTAGTCGTTATCGTCGAAATCGTCGAAATCATCAAAGTCGTCCAGAAGATCGAGGTTATCAAGGTTTTCGAGATCGTCGTACTCGTCGTCATCAAACAAGTCTTCCGTCTTGAAGCCTTCAAGATCACCGTCGTTAAGACCGATGTCCTCATCGTCAAAGATGGAGTCGTCTTCGTCTTCTTCAATAAATTCTTCATCGCCGTCGATACCGAGGTCGATTTCCTCTCTGTCCTCTCTGACGGGAGCGGGACCTCTGTCCTCAACCTCATCGTCCTCAAGCTCTTTAAGAGAGATCTCGTCGCCCGTTTCGGTAAGCACCTTCATATCAAGGGCAAGGGCCTGAAGCTCCTTAAGCAATACCTTGAAGGATGCGGGGATGCCGGGCTCGGAATTGTCGTCGCCCTTGTTTACGATTGAGTCGTAAGTTTTTCTTCTACCTACGATATCGTCCGATTTAACGGTTAAAATTTCCTGTAAAATGTGCGCTGCACCGTATGCCTCAAGTGCCCAAACCTCCATTTCACCGAAACGCTGGCCGCCGAACTGGGCCTTGCCGCCTAAAGGCTGCTGGGTGACGAGGGAGTATGGACCCGTGGACCTTGCGTGGATCTTGTCGTCAACAAGGTGGTGGAGCTTGATCATGTACATCTGACCGACGGTTACGCGGTTTTCAAAAGGCTCACCCGTTCTGCCGTCGTAAAGCTGGATCTTACCGTCGACCTTTCCGTCGGGATTGATAAATCCGTTTTCGGCAAGAAGGCTCTTGATTTCCTCGCCGGACGCGCCGTCAAATACAGGCGTTGCGATCTTCCAGCCAAGCTGTTTGCAGACAAGACCTAAGTGTACCTCAAGAACCTGACCGATGTTCATACGGGAAGGAACGCCCAATGGGTTGAGTACGATCTGTAAGGGGGTACCGTCTGCAAGGAAAGGCATATCGTATTCGGGTAATACCCTGGAGATAACGCCCTTGTTACCGTGACGGCCGGCCATCTTGTCGCCTACTGAAATCTTACGCTTCTGAGCAATATAAACCCTTACGAGCTTGTTAACGCCCGGGGATAATTCGTCTTTATTTTCTCTTGTAAAGATCTTTACGTCAACGACGATACCGCTTTCACCGTGGGGTACGCGGAGGGAGGTATCTCTTACTTCCCTTGCCTTTTCACCGAAGATGGCCCTTAAAAGCCTTTCCTCGGGGGTAAGCTCGGTTTCGCCCTTGGGGGTAACCTTACCGACGAGGATGTCGCCGCTCATAACCTCTGCACCGACGCGGATAATACCGTTTTCGTCAAGGTCCTTTAAGGCACTTTCGCTTACGTTGGGGATCTCACGGGTGATCTCCTCCTCGCCAAGCTTGGTGTCGCGGGCTTCGGTTTCGTGCTCCTCAATGTGGATAGAGGTAAAGATATCGTCTCTTACCAGCTGCTCTGAAAGTAAAATAGCGTCCTCGTAGTTATAGCCTTCCCACGTCATAAATCCGATGAGAATGTTTCTGCCAAGGGCAAGCTCACCGTTCTGTGTGGCAGGGCCGTCGGCAATGATGTCGCCTTTTTTAACCTTTTGTCCAACGGAAACGATCGGGCGCTGATTGATGCAGGTGCCCTGGTTGGAGCGCTGGAATTTACTTAATTCGTATTTGTGTTCAACACTCTCGTCATCGGTGATAACGATGCTGTCGCTGCAGGATGAGGTAACAGTACCGTCCTCCTTGGCGATGACCATTACGCCGGAGTCGTAAGCGATCTTTGCCTCAATACCCGTGCCGACGATGGCGTTTTCAGGCTGTAATAAGGGAACTGCCTGACGCTGCATGTTGGAGCCCATGAGGGTTCTGTGGGTGTCGTCGCTTTCAAGGAAAGGAATAAGTGCCGTTGCAACCGAAACGAGCTGGATGGGTGAAACGTCCATATAGTCGATCATGGAGCTGTCAAGCTCGGTGATCTCTTCCATCCTACGGCAGGAAACACGCTCGTTTACGAACCTGTTTTCCTCGTCTAAGGGCTCGTTGGCCTGTGCGACGATGAATTCATCCTCCTCGTCGGCGGTAAGGTATCTTACCTCGTCGGTAACGACGCCGTTATCTACCTTTCTGTAAGGTGCTTCGATAAAGCCGAACTCGTTGACCTTTGCATAGGTTGAAAGTGAGGAGATAAGACCGATGTTCTGACCTTCAGGGGTTTCGATAGGACACATTCTGCCGTAGTGGGTGTAGTGTACGTCGCGGACCTCGAAGGTTGCCCTTTCTCTGTTAAGACCGCCCGGGCCTAAGGCGGAAAGCTTACGCTTGTGGGTGAGCTCTGCAATGGGGTTGGTCTGGTCCATGAACTGTGAAAGCTGTGATGAACCGAAGAACTCCTTAATGGCAGAGTTTACAGGTCTTATGTTGATAAGACCCTGTGGGGTGACTTCCTTAGGATCCTGAGTGGCCATCCTTTCCTTGATAAGACGCTCAAGCCTTGCGATACCGATCCTGAACTGGTTTTGTAAAAGCTCACCAACGGAACGAACGCGGCGGTTGCCTAAGTGGTCGATATTGTCAACCGTGCCAATGCCGTAGCAAAGGTCAAGGTTTACTGAAACGGATGCGATGATGTCGTCAACCGTAATATGCTTGTGGTTTAAGATAACGAGGAGGGGCTTTACGGTCTTCTTCTGCTCCGCATTGAGCTTTTCCGTTGCGCCGCCCTCTAAGATGTTGAAGAACTCTACGCAGGCGGCAACGAACTTTCTTCTCTGCTCCTTGCGCTTTTCGGCATTCTTCTTTGCCTCGGGCTTTTCTTCGCCCTCCTCAACGGGGGCTTCCTCGGTGTAGTAAATGGCGTTGATCTCGTTGGTCAATGCGTCTGCAGCGCCGTCAATACCAAGCTCCCTTGCCTTTGCGTTTACTTCTTCTGCAAACTTTAAGGAAGGATAGTGGATAAGGTCCATAAGACCGAATACGCGACCGTTTACGCCCGTAACCTTTTCAAAGCTTACGGTGTTGTTGGCGATTATCCTGTGCTTTGCGCCGTCGACTAAAACGTCGATCTCGTTTACGCCTGCGTCACGGATAGCAAGGGCACTTTCACGGGTAACCACGTCGCCCTTGGAGGCGATAACCTCGCCGTCCTCGGTGATAACGTCCGCAGCGAGGGTCTGACCGACGATACGTGCGGCCAAGTTCAAACGCTTGTTAAATTTATATCTGCCAACGCGGGCAAGGTCGTAACGGCGTGCGTCGAAGAATATATTTTTGAGGTTGATCTTAACAGCCTCGTCATTGGGGACCTCGCCCGGACGGAGTCTTCTGTATAATTCGTAAAGACCTTCCTTAACCGTCTTGGTGTTGTCCTTTAAAAGGGTTGCTTCAATATATTCGTCGTCGTTACCGAAAAGATCCTTGATCTGCTGGTTGGATTCAAAACCTAAGGCACGCAAAAGTATGGACACCTGAAGCTTACGCGTCCTGTCAACCTTAACCCAGAGAACCTTCTGGTTGTCCTGTTCAATTTCAAGCCAAGCGCCGCGGTTGGGGATAACCGTGGTGTTGTAAAGCTTTTTACCTGACTTGTCAAACTCAAAGCCGTTATATACGCCCGGTGAACGAACGAGCTGTGAAACAACAACCCTTTCAGCACCGTTGATAATAAACGAGCCGTTGTCCGTCATCTTGGGGATTTCGCCCATGAAGACGTCCTGGTTGATGATCTCACCGGTAATTTTGTTGACTAAACGAACGTTGACTCTTAAGGGAATAGCGTAAGTTGCGTCACGGTCACGGCACTCTTTTTCACAGTATTTGGGTGTGTCTAAAAGCTTGTGATCGAGGAAATAAAGTTCAAAACGGTCAGAAAAGTCGGTGATTGGAGAAAAGTCTTCAAATACCTCGGCGATACCCTCGTCGATAAACGCCTTGTAAGAATCCTTCTGTACCTCAACCAGGTTGGGTATCTCCTGAGATCCTTTAATGCGGGAGAAGGTCCTTCTCTCAACATTTCCGAATTTTGCTGACGGTAAATTTCGTGTCATTAGCTTCCGCTCCTTTTTTTTGAAAAATTGCTTCTTTGCTGTTGCTTTTTGCCACAATATGTTGTATAATATCATTGTGACGACCACAATTTAACTTGTTTTCGTCAAGATATTGCAAAAACCGTGGATTTTCCTGACATTTTTGTTGATTTAAAATCAGCGGAAAAGTCACCACTCCACAATGCGGGTATTATAGCATTTTGTTATTATAACCTCAATTTGCGGTCTTGTCAAGGATTTTCACGCACTTTTTTAAAAATACTATAATATTTATTAATATATATCGGAGCTTTTTATGAGAATAGATAAATATCTGAAGGTTTCGCGCATCTTAAAGCGCCGCACCGTCGCCCAGGAGGCCTGTGCGGGAGGAAAGGTTTCCGTAAACGGCAAGGACGTAAAGCCGTCCTACACGCTTAAGGTGGGGGACGTGGTTGAGATCCGCTTTGGCAACGGCGCGCTTAAATTCCGCGTGCTCGCCCTTAAGGAAACTGCCAAAAAGGACGAGGCCGCAACCCTTTACGAGATTATACAGGACGGGGCCCGTGAGGCCTGAGCCCCGGCTTTTTATAAAAATAACCTTCAACGATCGGGGTTTGCGGAAGAAGGATGATCTCGGCCGCAAGATTAAGGAGCCGTATTTATAAGGATCACGAACAATGACGCAATATCAAAAAGGTACGTCAGTTGTGAAATATCTTCGAGAATCGGGAACGGACTCGGTTGCGATAAGGAAGACAATGTGCGACGAGAATCTGGAACAGAGTTACAAACTGATTCAGGAGAACCCCAAGATAACCAAAGCGAAGTTTTTGGAAGAAATGCAGATAACGGAAGAATAAGTGATTGCGATCTTTTTATAGCGAGGGCAGGATGAACGTAGCTATTATCACCGCGGCGGGCAAGGGAGAAAGGGCCCGTCTTGGAAAAAATAAAAATCTTTACGACCTTTGCGGCAAGACGGTTATCGAAAGGACCGTGGCCGCCTTTTTGAGCGTGGAGGAGATCGACCTTGTTGCGGTCACCGCCGCAAGGGACGACCTGGAGGAGTTTTTAAAGATACTTTCTCCCCTGTCCCCAAAGATCAAGGTGGTTTTGGGCGGCGACACGAGAAAGCAGTCGGTTTTTAACGCCCTTGAAAAATTTCCCTGCGACGTAGTGGTCATCCACGACGGGGCAAGACCCTTCGTGTCGGCAGGGCTTATTAAAAGCTGTCTTCTTACGGCAAAGAAAGAGGGATCTGCCGTGGCGGCTGTCCCACCCGTCAACACCGTCGGCACCGTCGAGGGCGATCTGATCAAGGGTGTGGGAAGAAGCGCCTTCGTTGAGATACAGACCCCCCAGGCGTTTTCTTACGCCGATATAATGGTGGCCTACAACAATGCCGCGGGCAGAGAGGACTTTACCGACGACTGCGGCGTTTACCTTAACACCTTTGATAGGTGCGTCACGGTCCCTGGAGAAAGGACCAACCTGAAGCTGACTAACCCCGAGGATTTCAGAAAAGAGGACTCCCGTGTGGGAACGGGATTTGATCTTCATAGGCTGGCAGAAGGCAGAAGGCTTATCCTTGGCGGTGTGGAGATCCCCCACGGTAAGGGGCTTTTGGGCCACAGCGACGCCGACGCCCTTACCCACGCACTTATGGACGGGCTTTTATCGGCCTGCGGCCTTAAGGACATAGGGACGTATTTCCCCGACACCGACCCAAAATATAAGGATATTTCCAGCATCTTCCTCCTTGAAAAGGTGTGTGAAATTATCAAAAAAGAGGGCTATAAGCCGGTTAACGTATCAATTTGCATTATGGCGGAAAGGCCAAAGCTTGCACCCTACGTGGACAAAATGAAGGCCGTTATATCCCAAGCCTTGCACCTTGACCAAAGGGACGTCGGCATCACCTGCACCACCCTTGAGGGCCTTGGTATAGTTGGCCGTGAGGAGGGTATCGCCTGCCAGGCCTATTGTCTTGTTAATAAAATATAAAAAAGCCTTCTATAAGCCGATTAAATAACAAAAAGCGCGTTATATAAACGCGCTTTTTTTGTGTTTTTGCAGCAGGCTGTCAGCCCTTTTCACGTTGGTCTGTGATAAACGTCAGCCTTGACAAAAGAGCGGCCTTCGTACCGGGGCAAGCCTTTATGTCAAAGCCGTGCATGGTTCCCTTGGTGTTGTTAACGGTCACCTCACCCCCAAGGGCGGACAGCTTTTTGTATAGGGCTATCCCCTCGTCACGGAGACAGTCAAACTGAGCGGTTTCAACGTACGTCGGCGGAAAGGCCTTGACGAGCTCCTCCTCTAAAAAGGATTTTTGGTCAAAGTCCTTGCCGTAATAATAATCCCACATCCTTTTATTGCTTTTGCCGTTCCAAAGGGGGGTGTCTGGGAAAGCCTTCATGGACGGGCAGCTCATTTTGCAATCAACAACGGGGTAAATCACCATCAAAAAGTCAACCTTGATACTGTTTTTTTGACAACGTAGGCAGGTTTTCAGTGCCAGAAAGCCGCCGGCACTATCGCCGCCGAGGCTGATTTTACCGAAAGCATCAAAGGCGTATTTGCAGACCTTGAAGCACTCTTCCTCCTGAACGGGATATTTGTGTTTTGGTGCAAGGCTGTAAAACGGAAATATAACCGGTCCACCCATAGCGCGGGCGTAAGCTCTTGCGTTTTTGTAGTGATAGTCGGCCGCCCCAAGACAAAAGCCACCGCCGTGAAAATATACCATACAGGGTGCGTCGGCTCTTTTTTTTGCAGGGGTAAACTTAAGACAGCTTACGCCGTCCACCTTTATCCTTTCCACGGTCACGTCACCCCACGTGCGGGCAGATCTCGTCCTCAGGTCGGTGAAAAGCCGACCAAAAAACAAGACGGGCCTTGAAAAGGGCATTTTTAATTTGCGCCAGATGCCGTACTGACGGTCAATTGGATATTTTGCCATAAAAAACCTTTTTGCCTTTGCTTAAATCCGCCTTGTTTTGGCGGTTTTTTTGTTAAAAAGTGAGCCTATAAGGCCGTTATCGCCACTTTTTTAGAAAAAGCCGCAAAGGGTCGACGCCTTTTGCCGCCTGCCTGCCCGCCCCCTTTTTTTACAAAAAAAGCGGCAGCCGTGCCGCCGCTTTTGCTTTGATTTTTAAGCCTTCCAAAGGCTGTGGAGGTTGCAGTAGGCGTAAACAGCCTCTACCTGGTCGCCGTCGCAAAGGGAGAAGCATACCTTAGGTGGCTGACCGGGATTTAAGGGCTTTCTCTGGTTACCAAACTTGGTCTGTAAGGAAACCCATTCTATGTAATGCTCTTCAGTCATGGGATGCTCAACGGCACCGACGGTCACGAAGACCTTGTTGCCCTCCACCGTATAAACGGGGATATGCTTTTCGGTGGAAGCCTCCGTCGTGCCGGGGATGATCTCGGTCATTTTCTGGCCGCAACACATCATGGGCACGCCCTTATCCTTTACCATAGCGACAGTATTGCCGCAGTGCTGACAAATTAAAAATCTCTGTTCCATAATATTTCTCCTGACGTTTTTTTGTGAATTATAAAACTAACGACGGGGCTGAGTAAACCCTGGCGCCAAGCTCCTGATTAAGCATATAAAGGCTTTTGGGATCGCTGCCGAAAAGCTCCATCTTGGTAATGAGGTCCTTTGCGTTGGTCTCCTCCTCGCCCTGCTCCTTAACGAACCAATCCAAAAACTGCATGGTCCTGAAGTCCCTTACGTCGTAAGCCGCCCCGTAAATATTATTGATGAGGGACGTGACGTATTTTTCATGCTCAAGACCGGCCTTTAAAACGTCCATATGACAGGTCAAGGCCTTGTCGGGCTTGGGAATCGGCAAAAGCGTAACGGGCATATCCTCGTTCTGAAGATAGGTGTAAAAAAGCATTGCGTGATCCCTTTCCTCCTGGGCCTGTATCATATACCAGTTGGCAAAGCCGTCAAGACCGGCTTCCTTAAAGTAGTTTGAAAAATCAAGATAAAGATAAGCTGAATACAGCTCCTTATTAATTTGTTCATTTAATAGCTCGTGAACCTTTTTATCCATAAGATACCTCCTTTGATCTATTATAGTTATATACTTATTTTAGCATTTTATTTTGTCAATTTCAAGACGGTTTGACGATTTTTTTTGCAACTTCAATAAATTTTTTATGAAAAGCATTTGCCGTCCTTACAGTCCTCCGTTGCGCCGCCGCGATAGCAAAGCTCGTTGGGGCACTGTCCCGTCTTGCTGAAGACAATTATATTGTCCACCGTGGTACGGGCGATGCTGTCCAGGGCCTCCTCCGTCAGAAAGGCCTGGTGAGAGGTCACTATAACATTTGGCATGGAAATAAGCCTTGCCAGAAGATCGTCCTCCATAATGTGGCCCGAATTATCCTCGAAGAAAAGATCGGCCTCCTCCTCGTAAACGTCAAGGCAGGCCGCACCCACCTTACGGGACTTGATACCTGCAAGAAGGGCCTCCGAATCCACCAGCGCACCCCTTGAGGTGTTAATAAGAACAAAGCCCTTTTTTGCCTTTTCAATGGCAGGCCCGTCAATAAGGTGATAAGTTTCCTCCGTCAGCGGGCAGTGAAGCGAAATGACGTCACTTTCTCTTAAAAGCCTGTCCATATCAACGTAGGTAACGCCCTCTTTATCCTTAAGCTCTGCCGACGGATATTTGTCGTAGGCCAGAACCTTCATTTTAAAGCCCCGGCATATATCGATAAATATCCTGCCGATCTTACCCGTCCCGACTACGCCCACCGTCTTGCCGTAAAGGTCAAAGCCCGTAAGCCCCGACAGGCTGAAGTTAAATTCCTTGGACCTGATATACGCCTTGTGTATTCTTCTTACGGACGTGAGAAGAAGGGCCATTGCGTGCTCCGCCACGGCGTAGGGGGAATATGCCGGCACCCTTAAAACGTGAATGCGCCCGAAGGCGTGCTTCATGTCCACGTTGTTAAAGCCGGCACAGCGAAGGGCAAGGATCTTTACGCCAAGCTCCGACAAGCGATCAATGACAGGGGCGGAAACCGTGTCGTTGACGAAAACGCAAGCGCCGTCAAAGCCGCGACAAAGCTCCACGGTATCCTCGTTAAGCTTGGCCTCAAAAAACTTAAAAGCAACTTCACCTTGTTTTGCGTATTTTTCAAAATAGGTTTTGTCGTAAGGCTTTGTATCAAAAAATGCAATCTTCATAAAATTCTCCCGAGTATTTAGATGGTTTTTGGGCTTTTCTAATCAAAAAACAGCAATAACCTGCTTATAGGCCCACTTTTTTTTAAAATTCAGCCCTCGTCAAGGACTACGTTCTTTGCTATCTTACTGCCGGCGCAGGTAAGATAAATATCCTTGTATTCCTCAAAGGTAACGGTGCCGTTTGCCGCTAAAAGCTCCATACGTACACCAAAAAGCACGACCGTTATCCCCGTGCAGCCCAGGCCTTGGTTAAGATAAAACCTTTTGCGGGCCTTGCGCATCTTTTGATCTAAAGAAGGGATGTCTGCACGCTCTATTTCAACCACAAGCCTTTTATCCTTAAAAAGCTCCTTTATCCTTTTTAAAGCAAGGCCGCCAAAGCCCTTGCCGCGGCAGGACTTTTTAATGGCAAAATAGTCTAAAAGCACCCTGTCGCCTGCCTCCATGGTGGTGGCAAAGCCCAAAAAGCCGCCGTCCTCTATGACGAAGACGTTGCCAAGCCCTTGCTTAGTTAAATTTTTGATGGCGGAGATGGGCTTGCGCTCGTTTTTGGGGAAGGCCCTTTTATAAAGCCACCTTATCCTTTGCCAATCCCAAAAGCCCGCCGCTTTGCGAATTTTTAACATGTCCCGTCCTTTTATTGTTCTTACTTTTTCTTAAAAATTATACCACAGTTTGAAAAATCTTTCAACCCATTGCCCCCAAAAAAATTAAAAAAGTAGGGGTATAAGCCGATTATCCCCCACTTTTTAAGTTTGTGTAAAGTTTATGATTTTGCTTAGAAGCAAAGATCTACCCCGCTTTTTAAAAATGTTACCGTTTGCCTACCACGAACCATCTTAAAAAGCGCTCTTTTTTTTGCTAAACTGCTTGATTAAAAATTTTATATGTGATATACTAACAATGCCAAACAATCTGAATATTAGCAGCAGTAGGTGTTTTTTCTTTTTTAAGGAATATTATACCTCTTTTTTGCAATACCATTAAGAGCATATTTTTCTTGGTTAAAATGCGACTCCTTCTTAATGGTAAGGTTTCACCTATACTGCGATAGATTGTTTGGCGACAATTGGAGTTTGCATTTTCGGTGCGTTAACTCCGGTTGGCGCACTTTTTTATTTTGTTTATTTTTTCACAGGAGAAAAACAACTATGGCCTACTGCAACAATTGCGGGCAAAAAAACCCAGACGGAGCCGCTTTTTGCTCGGCTTGTGGTCAAACACTTTCTGCAACAAGTTTTGATCGCCGACAAATCGTTTACGACGGAGAAATACATAAATGTCCTTATTGCGGCGACGTCATCCACTCCTTTTCCGCTCGCTGCCCAAGCTGTGGTAATGAAATTCGCGGCATTAAAAACAATAAAACTGTACAGGAATTTGCTAGTGATATTCAAAATTGTCATAATGATATCAACTCTATGGTTGATATCATCCGTGTTTTCCCGATTCCAAACACTTCAGAAGATTTAATGGAATTTTTATTGTTAGCTAAATCGAATATACTAAACGCTGACAGAAATAGCGATGGTGCTCTTAATGAAGACGAAAAACTACTGCTAAATGCCTGGCTCACAAAATTAGATCAGTGTCATAGCAAACTTGATTTGTTGTCAATAAATGACAATTTTCAGGAGCAATTTAATTACATATATACAAAAACAAAACAGTTAGCAATAGAAACAGCCGACAAGTTAACACTTCAAATAAAAGAACAGAAAAGAAAAGAAGATCAGTTGGCTTTTAAATCTTCTAAATCAAAAATAATAATTATTATCGGTCTTTGCCTTTCGATTTTATTTACATTACTAGCCTTTACTAACTATAGTATTTTCTCAGGTATTCTTGCTATTTTGTCTATCTGTGGATTTGTTTTTTCTTGGCTACTTGGAGCACAAATTATTGATCTAAAAGTCAAAATTAAGAAAATTCATATATTAACAATTATATTAAGTTTTTTATTGTTTATCCCTTATTTTTTATTGATTGATGTCACCACTGATTCATATTTATATGACAATACTCAGAAGGTTTGCTGGGAAGAAATCCTTCTCGAAGACAAAATACCTCACGGAAAAATTAATAAAATTCGGATGTTTTCCAATGAAAATGACTCTCTTAGGTTTTACGCCTATAATTTTACCGAAGAACAGTATGCAAATTACTTACAGCTATGCAAGGACTTCGGATATACAATTGATGCACGTGAAACCGAGAACTCGTATGAGAGTTATAATGTAGACGGATATAAGTTATATATCTCTTTCTTGAGTTATTCAAAAGAACTACAATTAATATTATCAGACCCTGTAAAAGCCAACAATATATTGTGGCCAAATAGTCCGCTACTGTCTAATGTTCCAATTCCAAAAAGCTTGATTGGAGAAGTTTTAATAGAGGGTGGAAAACAATATGCTATAAGGCTTCTATATCTTGATAAAGCATATTACAACGAATATGTAGATTTATGTATGTCAAATGGCTTCAATGTTGATTATCAAAAATATGAAAATGTTTTTCGCGGCACAAACGAACAAGGTATTACTATCAACGTTGAATATGAAGGATTAAATATTATATTTATAGAAGTTGTCAAGCGGAACGTGGAATAAATTCTCAATTGTCATGATTATTGAAAGTATCATTGGATCAATTATATCGTATTTTTTGCAATTTGACCTAGACGCTTTAAATCAACTTGTCTTGTCTGGAGATTTATTGCCCGAAAGCTTGGTTTGGACGCAGGGCATGTCCATGTGGGAAAGGGCAGACAGCATTAACGAAATCAAAGCCTTCTTTCCGCCAAAAATACCGAACTAACAACGTCAATGCATAATAAAAGTGGGGGTATAAGCCGATTATCCCCCACTTTTTAAGTTTTTTGAAAGTATTTGTCAGCCACGTCTTTTTATGCGGACGAACTTAATAATTGAAATTACCTCGCCGACAAGAAGCACTAAAATTGACGGTACAAAAACGATAATGCCCACCACAAGTCCAAGACCGCTGAAGTCCGCGCCTTCGGGCGGGTTTGCCTGAATCGATAAATAATCAATAACGATATACCCAAGGGCACCTATTGCAGCCGCAAGCAAGCAGCTTATGACGATAAGAAAAACCAGATTAACCGTTTTGCCCTTTACCACGGCGCCGGCAATGACCGTGCCGAGGACAAGTATCCAGATCAAATATAAAAATGCGTTGTCACCCATAAAAAAGCTCCTTTTAAAAAAACAAATATCAGTACAAAAGTCTTGCCTTGTCGGAAATATCCAAGACCTTTCTGTTTTCCCCCTTGACGATGAAAAATTCCTGATGGAAGGTTTTGTGGGGGATAAGGTAGATCCTTTTATCCGACCAGATCTTTTTGGCGTCGTTTGACAGGGCGCCCATCCTGAATATCCAATCGCAGATCTCCGTGTTAAGATCAACTATGGCGCAGGTGTAGTCCTGTGCAAAAAGATCCAGAAGGGCACAGCGAAGACGCATAACGATATAATCGTTGCTGAAGATAACCCCGTCACCCTTACAGTACGGGCAGGGCTTTACGAGGGACGAGGAGCTTTCCTTCCGCTTTTTCTTGCGGGTGATCTCCACAAGGCCAAGGCCTGTCATACCGACCACGTTGCACTTGGAGCGGTCGTCCTTTAAAGCCGACCTTAAACGCTCTACCACGGCGTCACGGTGGGCTTCCTCCTCCATGTCGATAAAGTCAACGATAATAATGCCCCCGATGTTGCGAAGGCGCAGCTGACGGGCAATTTCGTCTGCCGCCATAAGGTTTGTTTCAAAAACTGTTTTTTCCAAACTGTCGTCGCCGATATATTTGCCCGTGTTGACGTCAACGACGGTCAAGGCCTCGGTGCGGTCAATGTTGATGTAGGCACCGCTTGACAGGTTGACCTTGTTGCGAAGCATCTTGTCAACCTCCCCCGTCAGCCCGTAATGGGTAAAGAGGTCGGTTGGCTCCTTAAACAGCTTTATCTTGTTTTTGACCGACTCGCCGCGCTTTGAAGCGGCCTCTAAAACGTCGCCGTAAATAAAGGCGTTGCCGACGACTATCTCCTCAACGTCCGTCGTATATACGTCGCGGAGCATCCTTTTTGCCAGATTGCCGTCCTCGTAAATGAGCGACGGAGCCTTGACGGACCCTGCCTTTTTATAAATATCCTCGCACAGGTTGACAAGGTAGTCCCTTTCCTCCAGAAAGGCCTCCTTTGAGGTCCTTGAGGCAGCCGTGCGGACGATGAGACCACCCTTTTGGGGCTTGATCTCCTGGGCGAGGGCGGAAAGTCTTTCAACGTCCTCCTCGTTTTCAATGCGCCTTGAAACCACCGTAAAGTCGTATTTGGGCATGTAAACTAAATTTCTCCCCGCGAAGGAAACGTGGGTCGTAAGCCTTACCCCCTTAGTCCCGGAGGAGTCCTTTACCACCTGCACTAAAATTTCGTCACCGGCCTTTAAATCAAGCTTGGTGGGGATGACGGCAGCGGCCTCAAGATTGGCCCGGTCGACCAAGCTGTCACCGATATAAAGATAGCCGTTTTTTTCCAGGCCGATATTGACAAAGGCCGCCTGCATCCCGGGCAGAACTGTCTCCACACGCCCCTTAAAGACGCTGCCAACGATTATCTTGCCGCTAAGCTTTTCGGTCTGGTACTCTAAAAGTCTTTTGCCGTCTGCAAGGGCGGCAACGATATTACCGGCATAACTGTCAATGAGTATCCTCTTCATTTTGAAAAACACTCCTTTAAGCTTTTGCCGTCGATCATGGCCTCGGTTTTTATTATATCCAACGGCCCGCCGCCGTATACCGACAAAAGCTTTTCGCCTAAAACGTCGGGGCGAAGGGTGTTGTTTCCGAAGGAAAGTGTGGCTATAAGCCGATTATCTTCAAATTTTAAATCAATTATCTTGTCACGGATCTCCTTTTCCTCGCCACGCTTGTCTTTTGCGGTGAGAGAGGAAAGTGCTAAAATATCCTGAACGTCAAAAGGGTTAATGCCGTAAATTTCATACTCAGCACTGTTCATAAGATGCTGGATGTTCGGGCGCTTGTCCACCTCGTAGGCCTCTAACCCAACAATGGTTTTTGGAGCAAAGGCGTTAAAGACGGGTAAAAACTCCGCCGCGGACATAGAGGTTTCCGCAACGAAAAATTCCGCACGGCTTTTAATGCCCACGCCAAGGGGCGCCGACATATAAATGAGCATATGCGGATTAAAGCCCTTTGAATATTCAACGGGTATCCTGCCCCTTAAAAAGGTTTTTTGTAAATGTCTTAAGGTATCAAGGTGGGAGATAAACTCGCCCCCGTCAACCTTGGCGTAGCGCACAACTAACATAATTCGCACCTGAAATTTTTCTGTATGCCACAGCCCTTGCAGCCGTCAAAGCAGTTGCCCGTGACCGTAGCCGAAAGGGCTTTTTCCCTTTCCTTTTTGAGATAGTCCTTTGTGACGAGTATATCAAGGAAGTCCCACGGAAGGATCTCGTCAACCGAATGCTCCCTGGTGTACTCCTCTGCCGTAAGGCCGTTTTCCCGCAAGGCGGCCTTCCATATCTCGGGATGGAAGAATTGATTCCAGCTTTCAAGGTAGGCGCCCTTTTCAAAGGCCGAAAGTATGACCTTGGAAAGCCTTCTGTCCCCGCGGGCAAGGATGGCCTCCGTCTCGGAAAGGGCAAAATCGTTCCAGCTGAAGTTTACCCCCTTGACGAAAAGCTTTTCCTTTAAGATGGCAACCTTGTGGTTAAACTCCTCCTCGCTGATCTGCCGCGTCCATTGGAAGGGCGTGAAGGGCTTGGGGATAAAGGTGGAAACGCTTACGTTTATCTTTAAGTTTCTTGCAAATTTTTTGTTTTTGGAATATATATCCCTTATCTTGTAAACTATGTCGGAAATGCCGTAAAGGTCCTCGTCCGTCTCGGTGGGAAGCCCCATCATAAAGTAAAGCTTTATCCCCGTGTAGCCCTGCTCGAAGGCAATGCGGGCGGAACGCTCTATCTCCTCCTCGGTGACGTCTTTGTTGATGACGTTTCTGAGGCGCTGGGTGCCGGCCTCCGGCGCAAAGGTAAGGCTGTTCTTTTTGGACTGGGCGACGAATTCCCCGTCAAAGCTGTCCACCCTTAACGACGGCAACGCCACCTTGGTTTCGGGGAGGGCCTCCTTTAAGGAGGTAAGAAGCTCCTTAAGCCTTGGATAGTCGCCCGTGGATAAACTGTTCAGGCTCAGCTCGTCAAAGCCGGAGCATTCAACCAGCCTCTTTGCCTGACACACAAGGGTGTCGACGCTTCTTTGGCGAATGGGGCGGTATAAAAATCCTGCCTGGCAAAATCTGCAGCCACGGCAGCAGCCGCGCATGACCTCAATGACCGCGCGGTCAAAAACGGCCTCGATATTGCCGACGGCCTGGGTGTCGACGAAAACTGCATTATCAAGGTCTTTTTCAACGGCCTTTTTAACGTACGTCTTGCCCGAAAACCCTGCTATACGCCCGTTATCGTCGTATTTGACGTCCATAAGCTTCGGCACGTAAACCCCGTCAAGAAGGCTTGCCTTTTGCAAAAACTCCTCCTTGGTGGCGGTGGTTTTTCTCAAAACGGCAAGCTTGGGTGCGACCACCTCGCCGTCGCCCATGACGAAAATATCAATAAAGTCTGCCATTGGCTCCGGATTGCAAGCGCAGGGGCCACCTGCCTCTATTACGGGATAGTCCTCGCCCCTGTCCTTTGAAAGAAGGGGTATCTGGGCCAATGAAAGCATATATAAAACCGTGGTGTAGCTAAGCTCGTACTGAAGCGAAAAGCCCACCGTATCAAAATCCTTTAAGGGCCGCTTTGAGTTAAGCCCGTAAAGGGGAAAGTTATTTTCCTTTAAAAGGGCGCCAAAATCCACCCAGGGGGCAAAGCACCTGTCAACGAAGGCGTCCTCTACCTTAAGGATGGCGTTTTCCACCACGCGGATACCGAGGTTTGACATTGCCACCTCGTAAACGTCGGGAAAGCACATGCAGTAATTGTACTTTTTAAAGTCCTTGCCGCCCGTGCCGTATTCTCCGCCGATATATCTGGCGGGTTTTTCTACCTTTTTTAAAATTTCGTAAAGCTCCATAAATTATATTTTAACATAAGCTTAAGGATTTTGCAACCTTTACCGCAAAGTTTATAAATAAAGATAAGTAAATATATAAGTAGTCGCAAAAAAACAAGCCGACGGCGGAAGCCAGACTTTACGGAAAAATATAGACTTGCGCCGCCCCTTGACAGGGAGCTTTTTTAGTAGTATAATGGAAAAAAAGTGGTTTTTATAGGAAGCTTTTATGGTAAAGATCGGTAACGACTGGGATGAGATACTCGCCCCACTTTTTGAAAGCGACAATTACAAAAAAATACGGGCCTTTTTAAAGGAGGAGTATTTTACAAAGACCGTCTATCCACCAATGGAGGATATTTTTAACGCCTTTAAGCTTACCTCCTTTGTGGGCACCAGGGTGGTCATCCTGGGTCAGGACCCCTATCATAACTACGGCGAGGCCCACGGCCTTTGCTTTTCCGTAAAGCAAGGGGTAAAAATGCCACCTTCTTTGGCAAATATTTATAAGGAGCTTAAGTCCGACCTTGGCGTGGACAACGGACTTAAGACGGAGCTTACCCCCTGGGCAAGGCAGGGCGTCCTTCTTTTAAACACCACCCTTACCGTAAGAGATGGTGCGGCAAACTCTCACAAGGATTGCGGATGGACTGATTTTACCGACAGCGTTATTAAAATTTTAGGTCAAAGAAGCCAACCAACCGTCTTTATTCTGTGGGGCAGAGGCGCAAGAAGCAAAAAGCCCCTTATCCTTGGCCACCACCTTGTTTTGGAGTGCGCACACCCCTCCCCCTTGTCCGCTTACAACGGTTTTTTCGGGTGCAGGCACTTTTCAAAGGCCAACAGCTTTTTGTCTGAAAATGGCTTTGCACCAATCAACTGGCAGCTTTAACAAACCAGAAAAAGCCCGACTTTTTTATAAAAAGCAGGCCAATAAGCCGATTAACGGCAATTTTACCATAAAGACAAAAAAAGAACTTGGATCTATCCGTCCAAGTTCTTATGTTTTATTTACCCTTTTTAACGATGCGGAAATTGCCGTGGATCTGGTTGACAGTTTCCACCAAGCTGAAGGTGTTGTCGTACTTTTCCAAAATGCGCTGAAGCTGATTTGCCTGGTGCTTGTTGATAACGCAGATAAGCACGTCCTTTTCCAGGTGAGAGTAGGTGCCAACGCCCTGAAGCTTGGTTGAGGTATGCTGCAAAAGCGTGGTTATCTCCTTGGCGATCTCGTCGCCGTGGGTGGTGATGATGGTGTACTTGTAGGCCTGCTTGGCACCGTTTATTATCCAGGAGCCCATATACACCGAAATGTAGTTATGTAAAAGGCTTAACACGACGGGCTTGATGTCGTAATTAACCGGGTCAACCGAGTAATCCGCAAATACAAAGTAGCTGGAAATTGCAACGACGGCGTTAAGGACGAAGTTTACCCAGAAAAAGCTCCAGGTGGGCTTGACCTTGCTGATATACTTGGCGATAATGTCAACGCCGGCGGTGGAGCCGTGCATCTTGAAAAGTATGCCGTAAATAAAGCCGCAGATAAGGCCCGCCAGCAAAACGGGATAAATGGTGTCAATACCGTTGGTGTAATACTTAAGCCCTTCAAGGTTTAAGCTGTTAAACAAAAAGTAAGAAAGGGATTGGACGATACTGAACACAAAGGTCTTGTAGGTAAATTCCCTGTCCACCATAAAAAAGGCAAAGATACAAAGGGGCACGTTGACGATAATGATCATATAACCCATACTAAAGCTTGGGAAGATATGCTCTATCATGACGCCGATACCGTTGATGCCCGACGGCGCGAAATTGTTTGGGGTGACGAACAAAACGTAGGTCAGCGAATAAAGCGCGCCAAAGGCCGCGACGATTAAATAATCAAGTATTATCTTCTCGATCTTTCTTCTTTTTTGTGTATCCATTTTCCCTTCAACCAACTGTTAATAATAACGGCTAAATTATATATTTTCTTATGGAGAATGTCAACAAACTTTTCGGTTGTTTTTCAACATTTAAGCGAGAATTTTATCCCACCTCTTCATATAGCAACCGCCCGTTTGTCTTCAAAAAAACAAAAAAGTGGGGATAATCGGCTTATACCCCCACTTATCTTTGAAATTTTTATGTATTTTGCTTTTTATAGATTGGCAAAAGTGCCCTCGTTTGGCTCTTGTATTCCTCAAAGCCGGGCTTTCTTTTCTGACGGCCGTCGGCAAGGGGTATGCTTACGAAAATAAACAATAGCGTGTTAAGGACCGCCCCCAGAAGAAGGTGCCATCCACCGCCCAGAAGGGCAACTGCGGATATACCCATCCCCCACCACATCAAGATCTCCCCAAGGTAGTTGGGATGGCGGGAATATTTCCAAAGTCCATCACGGATAAAGAGTGAGGTGCGGTTTTTTCTGTAGCGGTGCATCTGATAGTCGGCCGTCCCCTGAAGGGTCACGGCAAAAAGGCTTAAGATACAGCCTATAAGCATGAGGGGTGAAAAGTCGGGCTTTAATAAAACGACGTATACGACGGGCACGGTCACAAAATAAACCACCAGGGTTGGTACGAGGTGTATGCCCACAAAATTGATAATGGGATAAAAGCCCCTTGTCTTTTCCTTGAGCATTGTGTACCGCCAGTCCTGATGGGTAAGCCCGTGGAAGGTATACGCCCAGTTTGCCGTGAGCCTTATCCCCCACAGCATAACCGCTGCCATCATAATGACTGCTGAAAGATTTACCCCAAAAGAGGCCGCAAAGCATAAGCAGATGACTATGGGCTGGACGCTCCAGTAAGGGTCGTAAACGGAGGCGTTGGAAAAAATAAGGCTGAAAATAAAGGTAAAGATAGTTGCCGCCACGTCGGCGATCAGAAGAGAAAGCCACGGCTGCAGGGTAAGGGTGGCGTAGGTCAGAACGCCCACTGCTGAGGCTAAAACGTATATCGCGCCAACAATAACAAAGCTTAAGGCCCTGTTTTTAACGGTTATCATAAGTATCTCCTGAAAATTAAGCTTAGCGTGATTATTTTATAACTTTATCCACGCTTTGTCAATCCTTAAGCCCTTTTATTAAAATGTTTTTACAAAAAAACGGTCAATAACCGACTTATACGCCCACTTTTTTAAAACCGCGCCCAAAAGATCGCCACGGAACACAGTCCTTTGCCCCGCCCGGTTTTTTTTGGCGCGACAATATACATAGGAGGAATTTATGATAAACGGAAGAACAAAATACAAGGATTGGCTAAGCCTTTGGTTGGAGGTTTACAAAAAGCCTGCCATCAAGGAAAAAAGCCTTACAAACATTGAGGTGTGCATACGCCGCCACATGCCGGAAAAGATCAAAAACACCCCCATAAAAAAGCTTACCCCACTGGCAATACAGACGGCCATAGGGGCAATCGAAAGATCCCGCACCAGAATATACACCTACGACGTGTATAACGAAAGTCTGCGAACGGCAGCAAGCCTCGGGTACATAAAAGCAAATCCCGTGGACCTTGTCAAGGCCCCCAGGCACGTGAGAAAGGTTGGCGAGGCCCTCACCCACGAGGAGCTTAAAATCTTTCTTGAAAAAATCAAGGGCCGCCGCACGGAGGGGCTTTTTTTATTTTTCCTGTACACGGGATGCCGCCGTCAGGAGGCCTTGAACCTTAAATACGAGGACGTGGACTTTGAAAATAAAATAATCCATATCCGCGGCACCAAGACGGAAAAAAGCGACAGGATAATACCCCTTTTTGACCAGACGGAAGAAATAATAAAAAGATCGGACGGGCAGGAATTCGTATTTAACTTCACAAAGGACCACGTGTCCAAGGAGTTCAAATCCCTGTGCCCAAGCCATAAGCTTCACGATCTAAGGCACAGCTTTGCCACCTTTTGCATTGAGAACGGCATATCCTTAAAGGTGGTGCAAAAGCTTTTGGGCCACGCCAGGCTGAACATCACGGCGGAAATTTACGTCCACGCCCTTGACGCCTTTATTTTAAGCGAGGCAAACAAGTATAAATTACCCGTATAAAAGAAAAAAGTGGGGATATACGCCTGTTATCTCCACTTTTTGTCTGCCTCCCAAAAAGGAGCGACATATAAAAATCATATTAAATCAGTTGATTATCTCCTCAGACTTGGTGTCGTAAAGAAGAAGATGTTCTTTATTTATCCCAAGGGTTACCTCGGCCCCCTCCTCACCGTCAATAAGGGCGGAAAATGCAATGGGGCTGTCACAGCCAAGGGCGCTTACGGTGGCGACCTTTACGCCTTCGCCTTCTTCCATAACGCCGTCGATCCTTACCTTAAGCTCACCGTCTTCGGAAACGGAAAGATCCTCAGGTCTGAAGGCAAAGGTCACGTTGCGACCCGTGTCGACGTATTCCTTTACGGCGCCGTCGGAAAGGCTGAAGGGTATCCTTACCCTTGCCCCCTGGAAAAGCCCGTAAATATCTTCGCCGTCCTTTGTCAGCTTACCGACGAAGATATTGATGGCCGGGGCGCCAAAGTAGGTGGCAACCGAAAGGGTTGCGGGGCGGTCGTAAAGCTCCAGCGGGGTACCGTACTGGATAAGCTTGCCGTCCTCCATGAACATGATCCTGTCGGCCATGACCAAAGCCTCCTGCGGGGACTTGGTGACGTAGATAAAGTTTGTCTTAAGCCTTTTGTTGAGCTTGACAATCTCCGTCCTGAGCTCGTGACGGAGGTCTTCCGGAAGGTCACTTATGGGATCGTCAAAAATGACGAGCTTGGGATCCCTTGCAATGGCGCGGCCAAGCATGACCCTTTGGCGCTGACCTGCGGAAATATTTTTAGGGAATCTTTGCAGATATGGCGTGAGGCCTAAAACCTCTGCCACGGCCCTTACCTTTTTATCGATAACGTCCTTGGGGACCTTTCTCATCTTAAGACCGAAGGCCATATTTTCGTACACGGTCTGATTCTGGTGGAAGGAAGCCCCCTTTAAAACGATGGCGACGTCCCTGTCCTTAGGCTCCAGACGGTTAACGACGACCCCGTCGATGGATATGGTACCGCCGTCGGCGTTGTCAAGGCCGCATATGGTGCGGATAAGGGCCGACTTGCCTGCCCCGGTGGGACCCGTTATAACGGTAAGCTCGCCGGAGGGGATGGTGGCGGATAAATTGTTGACGGCATTTTTGCCTGCGTACTTTTTATAAAGATCTTTAAGGATAACGTTGGCCATAAAAACTCCTGAACTGAACTGTCTAAACTATTGTAACAAGTTTTTATGAAAATTTCAACGCTTTAAGTGAAAATTGTAAAATTTTTTTGTTTCTTTTCAAATGGCCTTGTCTAAAACGATTTTATTTGCTATAATATAAAAAAAGCCACAAAGGTGAAAGCTATGAAATTTGAAACCCATCAACCAAAGCGCACCCTTATCAACGACGCGCTTATTGACCTTTCCACCGTCGAAAACGAAGACATCTACGAAATTTTATCCGAAGCCATCCGTCTTAAGGTTGCGGCAAAGGTGGGCGAAATAAACAAATCCCTTGAAAATAAAAAGGTTGCCCTTATCACCAACCAGAAGATCGGCCTTGCGCCGCTTACCTTCTGGCTGTCAGTTTGCGGCGTAGGCGGCAAGCCCATCACCGTACCCCTTGGGGGAAGCGGTCTGGAAATTTTCCTTTCCAGCAGAGAATCCATGGAAATTTTATCCCGCCTTGGCATTGACGCTTTTATCGTGCAGACGGCCATGGAGGACGATGCGTCAAGACTTTATAACAAGCTTTATATGCCCGTGGTCAACGCCTTTGACGGCGACAGCCCCTGCGACGCACTTTCCATGCTCTTTTCCGTTTACGAATCCTTAGGTAAGCTTTACGGCCTTAATGTTGCCTACGTTGGCAGCGGCAAAAAGGTAACGTCTACCTTAAGCGCCTTGGTAAAGTGCGGCATGAATATAAACTTCGTGTGTCCCGAGGGGGATCTCCCCGACGAGGACGTCCTCGCCTTTGTCAGGGCCAACGTCCAGGGCGGCGTTACCCACGATTTTGAAAGGGCGCTTTCTGCCGCCGACGTGGTATTTTTAAGCGACGACTTTAACGGGGCTTTCAAGCTCACCAAGGAAATGATGAAAAAGACCCTCCGCCTTAACGCTGTGGTTCTTCACACCAGCCCCTTGACGGGTGCAAAGGACGCCGACGAAAACATCATGGACGACAACAGATGCCTTATTGCAAAGTGCGGTGAAAACCTTGTATATATCCAGTCTGCCATCCTTGAGCTTTTGCTTTGCAACAGCATTGAATATTAAGGTGAAATATGAGTAACGACTTTTTCGGCTACGTAAAGCGCATGAAGTACATCAAAAGATGGTCGCTTATGCACTCCACCTTTGAAGAAAACGATATGGAACACTCTATGGAGGTTACCGTTATCGCCCACGCCATTGCCCTTATCGGCAACAAAAAATTTAACAAAGCCTACGACATAAACAAGGTTTTGACCTACGCCATCTATCACGAGTGCAGCGAGGTTATAACGGGCGATCTTCCTACCCCCATAAAGTATTTTAACCGCGACATAAAGACTGCTTATAAGGACCTGGAGCTTGAAGCCTGCAAAAAGCTTTTGTCCTCCCTTGACGAGGAGCTTGTCCCCGAATACGAAAAGGCCCTTATCCCCGATAAGGATTCACCCGAATGGGCAATCGTAAAGTGCGCAGACAGGGTTGCGGCTTACATAAAATGTATTGACGAGGTCAATATGGGCAATAAGGAATTTAAAAAGGCCCATCAGTCCATCGGCAAGGACGTAAAGGCCATCGACATCGAGGAGGTAAAATACTTCCTTGACAAAATGCTTCCCGCATTTACAAAAACCCTTGACGAGCTTGACTAAGACGCTTGACTTCGTAAAAAAAAAGACTATAATATACTGTAAACAACGGATGCGCAACGGTTTTTAAGCCGTTGCGCATTTATAAGGTCAAAATTAATGAGCATTTTCAAAAAAACAAAAAAAGCCGATATGCTTGAGGGCCCGTACCTTAAAAAAATGGTTTTCTTTGCCCTGCCGGTGCTTTTAACCAACGTACTGCAGCTTTTGTATAACCACGCCGACCAGATAGTCGTCGGCCAATATAACGGGACCGAGGCCTTTGCCTCAATAAACTCCACAAACTCCCTTGTCCACTTAATACTAAATCTTTTTATGGGTATCGCCGTCGGCGTAAACGTCGTCGTTGCCCACAGCCTTGGGGCAAAAAACGTTGAAAAGGCAAGAAAGATCGTACACACCTCCCTTATCGCAGCAGCCGTTATCGGCGTGGTGGTGGGCGGCGCCGGCGTGGCACTTTCAAAAACCTTTCTTAAATGGATGAACAGCCCCGACGACATTATAGGGCTTTCCTCGACGTATCTTCGCATATACTTTTTGGGCACGCCCTTCAGCCTTGTTTATAACTTTACCGCATCCGCCATGAGGGCCAAAGGGGACTCTTCAAGACCGCTTATCTTTTTGACAGTTTCAGGGGTCATGAACGTTGCCCTTAACCTTTTGTTCGTAATCGTTTTTAGAATGAGCGTGGCAGGCGTTGCCATTGCGACGGTCATATCCCAGGCGGTGTCCGCCGTCTTAAGCGTAGTGTCCCTTTGGAAAAATGGCGGTGAAATAAAGCTTTCCCTCAAAGAAATGCGCTTTGATTTAAGATCCTTTGGCGAGATTGCAAAAATAGGCCTTCCCGCAGGCATACAGGGATCTGTGTTTTCAATCTCCAACGTCATAATCCAATCGACAATAAACAGCTACGGCTCTGTGGTTATCGCGGGGAACTCCGCCGCCCAGAACGTAGAGGGCTATCTTAACTCCACCGTGTCGTCCATCTACCAGGCAGAGCTTGCCTTCATCGGCCAGAACTACGGCGCAAAACGGCCGGACAACGTTAAAAAGATAATCAAAAACGCGGCCCTTATGATGGTTTTGTCAATGACGCTTTTAAGCACCGTCGTAATACTTTTTGACGATGCCCTGCTGGCAATTTTCAACCCCGACCCCCAGGCAATATCCATCGGCAAAATAAGGATAGCCGTCAACTGCGGCTTTTACGTCCTGTTTGGATTTATGGACTTTGCCGTGGGCATAATGCGCGGCCTTGGATACGGGCTGACGCCAATGATGATAGCTATCCTCGGCGTGTGCGGAACAAGACTTTTGTGGGTATTTTTAATATACCCGATAGCCCCTTCCTTAAGGCTTTTGTATATTTCCTACCCCGTGTCCTGGACCATTGCCTTCCTTGGCCATATGACTTCATTTTTGCTGGTAAGAAAAAAGACCTTTTCAAGGCTGTTGGCAAAAAGCTCCTTTGATAATTAAAATCCCACCGAAAAAATCGGCGGTAAAAATCTTAAGTCAAATTTAAAATGCGTAAGCGGACGATCCGCTTACGCATATTTTTTGCGGTTTTTAATATAAAAACCTGCCTATAAGTCGATTATCACATGATAAGGGTGCCTTCTGTCGTTTCCACGGCGCGAAGGATCTGGGCCTCGTTGCCGGTGGCGGCGTCAATATAAACGTAATAGGTCGCGCCGTCAAAGGTGCCGCTTACCTCGTAGGATAAAAGCTCCTTTTGGTTGCCGAAGGGTATAAGAACAAGCCTTGCGGGGGTTGTTACCTCTATATCGGGGGAAACCTTTTTTACCGCCTGACGGGCGGAAAGTTTTGGGTCCTCGATCCTTCTTGCGGTGTGGTTAAGATAGTATGCCGTTGCGTCAAAGGCGGACACAACGCCCCTTTCGCGGCAGACGGTGATCTTGACCATATCGCGGTAGCATACTATGCCGCCGTCGTTATAGCAAAGATTGATATAGGCAGTGTTGGCGTTTTCCGTGGCCCACACGGGGGTAAGCCCTTCTATGCCCATGGCGCGGACGGTCTTTTCGCCCGAGCTTACGGCCGTGTCAAGATCAACGTTGCCGCCCTCGCAGTCCTTGAAGTAATTAAACATAATAACCTTTCCGCCCACCTTAGAGATGCTGGCGTAAAGCTCGCCTTCGTCACCGGTTGCCTTCAGCTCGTAACAGGCTATCTTGCCCGCCTTTTCGCCTAAAAGCTCTACCCCCTTAGGGTTTAAGTGGCTGAAGGCCTTTAAAAAGGCTTCCTCTGCCGCCTTGGGGGTGATTTCATCGCCGGAGAGGGCACGGGGTGCGGTGGCTGCCTCTATATCGGAAAAGGGACCGTCGTAAATAAGCTTTGGATAGTCCACCGCACGGGATTCCATGGCGACAAACTTTTCCAAAAATATATTGGTCCCGTTGTCGTCAAAGACCGTGTTAAAGTCAAAATCCTCGCCCATGTCGGCGCTTAAGGAAGCAAGGTCCTCTCTCAAGGCGCGGTTGGTGGCGTAAATTGAGGAAAGCGTCTTTTTGTCGTCCTCGGAAATAGCCCCGCCGTCCGAAAGCTTGTTGCTGAGATAGGTTGAAAAGTCTGCCACCTGATTTATAAACTTTGAGGTGTAAAACCTTTGCTCGTCCTTTAACGGGAGCCTTGTAAAGTCCTCCGCCGCAAGGGAGGCGTCAACCGTAAGCTTTAACAAAAGCTTTTGCTGGGCACCTTGGTCCTTGGAAACGAGAAGCTTTGATATATTCACGTCCATATTATCAACGTAATCGGTCAGGGCGTAAAAGCTTTCGGCAACGTGGGCGCTGTTTTTGATCGTCATACCTGCGTTATCCATAAGATTTAAGGTAAACAAAGTGCCGAGTATAAGCACCGCCGACGCAAGGGATATGACTGCCGCAAGCCAGCCGCCGATACCGCGGTTTCTCTTTTTTTCCCGCTCCTCCGCACGGTGACGGCGTTTTTCCATGGCCGCCGCACGGCGGGCCCTGCGCTTTTCCTCTTTAGCCTTGTTTTTAGCGGCCCGTGCCCGTAAAAGCTGCTCTCTTTTTTCCTTTTTAGCCTCAAGCTTTGCTTGCTGCTCCTTTAAAAGCCTGTTCTTTTTTTCCTCGCGGCCCTCGTGCTTTAATTTATCGCGACGGGCAAGCCTTTCCTCGCGGCGCTTTAATTTTTCCATACGGTAAGCGGCGCGGCGGGCCTTTTTTTCCTCAAGACGCTTTTTTCTGTCCCCATTGTTTTTCTTTGCGGTCCTTACCCCTTTTGCCTGCTTTTTTTGAGGCTTTTTTTCGTCGCTTTTTGCCGCCACCTTGTCATTTTCGGGTGATTTTTCTTCGTTAACGGGCTTATAGGCCGACTTTTTTAAATTTGTCCCCGTCCTTTTGCTTTGGGCGGGCTTTGATTTTTTTGTGAGATTTTCTGCCTTTTCAATTGCGTTATTTTTTTCTTTTTCCATAAAAAACCTCCTTAAACGGCGAATACGTGGCTACCGATGGTGACGGTGACCTTTCTTGTAAATATCCACGACGACGTTGCCGTCCTGGGATTGTAGTAGTACAGTGCCCCGCCTGTTGGGTCCCAACCGTTGATGGCGTCCTGGGCCGCCTTGTAGGCAGAGCTGTTCGGCGTGAGATTTATCTGTCCGTCGTTTACCGCGGTAAAGGCGTAGGGCTGATACACCACCCCTGAGATCGTGTTGGGAAAGGACGGGTTTTTGACCCTGTTTAAAACAACGGCCGCCACCGCAACCTGACCTGTATAGCTTTCGCCGCGGGCCTCGCCATAGATGACCCTTGCAAGAAGCTTTACATCCTGGCTGGAATAGCCACCGACCCCGCCGGGGCTTTGCTGTGACTGTCCTCCGCTTATGCCGAGGGCCGCAAGGGTCCTTGAACCCACTATGCCGTCGGGGGTAAGTCCGTTACGGCGCTGAAAGTACACCACCGCCGCCTTTGTTTTTGAGCCGAAGATGCCGTCGACGGGCCCGGAATAGTACCCCCATCTTTTAAGCTTGGTCTGTACGGTGCGGACTACCTCACCCGTGCTGCCCTGCTTTAAGACGGCGGCGTAAACGGCAGTTTCGCCAAAGTCTGCCTGCCGTGAAGTAAAGCCCTCCATAACGCCAACGGACATAAGCGCCACCATGGCGGTAACAAGGGCAAAGATTTTCAATCCTTTTTTCATTTATCCTCCTTAAATAACGGCAACGCCACGGATAGCCGTTGATTTTGGGGAAGCCCTCAAATCTTAAAAAGCCGCCCAAGCCGCCTGCCGTGCCGTTAGCCTAATTAAAAAACCTTTTAATAAAATCATATATTAAGGAACGGTACTCCACCCCCTCCCCCGTAAAGCACAGGGGGGGATAGACCACGCACCACCAGTTGTCCCCCTCGCCCCTGCCAAGGGATATGATAAGGGCGTCGTATGTGCCGCCGGGGAAGACCTTTTCCCCGTAGGTACGGGTTGGGAAATCTTCTCTCTTTAGCCCCACACGGGCGGTATAGCCGTATCCTTTTTCCTTTAAAAACCCGTCTATAAGCCGTTTAACGTTGGTTTTTTCGGAATTTATCCTGGCGATGGCGTCCTCCTTGGACGTGGCCCCTGAAATTATTGGCGTAAGATACGCCACCATAAGATCCTTGATAAGATACTTTACCTGCTGATCCTTCAGCTCGTTAGAGTCCGCCCTTATATGGATCCTTAAACAGTCCTTTGCAACCACACAGGCCGTATTGCACCCTGCCAGTAAAAGTATTATGGGAATAGCAACGAAAGTTATACACAGTTTTTTCATTTTTAAAATCACCTCTTTAAGTTTGTGACAGAATTATTGCCCGCCGTGATAAAATTTATACTTAAACAAAAAAAAGACCGCACTTTTAAGGCGATCTTATTTAAGTATCAGATTATTCCGTTTGTAATATAAAGGGATTTTTAAGCCCCTTTAAGTCTTCAATTTCCTTTTTGGTAAGGCTTTGACAGGTAAAGCAGCGGGGGTGGTCCCTTTTAAGCTTATCCATTGCCCACAGGCAAAGCTCCTCCGTGTCAAAAATGCCGACGACCGTACTGCCGCTGCCCGTCATAAACAGCCCCCTTGGGGAAAGGGCCCTTAAATCCTCCGCCGCGTGGGCAATGCCCACGTTAAGGCTTGACGCCGCGTCGTAAAGGGCGTTATAAAAATGCCTTTTTTCATAGGTGTTTTCCTTGAGGGCCGCGTATACCTCCTCAAAAGTGGGGGCGGCGCTGTGATCTTTGTTGAGGCTGTCAAAAAGGGAAAAACAATCCTTTGTCCTTACCCCGCCCGCAACGGGCACGGCAACCATATACAGCTTGGTGTTAAGATCGAGGGGGGTAACCTTATCCCCCTTGCCCTCAAGCCTTGCGTATCCCCCCGTCAGAAGATAGCCGGAGTCGCTTCCCAAAGCATCGGCCAAGGGCTTGACGTCCTCCTTAACGTCAAAAAGAAGCTTCATAGCGGAAAGGGTTGCGGAAATATCCGCACTTGATCCCCCAAGCCCACCGCCGATGGGTATGCGCTTGGTAATAACCACGTCAACGCCATAGGTGTTGAAGGTATCACGGAACAAAACCGCCGCCTTGTAGGCGTTGTTTGACCTTTCTTCAATATGGGGCTGATGTCTGCCGCCGAATTTTACTATTATCTTTTTGTCGCGACGCCTTGTGACGGTGACGGAGTCGTAAACGTTTACCGTGACGGCAAGGCTGTCCAGCTGATGAAAGCCCTCCCTTTGACCCGTGACCGACAGATAAAGATTGACCTTGGCGTAGCCCCTTACCCGAACTGTTTTCATAAAGTATCCTTTTATTTTATGACTTTAGTATAAGCCCTTTTGGCTTTTTCTGTCAAGAAAAATCGCCAAACAATCCTTACTTACTTTTTTATCCCGGGCAAAAATATAACAAAATCCCCCCTCGCTTTAAGGCTAAAACAAGGGGGGTCGTGTAAAAAGTCAACCTATAAGCCGATTAACGGCAGTTTTTTATTTTTTTCATTAAGGGGCTGCACGGGATAAATCACCGGGCGCCACCTCTTAAAACGACTATCTTTTCCTCACCCTTCAGGGGGAAGGTTATATCGGGGTTAAAAGTAAGGATGGACTCTATATCCTCGCCGGTCGCCTTGACAACGTCCCACTCCTCGTCACCCTTTTGGGCGACGTAAACGGTTATTGCGGAGGGTTTTTTGGTAATGGCTTCGCCTTCTTGAAGGGCGGTGATAAGGCGGCGCTCCCCCCACGACCACTGAAAATAATTTATGCAAAGATGACAGTCGACCTCCACACGGCCACCCTTAAGCCTTGCTTCAAAATCAGTTATACTAAGCGACGTAACGTGGGCCCCGTCGCCGGGTACGTCCACCGATTGGGAAAAGGGTAGCTCGATCCGCCGCCCAACAAGGCCGTCGTCACCGACGAATACGCCGTCGCAAGCGATGATCCCTTCAATTTTAAGGGCACCCCCATCCACCGCCACGGAGGATATGGCGGCCCTTGGTGAAAGGGCCCTTATAAGACGGGAATATTCCGGCACGTCGCATATGGCCTTGGCGTAAATTTTGAAATCTTCGCACCGTTGGTATGAAAAATTGCGGTACGTATAAGTATTTTGCGTGACGTCGAGAATATTTTGGGTGCTGAAGCAATCCTCAACGCACCCCTCCGTCACCCGCTTTACCCCCACTAAGGAAAAGTACACTGCGCCCTTAAACGCCACCCTTGTGGGGCCGTCGTCGTCGGAGGTGAAGACCGTAAGTGAAAGATCGTCAAGGTTATAATGGGCCGTTAAAAAGCAGCCCTCCTCACAATCGGGACAATCCATTTCAAAGGTAAAGGGCACCTTTTTGTGCTCGTATAAAATCTCGTCCCCCACTAAAGTGCGGTAGGATATATCAAGACGCAAAAACCCCTCTGCCGTGGCTGCGCCGTGCGCCCCTCTTACGGCCGTCACCGTGGGGGTACAGGAGGAGGAAAGTACGGTGCCTATCTTTAAAAAAGAAAGCTCCTCCTCAAAATCAAATAAGCCGCCGCCCCTTAAAAGCCTGTCGTAGGTAAACTCACCCATCTTTTTAAGGCCGCCGTAATCCTTGATAAAGGGCGATGGCACCTGGCCGTACAGATAAATGCAATAGCTTAAGGTGGCAGAAAGGCTTACCCCATCCCCCGACGGTGTGTGGGAAATATCGCTTAAGCCGTAAGTTACCTCGCACCACTGAAAGTCGCCGCCTGGCAGGGCCTTTTTGAAATCAAAGCGCACAGCCGACTCCATACGAGTAGCTCCGTCGCCCATAAAAATTAAATTGAAAACGGCTTTGCCGCCAAAGACGGCGTGATCGCCCTCTATCCTGCCGCGGGCGGCCACCACGTAGCCGCTTGAGGAAAGGATATTGTTGGAATAATCCTTTGAAAGATTGATTTTTACCTCTATGGGGGCGGAATCCTCAATGACGTCAAAGACGGGCATGGGGAAATTTTCGCAAACAATATCTGGCATAAAAAACTCCTTTTTTTTAATAATGGTATGTCCTCCCGCGAAAAAATATGACATATGGGCAAAAAAATCCCTGCAGATGGGATAAATTTTTTTATTCCGGCAATAATAACATTACCGTTTGGTTTATTTAGGAGGTATTTTATGGATAATTTTAACAACGGCATCGTTTGCGACGTAACCAAATGCAAATACAATTACGGCGGAAGCAAATGTAAGCTTTCCACCGTCAGGGTAACCTGCGGCAATAAGGCTTGCACCCTTTGCGACTCTTACGAGGACGGCATGGAATAATCCCAATAAGCCTTTAAGGTGAATCGGCGTTTTTTTGCGCCGATTTTTTTTGAATTTTAATATAAGCCCCCAAAAGACTTTCCGTATAGGCCGCCTGTATAACAATATATATATATTATTTATAATATATTATAAATAAATTAACCAAAGCGATTGACAAAAGACGGGTTTTACTGTATAATATTTCTACTAAAAAACGGAAAGCGTGATTTATGAAATACGATGATATCATTTTAGATTGCTCAGGCGATTGCAATTCTTGCGACGTCTTTATGGAATGCCAATACCAGACCTCTACCGGGGACGAAAAGGCAACCTGGCTTAAAAAGCTGGAGGAAAGAGATGCTGAGGCCGCCCAGGCCGCTGCCGCCCAAGAGGTTACCGCAACCGAGGTAACGGAAGAAGCTGAGGCCGAAGAAGTGGCCCCCGCCGAAGCCCCTGCTACAGTTGAGGCCCAAGCCCCCTGCCATGAGGAAGCCCCCGTTAAGGCTTTATCCGCCGACGAGGTAAAGGCCATCTTTGGCGCCGTCTTTGGCGAAAGCTATCTTGTCCCACTTGCTTCCTGCTTGGAAAAGGCTGAAGAAAAAGTAACTGAAGCCCCCGCTGAAGCTACAGTTGAGGCCCAAGCCCCCTGCCACGAGGAAGCCCCCGTTAAGGTTTTAACCGCTGACGAGGTAAAGGCCATCTTTGGCGCCGTCTTTGGCGAAAGCTATCTTGCCCCACTTGCTTCCTGCCGTGAAAAGGCTGAAGAAAAGGCAGCCGAAGCCCCCGCTGAAGAACCTGCCGCACCCGAAGCACCCAAGAAAGAGGTCAAAAAGCCCGCACCCAAAAAAGCGCCCGCCAAAAAGCAGGACGAGGATGAGGACGAGGGCGAAGAGGAGCCTGAGGAGGAAGAGGAAGAAGAAGTCGAAGCCGAGGAAGAAGACGAGGGTGACGAGAGCGAAAGCCCTGACGAGGCAAAAGACGGCGAAACGGCCGAACAAAAGCCCGTAAAAGAGGTCTTCAAGCTGACACCCCCCGAAAATAACGATGAACTTCTCCGGAATATGTGCGCAAAACGCCAGAGGAAGCTGATTTACAGGCCAAACGAGGTACTTATTGCAAAGACCTTCAAGGTTTTGGGTACCGATAAGAAAAATGAGATCGGAGAAAAGGTCAAAGATATACTTGACGCTGAGATCAAGCAGGGCGTAAAGCTTGGATATCTTGATAAGTTTGACGGACTTAAGTCCTCTGAGATCAAGGAAGAATACGAGGACGACGTGGTATACGAATACGCCGAGCAGGAATTTAAGAAAACCGGCGTAATCTACGACGGCAAGGACGTTAAGGTTTATCTTTACGACTGGGACGCAAAGGCCTGCCACCACGTGGGTCACGTTGACAAAGACGAGGCCGCCGAAATCATCCCCTACCTTGAAAATAAGGAAAACTTCAGCTTTGACGTCTGCGGCATCATAACCGGCGGCAAGGCAAAAAGGGTCGTAAGAGTTGGCGACGCCTTAAAAATAGTAAAAGAAAAGGGCGAAAGCATCGGCCTTGACGTTGATATCGCCATTATAAAAAGAAAAGATTAGACCTAAAGATCCGCTTTTAAGCTCACGGAAAAACTCTCGTTAATGGGCTTATAGGCGGATTTTTGCTTAAAAACGTCTTAAAGCCGGGCTTTAAAAAAGTCGCCTTTAGGCCCCGTGGGCAAGGAAGGGCGCCGCCCCTTTAAGTAAAATAATTTTTATTGCCTTTTTACAATATAAACACAAAATCACAACAAAAGGGCGATAATATATTAAAAATAAAAATAGGATATTTTTTTCAGGAGGCAAAAAATGCTTCAATTAAAAAACATAACGAAAATTTACGGCGTTGACGAAACTGAGGTCCACGCCCTCAAAGGGGTAAGCTTAAACTTCCGCAAAAGCGAGTTTGTTTCTATCCTCGGCCAGTCGGGCTGCGGCAAGACCACCCTTTTGAATATCGTGGGCGGACTTGACCGCTACACGGACGGCGACCTTGTCATAAACGGCGTATCCACGAAGGATTATTCCGACAGGGACTGGGACACCTATCGCAACCACCTCGTTGGCTTCGTTTTTCAAAGCTATAACCTTATCCCCCACCAGACCGTCCTTAAAAACGTTGAGCTTGCCTTGACCCTTTCGGGCGTATCCAGGGAAGAAAGAAGAAAACGCGCCCAAAGCGCCCTTGAACGGGTCGGCCTTGGCGACCAGCTTTCCAAGCGCCCCAACCAGCTTTCGGGCGGGCAAATGCAAAGGGTTGCCATTGCAAGGGCCATCGTCAACGATCCGCAGATCATCCTTGCCGACGAGCCTACCGGTGCCCTTGACAGCGAAACCAGCGTTCAGGTAATGGAAATTTTAAAGGAACTTTCCAAGGACCGCCTCGTTGTTATGGTCACCCATAACGCAGAGCTTGCCGAGGAATATTCCACGAGGACGGTAAAGCTTTCCGACGGCCTTGTAATAAGCGACACAGACCCATATGAGGGGCAAGGTGCGGAGATGGCCGACAGGACAAAGAGGGACACAAAAGGGTCTAAAAAGCCGTCTATGAGCTTTTTAACGGCACTTTCCTTAAGCCTTAACAACTTGTTCACAAAAAAGGGAAGAACCATTTTAACCTCTTTTGCGGGCTCCATAGGTATAATAGGCATAGCCCTGATTTTATCCCTTTCGACAGGGTTTAACACTTACGTACAGAACGTACAGAGGGATACGCTTTCCAACTACCCCATAACCATCACCACCCAGACGGTGGATACGGCCGGGCTTATCGCCAACTTTTTGGGAAAGGTCGACCGTGACGGAGAGGCCTTCCCCGACGATGACAAGATAACCAGCCAGAACGTTATCGGGGATATGCTTTCCACCATGGCGGGCAGCATCAACACCAACGACCTTGCAGGCTTTAAGACCTTTATCGACGGCCACGCCGACGACCCGGAAATAAGCTCTATCTACTACAACTTCGGTTTACGTACCAATGTTTACGACAACAAGATAAACCCGGAAAGCGGCAACTACGAAAGTCTTTCGCCGCTGACGCTTCCCACCATGGAGAGTATCTTCCCAAGTGACGTTCCCATCGGCAAGGAGGCCATGGAAATGATCAATTATTACTACGACAACTTTGAGACCATGATGAGCACCCAGAACGCCTTCTCTGAAATGATCGACAACGAAAAGCTTATTAAAAGCCAGTACGATCTTTTGCAGGGCAAATGGCCGTCCGGGGATAACGACGCCATACTCGTTATTGATAACTATAACCAGCTGAGCGACCTGGTCCTTTATATGCTGGGGCTTATGAACGACGACGACGTACGTTGGGCATTTTACAGAATGATACTTTCCTACCTTAACACGGCCAACAATCTTGAAATGACCGACGAGGAGATCGACGACGCCTGTAACGCCCGATTTGAAAGAAGCCTTGCTTACACCGAGGGTCTTTCCTTTGACAGCCTTATAGGCCTTGAATACAATATTCTTGTCCCCACGGACCATTATAAGAAGGTAGGCTACTACGACGAGGCTCGCTTCGGTGAAAGGGGCGCCCACTTTGCCCCCATGACCGACGGGGAGAAAAACGACCTTATCGCCACGGGCAAAACGGAAAAGATAAAGATCGTCGGTATCGTAAGGTTAAAAGAAGGTACTGCCTCCGGCAGCCTTTTAAGCACGGTATGCTATAAAAAGGCACTTACGGACAAACTTATAAAAAGGGTTGAGGAATCCGACCTTGCAAAAAGCTATAACGACCTTGAATTTACCCAGACCTTAAGAGAGGCTGGCGAGCTTTCCTCAAGCGACTACTTTAACGTTTTCGGAAGCGACGGCAACTGGGCAAACAATTACGAGACCCACGTATCCCTTGAAAGGAGAATAGGCCTTGTTGACACCTCCTCTCCCGTGTCAATATCCATCTACCCCACCGACTTTGAGGCAAAGGACAGGGTCATCGCCCTTATCGAAGAATATAACTCCTCCGTGGAAAAGAACAAGCAGATAAAATACACCGACTACGTTGGGGCGTTGATGAGCTCCGTTACCGATATCGTAAACGCAGTATCCTACGTGCTTATTGCCTTCGTATCCATATCCCTTATCGTTTCCACCATCATGATCGCGATCATAACGTACATCTCCGTTTTGGAAAGGACCAAGGAGATCGGCGTATTGCGCTCACTCGGGGCTTCAAAGCGGGATATTGCCCGCGTCTTCAATGCGGAAACTGCCATCATCGGCACCATCGCAGGCGTCATGGGTATTGGTATAACCCTTCTTTTGAACCTGCCGATAAACGCCATCATCGCCGCCCTTGCAGGCCTGACCAACGTGGCAAGTTTGCCCGTTATCGGCGCGATAGCTCTTATTGCAATAAGCATTGGTCTTACCATCGTCGCAGGTCTTGTCCCTGCACGCATGGCTTCAAAAAAGGACCCCGTGATTGCTTTAAGAACGGAATAATTTATAAAACAATCAACAAAAAAGTGGGCGTTAACCGACGTATACGCCCACTTTGGCTTATTTTACAGCAAGATAAAAGACTAACGTAAAAGCTCTTCTCATAGGGATTTAAAAATGCAACTTATAAAACTCGACTTTTAACAAGCCGAGTTTTCTTTTGTCCACGCAAAACAAGTTGAATCAAATTTTAATTTATGTTATAATAAGCTCACCGATAAATAAGAATTTAGCGGAGTGATTTTATGGAGATAACGTGTAGAACGGCAAATGTGGAAGATATTGATACTATATATGCTTTTTGCAAGCAACTGATTCTAGATTTTGAGCGATTGGAATCCATCGATTATTCCAAGGTGATGAGCTGGGTACGAAAGAAAATTGAGAGTTCCATTGATGAATACACGGTTATTTATGCCAATGAACAAAAAGCGGGATATTATCATTTCTACAAGAATGATGACGGGCAGTTTGAAATAGATGACCTGTATATTTTCCCGGAATTTCAAAACCAAGGAATTGGCTCTGAGATAATAAAGAGATGCTGCGCATCCGTTAATTCCCCCGTTGTGCTGTATGTTTTCATTGAGAACAAGCGGGCAGTTTCGTTATATAAAAGATTAGGATTTGAAATCACTGAAACAATACATAGTAGCAGATACATAATGAAAAATGAAAATAGAAAGTACTATGCGGCATATGATGATAGATACAAAACCGCACATCAGAAAGGTGTTAGTTGGGCGGGTGACAAGAATAGCCCTATCGTGTTAGAGGTAATTCAGAAATATAATATCCAGCTTGAGGATAATTTGTTGGAGGTTGGATGCGGTGAGGGGCGAGACTCGAGAGCCGTCTTGGAAAGTGGCTATAAATTGATGGCAACTGATATTTCAACAGAAGCCATAGCATATTGTAAGCGTATAATGCCCAACTTCAATGAACATTTTAGTGTGCTGGATTGTTTGTCGGACAAACTTGATAAACTGTTTGACTTTATTTATGGCATCGCTGTCATTCACATGCTTGTACTCGACGAGGACAGAAACCGATTTTATCAATTTATCTGCAATCATTTAAAGCCAGACGGATTGGCTCTTATATGTACTATGGGGGATGGAGAGTTTGAAATGCAAAGCGACATCACCCGAGCATTTGAAATCCAGGAGAGAAATCACGAGTCTGGAAAAATGATGGTTGCAGGAACATCTTGCAGAATGGTTTCATTCAAGACATTCAACAATGAATTGGAGAGGAATAATTTGGAAGTGATTGAGACAGGCATCACAAGTGCCCTGCCCGATTTCGATAGTTTAATGTTTGCAGTTGTGAAAAAGAAGTAATCAAATTCCAATTTATCGGTTTGATATTCTTTGTGGAAAAATTTTCAAAAGTGTAGCACACTATACTTTCAAAAGAAAGTCGTATGTTTTGCAAAGCAAAAAGTAAAGGATAGCAAAAGAGTGATGTCCTTAGCGGAGAATTTACACTTTCATAAAAGTGCAAGCATCGCATTTGTCCGGACAAATGCAGTATGGGCTGAGCCCAAACCCTTATAACAACAGAAAGAGCAAGAGTAAAAGGAGAAAATCCTTCTATTCTTGCTCTGTTCGTTTTGATAGATGAATTGATGCTGACGCATCATGAATTGGCTTCGCCATGATTTCTCGTCGGCATTCTGCCTCCTCCATGAATTGAATTGCAACCAATGTGCCATAAGGCACAATTCATGCCGCAGGCAATTCATGAAAGCGAGAGCTTTCAATTCACGCAACCGCAAGGTTGCAATTCATTGCGTGTTCTCCCTTAAGGATAACACGCAAAATTTTGCTATCCTTTTATAATGTCTAAAAAATCCCTATGAGAAACGCCCTTAAGCGTTAGTCTTTTTATTTTTGATCGTTTATTTATGCCCCGGGTCGTCGGGTGGCCCGCCGTGGCCGTGGAGCGACGTTGGCGGCGACTATACACAAGGCAATATTGCCGTTTGGCGCGCAATGATTGATTTATACAACCAAAAAAGGGTGCGTGCCATTGGCGTTTCAAACTTCCACGCAAAAGATATACAGGCAATAATAGATGCAACCGGCTTTGTGCCTGCGGTCAACCAGATAAGATATTTTATCGGCAACACCCAAAACCCCATAACCGAATACTGCCAGAAAAACGGCATTTTGGTTCAGGCGTATTCACCACTTGCAACAGGGGCATTGGTTGAGCATAGCGCGCTTTGTGATTTAGCGGAAAAATATAACGTGACCGTACCCAAACTTTGCATACGCTTTTGCATTGAAAACGGGACGCTTCCCCTTCCGAAATCAGTTAACGCGGAAAGAATCAAGGCAAATCTTGACGTTGACTTTAAAATTAGCAAAGAAGATATGGAATATCTGAATTCACTTTACCATATCGGCCCGACAAGGCCGTTTAGAAGCTAAAGCACCAAAAAGCACATAGCAAAAAAACAGCATTATAATTAAGTCACAAAAAAGATAGGCGTTTTACCTATCTTTTTTTACCTTTCAGGGCGGAAATCTTACTTTTAAACCAAAAAGCCTTTACAGGGCATATAATAATTTGTTATAATAAGCCCAAGCTTTAGATTTTACACAAAAGTGGGGCTATAAGTCGATTATGGTTAAAAAACTATGGAATAAAAACTTTATATTGCTGCTTCAGGGCAGCGCAGTCAGCATTATTGGCGACTTGATGTACAGCGTTGCAATAGGCTACTGGGTTTACCAAAAAACGGGCTCTAACGGCTTAATGGGGATTATGTCTTCAATATCCATGTTCGTAACCATGCTGTTATCACCCTTTTCAGGCACAATAGTTGACAGGCTTAACCGCAAATGGGTGCTTGTTATCGGCGATATGCTGCAAGGCATTATAATGCTGACCGTTGGCGTTTTTGCCTTTTTGGATAAGCTAAACGTTGTCGGCGTTTTGGTTGCGGCGTTTTTAGCGGCGCTTGGCGGCGTGTTTTATTCACCTGCGTCAAACACGGTTTTGGTTGATATTATCCCCGGTGACGAAATCCAGCGCGGTCAATCGCTGTTTTCGGGCGTAAGCACTTCCATAAACCTTGTCGGCACGGCTTTTAGCGGTGCGGTTGTTGCGCTTTTGGGCGTTCCGCTTATCATTATTATTAACGGCGCAAGCAATATCTACGCCGCCGTGTCAGAGCTTTTTATTTCCGTCCCCAAAACGGTCAAGCAAGGTCAAAAAGTAACCGTTAAAAGCATTTTAGCCGACACCAAAACTGCGCTTAAAACCATTTTTAAGGATAAATGCTTAAAGATTTTTATCCCCTGTGCTATCATTATTAACTTTTTGTCGGCAGGTGCGTTTTCCCTGATTTTGCCGTTCACGGTTGAAAAGGGATTTGCGCTTGAGCAGTACGGGCTTTTAATGTCTATTTGCACGGTGGGTGCGCTTATTGCGGTAGTACTCCTTGGCGCAATCAAGTTCAGCCCCAAAGCAAGATACCTTATTTTAGCAATAACCTTTCCGCTCAGCGAAATCTTTATGCTAACAGCCTATTTGCAAACGGAATTTGCCTTAACCTGCGTATTCGGGCTGTTGGGTATGCTGACTAACACGGCCGGCAACACGGTATTCAGCGCCGCAATGATGGTTGCTATCCCCAAAGACAGCCGCGGTGCAATACTTGGGTTTGTGTCGTCCGCGTCGGTGGGCGGAAGTGCCTTATCTGCCTTGGCGTACGGCTTTTTGGGTGAAATCTTCCCGCTTGAAACGGTATTTTCGGTCGGGTGCGTGCTTGGGCTTATACCAATGCTTTATATGTGTCTTAACCGCAGGACTAAAAAATTTATCGTGGAAAACACAAAAGGCGGAGATGAAGAAGCTCAAGAAGAAGCTTCGGAAGAAGCCCCTGAAGAAGCTCCAGAAGAAACAGTCAACGAAAGCATTGAATAAAATAATTAAAAAAAAGGGAGCGCTGCTCCCTTTTTTGCTATTTATTATAAACTTTCGCCAAAGTCTTCCTTAAATTTTGCCACTAATTTTTCTTGCCAATCGCTTGTTGGCTCTAACCTGCCGATAAAGAAACGCATAACGCTTGGCTCTTCAACAAAGCGTAAGCCGCCTATTAAGTTCCTGTTATCGTATAACCATGCAAGACGGTCGGCAATATATCTTACCTGCGACAAGGTAAACACACGGCGCGGAAGTGCCAGACGGACTAATTCGCACGAAGCAATATGTTCAGAGCCGTCAGGGTATTTTGAGTCAAAATACCACCACTCGTAGCTCCCTGCCCGCTCAGCCGTGCGAAGTCCGTCCTCAAAAAGCTGAACGCTTGTGGTCAAATCAAGCTCCTCGGCCTTTAATAATCCTACCTTTCGCATAAATTTACCTGATAATTTCTCGTTATTATTTAGATAATTATAACAAAAAGCCCCCGGTCGGTCAAGCCGTGATCGCAAAAAACCGCGGAGGCTTGAGCGCAAGCAGGATAAATTGCCTTACCAAGGCCCATTGAGGGGGCTTAAATCACGGCATTTTTGAATATCCTTAAAGGGACTGAAAAAACAGCCTTTTTTTGTTGACATTTTGCTTTTTTTGGCAAATAATATATTAAAGAAATTTCTAAGGACGGGCCTTTTATGATCAAGCTTTGGGCAAAAACCTATAAAAACCACCGGATAGTCAAGCAGACCACCTTTATCGTAAGGGACAGCAAGCTTGATTATTCCCAATTTTTTGATTACGTGGCCCAAATGTGTCACGAGCTTGACTCTCCCACTCCCATCATTATCAAGGATAACATTTTTAACTTTGCCAAGTTTAACTTCGTCAAATTTGTCGCGGGGGACTTTATTGAAACCGTTGACTATGACTATCTGATGATAGAGCTTGTCAAATAGCATAAAAAATCACCCCTTGCACATTATAGGGTAAGGAGGTGGAAAATGAAGATTACAACCATTATCGCATTTATTCTTGTGATTATCGGCGCCCTTAACTGGCTGCTTGTGGGGATATTCTCACTGGACCTTGTTGCCCTTATTTTTGGCACCATGTCCATTGTATCCAGGATAATCTACGGCGTTGTTGGCGTTGCATCCCTTTGGGTAATTTACTTTATGTGTATGTACCGTCCCTTCAGACGCGTTACCGCCTGAAAAACGGTCTTATCCTGTAAAAAACCGGCCTATAGGTCGGTTTTTGAGGTCATAACGTTACATATGCTTTAAATTTTAATATACGGAAATATCTTTTTATGAAAACAAACACCGCAAAATACATAACCCGCGCGGCCATCATCGGGGGGCTTTACACGGCCCTTACCCTGGCCCTTGCGCCCATTTCCTACGGGCCGGTGCAGTTCCGCGTGTCGGAGGCCCTTACCGTAATCCCACTGATCTTTCCCGAAACGGCCGTGGGGCTTATACTGGGGTGTCTTATCTCCAATATATTTTCCCCAAACCCACTTGATCTGATCCTTGGTACGGCCGCTACTCTCGTCGCCGCCGCGGCAACCGTTGCCGTCGGCAAAACGGTGAAAAAAACGTGGCTGAAGCTTGTACTTGGAGAGCTCCCCCCCATTTTGGTAAACGCCCTTATCGTCCCCCTCACGTTTTTGTCGGCCTCTGACGTAAAAACCGCTTATTGGCTCAACGTGGCGTTGGTGGGCGCAGGTCAGGCGGCTGTTATTTTAACCCTCGGCACACTTTTATACTTTTTGGTGAACAGATCAAAGGACAGGCTTTTAAAACCGTAAAAAACACCCCGCAAACAGGCGTTAACCGACCTATAGCGGGGTTTTTTGTTGTTTATTTTGTGTAGACCTCTTCCTTTAAGACGCCAATAAGGGGTAAGTTTCTGTATCGCTGGGCATAGTCCAGGCCATAGCCCACAACGAACTCGTTACCCACGTCAAAGCACTTGTAGTCAATGTCCACTTCCACCTCGCGACGCTCCTTTTTATCAAGAAGGGTGCATATCTTGATTGAGGCGGGCTTTCTTGCTTGAAGGGTGTTTTTAAGGTACTGGCAGGTATAGCCGCTGTCGACGATATCTTCAACGATAATGACGTCCCTGCCCTCAATGGAGCGATCAAGGTCCTTTATAAGCTTGACCTCGCCCGAGGAAGACGTGCCGTTGCCGTAGCTTGAAATTGACATAAAATCAAGCTCCACGTGGATATCAAGCTCCCTTAAAAGGTCTGTATAAAACATTATGCTGCCCTTTAAAATGGCCACCATAACGGGCACCCTGTCCTTATAGTCCCTGTTGATCTCCTCGGCGATCTGTTTGACGCGCCCTGAGATCTGCTCGCGGGAAAATAAAACCTTCAGTAGATCGTCATACATTGATTTTGCCATAAGCCTTCTCCTTGGTTGTGGTAACTTTTGCGATTCGGGTTGTTTTTTCGGTCACCTTGACGGTGGCGGAAATTTCAACGCCGGGTATTATATAAATTTTGTCGTCCTTGGCAACGACCATCTGTACCGCCTTTTGACTTGCGGGCAGCTTTTTATCCGTAAGGAATTTTTTCAGGCTGACGGTTTTTCCGTCAAACTTGGTGAATTTATCCCCGACGGCAACGTTTCTTATGACCGCACCTGCCGGCACGGCGTCAAGATCAAAGTAAAGCTCCCCTTTTTTTGGGGCAAGCTCGCCGGAGAGAGAAAACTCCACAAGGCCCATCTTAAAGTCAAAGACCCCAAGGGAAAATTCACATCCCTCAGCTTTCTTTTCAGTCTGCCGTCTTATGACGATAAAGTCGTGCTCCCTCACGCCGTAAAGCCCCTTTAAAAGGCTTACCCTTTTGCCCGTCTGGTTGGTAGTAAGGGCAAAAAGTCCGTCTATATGACTGTTATCGAAGTCTTTTTTAGCGCCAAGGGCCTTAAAAATAAGGACGGCACAGCGTGAAAATATGGGGTACGGCGCGTCGCAAGGGATCTTGCCCTCGCCACAGGCTATGACGGCGGTTTTTTCCGCAAGGGAGTATAAATATTGGTCGTCACCCCTTGCAAGGGAAGAAAACCTTTCCACACCCCTTTGGGCGGTGGGGAATTTTTCTTCTATCACCGGGATGATACGACTGCGTATATAGTTGCGTGAAAAGCCCGTGTCAAGGTTGGTTTCGTCCTCCCTAAATTTCAGGTTTTTCTCCAAAACGTAGGCCAATAGGTCGGTTTTTGCCACTTTTACCATGGGACGGATGATCCTTCCGTCAAAGGCCACGGGGTCAATTCCGCACACCCCTGAAAGGGCCGTTCCCCTGAAAAGATTGAATAACACAGTTTCAACGCTGTCAGATTCGTGATGGGCCGTTGCCACCACGTCGCAAAAGCCGCCTGTAATGGCCTTGAAAAAGCTTTGGTATCGCAAAATGCGGGCGGCCTGCTCCACGGTGTAGCCATTTTCCCTTGAAAAGCCAATGGCGTCAACCGAAAAAGCCCTTACGGGCACGGAAAGGTCCTTGCAAAGCTCAAGACAAAAATCCCTGTCCGAAACAGAGCTTTCGCCCCGGATGCCGTGCTCCACCGTAACGGCGACCACCCTTATCCCAAGGGCGTGCTCGCGCTCCTTAAGATAGGTAAGAAGGGCAACCGAGTCCTTCCCCCCCGACAGTCCGACGCCAACGACGCGGCCCGAGGGTATTAAGTTTTCCAAAAAACCTTTCATGGGGGTATTTTATCACAAACGGCTTAAAAAACGCAACAAAATAGGGGCCGTTTGAACAATTTCTTGACACCTACGGTAAAATACCCTTTAAAATTTCCCAGTTTTACCAATTTTTAAAAAAAGTAAGGCTTAATTTGTATTTTTAGTAAAAAACCCCTAAAAACAGTTGACAAAACCTTGATAATCATATAAAATAATCAAGCAATTTGACGTCGCGGAGTAGAGCAGTCCGGTAGCTCGTCGGGCTCATAACCCGGAGGTCGTGTGGTTCGAATCCCACCTCCGCAACCATTCCCCCCCCTTTACATATCTTTATGGCGGCGTAGCTTAGTTGGTTATAGCGGCCGGTTCATACCCGGCAGGTCGTTGGTTCGAATCCGCCCGCCGCTACCAAAAAATTTAATACGGCCCCTTGGTCAAGCGGTTAAGACATCGCCCTTTCACGGCGGTAACACGAGTTCGAGTCTCGTAGGGGTCACCACGAACAACGCACACTATTCGGTGTGCGTTTTTTCGTGCTTTCCCCTAATACGGCTTGAACTCACCGAGAAGGCGGAGTATATGTGCCTTGAAACACCGTCGTGTTGAAAGTTTATATCCTGAAAAAGCCTAACGAGGTAGTTCGCATTCCGCTTTTGCGGAATATTGCCGAGGGCTCCCACTTGTGGGAAACGGCAAAATCTCGTAGGGGTCACCAGAAAAACCTAAAACGAACACAAATTGGTGTAAGTTTTAGGTTTTTTTCTTTGCAAAATTTTATGTTTTACCCGAGCCGACTTGTATAATACAAGCGCACGCCCTACACTCACATAGGGTATTTAAGGGAACTTATGGGGAATTAGGGTGAATGCTCTTGTGTTTGTAATAATCAAAAATTATTAGCTGAAGCACTAACTGCTTATCCATATAAAATATTTAGAATTGCGGATAATATATTGATTTTTATTGATATGTGTGTTATAATATATAAAATCCTTTATTAGAGGTTTCAAAATGGCTATTAGTTATAATAAATTATGGAAGTTGCTTATTGATAAAAAAATGACTAAAACGGAATTACGTATTGCCGCGGATATATCAACGACTACTTTGGCAAAACTAGGCAAAAACGAAACCGTATCAATGGATGTAATGCTCCGTATTTGCAAGGTGCTAAATTGCAAAATAGAAGAAGTTATTGAAATTGTTAACGAGGAGGTTTAGTATGAGTTTTGATAAAAAATCCTTATCGGAAACAGATATTCGTACTAAATTTATAACGCCAGCCATTGAAAAGGCGGGGTGGAATATCCTTACGCAAGTACGCGAAGAATATTCTATTACCAAAGGGCGTATTATTGCTCGCGGTAAGACTTGCAAAAGAGAAGCTCCATTAAAATCGGATTATGTCCTTTTTTATAAACCCAACAAACCGATAGCCGTGGTTGAAGCAAAAGACAATAACCACACGATGTCTGATGGTATGCAACAAGCACTCTGCTATGCGAAAATGTTGGATGTTCCCTTTGTTTTTAGCTCTAATGGCGATGGCTTTGTGTTCCATAATAAATACATTACCGAAGGCGACGTAGAAGTAAATATCACGCTCGACGAATTCCCTTCCCCTGAAACGCTTTGGAAGATGTATCAAGAGAAGAACAATGTGAATCTCACGCAGGAAAAAATTATCGATGAGCCGTATTATTCGGATAACCCCAATAAACAGCCAAGATATTATCAAATAAACGCAATCAACAAAACGGTTGAAGCGATTGCGAAAGGGCAAAACAGAGTTTTGCTTGTAATGGCAACGGGTACGGGTAAAACATATACCGCATTTCAAATCATTTGGCGTTTATGGAAAGCAGGTGTTAAAAAACGTGTTCTCTTTCTTGCCGATAGAACTGCATTGATTTCTCAAACCTTTACCAACGACTTTGCTCCGTTCAAGGATAAAATGACTTGGGTAACAAAACAAAACTTTGATACTGCGCACGAAATATATCTTGCCTTGTATCAAGGTTTAACGGGCGAAGATGAAGACGCGAACAGCCTTTTCAAGCAATTTAGCCCTGGCTTCTTCGATTTAATCGTTGTTGACGAATGCCACCGCGGAAGCGCAAAAGCGGACAGTCAATGGCGTGAAGTGTTAGAGTATTTCAGCTCCGCAACGCAAATCGGCTTAACGGCAACGCCCAAAGAAACAAACACCGTTTCTAATATCGACTATTTTGGCGAGCCCATCTATACCTATTCCTTAAAACAAGGTATCGACGATGGATATTTAGCTCCTTATCGTGTTATTCGTGTATTCTTCGATAAAGATATTGAAGGGTTTGTCCCTTACGAAGGACAGCTTGACGATAACGGCGAAGTGATAGACAATCGCCTCTATAACACGACAGACTTTGACAAAAATCTCGTCCTTGAACGTAGAACGAAGCTGGTCGCAAAAACGGTATCCGATTATCTCAAAAAGCATAACTGCCGAATGGATAAAACGATATTCTTCTGCGTAGACCAAGAACACGCAGACCGTATGCGCCAAGCCTTGATTAACGAAAATCCCGATATGTGCGCCGTGGACGATAGATACGTAATGCGAATCACGGCGAATGACGAAGCAGGCGTAAAACAGCTTGATAACTTCCGCAACGTAGAAAGCAAATATCCCGTTTTGGTAACGACGTCAAAACTCCTTTCTACGGGTGTAGACGTGCAAACGATAAAGTATATCGTTCTTGATTCAAATATCCGTTCAATGACGGAGTTTAAGCAAATTATCGGTCGTGGCACTCGTGTCCGTGAAGACTTGGGTAAACTGTATTTCACGATATTCGACTTCCGCGACGTCACGCGCTTATTCCATGATGAAGACTTTGACGGTCCTATCGAACAGCAAGACGACTTTGAACCGCATAAACCTGGTCCTGGACCTGAAACTCCACCCGTAGTACCCAAGCCCGAACACGAAAAGAGAAAGAAATACGTGCTTGGCGATACGTCGGTGGCGGTATCACAAAAACACGTGCAATATCTCGATAAAAACGGCAACCTTATCACAGAGAGCTTAATCGACTATACAAAGCGAAACGTGCGTACCAGGTATGCGTCTATGGACGATTTCTTAACTGCTTGGAACGAAGCAGACAGAAAACAAGCCATCGTAGAAGAGCTTGAAAAACGCGGTGTGTTCTTCGACGATTTATGCGACGAAGTCGGCAAAGACCTTGACCCGTTCGATATGATTTTGCATATCGTATTCGACCAACCGCCTTTGACGAGAAAGGAACGTGCGGATAAGGTTCGTAAGCGCAACTATTTTACGAAGTATGGCGAACAAGCAGCAGCCGTATTAGAAGCTCTTTTGACAAAGTATGCGGAAAGCGGTCTTGCAGACCTTGAAAATGTAGACGTGTTAAAGGTAGACCCTATTCGTTCGTTTGGAACGCAAGTGTATATCGTCAATAAGATATTTGGCGGTATCGAAAAATTCAGACAAGCAATCAAAGATTTGGAAGCGGTTATCTACGCCGCATAAGGAGAAAACACTATGGCAATGTCCGCAATGATAAAATCCCTTGAAGATATTATGCGCAAAGACGCAGGCTTGAACGGTGACGCGCAGTATATTGAACAGATAACCTGGCTCTTATTCTTAAAAGCATTCGACGCAAAAGAAATGGAATGGGAACTCCGCGAAAAGAACGTCGGCGTTATTCCCGAAGGCTATCGTTGGCGTGATTGGGCAGAAGATAGAGAAGGCATCACGGGCGACGCGCTTATCAAGTTCGTGGACGAACTCTTTGCAAAACTCAAAAAGCTCGACGCTTCCGACGGCGATATGCGCAAATACGTGGTGAGAAACGTGTTTGAAGATATCAACAACTATATGAAATCGGGTATCTATCTTCGTCAACTCATCAACCGTATCAACGAAAAGGTAGACTTTATCGATGCAACGCAAAAACATACCTTTAACGACTTATACGAAGGTATGCTCAAAGACTTGCAAAGCGCAGGCAGAGCAGGCGAATTCTACACTCCCCGCCCCGTCACGAACTTCATTGTGGAAAAAGTAAATCCCAAACTCGGCGAAATTGTCCTCGACCCTGCTTGCGGTACGGGTGGTTTCTTGACGAGCACGATTGCCCATATCGGTAAAATCAACTCCACGGAAGAACTCGAACTCTTGCAAACAACGATTAACGGTTGGGAGAAAAAGCCCTTGCCGTATCTTTTAGCAATGACAAACTTGCTTTTGCACGATATCGAAACGCCGAAAATCAAGCACGGCAATTCCTTAAACCGCCCTATAACCGACTACACCGCAAGCGAGCGTGTAGACGTAATTGTGGCAAACCCGCCTTTTGGTGGCGCGGAAGACGCGGCAGTAAAACAAAACTTCCCTGCGGAGTTCCAAACGAGTGAAACGGCAGACTTGTTTATGGCTCTTATCATGTACCTTTTGAAAGATAAAGGTCGTTGCGGTATCGTATTACCCGACGGCTTTATGTTCGGTGACGGCGTAAAAGCGACGATAAAGAAAAAACTGCTTGAAGAATACGGCTTGCATACCATAATTCGATTGCCACAAGTGTTTAAGCCTTATGCGAGTGTTAACACAAATCTACTATTCTTCCAAAAAGGTGTTAGAAGTCGCGGCGTATGGTTCTATCGTTTAGACATGCCCGAGGGTGTAAAGAGTTTCTCAAAAACAAAACCTATGCAAGATAAGCACTTTGACCCCGTTCGTGAATGGTGGAACGATAAAAAGCCTATTCAAATAGACGACAAAGACAAGGCAAGATTTTTCACTTTAGAAGAACTTGGTGAAGACGGATTAAACTACGACTTCGATAAATGTTGTCCTTTTCCACACGAAGAAGAAGAAATTTTAGAACCGAAAGAATTAGTTGCGCGTTATCAAGCGGAACGCACCGAACTTAACGGCGATATTGACCGTATCTTAGCGGAAATCACTGCAAGGTTGGGGGTATAATATGACCGCAAAAGAACTAAAGAACTCTATTTTGCAACTTGCAGTACAAGGTAAACTCGTTTCGCAAAATAGTAATGACGAACCCGCTTCTGAACTTTTAAAGCGTATTCAAGCAGAAAAGGCGCGTTTAATTAAAGAAGGGGTATATGTTATAGACAAGAAGCACACTGCAGAACCTATTAAAGAAGACGATTTCCCGCACGACTTGCCTAATGGTTGGGAATGGGTTCGTTTTGCAGATATAGTTGCTTTTAATACTGGAAAAACACCCCCGCGACAAACGACGGCATGTTGGGAAAATGCAGTATGCCCTTGGGTTTCTATTGCAGATATGGTTGCGGATGGAATAACGCTTAATACAAAAGAAGGTGTAAGCGAAAAAGCGATACGTGAATGTTTTTCGGGTAAAATATCTTCTGCGGGAACAATGATTATGAGTTTCAAACTAACCATAGGAAAGGTTTCTATTTTAGGAATTGACGCTGTACATAATGAAGCGATTATTAGTGTTTTTCCGTTTGCTCGCAATGAAGATAAAGAAATATTGCAAAAATACTTATTCAAGATATTACCTTTAATAGCAGAAACGGGTGATTCTAAAAACGCAATAAAAGGAAAAACTCTTAATTCGACGTCTATTAGCAATTTGCTTCTGCCTATTCCCCCGCTTGCGGAACAACAAAGAATCGTTGATAAAATCGAAGAACTATTGCCCTTAATAGAAGAATACGGAAAGGCAGAAACACGGTTGAAAGAGTTAAACGCCGATTTCCCCGATATGCTACGCAAGTCTATTTTGCAAGAAGCAGTGCAAGGCAAACTAACGGAACGTAACCCCGAAGACGAGCCTGCGTCCGAACTCTTAAAACGTATTCAAGCAGAAAAGGCGCGTTTAATCAAAGAAGGCAAACTCAAAAAAGAAAAACCACTTTCACCTATCGCGGAAGAAGAAATCCCTTTCGATGTGTTTAACGGATGGGAATGGGTAAAACTTGGCGATATGGTATCTGTGTTTGGCGGCAAGAGAATTCCCGCGGGTAGAACACTAACAACGGAAAATACAGGGCATAAGTATATTCGCGTGTCGGATATGAAGAATTGCAGTGTTTTGACAAAGAACTTAATGTTTGTTCCTATAGATATTTATCCGTCAATTTCAAACTACATAATACGTAAAGAAGACGTATATATTACTGTTGCGGGAACAATAGGAAAGGCGGGAAAAATTCCACCAGAAATTGATGGCGCAAATTTGACGGAAAACGCAGATAGGCTTGTGTTTAATTTTATAAATCAAGATTGGTTAATAATGTGTATAGAATCGCCCGTTGTTCAACAACAAATTACGGAAGCGACAAAGAAAGTTGGGCAACCGAAGTTGGCGATTAAGAGGATTCAAGAGTTATTGATTCCGCTACCACCGCTTGATGAACAAAAAAGAATTGTAGCCCGCGTGGAAGAATTACTCGCTTTATGCGATAAATTAAGGTATGTGCAAAATGAGTAACTATCTTGTATTTACTGATGAAGCGGGGAATTATACAAGCCATCCAAGCGAAAAGCACATAAGTAGTCATCCATTCTATATTAGGTCTTACGTTAAAATGTCGGCGGAAGATTATCGTCAATATCAGATAGATATGCAACGAATAAACGGAATGTATGAAATCCCTTTTGAAGAAGAGATTAAATGGTCGGATTTAGGAACAAAGCACAAAAAAGGTGCGCCGAGAACTTCTACGATAGAGCAAATGTCGTTGGACCGTTTGAAAAAATATTTTCGAGCTGTATTAGAAGCGGCGACGAATAAAGAATCTTTATCCTTTTTATACACCGTAACCGATATCGTTGGGCGCACTTGTTGGATTGGGGAAGATGATATTTATTCTCATCATCTTCAAGCCGCCTTTCAACGAATACAAATGAGCGCAAAGCCCGATGATTTCGCTATGTTTATTATGGACGAGTTGAATGAAAAGGCTGTAAAACAAATCAAGGCTGCTTGTCATACTTTCACAGTAAAAGGCGATTTTGTTGAGTACAAAAATTTATACCAAGGTGTATTAACAGAAAACAGTTTGTATAGTCCAGGCATTCAACTTGCCGATTATGCGGCGGGAATAATGAATAACTATTTACGTCGAAACATACTATCCCCTAAAAATTATGAGTTCGCGGCTGATTTATACAACGATTTTATAATGCCACATTTAAGATGTTCTGCTTATGATACATTCGTTGGATATGGGGTGATTAACATACCAAGAAAAACACCGTTTCTTCCTATATTAGAAAGTATTTTTGATAATTAATTAAGGAGCTTGTTTTGAAAACTGCGGATAATGAAAATTTTATTCTAGAAAATTTTAGAATGGTTTCCAAAAAAGAAACTTTACTTTTAGGCAACGTTTTTACTTGTGCAAAAATACGGGACTCTCTAGTCAATTATTTTAAATGTACGCATTGGATTGACTCTTCTGCGAAGAACGCTCCTCCCCCTGATTTTTACAATGATAAATTAAAAATGATGATGGACGTTATGCGTATAGATGATAACGCCTACGTAGATAAAAACGGCAAAGTTCAAAACCCCATTTATAAAAAAGAAAACGAATTATTGAAAAGTTATTTTGGTAAGGATTATAAAAAAGAACGTGATGATATAAGTTGCTTTGTTGTTGCTTCAAGCGGACTCCCTACACATCAAGACCATAATTTTACTAGGTATTTTGATAATTTTAAACGCGTATTTGAACATCACAACAAAAAGGTTGCTAACTATAAAAAGAATCATCCAGGATATAAAACAATATTCTTTGTATTCGATGAATCAACAGCATACATCGAAGCAATAGATAAAGAACATGTAAGAGAAAATCCGCAAAAAGGAGAAATATCTTGTGGCAAACCTCATCTTGCCTGCTGTGATAAAAGATTTTTAGACGTTATAATAAACTCTGAAATTGACTATGTGATTTGGTATACGCCATACAAGTTAATTACAGGTATCAACGGAAAAATGTTTCCCCTTCCTAAAGTTGCCATTATTGAGCGTGCTAAAATACCACAAGAAGCTTTTCAAATTTATAATAGCGATTTAATGATAAGTTCCGAAGTGTAAAAAATCGGGAGGGTTGCATAAGCTTAAATAGTTTTATCTTTTGGGTGGGGCTTGGTGTCCTGCACTTATTTTATAATTAAAGAGAGCGTAAAAATTGTTCGTTTTACGCATCTATTGGCTCACCAGAAAACAAGCAGTACGTTTCGTACTGCTTGTTTTCTGCGTTATCCCTTTCCTGACTTGAACTCACCGAGAAGGCGGAGTATATGTGCCTTGAAACACCGCGTGTTGAAAGTTTTATCCTGAAAAAGTCTAACGAGGTAGTTCGCATTCCGCTTTTGCGGAATACTTTCGAGGGCCCCCACTTGCGGGAAACGGCAAAATCTCGTAGGGGTCACAATTTTGCCTTTATTTGTGTCTTAAGCCTTATCTCTCCCCGCCCCCGAGGAAAGGGGTTTTGTCAAAAGACGCAGAAAGGGGTTTTTGAGGGGAACAAAATTAAAAAGAAATATTCTTTTTAAAGGGTGTGATTTTTAGTAAATTTCAGTTGACAGTAAAAACGCTTTTTGATAGAATTTATAGCCGGTGGCCACGGCCAGACACCAAGGAACCAAAAGGAATACCTTAACTAAAAATGGAAGCGATCAAAAAGCGCCCGGCAGCACATTTTCACCACGGGCACGAGGTAAAAGTCTTTATAAAAAAGAACGCAGTGATGCTTATCGCCCTTTTGGCGGCGACTGTCACCTGCTTTTTCGTACCCCTCGACAGGGAATATTTATCCTATTTTGACTTTAAGACCTTAACCTGTCTGTTTTGCGTGCTGGCAGTGGTGTGCGCCCTTAAAAACATCAACTTTTTTTACATACTCGCCCAAAAGATAGTATCGGTCTTCAAAACCACCCGAAGCAGCATCCTTGCCCTTGTGTACGTCACTTTTATCGGGTCAATGCTTATCGCAAACGATATGGCGCTTCTCACCTTTTTGCCCCTTGGCTTTTTCGTCCTTAACGTAACGGGCAAGAAAAAGCACATGGCCTTCACCTTTATCATGCAGACCCTGGCGGCAAACCTTGGCGGAATGCTTACCCCCTTCGGCAACCCCCAAAACCTTTACCTTTACACGAAATTTTCCATCCCCGCGTGGGAGCTTATGTCCATCATGGCCGTCCCGTTTATCTTATCCATTGCACTTATCACGGCCTGTTGCTTTATCTTTGTCAGAAAGGAGGCCCTTGACCTCCCCCGTGAAAAGGTACCCCTGGACACCAAAAAAGCCATAACGTACCTGGTTTTATTTGCCCTTTCAATAATAATCGTCTTCAGGATAATCCATTATCTTATCGGTCTTGCCGTAATAGTTTTGTCCCTTTTGATCCTTGACAGAAAGGCTTTAAAAAGCGTGGACTACGGCCTTTTGCTGACCTTTGTATTCTTTTTTGTCTTTTCCGGAAACATGGCAAGGATCCCCGCCGTAAGAAATACTTTTTCTGCCCTCCTTGAAAAAAACACCCTGCTTGTGACGACACTTTCCTGCCAGATGATAAGCAATGTCCCCACCGCCATACTTATGTCCCAGTTTACGGGGAACTATCCACAACTTTTGCTCGGCGTAAATATCGGCGGCGTAGGCACGCTTATTTCCTCCCTCGCAAGCCTTATTACCTTCAGGGAATACACCGCCCACAACCCCCACAGCGCAGGCAAATACATTGCTGAATTTTCCGCCTTTAACTTTGGCTTCCTTGGGGTGATGCTGGCAGTATGCTCCCTTTTGTAACCCCTTATTAAAACTTAACGCAATTTTATCCGCCGCCCCTTATCGGGGCGGCCTTTTTATCGTCCGCAAAATATCGCCCATCCCTTGCAAAAAAGACTTTTTTTGGCAAAAAAGGTTGCCGCCCGAAAAAAAGTGGCTTTTAGTAAATTTTAGTCGCAAAAAAGTTTGTTTTTTGCCATTCTTTTTTTCATTTAACCCTTGAAATAAGCAAACCTCCATGATATAATATTTACACAATCTATACAAAACTATCATTTTATATATAGATAGGGAAAAAACCAACGGCATTTTTAAAATACCGCGTGAATCAAGTCATGCGTTTATAATATGAAATAGACTAATTGGGGAGACACTGATGAAAAAAACACACGAACTTGACTCGAAAGGCTTCCGCAAATTTGGCATAAGAGACAGTCTTGCCTATGCGGCTGGCGATTTCGGCTGCAACATGAGCTTCGCCCTGAAAGGCACCATGGCTATCTTCTGGACACAGTTTATGAAGATGGATTCCATTTTGTACGCAGGGCTTCTTATCCTGGTCCAGATTTGGGACGCCATTAACGACCCGCTTATCGGCACCATTATCGACAACGACAAAAAAAGGAAGTACAAAAGGGGGAAATTCCTTGCCTACATCTGGCTTGGCTCACTTGGCCTTCTCGTTGCGGGGGCGCTATGCTTTATCCCGTGGGTCAAAAACTCACAGCCCATTGTAAAGGCCATTGTCTTCGTTGCGGGGTACATTCTTTGGGATGCCTTCTACACCATCGCAAACGTGCCGTACGGCTCACTTTTGTCGCTTATTTCCAACGAGCCTGCAGACAGAGCTTCACTTTCGGCATGGCGCTCCGTCGGATCAATGATAGGTAACATGGTACCCATGGTTATCCTTCCCATGATCATTTACGATGCAAACAACAACATCCTTGGTGAACGCGTATTTATCGCCGCCCTTATAATGGGTGTGGCAGGATTTTTAGCCTTCCAGTTTATGATCCGCAATACGGTCATCCGCGTTGACGATAACGTTGCCGTCAGCGAAGCGCCGCAAAAATTCAACGTGCTTAAGGCAATCGGCAACTTTGTCAAAAACCGCCCCGCAGTAGGCGCAACCGTTGCCGCCATGGGTATGTTTATCGGTATGCAGGCGGCCACAACCGCAGTTACCGTTATGTTCCAGTCATACTTTAAGAACGTAGCCATCTCCGGTATCGTAACAATGTTCTCTATGATACCGATCGTTGCATTTACCCCCCTTGCCCGTAAGTTCGTTGTAAAATACGGCAAAAAGGAGCTTTCAACCATTGGCGCTATCTGCTCTGTAGTAGCGTGCGCCATCATGCTTCTTGCCCCGATCACCCCCGACTTTAAGGGCCTTGTCTTATACGTTTTATGCCAGCTTGTAAACTCCCTTGGTATGGGTATTTACAGCACGGTTTCCTGGTCAATGATGGGCGACGCCATCGACTATAACGAATGGAAGTTCGGCACCCGTGAGGAGGGTACCGTTTACTCACTCCACTCCTTCTTCAGAAAGCTTGCCCAGGGCATCGGCCCGTCTTTAGCGCTTGTTATAATGGTTGCGTTAGGATACTCCGAGATCAACGCAGGTAACCAGCTTTTCTCGGTAGCACTTAATATGCGCTATCTTGTTGCCGCACTTTACCTCTTTGCTGCCGTAATGCAGTTTGTGGGCCTTGCACTTATCTACAACCTTGATAAGAAGACCTTGAACAAGATGACTGCAGAGCTTAACCAAAGACACGCAAGCACCCAGGCACAGGCTGAAGCCCCTGCCGACGGCGAAGCAAATGCATAACAGTGGAGGTACTTAAAATGAAAAAATCAATATCCTTATTACTTATCCTTCTTTTAAGCTTCTCCGTAGTCCTTTTCACCGGATGCGGTACCGTAAACGATACGGAGGTATCCGTCCTTTGGGCTGAAGAAGCCACCACCATCAACCCTAACAGCCTTCTCAACTCCATGGACAGGGCAATGTATATTGAAAAAGTTTCTCACGTAAGCTACGGCGCAAAGGGCGACGCCGATGCTCAGCTTCAACAGGCAAAGGACGCCGTTGACAAAGGATGTGCCGTCCTGGTCGTTGAACTCATTTCCCCGCTGAACGCCGCCGAAATAGTGGATTACGCCAAGGCAAAAAATATCCCCGTCGTATTTATCAACACCAATCAACTGGTACCGCAAAGCGTTGTTAGCGGCTACGATAAATGCGCCGTAGTAACTGCCGATATGACCACCATCGCGGAGGTCAAGGGAAGAATGACCGCTGATTACGTCAAGGCAAACTTTAAAAAGCTTGACAAAAATAAAGACGGCAAGATCACCTATTACGCTTACGATCTGGGCCTTGTGTCAACCTCCGCCGTACAAAAGGCAAACGACCTTCTCAAAACGGAGGACTACAAGGTTAAAGCCGCCGACAAAAATGAAATAAACACCTCTTTGGAGCTTGCTGACGTAGGTCTTACCGAAGCCATCACCGGCATTGACCCCACCACCTTTGAGCTTATTTTGACCGCTGACGACGTAACCGCCTTTGAGGTGCTTAAAAAGCTTCAGGAAAAGGATTACAATACGGACAAGCTGACGACCCAATTCGTTCCCGTTATGACCGTTGGCAACAGCATGGACTATAAGGCGTACGTTGCGGCACAGGGCAAGGAAAACTTTGAAGCCAACAAGTATCTTGTAGATCTTACCGGTATTAAGGAAAAGAAGCTTGAAAAAACCCTTGCTGAAATGATCTATACGACCGGCAACGTAATAAGCACGGGCAGACTTTCCGGCTCCGTTATCGCTGACGACGACGCCATTGCCGGTGCAGTTGCACAGATGGTAAGAAACCTTGTAAAGGGTAAAGACGTTATGGACGGCGTTGCCTCCAAGATTAAGGAGGGCGAGACCCCATCCGTATCCGTTGACGGCCAAAACGTCCTCGTACGCTATATTCCCTTGACCGAATAATCTTAATACCAATGCCTCCTCCCGCAAATTCGTGAAAGGCATTTATATCAAACGGTAAACGCGTTGACGCCCCACGGCGTCAACGTTACCCTGGAGAAAATCATGAGAAAGATCATAAATATTAATCAGAACTGGTTATTTTACAAAAACACCACGGCAACGGGCAATAAGGACGGGGCTGAACAGATAAGCCTCCCCCACACCTGGAACGCAATCGACGGCATCGACGGCGGAAACGATTACTTCCGCGGCACCTGCCTGTACGAAAAGCAGTTTACCCGTGAGGAGCTTACCTTAGGTAAGCTTTGCTACCTGGAGATTCAGGGTGCAAACTCCTCTGCCAGCGTATATCTTAACAGCAAAAAGCTTGCCACCCACGACGGCGGGTACTCCACCTGGAGGGTCAACCTTACCGACCACGTTGAGGATAATAACCTACTTTCCATCGAGGTTGACAACGCCCCCAACGATTACGTTTATCCCCAGATGGCCGACTTTACCTTTTACGGCGGCCTTTACCGCGACGTAAACCTTATCTTCGTCCCCGAAAGCCACTTTGACCTTGACTATTACGGCGGCACGGGGCTTATGGTAACCCCAAAGCTTGAGGGTAACGGCGCCCACGTGGTAATAAAAACCTTCGTCACGGGCAAAACCGAGGAAAACACCGTCCGCTATGAGATTTTGGACGGCGATACGGTCATCGCCGAGGAGGTTTTAAAGGCTGACACCGCCACCCTGTGGATGGAAAATGCAAGGCGCTGGAACGGCCGCATCGACCCCTACCTTTACACCGCAAGGGTAACCCTTTTAAAGGACGGTGAGGAGGTTGACGCCGTTACCTCAAGATTTGGATGCCGCACCTTTGAGATCGACCCTAACAGAGGGTTTATCTTAAACGGTGAGGAATACCCCTTAAGGGGTGTTTCCCGCCATCAGGACAGGCTTGGTGTAGGTAACGCCCTCACCCACGCCCACCACGAGGAGGACATGGATCTTATCTGTGAAGTAGGTGCAACCACCATCCGTCTTGCCCACTATCAGCACGACCAGTATTTTTACGATCTGTGCGACAGTCGCGGCCTGGTTATCTGGGCGGAGATCCCTTACATCTCACGCCATCTTCCCAAGGGCAGAGAAAACACCCTTTCTCAGATGAAGGAGCTTATCACCCAGAACTACAACCACCCGTCCATCGTCGTATGGGGACTTTCCAACGAGATAACCATGGGCGGTGCTGACGATCCCGACCTTTTGGAAAACCACCGCATCTTAAACGACCTTGTCCACAGTATGGACGAAACACGCCTTACCACCATGGCCTGCGTATCCATGTGCGGCATTGAGGAGCCTTACGTCCAGATCCCCGACGTGGTTTCCTATAACCACTACTTCGGCTGGTACGGCGGCGACACCACCATGAACGGTCCTTGGCTTGATAAATTCCACGAAAGGTTCCCCAATAAGCCCATCGGCTTAAGCGAGTACGGCTGTGAGGCCCTTAACTGGCACACCTCCACCCCCACCCAGGGCGACTATACGGAGGAATACCAGGCCTTTTACCATGAGGAGCTTATAAAGCAGCTTTTCACAAGAAAATACGTCTGGGCAACCCACGTGTGGAACATGTTTGACTTTGGTGCGGACGCCCGTGCCGAGGGCGGCGAAAACGGTCAGAACCACAAGGGCCTTGTCACCATGGACCGCAAGTACAAAAAGGATTCCTTCTACGCCTACAAGGCGTGGCTTTCAGACGAGCCCTTCGTCCACATCTGCGGCAAGCGCTACGTTGACCGCGTTGAGGACGTAACCAAGGTCACGGTGTACTCAAACCTTCCCGAGGTTGAGCTTTTCGTCAACGGCGTAAGCGTCGGCAAAAAGGAGTGTAAGGAGCATTTCTTCTACTTTGACGTGGAAAATAAAGGCGAAAGCAGCCTCAAGGCCGTCAGCGGTGAGTACAGCGACCAATCGGTTATAAGAAAGGTCGATACCCCCAACGAGGATTACATCCTTAAGGAAAAGGGTGCCGTCCTTAACTGGTTTGACGTTGAGACCCGTGAGGGAAGATTCTGCTTAAACGACAAGATGGGCGATATTTTGCAGACCTTCCGCGGCAAGCTTTGGTTTATGAAGATAGGTCTTAAGATCAAAAAAGCCATGGCAGGGGTAAAGGGCGACGGCGCCAAAAAGGCCGCCGGCTTTGAGCTTACCCCCGATATGATGCAGATGCTTAACGGCTTTACCGTCCTTCGTCTTACAAGCCTTATCGGTATGCTTAACGTTACCTTTGATAAGGAAACCTTGCTTAAGATGAACAAGCAGCTTCTCCGTATCAGAAAGCCAAAAAACAAAAAGAAATAAATTACAGTCGTAATTTTTAAGGGACGGGCCTGACCCGTCCCCCTTTTTTTTGTTGTAAAGGTCCTTTTTGTGTGATATAATATAAAAAAACAAGGCGAAAGGGCTTTTATGAGCGAGTACGTATTAAGCTATTATCCAAAATTTGCTTGTCTGAAAGGCGGGTGCAAGCACACCTGCTGCGCCGGGTGGCAGGTGCCCATCGACGGGGACACCCTTGAAAGCTATAAAACAAACAGTAAGGTTGCCGCCTTTGTAAAAGCAGGCGTAAGCTTTAAAAAATCGGCCTATAAGACGATTAACGGGGGCAAATGTGCCTTTTTGGATGAGTGCGGCCTTTGCAGGATCCATGCAGAGCTTGGCGAAGATCACACCGCCGCGGTATGCCGCGACCATCCAAGGTTCAGGACGGCGTTATCAGACCGCATTGAAACGGGCCTTGGCTTTAGCTGTGAGGCGGCCGCAAAAATAATCCTTTCCTACGAGGAAAAAATCACCCTCGTAAAATTTGGTGAAGACTGCGGTCACGGCCCCGAAAGCCCCGTTGAAAAATATATTTTAGATCTCCGCCAAAGGGCCTTGGATATAATTCAGGACAGAAAAACCCCTATTAACGGGCGTATAGGCCAACTTTTGCAGCTTTGCTACGGCAAAATCGACCAAGTGGATATTTTAAAGCTTAAAAAAACACTTCTTCGCCTTGAAAGGCTTGACAAGGGCTGGGGAAAAAGATTAAGGTCAATAAAGGGGGCTTCTCCACCCCACGTCCGTGAAGAATTTGCCCTTTACTGCGAGCAGTTTTTGGCAAATTCCTTTTACCGCCACCTTGCCCTTTCGGAGGACACCTTATCCGTCCGAACGAGGGTCGTGGGGCTTATCCTTTGCTGGCATCTTATTGAATCCCTTGCAATTTTTGAAGGCCCAAGCCTTGATACCTTTGTGGACGTGGTGAGAAGCTTTTCCTGCGAGGTGGAATACTCCACCAAAAACCTTGAAAGGCTCTTTAAATTTTTTGAGGGGCTTGTTATCCTCACTTAAGGCCCCGTCCAAAAAAACGACAAGCCGCCATAAACGGCGGCTTGTTTACACTTTAACAAAACTTTAACGTTTTTTTAACAATTTTTCAATGGGGACAGGTTAAAATATAAAAAACCCTTGAAGGAGATTTTATGCTTAAAATTTTAGTCGTTGAGGACGATTTGGCCTTAAACGGGCTTATAGCCGCCTGTTTGGAGGAAAAAGGATACGCCGTAAGGCGCTGCTTTGACGGTGAAAGCGGATACGCGGCCTTTTCAGAGGGCGGTTTTTCACTTATTATAAGCGACGTGATGATGCCCAAAATGGACGGCTTTGCCCTGGCGGATAAGATCCGTCAGACAGACGTCAGCGTGCCCATAATATTCACCACCGCAAGGGATGACAAGCCCTCAAAGGTGTACGGATACAGGCTGGGTGTAGACGACTATATCACCAAACCCTTTGACGTTGACGACCTTATCTTAAAGGTGTCCGCCTTTTTGCGCCGCGCGAAGATCAATAACGAAAAGATGATTTCCGTCGGCAACCTTATAATGAACGACGAGGAGCGCACCGCCCTTATCGACGGGGAAGAAATTTCCCTCACCCAGCGTGAGTTTGACATTTTATTCAAGCTTTTATCCTACCCCAAAAAGACCTTTACAAGGTCTGCCCTTATGAACGAGTTCTGGGATTACGATTCCTCCGCCACCAGCAGGACCGTTGACGTGTATATGGCAAAGATCCGTGAAAAGACCCAGGCCTGCAACGGCTTTGAGATTTTAACCGTCCACGGCCTCGGATATAAGGCGGTCATCAAGCAATAGCGCACCTTTTTACCTGAAAAAGTCGGCCTATAAGCCGATTATCACAGCTTTATTAAAAACGTGCCGCCCAAAAGTCTGACGGCGGCAAAGCCTTGAAGGCTAAAGGATAACCACCATGAGAAAGAGCAAAAAAGGCTTTTGGGCCTTTGTCGGGGAAATTGCCATTCCTTTTTTGACGGTCTTTGTTATCGTGACCGTCGCCCTTGTGGTATATATGAAGATAAGCCGCATCGCCGGAGATAACTTCGGCCTTGTCTACACCGTAATGATCCTGACCGTTTTTGTTCTTGCCGTGGCCTTTGTCGTGGCAGACAGAATACAGCGCAAGATCACCACGGGCAATCCCGTTTCCGAAATTTTAGAGGCGACCGAAAAGATCGCCCGCGGGGATTTTTCCGTAAGGCTTACCATAAACCACGCTTACGAAAGGTATAACGACTACGACCTTATTAAGGAAAACCTTAACGCCATGGCTGAGGAGCTTAACAAAAGCGAAATTTTAAAGACCGACTTTATCGCCAACGTCTCTCACGAGCTTAAGACCCCCCTATCGGTCATACAAAGCTACGTTTCCCTTATTGAAAAGGAGCCCGATCCTACCTTGCGGACAAAATACGTCTGTACGGTAAAGGATGCCACCAAAAGACTTTCAAGCCTTATCACCAACGTTTTAAAGCTTAACCGGCTGGAGCATCATTCCCTCACCTGCGACTGCGCCCCCCTGCGCCTTGACGATCTCATTGCCGAAAGCGTCATCGCCCTTGAGGAGAAAATTGAAGATAAAGCCCTCACCCTTGACTGCCGCCTTGACGAGGTGGAGCTTTCAAGCCACAAAGGCTACCTTGAGATCATATTTACCAACCTTTTAAGTAACGCCGTAAAGTTCACCGACCCGGGCGGAAGCATCACCGTAAGGCTCTCCGACCTTGGCGATTTTGCACAGGTGGATATAACCGACACGGGCTGTGGCATCCCACCCGAAACGGGCGCCAGGATATTTGATAAATTTTATCAGGGCGACACTTCCCACGCGGGCGAGGGTAACGGCCTTGGCCTTGCCCTTGTCAAAAGGGTGATCGACATTTTGGGCGGAAAAATTACTGTTAAAAGCCGCGTCGGCGAGGGAAGCACCTTCTCCGTCACATTGAAAAAAACGTTATAATATATTAAGGAAGGACTTATGAGCGACCAACCTAAAAACGATCTTTTTGAATACACCTATTCAGCCCCCACAGAAAGGGAGCGCAAAACCATTGAAGCCATAAGAAATCAATACACCCAAAAGCCGCAGAAATCAGCCTTTGAAAGGCTTGTTGCTCTGGACGAAAAAATAAAGGGGAGCGCCACCGCCGTTGCCCTTATCCTTGGCGTTGGCGGGTGTCTTATCTTCGGCCTTGGCCTTGCCATGGTTTTGGAGTGGCAGCTTTTTATCCCCGGCATAATCGTCATGGCCCTTGGGGTCGTACCAATGCTCCTTGCCTACCCCGGCTACAAAAAGGTCTTTAAAATGGGCAAGAACAAATACGGTGAGGAAATTTTAACCCTTTCGGCAAACCTTCTTAAAAAGGATAAATAATTCCGTTTTTTTGATAATTCACACCATAAACCGCAAAAGTCGACCAATAGGGCGATTAATGCGGTTTTTAATTCACACCATAAACCGCAAAAGTCGACCAATAGGGCGATTAATGCGGTTTTTTTGTTTTTTAAGGGCTTTAACAAAAGGTTTACAAATCTTTTCAAAACGGAAACCTTTTTTTAGCAAAAAAGCCACAACCCTTGGGTATAATGTGCTTGTAAAACAAAAAAGGAAGGAACAAAAAAATGACAAATCAAAAATTACAGGCACAAAAGATCCGCAACTATTACACCGATCAAAGCTCCGGCGACTTTGAAAAGATCAAAGCACTCAACAAAAAGGTCAAGACCCCTGCAAGGGTATTTTCCTACGTATTTGGCACGGTTGGCTCACTTATCCTTGGCACGGGCATGTGCCTTGCAATGGGCGTCATCGGCGCAAGCCTTGCTTACGCAATGCCCCTTGGTATTGCCGTAGGGTGCGTCGGCATTTTGATCGCCGCCGTCAACTACCCCATCCATAAGGGAATTTTACGTCGCAGAAAGAAAAAATACTCTGGCGAAATTTTAAGCTTGACCGATAAATTTTTATGTGAATAACAGGCGGGTTTTATCCATGGGTATCAAAAAGTTTTTTAAGGACGCTTTTCACGATATGAAGGAAAGCGCAAAGGCTCAGCACGAAGTTGACAAGGCAAACCTCGCCGCCGTCAAGGCAGAAAGCAAGGCAAATTTTGAGGAGGCAAAGCTTTCCCCCAAGTCCCGCACGGAAAAATTAAACCGTGAGCGCCAAGAGAGTCTTCTTAAGGCGCAGGAAAGAAAAGCCGCCGCAGAAGAAAGAATACAGGCCGCAAAAGAAGGCAAATAGGATTTTAGTGGGGCGGGGCTTTTGACCACCGCCCCCATTTTTTTATAAATATGCTTGAAAATTTCATCCGGTGCGCCGCTTATCTGGTGGCGATAAGCGCCCTTATTTATATCCTGGGCCGCCTCTTGCCCTATTCCGCCATACGTGAAGATAGCTTCCCCTTCGCTCCGCGCCCCTTTGAGCGGCAAGGACGATTCTATCTGAAGCTTGGCGTAAAAAGATGGAAGCCCTTTTACCCCGACGCAAGCATCGTCATACATAAAATAATAAAGGCCGTGCCCGAAAAAAACCTTAAAGGCCCTTCCGCCGGTAAGCTTCAGGTGCTTATAAAGGAAAGCTGCAAGGCGGAGCTAACTCACCTCCTCGCCCTTTTTGCCGCCATCCCCTGTCCCATATTTTTCAGCTGGCCGGGCGCCATTTTGGGTGGGCTGTATTTTTTGATAAACCTGCCCGCCATAGTAATCCAGCGATACAACCGCCCCCGTCTTTTGCGGGCCGCGGCAAGGCTCTTGCAAAAAACACCCAAGCCACGCCGCCAATTCACTAGCCTTATCTCTTAACCAATAAGCACGCTGCCTAACTTAAAACAAATTATTAAGCCGCGCGGTGCGGTGTCAACAGGCGACCTTGCGGATTTGCCCTCGCCCGAGGGGTGCGTTCTTTATCACCGCGCTAAAAAAAATCCACCACGGCCGACCAAAAAAGTTGACACGCAAAAGATTTTAAGTTAGGATAAGGTTATGGAATATTTAGACAGATTTAACGCCCTTGTGGGCGACACCCTTATGTACTGCCAACGGGTGGAGCACGACGTCAAGATAATTTACGCCGCAATGCTCAAGGGTGATTTTAACCAAAACCTTAGCCTTGTCGCCGCAGAGACCTTAGGCACGGTGGTCACAGCCCTTAAAAAGCTTGACAAAAGCGACAGTCGGCCGACCTTTTCCCACGGGGATTTTGCCGTCCTTAAGGAAATAAAAAACGTAAGAAACTGGCTTTGCCACAGGTGTTACGTTGATTTTTTGTACCTTGACGGGCGGGCCTTTGAGGATAAGCTTTGTGAAAGCTTTGACTATCTTTTTGCCTTTAACCGAAAGCTTAAGGGCCTATCCGCCGCGGTCGAAAAGGTCCGCTTTGACATGCTTAAAAAATACGGAAGAATTTAAAAAAACGGCCAAATAAGGCGGTTACTTTAAAATGTGTCCGCCATTATATACAAACAACCGTTTTTAATCCGTATACTGCAAACAACTAAAAATTTTAGCAAAAATTTACAAAGGTTTTTTTAAAACTGCCGTTAAAATGCTTTACAAAACAAAAAAATTTGTGTAATATTTACACGTAATCAGCCGCTGGATAACCGCGGCACAGAAAACGGTTCATCATTTTCCCCCTTATCATATATTTTTCAGACAGTTGGCAGTTTGCGTGTTATGTGAACTGTCAATTGTTTTTTTTATGTCCAAAAAAAGGGTTATCCACAAAAAAGCGGCAAAAATAAAGGGTTATCCACAATTTTTTGGCAAAATAACAAGGTTATCCACAAAAGGCGGTCAAAATTGCCGCAAAAATTGTCAATTTAGTTGCTTAACTTAAAAAAAGGGGGTACAATATAACTATCCTTGAGGAGAAGTTTTTGAATGAACACCAAAAAGATGGAATCTTTAACAGAGCTTTACCGCGTTGGCTTTGGGCCGTCCAGCTCCCACACCATGGGGCCGGAGCGCGCCTGCCGCCTCATAAAAGAAAAATACCCCACCGCCACTGCCTTTCGGGCAATACTTTACGGCTCCCTTTCAAAGACGGGCAAGGGCCACGGCACCGACGTGGTTATAAAAAAGACCCTTTCCCCCACCCCTTGTGAGGTGGAATTTTCCTTAGAGGAGGCGGGCTTTGACCACCCCAACACCTTTGACCTTCTGGTTTTTGAGGGGGAAGACCTTTTAAATACCGTCCGCATTGAAAGCCCCGGTGGCGGAAAAATCAACTTAAAATCCGTGACCGTTGCCCCGCCAAAGGCCGTATATCCCCACCGCTCCTTTGACGAGATCAAGTCCTTTTGTAAGGAAAAATCCATAACGCTCCCCCAATACGCCGACCTTTACGAGGGGGAAGGCCTTGACGGATTTTTACTTTCCGTCTGGCGCAGCATGGTTGCCGCCATAGAGCGCGGCTTAAACGACGAGGGCGTCCTCCCCGGGGGGCTCGGCGTTGAAAAGAAGGCAAAAAAGCTGTATGGGGAAAGCTCCCTTTACGAAAGCGTTGAGGTCCGTGAAAACCGTCTGGTTTGCGCCTACGCCTTTGCCGTGTCAGAGCAGAACGCCTCTTACGAGCGTATCGTCACCGCCCCCACCTGCGGCGCCGCAGGGGTTGTCCCCGCCGTCTTATACCACGAGCAAAAAAAGTGCGGCTATCCCGATGAAAAAATAGTTGAAGCCCTTAAAACCGCCGGTATCGTGGGCAATCTTATTAAGACCAACGCTTCAATTTCCGGGGCGGAATGCGGTTGCCAGGCAGAGGTCGGCACCGCCTGCGCCATGGCGGCAGCAGGTCTTGCCCAGCTCAGAGGCGCAGGCCTTGATAAAATAGAATACTCTGCAGAGATCGCCATCGAGCACCATTTGGGGCTTACCTGCGACCCCATCTGCGGCCTTGTGCAGATCCCTTGTATAGAGCGTAACGCCGTCGCCGCCGTCAGGGCAATAAACGCCGTTATCCTTGCCAGCTTTTTAAGCGAAACAAGAAAAATTTCCTTTGACAAGGTCGTCCTTGCCATGAAGGAAACGGGCCGCGATATGCACCGCCACTACAAAGAAACCGCCGAAGGCGGCCTTGCAAAAATCAACCTGACAAATAAATAAATGCAAAAAGCGGACCAAATAACAAGGTCCGCTTTTATTTTTTACCCCGACTTTTCGCCCCCACCCGCCGTTTTTTAAGCAAAAAAGTAGGGCTATAGGTCGGTTTTTGATTAATTCTAGATCAGCTTTTTTTTGATTCTCCAACCTGATTTACCATTTTTTCCGATTGGCTCAATTACACCACACTCTTGCAACTTTTCACAAGACTGCCAACATTTTGTATATGTGACACCCTCAGGCAGACTCCCAACATTAATGGTTCGATTATTCTCTATATACTCATAAACCCTCTTGTCTGTTTCGCTGAAATTTGATACCTTAGCCACGTCGTGCGGTGATTGTGACTGTTGCTCATACGGGGCTGTTATATAACGTTTGTAGTTTTTCCAATATCCGTATGGATCACTTTTTTCACTACTTTCTATTTTTATGAGCGCCTTTGCGCTTTTATCAACAACTTTTTTATATTTATGATAATCAAGTAAATATGTGTCAAATTTTACCTGATTCAATATTTCTATAGCCTCATTTAATTCACGTAACTTAACAACCGGTCCTTCAAACTGAGAAAGATCTTCCTCGCAAATCTGCACGTCACCCCAGTTGCCGGAAAACAATATTTCTGCCTTATTTTCAATGATAAACATTTGCATATGATTTTCCCACTTTATTCCATGTTTATAGGCAAGAACATCCCATACTGGTTCTTTATATGCCGTGGCTATCGCGTTCTTCATTAGCCGCGGATAAGATGATATTATATTGCCTATAATTTCTTTGGTCAATATACGTTTTAATTTATCTAAATTATTAATAATATCATCCCACTTTAGGCTTTTATTGCAAAAATATATTTTTTCAAGCTCCCAAATATAGGCGTCTTGATCCTCAATATTAACAACATACTTGTTTAATACTTCAGACACGTACTCCTCCCTGCTTCTATCATTACAAAAACACGGACAATTTTGATTTTTGCGAAAATACGGACTATATTCCCATTTTACATAGATATATTTCCTAATATAATCAAGCTCAATCCTTTGCTCGTCAGTGATTTTGTTTGTCATTTCAAAATACAAAAGCTTATATACATTTTTATTGATATTTTTAAGCTTTTGCGAAAAATCAAGCAAAGCGCCCCCGTCTAAAGTATCCAGAATTTTCTTAAAATCGTAATTCTCAATATCATACAACCTTTGGCACTTTTCCTCAATACTTTCTTCGCCAAAACGCTCACTTAATAAATTATCGATTGAAATAGAAAAAAGCTTGGATAGGGTGTAAAGGGTCTTAAGCTTTATGTTTTGCATATTTTCCCACTGACTTACCGCAGCCGGACTAATACCCAGCATTGCCGCAAGCTCACTCTGTTTTAAATTATTTCTTTTTAAAAGCTCATAAATGTAAGCGTTCATCTTCTGCCCTCTCCGTTATTGAAAAATATTTTTCTCTTATTTTTTCTAAAGATAAATTATCTAAGTCAGCTAATAATTCCATGGTTTTTTCTTTGTTGCGATTTTTATTATATGCACTGTAACTGGTGCTTTTAATAATTTTAACTTCATAATCCACAGCATCGGATTTAACCGAATCCCTTATAGATTCTTCTTCGCTTTGAATATCATCAATACCCACAAATGAGTCGTATGTTTCAACGTACTCCCTCTGCCCTTGTGACAACATTTCTTCAAGCGGCTCTAATTCTTCCTCTTTTATGACATATGGCGTTGGGAAGCAACTTATCTCACGATTTTTTTTCGTGTTTTTTATTAGATAATGCAGTTTTTTTCCGTCTTTATACATATACGCTTTAATCGGCGCCTTAAACTGATTAAAACCTTTTTTCAATGAATCAAGAATATTTCTTTTTACTTTATCATTCACAATGTAACCCAATAACATATCGTTTAAGCGCGCACCACACTCAATGAGCAGCTTAATGGCTTTTTTTGTCAGGTCTTCTTTATCGTATATAATGTTAAATTTCTTTAAAAACACATTGCTATCTTCTTCTCCATCTTCATGAACAACATCGTTTTTCTGAACAAAAACCAACAATATATCCTTATAAAAATCAGGACATGCCTCAATGCGTTTGATCCATAATCTTCTTTCATCACCACGACTTATAACCGCCTGGCATAAATCATCTATATAATCCATCTTAAAATGATAGTCAAAATTTTTATATGCTTCCCATATTTTTTCTTCTTTACTTGCCCTATGCATTAACGCACTTTGCTTTCTTATCTTGAACTTTATCTCTGCGATTGACGGTTTTTTCTTTATATGCGCTACACGCTCTTCTGGCAACATTGCGGACATCTCGCTATCTGGCAAAAAATCTTTAACTTCATAAAAATATTTACATATAAAGTCAAATTCCCTTTCTTCGTTGACGGAAAGTGAATTATCTACCAGTTTACCTAAAAGTAGATTAAACCTCGCCTCAATCGCCGTTTCTTGCTCCTTAAGCGCCCAATACGTCTCCCTGTTTTTTACACGCTGAGACCATTCCGTGTCATAAGGAAAATACTCATACTTATACCTGAAATCATCTTCACGTTCTCTTTCACCGTTTAAAATTTCATCCATAGTAACGCCATAAAATCTTGACAACGCTTGAAGATTTTCAATTGACGGTAAAGCCTCTCCTCTCTCCCATTTGCTCACAGTTTCTTTAGAAATAAAGTCATTAACGCTATCCGAAAGGAATTCTGTAAACACTCCCGGCATGCTTTCTTGAGTCAGTCCCTTCTCTTTTCTCAAGTCGCTTAAAAAATTACCTATTCTCTTCTTATCCATAGTAACCACCTAATAATATTTTTTTAAATTCAAACTCTAATATTTTCCATTTTTTATATTGATAATTGCTTCTGCTCTTTTTTTTGATTGCCAACTTTTTTTCTTCGGTAATTCCGTAAAGTAACAATCGTTTTTGCTCTGACGAGTTGTGAATATGAAAATACTGATCATTTTTATGTTTGATTTTACCTGCTATGTATTCTTCACGGGTTATTTGTTTAACATAAATAATCGCATCTTTCTGGTGATGCTTGACCCGTGGAGTATACCTTACAATCAAAGCCGCATCTTTCGCTGATTCCGATTGAACATAAAAATCTTTCAGTAAATATTTATTTCTCCCAACATGCCCGCATTTTGCTCTAACTTCAAAAAACATTTCAGCACCTCCTGCAAAAACATGATAACATTTTGCAAAAAAAAGCGCAATGCAGTGTTTCTTAAATACGTATCTTAATTTTTTGAAATAAATTAAGTATCAATACGAGTATAGCATAATTGACGACTTAACACAAAAGTATTTACAAACAATAAAAAAAATATATGCTAACAATTTTTAAGAACAATAATAAAATAAAGACGGAAATAAATTCCGTCTTTATTAATCTAATAAGATTTTTTCACAGCACACAAAAAATTTGCAAAAAAGTAGGGCTATAGGTCGGTTTTTGATTGTTTTTTAAAAAAGTCTAAAGCTTAAAGCTTTTTTATCATCACGCTGCCCATTAAAATTTCCGAATAAGAAAAGCTTGTTTTGCCAAGGTAAGGGCTTTCGGGTCGCACGGTAAAAAGCGCGCCGTAGACCCCTGTGACCTCCCCCACGTAAGACGCCATTTTGTTGCGGCCAAGGTTTTGGGTAACCTTGACCCTTTTTTCTGCCAAAAGGCCGATGGCCCTTTTTACACTTTCAATATTGCCGGTCGATTTTATCATAAAATTATTATATCCAAATTTTGCCTTTTTAAACAAAATATGGGGCAATAAGCCGATTATCCCTTTATTTTAATAAAAACCCACAGTTTTTTTCAAGAAAAAAGCGCACGGGAGATACCTCGTGCGCAAATTTTTATTAAACGTCAAAATTAAATGTCAAAGTCGTCGGCCTCGTCGTCCTCTTCTTCCTCGTCTTCGTCATAATCCTCTTCAAAGTCGCGTTCGTCAATGGGGAAGTATTCAAAGTCGTCGTCGGGGGAGGAGATTTCTTCTTCCATATAGTCTTCCTCTTCCTCGTCCTCGAACATCTGGGCGGCTTCCTCCTGCTCCAGCTGGGTTAAGGAGATTTCCTCCTCGTCGGCCTTGATAAGGTCTTCCTTCTCGTCGTCGTCAAGGTATTTCTTCCATTCCTCGTCCTTATCCATGTCTATTTCCCTTTCGGTGTCGTACTTGGACTTTTCACGACAGCTTTCGCACATGTCCTCGGAAGCTAAAATGGTATTCTGCCTGCAGACGGGGCATAATTTTTCCATAGAATCCTCATCCTCGTCGTCAACGGCAAACAAAAGGCCGGGGCCGATTTTAAGCTCTGCCTTGCAAACGCCGCAGTATTCTTCATCTTCAAGTATATAATTAAGCTCACATCTTGGGCAAAGTTTGTATTTCGCCATAAACAAGCCTCCAAAGGGTTACCTAAATATTTCAAGTGGCATTATTATAGTAATATTGTTTTAATTTGTAAACTGTTTTTATGCGACTTTTTTAATTTTTTTTAAAATTTCACGGCAAAACTTGTTTTTTTTCCGCCTTTTTACCCGTCCGTCACAAAAAAACCGTTATTTTTCCGTATGCTATTGGGCAAAACGCCCCTTTTTAGCTGCGCCCCGCCGTTCACGCCCAAAGGCTTTTTTGCCTGATTTTAAAAACGCACGCCTTCACGATCAAAGCCCACGCTTTTTCAGCATCCCCCAAAAAAAGTCAGCCCATAAGCCCGTTATCGCCTCTTTTCGGCCTGATGGCCAACCGTCCGAAGGCTGCAAAAATAAGTCACCCGCTCCCCTTTAACGGCCGCATCCTGCGCCAAAAAAACGGCCCGTAACAAACAAATGCAGAGATAAGGCACCAAGGCCCCTCTCTGCATTATATGCAAGCCGACAAAAAACTTGTATTAAATTTGATTTTTCAGATCCAATGCACCCAAATAAGGCCCCTACGCCCGATTATTTTCAAGGATCATTTTATCCGCAACGAGGGCAATAAACTCCCCATTGGTAGGCTTTTCGTTGCCCACGTAAGCCCTTACGCCAAAGACGGAATTTATTGTATCTGTGCGATTTCTGTTCCAGGCCACCTCAATGGCGTGGCGAATGGCCCTTTCCACCTTGGACGGGGTGGTTTCGTACTTGTCGCCGATCATGGGATAAAGCTTTTTGGTAATGCTGTTGACCACCATCGGGTCGGCAACCGCAATCTTCACCCCCTCACGCAGGTAAAAATACCCCTTGATGTGGGGCGGTATGCCCACCGAAAGGAAAATGCGGCTGATGCGTTCCTCCAAGGACCGCCCTTGCCTGTCAAACCCCTCCGCGCCCGAAAAAATATCGTCGATACGGGATAAAAGCACATCTTTTTTAAGGGGCTTTGTAAGATAATAGCTCGCCCCCGCACCCATGGCACGACGGACTATCTCCTCGTGGGAGATTGCGCTTAAAACAAGGACCTTTCCGCCGGCGCGGGAAATAACCTCCAGCCCGTCCGCACCCGTCAGTACCATACCCGTCACCACAAGGTCGGGTGAAAGCTCCTTTAAAATATCCAAACCCCTTTCGCCATCGGTCGTTTCACCGACGATTTCGTACTTATCCGAGGGCAATACACTTTTTATTTCTTCAACGTCGTTTTGATTTTCTCCAATAAGTAAAACCGTGCGATGTGCCATCAAAAAAACTTCCTGAAATTATTTATAGTGAGAGTATATCACATCCCACTTAAAAACACAATAAATTTTGAATTGAATTTTGAACGAATTTTGAACGAATTTTGAATATTTTTGTCGAAACACATTTCACCCTCTAATAAAATCGACATTTTTCGGCTTTAAACCACATATTTTGCCGCACTTAAACTTTGTCGAATTTTGAACGAATTTTGAATTAAATTTTGAACGAATTTTGAACGCTCCCCAAAAAATCAACAAAAAAAGCGGGGGCAGCCCCCCCGCAAAATGCTTTTATCTTTTTTCAAAATCATAAACGACCACCCCCGACAGGATAACCTCTGCCCCCGGGATAAGCCCTCCCCCGTCGTAAAGGTATTCCGTGCGGTCGCGGTAAAATCTTACGCCCATTAATAAAAGCTCCTCTCCGTAATCCTCGCAAGTAAGCGTAGGCGGCGCAAAAGCCTCCTCACGGGCGCCCGATCCGTCGGTTTTGGCAAGGCCCCCTGCCGTAAACATAACACCGCCCTTAAGGGAATAATCGTGATAAAAGGTAACCTTAATAAGTCCGCCGTCCACCGTCGCCCTCACCTTGAGCGTGGCGCTTTTGTCGCTTGCGGGGCTTTTCAGCCCTTGGCTTACGGTATCGCCACCTAAAACAAGGGTGACCTCCTCATTTAAAAAGACAGTTTTCTTTATATATTGACTGCTGTCAAAAAACAGATCGTATCCTTTTGTCCAAAAGGCAAATATTCCGCTGAAAAAACCCATCGTCACAAGCCCAAGGCACAGGGCAACCCCAATCGCCACAAGCCTTATCTTAAGCTTTTTATCCATAATATACCTTCTTTGCTTTATTATCCCCCAAATTATACCACTGTCCGCGGCAGTTGTCAACGGGGACAGAAAAGAAAAGCAATACAGGCAAAACAAAAATATAAAAAAGTAGGCCTATATGCCCGTTATCGGACATATAGGCCTTTTGTTTTTAATTTTTAATCATATTGTTTTTTATCTTATTTACCATCTCTGTCGAAAAATCGTTCTTATACACCTTTACACAATAATGCTTATTGTTAAATGCCGATACATGACCAAATCTATTTGCTTTTGGTCTATCGTCGATAAAAATGTAAAAATCTTGACCGATGATCTGATCATATCTCAGCTTTTTTTCTTCAATTGAAACAATATCCTTGATATAAACAATATTTTTTACACATAGGGCACTTCTGACAATAATTACGTTATCGAAGAACTCAACCCATTCGCGATCTATCAGATTTTTTAGAGCGCAAACCCTTCTAATCAAAAACACATATACCAACAATACACATATAGTCACAATAATATCGCGCCAACAGATCATCAAAGCCAACGGAAGTATTAGGGACAAAAAGAATCTAATAACTTTTACCTTAACAAATTTTTTGTCTGGCTCTAAATAAAACATATTTTAGCCTCCTTATTTACAAAAAACAAAGACATCATCTATCCTGTAACAAAAACACCCGAAATGTTATGTTAGTAAAAAAATATTAAGATTCACCTGCAGATTGTTTTTGATTTATCATATCCATAATTTTATTTACCATCTCTATAGATAAATCGCATTTATATATCCGAACGCAATATTTTTTGTTGTTGGTCAGCGATATATGATCAAATTCATTGCCCATAGGCCGATTATCTATAAGCATATAAAAATCTTGTTCTAAGTCCTTAAAGAGGTAACTTAATCTTTCCTCTTTAATATCAACAATATCTTTTATATACACAATATTTTTTACGCCCAAAAAGTTTTTTACAACAATAGACTCTTCATAAAACTCAAACCATTCAATAGTTTTCATTAGTTCATAAACATACCATAAATAAATTATGATGATGAAAAATAAGGCCACCGCTATGATCGCGATCCTTTCCTTCCAATCCACGCCATCTATAGTCGCTGCAATAAGCAAAAATCCTATATATGGCAATGAAGTCACTATCAATATAAATATCAAACTATGAATGCTTTTTTTATCTGGTTTTAAATAAATCATCTTGTTGTTTACTTTTTTAATTGCAGAATATATCAAGAACGGTATTGAATAAATTACCAATAAATTCAAATAAATCATTTATTGTGTACTCATTTGTTCTGGACACATAAACATTAACCGCCATATTAGCAGCAGTAAGAGGACTGTTCATAATTAAGCCAAATATCACGCTTTCCGTTACCTTTAATTTAGCGTATTTATCTATCAAAAATAAACCTCGTCCGATTAAAGACAAGAAAGCACTCATAGCGCCCGATACAAAAACGGTTTTAAGGTTTATCTCTTTCCAAGATTTTTCATCCAATATTATTTGTGATGCTATATCCCCAACCGCACCTACGCTAAACGTCAGACTCAATAATGCTAATATCGATATATGTTTAACAGATGTAATCACTCCAGAAATACCACCAATCAGCGCACCCAATAATATGCCACCAAATATATTTTGACCGTTTTGATGCGCTTGGACTGCACCGTATGTTCCGCCTAAAATCGCCCCTATTATCGCAGAAATTATTATGCTAATTGCAATCCTGCCACTATGGTCCGAATACATAATTGGGTTGTTTTTGCAGTAGCAGTAAAGATCAATACCGCAAAATGTTTTGGGATCTAAATATGAAAAGGCATCGGGTGAGATCCAACGGCGAAGCAGAGGACTGTAATACCTTGCATTGCAGTAGTAAAGGCCCGTTTCAACGTCGTAGTAATATCCCCTGTATCTAAACGGGTTAAGGTTGCCAATAAAGTTGGGATCGGCATTTACCACACCGTTTGCATCAAGCACTTTATGATTACCCCAGGCGTCGTACTCATATCGGGCAACAAGGATACCGACACAGTCGGTAAGGCCAATGACGTTGTTTTGTTCGTCACGGACATATTGGTAGCAGTACCCATCTTCCAGGGTGGCTTTTGGATAAATCAAGTCAGTCCCGTCGTGAAGCTTAAAGCCAACAAGACTGTCCCCATCGTAAAAATAAACCAGCCTTTGGGTTGTGCCGATATTTTCGGCAATGATCTTTGTTCCGTCCACGAAATAATTTTTATCCGTGGTGCCGGTTTTGCCGATGCGGATATTTTGGTGATCGTAAGCGTAGCTTGTTGTGACGCCGTTGACGGTCACCCCGGTCAAAAGACCGCCCTTTGACCAAGCGCAGCTGAAGGGCTTATCTGTATCGCCCGTTGCGGATAAAAGGTTGCCGGCGACGTCGTAGGTATAATTTACCTCCTGATTGCCTACGGTTGCCTTTACTACCCTGCCGGCGCTGTCGTAGAGATAGCAGGTCATTACGTTACCGTTGCCGTCATTTTCAACAACCGTTGACAATCTGCCCGACTGGTCGTAGGCGTAGGTTTTTTGCCATAAAGTTACTTCCCCTTCGCTACCGGTAAGCTTTTTCACCTCGCTGACCAAACGGTTATTTTGGTCATAGGTATAATACATGCTGTAGTTACCTAACGTAGGATCGTCGTAATATGACGTAGAGGTCACCTTTTGCGTTAAAATATTACCCCTTTCGTCGTAAGTGTATTCTCTTTCGCTGAAATTATCTGGGTCGAGTGAATACCTTACCTTTTTAAAGCGTAGAAGTGTATTTCCGTTGCCATCGGTATCGTAGGTGTAAACATAGGTGCTGCCGCGGCCACAGCATATCCTTTTGGTCGCAAGAAGCCCTAAAGGATTATAAGTATATTCGGTAGACAGACATTCTATCTTGGACAACACCCTATCGGGGGCGTTGCCAAAATATTTTTCAACACCGGTTATCCTTGGATTTGATAAAACGTTTTCGTCATAGCAAGTATGTGACTGCGATTTATCAAAGGGGGACGTTGTATATACGGTACCGCTGTTTTCATTTTTGATAATAAAACCGAACGACGTTGATGAGGTAATATCTTCTCTTACACATTTTTTAACGTTTCCGTCGTAATCAAATTGGTATATATACTGCTTGTCGTTATGTGTGTCCGTTACGGTTAACAACGGCTGGGCAAGCTGACTTGCTCCGCCAAGATTTGCGTATGTATAAGTTACGTCATTCGATCCGCTTAAGCTATTGCCTGCAAGTGAACCGTAATGTAAGCCGTGCATCCTTCCATATAAGTCGTAAACGGCTGAAACCACGTCTTCCGACATCCCGTCCTTAATATATCTGGTTTCAATTTTAGTCGTAGCGGATTCTTCGTCGAAGACCTCTGTTTGAATCTGAACGGGGACTTCCTCTTCGCCGTTAAAAACTGTGTACGTGGCCGAGTTGCCTTCATGATCGTGAATAATGCCATATTTGACGTAGCCGTCAGTTACCGTGCGCACAAGGCCCTTGTCGTAGGTAATTTCGTTACGTGCCTTGACTACACCGTTTACCTTTAAGGTAACGGATAAAAGCCTGCCAACGCGGTTGTATTCGTAAAGCTTTTCATGAACAATTCCACCGACAGTTAAGCTTTCTTTGGCGATTACGTTAAAAGGCTTGTTATACTCGTACACTATGGTGTTAATGCCGTCGGATTCGCTTTCAAGATAACCGTCTTCATCATAGGTCGATACAGCGCATACCATGCGGCCTTCGCGTTCGCCATATGCGTTGCGTCCCAATAAAACTGATTGTACAAGGTTGCCGCTGCCGTCGTAGGTATATTCCTTGGTTACGCCGTATTCGTCCGTTTCCGAAAGGGTTTGACCGAAGTAATTGACCCTTGACTGACTTAAACTGGAATGATTATTTACTGCTGAAACGGCTTTTTCAAGGATAATACCGTCTGCGCCAAAAATCGTTCTTTGCTCGGTGACGTTATATCCGTTTTGTGAAACAAATTTGTTTGTAAAGGTTAGTGGCAACGCGTAAGCAAGGTTGTCGGCACCGTTGACGGTGAAGGTTAATTCCTTTACCTTTGAAATGCGCTTTTTACCGTTGTTGCAAATAACGTCAAAGCATTCAACGTCGTTTACAGCATATGAATTACGCATTTTGTTTAATACCGTTCTTAACAAATCTTGCTCGGTAAAATAGTGATAAGTATCTTTGTTGTTTTCAATTATTATGGTATCACTATTATCGGCCTTTGTCAATGTGATTTTGTTAATTTGTGTAAAATAAATTTGGCCGTCGCCAGCTGAAACCAAAAGATCACTCTTTGCCGTCGGCGCAAAATTGAGGGGGCTCAATTCAATCTGTTGAACAATAAAGTTGTTTAAATTTACAATATTAATTTTTAATTCCTCAAGCGTAACGACGTCTTTCTCATCTTCGACTTCAGGTAAAGATAATACGATCCCAACCTTTTGCCATGCGTCGCAGGCGGTACCATCAACAAAAACAGAGGCCGTTTGTTCCTGACAAGTTTCACCGTTCAGGGCAAACTTATATTTTGCCGTAAGCTTTAACCTTTCGCAAATCTCCTTATGCTTCAAATAAAACGAACAACCGTAATATTTATTTGCTTTTTCCGTATCGTCACGCCACAAAATGAATTCATCCGGGACGTCGTATATGTATTGACCGTAAGAACCTAAAGCACAAGGTTCCTCGTTAAATAAAACGCTTCCGCCGGCACCGGCAAGGGTCTTTGTGGATCCCACAGATAAATCCTTTAGACCAATTATTTGCCCTTCGGCGTTTTTAACAGCTTCAAAGCTGCTGATAATTTTATTTTTACGGTTTAAATAATATATGATTGAAACGTTGTTTTTATTTGTAACAACCGTGCTTAACACCCACTCTGTTTCGCCAATCATGTTGTAGTCAAACCTTAAAGTGTCTACAACCTTATAATTAGGCTCGTATGCGCCCGCATAACACTGTTTTGCGTACTGGATTTCTTTTACACGACAATCGTCGTCATAATTAATTAATATAACGTTTATTCCGTTAATTTCGGTGACAGCTTTTAAAAGCTCTTTTTCGTCATATGAAAGGCCGTAACGTTGAATAACCGACGTACCGACTTTTGTTTCAAGCCTAATTAAAGTATTGCCACTATAAACAAATTTTGTCGTCTTTATACAGGACGAGCCTTTGCAAGCTTTTACTTCGTCAATATTGCCCTGCTCTGTGTACGTAAAAAGCAAGCTTTCGTTATATCCGTCTTCATTGTTATATTGACTTCTTGCATCAAAAATGCGAACAAGCTTGTCGCCGTCATAAGAAAATACCTTATGTACGTCACCGTTGATGCCGGCAACTATATCCGTAATACAGCCGTTACTGTTAAAAGTCAGCTTGTTGTTGCTTTCATCAATAATTTCTACCCCATTGGATTTTTCCTTTAACACAAGCCCAATGCCGTCGCAATCGTGATAAAGCCCCTCATTGCTATCATAAAGCTTAAACTGATGTAAGTAACCATTGCCGTCCATGTAAGTGTAAGTTTGACCCTGTTTTTTAACAAACTGCTGTACGTTAAGCTTCCATCCTCTTGGCATTTTAGACAAGGACTCACAAAAGTCTTCACTAATCGTGCTATAAATGGCTGTTACGTCAATTGCCCTGTCATTTGCCCCTACGCTCATGCAAGGCAAGGTATACGTCAATCTTCCTGTAGATAAATTTACTTTTGGATTGTCACCGTATTCCCCCTCACTTTTGCAAGTCATTGCCATAAAGCTATCTTCTAGGACGGTAACCTCTTGCGTGCAAGTTTTTTCATCGTATGAAATAGTCACTGCTTCGTCGCCATATCTTAAAATTTCGGGCGAGTAAGTAAAACCATCCGCAAACGTTTGGTGGCCACCGTTAGTGTAATTTACGTTTATCGTCATACCGTGGGGATTAAATCTTTCACCGTCAAGATAATGTCTGTATTTTGGCGGCGTGCAAACCTCAATTGATTGAGTAATAAGCTCGCCATCTTCGTAATAAATCATTTCAAAAACAGGAGCATTTTCGCCGCTGGCATTTATCAAAAAAAGATTTCCGCCGTTAGCTGTCAGCTCTATATTTATATTTTGCGCTGTCGTTGACGTGGGTAGCATGGCTGACAAGTCAATATCTGCGTTAGTATATGCCCCATAATAGCACGTCTCACCGTTTGCGAAAAAAGATCCTCCTTCTTTAGGAAAAACCCTTAAATAGATAGAGATTATCTTTTCGAGGGGTACGCTGAAAATGCTTTTATTAATAGTGATAACTGACTTGATCTCAAAACGGTCTTCGCTGTCAGAGTTTTTCACGGCAATATCGTCATACTCGTCGGTTTCTAACCAATAAGTTTTTAACGTGCCGTCCTCGTTCGACTCTTGCTTATAGTTCTTAAATGAGAACCACGTGCTGTCTGCAATTTTTGTTTTTGTTAATACCTGTGTGTTTTCTGTACTCATTTTAATTTTTCTCCTTATCGTTTTTTTTGTTGATTTTTTGTTTGTTTTTTAAGCTTTTTGGTGCTGAGGATTGCTTGTGGGATCTTGCGTGGGCTTCGTAAACCTGCACGGGATAGGATTCCTCCTTAAGCCACGCAAGATCGGGATTAAAAAGAAAAAATTCTTCATACCGACGATTAAAATACGGATCGCACGTCCCCCTTGAAATTTTGGCAAGCCATTCTTCATAGGACTTCGTGTAATAATGATCAATACATATCTTGTCGGTGGTGAGCCCTTTTTGCCAGGCACCGCCGTCTTCTACGGGGGCCTTGTTTTCGTCCACGACGCTGTATCCGTCAACGGTATATCCGTTGTGGGTCAGCATTTGCCGCATATAGTATGGCTGAACGAAAACCTTGCCCAATCCCTGCTGGTTGGTTGACTTACTTTCGGTGGGGAACCTTTCGCGCACGGGTAAATCTGACTTGTACCTTTGGCCGTTGGCACCGTAAGTTTTCCAACCGATAAAAAGCCCGGCGTTGTCTTCAAAGTCCTTTAAAAAGGTCTTCAGATCCGTGCCATCGACAACCCTTACCATCTCGTCGGAGTCCACGTACCCTATCCAACGGCTTTCCCGTCCGAATTTTTTCAGACAGTGATTGTACGCATCGTGCTGGGCAAAATCATGGCTTTGGGAAAAATCTATTATGGTTAGCCTTTCCTGCAGGCCGTCCGGCAAAGCTTTTGCAAACTCCTTAATGCTTGGCTCGCTTGCGTGATCATAAATATAAAAATGCTCTACGCCCTGCCCTACGTGCCAGTTTAGCCACTCCTCCAGATATTCGTGATCATTTCGGATGATGAGGCAAATTGATGCGTAATATTTAAAATTTGTACGCTTCAGCCTTGCCTTTATCCTTTTTTCAATACGATAGGCCCTTTCCTCACGCAAGGCTTTCAAGCAGGCGCTCACTTGAGCCTTTTGTGCGGAAATTTCCATAAGATTTTTTTTGTTCCCAACGTCATAACCGCTTTTTATGTAATTGGTGAGGGCGACCCTTTCAAGGGCTTTTAACCTTTTTATCTCCGCCACGTAAACTTCTTGCTTTGTAAAATAATCCTCCTTTTTGGGTCTTTCAATAAACTTTTTACCGATGAAAAATACGTCCATACCTCGGGCTTCAGCCTTTTTTAAAAAATCCGAATCGTCAACGAAATACGATACTCCCTTTCCGTCACCGTAATACGGTTTTACGTCTAAAACCTTTTTCGTTAGGTAATCATAATTTATCAAAACCCTTTCTTTTTTTAAGTTCATCTTTTTTCCTCCTTTGACTTCTTTTAGCGTGAATACCGTTTTTTGATTAATAAATCCACTAAAAACCACAATTAAACGGCTTATAGACGGACTTTTATTGATAAAACGGTATTTTAAAGGGCAACCTCAATTTTTGAGGTTACCCTTTAACGTAAGTGGTTTTTAGTTTTGCTTTTGTGGACCATATGGCTTGTCCGTGTACTGCTCTCTTTGAAAATAATCACTCCTTTTTTTAAAAATTTCCCCAAGCGTTGACATCATTATACACTTTTAAAAAAGGCGATTTCAAGACTCTCTGCCATTTTTAAATGTTTTTTTAAAAAAATTGTCAATAAAAAAAACCGCGGCTTTTTTGCCACGGTTTTTCTTTCGGCTTAAAATCTTTTTTGATCTTACCCTGCCCTTTGGATAATGAAAAATAAATATGCGACGTATTAACGATATTTCAGCATGAAAAAAGCACCCACAATGTGAGTGCTTTTTTTTGAAAAACCCAAAATGGGTGATTATCTCTTTGAGAACTGAGGAGCACGACGAGCTTTCTTTAAGCCGTACTTCTTTCTTTCCTTCATACGTGGGTCACGTGTTAAGTAACCTGCTTTCTTAACGATGGTACGGAGTTCAGGTTCTGCAACGACAAGTGCGCGTGCGATACCGTGACGGATTGCGCCTGCCTGACCTGTGAAGCCGCCGCCGTTAACGTTTACGAAAACGTCGTAATTTGCTTCCTTTTCGGTTAAGGTAAGGGGTTGACGGATAACGAGCTTAACTGTGTCAAGTGCGCAGTATTCGTCAATAGATCTACCGTTGATTATATAAGTGCCGTTGCCGCCGGGAATAAGACGTACTCTTGCAACTGCTTTCTTTCTTCTGCCCGTTCCCCAGAACTGGACTTTTTTCTTTGCTGCTTTAGCCATGAATGATCCCTCCTATTAATACTCGATCTTAAGTTCAACGGGTTGTTGAGCCTGCTGCTTGTGTTCAGCGCCCTTGTAAACGCGTAACTTTTTAAGCATCTTTTTGCCGAGTGTGTTTTTGGGAAGCATACCCTTTACAGCTTCGTAAACGGCAACGTCTGACTTTTTAGCCATGATCTCTGAATAAGGGATCTGCTTTAAGCCACCGACGTAACCGGTGTGGTAGGTATAAAGCTTCTGCTCTAACTTCTTGCCGGTAAGAACGACCTTATCGGTGTTTACTACGATAACGAAGTCACCGCAGTCAACGTTTGGTGTAAACGTTGGTTTGTGTTTGCCTCTTAAAACCGCTGCAACCTGAGATGCTACTCTGCCTAAAGGAATACCTGCGGCATCAACAACGTACCATTTTCTCTCAACAGTGGCAGGGTTTGCCATATATGATTTCATATGATAATTTCTCCGAAAAATTTATTTGCGCTTAATATGGCGAAGGCTTTTGGTGCAAGGGGCTAATTCGCATGAAAAAACCTCGTCCAAATCAGACGACTAACACATTTTAACTTATTATTATATTTAAGTCAAGCATTTTTCGGCTTTTTTTACTGTTTTTTATTGAAGTTTTAGGCTTTTTTTCCTCTTTTCTGCCGCGGATTTTTTATACCCACAATATATTGTGGTCATTTTTTCGTTTTGACCGATTGACCGCCCGCTTTAGCCCTTATCCCGCCGCTGCACAAGACAGTAAAAGCCCTCCTCCCGGTCAAAAAATGATCCGGGGATAAAAAAGCCCTTTTCAAAGCCCTTTATCCTTTCACCAAGCCTTGCGGGCACGGCATACAAAAATAAGGGTGCCCCATCGGTTTCAACAATGCCGAAAAGATAAAATCTTTCCTTGACGGATATCTTATAAAACCTTGAAAAAGCAATGGTTTTTTCAAGGCCGAAAAATCGCTCGCCCGACGACATAAGGGCGTATATGCTTACCCGGTCTGCTCTTTTTTCCCCTTGCGAAGCCTTATAAGATACTGGCAGGCCCCCTGTGGCGCAGGGGCCGTATCCAAAGACCTTATCAAACGACTTTTCTGCAGGGTAAAGGCACGGCGCATCCTGGTAAGATGGGCGCGGTTTTTCCTCTTTTTGGAAAGCCTCAGGGCGGATTTTTTTAAGGCAAGCATCCTCAAAAGGGTTATCCTCTTCACTTAAAGCCTCCTCCTTTATGCAACAATTTTGGTAATAGCCTTCGTAATAATTTTCCTCGGCGATCTGCTCGTCGTCGTATGGGGCCACGGCCTCAGCCCCCGCGGGATAGGTACGGTTGCCATGCCCTGCGTTTTCCCCGACCACCTCGGCAAAGGACCTTTTAAACACACCCCTAAACTTACCTGCGGCGCAAAGGATATCATCCCCCCGATAGAGAGCGACGGAAAGCTCCTCGGTGAATTTCCCATCCACGGTGAACTCCTGCAAAAGAGCCGTCCAATAAAAGCCCTCTCCGTCGTAAACGACTATCTTAAGCCCCTCTGTGGGCGTCTTATCCACAAGGGAAGCTTCACCCAAAATACAGCCCTTTTGGGGGCTGAGTCTTACAACGGCCAGGGGCCTGCCCCCGTCAAGGGTAAGGGGGTAAGTCTTTTTTCGGTACATAAAATAAACTTCCTTGTTCATTTTATGCCGCCGTTAAAGCCGTATATGATTGTACCTCAGCCTTTGGGGCGCAAAATAAGCGGTTTTGTCTTTTTTTGCCCTTTTTTGGGCGGAATTTTTAACGCCTTCCGCATAAAAAGCCGAAAATGACTGAAAATAACATAAAAAATGTAAAGAAAATTTTAATTTTGCTATTTACAACTGCCAAATTTGGTGGTAAAATATATTTGGTGGAGATTGGCGCAGTTTTGCGCCCGACACCTTGAAAATACTAATTTTATCTTTAATATTCGGGAGGAATATTTTTTATGACCAATAACAAAGCCGTTTTGAAATTTGTTGAAGACAGCAAGGCCCTTTGCAAGCCCGACAGCGTGATCTGGATCACCGGGGAGGAGGCCCTTTACGAAAAGCTGAGAAAGGAAGCCTGTGAAACGGGCGAAATGATCAAGCTTAACGAGGAGCTTTTACCCGGCTGCTACCTTCACCGCAGCGCCATCAACGACGTGGCAAGGGTTGAAGGCAGAACCTTTATCTGCTGCACCAACAAAGAGGACGCCGGCCCCATAAACAACTGGATGGCACCAAGTGAAGCTTACTCCAAGATCGGCAAGATCTTTGACGGCTGCATGAAGGGCAGGACCATGTACGTTATACCTTATTCAATGGGCGCAGTCGGCTCCAAATTTTCAAAGATCGGCATTGAGATAACAGACTCCATTTACGTCGTTTTATCCATGAACATCATGACCCGCGTCGGCAACGCCGTTTTAGAAGCTTTAGGCGACAGCCCCGATTTTGTACGCGGCCTCCACGCAAAGGCAGACCTTGACGAGGAGCAGAGGTATATCGCACACTTCCCCGAAGACAACACCATCTGGTCGGTTAACTCGGGCTACGGCGGAAACGTTCTTCTCGGCAAAAAGTGCTTCGCTTTGAGAATTGCATCCTACCTTGGCAAAAACGAGGGCTGGATGGCAGAGCATATGCTTATCTTAGGCGTTGAAAACCCCCAGGGCGAAATAAAATACGTTGCGGCAGCCTTCCCATCGGCCTGCGGCAAGACAAACCTTGCAATGCTTATCCCACCCGAACTTTACAGGGAAAAGGGCTATAAGGTTTGGTGCGTCGGCGACGACATCGCTTGGATAAGAGTTGGCGACGACGGCAGACTTTGGGCCATCAACCCGGAAAACGGCTTCTTTGGCGTTGCACCCGGCACCAATATGAAGTCCAACCCCAACGCCCTTCTTTCCACAAAGAAGAACTCCATCTTCACCAACGTAGTACACGACCTTGACACCAACACCGTCTGGTGGGAGGGTATGGACACCCCTGCACCCACCAACGCAATCAACTGGCGCGGTGAAAAGTGGGATCCCGCTACCTACGTAAAGGCTGACAAGTCAACCTACGGCGCACACCCCAACTCAAGATTTACTGCCCCCACCGTAAACTGCCCCTGCCTTTCCGACCAGTTTGAAGCACCCAACGGCGTTCCCCTTTCGGCAATAATCTTTGGCGGCAGGCGCGCTAAGACCGCACCCCTCGTATACGAAGCAAGGGATTGGAACAGCGGCGTTTTCGTAGGGTCTGCAATGGCAAGTGAAACCACCGCAGCCGCAACCGGCGCAGTTGGCGTTGTAAGGCGTGACCCCATGGCAATGAGACCCTTCGTAGGCTACAACATGGCAGACTATTTCGCACATTGGATCGAAATGGGCGACAAGATAGCAAACAAGCCCAAGATCTTTAACGTAAACTGGTTCAGAACGGACGACGACGGCCACTTCATCTGGCCGGGCTTTGGCGATAACCTTCGCGTTCTTCTCTGGATCCTTGACCGTTGCGAAAACAAGGTTGACGCAAGAGAAGTCCCAATCGGCTACGTCCCCTACGCAAAGGATATCAATATTGAAGGCCTTTTCATCACCGAGGAAACCGTTGAAGAGCTTTTAACCGTTGACCGTGAAACCTGGATCGAGGAAGCTAAGGGAATTGAAGAATTCTACGCCCAATTTGGCGACAGACTCCCTAAAGAGCTTGAAGAAAAGCTTGCCGATCTTAAGAAAAGACTTGGCTAAATATAATATTACCCCTTGGCAACAGCCTGCCAAGGGGTGTTTTTTACTTAAAAATATGCGATAATCGGCTTATAGGCTTATTTTTTGATAAATTTATGGCTTAAGGCAAAAAAACGGCGGCAGGCTTAATCCCTGCCGTCGATCTTTTTTGAAAGGGCGTCGTGGCGCCGAAGCATTTCAATAAGGCTTTGCTTGGGCGAAAGGCCGCCACCTTCACGGGGTTTTTGCCCCTGCTTTTCATTAAAAGGGGCGTTAATCGGCTTATAGACGGGTTTTTGTTGATTTTTATCCCCTTCACGGGGCTTTAGAAAAACCCCCTCCACAAGCTTTGATATTAAGTTTAATATATTATCGTTCATAAAGCCACCTGCCCTAAAAAAAGCCGTAAAAAATCAAGGACTGCCGCCTGCCCCGCCAAAATGAGGCTGAAAGCCGTACGCCGCGGCAAATATCACCCGGAATATTCAATAATTTACTCTTTTATAAAGAAAATTGCCGTAAAATTATTGATTATTTTATTATTTTAGTATATAATTAACAATACCGATTTAATTAAACCGTGCGATATGGCCTAAACTACCGGCCAGAAAACTCGCAAAAGGTTATGGTAAATTATATTACTGCCCCTCAAAAAAAATACCCTTGAGGCGGTTAACAGAAAAGGAGTAATAGATGAAAAAGTTATTATGTTTGGTTTTAGCGGTTATTTCAATTTTTGCAATGACTGCCTGTGGCACCGGTTGGAAGTCTGAGGTTACCGATTATTCCGGCGAAGTATCCTCTAACGGCGGCTTTGCAGTCGTTAAAGGCGACTGGGTTTACTACGTTAACGGCGTAGAGTTAAACACGGCTGAAAACGGCTTCGGCACACCCGTCAAGGGCGCCCTTGTAAGAACGAAATTAGCAGACCTTGGCAACGAAAACGCCGTAAGCCAGATCGTTGTACCAAAGCTTGTATATTCCGACGCAACTCAAGATAAAGGCTTTTATATCTTTGGCGACTACGTATATTACACCTCCCCCAGCAACGAAAAGAACAAGGCCGGTGAGGTTTTAAACACCAACCTTGCTTTTATCAGAACCAAGCTTGACGGCACCGATACCAAAGTTATCCACACGGCTGACGCACTTAACGTTGCCTACAGATTTGTTGAAAGCGGCGAAAAGGTTTACCTTGTAACCAACGAAACCGTTGACGGCGACAACCTTTTAGTAAGCTACGACGCAGCAACCGGTAAGGAAGTTGCTAAATCATCCAAGATAACAAGCTACCTCTTCCCCGAGGATTTAACTGCTGACTACTGCTACTACGTAGAAGTTGCCCACGACGAAGTTTTAGACGAGGACGAAGCCTTCCACAACGTTAAAAAGTTCAACTTTGACGGCACGGGCGACGCACTTGTTTTAAGCGGCGATATGGGTACCCAGGGCGTAACCTTCAGTCTTATCAAGGACACGGGCGCAAACCTTTTCTTCTCAGAAACCTACGTTGATACTTCCGTAAGCAACATCACCCGTTACCTTGGCGTAAAGAAGGCTGACCTTGGTGAAGACGCTGCACAAAACTACGCTAAAGCAGTTTTACTTAACAACAGCACCACCGACGCAAGCATTATATTTGATTCCAAGTCATACTTTGCAGACTTTGACTGCATCGTATACCACGACGCAACCTACGGCTTTATCCGTTACAACTATACCGACGCAGCTAACCCCGAAACCTTCGGTCACCAGCAGCTTATCAGCGACAAAAAGGTCGTTGAAACAGTTTCTGCCCTCACCGTTGCTTTCTACGAAGGCGGCTACGTATATATGACCAACTCTGACAACTACTATTACAGGGTAGAGCTTGAAGCCCTTTTAAACGGCACCGCAACCGCAACACAGGTTACCTACGTTGCCCTTAAGACGACTTCTACCTGGCACAACCCCGAAATCGTAAACGGCTTTATGCTTGCCGCTGTCAGCGACGAACCCTTCTACGGCTACGTTTATGCAACCGCCCTTGTAACCGAAGAGCTTACCGAGGACGAAAAGGAAGCAAAATACGACCTTTACGACTTTACCGTTGAAGAAAATATCGTAAGCTTTGTTAACACAAGAATCGGCGTTGTAACCGAAAACGACAAGACAGCTTACGAAACCTATATGGAAGAAACCTTTGAAGACGAGGACGAAGAATAATCCCCTCTTTTAAATGAAATAAATCCAAACTGTATATAAAAAGAGAGAATATTTTGCCTGAAAGCAAAACGTTCTCTCTCTTTTTTATGTTTTTTTGTAAAATCAAGCCCGAACGGAATAAGGTCAGCTATACCGTCCCCTGCCGTTAAAAGCCGTTATTTTTTATAAAAACAGCATTACCGTCCCGTAAAATAAATACCCCAAATGAATAGCGTTCCATAACCAATAAACCGATAAAGCAGTGATAATATTTCTCCACGATAATTTTTTTGCAAAATAATTTTTGGTTGTAGAAGCAAAAATCACCAAGGGGTACTTCTTTTTTATCTGCGTGTAATAAAAAAAGTCCATATATATAATTGCGCCTATAAAAAACGCCGACCCGACAATAATAGCTGCAAGCAATAATTTTAAGTTAAAAAACATATTGCTTTGGTTGAAATAACAACAAAGATGGTTTAAAAACCCCGATACGAAAGACAGCATACAGCCCGTAAACAAAGTAAAGCCGTAAGCGTTTGACTCTTTGTTTATACGATCTTCTTCGGTAATAAACGGTTTTTTGGCCTCCTCCATAACCTTGTCAAGGCGCTTTGGCACCAATTTAAGAAAGTGAACAAGAAGGGCAAAGCTTGTCGTGTAGCTAATACAACCCACCACGACGTAAATAATATTTGTTATCATAAAGCTCCTTTTTGTCTGAAAATCCAACGTTTAAAGTGATTGTTATTGTATCAACAAAAATATAAAATTGTATGTCAACATCAGGGTATGCAGCCCTAAAAATGCAGGTATCAATAAAAAAATCATTGATATCCTGTAAAAAACCTTATTATCCCTCCCGGGCTTTTGTCCGCCGAAGGTTATTTCATACTTATTTATTAATTTTGCTTTATACTCCACTATAAAACATAAAAATAATGTTGTGAACACTATACCTGAACATATACTTGCGGTAATCAATCCTTCATACCCAACAAAGGGCGTTTTGTTTATTATATAAAAAACCGCGGACACAACAAAGCAAGTAAATATAGTGATAAAAAGCCTGATAACGCGGTTGTTGTAAAGCCTTTTATAAAGGGCTGAAAGTTCAACTTCATCAAGGTTTATTGACTGATATTTTAGCTCCCTTTCCAGCCTTTTGGGCATATCTATAAAAGTATAAATAACCGCAAAAATACTTACAATATAAGACACAGCCGCACCTAAATTACATATAATATTTATATTTGTTATCATATACTTTTAATCGATATCCCCCATTTGTCCTGATAGGTCGGCACCCAACAAACCTTGATACTTGCCCCCTTTTGATAAAAAAGTGAAGAAAACGGGCAAGTGTGCTTGTATAAGCCGTTTATTAACTAAAAAGTTAAAAATTTATCCCCTTGGTGAAAAGTATCAAGGGGATTTTTTTGAAGGAATTATTCTTCGTCAGTCTTTTGATTTTTTAAGCTGTTGCCTAAAAATACTGCGCCGCCAAAAGCAGGCTTTGCAGCCTTTTCACGGGGCTTTTGGTCGGAGGGCTGTCTTCTTCTCTGGTCCTTGAAGCCGTCCTTTTTTGACCTTTCCTTGCCGCCGCGGTTATCCCTTTTGCCGTACTTGTCGCCGCGCTTTGCGGGGACGTAGCCGTCAGGGATGATTGCGATATAACGGTTTGGCTCCTTACCCTCTGAAGCCGTCTTTATGCCTTCAAAGTCAACGAGGGTTGAGTGGATAATGCGTCTTTCGAAAGGATTCATTGGCTCTAAAACGACCTTTCTGCCCGTCTTTACGGCCTTTGCCGCAAGCTTTAAGGCAAGACCCTTTAAGATGCCTTCTCTCTTTTCGCGATAGCCCTCGCAATCAATAACGAGGCGTTTATAAGTTTCCTTTCCGCTGTTATATACGGCACTTGCAAGGGCCTGGATGGAATCCAAAACCTCACCGCGGTAGCCTATAACCTGTGAGGAATCCGTCGTGATAAGATTGATGACGACCTTTTCGTCGGAAATTAAGCTGACCTCTGTGGTGGCGGTAAGCTTCATTGCCGCAAACAAGCCTTCTAAAAAGTCAACGGTTAAATCAACGTCGGTTTTCTTTTTTGTGACAATTACCTTCGCGGGCTTTGCGCCTATACCGAAGATACCCCTTGTGGGCTCTTCCAAAACGACCCATTCTGCAGCTTCTTTAGTAATGCCAAGGGCCTTGACGCCTTCGTTTATGGCGTCTTCTACGGTTTTTGCCGTAAATTCGTTGTTCATTAAGGTATATCTCCTACAATTAATTATTTTTTATCAGTTTTTTTATAGCGTTTGTCGTTGGCTGCTTCTTCCTTTGCAAGCTTTTTATTAAAGCTTTTTTCAACGAAGTGGTTGATAACAAGTGTTGAGCCCGTTGATAAAAGTGAGCTTACTACCATGTAAATTGAAAACGAAGCCGTATATACAAATGCGAAGAAGCCAAACATAACGGGCATAAGCCAAGTCATCATCTTTGACGTCTGTGCGGCTTGTCCGTCTGCGGACTGAAGCTCTAACTGGGCCTTTTGGGTCTTGTTCATAATGATCTGTGAAAGGATCATTACGCCGATGGATAAAACAACCAGGATAAGATAGCCGTTTGCCGAGGATTTTTCTTCGGAAAGGTTAAAGGTAAGCTCCTGATACTCTTCTTCGGTAATGCCGATTTCGGCTGGGATAGACTTACAGCCCTTTCTTATGGAGAAGCCATAGTCTTCAAAATTTTCTTTAACGGGGTGCTTCCATGGAAGATCCTCCGCCCAGATATTTTTAACCCATAAAAATGAAGGGACGTTTTCCCTGTAGGCTGTGGCCGAAGCCTGTCTTGCAACCGAAAGGACCTTGGTGGTCTTTACGTCCTCGATAAGATGATCGAAAACCTTTTGGGCAAGGAACTTATTTGGGTCGGTCTTATTTAAGTCGAAATTTTCAACGTTGATGGAATAGCTTCCCGCTTCGCTGTCAAAAAGTATATCCTCGCCTACCTTGACCGCCGTGTAGCCGCCGTCGTTAAGGGTCTTTACAAAGGCGCCGAACTTTTGTACGTCAACTACCTCGTAAATATATTCGTGGGCGTTTTCGCCGTCTACGGTGCGGGTAACGCCTTTTTCACTAAGCTCACCGTCGGGGATTGCCGTAAGGTGGTTGATGAAATATGATTTTTTGCCGGCTGCGTCCTCTACCTCGACGATGAGATCCTCACCGGTTGTGTCGTTGTAAGTTTCAATGGCCACGTTGTAGCTTGATACCATTTTTTCAACGAGGGTAAGGTTGGCGTAGCTTGAATAGTTTGAAAACTGATTGATTACGATAATAAATACTACCAGGGTAACCAAGGTGGGCAGACATGAGCTGAGCGCCGAATAGCCTTCCTTTTTGTAAAGGGCCTGGATCTTCTGGTTGTAGATCTGTGGGTTGTTCTGGTACTGGCGCTGAAGCCTTTCAAGCTGGGGGCGCATCCTTTCCATCTTCATGTTGTTTTTCTTCATGGAAGCCCTTGAATATATATCAAGGGGAAGAGTTATTATCTTCAAAAATAGGGTGAAGACGATAATACCAAGACCCATACTGGGTAAAGATTCGATAAGCCATTTGATAAACTTACCGATAAAGTTTAATGCATAAATACTGCTTGCGTCCACCTGTGAAAACACGGTGACGGCTGAAGATAAAAGGTTAAACATAAAAAATCCTTGTTAATTTTAATTGAAGATCCTTTTACAGATTTTTTTCACTTTTTGTGAAAAAGCTGTAAAATCTTTTGTTTAAGTCGCCTTTTTTGTTAGAAAGTAAGCTTTTTTACAGGGCTTGCAAATAAAAAAAACGACGGAAATAAGCCGTAAAGGTCACCCAGTACGCTTCCGCCGAAGGCATAATACGCCCATAAAGAAAATTTATACCTAAAACCCCTTTTTTTTATAAGGGTAAATTTATATAAGCCATTTCACGACGTTTTTACTGTCGGGAACGGGGTCAAAGCCGCCTTTTGACAGGGGATTGCACCTTAAAAGCCGTCTTATAATCAAAAAAATTGCCACAAAAAACGAACGCTTTTCCAACGCCTCAATGGCGTATTCGCTGCAGGTAGGGGTAAAGACGCAGCTTGTGTAAAGTCCTTTGGAGATGTTTTTCTTGTAAAAACGTAACAATTTAATAAAAAACTTTTTCACGGTGATTATAAGAGATTTTCTTTTTTTAATAAAAAACCGACGGATTTGTTTATCTCCGAAAAATCATAGCTTTCGTCCTTTCTTGGAACGAACACGATATATACGCTTTTTGTGATCTTCGGAATAAGCGGGATGTAGCTTGCCCTTAAAAGCCTTTTTATTCTGTTTCTTAAAACAGCGTTTCCGTGTTTTTTACTTACAGATATACCTATTTTAAGGTTGCCCGGCTTTGCCTCGCAATAATACATGGCAACCTTTTTGGTATAGGCCCTTTTACCCTTGTTGAAAACAAGGTCAAAGTCCTGCTGTCTTTTTAATCTGTTTTTCAATTTTTGTTTTTACGCAGAAAGTTTATGACGACCTTTTGCTCTTCTTCTCTTTAAAACGTTTCTTCCGGTTTTAGAAGCCATTCTCTTTCTGAAGCCGTGTACTTTTGATCTCTGTCTTTTTTTGGGTTGGTAAGTTCTTTTCATGATATTTCTCCATTTTCGCTTGAAGCGAATGTTTTATTTCTTATTTTTTTAACAAAATAGCCTTAATATTGTATTTTATTTTACCGCTTTTGTCAACTTTATTTATCTATTATTATAAATAATTTTAAGCCTTAAAGGGCTTTTTTGTAAACTTTCGCGCCTTAAGCGGTCATTCTGACGGGCAAAATCAAATAGAGGTATTCGTCGTCGGAGTAGGGCTTGATAACGCACGGTGATATGGGCGAGTTAAGGTTGAAGTTGATAAACTCGTCGTTGATGCATCTTAAGCAATCGATAAGATAGCGGGAGTTAAACGCAATGGTAAGATCCTTACCCTCTAAATTGATGATAAGATTTTCCTTTACGTTGCCCATTTCGGAGTCTGACGATACGTCGACGTAGTTTTCGTGGATGTCAAACTTGACGATATTCTTCATGACCTTTGCAACGATGGAGGCACGCTCTATTGAAGAATACAAAAGCTCTCTGTTTACCCTGAAGACCGTGATAAAGTCGTCGGGGATGATGCGCTTATAGTCAATGTATTCACCCTCTAAAAGCCTGGTTAAGAAGATCGTGTTGTCAACGCTTATCATAAGGGAGTTATCCTGTACGATAACGGTAACGTAGTCCTCGTCCTTTTCTAAAAGCCTTGTGATCTCAACAAGTGCCCTTGAGGGTACTATGGCCTTGAAGGTGCCCGTTGACTGACGGATGTTCTTTTTACAAACAGCCAAGCGGAAGCCGTCAAGTGCAACGCAGGTAAGGGTGTCGGCGTTGACCTCTAATAAGCAGCCCTTTAAAATTGGACGGGAGTCGTCTTGTGAGCAGGCAAAGCTTGTCCTTTGAATAACGTCCTTAAAATACTTCTGATTGATGACGAAGGAGTTCTGGTTGATATCCTTCTTTATTATAGGATAGCCGCTTGCCGAAAGGGCCTGGATGTAACCCTCCGACGCGGAATAGGCAATTTTTAGCCTGCCGTCGTCGCCGACGAAAAGCTCTATATCCTCCTCACCCTCAAGCTTTTTAACAAAGTCGGCAAAAAGCCTGCCGGGTACGACAACGTCGCCTTCCTGATAGGTTTCGGCAACGATGGTCTTTTCGATGGCGATCTCCATATCGGTTGCGGTAAGGATAAGGCTGTCACCCTTAACGGACAGCTTGATACCTTCTAAAAGCTGGTTGGGCGATTTTTGACTTACGGCCTTGACGACCTTATTGACTGCGCTGGATAAATCAATGCCCTTGACGATTGTCTTCATACTTATTCTCCATTTTTTTTATTAATTAAGTAGTATTAGTAGTAGTGTCGTGTGGATATGTTGATATGATTTTCAATGACAAAAAACGTGTGGTTTCATATGGGATTTTACGACAAAAACCGTCCGTTTTTGCTGTGGATAGGCTGTTGAGAAAACTGTAGGTAATTTGTGGATAGCCCTTTTTTTGGTGGATAACAATCTGACCCGCCCGATTTATACTACATTATTTATCTATTATATTATATATAAAAAGTACGCAAAAAGCAACCGAATAGTGTGTTTTTTTTCTTAAAATTATTATTATGGGAAAATTTTCGCCCACCTTTTCAGCCAACTTAAAAAAAGGCCTTAAAAGTATTGTTCATTTGTTGATAATTTGCCGCCTAAACTGTTGAAAAGCGGATAAAATTATGGTACAATAAAAAAGCAACAAAACCCAACGATTTTTTAAGGACTTATTGGCTGTGAAGGAGATTTTAAAGGGCCTTTTATCCCGTCCCGATGTGGATAACTTTGTGGATTACTACAGGCTTCTGGTGGAAAATAATAAAAAATTCAACCTGACCTCCGTCACGGATGAAAGGGACGTTTGCGTCAAGCATTTTTACGACAGCGTCTGCGGTGCGCCCCTTATACCCGAGGGGGCTAAAGTCATTGAAATAGGCTCCGGCGGGGGCTTTCCTTCCGTTCCCCTTAAGCTTGTAAGGGACGATATTGACTTTACCCTTGTTGAGGCCACGGGAAAAAAGTGCGGCTTTTTAAACGGTGTAAAGGAATTTTTCCGATTTGAAAACTTTACCGTCGTCAACGGCCGTGCGGAGGAGCTTGGCAAGCAGCCGGAATTCAGAGAGTGCTTTGATATTGCCGTGGCAAGGGCGGTTGCTTCCTTAAACAGTCTTTTAGAATACCTTTTACCCTTCGTTAATGTTGGCGGCAAGGTAATCTGCTATAAGGGCAGTAACTATAAGGAGGAGCTTAAAAAATCCCAAAACGCCATAAAGGCCTTGGGCGGCCGATTGGAGAAAGAGGTCCCTTACGATCTTCCCGACGGCGCAGGAAGCCGTTGCCTTGTGGTTATAAAAAAGATAAGCCCCACAAGCGCTAAATATCCACGGACTGAAGCCAAGATAAGGAAGACACCTTTATGATTGACAAAAACAGGGCGTGTGCTTTCTCCGGCCACAGGATATTAAGTGGGGGCTTTAGCCTTGATGAGCTTAAAAAAGCCGTCTATAAGGCGATTAACGATGGGTTTGATACTTTTTTGTGCGGCATGGCGTTGGGGTTTGATACGGTTGCCTTTTCCGTTTTGGAGGAGGTAAAGCTTGAAGGTCACCCCATAAAAATAATCGCCTGCATCCCTTGTGACAGCCAATCACTTTACTTTAAGAAAAAGCAAAAGGAAGAATACGACAGGATGGTTTCGGCCGCCGATGAAAGGATATTGGTGTCCGATAAGTATTTTGACGGATGCATGCAAAAGCGGAACGAGTTTATGGTGGAAAACTGCACGCGGCTGATAACCTACCTTAACTTTAACCGCGGCGGTACCTACAACACGGTAAAATACGCAGTAAGCCGTGACGTTGAAATCTGTTACCTTGGCAAATAGCCCAAGCCTTTTATATAACCCTTGGGCGGATAAATATAAAATTTTATAGGAGGATAAAAATGTATCCCGATTATTTATTTACAATAAATTTAGGTGGCGGGCCCGTTGGGCCGACCATGTACGGGCTGATGATAGCAATCGGTCTTTTATGCTGCTTCGGCGTGCTGTTTTTCTACGCAAAGAAGCTTGGCTATAACCAAAACTTTATCGACTTTATCTTTTACGTGGGCATCTGCTCTATTATAGTCGGCTTTGGGTTTGCGGCACTTTTCCAGGCCTTTTATAACTTTATTGAAACGGGTAAGTTCCAGTTTGGCGGCATTACCTTTTTGGGCGGCCTTATCGGCGGCGTCGCTTGTTTCTTTATCCTTTACGGGATATTCCGCAAAAAGTACACGTCAAGGCTTATCGACGTATTATCTTACCTCCCCTGCTGCATACTTATCGCCCACGGCTTTGGCAGGATAGGATGCCTTTTTGCAGGCTGCTGCCACGGTACCTATCTTGGGGCTGAATACGTTTTCGGCGGAATAAGAATGGACGGAACCCTTGGTTGGGGGTATTACGTACCCACCCAGCTTTACGAGGCACTTTTCCTTTTCGTCGTGTTTGGACTTTTGACCTTTTTGGTATTCAAGTACGACTATAAGCACGGCTTAAGCCTTTATCTTATCACCTACGGCATCTTCAGATTTATAATTGAATTTTTCCGCGCCGACCACAGGGGTGAGTTCGTCGGGAACATCTCTCCCTCACAGTTCTGGTCCCTTGCCATGATAGTTTTGGCATTTGGCGTTTACTTCCTGGAAAAATACCTCGTCAAGCGCCGTCAGGAACAGCTTGCCGCGTTAAAATAAGAAAATAAAACGATAAAAAAACAACCCGCCTTTGGCCGTTAAACGGCTTATAGGCGGATTTTTTTATGTTTTTTTAATTTAACTTTCAGTCGTAAACGACCGACACAAGGGTCAGTCCCTTTGAAGGCGCGGTCTTACCAACCGCCCCCCTGTCGCCCGACAAAAGGGCGTTTTTAACGTCATCTAAAGTGATTTTTCCGTCAATGGCGGCAAGGATGGTGCCGGCCATTATTCTTACCATGTTATACAAAAATCCGTTGCCCGTCACCGTAAAGGTAAAGCCGTTTTTACCGTCGCCGTAAACTTTGGCGTCAAATATCTTTCTTACGGTGGTCTTTACCTCGCTTCCGCTTGAAAGAAAGCATTTAAAGTCGTGCTCGCCTATAAAGATCTCACAAACCTTGTTGGCAAGGTCAAGATCAAATTTGTCAACACGGGTTGAATACCTTTCCTTCAAGGGCAGCTTTTGTTCGGACAGGTAAAAGCTGTAGGCATAGGTCTTTTTCTTTGCCGAGTACCTTGCGTGGAAGTCGTCTTCCCCAAGGCGGCTTTTTAAAATTTTGATATCGTCAGGTAAAAGGCTGTTTATCGCGTAGGAAAATTTTTCCGGCGGGATTGAAGCATTTGTGTCAAAGTGGGCTATCTGTCCGAGGGCGTGAACGCCTGCGTCAGTTCTTCCGCTGGCAACGGTTGACACCCTTTCGCCGGTAAGACTGAAGATGGCGTCCTCTAAAACCTCCTGCACGGACAGGCCGTTTTTTTGTCTTTGCCAGCCGCAATAGGCCGTTCCGTCGTAGGATATTTCAAGAATTATTCTCATAAAATACTCCCAAGATACACGTTGCAAAGTATGATGCCCGCAAGGATCGCCGCAGTAAAAAGTGCGGCTATAAGGTCGTTAACGGACAATTTCAGCTTTTTATACTTGGTCCTGTTTTTGCTTCCGTTATAGCATCTTGCGTCCATGGCGTCGCCAAGCTCGTCAGCGCGGCGGAAGGCACTTATGATAAGGGGTATAAGAACGGGTAAAAGGGCCTTTGCCTTTTTAATGAGATTGCCGCTGTCAAAGTCGGCACCCCTTGCCTTCTGGGCGGAAATTATCCTGTTGGTTTCCTCCATAAGGGTTGGAATAAATCTTAACGCGATGGACATGATAAGGGCAAGCTCGTGAACGGGGAACCTTACTATCTTCAAGGGCTTTAAAAGGGCCTCAAGACCGTCGGTTAAGGAAACCGGCGTGGTGGTAAGGGTCAAAAGGCTGCTGCCAAAGACGAGGAAGGAAAGTCGCATGGCCATAAACAGTGCGTAAAAAAGTGATTTATCCGTTATGTTTCTTAAAAGCCATACGTCAACAAGCACCCTTGCGCCTTCTTCCTTGTGCATAAACAGGTTGATGATAAAGGTAAGGACAATGATAAAAACGATGGCTTTTACGCTTTTCACAACCGAAAGGACAGGCACCCTTGACAGGAAAATTGCCACCAGCAAAAAGCCTGCGGCAAGCAGAAAGCCCCAGAAGTTTTTGACGACGAAGATCATCACTATATATGTAATTAATAAAACTATCTTCATCCTCGGGTCCATGCGGTGGACGGGGGATTTTACGGGATAGTATTGCCCGAAGGCTACGTCGTTTATCATCTTTACCTGAAATTTTACCCGGTGGCAAGGGCCACGGGACTGTTATTTTTTATCTTCAATAAGCGCCTTAAATTTTTGACAAAAGTCGCTTACGGTATAGGTTGTGTCAATTTTAAACCCTTCATCCTCAAGGGCCTGGGTCAAAAATGCCGTTACGGGGACCTCAAGGCCGCTTTCCTTGATTACCATGGGGCTGGAAAAAAGCTCCTTAGGGGTGGCGACTTTTTTGACGGTCCCCTGGGAAAATACAGCAACCTTGGTGCAGTTGTCGGCAACGTCGTTCATATCGTGGGAAACGATAATGACCGTTTTTGCCACCGTGCCGTGAAGGCTGTGCAAAAGCTGCCAAAGCTCGGTTTTGCCAACGGGGTCAAGGCCGGCGCAGGGCTCGTCAAGAATAAGTATATCGGGCTTTGCCGCAAGGACGCCCGCAATTGCCACGCGGCGCTTTTGTCCGCCGGAAAGCTCAAAGGGGGATTTGTCCTTTACTGAGTAATAGTCAAGGCCCACCCTTTTGATGGCCTCTTTGACCAAAGCCTCACATTCCTCCGGGGTGACGCCCTCTAAAAAATTTTTGATGGCAAAGCTTACGTCCTCAAAAACCGTTTCGGCAAAAAGCTGGTATTCGGGATACTGGAATACCATCCCCACCGAGCGGCGCAAGGATTTAAGCTTCTTTTTGTAATCTTTATCCTTTTTCTTTTTTTTGCCCGGCACGGGGGAAAGGTCAAAGTCACCGACGGTAAGGCTCCCCTCCTCCACGGGGACAAGTGCGTTAAGGTGTTGGATAAAGGTTGACTTGCCGCTGCCCGTGTGACCGATTATGCCGAAAAATTCCCCCTCCAGAACAGACAGGGAAACGTCGTTTAAGGCATATGTGGCAAATTTTGTTTTGCGGTTATACGCAAATTTTACGTTGTGGGCAACGATATCCATAAAAATCCTTATAAATAAGTCGGCATATAAGCCGCTTTTCTGCATTTTTTTAATATTTGACGGGCCTTAACCCTTTAAAAGCTTTAAAAGGCTTTCTAAAAGGTCTTCCTTTTTAAGGGGTGTGGGGACGGGTATGCCCATTTTACTGAGCCTTTGTGCGATCTTCATTGGGATAGGCGGCTCAAGTCCGGCCTTGTCCAGCAGGTCGTTGTCGGAAAAAATTTCTTCAGGGGTGCCGATTTTTTCAATACGTCCCCCAATTAATACGGCAACGCGGTCGCAATCGACAACCTCGTCCATATAATGGGTAATGGTTATGACGGTCATATTTTCTTCCTTATTGAGCCGTCTTACGACCTCCATAACCTCCTCACGGCCGCGGGGGTCCAGCATGGAGGTGGATTCGTCCAGGATAAGGATCCTTGGCTTTACCGCAAGGACGCCCGCTATTGCCACCCTTTGCTTTTGCCCGCCCGACAGTCTTGACGCCATGCTTTCACGGAACTTATCCGTGCCCGTTGCCTTGAGGGCGAATTCTATTCTATCCCCCATGCTTTCACGGTCAAGGCCGATATTTTCCGTGCCGAAGGCCACGTCGTCCTCAACGATGGAGGCAACCATCTGGTTGTCCGGGTTTTGGAAAACTATGCCGACGGTTTTTCTTATTTCAAAAAGACTTTCCTTGTCGGTGTTTTTAAGACCGAAAACCTCAATTTCACCCGAAAGTGGGGATATAAGCCCGTTAATGAGCCTTGCAAGGGTAGACTTACCGCTGGCGTTTCTGCCGATCACGGCTAAAAACTCCCCCTCCCGTACGGTAAGGTCAAGGCCTTTTATACAGGGGGAAGGCTCGTTTTCATATGAAAACGTCAGGTTTTTAATGGTAACAGCGTCCATAAAAGTCCTCCTTGTGCTAAACCTTATTATAACATTTTTTCAAGGTATTAACAAGCAAATACAGGCAATTTAAAAAACCATGTTAAATTATCACCAAATACCCACAAAATTATATTTTTTGTTAAAAAAAAGGCTTTGCCGTAAAGCAAAGCCTTTAAAAATTACTTATTAAGCATTTCAAGGGAGAATTTAAGTCTTTCAACAGACTTTTCCTTGCCCAAGATCTGCGCCATTTCAACTGCGCCGCCGGGGGTTACCGACTGGCCGGTGAGGGCTATCCTCATCACCCAGAAGATCTGCGCCGTCTTTACCTCAAGGCGGGCGGCAAGGGCCATGACCTCGTTATAGATGGTGTCGTGGTCAAAGGCGGTGAGGCTTTCAACAGTTTCAATAAGGGCGGGTAAAAGCTCTTTTGCGACGGCCTCGTCACACTTGGATTTTTTGTGGAAGAAAAGCCCTTTGTCGTATTCCTTAAAGTCGGCGATGAAGTCGATCTTTTCGGGGATTTCGCTTAAAATTTCAACACGGGTCTTCAAAAGTTGGGCTATAACGCGATTATCGAAGCCTTCTGCTGCTTTGGATTTTTTGATATAGGGAAGCGCCCTTTCAAAAAACTCCTCGTCGCTCATTGCCTTAAGGTACTCGCTGTTAAGCCAACGAAGCTTCACGTCGTCAAAGATTGCCGGGGATTTGGAAACGCCGTCAAGGGAGAATTTCTCAATCATTTCTTCCATGGTCATCTTTTCGGAGTTGTCCTTCGGGCACCAGCCTAAAAGGGCGATGTAGTTTACGATGGCTTCCTCAAGATATCCCTTTGATACGAAGTCATCAAAGTTGGCGTCGCCGTAACGCTTTGAAAGCTTTCTTGTGGCGTCCTTCATGATGGGGGATAAGTGGATGTAGGTCGGTCTTTCCCAACCGAATGCGTCGTACATAAGGTTATATTTGGGCGTGGAGGAAAGATACTCCGATCCCCTGATAACGTGGGTGATGCCCATAAGGTGGTCGTCGATAACGTTTGCAAAGTTATACGTGGGAAGACCGTCTGATTTTATTAAAATGTTATCTTCAAGCTCGGAATAATCAACGGAAATGGTACCAAAAACGCCGTCCTCGTAGGTACCAACGCCCTTTTCGGGGATGTTCTGGCGGATAACGTAGCTTTCGCCTGCGGCTATTCTTGCTTCGATCTCCTCTTTAGAAAGCTTTAAGCAATGCTTGTCGTATCTGGCGTTACCAAGGTCGTCACGCAAGGTCTCAAGCCTTTCCTTTGTGCAGAAGCAGTAGTATGCCCCGCCCTTTTCAACAAGCTCCTTAGCGTATTTTTGGTAAATTTCACGGCGCTGGCTTTGAATGTAAGGACCAAAGTCACCGCCTACGTCGGGACCCTCGTCATAGGTCATGCCGGCCGCCTTTAATGAAGAATAGATAACCTCTGAAGCGCCCTCGACAAATCTTTCCTGGTCGGTGTCCTCAAGGCGAAGGATAAACTTGCCGCCGTGCTTTTTTGAAAAGAGGTAGCAATACAAAGCCGTCCTCATACCGCCAAGGTGCATAAATCCTGTGGGGCTGGGTGCAAAACGTGTTCTTACTGTCATGATATTCTCCTTAAAGGGTATTTGGCAAAGGCCAAATATCCGCATTTTTTATTGATTTTAAACGTGGTTTTAAATTTTTTAAACTAAAAAGTGGGGGTATAAGCCGATTATCGCCAAATTTTTGGGCGACGACTTTATAACTGTTCCTCGTCCTCGCCAATTATGAGATCTTCATCTTTGGCATCGGGGAAGAGTAATTTATTTATCTTTCGTTTAATAAGAGCAAGCCTTCCTGCGGCAAAATAACTGAAGGTTTGCCGGCCGCTTACGATAATGTGGTCGTAAAGGTTTACGTCGTTGAGCATGGCTAAGGTATAAAACTGCTCGGTTGCGTTATCGTCGTGGGCACCGGGGTACACGTTATCCGAAAGGTGGTTGTGGGCGATAAGTATGCTTGCGGGGCTAAGGGTCGTTATCTGATTGGCAATTTCCTTGGTGTCGATATCGACCTTCATTGTGTTATGGCTGCCAACCAGGTATTTTGACGTTATCTGGTTGCCCTTGTCCAAAAAGAAAACGATAAAGATTTCCGTTTTATAGCGGGAAAATAAATTTATAAGGTAGTTTTCAACGTCCTTTGCGGCGCCGATGGGGATAACCTCATCATCCTTGGTGACGAAGGATTTTGCAAAGACCTTGCCCAAGGTCACCAAAAAGACGGCGGTCTGTTCACCGACGCCGTCAATCTTCATAAGCTCCTCCGGGGAGGAAAGAAAGACCTTGTCGATGCCGCCCAAGGTATCTATAAGACGGTGGGCCGTGTCGTTGGTGTTGACCCGCGGCTTAACGTAAAAGAGCAAAAGCTCCAACAGCTCGTAATCGTTAAGGACGTCAACGTTTTTTATTACCTTGTCACGCAGTCGCTGACGGTGATGTGTGTGCATTTTTCCCCTAATTAATAAAATCTTCTAAAAAATATTTTAACATATTTTAAAAAAAGTGTATAATATATTTATCACAATTTTTATTAATTTTCAAAATACTTGATTTTTGCTTGTTTTAAGGAGTCTTTATGAACGTAAACGTTGACAAAAAAGCTATGCTTGATCAGCTTTGCTCACTGCTAAAAATCAGAAGCGTCAAATCGGAAGCCCTTCCCGATGCACCCTTTGGTGAAGGTGTTAAAAACGCCCTCATCTATTTTTTAGATCTTGCCGCATCCATGGGCTTTAAGACGGTTAACTATGACAACTATATAGGTGAGGTAATCTTCGGACAGGGCGAGCCTTTCGGTATCTTATGCCACCTTGACGTGGTGCCCGAGGGTAGCCTTGAGGATTGGAACACCCCCCCCTACGAGCCCACCGTTGTCGACGGCAAGCTTTTTGCCAGAGGTGCTCTTGACGACAAGTCGGGCGCAATGGTCACCCTTTATTGCATGAAGGCCCTGCTTGACAGCGGTATTACCCCTAAGCGTGAGATAAGGCTTATTTTAGGCTGTGATGAGGAAAGCGGCTGGGGCTGTATCGACCACTATAAAAAGGTTGCCGTTTTACCTGAGGAGGGTATCTCCCCCGATGCGGACTTCCCCGTGATCTATGCGGAAAAGGGCATACTGCACCTGAAGTACGATTTTGAAAAATCCCCTGCTCTTTTAGATCTTTTTGGCGGAGAAAGGGCCAACGTGGTATGCGATCATTGCGTTGCTCAGGTTAAAAAAGTGCCCCTCGGTGTCGATTATCGCGACGTTTTGGTTGACGGCGGCAAGCTGGAATCTTTCGGCATCCCCGCACACGGCTCCACCCCCGACAAGGGTAAAAACGCCATGGCCCCCATCCTTTTGGCCCTTGAGGGCGAAGGGCTTATTGAGGCCGGCGTCCACGACAGATTGTTCGGCGCTTGCTGCGGTGTTAAAGATCTTTCCGACGAAACGGGGAATCTTACCTTCTCACCCAACGTGGCAAGGGCTGACGGTGACAAAATTTACGTTACCGTTGACGTAAGATACCCGTCAACCTTGGAAAAAGACTACGTTTTAAACGCCCTTTCACAAATCGGCCACTTTGAAATTTTAAGCTATCAAGCCCCACTCTTTTCCGAAAAGGACAGCGGACTTGTTAAAATTTTAAGCGATATTTTTAAGGAAGCAACCGGTATCGCTGCAGAGCCTATCGCCATCGGTGGCGGCACTTACGCCAGGGCTTTAAAAAAAGGCGTGGCCTTTGGTCCTGCTTTAAACGAAGAGGAGGCCTTCAGCATTCACCAGGCCAACGAGCACGTTACTCTCACCACCCTGGATCTTATGACGGAAATTTATCTTGCGACACTTTTAAAAATTTGTTGCTAAAGATTTTTGTAGGACGGACAAGGATCTTTAAGCCTATCAGTATATTTTAAAATAAAAATTGGGCACAGCTGAGTTTTCAGCCCTGCCCTTTTTTTAGTTAAAGATAGATTTCCTCTTACAATTCATTTTATCCGCAAAAAAAGTCATATATTATATTGTCCTGACCCTTTCATTATGGAAAATTTGCCGTTTTCCGACTTATAGATGGGTTTTTCCTTAACCGATCTTACGTACTTAATGATGCCCTCGGCGATAATTTCAGCCATTTTATATATGGGCGCAAGGCGGGTGTAGTTCATAAAATAATTGTGCCCCTTGGATCTTGGCGACACTATGCCGATGATGGACCCATCCCCCATTTTTGGCAAGTTTTTATCTGCCCCAAGCCCCGGGCGTATCCCCTCGCCGCTGATTTTGACAATGCCCACGTCGCCGTCCTCACCCACCGCCGCATCAATGACCAAGGTCTTTGATAAGGGATGGGCAGCTTTTACAAAATCCTTCACCGACAAAATTTCCTTGGCGGTGATCGGGGTTGAGAGACTGCCGTAAACGTAAGCGTCAATATTGGCCTCCTTAAGCTTGGTGCCTATCATTGGCCCAAGGGCGTCGCCGATGGTTGCGTCCGTGCCCACGCAAATTATTACCGGCACGTAGGAATCGTAAATTTTATACAGTCCGTCCAGGACGCCAAGGCTTGCGGTGCGGTTGTTAACTTCAAAACAGTATTCTTGCATAGTTTGATTATTGCCATTTTTGTCAAGATTATACAGTGAAGATTTTTTTCGTCGCCTCAGAAAGCTTTTTTACTTAATCTATTGCCAAAGGCGCATTTTTTTGGTACAATATTTTAAAGGAGGTCTTTTATATGGTTAATACGTTTAACTCTATGGACACGATCGTGCTTCTTATTATTGTCGGGTTTTTGATTTACGGCCTGGCGCGTGGATTTATGAAGCAGGTTATCGGTCTGATTTGTATTGCGGCTTCATTTATCCTCGCTTATACCTTAAGCGGCGTCCTTTGTAACGCCATTTGCAACGGTACGACAATTGACGAAGGCCTTGCGACCTCTATAAGGGGGATCTTCTCTACCGTTGACGTAACAATCAATAAGGCTGACACCCTGGAAACTTTATCCGTGCTTAACCTGCCGGAGTTTTTAAATTCCGCTATCTTAAAGTACGCCGAAAAAATCCCCTTTGATGAATTCAACCTTGCACAGATAATTTCCGAAACGGTAACAAGATACGTTTTAAGCGGCGGCTCCTTTATGATAATACTTATCGTTTCAAGGCTGCTTCTTATCCTGGTCAAAAAATTACTTTCCTTCATCGTTGATCACACCCCCCTTAAGGTGGTTGACAGAATACTCGGCGCAGTGGTCGGTCTTGTGAAAGGTATATTGATAGTTTACCTTGGGGTATTCCTTTTAAGCGTTATACCCATTGAAGGATTAAACGGCGTGAAGGAGCTTCTCTCTACTTCCGTTATAGCGAACTTCTTTATGTCCTACAACTTGTTCGGTTGGCTTTTGGGCTTACTGTTTACATAAGGGCAACCTAAGCAAAATATTTTAAAGTCGGGCTTTTTGCGTCCGACTTTATTATTTTTATTTAATAGTTCGCAAAATACCAAATTGGCGCAAGAAAATATTTATGCGCCAATTTGACTTTTTTAATCAAAAATCGGGCAAAAAAGAGCCTTCCGCTAAAATGAATTGTGAGAGAATGGCTTAATTTTTTCACGGGTCAAATTTTGTCCATTCTCTCTGGCGAAAAACACCGTTTTTGGTCGAAAATTTAGTATTTTTTTGATATTTTGAAGTTTTTTCGCTGAGGGAAGTAGCCCCACGGCTCACCGGTTAGGAATCCCCTAATAAAGCCAAAAACTACCAAAGAAAAGGACTTATCTTAAAAGCTTGGGGTAAAGGTGTGTGCTGACGTCTGATATGATAAAGTTTTATGACAAATATTTGCTAAAATTGCGCAAATAAAAGTTCTTGCGCCAATTTAATAAATTGAACAATAATCAGATTTAAAGCCTGGCGGTATGCATATTTTTTATTAAAAATATTCAGCAAAGATCAAATTTGCCCCAAAAAGCGGCTTAAAATTTCCGTGAAACATTTCCCCTCCCCCATACTACTTTTAAAAATTAATTCAAACCTTAATTATGCTTGATTTTAACCCAAAATGGCCTGAAGTCGGGCAAAAAATGGCCAAAAATGGGCCAAAATCAGGGATAAAAATGCTTAAGTTTTAAGCAAAAATTTCTTCAAAATTAGCCCATCTTTTGCTTTTGTGAAACATTTCGGGTTTTTGAGGGGATTTTTTTGATGTTTCACGTGAAATTTTAGCGCATAAATATTAATATAGGGTGCATAAATATTAATAAATTACGTTCAATGTGTGCACAGTACATTAAATAGAACATATGTTCTAATTATATATGGCGCAAAAACTGTTTCACGTGAAACATGGTTGATGCTATAAGGTGTGATTAGGCTAAAATATGCCAAAAGCCACTTTAAATAGCGTAGGTGGCGATAAAAACGGCTAAAGCCTGATGACTTGTTGGCGGATAAGAGAGTGTCTGGTGTTGGTTTTAGGCTTAATTGACGATATGATAGAATAAATGGGACGTAATATGATATTATGATCAGGTTAAGACGTTGGCTTATAAAAATCCCAATGGATTGTGGCGAGGGGCGGCGAAAACGGCTCGGTTAAAATCAAAGCCATTCTGTTAGAATTCATTTTAAAATCAGGCCATATTTGACGAATTTTGACTTAATTTAAGGAAAAGCCAACTTTGGTTAACGTCTTAACGTTGTCACTTTCCGTCGCCTTAATAAGCTTGGATAGAGGGAGTGTTTGTTAGGCTGCTTGTTTGTGTTAGCAGGTAGCAAGAGGGCATTTTGAAGCGTGAACTTCATTTTGTCTTATTATGAGAAAAAATATCGACAAATTATGACAAAATTGCTTAAATTTCAGTCTGGAAATATTACGGCCATTCTCTCACAATTCATTTTAACGGACGTTGAAAAATAAGTTAATTTAAGGACTTTTTTTTAAATATTGATTTGTTGCGCCTATCATTTTTTGCGTCTTTTTTTGCTTAAAGTTTGGTTGGCGCGTTGATTTCAGGACAAATAGAAAAGCAATCAAAGGGCGTTCCGCAGCCACGGTAACCTCTTAAGCTTGACGGTGGGTAAAAAATGTAATAGTCAGTAAAAAATTGATAGTAATTTGAGTTAGGTACTTCAAAATTTATTGATTCCGGGGGGGGGATAGTTTATATTTTAGCTAAATAAGCTTAAAAAGCTCTTCTGATAGGGCGCTTGGTTCAGTTTTGTCCGCGGATCCTCTTAATTTTACCGCAATTATGGTTAATAGGTTAATATGTAGGGGAATATACTATAAATTGCATGATAATATCACAATATCTCGGCTTTTATATTGAAAAACGGTACGTTATCATATAATTAATATAAAAACCGGCGTTTTGTGACGTTTGTTCTGATTTTAATTAATAATATTAGAATTTAGGTGTTTTTTCTTCAAATATGGCAATATTTATCACGCTTTATTGTTTTTTAGATAATTTACCTTGTTTTTGTTGATTTTTTTATAAATTCAGGCAAAATTGGCGGTAAATTGAGGTTTTTTATAATATTTGCATCAAAATCCTTATTTCATAAGTAAAATCTTATGTAAGACTAAAATATCCTTGATTTTTGACAAAAATAATGGATTTTAAGGGAATTTTGCCCGGTAAATCAATATATCGGCTGATTTTAAATAAAAAACCGTATAAATCCGTTATTTCCTATAAAACTGCGTAAAAAGACCGTCAATTTGTTCAAAAACCACCCAAAAATCCCGATTTTTCCTTTAAAACCCCCCTTTTTTATCAATTTTTGGTTAAAAGAAGCAGGTTTTGCTATCACTTAACGGAGATGATTTTTACTTAAAATAAAGGCTGCTTTTCTAAAAAAGATATTAACATTTTGTGTATAATTATAAATTTTGAAATTTGCATCTAAATCTATAAGTCGATTAACAATTTTGATAATGTATAAATATGCAATTATGGTTAATATTTGATAAAAAATGGCAAAAATAAGGGTTATTTAGCCAAAAATGCGGATATTTTTCCGAAAAAAGAAGTGAAAAAATTTTAAAAAAGTTGGCCAATAAGCCGATTATCGTCACTTTTTGCAAAATTTTACAAATAATTTCACAGCGGAAAATTTTGCCAATTTTGCCATAAAAAATTTGATATTTGATGCTAAATCCGTTCAAAAATTTTTTTCTTTTTTTCACATGTGAAGATTTTTCCAAAAAATAATGATAATTGAAAAATCGCCGCAAATTTTTATAAATTAATTTGCTAAAAATATTTATGTATGATACAATTATTAATACTAAATTTAATATCTACCAGTTATTGGAGGAATAAATGAAGAATTTCGGCAAAATTTTAATATGGCTCGTCATAATTGTTCTCGTCGGGCTACTTGCGGCGACCTATTTGTACGACCACACTTCTGATTTGTCAACCTTCTGGGAATCCGCCGGTGTCGTCTTCGTTGACGACGTTGACAGCTACCGCAAAGGTGATAATTACGTTTTAAAGGGAAAGGGTGAAGACGGTGCAGACATTACCGCCACCGTCCAGTACGTTTCCTATGAGGACAGCTATATCGTTCTCGACCACAGGGAGATCAACAAGGTTTACGTTGACGCATACAAAATCAAGGGCTACATGGATAAGCAGCTTAAGGTTGAAGCTAACTTTAACCGCGCCGACTATGAGTTTGACGTTATCAAGATGCTTCAGGCCTGCGGCTTAAAGCTTGAGGCAAGCGATCCCAACCAGGGCTCCTTCTGGTCGGATATGCTTATGCCCCTTATGACCCTTGGTATCGGCATATTTATTATCGTGCTTTTCATCCGCCAGGCAAAGGGCGCCAACAGCGGCGCAATGGACTTCGGTAAAACAAAGGCTCAGGTCATCACCAATATTAAGGTAAGATTTTCCGATGTTGCCGGCGCAGAAGAAGAAAAGCAGGAGCTTCAGGAGGTCGTTGAATTTTTGAAGAACCCTCAAAAGTTTACGGCGCTTGGCGCAAGGACGCCAAAGGGCGTGCTTCTCGTCGGTAATCCCGGTACGGGTAAGACCCTCTTTGCCAAGGCAGTTGCAGGTGAGGCAAGCGTACCCTTCTTCTCCATAAGCGGCTCCGACTTTGTTGAAATGTTCGTCGGCGTAGGCGCATCAAGGGTAAGGGACCTGTTTAACACGGCCAAAAAGAACCAGCCCTGTATTATTTTTATTGACGAGATCGACGCGGTCGGCCGTCAGCGTGGCGCAGGTCTTGGCGGTGGCAACGACGAAAGAGAGCAGACCTTAAACCAGATCCTCGTTCAGATGGACGGCTTCGAAAGCAACGACGGCATAATCGTTATGGCGGCCACCAACCGTGCCGACGTATTAGACCCAGCCCTCATAAGGCCGGGCAGGTTCGACAGGACCATTTACGTCAACATGCCCGACGTCAAGGGTCGTGAGGCTATTTTAAAGGTCCACGCACGCAACAAACCCCTGGCCCCTGACGTAAACTTCAAGGTGCTTGCCCGTATGACGGGCGGCTTCTCGGGCGCAGATCTGGCGAACCTTTTAAACGAGGCCGCTATCCTTGCCGCAAGACAAAACAGGAAATTTTTGACCAATGAAGACCTTTACGAGGGTATCAATAAGGTTCTTTTAGGCCCACAGAAGCGTTCAAGGATCGTCACCGAAACCGACAAGCGCATCACCGCCTACCACGAATCCGGTCACGCAATATTAGCAGGGCTTTTACCCGGCTGTGACCCCGTACATGAGGTATCAATAATCCCAAGGGGTGCCGCAGGCGGCTACACCATGACCCGCCCCGACAACGACGACGCCTACCTTGCAAAATCAAGGCTTTTAGACGATCTGGTAATGACCATGGGCGGCCGCGCCGCTGAGGAGATCATCATCCACGAGGTAACCTCCGGCCCCAGCGCAGACATCACCCACGTCACCAAGATCGCCAAGCGTATGGTTACCGAATGGGGTATGAGCGAAAGGCTTGGCCCCGTATGCTACGGCAGCGGTACGGAGATCTTCCTCGGCCGCGACTATCAGACCAAGGCCGACTACAGTGAGGAAACCGCAAAGCTTATCGACAGCGAGGTCCAGAGGATCATTAACGAAAGCTATAAAAAGGCAGTTGAGCTTTTAACCGCCAATAAAAATCTTCTCGACACCATGGCAAGGGTCCTTATCGAAAGGGAAACCATCTACACCGACGAGGTAAGGATGATCATGGACGGCAAGTCCGCCCAGGAGGTAATGGACGCCATGGACAGCAAGGATAAAAGTTCGGGATCAAACCCCTTCAGCCGTATGGAAAGCTCTTTAAATAAGAGCGACGACGACGGGCTTGTAAAACCCGACGGCACACTTAATCATTAATCAAAAATCCGCCTATAAGACGGTTAAACGGCAATTTTTGGCAGGGGCCCAACAAAAATAAAGGGCCTTTGCCCCGCAAAAGAAAACGAGAGGTGCAAAATGGGCAGAATAATTGCAATATCCAACCAAAAAGGCGGCGTCGGTAAGACGTCGACCTGCATTAACTTCGCCGCAGGCCTTGCCCTTAAGGGCAAAAAGGTCCTCGTTTGCGATATGGACGCCCAGGGCAACGCTACCACGGGCCTTGGCATATCCAAAAGCGAGCAGAGAAAGAGCGTTTATGACGTTCTGATCAATGAAGTTCCTGCAAAAAGCGTGATCGTCCCCACCAAGGTGGACAATTTATCCGTTTTGCCATCAAGCATTGATCTTGCCGGTGCCGAGGTAGAGCTTGTTTCCCTTAAAGGTCGTGAAAAACGTTTAGCGTATGCACTTTCCAAGGTCAAGGACGAGTACGATTATATAATTATCGACTGCCCGCCGGCCATAGGGCTTCTCACCATAAACGCCCTTACGGCGGCTGACGGGGTGCTTATTCCCATCCAAAGCGAGTATTACGCATTGGAGGGCTTAAGCCAGCTTGTAAACACCATCAAGCTTGTCGTCAAGGCATTAAATCCAAGCCTTACCCTTGAGGGCGTGCTTATAACCATGTACGACGGCCGCGCGCTTATATCCCGTCAGATCAAGGCGGAGATTGAAAGCTATTTCGGGGACAAGGTCTTTGATACGGTCATTCCCAGAAACATCCGCGTGTCTGAGGCCCCCAGCTACGGCGTGCCCGTAATGATACACGACAAGCGCTGCCGCGGCGCGCAGGGCTACGTTGCCTTCGTTGAGGAATACCTTTCAAAGGGCGGTAACCAAATTTAATTTCACCAAGGAGGGATAAACATATGGCAAAAGGATTGGGCAAGGGCTTTGCAGCCCTTTTAGCAGACACTCAGGAGGATTATAGCAGGTTTTCCTTTGAAAGCCTTGGCGCCGAGGGTGAGGAGATTAAAAACAGTGTTATAGAAATCAAGATCGATATGGTTGACGCCAACCCCAACCAGCCCAGAAAGATCTTCGACCCCAACAGCCTGCAGGAGCTTGCTGATTCCATCGCGGTCCACGGGGTCATTATGCCTATCGTCGTCAACAAAAAGGGCGACAGGTTTATGATTATCGCAGGTGAAAGAAGATGGCGCGCAAGCAAGCTTGCAGGGCTAAGCAAGGTCCCCGCCATCGTCAAGGATTATTCCGAGCGTCAGGTCAAGGAGATCTCTCTCATTGAAAACCTTCAGCGTGAGGATCTTAACCCCATTGAGGCCGCCAACGCCATGAAGCAGCTTATGGAGGAGTACGACATCACCCAGGAGGATCTTGCCGAAAGGATCGGTAAAAGCCGTTCGGCAATAGCAAACACCTTACGTCTTTTGACCCTTGAGCCTGCCGTTATTGACCTTGTGTCCACCGGTCAGCTTTCCCAGGGGCATGCACGCGCCCTTATAACCTTACCCAAGAACGAGCAGGTCGCCATCGCCAAAAAGGCAGTTGTCAAAAGACTTTCCGTCCGCGAGGTAGAGCAGGAGGTCAAAAATTATTACAACCCCCCTCAGGAACGCCGCAAAAACGCCGAAATGAGTGTGGAGCTTAAAGACCTTATCGTAAGAATGCAAAGGGGCTTTGGCACCAAGGTAAGCGCCATCGGTAACGATCGCAAGGGCAGGATATACATTGACTATTACACCCGCGACGACCTTGACAGGATCTCGGATATTTTAGAAAAGGTCATCGCCGCAGGAAAATAAAATCAGCCGTTAATCGGCCTATACGCCCACTTTTTGTTAAAAGCACTGTGGTTTTTAAGTTAAAAAACGGGCACAAAAAATTGTTTACAGGAGGGATCTTTTATGAAGGTTATTTTGCTTCAGGACGTTAAAGGTACGGGCAAAAAGGGCGATATCTGCGAGGTAAGCGACGGATACGCACGCAATATGCTTTTCAAAAAAAATCTTGCAAAGGAGGCAACTGCCGTTGAGGTCAACAGCCTCAAAATAAAAAAGGACGCAGAGGAGTTCCACCGCCGTGAGGAGGAAAAACGCCTTACCGCCCTCGCAAGAGAAATCCACGGCAAAAAGGTTGTTTGCACGGCCTTTGCCGGTGCGAACGGAAAGATTTTCGGTGCCATCACCGGGCAGGAGATTTCTTCCGCCCTTGCAAAGCTTGGCTATGAGATCGACAAGAAAAAAATCGTCGTGTCAGAACCTATCAAAAAGGTTGGCACCTACGACGTTGACATCAAGCTTATTTCAGGGATTCCCTGCAAAATCAAGGTAGAAGTCCAAGGCTCGGACAAAAAGCCCAACTAAAATTATAAAATTTTTAAACTTTTTTAAGAAAAAATCAAAAAAAGGCCGAAAAACATTATACAACCGCAACAAAAGTTGCTATAATATATAGGCTAAAAGAGAGGTGGAAGGTTTCCTTCCTCCTCCAAAATATCGGGGTGTGGCGCAGTTTGGTAGCGCGCTTGAATGGGGTTCAAGAGGCCGCAAGTTCGATTCTTGTCACTCCGACCAAAAGAAAAAGGGGATTTTAACCCCTTTTTCTTTTGTTTTGGCAAAAATATATCTTTCGGTCTCAGGGTTCCCATTCAACAAAAACTCACGGGGTACCCCAAAAAGTTGCGAAGCAAATTTTAGGGGAGAAGGAAAAAGCTTGCCATAAAAAAAGGCTCCCTTGTGTAAAGGGAGCTGTCAGCGCAGCTGACTGAGGATTGTTATAAAGCGTGATCAATATATTCACTCCCCCCAAAAAAAAAGCCAAGAAGCAAATTTTAAGGGAGAAGGGGCTTTATATTAATCCAAATTTATAAGCTGATACTGACGGCTGCCGCAGGCAAGACTTTCTGCGGCGCTAATGGTCAAAAGGCCGTTTCTTGATTCAACCCGCTTGATAAAATGGTCGCGGCCCTTATCTTTTGAGCTGTAAACGAGGTCAATACACGCCTGGTCAATGGCGACGGGGTCGTCGGACACCAAAATTCCAATATCGTGCATACAGGGATCTTCAGCCACGGCACAGCAGTCGCAGTCAACCGAAAGGTTCTTCATGACGTTCACGTAAACAATTTTTCCGCCAAAATAGTCAACGACCGATTTGGCCGCATCGGCCATACTCTTTAAGAACAAATCGTGGTCGGCCGTCCATATCTTTTCAGGTTCTCCGGCGCCGTGGATGTAAGCCTTCCCAAAGGAGGAAGCAACGCCGATTGACAGCTGTTTAAGCGCCCCGCCGTAACCGCCCATTGGGTGGCCCTTAAAGTGCGAAAGCACAAGCATACTGTCGTAATGCTTTAAATTTTTCCCTACGTAGTTAACTTTTATTATCCTTCCGTCGGGGATTTCAAGCTTCATATCGGGGCCTTCAGCGTCTAAAAGGTCAACATTAAAGCTATCTGCCCAGCCGTGTTTTTTAAAGGTCGCAAGGTGTTTTTCGGTGGTGTTGCGCTCCCCGTCGTAAGCCGTGTTGCACTCAACGACCGTCCCACCAACGTGGGCGATTATGGGCTTCCAAAAGTCAGCCTGAATAAAGTTTTGGTTGCCCGGCTCGCCGGAATGCAGCTTGATGGCAACCTTTCCGTCAAGGCTTTTGCCAAGGGCCTTATAAAGCTTTACAACGGCATCCCCCGTTAAATCTGTGGTAAAGTATACTTTCGAACTCATAATCGTTACCTCTTTAATTTTATTTATATTATTGTACCATATCGCCGCCGATCTTTCAAGACCGCAAAGCGGGCCTTATCCGCATTGGACGGAAAATCTCACCTTGGAAAAGTCTCCGACGGCAAGATCCTGCTTTCTTATATAAAAATATATCATTCCGCAGTCGCCGAACATAAATTCAAAGTCCTCCGTTTCAACGGTGGAAAGCTGGCACAAAAGAACCCAGTCCTTGGCGCATTTTTCTATCTCGTCCTCAATACTTGCTGGGGTGTTTTGATAATCATCAGGACTTCCGCAATCAAGGCCGCGGCTGGTCCTTTCCACCTCGGTAAGCATTTCGTTCTGAATAATGTTGGCGTAACCAAGAAGCTTATGGCACTCTATATCCTCGTCAACGTTTACGCCAAGGCCTTCAAGGATCTCGTCGTACTCCTCAAAATCAACCTCGTCAAAATCTTCCAAAAGGTCAAACTCCTCAAAGTACGGATAGGACGGGGCCGCTTTAAAGGCTAACGGTATTTCGGGTATAAGATAATCTTCAGCTACGTCGTCGGGGACGGGTATTGGCTCAAGGTCTGTTCTGTCGGCCGTATCGACGTAAATTACCCTTGCGGCGCCCTCGTCGATGACGTCAAAGCCCCAGCGCATAGACTCGCACTCGTAAAAAAAGTAAAGCATCCCGCGGGGCGGTAAAAGTCCGTCCTTATCAAAGGGCTTGACGTCCGACAGATTTACCTGACAAAAAAAGGAAAGGTGTCGGCAGACCCCCGTTTCAGGGTCCGTATATGTGGGCCAGTCAAAGCCCTTAAAAAGATATGGCATGCCGCCGATCTTGGTGTCGTAAGGGTTTTTTACCCCTTTACCCGCCTTTGGCGTCATGACGATTTCGTTTCGGCGAAGATTCTTCACGGCCTTGGTCAAGGGGGTGTTTTTTCTTTTGAAAATATTAAAAACGGACATATTTTACCTCACGGTATTAGTTATTTATCGGCATATTCCTCAAGCACCGACCTTAAAAGGGCGGGGTTGTCGGTCATTATGCAGTCACAGCCAAGGTCAATAAGCTTTCTCATGGTGGGGGCGTCGTTGATGGTCCAGTACTGGACGGCAACGTTTCTTCTGTGGGCGCGCCTTATATAAGTTTTTTTGGCAAGGTTAAGGGTTATGCCTACGTCATAGTCGGTCGGTATCTGCAGGCAGGCAAAGTCGCTGCCGTCGAAAAGATTTACCTTAAGCATTTGGGTAACGATAAATTTCGCCGCCGTGCCCATGGGTGCGCCCCTTAAAATTGATGGATAGCTTTTTTTAAGCTCCGCCTCGATCTCGTCGTGGAACGTCCCGACGACTATTCTGTCTTTATAGTCGGGATAGCGGCTTAAGGTCTGGTTTAAAAGGCGACAGGCTTCAAAGCCGCGCTCTCCGCTGTCCTTTATCTCAACGATAAACAAAAGGTCCTTATTGACATGATAAAACTCATCAAAAAGCTGCTCTATGGTCGCAATTTGCAGGCCACGTTCCGCAAAATCCGCGACGTTTTGGTAGATCCTTTGGCCATTTTCGTCCTCAAAGTAATACCCAAAGTTAAAGCCTTTAAGCTCCTCCAAGGTCATATCCTTTATGTAGTGGCGGTTATTTTTATCCTCGCAAAGCTCCTCCACCTCGTCAAGGGTAACGTCTCCGTTTACGTTGCAGGTTTCGTCAATATAGCTGTCGTGGTTGTATACAAGATACCCGTCCTTTGTAAGATACAGGTCGCTTTCAATAATGTCCACGCCGTAGGTGTTTACCGCCTCCCTGAAGGCAAGCATGGTGTTTTCCGGGTTACAGTCCCCACCGCCGCGATGGGCGGCAATCATAGGAAGCTCTCCCTTCCCCACGATAAAAGGGTTTTCCTTAACGTTCTTTTTGGGCGGAATAATATTTATTGCGACAAAAAACAGGGCAATGGCCGCAAGAACGATTCCCGTAATCTTCAATCCTTTAAGCTTTTTCATTTTTTTCACCTTTTAAAATTATTTTGGCCGTACCCTGTCCGTAAAAAAAGCCATTATATCCTACGGCCGTCCCGATTCCGGGACAGCTTTATTATACCAATAGTTTTGCCGTTAATCAACAGTTTGTGGGCAAATTCTGTATAAAAATCTCTCCGTCGCCCAGAAGGCGCAAAAAAAATACCGCCCGTCAGGGCGGTAAGCTGCCGCGTTAATCGGCCGCTTTAAAGTTATAAATGGGCTTGATGCGCTTCACGATGCGGGCGGTGGGGGTGATGGCCTCCAAAATATAGTCCATGCTTTTATACGCCATGGGGGATTCGTCCAAGGTGGCCTCGTTTACGCAGGTGGTGTATACCCCGGCCATTTCCGACTTGTATTCCGCCATGGTAAGCCTTTCACGGGCGGCGGAGCGCGACATAAGCCTACCGGCCCCGTGGGGTGCGGAAAAGTTCCAGTCCCCGTTACCCTTACCGATGCAGATAAGCGCGCCGTCACGCATGTTTATGGGGATAAGAAGCCTTTCTCCGTCCATTGCCGAAACCGATCCCTTTCTTAATATCCTTTTGTCAACGTCAACGTAGTTGTGAACGGTATGAAAGGCGTTAACGGGCTTATAGCCGCACTTTTCAAGGATTATCTCGGCCATTTTTTCACGGTTTCTGGCGGCAAAGCGCTGGCAGATCTCTACGTCGTGGAGATAGTCGTTTAAAAAATCGCCGTAAAGATAGCAAAGGTCTGCGGGCAAGGTGGGGGAGGCCGCCTTCCAGCCCCTTTCAAGGTCTTTTAAAACAGATTGGATTTCGCACCTTCTGCCCTGGGCTTTAAGGGTGGCGATGATATCCTGTCTTTTTTTGAAGTATTCCTCCTTACCGCAGTTAAGCTCAAAGGCGATCTGCTGATAATATTTTGCCACCTGCGCCCCAAGGTTACGGCTTCCCGAGTGGATAACGAGGTATTTTCCTCCATCGTCGTCCTCGTCCACCTCTATAAAGTGGTTGCCGCCCCCAAGGGTGGCAAGGCTCCTTTCAAGGCGCTTGGTGTCCTTCAATGATCTGAAGCACAAAAGGGAGGTAAGGTCAAATCTTTCCACGCGGCCCTCCCAGACTCTCATGCCGCTGGGTATAAAGTGGGCCGCCCCGTCGATCTTTTCAAAATCAACGTCAATTTTTCCAAGATAAACGGTATACATTCCGCAGCCGATATCCACTCCCACCATGGCGGGGACTATTTTATCGGTAACGGTCATGGTGGTGCCTATGGTCGCTCCAATCCCTTGATGAACGTCAGGCATTATTCTTATTTTGGAGGAGGCAAAGGCCTCCATATCGCAAAGGGAGGCAAGCTGCTCTCTCGCCCCGTCCTCGATCTGATCGGCAAAGCATATTGCCGTATTGAATTTTCCTTTTATTTCTATCATAATAATTCCTCTTTTTCTCTTACGGTGCCCGAAAAAAGGGGCTACTCTCTTTTTAACACCTCGGTAAGCCTCGTTAAGATATCTCCGCTGCCACCAAGGTTGATGGTGCCGACGTTTTCGCAGATGCGCTCAACGTATTCAAGCTCCTTCAGCTTATAAAGGGTGCGGTTTTCATCCATAAGCCTTGCTGTGTTTAAAAGTGATCGGGTGGAGGCCACCTCCTCGCGTCTTGTGATGACGTTTGCCTGGGCGCGCTTTTCGGCAACCAGGACGGTGTTCATAATGTCCCTGACCTCCCCGGGCAGGATAATATCCTTTACTCCGGCGCTTTTAATTTCAACGTAAAGCCCCTTTGCGGCATCTTTAAGTCTGTCAAGGATAAAGTCGGACATTTTGTCGCGGCCTTCAAGGACGTCGTCAAGCTTGTTTGCGCCCACAAAGTCCCTTAAGGCAAGCTGGGCGGTAACGTGCAGCTGTTCCTTAAAGTCGTCAATTTCCGTAAGGATCCTGACCCAATCGGTGATTTTATAGTTTAAAACCAGGTTGATCCTTAAGGTGACCTTGTCAAGGGTCAAGACCTCTTGACCGACCACGTCCATTTGGGTAAGCCGCGTGTCGACGGTCTCGGCCTCAACCTTTACGGGAGTCTTCCAAAAACAGTACACACCCGCGTCAAGGATCCTTACAAGCCGTCTGTCAAAGTAAAGCCTTGCCTTCTGGTACTCGGCAACCTCTACTCTGGTGTAAAGGCTCTGGGGGATCTTGTCAAAAAAGTGGGCGGGTACGTCTTTGATCTCAGGCTCGGTGGTGTCTATCACGGTAAATTTATGCTCACCCCAATCCTTCCAAAATGCGTGCTTTCCCGATAAAAGCACACCTTCTAACCGATCGTTGACAAAGTGAAGGGCAACCCTCTCGTCCGAAAGGTCCACAATATCCACCTGTTTTTCAAAGTCTTCGTCCTTTAAAAGGACGTCAAGGGTGGCTTTAGTGGATAAAATTTCCCTGTCCGTGTATAAAAGGTCGATCTCTCTCCCGCCGAAAAGCATATATTTGCCGGCGCCAAGGGTTTTTACGTATCTTCCGTTTTTAAAAAGCAGACCCTTCCGGTTTTCATTTACGATTATTTTTCTCATAACTCTCTCCTTTAATTTAGTGAAATTTTCTTTTGCCCCGTTTTGCCGTATCCGAAGCAATCCTTAAAAAGTCTTTTACCTATCCAGCTTTTGTATCTGTAAAAATCATATCTGTGATAGGCTGCCCAAAAGCTTATCATATGGGCGTGCTTTAGGCACACGGCTTTAAAGTTCAATTGGCACAGTCTTTTGTAGCCCGTGCAGTCTCTTTGACTTAAAACTTGATACACGTTATTCAAAATTTGTGACACGTATTCGCCGCAAATTTCTATTACGTAAGCCTTTACCCAAGCTTCGCCGTCCATTTTCAAAAGGTTTTTTATTGCCTCCTCACGGACGTGGCCGTTAAAGCTTCTTGACAAAATTGCGTAATATATCTGCCTTTGCCTTTTTGTAAGGCCCGTTACTTTCTTTAAGGGTGTTATTTTAAAATATACGCGGTAAGGGATGAATATTTCCTCCCCGTGGGGAAGCACCCACTTACTTTTCCGCTTGCCGTAAAGGCCTGAAAACATCAGGTCTTTGCTTTTGTCCTGCAACATAAGTGTGTCAACTACCCTTTTAAGATCCTTCGACAGGTCTTGCGGAAGCCCACCTTTAAAAAGGCTAAACAATTTTCTGCGCTTTAGATAAAAAATAAAATTCAACATAAAAACCTGCCTATAGGTCGATTATTCCACCAATCACCCATACAAAAGTGCGGCTTAAGGCTTAAGGCGGCCGGCTTTTTCGCGGAAGAAAATTGGCGAAGAAGCCTACTCCGTCGGTATCTGCCGAAAGGCAAGGCGACCTTGGTACTCGCTCCGCCCCCGCGGGGGCTTTGCCGGGCGATTGTCTTTTAAAAACCTTGTGCGGGCAAGCCCGCTTTTTTTTTGAGCCCTTTCGGGCGAACCAAACCGCTGGCCGTACGCGTTTTTACGCAGGGCGAGATTCGAACTCGCGATAAATAAGCTCCCAAGGCTTTTGCTAAAGGGTCTTTGGCATACGCTTTGGGACGCCCTCGCGCACCGCGGTGGAGTCAAACACCCGCTTAAATCCCCTTTGCAATGAGATTTTACCACCCTTTTTTTTATTTTTCACGGAAAAAAAGCTGCGAGATGTATATTTCTCGCAGCAAAAACAGATTTTTTGTTTAATTTTTTCTTTTTATTTTAAGTTGCAGCCCTTTTGGCTTATAAGCTTTTCCCTTATGGCGTTTACGGCGCGCTCAGGGGCGACTATTTTTACCATGGGACCAAAGGAAAGCACTCTTATGATAATTTCAGGCTCGTCGTTACGCTCGTACTCGATCTTTACAGAAAAGGTCTTTTTGTCTATCCTTTCCGCCTGCTTTTTAAAGTGTGCAAAGTGAAGCATCACTCTTTCAAGGGCGTTGCGCTCGTCGGTTATCAAAAGGGTAACCGTATCGGTGACCGTTGGGTACTTGCAGACCTTTTGTGAAACGGCCCCGTCGTAGGGCTTTACCGATTTTATCCGGGAAAGGTTTATGGTGGGCATAAAGTGGCACCCGTCTGTCATCAGGCGGAACTTATCGTCCTTTTGGGAATATTCAAGCCGTATGGGGCGGCATCGGGTCAAAATCTCCCGCCCGGCCTTGTTTAAGGTGGTTATTGAAAGGACGCTGCCCTCACGGATAGCTTTTAAAATGATTTTGAATCTTTGGATATACCCTTCGTCCTCAAAATCGTCCCCATCGGCGTACCTGTCGTAAATTTTATAGTCCTTTTGGGTAAAAAGAGGCTCAACGTCCTCAAGCCCGTCAAGGCGCAGGTCAAAAAGCTTCATCCTCGGGTCAAGAGTAATTGCCTTCAGCCATCTTTTCTGAAGATCGCTGAGGGGCATTGTGGGCTTATTTTTGATCGGCGTTGTCATATCCTCACGCACCAGGGGCCACCGTCCCTTTAAAAGGGCGGGTATCACCGTGAGAAAGCTTTCCGAAAAAGCATTTTCATTGACGATCTTCACAAGGGCGCCTTCATCCCTTTCCCCGTCAATTATGGCACAAAGCACCTTGCAAACGGCGTTGTAATAGGCGGAATACAGCTCGCTGAAGATCATTTTCCCACCTCCCCGTCAATTCCATAGGCGCTGTAAAGGTCCAAAAGGTCCTTTTTAAAGCGGTTTTCCACCGTGCGATTGGAAAAATCCAGCTGAACGATCCTGCAGATAAAAGTCCTTATCCACGGGATCATTTCGTTGGTATCGTAAACGTCTGCGGTAAAGCGATAGGTCGTACGGTCTAATTTTTCCACGTGGCCAACGCGCTTTTCCCGCTCTAAGCGGCGGGCGATATGCTCCTCTCCCGGGCCGATCTTTACGGTAAAGGACACCCTTTCCAGCATATCAATGCCCCACTTGTTGCGCTTAAAGGTCACGCCCCAGGTGTTATTTTCCATGGCGCTAAGGGTTTTTCTCAGCTCGTCAAAGCGTGGGGTGGGCTCCTCGATCTTCACCGACGAAAGGTATTCTATCCTGAAGGATTTTATACAGTTAAAGTCGGGCTGATAGGCAATAAGATGCTGGCGGCCGTTCTGGGCGCCGATATAAATTTTCAGCGGTATAATGCGGTTTTTTCGGGGCTCGTCACTCCTTCTGCTAAGGTTTGTCACGGTCACGGCACACTTATTTTGCATGGCGCAAAAAAGCCGTCCCACCACCTCACTTTCAAGGGCGGCGGTTATGTAGTGGTGCTTAAAGCAAAAGGGGCCCTCGCTTTTTGGGGCCTTGTCAAGGATAAAGGATCCGACTACGCCGCAGGGCGCCGTTTCCGAAAAGAATTTTAAAGCCTCAACAAGCCCTTCGCTTGCCGTAAAGTCTTCGCCGCGGCGGTAAAGCACTCTTTTTCCCGACTTTTCCGTGTGTACGATGCCAATATCTGTGTATTCCTTCAGCTTTTTTCGGACGGTGGATTCGTCAACGGTTATTGGGTTAGCCACGGAGGAAAGATACTCGCGGTCGATTTTTTCCAAAATTTCCTTTAAGGTCAGCCTTTTGTCCGCATCACTTAAGACGTCAAAAAGTATAAAGTGCAGGGTAATATCCCCGTCGGTGAAGCTTTTTGATTTCAGCGCTTTGTAAAGGGGGTTTTCACTTATGGATCTGCTGTCGATGGAGATAAAAACGTTTTTGCCCTCAGGTGTTCTGACAAAGCTCATATGATCGCCAAGCCAGCTTTCCACGCGGCGTCGCTCGTCGTCGTAGGACCTGCCGCTTTTTTTGTCGTATTCGCCTCGGCTTTTAAAGCCGTAAACGTAAAACTCACGCACGTAGGCGCGCACGCGCTCAAAATTTTTAATAAGCTCGTTATATTGGGACACGCTTTTCACCTCCTTAAAGAATATTCTGTCTGCCTCGGCTTTTGTGGGTGGCGGAGATGACCCAAGGCTAAAAGTCGGGCTATAAGCCCGTTATCGCCACAAAATTAACAAAAAAAGCAAAAAAATCAGTCAAATACGGGCGGCTTTATAAGGGTATAAAGGCCTTCTCTTAAGACGCGGACAAGGTCCTTTTCGTTTAATATCCTTTCGGTTACTTCGATGCCGCAAAAGGGGACGGCCCTTTTGTTGTGACAATCCCCGCCGGAGGTTAATATAAGCCCCTCGTGACGGGCGCAAAAGTCAATGGCACGTCGATCGTCCTCCTCATAGTTGCAGTAGTTATAAATTTCAATACCGTCAATACACTCAAGATCAAGGACCTCGGGGTGGGGGATATAATCCCGCCTGCGGTAAGGGTGTGGTTGGATGGCAATGCATCCGTTGGCGGCCAAAAAGTCGTGCCATTTTTTTGGGGAAGCCCCCTTCATTTCGGGGTGATCAAGCAAAAGCTGCGGGGTCACGCCGTAGCACAGCATCTCCAAGGCAGTAGGGAAGCCCTCCTCTACGGAAAATATTACGTCCATACCGTAAAGGGCGGCTTGTTTTTTCAGCCTTTCATAGTCGTCAACGTAAGCCTGTATAAAATCCGCCCAAGAAAGATTTCTGTCAATGCCCGTATTGCCGCCGAAAAAGTGGTTGGTTATTACCACCCCTTGGTATCCGCCTTCATAAAGGCTGTCGATAAGCTCCTCCGGTGACAGCTGGGAGCAATAGCTGCATGGGCTTGTGTGGGCGTGTAGCTGATATTTGTATTTTTTCAAGTCGTTCACCTTTGATTTTTTATTATAGACCTTCCTTTTGGATGGCGCGGGTAACAACGTCCTCTTCCACGCCCTTTTGGATGATTTTCCTTTGTCCAACCACCTTAAAGCCTGCCTTTTCCATAACCCTGCCGGAAGGTGTATTTTTTACCAAATGTTCGGCTATAAGTCGATTAAAGCCTGCTTTTTCAAACAAAAAGCCGCACACGGCAACAAGGGCCTCGGTGGCAAAGCCCTTATTCCAGTATTTTTCGCCGTAGCAGTATCCCAAAACACCCTCGCCGTTTTGGGTGACCTTTACAACGTTTATCTGTCCGATTGGCTCACCCGATCTTGTGGTTACAAGCCAGTTATAGGTGTCGGGCTTTTGGTAGGATTCCACCACGGACTTTAAATACTCCTCGGTGTCGGCGGGGCTTTGGTGGGCATCCCAGGTCAAGTATCTTGCGACCCTGGGGTTACTTGTCCAGTTGTTAAAGACCCGGTCACTGTCGGAAATTTCCGCGCGGCGCAGTAAAAGCCTTTCCGTTTCAAGGGGCTGGGTATAGATCCCCGACTTAAAGCCCTCGGGATAGCGGGCCTTAAGCTTTTCAACGTTCTTTTCAAAAATATAAGACATATCCACGTCCAGGGCGGTGGCGCACTCGGCAATATACCAACAAACGTCGCCAAGCTCTTTAATAAGCTTCTCTTTGTCCAACTCGTTGCCGTGCATCATCTGCTTTTTGACGATCTCAATGCACTCGCCCGACTCTCCGCAAAGGCCCATAACGCCGTTTAAAAGTACGGCTTTTTTGTCAAGCCTGGGATTAAGCGTTCTCATGGCCGCCTTTTGATAATCGTTTATCTTCATGTCACTATCAAGGGTGAAAATATATTTGACGATGGGTTGAAGCCTTCCGTGATAGTGCCCCTCCCCCTTATAGGTAAGCTTAAATCCGCACTTTTCCATTACGCGGATGGATGCTTTGTTGTCCTGACAGGTAATGCCCCAAATCTTATCAATGTCAAGTTTTTTCATTACGTATGGCAAAAAAGCCGACACAAATTCGGTCGCAAAGCCGCGATGGCGGCAGTTTTCGTTAACGTGATATCCGATTTCGTACTCGCCCTCGCCAATGGGCACCGCCTCAACGTAGCCAATAAAGCTGCCCTCAAAAAAAGCAGGGTAAACAAGTGGGCCGTCAAGGCTGGTATAAACTTCAATAAGGTCGTTTAAGACCTCAAGGGCGATCTCCTCGGTTTCAAAAACCTCGTCGGGCAAAAATCTTTTCGTTACTTCGTCAAGGGAAGCAACGTGTACGGCCTTTGCCATGTCGGGGGTGAATTTTCCTATAACAAGTCTTTCGGTTTTAATATTCATATGTCCTTTTTCTATCCGTTGACAGGACGGATAATTTGTCGTATAATAATTATATTGATATATGGGGGTGAAAAAATGATCCACCAAATGAAGCTTAAGCGTGAGCCCTTTTTAAAGATCGAGTGTGGCGAAAAAACCATAGAAATGCGCCTATATGACGATAAACGCCAAAAAATCAAGGTTGGCGACAAGATTTCCTTCACCCTTTCCGAGGGGGAACAAAGGGTGCTTTTCCGCACCGTTGAGGACGTTAAGGTCTTTAACGACTTCAAGGATCTGTATGCCGCCGTGGACCTTACCAAGGCGGGCTACACCAAAGAGGAGCTTCCTTTTGCAAGCCCCGACGACATGGCCCTTTATTACCCGCCGTCAAAGCTTGAAAAGTTCAAAGCCGTCGCAATCTTTCTTAAGGCCGATTAGGCCTTCTTTTTTTGCCCGCAAAAACAGGTTAAAATTTAAAAGTCCGGCTATAAGCCGATTATCACTTGATTTTTAGGGTTTTTATATATTCCTTTTGCTCGCTTTTAATCCTGAAGCTTTCCACCCCTTTTGAAATGGCCTTATTGTGTACCCATTTTTCAAGAGAGCGCATTTCAAGGTAGCGTACCGCCTTCTCAAAGCACTTGCAAAGGGCCGTGGCGTAAAACCACGCGCACATCATATTTATATAATATTCCTCCGACCTGATCTCGGCCACCAGGGAAAGGGCAATATCCTCCTCACGGCACCCCAAAAAGTGGCGCATAAGGCACGCCACGGCAAAGCGCACGGCGTACACGTCCCGTGATTTCAGCCAAAGCCTTACTTTTTCCAACAGGGCCCCTTTGTTTTTACCAAAGCAGGGTGGGTTAAGACTGTCGCAGGTGGCCCAGTTGTTGACGTAAGGCAAAAACTCCTCACAAAGGCCCACCGCCGTGTCAAAATCCCTTTCAAGATTGATAATATAGGCGTGAAGGTGGTTTTCCTCCAGGTACCGATGGGGCAGATCCTTTAAAAACTCAGCGCCGCTACCGGCCGTTACAAGATCTTTTGCGTATTTTTTCAATAGTGGGGCCCTTATCCCCACTATTTCTTCGCGGAAAAGGTTGGGGATAAGCTTCTTTTCAAAGTCCCCGTACTCCTCATCCTTAAGCGAAAACAGGTATTTTTTAATTTGGTCCATAAAAATCCCTTTTATCCGGGGTTACCAATCTCGCCATTCCCCGGTAACGTCGTCGGGCGGGTTTTTGAGGCCGCAATCAACAGCGGCGGTCTGGATAACCTCCCAAATGGCCTCCCTTTCCATAGTTTCTATCATGGAATAATCAGTTTGCTCCGACAGATCGTTGATGGCAAGGACGGTTTTTTTGACGCAGGCCATAATGCTTTCGTTGGTGGGGGAGTCAAGCTTGCAAAGGTCCCTGAGATAGGCTTTTAAAAGATTTACGCACTTGTTGACGTGGGATTTGGTAAAACCTGCGTCCCCGTCGGAATCTTTTAAAATTTCCATCATCATACACTTGATTTCATACAGCTGAATAGAATAATCACTTACCTTCACGATTTTCTCCTTTAGCCCTTGCGGGCGAATATAATATTGATTTTATTTTATTGCAAAACCTTATTGCTGTCAAGTTTTTCCCCCTCATTTGCCTTTCTCCCCAAAAAAATCTCCCGCGCCGCCCATTTAAAAATAAAAAAAGCATTGACAACGGGCCGTTTATGGTCTAAAATCTTATTAAGAATCACGTTTTGAGAGGAAACATCCCTTGACACCCTTTTATTTAGCGGGCACGGACGTAAAAACCGTAAAAAACGCCTTTGGCGCCTTACCCATACAGCGTCGCACCACGGCTGACGCGGTAAAGATCCTTCAGCGCGCCCTTGACGGCGGCATGACCTTTTTTGACACGGCCAGGTCATACTCCGACAGCGAGGAAAAAATCGGCCTTGCCTTTAAAGGTATAAGGCGTGACGCCTATTATCTTGCCACCAAAACCCCGTCCACCACTCTGGAGGGGATCAGGCGGGATATAGAAACCTCCCTTAAAAACCTTGGCACCGATTACGTGGATATTTACCAGCTCCACAACGCCAAGGCCTGCTACGCCCCCGGCGACGGCACCGGGGTTTACGAGTGCATGCAGGATCTTAAAAAAGAGGGTAAGATACGATATATCTCTATGACCTGCCACCGCATCGACGTGGCCGAAAAGGCCGTTTTATCGGGGCTTTACGCCACCATGCAGTATCCATTTTCCTATCTGGCAAGCCAAAAGGAACACGACCTTGTCGGCCTTTGCAAAAAATCGGGCGTCGGCTTTATCGCCATGAAGGGCATGGCAGGCGGGCTTATAACTGACGCCACCTTAGCAAGCGCCTTTATGAACGAATTTGACAACGTCTTACCCATTTGGGGCATTCAGACGGAAAAGGAGCTTGATGAGTGGCTGGCCCTTGAGCGCGCCCCCGTCCGTATGAAAGGGGAATATATGCGGATAATAGAAGGTGAGAGAAAGTCCCTTTCATCAAGCTTTTGCCGCGCCTGCGGCTACTGTATGCCTTGTCCCCAGGGCATAAAGATAAATCAGGCCGCTAGGATGTCGCTTATGCTTCGCCGCGCCCCCACAAAGGCTTGGCTCACGGAAGAGTGGCAAGCGGAAATGAATAAGATACAAAGCTGTACGGGCTGCAACAGCTGCGCGTCAAAATGCCCTTACGGCCTTGACACACCCAAGCTTTTAAAGGAAAATTTTGAAGACTACTTTGCGGTTTTACGGGGCGAAAGACAAGCATAGTCTTTTCCGCTTCAAAAACAAAGTGGTAGATAATCGGCTTATAGCCCCACTTTTTGGTAAATTTTAACAATGAGAGGTAACAAAATATGAAGGTTTTATCATTAACGCAGGACAATTTTGCGGAAAAAGTCGCAAAAAGTCAGCTTCCCGTCTTGGTTGACTTCTGGGCACCCTGGTGCGGCCCGTGCAAAAGCATGGCCCCCATTTTAGACGAGGTCGCCGAAGAATACGACGGCAAGATGCTGGTTGGCAAGGTCAACGTTGACGAAGAAGAAATGCTCGCCCGTATGTTCGGCATAAGAAGCATTCCCTTTTTCGTGATTTTTGAAGACGGCAAGCCGTCAAGATCAATGGTTGGCAGCGTCACTAAGGAGCAGTTTATTAAATTCATTGAAAACGCTCAGGAAGACCCCGCCGAGGGAGAGGATAAATGAGGACCCTTATCGTCGTTGACATGCAAAACGACTTTATCGACGGCGCCCTGGGCACCAAGGAGGCCCAAGCCATCGTCCCCGCCGTCAGAAAAAAGATAGACGGCTATCTTGCGGCAGGCGACAGGGTCATCTTCACCCGTGATACCCACGGTGAGGATTATCTTTCCACTCACGAGGGGAGGCTTCTTCCCGTACCCCACTGCATAAAGGGCACCTTTGGCTGGCAAATAGAAAAAACCCTTGACAGAGAGGGTTGCATCCACGTTGACAAGGGGCAGTTCGGCTATCTTGACTGGCTTGATTTTGATTTGGAAAACGTTGAGATAATCGGCTTATGCACCGACATTTGCGTTATATCAAACGCCCTTATCATCCGCGCCCAGTATCCGGAGATAGATATTAAGGTGGACTCTGCCTGCTGTGCGGGCGTGACCGCCTCCACCCACGAGGCGGCGCTTCTTGCCATGAAGACCTGTCAGATAGAGGTCCTTTAAGGCGCTCTACGTTTTTTTTGGCGGGGGCTTTATCCGTCCGCCGGCGTTGGCGCAATCAACAAATATTGTTGCGAAAGGGGTCTGCACTGCCTGAAAAAAGCAGACCCCCTTTTTTTCACCCCGCCCAAACGGCGGGTTATTTTTTTTGCGGGGCAAAAAGGGGCGTAAAAGCAAAAAAGTCGGCCTCCGTGCCCGTTTTTAAATAAAAATAAAAATTCCTTTTGTCGAAAAAAATTTTTTTTAAAGATTTTTGTGAATATTTTTCCGCTTTCGCCATCCTTCCGCAAAAAGTGGGCAAGGGGCGTAAAATGTCTGTGAAACAGTGGAATTTTACCCCCTTAAAACTTTCAAAAACCGACTTATAGGCCCACTTTTTTCCTTTTTTTTGGTTAAAAAACCGCAAAAACACCGCCTTTTTCGCATAAAATCAAGCCCCCGGCTCAAAAATTAAATCAATTTTATACTGTTTTTTTTTGAAATAAGTGTTGACTTTTAGTGAAATTAAATATATAATAGCAATAGGCTTTGGGCAAAGTCTGCCCTTTTTTAGCCAAAACACAAAATTTCCTAGGAGAGACAGTATGGGAAACTTTTTCAGAAGAATGTTAGCATTCATGCTCGGAATAGTGTTCACTATTACGTCCTTAGCCGGCGGTCTTGTCGGCGGTGCGTACTATGCGTACAAGAACGTGAACCCTATTGAAGACATCCTTGCTCCTAACGACCCCGAACTTGAAGAGGCATTAGGTGACTTGTATGGCGCTTCTATCGAGCAACTTGTGGACTTGATCTACGACGCGATGAATTCAGAAGATGATTACACCTTCAAAAGACTTGAGGAAGAATACGGCCTCAATCTCAAATCATTGCTCGAAAAGATGGGTGCAAACCTTGACAACGTAGACACGTCTTCTACAAACGGCGATTGGGCCGCCCTTGAGGGTATTTCTATTTTATCCGCCATCAAGAACCCCATTGAGCTTTTGGAGACGATGAAGCTCAGAAGCTTATACCTTTTGGTACCCGCCTTTGTTGAAGGCAAGACCATCGACGATTTGCTTTCTAAGGAAGCACAGGCAAAGCTTGGCGACTACACCATTGCAGAGCTTATTTCCGCAGACGAATCCACCGGTGAGCTTGGCATTGTAACGGCGCTTAAGGGCTTAAAGATCGGCGCCCTTCTTCCTTCCGTTTTCGAAGGCAAGTACGACGTTGACAATCGCGAGTATACATATGAGGTCAAGGCCGACAGTCCCGTTGGCAATATGACCATCTTAAATCTTATCGGCGACCTTAACATCAAGGGCATCATGGACGTTGCCGCAGGCGGCGACTTCATGGAAGAAATGATCAGCGGCGACCTCAGCGCCCTTGGCCAGACGCCTATCGCTGAAATTTTAGGCATGCTCGCTGACGTTGCCGGTGAAGAAACTGCAGAGGTTATCAAGAAATACGTAAGAGTATTCGGCGACACCTCCGTTGCAGATCTTTTCGAAAAGAACGAAGCAGGCAAATACACCTTCGTATACGAAAACCTCCTTTCCGAGATCCAGATCGGTTACCTTTTAGGTATGGAAAAGACCGAGGACGGTTGGGTAAACGAGGACGGTACCCCTGCAGAAGGTCTTCTTGAAATCGTTGCAGGCCTCGACATCGGCGCTATCTTAAGAAGCGACGGTGACGTTGTTGCTATGATCAACGCTGCTGTTGGCGACCTTTCCTTAATGGACGTTTACGAAACCATTTTCGGCGGTGACGAAAACGCAGAGGTTCCTGCCCTTATCGAACGCCTTGGCACCATAAAGGTAAGCGACATTTTAGGCGACGGTCAGGAAAATATCGTTGACAACCTTAAAGAAAATTTAAAATACGCTCTCGACGGCTTTACCCTTCGTGACGCCCTTTATTCCTTCGTTGACGACTCCGTAAAGGAAAAGATTGAGGACATCGTTATTTTAGACGCCCTCTTGAATATTCCTATGGACGAATTTATCCGTGACGAATACACCGTAGGAGGCATGATCGATATCGTTAACGACGCTATCGGCCACGTAACCATCGGCGACATTATCGGTGCGGAAACCGACAACGAAATTTTAGCCCTCGTTTACGACTATAAGATCGGCGGCATCTTAAACGGCGTTAAGGCAATCGTTGAAGGCGACAATTCATATTCCGTAATTATCGACGAATTCCTCGGCCAGTATCTTATCGGCGACATCTTCGGCGCAGCTTTAGGCTACACCTACGACGAAGCTGAAGACAACTGGGGAAAGGACGGCAAGTACGTCGGCGTAGGCCTCGTACCCCTTCTTAAGATGCCCGTTGCAAAGATTGCGGCTATCTTCGATAAGGAATCCGACTTTGACATCATGGACGTTGTTGGCGGCATCCAGCTTGGCGACGTTGTTTACACCGCATTACAGATTGCCGGCGTAGAAAACGTTCTCTATGAAAAGGAAACGGCTGACAGACCCGTCTACGTCGTTGGCGGCGATCTTGCTGACTTTGAACACCTTTCACAGGTAGTTTCCACCCTCAGCGTTAAGGAGATTTACGAAAACTACTCCGACGGCGAATGGTGGATCAACCGTATTGGTCAGATCAGGCTTGGCGACGGCTTAGGCTACGTTCTCAATAACCTCGTTGACCTCGGTATCACTGCAAGCTTCAACGGCACCGATTGGGTTGTGGAAGGCGACTATCTTGTAGAAGCTTTGACCAACGCCCTCAACACCTCCGTTGCAGGCGTTTACAACGCAGTTAAGACGGGCGACGTTAACCTTATCCTCGACAAGGTATTCGGCACTCTCGGTTCAACCAACCTCGGTGACGTTGCTTACATGGTATTAGACCTTGCAGGCGTTAAGGATATCCTCGTGCTTGCCGAAAGGGAAGAAAGACCCATCTACGTCGTTGGCGGCGAGTGGTCTGACTTTGAACACCTCTCAGAGGTATTCTCCTCAATCGCAATTTACGACATCTACAAAAACTATGCAGACGCAGAATGGTGGATCGACACTATCGGCCAGATCAACCTCGGCGACGGCTTAGGCTACGTTTTAAACAATCTCGTTGACGTCGGCATCACCGCAACCTACAACGGAAGCGCTTGGGTTGCAGAGGGCGACTATTTAACAGAGGTTGCAACCAACGTACTCAATACAACCGCAGCAGGCATCTACCGCGCTGCACAGGAAGGCGACTTCAAGCACTTTGCAAAGAAGATCGTTGCTAAATTCGGCGACACCAACGTTGGTGAATTCGCTTACGCTTTTGCTGCCCTTATCGGCAAGCCCCACTGGGTAGTTAAGGCTGACAACGAAACGGGATTTGCCGCAGGTAAGGCTTACGGCGACCTCGTAAATATTACTGAACCAGTATTTGCTCTCTCCATTAAAGATATAGCATACAACTTTGACGAAATCGATTGGTGGTTTGACAACTTCGGCGAAATCAAGATCGGCGACGCATTTGCATTCTTCATCAACAGATACGCAGAAAACGCTTCAGTCGTTCTCGACGAAAACGGCAATTGGCGCGTTCAGGGCGATTTCGCACCTATCTTCACTTCATTATTTAATATTACGATTAACGACTTCCGTAATCCTGATAAGGTACAGTTTATCAGGGATACCTTCGGCGGCGTTAAGCTTGGCGACATCTTAGATAAGATCTTACACAACCAGCCCGAGCTTTTGGCTAACCCCTTCATGACGGCAGTCAGAAACATAACCGTTAACGACGTTATCGACCTTATTCAGGCCGGCTCCGTAAACGGCATTTTAGCTAAGCTTCAGACTATTTTCTACGGCGTAACCTTCGGGGATATCCCCGCAATGTTCGGCGTTGAAGAAGCCCCCATCAATCTTCTTGCACCTTTATTTGCAGGCAAGATATCCAACCTCTTAAGTGCGCTCAGAAGCGACACTGCAAGCGGCGTTAAGGAATTCGCCCTCAATATGTACGGCGACTTCTCCCTTGCAAACGCTATTGATGAGTTCAACCTTATCCCCGAAGCTATCAGAAATAACGCCTTTATCGACGCAACCTTAGGCCTTGACGTAAACGGCATCTACAACATGATCACCGCTGAAAACGGCCTCTGGAACGAGCTTATCGACCTCTACGCAGCAGACGGCGCAACGGCAGCCGTTACCGTTAAGGATATTGCAACCATCTTCTACGACGGCAGCGACTTTGACGTACCTGCTATCGCTAAGATCTACGCTGTAGAGCTTGCCGCTATCCTTACCGCAGCAAGGGACGGCCAGATCGGTCAGTTTGCCCTTGATACCCTCGGCAACATTTCCGTTGGCGATATCGCTGAAAAGTTCTACGCTTCCAACGGCAATGAGTTCTTAGAAGCAACCTACTCCATCGACGTTCAGGCCGTCGTTGATATGATCGGCGCTGAAGACCTTGATAAAGCACTTGACGTTTTAAGAAAGATCTACGCAGGCGTAACCGTTGAAGATGCAGTATTTGCATTCGGCGGCGGCAAGGCGGAAAATGCCGCTCTTGCAAAGGTTTACGACACACAGATCACCTTCTTCATCAACCTCATCACCGTAAGCGACGTTCTCGGCGCAATCTGGGGCGAGTATGATGACGTTACCTTAGGCGACGCCATTGGCCATCTCATTGACGCCAACGGCAACAACTTCCTCAACGCAACCCTTTCAATCGGCGTTGATCACGTATTCCGGCTTATCACTGCAGGAGACCTTGCAGCCGCCCTTGACATCGTCGCTGAAATTTACGACGGCGTAACCGTTGGCAGCCTTATCGGCGCATTCGGCGTTGACGACTTCGGCGTTGCAGCTCTTACAAAGATCTACGACACTCAGCTTACCTTCTTGTTAGGTCTTGTTGAGTCCAATAACGTAGTTGCCGACTTAAGAAAGGAATTCGGCGACATCGCTATCGGCGACGTCCTCGAAAAATTCTTACCGTCCGACGGCAATAAGTTCTTAGAAGCAACCTACGCCTTCAACGTTGAAAACGTATTCATGCTTACCGAGGCAACCGGTTTAGAGGACGTTATCAACCAGCTTAAGGCCGTTTACGACGGCGTAACCGTTGGCGACATCTTAGCCCTTGCAGGCGTAACCGACGGCGAGATCCCCGGCGTTGCAAAGCTTTTGGATACTACCGTTAACTTCCTTTTAGGTCTTGCCACCACCGACAACGTTGTCGGCGCACTCTGGGCAGAATTTGACGACATCACCGTAGGTGACTTTGCCGCAACCTTCTATCCCACCAACGGCAACCTCTTCCTCGAAGCAACCTACGCAATCAGCCTTGACGACGTATTTGAAATGATCAACGACGGCACCTTAGAGGGTATCGTTGACATCGTTAAGGAAATTTACTCTGACGTATACGTCGGCGACGTTCTCGGCGCATTCGGCGTAACAGACTTTGATAACGCAGCTCTTGCAAAGATCTACGCAACAAAGCTTACCTTCTTGTTAGACCTCATCTTTGCTGAAGACGTTGTTGCAGCCTTAAGGGCACAGTACGGCAACATCACCGTTGGCGACGCTTTGGCAACCGTTCTTCCCGCAAACGGCAACAAGCTTTTAGAGGCAACCTACACCATCTCCGTTGAAAACGTATTTGAGATCGTTGAGGCTGAAAGCCTTACCGAAGCTTTGAATATCGTTAAGACCATTTACGACGGCGTTGCAGTAGCTGACGTTCTCGCTCTCTTCGGCGTAGAAAACGTTGAAAATGCCGCTCTCAACAAGGTTTTAGACACCAAGCTCAACTTCTTCGTCGGCCTTGCTGAAACAAACGACGTCCTCGGCGCAATCTGGGCAGAATTTGACGACATCACCGTTGGTGACGTTATCAGAGACTTCTTCCCAACCAACGGCAACCTCTTCCTTGAAGCAACCTACGCCTTCGGCGTTGACCACGTATTCCAGCTTATCAATGCTAAGGATATGGGCGACGTTTACGACGTGATCAGGGCAATCTACAAGGATATCACCGTTGAAGACCTCGTTCGCGTATTTACAGCTCAGGATCTCCCCATCGCAGCAAGCGATAAGATCTACGGCGTAAAGATCAACGACATCGTTACCGCTATCGAAACCAATTACGTTATCGAGTTCTTATATGAAACCTTCGGTGACGTAGCCATCGGCGATATGTTCTTCCTCCAGGAAGGCTCCTACACCGTTCTCGGCTGCACGGTAGGCTACAACCCCATAAGCGGCAAGTGGTACGTTGGCGAAGGCACCATCGGCATTGAAAAGCCCCTTGAATACATCCTCAACTTAAGAACGGGCCGTATTTACGAGCTTGCTGAGGCAGGCGAACTTTCACTCGTCCGTGACGAGCTTGCTGCTCTCCTCGGCGACCTCACCATCGGCGACGTTGCTAACAATTATTATAATAATGATTTGGGTATCGGTGCTTTAACCAAGCTTTATGCGGTTAAGCTTGCCGACATCTCCAACTCCATCTTCAATAAGGAATTCCTTGATTTTGGTAAGAAGGTTATCTTCGACATTTCCGTTGGCGACCTTGCCGCTTGGGCACTTACCGACGAAATCAACGAAAACACCCTTATCAAGGCACTTTCAGAGATCAACGGCTACACTGTTGAAGCAGTCGTTAACGCTTCAACCGACAACACCGCTACGGTTAAGGCTATTGCAGACCTCTTCATCACAGACGGTGGCGAAAAGGCAATCGTTGGCGATATCTTAGCCCTTGCCGGCATGACCGAAACACCTCTTTACGTTGTTGAAAAGGCATACAATGCACCTATCCACGACGTTATCGACGCAATCGCTGACGGCACTATCGGTGAATACGCCCTTGACCTTGTAAACGGCATTTCCGTTGGTAACGTTGTTGCCGACGTTGAAAGATTCACAGGCGATCTCGGCATTGACGAAGCTAACCCCTTCATGGCGGCAACCTTCGCAATCGACGTTGAAACCGTTTTAGAATTAACCAAGGCACAGGACGGCGGCGACCTCGTTAACCAGATCAAGATGATCTACGACGGCGTAACGTTAGCTGACGTTGTTGGTGCATTCGGCGTAGAAAACGTTGAAAACAATGCCCTTGTCAAGATCTTAGATACTCCTGTTAACTTCCTTTTAGGCCTTGCAACCACCGACAACATTGTGGGTGCAATTTGGGCTGAATATGACGATATTACCGTAGGCGACGCAATTGGTCAGTACGTTGAAACCAACGGCAACCTCTTCCTCGAAGCAACCTTAGGCTTCTCCGTTGACGACGTATTCGCACTCATCAACGCAAACGGCCTTGAAGAGATCCTCGAGGTAGTTGACGGCGTTTACGATATGGTAACTATCGGCGACATCGTTGACGTATTTGGCGTAACAGACTTTGATAACGCAGCACTTGCCAAGATCTACAACGTAACCGTTGACGAAATCACCGACTTTGCAACCACCGACGACGTTCTCGGTCACGTAGAAGCCGTATTTGGCGACCTCACCGTAGGCGATACGTTTAAGCAGTACCTCCCCGAAGAAATTGCTGAAAACGCTTTCATCGAAGCAACCTTAGGCTTCTCCGTTGCAGACGGCTTTGCTTTAGCTGAAGCTGAAGACACCGTTGCTATCCTCGACGTTGTCAAGACCGTATACGACGGTGTAGAGGTAATGGATATCATTGCCCTTGCCGGTGTAGAAACCGTTGAAAACGTTGCTCTTAACAAGATCTTAGATACGAAGCTCAACTTCCTTATCGGTCTTGCTACCACAGAGGACGTTGTTGACGCACTCTGGACAGAGTTTGGCGAAATCTCCTTGGACGACGCTATGGGTCAGTACGTTGAAACCAACGAAAACCCATTCCTTGAAGCAACCTTAAGCTTCTCAGTCGGCCACGTACAGGACATCCTTGCAATCACAGACGTTAACGGCGCAGTTGCTTTCGTTGACGCACTCTATAAAGACGTAACCTTAGGCGACACCGTTGGCGCATTCGGCGCAACCGATTTCGGCAACGCAGCACTTGCCAAGATCTACGACACCAAGCTTGAAGACCTCACGGCGTTCATCACGACCGACGACGCTCTTGCTCAGGTCGAAAAGATCTTAGGCGACGTAACCGTAGGCGATACGTTTAAGCAGTACCTCCCTGAAGAAATTGCTGAAAACGCTTTCATCGACGCAACCTTAGGCTTCTCCGTTTCAAATGGCTTTGAATTGGCTGACGCTCAGGGTACCGCAGAGGTTATCAACATTGTCAAGACCGTATACGACGGTGTAGAGGTAATGGATATCATTGCCCTTGCCGGTGTAGAAACCGTTGAAAACGTTGCCCTCGGCAAGATCTTAGACACACCTGTTAACTTCCTTTTAGGCCTTGCAACCACCGACAACGTTGTTGGCGCACTCTGGGCTGAATATGACGATATTACGTTAGCTGATACCTTCGCGCAGTACCTCCCCGAAGAAATTGCTGAAAACGAGTTTGTTGCCGCAACCTTAGGCTTCTCCGTTGATACCGTATTTAACCTTATCAACGCAGGCGAACTTGGGGACGTTCTCGCAATCGTTGACGGGCTTTACGACGGCGTAAACGTCGGTCACGTATTAGGCCTTGCAGGCTTAACCGATTTCGGCAACGCAGCACTTGCCAAGATCTACGACACGACCATCGACGGTATTACCGATATAGTAATGGCTGAAGATCCCGTTGAGGCAGTTTGGGCTGAATTTGAAGACATCACTTTAGCTGATACCTTCGCACAGTACCTCCCCGAAGAAATCGCTGAAAACGGCCTCGTTGCCGCAACCTTAGCATTCTCCGTTAAGGACGCACAGACCCTCGTTAACGCAACCGCAGTTGATGACATCCTCGGCGTTGTTTACGACCTCTACGACGGCGTAACCGTTGGCGACGCAGTTTCATTGGTATACAGTGAAGCACCCGTAAACGCACTCAACACCATCTACGCCGTTGAGATCATCGACCTCGTTGACGCTATCCTCGACGAACAGGTTATCCAGTACCTTTACAACACCTTCGGTGACGTAATGGTAGGCGACCTCTTCTTAGACGCCAATGCAAACTACAACTTCTTAGGCTGCACGGTCGGTTACGACAAGGCAGCAAGCAAGTGGGTTGTTGCCGCAGGCACCGTCGGCATTGAGCAGTCACTTGAAAACATCCTCAACCTCAAGCTCAGCAGGATCTACGACATCGTTGCTTCTCCCGAGCGTATGGAGGAACTCAAGAACGAAATCGCTTACGTATTGGGCGACACCACCGTTGGCAGCATTGCAACCAACGCATACGACAACCCATACGGCATCGGTATTTTAGACACCGTTTACGGCATCGTTCTTAAGGACGTTACCAACGCCCTCTTCGAAGGCACCATCGCTGAATACGGCTTAGACCTTGCTTACGGCGTAAGCGTAGGCGACCTTGTTGCGTGGCTCCTCAACGAAGAAGAAAAGGCTAACAAGTTAGTTGCCGCAACCTTGGCAATCGACGTTGAAACGGTAGTTGGCTTTGTCAACGCACCTGCTGAAATCCTCAAGGATCTTGGCACCATCTATGAAGAGGCAACCCTTGGCGACGCTTTAGCAATCGCCGGCATTAACTCTGAAGATCCTGCCGTTCAGGAAATCAGCAAGCTCAACATCGGTACCGTTCTTACGGAAGCATACGAAGGCAAGTATGACACAGCTCTTGCAACCGCACAGGCCGCATACGAAGCTCTTCCCGAAAACGTTCAGACCATTATCCTTGTAAGCGGCATCGCAGCAGTAGCCGTTACCGGAACTATCCTCTACTTTGCAAACAACCCGTTATTATGCCAGATCGTTGAAGCCATTGCAGGTGAAAACGACACTTGGGGCAAGCTCCTTGAAAGCTACGGCGTAGATATCGAAAGCAAGGGTAACAACAGCCTTATGAACACCTTCCTTGGCGAAGGCGTAGTAGAAACCGTAACCGCAGGCTACGATTTCGTAGGCACCTATAAGGATCATATCACTCTCGGCAACTTAATGACGGCTTACTTACCGGCAGCACAGGCAATCGAAGGTGCAATCGGTATGGAATTTGTAAACTGTGCAAACGGCTACAAGTTCGACAATGAGTTCGCAAAGGTATCCGACAGAGTATTCAACCTTTCACTTGGCGACTTCATGACCTCTGACAACAAGTTTGTTGATCAGGCAACTGCAAAGCAGGTTCTCGTTGACAACTTCGGCGACGTAACCGTTGGCGATATAGCAGCTTACTTCGTATCAGCAAACGGCAACTGGTTCATGGAAAAGACCTATGCAATCACCGCTCAGCAGATCAAGGACATCATTGACGGTCCTGAAGCTGCCGACAGAGTAGCTATCTTAAATGCTGCTTACGACACCGTTGAGCTTGGCCACCTCCTCGCAGTGTTTGGCGTAAACAACCCCGGTATCCAGGCAGTAACAAAGATCTTCGATACAGAGCTCAGCTTCTTCTTCGACCTCATGTTAGGTGTAGAAGCTGAAGACTTCATCAACGAGTTTGGCGACATCGCTATCGGCGACGTTATGGAAAGCTTCCTCACCGCCAACGGCAACAGATTCTTAGAAAAGATTTACGCTGTAAACGTTGCTAAGATCTACGAGCTTATTAACGCAGAGGCAGAGGACCGCATCGACGTTGTTAAGGCTATCCTTGACGAAGTAACCGTCGGCGACGTACTTGCCCTCGTTGGCGTAACCGACCTCGGCAACGCAGCACTTGCTAAGATTTTAGCAACCGAGATCAACTTCATTATCGCCCTCACAGAAACCGACAACGTTCTTGGCGCACTCTGGGTTGAATACGGCGATCTCTCCGTAGGCGATATTATCGAAAACTACTTACCGACCAACGGTAACAAGTTCTTAGAAAAGACTTACACCTTCAGCTTCGACCACGTATGTCAGATGCTTAACACCGACGATCTTGACGGCGTACTTGATATCGTTAAGACCGTTTACGAAGGCGTAAGCTTAGGTGATGCGTTGGCTCTTGCAGGCCTCACCTCATACCCCGTTGGCGCACTCCAGACGGTTGCCGCAACCCCGATCAACTTCTTGTTAGACCTCAGGGAAGACAACTACGGCGGAATGCTTTACAACCAGTACGGCGGCCTTAAGATCGGCGACTTCCTCGCTCCTTACGGTGGCGAGCTCACAGTTGCAGGCTTCACCGTAAGCCATAACGAGCTTATCGGCCAGTGGGCAGTTACAAGCGAAGCCGGTATCTTAGAAACCGCTTTAACAAACCTTGTTAACGTAACCTTATCCGATCTTTACGACCTCATCAAGAACTTCACGCCTGAAAATGCTTTAAGCTTCCTTGAAAAGGTTCTTGGCGACACTCAGGTTGGCGAGGTAGCAGGTCTTATCTACGCAAACGACGATCCTCACGTTAAGGCAATCGACACCGTTTACGCAATCAAGATCGCTGACGTTCTCGAAGCAGCCATGGGCGTTAACGGCGCAACCTTTGGCCAGCTCGTAAGAAACAACCTCGGCGAGGTATCCATCGCTGACTGCATCCCCGAAGGCGGCTTAAAGACAAGCAACGATTTAGTTCTCGCAACCTTAAGCCTCAGCGTAAACGACGCACTTCACGTTTACGACAATAAGGAAGACGCTTTATCCGCAACCCTTACCGTTCTTGCAGACACCTATAAGGACGTTAAGCTTGCAAGCGTAGTAGTACCCGCCGCAAACCGCACACAGGGCACGATCCTCGGCGACATGTTAACGTCACACGCAGCAGATAAGATCGCTGTCGCAAGCGTTGGCGAATTATTCACCGATATGTTAGACAACGGCCCCGTTACCGGTCTTAAGAAGTACGTAAAAGACAACTTCTTCGGTATAGAGGTTGCAGACTTCCTCGGCGAGGAAGGTTCCACCGTAACCCTCAGTGCTTGGACGTTAGTTCACGATCCTTCTTCAGACAGATGGGAAGCAACCAGCGACAAGGGCGTTTTAGACGCAATTGTTACCAACGTTGCAAACCTCACTCTTGAAGATATTTACGAATTAGTATCAGATCTCACCGGCGATAACATCGTTATGTTCGTTGAAGATATCATCGACGATACTAAGATCGGCGAAATCGCAAGTCTTGTATACGCAAACGACGATCCACACATCAAGGCAATCGATACCGTTTACGACATCACCGTCGTTGACACCTTCGAAGCAATCTTCCGCATCAACGGCGCAAGCCTTGGCGGTCTTGTAAGAAGCGAGCTTGGCGAAGTAACCATCGGCGATTGCATCCCCGACGGCAAGATCAACTCCACCAACGAATTCGTCGTTGCAACCTTAGGCCTCAACGTAAACGACGCCCTCGCAATCTACGACGGCAGAGCTAACGTTGTAAACGCAGCCCTCAAGGTACTCGGCGACACCTATAAAGACGTTCAGATCGAAAGCTTAATTACACCTATCGCAAACCGTATGGCAGGCAATGCAATCGGCAAGGTATTGAACTCCGTAGCAGCTGACAAGATCGGTGCAGCTTACATTGGCGAAGCATTTACCGACATGTTAGACAACGGTCTCGCTGCCGGCGCTAAGAAGTATATTAAGGATAACTTCTTCGGTATCGCAGTTGCAGACATCCTCGGTGAAGAAGGTTCAACAGCAAGCCTCGGTGCTTGGACGTTAGATCACTATCCTCTTTCAGACAGATGGGTAGCAACCAGCGACAAGGGTGCTTTAGACACCGTTGTTACCAACGTTGCAAACCTCACCGTAGCAGATCTTTACGAATTAGTTGCAAACCTCAGCAAGGATAACCTCCTTGACTTCGGCATGGAAATCCTTGGCGAAACCAAGGTTGGCGAAATTGCAGGTCTTGCTTATGCAAACGAACAGGGCATCAAGGCAATTGACACCGTATATGAAATCAAGGTTGCCGACGTGATCGGCGTAGCCCTTGGCGTTGACGGTGCAAGCCTCAGCGGCCTCGTAAGAAGCGAACTTGGCGAAGTAACCATCGCTGACTGCATCCCCGCAGGTAAGATCAACTCCACCAACGAATTCGTCGTTGCAACCTTAGGCCTCAGCGTAAACGACGCCCTCGCAATCTACGACGGCAGAGCCAACGTTGTAAACGCAGCCCTCAAGGTACTCGGCGAAACTTATAAAGACGTTCAGATCGAAAGCTTGATTACTCCTGTTGCAAACCGTATGGCAGGCAACGTTGTTGGCAAGATCCTTTCATGCGACGGCTTCGATAAGATCGGTGCAGCTTACATCGGCGAAGCATTTACCGACATGTTAGACAACGGCCTCGTTGCAGGCGCCAAGAAGTATATTAAGAATAACTTCTTTGGCATCTCTCTCGGCGACTTTGCAAGCGCATTCTTAAGCGCAGATAAGATGGCTAACCCATTCATCAGCGCAACCTTAAGCTTAACGCCCAACACCGTCCTTGACATCGTCCGTGCAAGCGGCATCAAGGGCAAGGCAAAAGCCTTCATGGCAATCTACGACGCAACGACCTTCGGCGACGTAATCGATCTCGTACCGGTTACCCTCCCCGACATGAGGATTGTTGATATCATTTGCGACCTCAACATCAACGACACCGCTTGCGTACTCATTGACAACGGCGTTAAGGCACTTATCAAGCACGTTATCGGCGAAACCGTATTCGGCGACTACGTTGGCGAAGTTCTCAACTCACAGTCATTTATCAACGTTCACGTCGTTTACGACGAGGAAGCAGGTGAGTACACGGTAGTTGCAGCAGCTCTTACCGACGTATTTGAAAGATTCCTCAACTTCAAGGTCAACGACTTCAGAACGGGTATCAAGTCAAACGTATTGACCATCATTGGCGACTCCACCGTAGGCGAATACCTCACAATGGTTAAGCCCGGTTGGGACGGCAACCAGACCCTTGCAACCCTCGGCACTATAAAGGTAGCTGACCTTATCAAGGTTGCAACCGGCACAATGGGCGCTATGGAACTCATCGGTGACTTCCAGCTCAAGCAGCTTATCGGCGGCTACATCCCCGGCGGTATGGAAGGCAAGCTTGCAAACGGCGTTCTTATGAAGGCAGCCCTCGACATGCCTATCAGCAACTTCTCCGGCATGAGCAAGGCTAAGATATTCGACCTCTTCGGCGAATACACCCTCGGTGACGCATTAAGCTCCGTCGTAACCTTAAGCAAGGACGGCGAAGGCAAGTGGACCAAGGACGGCAAGCTTGGCACGATCATCTCCAAGGTTGCAAACTTCAAGATCAATACCTTCTCTGCAGGCATCATGGAAGGCGCAAACCAGATAATGGCAGTTATCTACGTTGGCGACGCTATCGGCTGCAAGGAAATTGACGGCAAGTGGTACACAGAAGAAACCGTATCTTACGGCGGCAACACCGTTGAAGGCGCTTACGTACCTGTAATCGGTATCAACAAGCTCCTCGCTTCTAAGAACGTAAAAGACCTCTTAGAAGGCGGCTTAGACTTCAACAGCTTACTCGGCGACCTCTACCTTGGTGAGCTTTTAGGCTTCACCGTAGAAGCAGGCGTCTGGTATGAATACGCTAAGGACGGCGCAGGCAACTACATCGTGGTTGAAAACGGCGACCTTACCGACAACGTATATGCTTACGCTTTAGGCAGCGCTTGCGCTAAGCTTGAAGCTACACTCTCCGGTATCAAGGTCGTTGACCTCATCAGCGGCGACGGCGTTGGCACCATTATGGACACTCTCCAGTCCTTAGAGATCGGTTACGTTTTAGGTTACACCTACGACGGCGCTAAGTGGATGAAGAACGGTTCAGAGGTTGAAGGCCTCCTTGCAAAACTTGCAGGCAACACCATCGGCGATCTGACCAATGACTTCAACGCCATTATCGGCGACTGGAAGATCGGTGAGGTCTTAGGTTACACCGAAACCGCAGGCGTTTGGTACAAGAACGGCTCACCCGTTACCGGCATTACCGCAAAACTTGCAGCTTACACCGTAAACGATTTGACCGGCGGCTTCGATACCATCATCAACGGCTGGCAGATCGGTGAAGTCTTAGGCTACACCTACGACGGCGACGCAGAAAAGTGGTACAACGGCAATACCGAGGTTAAGGGCGTTGCAGCTAAGCTTGCAGGCTACACCGTAGGCGAATTAACCGGCGGCTTCGACGCTATCATCGGCACCTGGAAGATCGGTGAAGTCTTAGGCTACACCTACACCGCAGGCACTTGGTACAACAACGCAACACCTGTAAACGGCGTTGCAGCTAAGCTTGCAGGCTACACCGTAAACGATTTGACCGGCGGCTTCGACACCATCATCGGCGGCTGGAAGATCGGTGAAGTCTTAGGTTACACCTACGACGGCGAAAAGTGGATGAACGGCTTAACACCTGTTACCGGCATCACGGCAAAACTTGCTGACTACACCGTAGATCAGTTGACAAACGGCTTCGATACCATCATCGACGGCTGGAAGATCGGTGAGATCATGGGCTACACCTACGACGGTGAAAAGTGGATGAACGGCTTAACACCTGTTACCGGCGTCCTCGCTAAGCTCTCAGGCTACACCGTAGGTCAGCTTTCAGACTTCAACACCATCATCAACAGCTGGACCCTCACTGACGTCCTCGGTGACGTAAGCGGCAACAAGCTCCTCTCACTCATCGCAAACGAGCCTATCAGCAATATCGCAACCGCAATCAACGGTTTAAGCTTCGGCCAGATCATGGGCTACGCTAAGAACGGTTCAGGCAATTGGGTTAAGGACGCTAACGGCAACGGCGTTGCAGATGCAGGCGAAACCGCTCCCGCTGACGAGCTTACCGCAATCCTTTGCGAGTACTCTGTTGCAGACATCTCAACACCGGGCTTCACATCAGATCTTATTGATGATATCAAGTCAGGCGTAACCGTTGGCACAATCTTCGGCGGCGTATCCAACCCGTTGATCGATCTTATGGATCCCGACTGGACCATTGCAGAGCTTCCCGAAAGGCTAGTTCATAAGTTCGACGGCACGGAAGATCCGTTAACCATCAGGGAAATGAACACCCTCGGCGTATTCGGCGATACCTTAGACGATCCTGACTTAGTCAATAACATCGGTAAGGTTATCAACGGCGGCCTCGCAGATGATAGCTGGATGGACGCTCCCGCAACGATCGTCTTATCAGCATTGTTAGAAGCTGTTGCAAACATGGGCGCAATGATCCCATAAGCTTAAGGCTGAAAAACCCGGTCAAATCATTTGACAAAACAAAATCATTTTGATAGAATATCTTGGCTTAAGGGGTGATCCTCTTAAGCCGGGGTATCTTCAAGGGCCCTTAAAAGCCCTTATACCGCAGGATAACCCTGCTTTTGGACAAATACAAATATTTGTCTACACCTTGCGCTGAAGGGATTTCAGCGCCGAATAAGACCAGGAGGTAAAATATTATGACGAAGTACGAAATGCTTTACATCTTGAATGCAGAGCTTAACGACGAAGCAAAGGAAGCTATCATTGCTAAATTTGAACAGCTCGTTAAGGACAACGGCGGCGAAGTTGAAGGTATCGACAAATGGGGCAACAAAAAGCTCGCATATGCCATCAACTACAAGACGGAAGGCTATTACGTTTTGATGAACTTCACATCAGATCCTTCTTTCGTTAAGGAACTTGACCGTGTTGCAGGCATCAATGAAAACGTATTGAGAAGGCTTATCACTAAACGCAACGCGTAAACATTTTTTTAGGAGAAATTTATGAACAAGGTATATCTGATTGGTAATTTAACGCGTGATCCGGAACTTGCGGAGACCTCGAGCGGTATCAAGGTTTGTCGTTTTGCCATTGCCGTAAACAGAACTTACGCACAAAGCGACGGCACTCGCGAAACAGACTTTTTCAACATCACTGTCTGGCGGACACATGCCGAAAATTGCGGCAGATTCCTCAAAAAAGGCAGCAAAGTTGCAATAGTAGGAAGCTTACAAAATCGTTCCTATGAGGACAAGGAAGGCGTTAAACGTAACGTCACCGACATTGTTGCAAGCGAAGTTGAATTTTTAGCGTCCAGGTCATCCTCCGACGGCGACCAGGCCGAGGGCGAAAGGGCACAGACCCGTCAAAGACCCAGGCTTGAGCCCGTCAGCGACGACGACTTACCGTTCTAAAAAAATCAACAATTCACCGCAAAGAAAGGTTGCCAAAAAGGGCAACACCTTTGCTATGTCAATTAACGATTATAAGGAGTAATTATTATGGAAGAAAGAGCCAAAAAACCCATGAGAAGACCAAACAGAAAAAAAGTTTGCATCTTCTGTGTAGAAAAGGCTGAATATATCGACTATAAGGACGTTGCTAAGCTCAGAAAGTTCGTTACCGAAAAGGGTAAGATCTTACCCAGACGTATGACGGGCGTTTGCGCAAAGCATCAGCGCGCTTTAGCCGAAGCTGTTAAAAAAGCAAGAATAGCAGCCCTTCTCCCATTCAAGGGTGAATAATTTAAAATTTCCCGTCGGACAAGCCAAAAAAAGGCTTTTCGGCACACAATAACAAAAGACCGTTATTTTAAGCAAATAACGGTCTTTTTTTTTGTCTGTTGCGGCCTCAAAAATGTATTGACAATTTTTTTAAAAAAACATTTAAAAATGGCAGTGAGTCTTGAAATCGCCTTTTTTAAAAGTGTATAATGATGTCAACGCTTGGGAAATTTATATACTTAAAAGGGGGTGCATTAACAAAAAAACAGATCAAAGACAACCTTTGTGGGTTAAAGAAACAAAATTTAATAACCGAACCTTTTAAAGGGTGGCCTCAAGCCTGAGGTCGCCCTTTAAAATACCGTTTTATCCAAAAAGTCCGCATATAAGCCGTTTAATAGCGATTTTTTCGGGTAAACACAACGCAAAAAGCAACAAGAAAAATATATTAAAGGAGAAAAAACTATGACATTTACAAAAAGCTATGAGGTAGGAAGCCCCAACGTGGCCGCACCAAGCAAGCATATCTTATACGGGCTGCCGATACTATCCTTTGGGGATGCACGCAACAATCTATCGTTGTTTCTTAACTACAATTCAAGGATATCAAACAATCCTTATTACATTGCAAACGGGTTTAAGTTTAGTTTGCAAAAGAGGATTGTTTTTTCCGACGGGTATCCTGACAGCTACGAGGACGGCGACGGTACGTTGGTAAAGCTAAACCGTTTTGACAACAAATATGCCTTTGACGACGGATCACGTCGTATAATCCGACTTGTGGGCTCGCAATACGTTCTTGAAAACCCCGATTACAGCACGGAAATTTTCAAGGCCGACGGCGGCATTTCATCCATCAAGGACAAATACGGCAACACGATCATCAGCTTTAATTATTATGCAGACAAGCTTATTTCAGTAGTATATAAGGGTACGAAAACGGTTACGTTTAACTATAACAGCGGTTATACCGCGCTTACGTCCATCGTGTATAGCTACGGTGATGAAGCTTATACAACAGCCTTTACCTACGGTCAAAATACGGTAACGGTAAGCCACTATACGGGGGTAAAATATCATTTAACCTTTGCCAATGGGGCTTTTACAGTCAGCTCTATTGATGGGGCCAGCCAAGACTTAACCGAGGCCGTCTATACGGCGACGGCAGTCACAGACGGTGATACGGTCACCCTTGAAAAAAGGATGGGAAGCAAAATCCTTGACAGAATGGTCTACACCTTTATGGGCTGTGATACTGCAGGCAAAGCAAGCATCGTTGACGTTACAAATTTTCACGGTGTGACAACCAGGGTACAATTTTCAAAGGAAAAGCCTGCATATTCCTACGAGAAGCTAAATCCCCAATTTATTTCCCAACCCACTGCAAATACGTCCTACTATCCGGGCAGGGTTACGTATTATAATAACGAAAAGGCCGCGGGCAGTCAAGGCTACGGCGACGGGCAGATAATGGCGTGCGAAACGGATAATATGCACACGGACAAGAACAGATACCGTACATCGTCAAGCTTTTCGGGCATGGTAACATTATCAGGGTGGCTTATGCCTGTAACGGACGTGACCGAAGCCAACGTAGATATTACTTACAACGACGCTACTTACGGTCCGCATAAAATCAGCGGGCTTGTAAAGGATCAATGGAACTATTTCAGCATTTCGTTTTACAAGGAGGACAGCCCTTTTATTTATATCACCACAAGGGAAAAGGACAACGTTATCAAGGCTTGTGACTTCAGATTGACAGGCACGTACGTCGAAGAAGATCTGATGGAGGAATATAATGACAACCTTAAAAAATCCACAGGCGTGTTAATGCACGTTAACGCAGACGGCAGCGAGGCCATTGTACCCATAACCGATTCAATCGAATATATAAGCGGTGCAAGCGTTTTAAGCAAAACCGCCTACCCCATCACAATCAACGACCTTATGCGTTTTAAAATCAATGAGGCCTTTGGTACCCACACGGGCGAAATTTATTATAACGACGGGCGTGGTATATTACCCCTTTCGGGAACCTTTCACATCCGCTACTATTCGCCCGAGGGGGTATTAACAGAATCTTCGGTAAGCGGACTTTCCATTGGTAAAATGCATACAAAAAAGGGCAACGTGTACGTGACAAAAACAAACGTGGTCAGCGCCGTTGACGGCGGCATGCACCTTGAAACCCACACCTTAAAAAACGACCGCGTACTAAGGTCGGAAATCTACAACAACAAGCTTGATCTTATTCAATCCACCGACCTTGGTGTGACCACGGCCTACGTCAGAAAGGAAAATAACGGGCTAATAATATCTCAGACCGTTTCCGTGCCCAACAGCACGGAAGCAATTACTACCACCGCAGAGTATGACGCCAATGATTTTTTATTATCAACCACGGACGAGTTTGGCACTGTAACCGCTTACACAACCGACCCTACCTGGGGCGTGGTAACAAAATCGGTCGTAAGCGGCGGATTGACGGTAGAGGACGCCCTTGACAGCGATTGCGCCGCCCTGCAATCAAGGACCTTTGGCAGCGAGGCGGAAAGGACCCATCAATTTACGTATACGTCAAAAGGGCTGCCCGGGGGGTATAGCGTGGGCGCCTTAACGTACACCATGGGCTACGACGGGGATACACTTTCTTCCGTTGCAAAAAACAACGTCGCTATTGAGGAGTTAAGCCTTTCAAGTGACAAAAAGACCGTTTCTGCGTATTATCCAAGCCAAGGCGCGCCAAATTACAGCCTTGTCAGCAGATATGATAGCTACGGCAGGCTTACCGCCCTGGACGGTCGTATAACAAATACCTATGACGTAAGACCAACACATATCTTGTATCAGGACGAGGACGGCAATGTCCAGAGTGAATTTTTGCTTGCGGGTATAAACAACGGTGACGGCAAACCGGCAGCATCCACCGACCTGATGACAGGCCACGTGACAAAATACGGGTACAATAAGGACAACCTGTCCTTTTCACAAGAGTATGACGCCGACGGTAACACGGTCAAAACACAAGCGTATCATTATGACGAGCTTAACCGCCTCATAAGAAAAACGTGCATGTACGACCCGGAAAGCCGCCACAACGTAAGAAGGGTGCTTACCTACCGTGACGCAGACGATACTGCCTATGCAAGCGATGCCATCAAAACGGACGCGTACCTTGTTGACGGGCAGGAAAAAACCTGTACCACGACCTCCTTTGACGCCTTCAACAGGCCGTATCTTAAGCAAACGTATATGGGTCAGGCCGTGTTTAACAAAAACATAACCTACAACAAAACAAGAATAAGCCGCGTTCAGGACACCCGACTTGGCGTAAACCTGGGCAACAACGGGTATTCCTACGACGCCATGGGCAGGATAGTGGCCAATACCTACACGGCAAAGGACGGCAGCAGTAACTACAGGACTTATACCTACGACGAATTTGGTCAGCTTGTACGGGAAAATAACGAAGCACTTGACAAAACCTTTGTTTACGAATATAATAATATTGGCAACGTAACAAAGGTAAAGGAATACGACTTTACCCTGAGCCCAATCCCCACGGGCGTACTAAGGGAAAGGAATTATTCTTACGACAGCGCTTCACCGGATAAGCTTGCCGCAGTAAACGGCAACGCCATACAGTACAACAGTCTGGGCTGCCCGGTAAGGTGTGGGGACAAGGTCCTCGTATGGGACAAGGGCAGGCTTATGCGCGTTTACGACGACGTGGATACAGGCTTTGGCTATTCTGCCGAGGACGTGCGCTTTACCTACGACGGGCAGGGCAGACGTTTGACAAAAACCTATACCTACGACCCGGGCGAGGGTTATTCCGGTGACTTTTGTATCGGCAGGGACACCGCTTATACTTACGACGGCGATGGCAGGCTTATACGGGAATATACCACCGAGTATTACACCGAAAGTGCTTCCACCACGAAGGAGCTTATTTTCCTCTACGACGAGGGCGGCGTTGTAGGCGTTACCTACAGCTTTAACGGCGCAACGCCCGTTACGTACTATTACCATAAAAATCTGCAGGGCGACGTCATTGCTATCTATGACGAAGGCGGCAATATCAAGGCAGGGTATGCTTACGATGCCTGGGGTAACCACGTTGTGACAAACGACAATCTTCCTCAGCTTGCTCAGTGCAATCCGTTCCGTTACCGCGGATATTACTACGACGTTGAAACAAGCCTTTACTATTGCAACGCAAGGTATTACAGCCCCAAGCTTTGTCGTTGGATCTCACCGGATAATATAGGATATTTAGATCCTGAATTTATCAATGGATTAAATTTATACTGTTATTGCATGAATAATCCAATTATGTATATCGATCCTGATGGGCATGCACCTAAATGGTGGGAAAGCATTTTGTGGGGTGTAGGAATAATTGCTGCCGCAGCTTTGGTTACCGCTATAATTGTATGCTCTGGAGGAAGTGCTACACCATTTTTGGTTGTTGCGGGACAAGCAGCTCTAGGTGGTTTAAAAATAGCTGCTGTAGCAGGAGCTACTGCTGGTATAGTGCGAGCTGGAAAGACCGCAATAGAAGGTGGTGACTTAGGAGATGTCGGGAAATCTTTAGTTTTAGGATTTTCAGATGGATTTTTAGCAGGTTCAGTATATGCTGCAGGTTCAATGCTTTTAGGTGCTATGTCTTTTAGAATATCTGGATTAATTAATAACGGACGCGGTTGGGCTTCTGGTATATTTGAAGGAGGTTATCAAACCCCTAATACACCTGGTATATCATTTGTTACTTTAAATGGTGGAGTTAATGGCGGACGTTCATTTGGTTTTGATTTAGATATTTATAATGCTTTTCACTTCCACTATAAATTAGGGGAAAAAGTTAATAATCCATTTTTGAAGAAAATTTTGGGTAATGTAAAAAGACACAGATGGGTCTTTGCTCCGATAATGATTGGAGTTGGTGTTGGTCTTTCTGATGGATGGAGTGAATGGTAGAAAGGAGTAATTATGTACTTAAAAAAGAAATTTATTCAAATACCTTTTTTAAATAGAAAAATATATTCAATTATATATTTTGATGAAAATGATCTTAAAAATGGTATAATTAAATTATGTAATTATCTAAAAAAAGGAACTTTTTTGATTCAAGTGTTTTCAGGGGATAATCTAAACTCCGTTTTAAGTTTGTACAGTAATAATAGATTAAATTATAAAAATTTTAATTATTATACAATTGATAATTTGGATTTTTTAAATAATTTGTCTTTTGAAGGATTAAGGTTTTTAAATATTTATGCAGTAAATCAAAACTGTTTAATTGATATGGCTAAATTAAAAGATGCACAAGAAAATTATACTTTTCATTTAGGTTTTGATAATTATTTAGAATATGTGGAAATAGTAATTAATTATAATTATTATGATAAAAAAAAGATAGACAATATTTTTGAAATATTGTAAGAAAATAGCAAATTACTTTCACAAGCAAAACTAGACGAGTTTACCTTCGGGTAGATTTACCTTTTCATTTAATCTATATTAATAGATTATTTAATAGAAAAATGGTATAATTGTGGAAAAAATATTTTAATTAATTAGCACAAACTTGCAGGGGTGTGGTCATCTTAACGGTGGCCACACTCTTTTTTTAAAAGTCTGCGTATAAGGCGGTTATCGGTAGTTTTCATTAAATCTCACACAAAAAGCGACCTGTAAAAAGGTCGCTTTTTTATGTTTTTGTTTTGTCTGTATTGCTTTTCTTTGTTGTCCCCGTTGACAATCGCCCGTCGTAGTGGTATAATTTTACCGTTAAAAGGGCAAAGCCCGCAGATGGATTTTTCTTTAAGGAAAGGCAGCGTTATGGAAATTAAATTTTACAAGGCACAAGACTTATATCTTTTACGGCGGGACGTTTTGCGCCCCGGTCACGAGGAGTTCACCGACGTGATCTTTAAAGAGGACGACGATCCCACCTGCTTTCACTTAGGCGTTGAATCCTGCGGGCGGGTCGTAGGGTGCATTACCGCCTTCAAAAGCACAAACCCGGATATTGACAAAGCCAATCAGTACCGCCTGCGCGCGCTGAGCGTTGACCCGGCCTTTCGCCGTCAGGGCTTGGCCACCGGGCTTGTTACGCGTGCCCTTGAGGAGTGCAAGGCCCGCGGGGCCGAGGCCGTCTGGTTTACCGCACGGGTCCACCTTATTGACTTTTACCGTTCCTTTGGGTGTAAGGAGTACGGAGAGGAGTTTCCCATACCCAACTCCTGCATGCACGTAAAAATGTATAAGATATTTTAAAGCAAGGTTGTATTTTGCCCCTTCGCCGTCATAAGCGAAGGGGCATTTTTATGACAAATCGGGGCGAACGGTAAAAGGGCGTCCGAAAAAAGCCGTCAAAAACCTCAAAAAGCCCGACCTGGTACAAAAATGTGGATAACGTGTTCATGTTTTATGGACAAAACACCAAAAACTGTCCATTTTTATATGAAGATTTTTTTCACATAATTTTACCGCATAAAACACAATAAAAGACAAGCACTTCATGCTATAATAATCGTGCACGAAGGTTCTTGGGGGAAGGTTTTTGTGGTTAATGTAAGAAGGGGTAAATATTTTAATAGGATAAACAGACTTGCAAGCTTGGCAACGTTTTTGACGACTGTCATGCTTGCTGTTTTATGCTTTTCATCATTTGTTTCGGCAAGTGAAAGCGGCAAGCACACCAATTGGGTGGCAGGCTTTGTCAAGTCACTTATCGGCCAGGATCAGGGGGTGGAAATTACCTCCATCAGCCTTTCAAGGTCCAACCTTAACAATCATAAATATAATTATATCGGTGACACCTGTCAGCTTACGGTAAAGCACAGCCCAAGCAGTGCGGAGGCAGGCACCTATACCTTTTCCTCCGACAAGCCGGAGGTCGCCACCGTCGACCAAAACGGCCTTGTGACCTTTGTCGGCAAGGGAACGGCTAAAATCACGGCCGTCCTTAAAAGTGATAATTCCATCAAAAAGACCTTAAGTCTTTCATCATACGGGGTGCTTCCCACCGACGACACGGTGGTATCCTTAAAGGTTGATAACTTCAAGGTAGGGCAAACCAGCGACATTTTGCTTAACGGTGGCGAAACCTCTGCCTCTGCCGCAAAATACGAGGTAAGCGACCCGTCCGTTTTATATCTTTCCGGTAACAAGGTCTGGGCGGAGCGTGCCGGCAAATGCTTTATTAAAGCCATCTTCGAGGACGGCAGCGAGGCCGCCAAAGAGGTAACCGTCGCCACCAACGCAACGCTTGTGGTACCGACCGATTACAACGTGGTTGAGGATCTTACCTTTGCCTCGGGGGAAAAGTTAAGCTATAAAAAGCTTCTCTTGTCCACCGTACCGTCCAACGCCAACAAGCTGGTTATCGTTACGTCGGCAAATGAGGGCGTAGTTAAAATAAGCGGCGAAAATCTCGTTTTCGGCGACGCAGGCAGGGCAGACGTAACCTTTACTTCCGCCGTCAATCCGTCACTGAAAAAGACCTTTACCGTCACCGTTGAAAAGACAGTTCCCACCGCGCTTACCATTGATATGGCAAGCTCTGTCGTCGTCAACAGCAAGGTTGCGTTAAAGGCAAGTCACGACCCCGTTGCGTATTCCGACGACGTGGAGTGGACCGTTGTTAAAGGCAAAGCCATCATCACCGACGACGGCAAGCTTATGACCTACTTTTTCGGCGACGTTACCATCGGCGCAAGAAGCAAGCTTAACCCCACCCTTTACGTGGAAAAAACAATAAAGGTCAAGCTGTACTCAAGCTTTTATATGTTCGTCCGCAAGATCCTGGGGCATTTTTCCCTGTTTGCGGTCCTCGGCTTTGGTATTTTTGCAACGTCGATCTTACTGTCAAAGCCCCACAGGTTTGGCGTACTCCTTTGTCCCGGGCTGGGATTTTTGTGCGCGGCCTTTTGTGAGCTGTGTCAGTCCTTCGTCCCCGGCAGGTACTTTGCCATCTCCGATATTTTCGTTAACTTCTCCGGCACGGTCATGGGTATGATAATATGCGCCCTTTTATCCGCAGCGATCGCCCTTATCTGGCGCCTCGTCAACAAAAAAAGCTTTAAGGAGCTCCTTTCCGCCTTTAAAGCCGTTTCCATCTACACCGTATTTTTCAAGCGTAAGGAAGATCCTTCTTCCCCCCTCGGTGAGGCCACAAGCACTACCCCCGCCGCAAAATAGGGAATAAAACGATATATAGCAAGCTTAAGGACGTCCATCCTTTCGCTTGCTTTTTTTGTTTGCTTCAGCTTTTTTTTAACTAAAGGCCATATCTTATTATTATGCTTTGACAACGGGCGGCTTTAGTGATAAAATATTAGTATATTTTTACAATTCGCTTCGGCGACGAGAGGAATTTATGTTTGGTGACGTATTGGAAAACACTTTGTTTCAGTCTTTGGTCTTTATTGGTGCGGTATTTATCGTCGGTTTTATCATTTCCCAGATAAACAAGCTTTTCTATCGCAGTATCGGCGGCGGCATGGGTATGGTTTACGCCACCGGCGTTATCGGCACACCCATTCACGAGCTGAGCCACGCCCTTATGTGCATTATCTTCCGCCACAGGATCCTTGAGATCAAGCTTTTCCAGATCGACCCGGAAACAGGCGTTCTTGGCTACGTCAATCACTCGTATAACCCAAAAAGCATTTATCAGCGCACGGGCAACTTTTTTATCGGCACGGCCCCGATTCTCTTCGGCACCCTGTTTTTACTTTTGATGCTCAGGCTTCTTACACCCCTAAGCTTTGCCTTCGTCTCTCAGGAGATAGGCGCTCTTTCTGCCATGATGGAAATAGGTGAGGGCTTTAACTTCGGCGGTGTATTTGCCATTTTTGGCAAGCTTTTACAGGGCGTTTTCACCGTTGACTTTTCCTTCAGGACAATTATCTTTATTTTAATATGCTTCTGCATCGCCCTTCATATGAACTTAAGCGGCGCAGACATCAAGGGCAGCCTTACGGGCGTACCTATGGTTATCCTCGTCCTGTTTTTGATGAACTTTATAGTAAGGCTTTTCGGCGAGGGCGGCTATATAAGCTTCCTTTCCGGCATGAATTTCGTCATGTGCTACTACGCCTCATTCCTGCTGTTAAGCCTTGTATTCTCCTGCCTTATCCTTGCCCTTGGGCTTTTGATCAAGGTTTTAAAGGGTGTTTTCGGCAGAAGATAATCCCGGCACAAAAAATAAAAAGTGGGCCTATAAGACCGTTATCGCCACTTTTTTATGCTTGTCAAATAAAAAATACTAAAACAAGAAGAAGCAAAATGAAAAAAACTCTTGATTTTATCTGTAAGACCTCATCAGGTATGGCAAGTGGGCTTTTCGCAACCCTTATCGTTGGCACCATCATAAAGCAGGTCTGCCAGCTTTTATCCTTTGACGTGGGCGTATCCGTTGCCACGGCCCTTATGGGGCTCATGGGCGCCGGTATCGGTATCGGCGTTGGCTACGCGGTAAAGCCCTCCTCGTCCATACTTCACCTGGTTTCAGCGGGTGCGGTGGGCGCCATCGTGTCATGTATCGACCTTTTGGGGGTAACGTCTCCCGTGCCCACCTTTACGGTTGGCGGTGGCAGTAAAAACCCTTTGCTCATTTATCTTGCCGTGGTCTTTACGTGCATTTTGGTCAACAGGATCCTTACAAAAAAGACCCCTGTGGATATTTTACTTGTGCCCATACTTTACGCAGTTATCGGCACAGTCCTTGGGTTTGTCTTTATTTATCCAAGCTATTATCTTATTTTTGCAATTCAAAGGGTTATTGAAGTTTCAATGCCCATTGTGCCCGTCTTTATGTCCATGATAATATCCGTCGTTATGGGTGCGGTCCTTACCATGCCCATATCAAGCGTGGCGGTATGCGTGGCCATATCCATCGGCTCAACGCCCCTTGCGGCAGGTGCCGCCCTTATCGGCTGTACCGCCCAGATGATAGGCTTTGCCGTTCAATCCTTCAGGGCTAAAAACGGGGTAGGCAAAACCCTTTCGGTTGCCGTCGGCACGTCCATGCTCTATTGGCCCAATATTTTAAAAAAGCCGTCTATATGGCTGCCAACGCTCATTTCTTCCCTTATTTTAGGTCCCGTCGGAGTATGCCTTTTGGGTACTGCCTCCACAAGCGCGGGGGCGGGAATGGGCTCCTGCGGGCTGGTGGGGCAGATCTCCTGCCTTGAAGCAATGGGGTATGCTAACCCTCTTACCTATATTTCTGTATTTGGCGTTCAGATAGTCGGCTCAATTGTCCTTGCCGTCCTCTTTGATTGGATATTCAAGGACAAATTAAAGATGTATTCCGATGCCGATCTCAAGCTTGACTGATCGGTCAATTCTTTTACAAAAAACAAAAAAGTGGGGCTATAAGGCGATTATCCCCACTTTTTTTGATAACGAATCTTTTTTTTGGCATAAAAAAAGAGAGTGCTTCCCAATGGCGTTAAGGGGGCACTCTCCTTTTGGTCTACCTGACTGGGGTCGAACCAGCGGCCTCGAGAGTCGGAGTCTCGTGCTCTATCCAACTGAGCTACAGGTAGTTTTAACTTTAGATATTGTATCATCATTTTTTTAAGATGTCAATTGTGTTATCGGTCAAAAAAGGGTTATTATGTCGAATAAAAAAACTTCCCGTCGCGGACAGGGCAAAATCCCGTCGTTAACTATTGACAAAAGCCGATACAGGGTTTAAAATATTTCAATAAAGGTCATTTAGGTGAAGCATGAAAAAGGTTCTTCTTGGTATGAGCGGCGGCGTCGACAGCTCGGTCGCGGCGTATTTACTTAAAAAGGCGGGGTACGACGTGGTTGGCCTCTATTTTACCATTACGGACAAAGCCCCCGACCTTACCGACCTTAAGGCCGTTTGCGCCCACCTTGATTTACCCTTCGTCGTAAGATCCTTTAAGGATATTTTTGATCAAAAGGTTTTAGATCCCTTTATCTGGGAATACTCCCTCGGTAACACTCCCAACATCTGCGTTGGGTGTAACACCTATATAAAGTTCGGCGCCCTTCTGGAGGAGGCTTCAAGGCTTGGCTGTGACTATATCGCCACAGGCCACTATTGCGAAAAGACAACGGTTGACGGCGTTACCCGTCTTAAAATGGCCGCCGACAAGGATAAGGACCAGACCTACTTTCTCCACGGCGTTTCCACGTCGGCCCTTGACAGGACCCTTTTTCCTCTTGGTGGGCTTACCAAGGAGGACGTCCGTCGCATCGCCTGTGAAAATTCCATACCGACCGCCCAAAAAAAGGACAGCTCTGACGTGTGCCTTGCCGAGGGCGGAAAGTTCTCAGACTTTATCGGGGGTCTTATCCCGCCCTGCCCCGGCGACATAATCACCGTTGACGGCGAAAGGGTTGGCCGCCACAATGGTCTTCACACCTGCACCCTGGGCCAGCGCAGGGGGCTTAATTTAGGCGGAAAATCGGGCGAGGACGGCCGCTGGTTTGTGGTTGACAAGGATCCTCAAAAAAACGCCGTAATCGTCGCCCACGGGTCGGAGGATCTTCTTTTTAAAAACTCTTTCACCGTGTCTGACGTAAACTTTATCGGCACCCCGCCACGAGGCAGCTTTGATTGCTTTGTTAAAACCCGTTACCGCGCGGCGTTAAAGCCCTGCACGGTCACGCCGACAGACGGCGGCTTTTGCGTGCGCCTCTTTTCCGGCGAGCGGGCCATCACCCTTGGTCAGTATGCGGTTTTTTACGACGGCGACCTCTGTCTTGGCGGCGGAAGGATCACTTCCGTTGCGCCCTGACCTTTAAAGGGGCTGGGCACCGGCAAAAGGCGAACAATTTAATTGACGGATAAATATATTTGGCTGACGGCTTGTCGGCCATTTTTGTTGCCGGGGCATTTTGGTGGATAAGCCTTAAATCCAAAACGACAAAAATCGTTCAAAAAAGGTCAGATATAATAATATGTGGCGTGCGCGGATCAATATAATATATATGTGGATAACTCGCCAAAAAATTTTGCAAAAAACGTGGACAAGACAAGCTTTGCGACAAAAAAAGTCATTTTTTGGCCGCGGTTTTTATTAAAAATTACGGCTTCAGACAAAAAAGCGAAAAAAACCATTGTGGATATGTGGATAACTCCGCCCGTCGTTGTGAAAAATTGTGGAAAAAACCACAATATATAGTGGTTTAAAAAAAAGTTTAAAAAAAGTTAAAAAAATATGAAAAAACTCAAAAAAAACAGTTGACAAAAAGTTCAAAAAGTAGTTTAATAAACCCACTGTTAAAAAACGGAGCGTGCTTCACGGCGCCAGGCGCTGTATGAGGTCGTCAACAAAAAAGTTTTCAAAATTTTTTAAAAAAGTTAAAAAATGGCGAAAATTTAGTTGACAATAACTTTCCGTTATGTTAATATGTATAGGCTGTCACAACGAAGGCAGCACTCATTTGAGCAGTTTGCTCAATTAATTGTAGATTAAAAACTGAATAGAAGGAAATGAATTGATTCAAAAAATTTTTTGATGAAAAAGTTTCTGTCAATAATTTGAGTATATAAAATATGTACCAAAAAAACAGTCAGCAATAGACAAAAACGTTAGAGCAGTTGATCTTCGCAAGAAGATTGGCTTTAAGAAATTAAACTTAAGAGTTTGATTCTGGCTCAGGACGAACGCTGGCGGCGTGCTTAACACATGCAAGTTGAACGTGATAAGAAGGGCTTGCTCTTCTTTGAAAGTAGCGGACGGGTGAGTAACGCGTGGGCAATCTGCCTCTATCTGGGGAATAACACATAGAAATGTGTGCTAATACCGCATATAATCCTTTTGCGGCATCGCAGTTGGATGAAAGATTTATCGGATAGAGATGAGCCCGCGTCCCATTAGATAGTTGGTGAGGTAACGGCCCACCAAGTCGACGATGGGTAGCCGACCTGAGAGGGTGATCGGCCACATTGGAACTGAGACACGGTCCAGACTCCTACGGGAGGCAGCAGTGAGGAATATTGGGCAATGGAGGCAACTCTGACCCAGCAACGCCGCGTGAATGATGAAGGTCTTCGGATTGTAAAGTTCTGTGATGGGGGACGAAGAAAGTGACGGTACCCCAATAGCAAGCCTCGGCTAACTACGTGCCAGCAGCCGCGGTAATACGTAGGAGGCAAGCGTTGTCCGGAATGACTGGGCGTAAAGGGTGCGTAGGTGGCTGTTCAAGTTGGTGGTGAAATTCCGGGGCTCAACTCCGGCGCTACCACCAAGACTGTACAGCTTGAGTGCAGGAGAGGTAAGCGGAATTCCTAGTGTAGCGGTGGAATGCGTAGATATTAGGAAGAACACCAGTGGCGAAAGCGGCTTGCTGGCCTGTAACTGACACTGAGGCACGAAAGCGTGGGGAGCAAACAGGATTAGATACCCTGGTAGTCCACGCCGTAAACGATGAATACTAGGTATAGGAGGTATCGACTCCTTCTGTGCCGCAGCTAACGCATTAAGTATTCCGCCTGGGGACTACGGCCGCAAGGTTGAAACTCAAAGAAATTGACGGGGACCCGCACAAGCAGCGGAGCATGGGGTTTAATTCGACGCAACGCGAAAAACCTTACCAGGACTTGACATCCTTTGACCGCCTAAGAGATTAGGTCTTTCACTTCGGTGAACAGAGAGACAGGTGGTGCATGGTTGTCGTCAGCTCGTGTCGTGAGATGTTCGGTTAAGTCCGACAACGAGCGCAACCCTTGTATACAGTTGCCAATATTAAGTTAGGAACTCTGTATAGACTGCCGTGGACAACACGGAGGAAGGTGGGGATGACGTCAAATCATCACGCCCCTTACGTCCTGGGCTACACCCGTGCTACAATGGCTACTACAAAGAGCTGCAAAACAGTAATGTCAAGCGAATCTCAAAAAAGTAGTCTCAGTTCAGATTGTGGGCTGCAACCCGCCCACATGAAGTAGGAGTTGCTAGTAATCCCGAATCAGCATGTCGGGGTGAATGCGTTCCCGGGTCTTGTACACACCGCCCGTCACGCCATGGGAG
>JAZOCB010000016.1:0-1991 GCA_045596265.1 Christensenellaceae bacterium
CCGATCGCTCCCTTTTCTTATGCGTTGATTGCCATTTTCATTTCAGCAATTTCCGCGTTCATGGGTGCTATTAGCTCCGCGAGTTTTTGTTCGCATTCTTCGATGCTTGAGGCGTAGATGTTTCGGGTAATTCGTTTGCCGTTCACGATTGGAGAGTATCGCCCTTCCCACACGTTCTTGCTGACCTGATGGATTGAGACTGTTCCCTGCCGTCTGTACTTGCCCCTACGAGGCTCAAATTTCTCGCGTGGCGGGGTTTGGAACTTGAATCGGGTGTTTGGTGGCGCGTGCTGAAAACACGCCGTTTTTGCCCAAAAGGCCGGCGTGGGTCGTTGTTGAGAAAGGAGGCGCGATTGATGACGGCGTGAGCGAAATATGAGGTTAAAGACTTTGTTAAAGCCGCCCGAAACAAAAAAAAGGCTTCGCGAGGAGCAAAGCCATTTATCTTTTTGTAAAAAATGCGCCAATAGGGTGGCCCTCTGTTTGGACAACGGAAAATAGAGGGTACTGTATGCACTGCACTTTCCGCTGCCAAGCCGGGGTTTTGCCGCTAAATAGCGGTCTTTAACCTTCCGGATTGGTATCGGAAACTGTTTCACCAACAACCCAAACGTCACCTGTGCCGGCCGGGATTATTACGTTGGTCAATAAATCGGTATTGTCGTTGTTTTGAACCATTAATTCAACCTGTTCAAAGCCAATTTCAAAGGTAATCCAATCCGGGCTAACGATATTAAATGATTTTTCAAAGGTCTGCGTTTGCCCACCAACAACCGTAAACGACAGTTTGTTGTATTCGTCCGTACCGGGGTTGTAGTGAACCGTCCTCGTGGTGTCGACCTCGTCCTGACTGATGACCCAGTTGAGGGTGAAGGAAACCTCCTGCTCGGCGTAGTCGATATAATTGTTCTTTACCTTTTCGCTTAAAGAATAGGTCAAAGTGAGATTCATGGGCAAATCCTTCAACGTATAAACGGCACCCGACGGCTGAGCGTCCGTCATTGTGCAGATCTCGTCGTGGGTATAAGTCTTCCCGCCCTCGTCATTTTCCTTAAGGCTGAAGACAACCTCGCTTGAAAGGGCGCTTTCGCTTTTGATCTGAACGTAAAACTTACCCTCGGTCACGTCTGCCAAGGTGTCGTCAAACTTGTCAAGGGTTATGGTGTAGCTTTGCGAGAAGTTTTCAGGGTTCAAGGTCCCGTCCTGGCTGTCGCCCTGGGCGGTCATTTTAAGCTCAACGATCTCGCCAAAGCCGATGTTTACGCTAAAGCCCTCGCCGTTGATAATATAAAGTGCCAGGCATCCGCCAAATACTGCCATGGTAAGGGCAATTGAAACAAGTGTCAAAACAAGCTTACTCTTCATTATGCGTTACCCCCTTCCATTTCAAAGCTGACGGCAATCCGTCCGCCGATCGAACGAAGCTCTGCCGCAGTGTACCTTTCGCCCTCTGCCTTTGGTGTGACGAAAATAGCAAGATAAAAGGTTGTAGTTTTGCTAATGCCACTTAACGTAATCCTTCTTTCGTCCTCGTTATTGACGACGACAACGCCTTCAACCAAGGTTTTACATTCCGCATCAGAATATAATACGAAGGAAACGTTTTCCAAAGTCTTGTCATCTTGGCCATCAGTAATATTGATAGCAAGGGCAGCGCTGACCTCACCTGCCGTGGCCGAAGCGCTCACGTTAGTCTCGATGGTGTAAACGGTGTATTCATTTTCGCTGAGGGTGACCTCGGTGATCTCGCCTGACTGGCCGAGGTTCAAGCTTATGGCGGCGTCTGTGCGGATCAGTCCGTCCAGATTGGCGTTAAAATATGACGTAGCAAACGTCCCGCCAATGACGAGAAGACACAGCGCCATGCCAAGTAAAAGCATAATTTTCTTTCTCATAATTTTTTCTCTTTTGTGGAATTTATTTGCGCATGATAGCGCATAAAAAAATTGTACCACACCCTAAAACCCTTGTCAATTGCTTTTGAAAAATTA
>JAZOCB010000017.1:0-100946 GCA_045596265.1 Christensenellaceae bacterium
GCGACAAATGCAGAGTCATTAGAAGAGAAGGTAAAGTTATGGTAATTTGCTCAAAGAACAAAAACCATAAACAAAAACAAGGTTAATTACTTCTAAAAAACCAAATCTAACAAAAAAATATAAAAAAATAAATTATTTAAAATAATTCGGAGGTTTAAAAAATGGCTCGTATTGCCGGTGTAGATTTACCAAGAGACAAGCGTGTTGAAATCGGTATCACTTATATTTACGGTATCGGTCTTCCCACAGCAAAGAAGATTTTAAAAGAAACGGGTGTAAACCCTGACACGAGAGTTAAAGATCTTACCGAAACGGACGTATCTAAACTTCGTGAATATATCGATCACAATATCCGCGTTGAAGGCGAATTGAGAAGCGAAGTAAGCCTTAACATTAAAAGGCTTATGGAAATCGGATGCTTCCGTGGCGTTCGTCACAGAAAGGGCTTACCTGTAAGAGGTCAAAGTTCTAAGAGAAACGCAAGGACGAGAAAAGGTCCTCGTCGTACCGTCGCTAAGAAGAAGACGGCTTCTAAATAAGAGGTGAGAAATTATGGCAGCAACTAAGAAAGTTATTAAAAAACGTAGAGAGCTTAAGAAGATTGACAAAGGTCAAGTACACATCAAATCTTCTTTCAACAACACCATAATCACCATTACCGATACCAACGGCAACACTATTTCACACTGCAGCGCAGGTGCTTTAGGTTTCCGTGGTTCAAGAAAGTCCACACCGTTCGCTGCTCAGCAGGCATCTGAAACTGCAGCACGCGCAGCTATGGAACACGGTTTAAGGTCTGTTGAAGTATTCGTTAAGGGCCCAGGTCAGGGTAGAGAATCCGCAATCCGCGCTTTAGGCGTATGCGGTATCGAAGTAACCCTCATTCAGGACGTATCTCCCATTGCTCACAATGGTTGCCGTCCTCCTAAACGTCGCAGAGTATAAGGAGAACTATAATGGCTAAATATACTGAATCAAAATGCCGTCTTTGCAGACGTGAAGGCGCAAAATTATTCTTAAAGGGCGAAAGATGCTACAAGGCAACCTGCCCCTTTGAAAAGAGACCTGTTGCTCCCGGTCAGCATGCCGGCGGAAGAAGAAAAGTTTCCGAATACGGTCAACAGCTTCGTGAAAAACAGAAGGTTAAGAGAATTTACGGCGTATTGGAAGGTCAGTTCAGAACTTATTATGAAAAGGCCGACCGCATGAAGGGTATTACCGGTGAAAACATGTTATCCCTTTTGGAACGTCGTCTTGACAACGTTGTTTTCAGAATGGGCTTTGCAGTATCCCGTTCACAGGCACGTCAGCTCGTTACACACGGTCACTTCACCGTAAACGGCAAGAAGGTCGACATTGCTTCTTACCAGGTAAAGGCAAACGACGTTATCGCCGTTAAGGAAAACAAGAAAGACAACAAATACTTCACAGCACTTAAGGAAGTTGCGAAAAACGGCGCAATGCCCAAGTGGGTTGATTACGATCCTGAAACACTTAAAGGTAAGGTTATCGCTTTACCGCAGAGAGACGATATCGATGCTCAGATTGCGGAACAGATGATAGTCGAGTTGTATTCCAAGTAATAGCTTAGGCTGATACTTACTAAAATTCAGGAGGTAGATTTCCATGATGGAAATAGCAATGCCCGACATTGAAGCTTTAGAAAATGAAGATCAAAGCTATGCCAAGATAGTTTGCCAGCCCTTGGAAAAGGGCTTTGGCCTCACTATCGGCAACTGCTTGAGAAGAACCTTGTTATCTTCACTTCCCGGGGCCGCCGCACAAGGCATAAAGTTCGCGCCGGAGCTCAATGTTAAACATGAGTTTTCTACGATAGCAGGCGTTAAAGAAGACGTCCCTGATATAATCCTTAACATCAAGAAGATTGCTTTTAAAACTGTTTCAACCGATCCAGCCTTCAAGCAGGTGGTAAAGCTTAAAAAGTACGGTCCTTGCACCGTTACGGCAGAAGATATTGATCTTCCTTGCGACGTTGAAGCAGTCAACAAAGGCGCATTTATCTGCACCTTAGGCGAAAATGCAGTTATCGATATGGACATCACTATCGGTAGGGGCAGGGGCTACACGGGCGCTGAGCACAACAAAACGGATGAAATCGGCTACATCGCCATTGATTCCATGTACTCACCCGTAACAAAGGTTAATTACGCAGTTGAAAACACAAGGGTTGGTCAAACAACTGACCACGACAAGCTCACCTTAGAGGTTTGGACAAACGGAGCCTTCTCCGCCAAAGAAGTCGTTTCCCTTGCTGCAAAAATCGTTGAAGAACAGCTTCATTCATTTGTTGAATTAAGCGACGAAATTTCAAAGCTTGGTCTTTTCGCTTCCACCAAGAAGGAAAAAGCACCTCAGATCCTTGAAATGAGCATTGAGGATATGGACCTTTCAGTCCGTTCCTACAACTGCTTAAAACGCGCAAACATTCACACGGTTGAAGATTTAACCAAAAAGACAGAAGAAGATATGCTTAAAGTTCGTAACCTTGGCAAAAAGTCTTTAGACGAAGTTATTTTAAAGCTCAAAGGCTACGGATTATCGCTCAAAGAACAGGAGGACTAAGAAATGCCCAGAAAATTAGGTATGACCGCTACACAAAGACAGTCAGTTTTAAAGAATCAGGCTACTAAGTTACTTTGGTATGGAAGAATAGAAACAACCGAAACCCGCGCAAAAGAGCTTCGTTCCTACGTTGAAAAGGTTATCACCCTTGCAATCAACTCTTACGAAGACACCATTGAAACCACCGTTTCAACAACCGACGCAAAGGGTAAGGAAGTTACCAAGACCGTTATTAAGGACGGCGCAAAGAAGCTTGCTGCAAGAAGAAGAATCATGTCCAAGCTCCACACCTTCACCGTAACTAAGGAAGCTAAGGAATCTAAGGCTGCCTTCAAGGAAAGAACAAAAGGTATCAACCATCCTATCATCGAGAAGATTTTTAACGAAATCGCTCCTAAGTACGCTCAGCGCGCTGAAGAACTCGGTCAAGGCGGTGGCTACACCCGTATCTATTCCTTAGGTGAACGTCGCGGTGACGCAGCTAAGATGGCTATCATCGAGTTAGTTTAATTCAACTTCGGTTTTTACCGAATAACATAATAAAAATGCTTTTTCGTGTTTACGAAGAAGCATTTTTGTTTTTGCATTTTTTATTATTTAAGCCAATTTTTAAGGCCCTGTTTCCCCTTTAACGGTAGAAACAAGGCCTTGTGATTGTCGGTTAAGCTTGCCAAAAAGTGGGCCTATAAGTCCGTTATTGGCATTTTTAGACGGCAACAAGGTAAAACAGGTTGGTCAATACAAGCATAAGTCCGCCTAAAATTATATTAAGCTGAGAAATCCCTTTAAAAAGCGGTACTTTTGTCATGCGTGAGGATTCATACATCTCACCGCCGGTTATTGCAACGAAAAGTATAATGGGCACGATATACCTGAAGTCCATGGTGCATCCGTAGGGCATTGCTATATTAAAGTAAAGCTGACAGAGGGCCATTGTCGCCCCGACCGATAGGGAAACAACACTGCTGAGGGTAAACAGACTTGCCTCCGTTTTTTTGACGTGGATAAAGTAAAGTATCAGACTTAAGATAAAGGTGACTGTAAATGCATAGTTAACGATCACTGCGCCGTAAGCTATCCCGGACCCCTGGCTAAAGCTGAATTCGCCGAACATTGACGACTTGATAAGATAGTCGAAAAGGTTGTAATCGGTCCAGGCATCGGCAAAGGGGGTTGAAAATATGTGATAAAACCCCGGCAGGAAAAACCTGTAAAAAGGACTTACGTGGCTGACAGACAGATCGGGGTTAAGGTTGTCAAAGACGTAGCCAAAGCCCTGGCCAAATCTCTCCTTTGCGTAAAGGTGAAACCAAAGGGCGAGGGGAACGGATATTACTAAAAATAATACGTACTTAACGGTAATATCCCAAACGGGGGCGGGGGATTTGGCAACGATCCGTTTTACGAAGACCTGTAAAAACAAAATGGCAATGGGCAGGCAAATGGTTGCGCTGTTCAGCTTTGCCATCATACCAAGACCAACTGCAAAGGCGCAGATAATAATGCTTGGATAGCTTTGGCTTTTGTAAAAAACTATTGCCTGATTAAGGGCAATAAATGCAAACATAATTGAAAGCCCGTCATTGTTAAGCTGACCTGACAGCTGGATAAGCCGCGGAAAGAATATCACAAAGATGCTTGCAAAAAGCCCTGATAATCGACCTATAGACAGGTTTTTGATTATTTTCAGCCCCTCTACCACCGTTACCGTCATATAAAGAAGGGAAAGTATCTGGCAGGATTCAAACAAGCCGTCAGGGCTAACGTCAAGGCAAAGGGACGGGAAAATTTCGTTAAGAAAGGTAAAAACCGGCAGGGTCAGCTTCATAAAGCACGACTGAATAAAAGCGTTCAGCGGCGGGTGATAAAACTGATAGTAGTTAGTGGTGGGGAGCTTCCCTGTGTTAAAAAGTATCTGGGCATAGGCCTTGTGGCCGTAATCGCCCGAGGTATCGTGCTGCCTTACCGTGTATGGCGTGTAAAGCATGTAGGCAAGCCTTATAAAGTATCCGCCTATCACAAGGAGCAGCATTAGCCTTTCATCGTTAAGCTTGCCGTATTTTTTCAGGAGTATCCCCGTAAGCGTCACTGCGCAAAGTCCTAAAACACCCACCGCCTGGGCGACCTCGCCGTCGGGCAAAAGATCGTTGCCCAAGGACAGGGGCTTTACGGCAACGTAAGCCACCACCGTAAAAAGAAATACGGCCGGATAAAATATAAGCTGAAAGATAATTGGCTTAAGTTTTTGATTGACAGTTTTCATAGATCCTTAATTTAAGCTTTTTTATAATCGGATAACGCGCTGCTTTTGCAGCGCGTTTTTGGTTTTAATATCGCTTGTATGAACGCTTAAGATTAAAACAAAAGCGGTTGATAATCGACCTATACAGGACTTTTTGATGGTTTTTCAATTGATTTTTGCTGTTTAAGATGCAAAAAGGGCTACTTTGCTTCCTCGTGGTACTGCTTTTCGGTGTTGACAGACCAAATGGCGGATTTATCCGTCTGTCCGCTTAAAATTGCCCTGACCGCCTCAAAGGCCGTCGCCATGGAGTGGTCCATATTATTATATCTGTGCTGACCGTTTCTTCCTATACAGAAAAGATTGGGATGGCTGTCTAAAAAGCCTCTCAGCTCCTCCATACGGCTGTAGGTGTCAAAATATGCCGGGTAAGCCTTTTTAACCTTTTCCGTGTGGAAGTCCTTTGGACACGCACCCTCGTCAAGAACGCCCATTTTAACAAGCTCCTGAACGCCGAAATCCTTCCATTTTTCTTCGGACATAATCCAATGCTCGTCGCCCTCGTTACAAAAATATTCAAGGCCTAGCCAAACCGTGTTTTCGGGGTCCTTTACCATATAGGGTGACCAGTTGTTGAAAATCTGGATCCTGCCAAGCTTTACCCCCGTATCCTGGACGTAGATCCAGCAGTCGGGCACGATATTGTTTAAGGTTTTGATCTTTGTGGTGTTTTTGAGATTGATCTTGTCAAGCAAAAGCCCAACGGTGACAAAGTCGCGGTAAGGCAGTCCGTTTGCGATCTCAACCATATCCTGAGGGGCCTCCGTCATGGCGTTCACAAGGTCCTTTACGGGCATGGTGGAGATAAAGTAATCGGCATACATAAAGTAGGCCCGTCCTTCGCTTAAGTACTCTAAGGAATCGATCTTCCCGTACTTGACGTTGATCTTATTGACGTTGCAGTTAAGCTTAAGCTTTCCGCCAAGTCTTACGAACTCACTTGCGGCGGCCTCCCAAAGCTGACCCGGGCCAAATTTCGGGTAGGTAAATTCTTCTATTAAGGACGTTTCAACGGGGCCGTTTTTCTTTCCCTTAAAAAGGTTTTTAAGGATCTTCCCGACAGAAAGCCCCTTTACACGCTGTGCGCCCCAATCGGGTGAAATGTATTTTGGGTGACGTCCCCAAAGCTTTTCGGTATAGCCCTCAAAGAACATGGAATACAGCTTTTTGCCAAAGCGGTTGACGTAAAAGTTCTCTAAGGAGGTTTCCTTTTTCTTAAAGACCGATGACTTCAAGTAGCTGCATCCCGCCGCAAAGGTTGTGCCAAGGCCCATATTTTTTATGGTGTTAAAGTTCATCTTGACGGGATAATCAAAAAATTTTTTCTTATAATATATCCTTGAAACCCTGCTGCGCTTAAGCATGACCCTGTCAGTTTCCTCGGGATCAGGCCCGTTCTCCTCAAGGGGTATGGTTCTTCCAAGGATCTTGTCGTCGTATGCAGGCGCCCCCTGAATGGGTAAAAGGTCGTTCCACCAGGCGTTTACGTCGGGGTCCTTTGAAAAGAACCTGTGTCCGCCGATATCCATACGGTTTCCGTTGTGGTTGACCGTTCTTGAAATCCCACCTATGGCATCGGTGGCTTCTAAGATAATAACCTCGTACATGCCTGTTTTTGCAAGCTCAAGCCCGGCCGTAAGACCTGCCGGACCTGCGCCGATAATAACAACTTTTTTCATTTTTACCCCCAAAAAGGCTTTAAATCAATTTATTTACTAATAAATTGTATCACATAACTGAAGCCTCGTCAAACATTTGCAATTTATTGGTGACGAATTTGTCTTTTCCGCTTGAAAAGTTTAATGATATATGGTAAAATAAACAAGTCGTTTATACGTTAACACAAGTCCCTTTCAAGGAGCATTTTATGAAGAGCACAAAGGTCAATAAGTCAACGCCCCTTGGCGGAAGAGTCTGGTCAATGATATTTTTATTTGGGCTTATCGGTCAGCTTGCGTGGGTCGTTGAAAACGTTTATTTTTCAACCTTTATCCAAAAGCAGATAACGACTGACGTCCGCGCGACCTCCGCAACGGTTGCGGCTTCAGCAATAGTTGCCGCCATTGCAACCATCCTTGGCGGCGCCATGAGTGACCGCGTCGGCAAGCGTCGCCCCTTTATTTGCTACGGCTACGTGATCTGGGGTGCCATAACGGCCGCCTTTGCCATCTTCGGCAACAATGCTTTCTCGCCGGAGGTTGATAAGATATGGCTTATCGTAAGCATCTTCGTCATAATGGACTGCTTTATGACCTTCTTTGGGTCAGTTGCCAACGACGCGGCGTTTTCAGCATGGATTTCCGACATCACCAACATCACAAACCGCGGCTTCGTTGACACCGTTTTATCAATTTTCCCCGTAGTTGCCCTTATCGTGGTTCTGGTTGGCTTCAGCGCCATGACCGAGGCCGGCAACTGGACGACCTTTTTCCTTATTATCGGCGGTGTGACCGTTATTGCGGGCATAGTCGGTATATTCGTCTTCAGGGATAGCCCAACCATCGTACGGGACAGCGCCCGTATGTCCTTTAAGGAAACCATGTACGGCTTCCTGCCGTCCACCTTTAAGCAGAACAAGATGATTTACGTGTGCTATCTTGGTATGCTTTTTTCGGGGCTTTCCATGCAGCTTTGGCAGCCCGAAATGATAATGCTTATCCAGTACACCATAGGCCTTGAGGATTTCGTGCCGCCCCTTGTGGTAGTTATTTTGGCCTCTGCAACCATTGCGGTTATCGTTGGTAAGCTTATGGACAAGTACGGCAAGGACAAATTCTTTTACCCATTGGTAATAAGCGGCTTTTTGGGCGGGCTTATAGTGTATTCCATCAAGTTCTTCGGTGCAAGCTTCGGCGCGAGGTTCGCCCTGTTTTGTATCGGCGGCACCATGGTTGAGTCGGCTTCACTTCTTGCGGCAGGGCTTTTCACGGCGTCGGCAAGGGATTACATACCTCGCGGCAAAAGCGGACACTTCCAGGGGGTCAAGATCATTATTTGCGTAACCATGCCAATGGTAATATCTGCCATCGTCAGCCCACTTATCGTCGACGGCTTTGGCAAGATAACGGAAGTTGATTTCGGCAGCTATCACGCAGGTGACGTGGTTTACCCGTTTGAGCTTTTCCTGTTTGCGGCAATTGCGGCCCTTCTTATGATCATCCCGGCAATTTTCGTCAAGAAAAACCATAAGATCTTCCGTGAGGAAAAGCTTAAGGAAATAAGCGGACAGTAATTTAATCAAAATATTTTGACGTGGTAACCTTTTATCACGTCTTTTTTTTGTTTTTCGGGCATACATTATTTCAGACAACAAAAAAAGAGGTGTTTTATGTCAAGTCAAGAATATGCCCAGATGATAGAAATCCCCATTTCCACCTGCACGGTTACCGAGGAGGTAAAGCCCGCCAAAAAGCGCCGCAAGGGTTGGTTTTTGCGCCGCGCAAACAGAGATATCTTAAAAGACGTTCAAAAGCCAATCGAAGATAAAAGTGGGCCTATAAGCCCGTTATCTCAGGAAAATGTTGACGGATCAAGTCCTTGTGAGGGCGAAAACAGCCCATCTTCACAGCAAGACGTGGTGGAGGAAACCAATTTAAAGCCGGCACTTTCCGCCCTGGAGGGGAACGGCCACGCCGCCGCAAGAAAGAAGCGCAAGCTTGATCTTATTGCCGTCCAGATAACGGCCATCATCGTGCTTTCGGTCGGTATTTTGTTTACCTCGGTTTTCTGGAAGGACAGCGGCATCAATCAGGCCTTCAGGGCCATATTTGCTTCAGATTCCCTTCAAAAGGATATGCGCGTTTATCTTGCTTTTTCGCCGACCCTCCCCACAAAGGGCGAGGTAACCGTTGACGGCGGCGTTATGAGCATTGACGGCGTAGGCGCAATTTACAGCCCCTGCAACGGACGGGTCGACAGCGTTGAGGCGGTAGGGGATAAATACACCGTAACCGTTTGCCACAGCGATTTATACAAAACGGTGATCTCCGGTGTGGATTACGTTTACTTTAACGTCGGTGACGAGATTTTTACCTCAAGCCCCGTTTGCTATTCACTTTCGGGGGGCGTTGAGGTCGCAATGTACGACGGAAACAACCTTATTTCCGACTATACGATCGACAGCGGTAAGGTGGTATGGGAAGAATAAAATTTACAGTACATCCCTTATTTGTTATTTTCGGATTATACTTTGCCGTTAAGGGCAAAGTATTTTCTTTTTTGATTTTTACTATCTCAGCTCTAATACACGAGCTTGGCCACGCTATCACCGCAGACCGTCTTGGCTACAGGCTGAAAAGAGTCGTCCTGATGCCCTACGGCGCAGTTATAAAAGGGGACAACGTGGAAATGGATTACCGTGACGAAATAAAGATCGCCTTGTCCGGCCCCCTTTTAAGCTTAATGATAGCAGGGCTTTTCGTAAGCCTTTGGTGGCTTGTCCCCACCGCCTATCCCTATACCGAGCTGGTCGTGGTCGCAAACCTCAGCCTTGCGGCGGTAAATTTATTGCCCGCATATCCATTGGATGGGGGCAGGGTGGTTACGGCGGCGGCTTCCATGTGGCTTGGGCGCAAAAAGGCAAGGCGGATAAGCCGCGTCCTTGGCATAATCCTTGCGGCGGCGGTAATATGCCTGTTTATTTACTCGATTTTCACCGCGATCAATTTGTCCATCCTGTTTTTCGGCCTGTTTATACTTTTCGGCAACGTTTTCGTTTCACGGGATGCCGAGTACGTAAGGATAGCCTCCTTTATAAATTTCGCGCCTTTAAAAAAGCCCCTTTTTATCCGTCACGTGGCCGCCGACGAGGACGTCACCGTAAGGGACGTTTTACTGCTTCGTCGCGATGGCGAGCTTTTATCCGTCACAGTGTACACAAAAGAAGGTGCGCCCCTTTGCACGCTGCCGCCGGAAAGGCTGACTTACCTTTTGCAAAAGGGCGGTCTTAATGAAAGGATCGTTGACGTTGACAAAGACAAAAACGGCCGATAACCGACCTATAGGTGGACTTTTTATCAAAAAAATCAAAAAAAGCCTTTTTAAAAGGGTAACAATTCCCGCAATAAGCCTTTAAACCCTTAAAAAACCATTGCTTTTTTTCGGCGTTTAAAGTATAATAAATTATTATGAAAAGGCTTAAAGACTGTTTGGAACTATTCTTAATATTTTTCAAGATAGGCTTGTTTACCTTTGGTGGCGGCTACGCCATGATCTCTGTCATCAATCACGAGATCGTGGAAAAAAAGGGTTTTATCTCCTCTGAGGAGTTTTCCGACCTGGTTGCCATTGCCGAATCCACCCCCGGGCCCATCGCCATCAACAGCGCGACTTATATCGGGTACAGAAGGGCAGGGGTTTTGGGCTCGATTTTTGCAAGCATAGGGGTATGTCTGCCGTCCCTTATTATTATTTACGTAATTTCACTTTTCCTGTCAAACCTTATGGAATACCCCATCGTGCAAAAGGCGTTCAAGGGTATTCAGTGCGGCGTGTCGGTGCTTATCGTTATGGCGGGCATCAAGCTTATCAAAAACGTAAAGAAGAACGTCATATCCTTCGTTTTACTTGGCGCAAGCTTTGCGCTTTTGATGACGGTCAACTTCTTTAACCTAAAAATTTCCACCATATACTTTGTTATCGTGGGTGCGGTGCTTGGGATCATCTTTTACTTTGAAAGAAAAAAACCCGTCGATAGCGGGCCTATAGGCGGAGATTTGGAAAATACGAAGCCCTCTTCCGACGCAGAAGAGTCCAAGGAGGGCGACGCCTGATGCTTTTCAAATTATTTATAACCTTCTTTAAAATAGGGCTGTTTTCCTTTGGCGGCGGCTACGGCATGCTACCCCTTATGCTGGAGGAAACTTTAAAAAACGGCTGGCTAACTGAAGCTGAGTTTGTAAACTTTCTTGCCATTGCCGAATCCACCCCCGGCCCCATTGCCGTCAATATGGCAACCTACGTTGGCAGTACGCAGGGTGGGATACTTGGCTCCATCCTGGCAACCCTTGGCGCTATAACGCCTTCGGTTATAATCATACTGATCATTGCTGGGCTTTTAAAAAACTTTTTAAAATACAAGGGCGTCCGCTGGGCCTTAAACGGAATGAAGCCCGTCATTTGCGGAATGATCCTCGCTACGGGTGCGACCTTAATGCTTTCAAACGTTCTTCCCAACATCGAAGGTCTGTCGTTTTCCGGCTTCAGCCTTTCTGCGCTGATAATCACAGTGGTCATTGCAGGGCTTGCCTTTGGCTATAAGCGGTGGAAAAAGAAAAATCTTTCGCCCATACTTATCATTGTCATCTCTGCGGTGCTGGGCGTCGTCTTGCTTTAAAAATCAATAAAAAAGCCGCCTATAGGTCGATTATCGTAGGTTTTTTACGAAAAATCACCTCGGGCGGCTTTATTTTTTGTTATTTGACTATTTAAGCTCCGTCAGGTTGTGTATCCAGATGCGTTTTTTAATAAGCACGGCACCACCGATGGTCTTAAAGATCAAAAGGGCTTGAACTATTGCGTAGACCATAGCTGCACTCATGCCGGTCAATAATACGAAAAGGAAGGATACCGGCAGGCAGATAAGGCATTGATATCCGCTGTCAAAAAGCATGGTGATAATGGTCTTTCCTCCGGCGCGCAAGGTAAAATATGCGCTGCACACGTAAGCGTTAAGGGGCATAAATACGGCGTAGATAACCATAAAGGTTGAGGCGATCCTTCTTACCTCGTCGGTGGTGTTGTACATCAGCGGGAAAAGCCCTGACGTTAACGCAAGCACTATGGCAAGGATGGTGGAGGCTATTACGGAAATAGCTGAAAGCTTACCCTGGATCTTGATTGCCTCCTCGTTTCTTCCCGAGCCGAGGTAGTTTCCTAAAATGATGGAAACCGAGCTACCCATGGCCAGCAGGACAACGGAAAACAGGTTGGTTATGGTGGCGTTGATGTTATACGCCGCCACTACGTCAAGACCGCGGAGGGAGTACGACTGGGCAAGGAGCGCAACGCCCGCCGACCAGAAGGCCTCGTTGGCCAGTATGGGAAGGCCTTTTTTGAGTATGTTTTTAAGAAGCCCCTTAGGTACCCTCAGTGACCGGTAAAGCCCCTTAAAGGCCTGATGCCTGTCTTGCTTTACGTGGGTATAGACGATGACGACGGCAGCCTCCACAACCCTTGAGCATACCGTGGCGACGGCGGCCCCCACAACCCCCAGGGCGGGGGCGCCGAAGTGGCCGAAAATCAAGATATAGTTACCGACAAGGTTAACTAAAAGGGCGCAAACGCTGGCGATCATGGGGACCTTGGTTTCACCGCTTTCCCTTAAGGTGCCGGCGTAGATCTGCGAAATGGCAAAAAACGGCATCTGTATGACGGCGACTTTCAGATAGTCCTTTGCAAGGGCCATGGTCTTTATGGGGTCGGTCTTGCCGTCCTCGGTGATATAAAGTGAGATAAGCTTTTCCCCAAACAGTAAAAACGCGCCGATAAAAAGCACGGTTACGATAAGGGATATCCATATCTTATAGCGCACGGTGCTTCTCATATTATCCGTATCGCCGCGTCCGAAGAACTGGGCCGTAAAGATGCCCGCACCGGAGATTCCGCCAAAGATACAGATGTTAAATACGAAGAAAAGCTGGTTGACGATGGCGACGCTGCTCATTTCCTCCGTACCCACCTGACCGATCATAATGTTGTCAAGAAGGTTTACAAGGTTGGTAACGCCGTTTTGTATTACAATGGGGACGGCTATTGCAATAAGCAGCTTGTTAAAGGCCTTATCCCCGAAAAGATTTTTCAGTTTTGCAAACATTTTTCACCTGCGAAAATTATTCGTACCCCAAACGTACCCAAATATAATACCACAATAATATATTAATTACAACCTTAATATAAAGAAAAATTATATAAAAATATAAAAAATTAAAATTTTACGCACATAATTTCTTGCCATATGCAAAAATTTATGATTTAATATATAAAAGCCTGTCAAAAACACATAAAACCGCATTATTACAGGCATTTTTAACAAAAGGTAAGTTATGATATTCGGCAGATACGTCAACAAATACTATCTTAAGTATTCATATTTATTTCTTCTTGGGCTTCTGGCCCTTGTTTTGGTTGACGTTTTTCAGCTTAAGGTGCCGGAGTTTTACCGCATCGTAATCAACGGCATAAACGGCGATCCCATCTATATTGACGGGCAAATGGTTCCCTTTGATAAGAACACCGTTATGAATCATATTTTCCTCCCCATGATCGTGGTCGTCCTCGTCATGGTGGTTGGCAGGTTTTTGTGGCGCGTATGCTTCTTCGGTGCGGCCGTCCGCGTTGAGACCCATTTAAGAAACAGAATGTTCGACCACAGCAAAAACCTTTCCCAGGAGTATTTCAAGACCAACAAGGTGGGCAATTTAATGAGCCTTTACACCAACGACCTTGATACGGTTAACGAGTGCTTTGGCGACGGCGTTCTCATGTTTTTCGACGCCCTGTTTTTAGGCGGTCTTGCCCTTTACAAAATGTGGAAGATGGACCCATATCTCACCCTTTTCGCCCTGGTGCCACTGGCTATAATGCTGGTTATCGGCCTTGTGGTGGGCGGTCATATGGAAAGAAAGTGGGACGAAAGACAGGCGGCTTTTTCAGACCTTTCCGACTTTTCTCAGGAAAGCTTTTCGGGCATTGCGGTAATAAAAGCCTTCGTCAAGGAGTTTAAGGAGCTTTACGCCTTTAAAAAGCTTAACAAAAATCACGAAAATGCCAACGTTGAATATACAAAAAGCTCGACACTCCTTCACGTTTTGATAACCCTGCTTATAGAGTCTGTCGTGTGCCTTATTTTAGGCTACGGCGGATACCTTGTTTATAAGGACGCCTTTACCGCAGGCCAGCTTATGGAGTACATCGGGTATTTCTCATCCATCGTATGGCCCGTTATGGCCGTTTCCATGCTGATTGAAAAATCCTCCCGCGGGAAGGCTTCCATTAAAAGAATATCCGATCTGTTAGCCGCAAAGGTTGACGTCAAGGACGATCCCACCGCCGTGGATATTCCAAAGATCGGCGGCAGGATAGAATTTAAAAATCTTACCTTCAGATACCCCGACGGCGAGTTTGACGTTTTACGCGACGTTTCCTTCGTCATAGAGCAGGGCGAAAGGGTTGGTATCGTGGGCAGAACGGGTTCGGGTAAAAGCACCCTTGTGGAGCTTCTTTTGAGGACCTACAACGTCCCCGACGGCACGGTTTTCGTGGATGGCAGGGACGTCAATACCATATCCATAAAATCCTTAAGGGCCGGGTGCGCTTACGTGCCTCAGGATAACTTCCTGTTTTCCGACACCATTGCCAACAACATCGGCTTTGCCCTTGACGAGGCCGATGACGAGCTTATTGAGCTTTCCGCCCGTCTTGCCGACGTCCACGGTAATATTTCCCTGTTTAAGGACGGCTATAACACCGTTTTAGGGGAAAGGGGCGTTACTGTTTCAGGTGGACAAAAGCAAAGGATATCCATTGCCCGCGCCTTAATAAAGGATGCGCCCATACTCGTCCTTGACGATTCGGTTTCGGCGGTGGACACCAGGACGGAAAAAATCATTCTGGAAAATTTAGCCGCAACAAGGCAGGGTAAGACCACCCTTCTTATTGCCCACAGGATATCCACCGTCAAGGATATGGACAAGATCATTTTTATCGACGACGGCAGGGTGGTTGCCGTGGGTACCCACGACGGACTGTACGGCAGCTGTAAGGATTACCGCAGGATGGTTGACCTTCAGCGCCTTGACGAGGAAACGGGGGGTGACGTAAATGCCTGACTTTTTACCTCTTTTAATCGTTGGCGCAATTCTCGGCGCCATATCGACGATCCTCATCATTGCCTACGTCAGCGTAAAGGATAAAAAGGCCACCATGGGCTTTGACCGCAACATGAAGGACGGCGAGATAGTGAAGCGCCTTTTAAGATACGCCAGGCCCTACTATAAGCGCTTTATCCTGGTAGGACTTTTGGTTCTTTTCTCCATTGCCTACGACGTTATTGCCCCCGTTATTATGGGTAATATAGAAAAAATGGTGGCAGGTGACTTTACCCTTGAAAGGCTTTATCTTGGGGTAGGTCTTTACGCAAGCATACTTGTATTTTCCCTCGTTTGTACCTACGTGCAGGCCATTTTACTGCAAAAGACGGGGCAAAGCATAGTTTCCACCATGAGGGAGGACATCTTTACCCATATAGAATCCCTTTCCCACGATCAGCTCAACCAGATACCCGTGGGCAAGCTGGTTACCCGTGCCACCAACGACGTCAACGCAGTATCAATGATGTTTACCAACCTTTTGGTCAACCTTGTTAAAAACGTCTTTTTGGTAATGGGCATTTTGGTTGCCATGCTTTTTGTCAACTACGTCTTTACCCTGATGGTGCTGTGCTTTACACCCTTCGTGGTGCTGTTCACGGTTATCTTCCGCAAATTTTCAAGGCGGGCTTACCGCAAGACAAAGGACAGGACCACCGACATCAATACTTTCCTTTCGGAAAACCTTTCGGGCATCAAGATCACACAGATTTTTAACCGCGAAAGTGAAAAGCTTGAGGAATTCACCAAAAAGTCCAACGACCTTGGCAAGGCTAAAAGAGAGCAGATCTTTGTTTTCAGCATCTTCCGCCCCTTGGTCTATATGCTTTATATATCCTCTGTCTTATGCCTGTTTTATCTGGGCAGTATGGGGTATATTAAGGAAAGCGTCTGGCTTGGTCAGGTGGTCACGGGCGAAACGGTGGTTATCTTCTATATGTATATATCCAAATTCTTTAACCCTATTCAAAGTCTGGCGGAGCAGTTCAGCTGGCTTCAATCGGCCTTTGCCTCGGCGGAAAAGGTATTTTCCATTATGGATATCGTGCCCACCATGAAGGACGCCGACGACGCCATAGAGCTTGAAAGCATCCGCGGAGAGATAGAGTTTAAGGACGTTTGGTTCAGCTACGTCCCGGGAGAATGGGTCTTAAAGGGAGTGTCCTTCCACGTCAGCCCCCGCCAGACCGTGGCCTTCGTCGGGTCAACCGGGTCGGGAAAGACCACCATACTGTCCCTTATCTGCAGGAATTATGAATTCCAGAAGGGAGAGATACTTATCGACGGCATTGACATACGCAAAATTAAAATTTCATCCCTTCGCAAGCACTTCGGACAGATGCTTCAGGACGTTTTCCTTTTCTCCGGCACTATAAGAAGCAACATTCTTTTAAGAAAGGAGGGTGTTAGCGACGAGGAGGTAATGTCCGTTTGCAGATACGTCAACGCCGACGGATTTATCAACCGTCTTGACGGCGGCCTTGACGAGGTGGTAAGGGAGCGCGGCAATAACTTCTCCGCAGGTCAAAGACAGCTTTTGTCCTTTGCAAGGACCATTATCCACAAGCCCGACGTCCTTATCCTGGACGAGGCCACTGCCAATATCGATACGGAAACGGAGGTCCTTATCCAGAACTCTCTGGAAAAAATGATGACCATCGGCACCATGCTTATCGTTGCTCACAGGCTTTCAACCATTCAGCACGCGGATAATATTATCGTTTTATCCCACGGCAAGATCGTGGAGCAGGGCGATCACAATACCCTTCTGGGCCTGAAGGGTAAGTACCACAGGCTTTATACCCTGCAGCACAAAAAGGAAAGCTTAAAGTCTTGGCAAAAATCTTAAAAACAGGGGATAACGGGCCTATAGGCTGACTTTTTGATTTAAAATCCGCAAAAAAGGAGATGCTTTTTACCCTGAAAGCGCCCCAAAATACCGCCAAAAACCCTTATTTTAAAAAAACACTTGACAAATACCGTCCGTGTGTTATAATACTTTTATGTGAAGGCCAAAACAAAGAATAAAGGTCTTCTTTAAGGAAATTATGAAAAAACCAATTATCGCCATAATGTACGATTTTGACAAGACCCTTTGCACCCGCGACATGCAGGAGTATACCTTTATCCCAAGCGTGGGGATGGATGCAAACGATTTCTGGGACCTTACCGCCAAGGTTGGCGAGGAGGAGCAGATGGACAGCATCCTTACCTATATGTACTGCATGATCGACAAGGCAAACAATGCCGGCACGCCGCTAAAAAGGGAGGCCCTCGTTGCCTGCGGCAAGGACATTGAGTACCACCCCGGTGTTGAGGGCTGGTTTGAAAGGATCAACGCTTACGCAAAGGACGCCGGCGTCAAGGTGGAGCATTACGTTCTTTCCTCCGGCCTTAAGGAGATTATCGAGGGGACTTCCATCGCCAAATACTTCAAGCGCATCTACGCCTGCGAATTTTTATACAAGGACGGCTATGCCGTATGGCCGAAAACAGCCGTCAACTACACCAACAAGACCCAGTTTGTGTACCGCATCAATAAAGGCGTACTTGACATCCACAACGACGTTGACCTTAACAACTCCCGTCCCGATTACGACCGCCGCGTACTGTTCAGCAATATGATCTATATTGGCGACGGCCTTACGGACGTGCCTTGTATGAAGCTCGTCAAGCAGTCGGGCGGCCACTCCATCGCCATCTATCACAAGGGGCAGGAGGGTAAGGCGGCACCTCTATTAAAGCACGAAAGGGTAGACTGGATGTTTGAGGCCGACTATCGTAAGGGCAGCGGTCTTGATAAGATCATGAAGCTTTTAATCGAAAATCTGGCTTATTACAACAAGCTTAAGGGCTTGAACTTCAAGCAAAGAAAGAATATTTCAGCCGAGCCTGAAGTCAAAAATTAACAAAAAATCAATACTTTTTTATTTAAAGCCGTGACGTATGCGCTTATTTTTAAGGCGTGTGTCGCGGCCTTAGTTTTTTAAAAAGTGGGGCAATAGGTCGGTTATCGCCACTTTTTTGCGTGATTTTAACAAAAAAATCTTTAAAATTTTCCACCAAAAAATAATTTTTATTGATTTAGTATTGATTTTTTTAATATAATATTGTATAATTAAACCGTATGTGGCGTTATACGCCAGGGCACAAATCAAAAGCACAAAAGACGGTCACTTTTATATCAAAATGAAAAAGAACCTTAAAGAAAAGTTAATAAACAGAAAGATCAAGGCCCCAAACAAGTTTTTGGCCAAGGTGATATTCAGGGCGCTTAAGGTCGTTTCCAAAAAGAACGACGTTACCTTCCACCACTCCTTTGATCCTTCTATTTTAAAGGGCAAGCCGAGCATTTTGCTTGCGGGACACGCCTCCCGGATGGAATTTATTTACGCCCTGGCAGGCTACGGCCAGGAAAACGTAAATATCGTTTGCGGGTATCAGAACATTATGGCAAAGGGCCTTTACGGGCTGTTGATAAAGATGGGGGTTATCTCCAAGTTTTTGTACCAGCCCGATTTTATGTGCATTAAGCATATGATGAGCGTTTTAAAGCGCGACGGCGCCCTGGTGCTTTTCCCGGAGGGCATACAGTCAACGTCGGGCAGCACCCATCCAATTAACCCCGCCACCTGCAAGTTCTTGAAAAAGAGCGGGGCAAACGTGGTCGTTTGCCGAAGCGAGGGGGCTTATCTTGCCACCAACAGGTATTCCTCCGATAAAAAGAAGGGTAAAATAGATTTTTATTACGATATGCTGTTTACCCCCGACGATCTTGCCCGTATGAGCGAGGATGAGATTTATCAAAAGCTTATGGCGGCTTTCAGGTATAACGAAATGGAAACCAACAAGGCCAAGCGGGTAAAGTTCGTTGGTAAAAGGCCCAATATTGACGGGCTTACAAAAATCATCTACAAATGTCCCAACTGCGGCAAGGAAGGGGATTTAAGGGTCCTTGGCGCCAACATGGCCTGCCAAAACTGTGGGTACGAGGTCACCATGAACGAGTATTACGACCTTCTCCCCGTGCGCGGTCGCCTTATCTTTGACGATATCGACAAATGGTATAAATGGCAGCGAAAGGAAGTCAGGCGTGAGGTTTTGGAAAACGAAGGCTTTTCAATGGCCTTTGACGGCAGGCTTTGCGTTTTTAAAACGGACAAGCTGAGGAAGTTCCCCAAAAACATGCAAACCGTTTCCATTGGCTCGGTCGCAATAAACAAACGACGTCTGTGGTTTTATGGGACCATAGACGGTAAAAGAAGGGATTTTTCCTTCGAGATGCGCGGCGTGTATTCGCTGACGTTTTCCACCAAAGGCTTTTTGGAATTTTACTACGGGGACGAATATTACAGGATATTCCCCGACAAAAAGGGCGAAAGCCTTATCAAGTGGACCCTCGCTTCAGAGGAGATACACAACCTTTATGACGAAAGATGGTATAAGGCCTCTTTAGACGTTTACGATTATTGATAAAGGAGTAGATTATGGAACAGTCAAATAAAATGGACGTTAAAGTAAAATTTGGCGTTAAAAGCTTCCTTACGGTAGTAGGCATTCTTTTGGCCGTTTTGGTGGTCGTCGGCATACTTACTTACGTTATCCCCGCCGGTGCATACACCATTTACACCACGGACGAAAAGCTTGCCCAGTCGCCATTTTACGAATACACCACCAATCCCGATCTTAACAAACAGATCGTGGCGGATTCCTTCCGGTTTTTGGCCGACGGCGAAAACGTCACAAGGCTTGCGGTATGGCGTTGGTTTACTTCCCCCTTCGAGGCCTTGATCTTCGGCGACAATAAGATGAATCTTATTATGATCGTGGCGCTTCTGCTTGTTCTCGGCGGCACCTTCAAGGTGCTGGAAAAAAGCGGCGGCCTTATCTCCCTTGTCAGGATCATAATGGAAAAGCTTCACAAAAGACGCTTTATTGCTATCTGGGTCATTACCTTTGTCATTATGATCTTATCATCGGTATTCGGCCTGCAGGAGCAGCTTTTGATCCTTTATCCCGTCTTTGCAATGCTTTGCACGGCCATGAACTGGTCGCGCTTCACGGCAATCAGCTTTATCCTTATTGCGTCGGGCGTAGGCTTTACCACGGCTATTTCAAACCCGTTTACGGTAGGGGCGGCCTCCCTTGCGGCAGGTGTTCCCATTACCGACGGTATGTGGTACAGGGCAATTATCCTTTGCGTAATGTACGTGATAGCTTCACTTTACCTTGTATATATGGCTAAGCGTGACGAAAAGCGTGCAACCGAAAAGTTCGACCTTGAAAATTTCGTTATGACCACGCCGGAGCAGCACGCCGACGATATTAAGAAGGCAAGGATGATAATCATTCTTTTCTCAATTGCTCTTCTCTCAGTTGTGGTGACAACCGCTATCCCAACCTTACGCGGCAGCGCAATGCTCTTTATGGCGGCGGCGTTTATAGTGGGCACGGTCATCGTTGGCAGGACCCTCCTTGGCAGCTTTAAGGAGCTTGGCAAAAGCTTCGTACAGGGTGTCAAGGACGTTGCACCCTCAATCGCAATTATTATGATTGCCTTTGGCATTACGTATATTGCGTCAAAGGGCAATATCCTTCACACGATTTTCCACTATTTCTACGGCTTGGTAACAAACATTTCGCCCTACGGCGCGGTAATCTTACTTTACGTACTCGTTCTCATCGTTGAGTTCTTTATTCCCAGCGCATCGGCAAAGGCAGTGCTCATTATCCCCATGCTTACCCTTGCCCCAATCGAGGGTATCAGCAAAACCGTAATTTTACTTACATACCTTTTTGCAGACGGCTATACCAACGTTTTGTTCCCCACCTGCGGCACCCTTTTGGTCGGCCTTGGTCTTGCGGACGTAAGCTATGCAAAATGGTTCAAAAACACCATACTTTTCCAGCTTATCTTGTTTGCCTTATCGGTAGGATTTTTGATGCTTGCCGTTGCAATCGGCCTTTAATCCTTAAGGTTAATATTTAAGCTTAAAAAACAAAAAACGCCTTGCATTTTTGCAAGGCTTTTTCTTTGTATGTCGGCAATTTTTAGCTACGGCATTATTTTTTACAGCCCAATCCGGCAAAAAAGCACCCCAATACACACGGATAAAAAGTTTGATAAAAGTATTATCAAAAATGGCAAAAGGGGCGGCTTTTTTTTGCAGGCGGAAAAGTAAACCGCCCCCACGTAAAATACAGTTTCGCTTGATGCATACACCACGGAGGCGCACCTTCCAATATAGCTGTCCACCCCGTAAAGCTCAAAAATATTTATGACGGCAGAAAGGCTCCCTGCGCCGGAAAAGGGCTTGATAAAAAGCAAGGGAACGATCTCCTTTGGGATGCCAAAAAAACCGAAAAAACCCGCCGATAGGTCGGTTATCGCCTTGGACAGGCCACTTTTTTCAAAGAGAGCAGTCATTATAAACACGGCCGCCAGGTAGGGGAAAAGTCCGCCCATAAAGGGAAGGGCCCTTTTTGCGCCCTCCAAAAACCTGTCGTAAGGCTTTTGGCCCGATAACAGGGCGGCGATAAATATTGCCCCGACAAACAGGGGAAGGATATAAGCGCTCATCTTTTTACAAAAATTTTGGTAAGAAGTATGGCCGCTATAAAATTAACTGCCGAGGTCAATATTATGGGCAACAGCACCCCCTCGGGTGAAAGTGATCCAAACCCGGCCCTTAAAGTAATTATAGACGTGGGGAATACCTGTATACAGGTTGAGCTTGCCACAAAAAGCATTGTCTGACCAAAGGCGTCGCCCTCACCCTCCAAAATCCTTTCCGCTTCTATACCGCTGGCCGTTGCCGCCTGCCCAAGGCCAAGGATGTTGCAGGCAAGGTTGGTGGCGATAAGATCCTTCGCAGGGCTTTTTTGCCTGCCGTATAAAAGGTTGATGGGGCCACGGAGCAGCTTTGTTAAAAACCGACCTATAGGGCCACTTTTCATTACCTCAAGCACCCCAAACCAAAGGGTGTTTACCACTAAAAGCTCAAGGGAAAGCTTTACCGCAGACGCAACCGCCCCACTCATTGTGGGGATGACGTCAGAGGGGGCTTTTATGGTCAGCAAAAGTCCGCTTAAAATGATCGTGACGGTAAAAATCAGGTTCAAAAGGTGACCTCTTTTGATTAATTTATGAATATAATTGCCACATTATGTCTTAATTAAATTTACTTTTTTGCTCAATTGTGATATATTTAGTAAGATATTAATATAAGTTTAGTTATTACCTCGCTGTATTTGCGAGTGTGAGAGGTGCTTTATGAAGGATAAATTTTACATTACTACCCCCATTTATTATCCCAGCGGTAATTGGCATATCGGTACTTGCTACACCACGGTCATCTGCGACGCCATGGCAAGATTTTACCGTATGATGGGCAAGGACGTTTTCTTTTTAACCGGCACGGACGAGCACGGTCAAAAAATACAGACCAAGGCAAAGGAAAAGGGCGTTACCCCCAAGGAATACGTCGACGTGATAGTTTCCGACCTTAAGGACATATGGTCACTTTTGGGCATATCCTACGATAGGTTTATCCGTACCACCGACGCCGATCACGTGGCAACCGTTCAAAGGGTCTTTAAAAAACTTTACGACAACGGCGACATCTACAAGTCCGAATACGAGGGCTGGTATTGTACCGATTGCGAAAGCTTCTTCACCGAAACCCAGCTGGTTGGCGGCAAATGCCCCGATTGCGGCAGGGACGTCCATAAGGAAAAGGAAGAAAGCTACTTTTTCCGCCTTTCAAAATATGCTGATCGCATCCTGAAGCTTTACGAGGACAACCCTGAGTTTTTACAGCCCAAGTCTAGGATGAACGAGATGATAAACAACTTCATAAAGCCGGGGCTTCAGGACCTTTGCGTTTCTAGGACGTCAATAAAGTGGGGCGTGCCCGTTGATTTTGACGACAAGCACACGGTTTACGTCTGGGTTGACGCGCTTTCAAACTATATTTCCGCCCTCGGCTACGGCAGTGAGGATCCTTCACTTTTTGAAAAATTCTGGCCGTGCGACCTTCATATGACGGGCAAGGAGATCATACGCTTCCACGCCATTATCTGGCCTGCAATACTTATGGCACTTGATCTGCCCCTTCCCACCAAGGTTTACGGCCACGGCTGGCTTCTTATCGGCGGCGACAAGCTTTCAAAGTCCAAGCAGGACAAGGTCAATACAGAGCTTACCGACCCCAAGGAGATCGTCGCCCGCTACGGTGCAGACGCCTTAAGATACTTCCTTTTAAGGGAAATACCCTTCGGCAGCGACGGCGCTTACTCTAACGAATCCCTCCTCACAAGGATAAACAGCGACCTTTGTAACGACCTTGGCAACCTTGTTTCACGCACTGCTGCCATGATAAATCAGTCCTTTGGCGGACTTTTGCCAAGCCCCGTTTGTCCCGAACCTATCGACGAGGAGCTTTTAGCCCTTGCAGGGGGCCTCTTTAAGCAGGTGGAAAAGGACGTTGAAGAAATAAACGTTCCCAAGGCCCTTCAGGATATATTCCGCGTAGTATCAAGGGCAAACAAATATATTGACGAAACCACCCCTTGGGCACTTGCCAAGGACCCGACCAAAAAGGGCAGGCTTGCAACGGTTTTATATAACCTTGCCGAAACCATCAGGATATCCGCAATTATGCTTGCGCCGTTTATCCCCGAAACCTCCAAAAAGATTTTGGAAAGCTTATCCCTTGGCAACACGCCTTTAACCTTTGATACCGTCAAAACATTCGGTGGCTTCACGGCAGGGACGCCTATTATAAAGGCAAGCGCGCTCTTCCCGAGGATCGACATTAAAAAGGAGCTTGCCGCCATTGACGACATGATGACAAAGCGCCATAAGGAAGCTCAAAAGTCAGCCAATAAGCCCGTTAACGACAAAAAACAACCACAGGCCATGGTCGACCATCCTGAAGAGATCACCATTGACGACTTCTTTAAGACGGAGCTTCGCGTTGCAAAGGTTATCTCTTGCGTGCCCGTTGAAAAATCCGACAAGCTTTTAAAGATCATCTTATCCCTCGGTGAGGAAACCCGCCAGGTGGTAAGCGGTATTGCAAAATATTACACCCCGGAAGAAATGATCGGCAAAAAGGTGGTCCTTGTTGCCAACCTTAAGCCCGCGCGCCTTCGCGGCGTTGACAGCCAGGGTATGATCCTTTGCGGCGAAAGCGGCGACACCGTAAGACTTATCGAGCCCGATCAGGACCTTCCCGAAGGCAGCAGAATAAGATAGGTCGACTATGTATATTGACTCACATTGCCATCTGACGGACAAAAGATACACCTCCGTTAAGGACGTGGTGGATACCTGTCGCCAAAATGGCACGGGCATATTGGTCGACGTGGGCTGGAACAGAGAAAACTCCTTTTTGGCCCGTGACAATGCACAGTCCTTTGACGGCGTTTACTTTGCGGCGGGCATCCACCCGTCGGAGGCCAACGTTGTGACCCGGGATGACGTTAGTGCCATCGAAACCCTTTTATCCCACCCAAAATGCATCGGCCTTGGCGAGATCGGCCTTGACTATCACTACGACGACTGCGACAGGTCGCGGCAGATAAGACTTTTCGAGGCTCAGCTTGATTTGTTAAAAAAGCACGACCTGCCCGTTATTATCCACTCAAGGGATGCGTCCAACGACCTGTATCAGATTTTAAAAAGCAACGCTCATTTACTTAAAAACGGCTTTCTGATGCATTGCTACAGCGAGAGCTTAGAGCAGGCCAAGCGCTATCTTGACCTTGGGGGCTACTTTGCCTTTGGCGGGGTGATCACCTTTAAAAACAGCAAAAAGGACGATATAGTGCGTGCCATCCCCCTTGACAGGCTCATGGCGGAAACTGACGCACCTTATATGACGCCCGTACCATTTCGGGGACAGCTTAACACCCCCGATAAGGTCATGTACGTATACGATCATCTTGCAAAGATCCTTTCGGTTGAAGGTGATCTTTTGCAGGACGTTATTGAAAAAAACTTCAGGACATTTTTTAAAAAAGTGGGCCTATAAGCAGGTTATCTAATGGAATTAAAGCAGGTTATACAAAAAAATAACTTCCGCATCAACAAAAGGTTCGGACAGAACTTCATTGAAGACGAGGGCCTTTTAAACAAGATCGTGGACGTTGCCGGGGTAACGGCAGAGGACACTGTTCTAGAGATAGGCGTCGGTGCAGGCACCCTGACCCGCGCCCTGTGTGCACGTGCAAAAAAGGTCGTCGGGTACGAAATTGACAAAAATCTTGCACCCGTCTTAAGTCAGACCCTGTCCGGCATTGACAATTGCGAGGTCGTCTTCCGCGACTTCATGCGGGAAAGTGTTGAGGGGCTTAAGGAGTTTATTGACGGCGACTTTATCGTGGTTGCAAACCTGCCGTATTACATAACCTCTCCCATAACCATGCGACTTCTGGAGGAATTTCCTTTGTGCAAGCGCCTTGTTATTATGGTGCAAAACGAGGTCGCCCTCCGCTTTACCGCCAAGGAGGACACATCTGACTACGGCAGCATTACGGCGGCCATTGATTATTACAGCGATCCGTATTACGAGTTCTTCGTGCCGCGTGAAAAATTCTTTCCGGTGCCCAACGTTGACTCTGCCGTCGTCAGGCTGGAGCGCAACTTAAAGTACACGGTCAAAAGCCATTACGCCTTTAAGGAGGTTTTGCGCATAAGCTTTTTATCAAGGCGCAAGACCTTGGCAAACAACCTTATCAACGTTTTTAAGATCCCACGCCCCCAGGCTGAGGAGGTTTTGCAAAAGGCCTCTCTTCCCGTCGGCATCCGCGGCGAGGTCCTATCCACAGCCCAATTTGCCCATTTGTCGGACGTGCTGTACGACGTGGGGCTTATAAAGGAAAAGCACAAAAATTAAAGCGGCCTTTTGCCGCTTTTTTTATTTTCCGTCAAGCGCTTCAAAAAAGGCGACGGGCTTTTTTATTTGTTGGCTTTTTTTACTGAAAAGTAGGGCTATAAGCCCATAAACGATAAAAACCGTGCCTGAGATCACGTAATATGTCGGGTAAAAAGCAAAGGTGCTGAAGATAAAAAGGGTGATCCCGTAAGCCACAAATTTTTTGCCGCTTTTTTTGGTGAAAAGCTTTTTTATGTTGAGGGGAAAGTTTTTTTTGGGTGGGGCCTTTAAGGGGATAAGGTTTTTTTCCAGAAGCCTTGGCACAATGGCCTCGGTTTTAATAAGCTCCACCCCCAAGGCCTCAGAAAGGGCCGACGCACCCTCTGAAAAATCCTTTGAAACTATCCCAAGCTTAAGGTGAGGAAAGGGATTGTCAAAAAAGGCCCTTTTCACGTCGTTTTGGGTTCCCTCATCGGGAAAGAGCAAAAGACACAGGGCGTATTTGTCACCTATGGACATATATTGTCCCCGAGCATTTGCACGTATGCCCATATTACTGAAATAAGCCAGAAAAATTTCCTCAGCTACGTCATATGGGCAGGTGTGCAAGAAATATTCACCCCGATTAAGTGCCCCGTCCCTTTCAAGGCGGGCACGCTTATTTATAAGGGCGTCCTTTTGGATAAGAACAAATCCCACCGTGAAGCCCACCGTTAAAACAAGGGAGAAAATTATCCTCGGTGCAGGGCCAACGGGAAGGAGGGTGCATATCACCGTAAAGCAAAAAAATGACAGGGCGGCGGCAATGACTCCGTTTAAAATTATTGGCAGGTTAAGATTTTTCATGGCATAATTATTGACGAAAAAGTAATTAATTATTCTTGATTATACAGTCGTTTTATGTTAAAATATGTTAAAGGTAACGGTATGAAGATAGGAATATACGGCGGGTCGTTTAATCCCGTCCATAAAGAGCATATTAATTTGGCAAGGTCGGCGGTAAAGTCCCTTGGCCTTGAAAGGCTTATCGTCGTCCCTGCGGCGACGCCCCCACACAAGCTTGGGCAAACCATTTTGTGCGGAGAGGACAGGCTTAATATGCTTAAGCTCGCCTTTGACGGCGAGCCCCGTATTGAGGTAAGCGATTACGAGCTTTTAGCCCCGGGCCCCAGCTACACCTATCTTACCGTGGAGCATTTTAAAAAGATATTTGACGGGGCTGAGGTTTACTTTTTGGTGGGGACGGATATGCTTGAGGACTTCCCCACGTGGAAGAACCCTCAAAGGATATTGGCCTCGGCAAGGCTTTTCGTCACCCCAAGAGAGGGTGAGGATCTTGCCTCCGCCCTGGATAAATTTAAAAAAGCCTTCCCCGGAAGAGAAGACTCTGTGGTTGTTTCCGATTATCTGGGCAAGGATATTTCCTCATCAAGGATAAGGTTCAGCCTTTATCTTGGCCTTGACACAAGCCCGTATCTTACGGATGAGGCAAGGTCTTATCTTGAAGAAAACGAGCTTTATTCGGGCGGGGCAATTTGTGAGTTTTTGCAAAAAAACCTGCCTATAAGCCGATTAATCCACACTCGCGGCGTTATGCTTTTGGCAAAAAAGTACGCAAAGCGGCTTGGCGTGGACGTTGAAAGGGCAGTTTTTGCGGCAATGGTCCACGACGTTGCAAAGCGTCTTGATAAGGACGATTACCCCGGCTTTAAGGTGGACGGTGACGTGCCAAAGGGAGTTATCCATCAGTTTTTGGGGGCCTACGTTTTAAAGGAGCTTTTTGCCGTTACCGACGAGGGCGTTTTAAACGCCGTCAGGTACCACACCACGGGGCGGCCCCAAATGACCCTTCTTGAAAAGATAGTCTTTATTGCGGACCTTTTGGAGGAGGGCAGGGCTTATGACGAGGTTGCGACCCTTCGGCGTGCCGTTGACGAGGATTTTGAAGCAGGCTTTAGGCTGTGCGTAAAAAGACTTATGACCCATCTGACCCTTCAAGGGGGCGAAATATACAGCCTTACCAAGGCCTGTCTTGACTATTACTGTAACCAAAAATAAAAAAGCCCAACGAAATGGGCTTTAAAATTGTATATTAATAATAAAAACAAATACAAACCGATATAAGGAAAGAAAAAATGGATTCAAAATTACTTGCAGACGCTATTTGCCAATACTTATCAAGCAAAAAAGCACAGGACATCGTTAAAATTTACGTTGCCGAAAAGACCGTGGTTGCCGACTATTTTATTATTGCCAGCGGCCGATCCACCACACAGGTTAAGGCCCTTTGCGACAACGTGGAGGAATACTGCTCCAAGGAGTTCGGCCTTGACGTGACCCGTCGTGAAGGCGTTGCCGAGGGCAGATGGGCAGTTTTAGACTTTGGCGGCGTTCTCGTCCACGTATTTGACGATGAGGACAGACTTTTTTACCACCTTGAAAGACTTTGGGGTGAGGGTGAAAAGTACGTTGACGAGGAATAATTCATTTACCGCTGATTTTATCGCGAAACTGGTCAGGGGATAAGATAGTTGCCTCAAAGGGGATTTTTACTCCCGGTTTTTTCTGCCGCTTTTTTTTCTCAAGCCGTACGCCGTCCACAAAAAATATCTGGGCGCCGCGGCTTGGCGGCGGATCGTTTTTTTTGCGACCAAGACGAAAAATTGCTATAAAATAAGAAATCACAAGACACAGTATAAAAAGTAAAAATACCACCGTAACACCAAAAACCGGTTGAACCATAAAACACCCTTTTTGTTTTATCCTAACATTTATTTCAGGGAAAACAACAAGAGCTTTTATCGTTTTTTGCCGATTTTTAAGGATAACGGCGGTATTTTTTTTGTGAATAATTTTGCTAAAATTTACCGATAATCATTTTAACCGATTAATTTTAAATGACGTTTTTCGCCTTAAGGAGGTTTTTTATGAACGGTGAAAGTAAGGATTTTTACGCCCTTAAAGGGGAAGAAGAAAATGGCTTGGGAAAAGAAGACGCTATGGGAAAAAGTTCGCCTATAGGCCCGTTATCAAAGGATTTTGACGATAAAGGGGAAGAAAAATCAAAAAATGAAGAGGCAAAAAGCGGCTTGCCGGAGGAAAACAATGACCGAGGAATAAAAAACGCCGCAAGGCTTTTCGGCGTCAGCGAGGACGTGATGGAGGATGAGTTTATTTCCTTCAAGGCGGAAAAGATCATAAAAAGGCTTAATCTTGACCTCGGCGGCCACGCCCATGGCAACGACGTTTTGCGGGGTGAAATTCTTTCCGCCGCGGAGGCGGGCTTCGGGTCGGTCACCGTGCCCGCCGCAAGGATAGCCGACGGCATAAGCTTCAGCCGCAGTAAAATTTCAGTACGGGCGGCAGTTTCCTACCCCTTCGGGGGCGATACCTTCAGGGCAAAGGCGGTGGCCGTCAGGGAAAGTGCGCGGCAAAGGTGTGCCGCAATCGAGGTAACCCTCGCCCCATTTGAGGTTACCCAAAAGAAAAGATCAACCCTTTTAAGGGAGTGGAAAAAGCTTAAAAGGCTTTCAGCAAAAGCCATGCTTATTATGGCCGTTGATATATCTGCCTTAAGCTTAAGTGACCTTAAAAAGCTTGCCGACGTCAGTAAGGTAGCAGGGGTAAGCCTTTTAAAGATATCAAAAAAAATGGATAAAGCGCCCCCAATGGATCTTAGCATCGACGGCCTTTTTGGCGGACTTGGACCGATGGGCGTAGAGGTCTGCGTTAACGCCGCCGGGGCGCGGCCTGTTTTTGCCGCATTAAGATCGGGGGCAAGATCGGTGTCGGTAAAAAGTGCGACGGCGGCCGCCGCTGCAATTAAAAAAGAGCTTGCGCTTTCCTCACGGCAACAAAAGGACTTAAAATAGAAATCAAGGGATAATCGACCTATAGGCAGACTTTTTACGCTTTTTTAAAAAATAAAGTTGGTTTTTTTGTAAAAAAACAAGACCTTTGGGTATATCTTTAGTGAAAAAAGTCAATATCCTTACCAGCGAAATCGCAACGTAAAGGAGAATTATGAACCCATTTGAATTAAAGCCAAAAAAGCTTGAAAGTTTAATTACGCCCCTTCAACGGCTTTTTTTAAAGCCCTACGACAAGCTTGAAACAAGCCCCTACACCAAGGTCAGACTTATCCTTGCCCAGGGCACGGAGTTTGAGGCCAACTGGAACTCTCACCAAATGGCGCGCCACGTTCACAGCAACGACGTCCGCCGCAAAATCGCCCTTATCCGCCGGCAGGAGCAGCTTCAGCACAAAATGCTTTCATCCTTAAAGCCTAAGGACGAAAACCCTTTGGAAACCACCTTGGCCTACGAGCAGCTCGCCGTTGATCTTACGGCGATCCTTGCCCAGCGCGCCCAAAACAACGTGGTAAAGCAACAGCTTGATTTTGCCCTTTTAGAGGATTTTGACCACCTTTACAGGTTTTCCGACCTTCTTGAAATGGACGAAGGCAAGCACTTTGAAAATTATCTTGGCGACTATACAGAAGTCATGCCCGGCCGCCCCACGGTTGCGGAGTTCCGTCATCCAAACGACGATATACGCTTCCCCATTATCGCCAAAAGAAATGACCTTTTAACAAATATTGACGTTGGCATCATCACCGCGGCAGAGCAGCAAACCATGAACTTTTACATGAACCTTGGCGCCTACTATCCCAACGATCTGGGAAGAAAGCTTTTTACCGAAATCGCCATGATAGAGGAACAGCACGTGTCCGGTTATGAAAGCTTAAAGGACCCCGATATGAGCTGGTTTGAATGTCTTTTGATGCACGAATACACCGAATGCTATCTTTATTACAGCCTTTATCAAGACGAAAAAAGTGAGCCTATAAGACGGTTATATGAGGAAATCTTCGAGCAGGAGGTGGCACATCTTCACGCCGCCAAGGATCTTTTATGGCAGTACGAGGGCAAGCATTTTTGCGACGTGATACCTTACGGCAATTTCCCCACGCTTATTAAGTTTGGCGAAAACAAGCGATATATAAGGCAGGTGTTAAAGGACGTTTCCCTGACGGGGGTAAAGGAAGGCTATCTCCCCGTTGACCAGCTTAAAAAGGACTCTGACTTTGCCGCTTATCAGAAAAAGTTTGTGGGCAGCGGCCAAAAAAATCCCTCCCACGTGGTCATTGATAAATATATTGCAAAGCACGGCAGTGACCTCCGCTATGAGATAGCTCCTCATCCCGTCAAGGCCCTTCAGGATCGCACCGCCGATAATATTACCGTCGGTCGGCCACAATAAGTTTTTTATTAAAAATCCCCGCAAATTATCTTGACAACTCACCCCAAAGTCAGTACAATATACGTATGATCCTTTGCGGGTGTAGTACATCGGTAGTATGCGAGCTTCCCAAGCTTGAGAGGTGGGTCCGACTCCCATCATCCGCTCCATTTAAAAAAATTAGGCTTGATATATCATCAAGCCTTTTTTTGTTTCTGTTATCTTGCATTAATAGACATTTTAATTATTTTTTGATATAATTTATATGGTGAAAATTGACTGATAAATTAGAATTCGTCGAGGTGATGGTTGAATGAAATTATCAAATGAAGAAATATTAAAAATAGCTATGTATCAGTCGTCTATAGATGCAAATTGTAAGTTAGAAGATTTTTGCTGTACAGAAAATGTGATTGTTTATTCTAAAGAAAATAACTTAGCAAGAAAATATTTAAAATTACCTCACGTTTGTAATTTAATTTCTTATGGAAATAATATTGTAGCAACTATTACAAGTAAGTATGAATCAATTGTTAAAGAGTATATTTCTAAATATTCAATGGAGCATTGTTTTGAAACGCCTAATATGCACATTTTAAATGATGCATTTCAAAAGGATGGATATCGTGTTTGTTTTATGGCAGAATATTTTTTACCAGATATACAAGTACTACAACCATTGGATTGTAATTACGAATTAAGAATTTTAACGCAAAAAGATTTTATAGATTTGTATACAAAAGAGTGGAACAGTGCTTTAGGTGAGGATCGTAAGGAACTTGATGTTCTAGGTATAGGAGCATACGATAATGATAAACTTGTTGGCTTGGCGGCTTGTTCAGCAGATTGTGAAACAATGTGGCAAATTGGTGTCAATGTGTTACCCGAATATAGAAGAAGAGGCATAGCTTCAGCATTGACAAGCAGATTAGCTATTGAAATATTAGAAAGAGGAAAAGTTCCATTCTATTGTTGTGCTTGGTCAAATATAAGATCAGTAAAAAATGCAATAAAAAGTGGATTCCGTCCTGCATGGGTTGAAATGACTATTAAGGATTTCAAATTTATTGAAGAAATGAATAAATAAAACAGATGGTTTAACAAATTAGAATTTAAGGAGGCTTGATATGAAGTTAGTTTTACAACCGACCCCCGAAACGTGTGGGCAGGCATGTATTGCTATGATTGCCGGAAAAGAGATAGACGAAGTAATCAATGATATGAAAACAAGCGGCCCCACAAGCATTGGACAGCTGATGGATATATTAGATAAATACGGAATCAAGCATGGGGAAAGAAACACACGTATTTCAAAGAAAAATCCTATTCCTTACAAATATTCAATTTTGACCGTCCATACAAATAAAGGCTATACTCATTGGACGTTATTGTATGATAACAAATATTATGATCCTGAATTTGGCTTGATCGAAGATGAATATACCTATGGCAGAATCACTTCATTTTTAGGAATATATATTTAGTAAATCCTTATCTTTGGAGCACGTTATGAGGCATGCACCCTATTAAAGTTAGGTAAATTTACCATTTAAAAATACCAGGCTTGATAGATCGGTCAAGCCTTTTTTTGTGCACAATGACAAAATTCAGGCTTATTACCGGCAAAAACCGCATTTTTTTTGCAACAGGTATTTACAGGCGTAAAAAAAAGTGGTATAATATTAAAAATTCAGTAAAAATGCAGGGATTTGCCCTTTTCGGCGCCCTGTTTAAAGTTTATTTTCAAATCAAATTTGGAGGGATAAAGTTATGGAAAAGGTAAGAATACAAGACGACTTATACAATTACGTCAACGGCGAAAAAATTGAAAGCTTAGTTATTCCTGACGATCTGCCGTCAATAGGGGGATTTACCACCCTGCACACAGAGGTTGAGGCCCTTATGATCGGCGAGTTTAACAGGATGAGCGACACAGGGGATTATCCCGACGATTATTTAAGGCGTGCCTGCGCCCTTTTTGCGGCGGCAAAAAACGTGGAAAAGAAAGCCGCTGACGGCGTTGCGCCCCTTTTAAAGGACCTTGCCCTTATTGAAGGCTTAAAGGATATGGACGACTTTAACGCCGCCTTGAAGGAGCTTGTTTTGTCCGGTATGCCTCTCCCGCTGGAGATCTCCGTTGAGACCGACATGAAGAACACCAAGGTCCACGGCGTTAACCTTCAGGGCCCCGGCGTTATTTTGCCCGACGCAAGCTATTACAAGCCGGAAATGGCCCCACAAAAGGAAGCCCTTTTAGGCATTTGGTCGGCAATGGCTCAGGCCGTGCTTGCAAAAAGCGACCTTTCAGAAGAAGCTCAGGCGCAGTATATACAGGATACCTTAGCCTTTGACGCCATCCTCGGCGGCCTTGTAAAAAGTCAGGAGGAATGGTCAGAATATATCAAGGCTTACAACCCAAGAAAGACCTCCACGGTATGCAAAATGGTTGCACCCATTGACCTCAAGGGGCTTTTAAAGGATCTTTTTGGTAAGGTTCCCGAAAAGGTCGGCGTGGCAGAGCCAAGGTATTTCAAGGCATTTGCAACAGTTTTCAATGAAGAAACCTTCAATATCTACAAGCACTGGGCGTACGTTACAAAAATGGTGGGGTCATGCTCACTTTTAAGTGAGGAGCTCCGTGAGATCGGCGGTACCTTCTATCGGGCCCTTGCAGGTATTCCCGCAATGACCGCCGTTGAAAAATTTGCTTATCAGCTGGCTTCGGGTATGTATTCAGAGCCGGTCGGCCTTTACTATGGCCGTAAATATTTCGGTGAGGAGGCCAAAAAGGACATTACCGAAATAGTTTATCAGATTATCGATACATACAAAACGCGCATTCAAAACAACCCCATTCTTTGCCCTGAAACCCGTGCAAAGGCTATCCTCAAGCTGTCGACGATGGGGGTTAAGATGGGCTATCCCGACAAGGCCAGGGCAGTTTACGACAGCCTTATCTTTGATGAGGGCGCATCCCTTTACGAGATGGTTACTTCTTTAAAGAGGATCAAAAGGGAGGACGGCTTTTCAAAGCTGTATAAGGACGTTGACCGTACCCTTTGGGCAATGCCCGGACATATGGTAAACGCCTGCTACGACCCCTTTGTCAACGACATAACCTTCCCCGCGGCCATCCTTCAGCCGCCGTTTTACGCCCTCAGCCAGACGAGAAGTGAAAACCTGGGCGGCATAGGTGCGGTTATCGGGCACGAAATTTCCCACGCCTTTGACAGCAATGGCGCCAAGTGCGACGAAAACGGCAACATCAATAACTGGTGGACCAAGGAAGACGAAAAACGCTTTAAAGGTTTAATTAAAGCTATGGTAAAGCAGTTCGACGGGATAGAGCTTCCTTGGGGCAAGGTAAACGGCAAATTTATCGTCAGCGAAAATATGGCCGATAACGGCGGTATGGCTGTAACCCTCGACATTATGTCCAAGGTCAAAAACGCAAATTACGAGGAATATTTCGCCAACTGGGCTCGCGTATGGTGCACCAAGGCAAAGCCCGAATATCAAAAGCTTTTGCTTTCAATCGACGTTCACGGCCCCGCGATCTTAAGGGCCAACATGCCCCCGAGGAACTTTGACGAGTGGTACAAGACCTTTAAGGTAAAAAAGACTGACAAAATGTATATTGAGCCCAAGTCAAGGCTCGTTATCTGGTGATTTAAAAAAGTCCGCCTATAAGCCGATTATCTCATTATTTTAAGGTTACTTTTATGAAGAATTATTATAGAGAGCTACCCGACGGGTACGCTTTATATAAGGAAATTGACGCTAAAAGCAAAAAGACGGTTATTATTATGAACTTGGTCGCAGCCCTTATGACAATAGCCGTCATTGTGCCACTTATTATCTTTTATCTGGTGCCTGAAGGGGCTTTTGACGAGGATAAGGTTCAGCTTGGCACCTTAAGTTGGTTTCTTATTATATTTTTAGGGGGATATATTGGCTATATCGTCCTGCACGAGCTTACCCACGGCGCCGCCTACAAAATATTGACGGGCGAAAAGCTAACTTTTGGCTTGACCGTGTCAGTTGCCTTTTGCGGCCTGAAGGAAGGTTTCGTCAACAAAAGGACGGCGCTTATTTCAATACTTGCCCCATTTGTGTTGTTCACCCTTATATTTGGCGCACTTATTATACTTTTGCCCCCAAATCTTATAAGCACGGCAGTTTGCATTTTGTTTGCCTGCCACGTGGGTGGGTGCGCAGGGGACCTTTACGGCACCTTGGTTTTACTTGGCGCACCAAAGGACGTTTTAATGTGCGACACGGGGCCAAAGCAAAGCTTTTATTCCCAAAGGGAAAACTAATATTATTAAAAAATCGGCCTATAGGTCGGTTTTTTACTATTTTTGATATATTTTGACTCCTGCGGCTAAAGCCGCGGCACAGGCGGATTTTACTGCTAAAGGAGGTTTTTTTGGAAGTTTTTGATGCTATTTTAAAAAGAAGAAGCTGTCGCAAATTTTCTCAGGAGGAAATCAGCGACGAAAATATAAAATTACTGCTTCAAAGCGCAATGGCCGCGCCAAGCGCCTGCAACAAAAGGCCGTGGATGTTTTACGTCGTTAAAAGCAAAGATCTTCAGCTTCAGCTTCGCAAGGCAAGTCCGTATACGGATAAAAACTCCTCTCTCATTATCATAGTTGCAGGGGATGATAAGCGCTCACTTGGTCACAGGGTAAACGACTTCTGGATACAGGACGCTTCTGCCGCAGTTGAAAACATGCTGCTTACGGCAACCGACCTTGGCATAGGCTCCTGCTGGTGTGGGCTTTTCCCCATGGTGACCCCCGTAAAAAGAGTCAGGCGCATCCTTAATCTTGAGGAGCATATCATCCCAATGGCTATGGTGCATTTGGGATATCCCGACGAGGACAATCCGCCACGGACCCAATACGACGAAAAAAGGATAGTGATTTTGGAATAATTATGAGTGAACGTGTAGATCGGGCAAAGGCCCTGTTTTTGGAAGGTTATAACTGCAGTCAGTCTATCGTTGGCGCCTTTTGTGAGGACGTGGGGCTGGACTTTGAAACCGCAATTAAAATTTCCTCCTCCTTTGGCGGGGGGATGGGGCGGCTGAGGGAGGTCTGCGGTACGGTGACGGGCATTTTTATGCTCATAGGCCTAAAGTACGGTTACACCTCGCCAAAAGATATGGCTAAAAAGTCGGCCCACTATAAGCTTGTGCAGGACGTGGCCGCCCGCGTCAGGGCAGACTGGGGCACCATCGTCTGTCGAGAGCTTTTACCCGCAGTTGCCGCAAAGGATACCTCATATCGCCCCTCCGCCCGGACGGAGGAATATTACAAGGCCCGTCCGTGCCTTAAGATGGTGGCCTACGCCGCGGCCCTTGCCGAAAGCATTTTAAACGGAGATATCGCCCCATAGCGTGGCAAGTGACAACCGAATAATCCTAAACGCCTTTGATTTTGCAAAAAGGGTAAAACACCGCGCTTTTGGTGATTTTTTTGCAGGTCAGGGGCTTTTTTGTGAGTTTTAAAAGCAACTTTACCAAAAAAACTGCTTATTTTTGTCCTTTTTTGCGGCTGTTTAGCGGCTAAGTGGGGATAATTTATTTTTCAATCTTTATTATAAATAATAAAAAGTGCCGTTTTGTCTATAAAGTCAGCCGATTTCCCCAACTAAAGTCGGTGGCATATAATTGACAAAAGGTTGCACTTTTGGTAGTATTTAATCGGCAATAGAAAGATAAAAGTTTTTACTGACAAATTTTTGACCTTATTTTTAACGCAACAGGAGGTAAAAATATGAAAATGACCTTCCGCTGGTATGGCGTAAAGGACATCATACCGCTAAAGTACATTAAGCAGATCCCCAGCATGACGGGTGTCGTTACCGCAGTTTACGACGTGCCCGTAGGCGAGGTATGGCCTGAAGAAAAGATCGCAAACCTCAAAGCCCTTTGCGACAAGGGCGAGCTTGAGATGGAGGTTATCGAATCCGTCCCCGTACACGAGGATATCAAACTTGGCAGACCCACAAGGGATCATTACATTGAAAACTATAAGCAGACCTTAAGAAATCTTGCAAAATTCGGCGTAAAGGTAGTATGCTACAACTTTATGCCTGTTTTCGACTGGTTAAGGACTGACCTTTATTACAAAAACACGGATGGCTCCACGTCACTAGCGTACAAGCACGAAACCCTTTTAAAGCTTGACAAGCACGACCTGCACCTTCCGGGCTGGGACGAAAGCTACACGTCGGAGGAGCTTAACAGCCTTCTCCGTGAATACGAAAAGATCGATCACGAGCAGCTTTTTCAAAACCTTTGCTACTTCTTAAACGCCATTATGCCCGTCTGTGACGAAACCGGCATCGATATGGGCATTCACCCCGACGATCCACCTTGGGATATGTTTGGGCTTCCCCGTATTATCATTGGCAAAGAGAGCTATAAAAAGCTTGTTGAAGCCGTCCCCAACCCCCACAACGGCTTTACCTTCTGCACGGGCAGCCTTGGGGCAGGCAGATATATGGACCTTCCCGAAATGGCTGAAAAGTTCGCAAAAAGGATATTCTTTGCCCACTTAAGACAGGTTAAGCATACCAGTAAGTACGACTTTATGGAAATCGGCCACCAGACGGGTGAGGGCGACGTAGATATTTATCAGATCGTCAAAAATCTGGTTGAAAACGGCTTTACGGGTTACGTCCGTCCCGACCACGGCAGAAACATCTGGGGCGAGGAAGCAAAGCCCGGCTACGGCCTGTATGACCGCGGTCTTGGCGCTGCCTATCTTTGCGGCCTGTTTGAGGCTATCGAAAAGATGCACAACTCAAAAAGCAATCAATAACCGACCTATACGTGGGTTTTTTATAAAAAGCCGTCGTTTATCTTTGTCTGCGCCGTGCTTTTTCAGATAAGAATTACCGGTAATAAATCAAAAAAAGACTAACGAATTTTCGTTAGTCTTTTAATATTTTACCTATAAGCTTTTTAAAGGCTTTGGTTAAAAGTTTTCATCTTCCTCAATGTTTTTTGAAAGGCTTTTTTGCTCCTCAATAAAACTTCTTGCACGTTCAGCCTCCTGCTTTTTTGAAGATTGTGTCTTTGCCGACGGCTGATTGACAACGATTTGTGCAAAGGGGATGTTAATGCCGTTCTTGTCAAAAATAAGCTTGATCTCTCTGTTTAAGTCGCGCTTGACCTGGAATATATCATTTTCGTCACACTTTGCTATAAAGAAAAGATTTACGCTTGAGGGGCCAAGCTCCGACACACCCTTGTAGTAGGGCCCGTCGGTTATGGCGGGGATATTTTTCTTGATGGTTTCAAGATTATCGTTAATGATATTTTCCACACGCTCAAGGCTTTCGCCGTATTCAATGCCCACCGTGCAGGTGGCAACCGAAAGTCTTTGGGTCTGGTTGATGACGCTTGTTATGGCGCTGTTGTTAACAATTTTAATGTTCCCGCCCGCGTCTTCAATTCTCGTTGAGCGTATGCCGACCTCTATTACCGTGCCGCGCCAGCCGTCTATTACGACGATATCGCCAACCTGGTATTCCTGTTCAAATACGATAAAAAGTCCCGCAACGATGTCGGCCACCAGGCTTTGTGCGCCAAGACCTATGACAAGGGTCAAAATACCTGCGCTGGCAAGTAAGGTTTCCGTGTCCACGCCCCATACGCCAAGGATGACGAAGACGGTAACAAGTGCGATGACCCACTTGATAAAGTTGCATAAAAGTGAAGCGATGGTTTTGTTTCTGCGGTTTTTGGCAAAAAGCTTTTTAAGTAGCCATTTTACAATAAGGTTTACGCCAAGGGCGATAAAGATTATCTGACCCGTCCTGATTACGGCGGGGATCATTTTAAAGGCCGCGTTGATAAAATCGTTTTGGGATATGTCCTTGGAAAATATGGATCCTTCCCCGAAAAGGCTTTGTGAAAACCATTCGACCCCGATGGCGACCGCCACTAAAATGAGGGTTAAAATATTTTTCAAAATAAGTTTCCAGCTGCTTTTTTTATTGTTAAGCTCGTTTAAATTTGTTGTCATACTTCCTCCTGTATTTTTTGCGATAATCGACCTATTGACCGACTTTTTATTGTTTTTGTTGGATTTTTTCTTTTAAAAAGGGCCTTTAAGGTGCGGATGGGTAAGAAAGGGTGATCTCAAATGCGGCAAGGACAGTTCTTTCCGCCGTGCCCCCTTGGGTAGAGGTGCATCCTACCACCAGATAGCAATCCGTATGCTGTCCGTAAAAAAAGGAAGTATCAATGGACTGCTCGCTTAAAGGATCACTGTTAAAGTCACAGCTGACGTAAACGGGATAATCCTTCGGGTCTATGACGGAGGTATCCCACTCCTCCTGCCTTGCTTCAAGGTCAAAGGGGAATACCCCATCCTCTGTAGTCACCAGCGAAAAGTTGCTTTCAACGTATTCAGGCCTGTGTGAAAGTGCCGCAAAAAAGTCGGTGTAATACCCGTTTTCATCCTTAAAGCTTAAGGTGAAGGTAAAAAGTCCGTCCTCCTCCACGATATAATCGCTTTCCACGCCGTAAAACTCCGTTATCTTTTCAACGACCGGTGGAGGGGACGGCTCCTCTTCAGCCTGGGGACGTTTAATATCCACGATGCCCGCAAGGGGTAAAATGGTTGCGGCAACGATGGTTGCGGCTATGGACTTTATAACGTTTGCAAAGCCCTTTCCTTTGGTTATTGAGTTGTATTCCTCTCCCGCGTCCTCAGGGGGCAGGGTAAGCTGACCTGCGTTTTCCCCGGCGGCCAAGGTATCGTTTAAGGTGGGCGAAGGGACCTCGGTCACGCCGTATTCGTCGGGGCAGTAGTTGTATTCGTTCATAAAAATACCGCTCAAGTTTTTTTTCATTATACCATAACGCCAAAAAAAAACAATAAATTTTTCACTTATTTACCGTTATAATTGACAAAAATAAAATTTAGACATATAATTAAATAAAAAAGGAGGAAATTTTCATGGCTAAAAAATCAAGCGCAAAAAACAACAGCCTTTTAAACGCTATCTTGTATGTTGTTATCGGTATTTTATTCTGCGTTTTCAGGGCAGGTCTTCTTAACTGGCTTATGACGGCGGTTGGTGTTCTCTTCATCGTACAGGGCGCACTTTCCATTTTAAGGGCAGACCTTGTTGGCGGTCTTATCAGCATCGTCCTCGGTATTGCAGTTATCGTTTTAGGCTGGCTTATCGTTGATATCGTATTGCTCGTTTTCGGTATTTTAATTATCGTTAAGGCAGTAAAGGAGATTATCGAGGCTTTAAAGGGTAAGGTTGACATCAAGACCCTTATCGCCCCCATCATCACTTTAGTTGTTGGTATCATGCTTGTCGTTGCTAAATGGGTTCTCGCTGACTGGATCTTTATCGTTGTTGGCGTTATCTTCGTCATTAACGGCGGTTTGGCACTTCTCGGCATGCTTAGCAAATAATTGATTTAAAAAGATAAAAATTGGCCTATAAGTCGATTATAGGCCATTTTTTTGTGCCATTTTTCAAATTAAAGCAGGCCTCAATGTACGCTTTTTTTCTCTTAAAGGAAAAATCGGTCGTCAATTGAAAGTAAAATTTTACATTTCAGATAGGGTTAATTTTGCTTTTAATATTGACAGGTGGCGTTATTTAGGGTATACTTAAACGTGTGTAGTATAAAATATAATAAAAAATATAATATATACAAGTCCTTGTCCGCCATTTTTTTATCGGCGGTCATCCTTTTTGCCACCATGCTGACGGTCGGCTGCGGCGATAAAAGCGATCATTTGTCCGTTAACCTTCTCGGTGCAAGCGTCAACCTTTACCTGGTTAACGAAATGGCCGTTGCCGCAGACACAAAAAAGGATATAAATAAAACGGTAAAAGATCTTGCCGACCGCATCAATAATGCCTTTTCGGTAGAGGGGGACAGCCCTGTTTATGCCTTCAATGGCCAAAGCGGTAAAAAAAGCGTTGCGGTCGACGGGGATATCAAATACGTTTTTGACCGGGCGAAGGATCTTTATCAGCTTACCGACGGCGCCTTTAACCCCGCCCTTAAGCCCTTGGTGGATCTGTGGGGCTTTTCAGCGCGATATCAGGACGTCGGCTACACCCCCAAGGCCCCCTTCGACAGAGAAAGACTTGCCGACGGTGGCTTTAGCCTTCCCGATCAAAGGTACGTGGACGGCTTCAGGCTTTTAGCTGACTTTTCAAGGATAAGCCTTAAGACGGACGGCGCCGGATACAGTCTGACGGCTGACGATTGGTGCGTTACCGTCGACGGAAGGGATTATTACCAGGCCCTTGATTTTTCAGCTCTTTTAAAAGGGTATTTTACCGATCTTGTTAAGGACGCCATGGAGGGCTTTTCCATTGACGGATATTACGTGACGGCAGGCGGGTCAAGCCTGTATCTTGGCAACGTCAACGGCGGCGATTGGGACCTTACCGTTGTCGATCCGTTTTCCGCTAAAAGAGAAGGGATACTTTCGGTCAAGGTAAAGGATAAATTCGTGTCCACCAGCGGCACCTACGAAAATTTTTACGACCTTGACGGCACAAGGTACTGTCACATCATTGAGGGCAAGACGGGGGCGCCCACCCAAAGCGACGTTGCCTCCTGCACAATTATTTGTGACGACGGGCTTTTAAGCGACGGCCTTTCAACGGCCCTGGTCGTTATGGGCAGCCAAAGGGCACAGGCCCTTTTAAAGGACTGTCCCGAGGTAAGCTATATCCTGATACTTTCCGACGGAAGCGTCCTATCAAACGTTGAAGAAGATATCACTTTTTTAAAATAAACGGCCTATGGGCCGATTAACGGGGTCTGTTAATGGGCGATCGCATAGAAAATTTAATAAATCGCCCCTTTAAGATAGGCGACCTTATCGTCGCCCTTATCGTGTTTTTGGTTGCCCTTTGCTCCTTTTTTGCGGTGGGAGGCGGTGCTTCTAACAAAATCCGCGGCTTTGAGGCCTACCTTGGCGACAGCCTGGTCCTTACCGGCGACTTTGACCGTAAGACCTTTACCGTAAGGGATAGCGTGGCCGTTGAGGTTATTAACGGCGACACGGTTAAGATCACATCTGAAAAGGGCTACAACCTGATAACCGTTGATTGGGATGGTGGCACCCTCTCTGTAACCGATACCGACTGCGGCACCTCAAGGGAATGTACCATGATGGACTTTAAAATGGGCGTAATTATCTGCTCGCCCCACGGGCTTACCGTCAAGGCCTTGGGCGAAATTCCGCCACCGGTGGTCGGATAATGGGCCGCCGCATTGCAAGGGTGGGGCTTTTGACGGGGCTTTCACTCATTATGTTTTTGGTCGAAGGGCTTTTTCCGCCCATGGTGGTTCCCGGCGCAAGGCTTGGCCTTGGTAATATCTTTATCATGATGATATTGCTGTGCTTTTCCTACGGTGAGGCCCTTCTTGCCGTGGCAGTTAAAAGCCTGCTGTCGGCAATCTTTATAGGAAACCTTTCTGCTGCCCTATACAGCCTTCCCGCAGGGGTTGCGGCGATTTCCGTTTCCTATCTTCTTGTGAGGGCTTTAAGCAAAAGGATAAGCCTTTTCAGCGTGGGCGTCGTGTCGGCGACCGTCCACAATCTGGTGCAGCTTTTGGTTTTCAGTCTTGTGACGAAAACGGCAAAAGTCATGCTATACGCCCCTTATCTCACGTTTTTGGGGCTTATTGCCGGTTGCGTAACGGGGCTTGCGACCCATTACCTTTTGGTTTACGGCAGGAAATTTATCTTAAAGGAAAATAAAAAAGCTTAATTTGCCCAAGTGAATGATGGGCTTAAATATTAAATAAGAGATAATAATCTATGGAGGAATAAAGTGGCTATTACAAAGAAGAGCACCTTTTCAAGGGGCGTTCACGTCCCCGACATGAAGGCTTTATCGTCATCAAAGGCCATTGAGGCAATGCCCGCACCAAAGATAGTTTACATATCCATGGCGCAGCACATCGGCAAGCCCGCCCGTCCCTGCGTAAGCGTAGGCGACAGGGTGCTTAAGGGTCAGCTTGTGGGCGAGGAAAGCGGCTTCATCAGCGCAAACATCTATTCAAGCGTAGCAGGTACGGTCAAGGAGATCAAAACCATCAAGACCTTTGCCGGCGCAAGCGAGTACGTCGTCATTGAAAACGACGGCAGCGAGGAGGAGGTCTTTCTCCCCGACGTTGACGAAAACGACGGCGTCGCCATCAGCGAAAGGATAAGGACCGTGGGTATGGTCGGTCTTGGCGGTGCAGGATTCCCAACCTACGTTAAGATCGCCACGACTGAGCCTATTGATACCGTTCTTATCAACGGTGCCGAGTGCGAGCCTTATCTTACCTGCGATCACAGGGTCATGATAGAGCGCGCCGAGGACGTTGTCAAGGGCGCTTTGTATATTTCCAAGGCCCTTAAGGGTGCAAGGGTGATCATCGGTATTGAGGAAAACAAGCCCGACGCCATTGAAAGGCTTGGTGCCTTTGAAAACGTAACGGTCGTTCCCTTAAAGAAAAAGTACCCTCAAGGCAGTGAAAAGCAGCTTATTTACGCCTGCACCAAGCGAAGCGTTGCCCCGGGCAAGCTTCCAGCCTCTCAGGGGGTATGCGTGTTTAACGTTCAGACGGCCCTTCAGACCTACGAGGCAATCGCCCACAACCGTGCCCTTTATCAAAGGGTAATGACGGTAACCGGCGGCGGCATTAAGGAGCCTAAGAACATTATCGTCAGAAACGGCACACCCTATCAGGAGATAATTGACTTCTGCGGCGGGCTTAACGACGACGCCTGCAAGATAGTTGCCGGCGGCCCAATGATGGGTAAGGTTTTATCAGCCCCCGTTGGCTACACCCGCAAAACCGATTCGGGCCTTCTCGTTTTAGAGGGCAAAAAGGCCCGTATAGAAAACCCCTCCGCCTGCATCAACTGCGGCAGATGCGCAAAGGCCTGCCCAATGCACCTTATGCCAATGTATATGGATCTTTTCACCCACACGGGGGATTATGAAAAGGCAGACTACTACGGCGTTTCCAACTGCTTTGAATGCGGCACGTGCGCTTACGTTTGCCCCGCCAAGAGGGATCTTGTGGGCAGCATTCAGCTGGCAAAACGCAAACTGAGAGAGTTAAGGAGTTAAGCTTTATGGAAAAATTAATGATTTCCAATACCCCCCACGTAAGGGCTTCATCATCCACCAAAAGGATAATGATAGACGTGGCAATCGCTCTTCTGCCCGCCCTTGTAATGGGTATTGTGTATTTTGGCCTTAAGGCCCTTTTGGTAACGGCTATTGCGGTGGTTGCCTCTATCGGGTCGGAGGTTTGTTACAGACTTATCAACAAAGAGGACTTCAAGGATATTTTAAGATCCTTTGACTTTACCTCGCTGGTCACCGGTCTTATCCTCGGTATGAACTTAAGTCCGGACGTTCAATGGTACGTGCCCCTTATCGGCGGTGTGTTTGCAATCGTCGTGGTAAAAATGCTTTTCGGTGGTACGGGCAAAAACTTTTTCAACCCGGCCATTGCCGCAAGAGTATTCCTTCTTATAAGCTTTGCTTCAGCAATGACCACATGGGCAGATCCCAACGTCGCCCCGATCAATCCCTCCTCGGTAGAGTCGGGCGCAACGGTTTTAGGCTCGGTAATCGGCGGTTCAGCCGCAATGTCAAACCTTGACCTTTTCCTTGGCACGGGCGTTGCCAGCGGCGCTTTCGGCGAAACCTGCAAGGTTGCCCTTATCGTCGGCGGCATCTATCTGGTTATAAGAGGGGTCATCGATTGGAAGTACCCGATTATCTACGTGGTAACAACCGGTCTTATGACCGTTTTGTTAAATCTTGACTTCAGCGTATTTTTACCGTCAATTCTTTCAGGCGGCCTTATCTTCGGCGCGATTTTCATGGCGACCGATTACGTAACCACCCCCAACACGACCCTCGGCAATATTATATACTTCGTTGCCCTCGGTCTTTTAACTGCCGTCTTGCGTCATCTCAAGGGCAGTGAGGTGGTTTCATACTGCATTATACTTATGAATTGCTTCGTTCCTTTGATCGACAGGTTTATCGTACCCAAGCCCTTTGGCTACGTAAAGCCCAAGAAGGAAGGCAAAAAGGAGGGCGCAAATGGCTAAGAAAGAAAGCACCTTAAGGTGTGTAACCGTTCTCGTTGTTATCGCGGTTGTTTGCGGCGTGCTTTTGGCCGTATTAAATCCGCTCCTTTACGTCGCACCCAGTGCCGACGACATCGCAAAGCAGTTTGACGTGGTTGACCTTGACGATTACAACGCAACAAACGGCACGGCCGTTGAGTGGGCCCTTGAGGAAACCAACGTTGACTTTGCGGGCGGCGGACAGGATCAGGCTCAGGTTTCTCTCGTTGCAAAGCTTACCTTGGACGACCAAACCTACGTCGGTCTTCTCATTAAGACCAGGGCGTCAGGGGACCTTGGTGAGTGCCAGTACGCAATGTTCTTTACCCAAAGCGACAACAAGCTTATCCTTGCAAAGATCGCTAAAGACGGCGCCACCGCAGGCAAGACCTTTGAGTACGCCATCGCCAACAAGAAAGGCGACCTTAAGCTTTTTGAAGACTACTACGTGATTATTGACAGCGCAACCGTCTTTGATGACGGCTACAAGGTGCCCACCTGCGGTGCAACCAAGACGGCAACGTCAGTTGACAACGCATTCAAGAGGGCGGCGTACTATTACTATAACGTTTATGCAAATGGGGGTGAGGTAAATGAAGGCTAAAGATATTGCTCTTGACGGTCTTATCAGACAAAATCCTACGTTTAAGCTGGTGCTTGGCACCTGTCCGACCCTTGCGCTTACCACCGCCGCATCCAACGGCGTGGGAATGGGCCTTGCGGTTACCTTCGTATTAATGTGCTCAAATATGATCATTTCCCTTTTGAGGAACGTTATTCCCTCTAAGGTAAGGATCCCTGCCTACATACTTATTATTGCAACGTTCGTTACCATCGTCAGAATGATGGTCAACAAGTTTATGCCGGCCATCGGTCAGTCGTTGGGTGCCTTTTTGCCCCTTATCGTTGTAAACTGTATCATTCTTGGCCGTGCAGAAGCCTTCGCCAGCAAAAACCCCGTATGGGATTCCTGCCTGGACGGTATATTTATGGGCCTTGGCTTTATGTTAAGCATTACCTTGATGGGCGCCTTCAGAGAAATTTTAGGCGCAGGCACCATATTCGGATATAAGCTTTGGGACTTTAAGATTGAGTATTTTGCCAACGCTTCAGGCGCACTCTTTACCTACGGTATGTTTATTGCCGTATTTGCCCTCGTCAGCACGCTCATTTCAAGAAGAAAGGCCAAAAAGGCTAAAAATTCCCAGACAGAGGAGGTTGCGGCATGAACTTATTACCAATAATTTTTACGGCAATGTTTTCAGCAAACTTCGTTCTGGTCAAGTTCTTCGGTATCTGCCCCTTCCTTGGCGTTTCAAAAAATATCAAAAGCGCCTTCGGTATGGGTATTGCCGTTACACTTGTTATGACCATAACCTGTCTTATTACCTATCCCATCTACACGTTTATTTTGGTTCCGCTTGGGGTTGACTATCTGGAAATTATAGTATTTATTTTCGTAATAGCATCCTTGGTGCAGATTATTGAAATCATCCTCAAAAAGACCTCCAAGGCTCTTTATCAGGCAATGGGCGTATATCTTCCGCTTATTACCACAAACTGTGCCGTTCTCGGCGCGGCAGAGCTTTGTATTTCCGGCGAGATAGTTTCAAATCTTTTGGGGGCGGTTACCTACGGCCTCTTTGGCGGTCTTGGGTTTACCCTTGCCATGATCATCATGAGCGGCATGCGTGAAAAGCTTGACACCTTAAAGGTGCCCAAGTGTTTAGAAGGCTTCCCCATTTCCATGCTTTTGGCGTCCTTTATGGCAATGGCGTTCAACGTATTTGCCGGTATTACTTTTTAGGGGGTGACTTATGATTTACAATTTTTTAGCAAACGATCCAAATCAGGTCGATCCCATTAAGGTCCTTATCGCCATTGGCATAATGCTTTTTATCTCCGTCGTTTTCGGCTTTCTTATTATGGTGGTATCCAAAAAGTTTGCCGTTGAGACCGATGAGAGGGAAGATGCCATTTTAAATTGTCTTGCGGGCGCCAACTGCGGCGGCTGCGGCAGGGCAGGGTGCGGCGCGTTTTCCCACGCCCTCGTTGAAGGCAAGGGCGAGATCGACGATTGCCCCGTTACCAGCAAGGACAACAAAATCAAGATTGCCGAGGTTTTAGGCGTTGATTATGCAGGCGGCGCCTCCTATAAGTACGTTGTTGCCTGCAACGGCGGTGACAACGCTGTTGACGTAAACACTTACGTGGGCGAAGACGATTGCGTCCGTCAGAATATGACCGTCGGCGGAAGAAAAGCTTGCGCCACCGCCTGCCTTGGTGCAGGTACCTGCGCAGTGGTCTGCAAAAGCGACGCCATCAAGGTTGAAAACGGCGTTGCAAAGATCGACCAAAGCCTTTGCATCCGTTGCGGCGCTTGCGCAAAGGGCTGTCCTAAATCGGTTATCAAAAAGATTGACGCCAAGGCTAAAATTTACGTTGCCTGCTCCACAAACTGCAGGGGTAAGGACGTTATGACGGCCTGCAAAATGGGCTGTATCGGCTGCGGTCTTTGCGCAAAGAACTGTCCTTACGGCGCTATTACCATGGTCAACAACCTGCCGGTCATTGATTACAGCAAGTGTCAATCCTGCTATTTGTGCGTTGAAAAATGCCCAAGAAAGGTTATTTTAAAGGTTGACTAAAGGCTTTATCCACACAACAAAAAGACGGATCATCCCCCAAGGGGAGTCCGTCTTTATTTTTTGTATAAAATGGCCTATAAGCCCGTTAAATGTGCTTTTTGGCACTTTTCAGATGCTTTATATCATGCTTTTAAGATCGTTTATCTTCTCCTTTGCCGCCTCGTATCCTATCCTGTACGCCGTTAAAAAGTCCTTGGGGGACGCGGCCGACAGCCCTTCAAGGTCCGGCTCGATCAAAAGATCGGCATACTTTATCTGCCACAGCCTGTCCATGGCCTTTATCCCGTTATTTTTATAAACAAGGTCAAGATTTTTCTTTAGGCCGTCGTTAAGTCTATGGCTGCCAAGGCTTACGGCAACAACACCGTCTGCGCCCATATTTTTGACCACGTCCGCAGGCACGGCGTTGACAAAAGCCCCGTCTATAAGCCGTTTATCGCCAATTTTAACCGGTTTAAAGGGTGGGCATATGGCACAGGAGGCCGCAACGGCCTCGGATAGCTCGCCTGAGGATAAAAGGACTTCCTTTCCGCTGTCAAGATCGGTTGCGACGGCGGTAAAGCCTATTTTTAAATTTTCAAAGCCCTTGCCGCCGATCATCCTGTCAATTTGCCCTTCTATACTAAAGCCCTCAAGGGGAAGAGAAAGTCTGTTTTTCAGGTCAAACGTCCCAAGCTCCTTCACAAGGCCAAGCATATCCTTAGGGCTAAAGCCCATGGCCACGAAAGCCCCCACAAGGGCACCTACCGACGTGCCCGCCACGTAAGAAAATTCAAAGCCCTCCTCATATAAGGCCGTGATGGCCCCAAGGTGGGCGCCTCCCTTAAAGCCGCCGCTGCCTAACGCAAGACCGATTTTCGGGGGCCTTCTTTTTTTTGTAGGTGATAAAAAATCAAAAATACTCATACCTATATTATAAGACATTTTGCTCCGTAAGTAAAACGATATGGCCAAGGATTTTTTAACAAATTTTACCCGTCGCTTCCTGCGTGTAAAAGGGCAGGTGCAGAGGTTCGGTAGGTATAAAAGCCGCAATCAATAACGGTTTTTACCTTATTGTTGTTATGCGCCGCCAGGATTTGACCAAAAACCGCCGTTTTTTGGCGGAATTTCATTCAAAAATGTGGATAAGTGGGAAAAGTTATCCACAATTAAAGTTTCAAACGGGCAAAAGTGTGGATAACTTAAGGGAAAAGTCTTTTTTATGATCAAAAAGTTTTGGTGTATAACCTTATCGCTAATTTTGGTTTTATTGATAATTTGCATTGGCTTTACAAGGCCGGCTTTTAAGGGTGCCAGCGCAAGCGGTCTTACGGTCGTTATCGATCCCGGTCACGGCGGCATTGACCCGGGTGTTACGGGAAGCGCCTACGGCACCCGCGAGGCCGATCTTAACCTTGCCATATCAAAGGCCCTCAGGGACTGTTTTTACGGTGACGGTGTAAAAGCTCTGCTGACAAGGACGGGGGATTACGGCCTTTACGGTACGGTAAGCCGCGGCTTTAAGGCAAGGGATCTTAAAAAACGGGTAGAGCTTGCAAAAAAAGCCGGGGCGGATATATTTATTTCTGTTCATATGAACGAATATTCATCTGATAAGCGGCGTGGTGCGCAGGTCTTTTACAGGGCGGGGGACGATGCCTCCCGCGCCCTTGCAAAGGCTATCCAGTCAATTTTAAACGGCCTTGAAACCCAGCCGAAAAGCTTTTCGGCGTTGGCGGGGGATTATTACGTCCTTAATAACCTTGACTGTCCTGCGGTCATCGTGGAGTGTGGGTTTCTTTCCTCACGGGTGGACGAAGGGCTTTTTCTGGAGGACGCTCACCGTAAACGGGTTGCGGAGGCTGTATTCAACGGCGTAATGGAATATCTGTCTTAATTTTTAACTTAAAAAGCAGCCGACCAAAACGGTCGGCTTTTTATTTGCAAAATTTTTGCCGCTAAAAAAGGGCTTTATATACGCTGAAACCCGCGCGCGCAAAATAAGTTGAATTTTTACTGTATATTAATATATAATTAATTGATATTTTTTTTTCGTTATGTTAAAATGTTATGTATAATTGGGGTAAAATGCCAATATAAAAATCTCAGAGGTCAATTTTGAAGTTCGACAAACCCATAAGCCGCGAAAAAGCCCTGTTAATGAGTCCCGTTGTCCTTGCCTTTATCGGCGACAGTGTCCAGACCCTTTTCGTGCGCAAAAAAATTGCATTAGAGACCGATTATAAAAGCGGCCGCCTTAACGAAATAGCCTCACAGGTGCTTCGTGCCAAGGCTCAGGCAAGGCTTGCCGACAGCATTTTTCCCAACCTTACCGAGGAGGAAAAGGATATTTTTCGCCGCGGTCGCAACGCAAAAAAGCCCTCCCACGCAAAAAACGCAAAGGTTTCGGAGTATAACAAATCCACGGGCATTGAGGCAGTCATTGGCTTTTTGTATCTATGCGACGACGAGGAAAGGTTAAATTACGTATTAAACTATCAGATAGAAGAGGAAAACAATGAAGGTTGAAGGTAGAAACGCCGTAAGGGAGCTGTTAAATTCCTCCCAGACGGTTGACAAGGTCTTGGTGCAAAACGGGCTCAGGGATAAGGAATCCCGCGATCTCGTCCGCGATATAAAGGAGAGCGGCATTAAATTTTCCTATTGCGAAAAGTCCGTTCTCGATAAGGAAAGCGTAACCAAAAAGCATCAGGGCTTCGTGGCGTACGTGACAGATTTTGTCTATAGCGAGCTTGAGGAAATCATTGACGCAGTAAAGGACAAGGATGGGTTTATACTCGTCCTCGACGGTATAGAGGATACCCATAACTTAGGCAGCATTATAAGGGTTGCGGAATGCTCGGGGGTTGACGGCATTATTATAGGAAAGCGCCGCGCGGCCTCCGTAAACGAGGTCGTCATGCGCATTTCCGAGGGGAGTGCGAACCACGTAAAAATCGCCCGCGTCGGCAATATAAACGACGCCATTAAAAAGCTTAAGGAAGAATTCATCTTTGTTTACGCCCTGGAGCTTGGCGGCGAAAATATGTATAAAACCAATCTTAAGGGTAAGCTTGCCATCGTTATCGGCGGCGAGGATACGGGCGTTAATAAGCTGACAAGGTCCTTGTGCGACGGGGTCATGTCCATCCCTATGTACGGCAAGATAAATTCCCTTAACGCATCGGTTGCAACAGGCGTTGCCTTATACGAGGCCGTCCGTCAGAGAAACTTTTAAATTTACGGGGCAATGCCCCACGGGGGTACGGATGAAAGATCTAAATCTTCTTACCGATGAGGAGCTTGTAAGGCTCCACAAACAGGGCGATGCACAGGCCTTTGAAGAAATCTGCGCCCGTTATCGCCCCGCCATAAGAAGCCTTGCAAGGCATTACTTTTTGGTGGGCGGCGACGAGGACGATCTTGCGCAGGAGGGGCTTATCGGCCTGTTCACGGCGGTCACAAGGTACGACGGCGACAGACCGACCTGCTCGTCATTTAAGACGTTTTCTTACCACTGCATCAAAAATAAAATGATAAATCTTGTCCACGGGGCAGGTACCGAAAAAAACAAGGTATTTGCAAACTCAGTTTCCCTTGGCGAGATTTTCGACGGCAAGGAGGAGCCTTCAAGCCAATCCCCCGAGGACAGCCTTATCGACGAGGAGCGCTTTAACGAATCTATTTCAGAGATAAAAAAGCGCCTATCTCCTCTTGAGGGTAAGGTCTTTGATCTGTTCGTGCAGGGGCAAAAGTATCAGGAGATCGCAAAGGCCCTTAATAAAACGCCCAAGTCCATCGATAACGCCATTCAAAGAATAAAGGAAAAAACAAAAGTTTTCAGGAGGCAATAGTGTCATATCTTGCCATATACAGAAGGTTCCGTCCGACCGATTTTGATCAGGTAATCGGGCAGGAGCACGTAGTAAAAACCTTAATAAATCAGATCAACACCCAAAGGGTGGGCCACGCATATCTGTTTTGCGGTGCAAGGGGTACGGGCAAAACGTCCGTCGCCAAAATTTTTGCAAGGGCAATAAACTGCCTCGATCCGCAAAACGGCTCTCCCTGTGGCGTCTGCGAGGCCTGCAAAAGCCTGGCAGTTCCCACAAACCTTGATATTTTAGAGATCGACGCGGCTTCAAACAACAAGGTGGATAACGTTCAGGAAATCCGCAGTAACGTTCAGTATCCGCCCGTTGCAGGCAAGTACAAGGTCTATATTATCGACGAAGTCCACATGCTTACCACGGAGGCCTTCAACGCCCTTTTAAAGACCTTGGAGGAGCCGCCCTCCCACGCCGTTTTTATCCTTGCCACCACTGAGCCTCAAAAGCTCCCTGCGACCATTTTGTCAAGGTGTATGCGCTTTGATTTCCATCTGGTTGCAGATCAGGTCATTCAAAAGCTTATTGAGGATATTTATAAAACCGAAGGGAAGGATTACGAAAAGGAAGCCGTTGCCCTAATTGCAAAATCGGGCGAGGGCAGCGTAAGGGACGCCCTGTCACTTGCCGATCTTTGCCTGTCATATAACAACGAAAAGTTGACCTATAAGCAGGTTATCGACCTTATTGGTGCTTCTGACAGCACAAAAACCATGGCCCTTGTGGGGGCCGTGCTTGACGGCGATATCGGCGAGGTCTTAACAAAAACCGAGGGTCTTATTACCTTGGGTAAAAGCGTCAACGTCTTAACAAATGACGTTTGCGCCATGATAAGGGATATACTGGTCGTAAAGACCTGCAGTGCGGCAAAGGACATACTTATGATACCCCAAGGGGAGTATGATATGCTTAAAAAGCTTGCCGACAAGGGTGACAGCCACCGTCTTTTACGGGTGCTTGAAAATTTCGCCCAGATAGAAACCGAGCTCAAGTACAGTACACACCCCAGGGTGGTTTTTGAAACTGCCGCAGTAAAAAGTACCCTCCCCGCGGAGGATTACAACTTTGACGCCCTCATCGGTCGTATCGCCGCTTTAGAAAAGAAGCTTGCCTTAATTGAGGAAAAGGGCGTAAAGATCGATACCGCCGTTAAAACGGTCGATGGGGCAGTAGAAAACCCTTCTTACAAGGTGGCTGAGCTCGAAGCGCCAAAAATGGAGCAAAAGGACGAAAAACCCGCCTATAAGCCTGTTATTGACCATATTGAGGAGGAAAAACCCGCCGTTAAAGTGGATGATTCACCCAAAAAGATATCAAGACTTGCCGGGTTTGATTACGTGTCCGACGAGGACGTCCCGCCCATTGACGACAGCTTTGCCCCACCCGAAAACCAGATCGGTTTTGAAATTGACGGATTCTTTGAACCCTCTCGTGAGGAGTCAAAAAAGCCCCTTCATACGGAAGACAAAACGCCCGAACAGCCTCAAAAGCCACAGCAAGTCGCAGCGCCGACGGCAAAGGGCAGCGTCTTACGGGACAGGGTTTCCGACGCAAGGCTTTGGGGCACCGTGCTTAAAAAGCTTCGCGCAGATAAAAACCTTATGCTTTGGGTTGCCTGCCAGGATCTTGATACAAAAATTGAGGAAAATATTTTGTACGTCCTTGTCGACGGCGAAAACGAATATAATCTTTTATTAAAGCCAGAAAGCAAAGCCGTTTTAAAGGCGGCCGTCAATACTTTTGCCCCTTACGACGTGGTTATTAAGCGCGTCGGCGTGCAGGCCACGGAGGAGGACAAGTTTTTACAGGACGCGGAAGCCGTCAACAAAATGTTTGACGGCAAAATAACCGTAAAGGACTAAAAGTCCCTCTATAGGTCGGTTAACAACACTTTTTCAGCAAAAAAACAATAAAAATAACACATATTTTAAGGAGATAAATTATGGCATACAATAAATTTGGCGGCGGCTTCGGCGGCAATCAGATGCAACAGCTTATGAAGCAGGCACAAAAAATGCAGGAAGACATCCAAAGGGCTCAGGAGGAGCTTGAAGAAGCCCTTCTCGTCGGCGAAGCAGGCGGTGGCGCAGTTAAGGTTACCGTCAACGGCAAAAAGGTCGTTAAGGGCGTAAGCATTGATCCTACCGTGGTTGATCCCGAGGACGTTGAAATGTTAGAGGATCTTATTATGGCCGCATACAACAGTGCAAGCGCTTCAGCAGATAAGCTTTACGAGGAAAAAATGGGCGCTTACAACAAGATGGGGGGCATGTTTTGATGAAGGTTTTCATTGAGCCGATCGGTCGGCTTATAAACCAATTCACAAAACTACCCGGCGTTGGCACGAAAACTGCCCAGCGCTATGCCTACAAGGTTATTTCCATGACCGAAAGCGAGGCCGAGGAATTTGCAAACGCCATTTTAAGGGTCAAAAAGGAAGTCCGCTATTGCAATGTCTGCGGCAACTTTTCCGAAAGTGAGATCTGCGACGTGTGCAGGGTAAGGGACCCAAGGATAATTTGCGTCGTAAAAGAACCGAAAGACGTGGTCGCAATTGAAAAATCCGGCCGTCACGAGGGTGTTTATCACGTGCTTCACGGCACCATTAATCCAATGGAGGGTATCGGCCCCAACGACATCCGCATTAAGGAGCTTTTATCAAGGCTTTCCGACGGTAAGACCCAGGAGGTCATCATCGCCACCAACCCCGACGTCGAGGGCGAGGCAACTGCAATGTATCTTGCAAAGATAATAAAGCCCCTTGGCATTAAGGTTACCCGTCTTGCCCACGGCATTGCGGTCGGCACAGATCTTGAATACGCAGATATTGGCTCCCTTTCAAGGGCCATCATTGACCGCCGCGAAATGTAATTTTTTCGTGTCCGCAACAAAAAATGCAGGACGTTATTAAAAAATCAGGACGTTTTGCAAGGCTATGCGCCGATTTGGCGCTTTACGAAACAAAAAACAATAAAAAAAATAACAGCCGCAAGGTGCGGCAAGGATAAAACCCATCTTGGGTTAAAGGAGCAATTATTATGAAAAAATGTGGCTTATTGATGCCTGTATTTTCTCTGCCTTCAAAATACAGTATAGGCTCACTTGGTAAATGGGCTTACCATTTCGTTGACTTTTTGAAAAAATCCGGACACAGCTATTGGCAGATGCTGCCACTGGTTCAGACCGGGTATGCAGATTCACCCTACGCAACCTGCGCAGACGGTTCAGGCAATCCATACTTTATCGACCTTGAAATTTTAAGGTCAAAAAGGCTTCTGACCTACCGCGAGGTAGAGGCCGCCATCAACAAGGATCCATACATTGACTACGGCAGGCTTTATACAGAGCGTTATCCTCTTTTAAGAAAGGCTTTTTCTCGCTTTGACGTTACGAACAAGACCTTTAAGGCCTTCCTGCAAAAGGGTGAATTTGACGATTACGCCTTATTTATGGCCCTCAAGGGTAAATTCAATTGCCCCTGGAACGATTGGCCCGAGGCCTATCGCCGCCGCGACCCCGCCGTTTTAGAGGAGTTTGCCAAAAACAACCGTGAGGAGCTTTTATTCTGGCAATGGCTCCAGTTTGAGTTCAGAAATCAGTATTTCGAGCTTAAAAAGTACGCCAACAGCAAGGGCATTTCCATCATAGGCGATCTTCCCTTATACGTATCCCTCGACAGCGTGGACGTTTGGGCTGCACCTGAAGAATTCCTTCTCGACGCCAACTACCGTCCCACCATCGTTGCAGGCTGTCCGCCCGATTATTTCAGCAGAACGGGTCAGCTTTGGGGTAACCCAATTTATAATTACGAGCATATGCGCACCAACAACTTTGCCTTCTGGCAGGCACGCGTTGAAAGGGCGTCAAAATTATACGACCTTATCCGTATCGACCACTTCAGGGGCCTCGACAGATTCTGGGCGGTACCCTACGGCGATCCTACGGCTGAAAGGGGCTGGTGGGTTAACGCCCCCGGAAGAGAGATCCTCGCAAACATAAGCACCCAAAAGATTATTGCCGAGGATTTAGGTATGATCGACGACGGCGTAAGAAACCTTATGTCAACCTACTCGGTCCCCGGTATGAAGGTTCTTCTGTTTGCCTTCAACGGCGACGACAGCAACCCGTATCTTCCCTGGAACGTCAATGAAAATTCCGTCATCTACACGGGCACCCACGACAACGACACCATTATGGGCACCTTAAAGGGTCTTGACAAGGCACAGGTCGATCATTGGAGGACAATGGTCAAAAAGTCCGTTGATTATCTTAAGATCTATAAGCCTATGGGTGGCCTCAGCGGCATTGGCGAAGCAATACTTGACATTGCTTACGGCTCCAACGCAAAGCTTTGCATTATACCCGTTCAGGACGCTCTTATGGTAGGCAGCGAATTCCGTATCAACACCCCCGGCACCACCAATTGCTGGACGGTAAGAATAAAGGAAAGTGTCTTCACTGACACCCTTGCTTCCTCCTTAAAGCGCAGGGCAAAACGTTTTGACCGTTACTGATTAAATAACAAAAAACCCGCCTATAAGCCGATTATCGGCCTATTTGGCGGGTTTTTGTTTTATTTAATTTACTTTATAAGCCATTTAAACGTCAAAAACAGGGGGAAGTCAACAACCAAAAGCCCAATGACAAGCAGGATCTTTGAAAGGTTCTCGCTTAAGGGCACAAGGCTTTGCAGCTGGAAGAATCCAAACAGGACGCTGGTTGAGGCCAAAAGGGTACAAATGGTGAAAATCACCACGGTTGCCACTATACAAAGTCCGCCGCGGAACTTATTAAATGGATAACAAAGTGTTACCAGAAATACCCATCCGCCCAAGGTCAGGACAAGTGTTGCCAGGGTGGAATACGTATCCGATGTCGCCCTGAAAAATTCCGTCAGGGTGGGCACCGTGTAAACAAGCTTGACCATGACCGCGTTAAATATCAGTATGGCCGCCCCGGGTACGGCATGGGATAGTACGTACTTTATAAAGTCGCCCGTTATTCGCTTGTCGCTGGGCTGAAGTGACAGCATTACCGACGGCACGCCTATGATGAAAAATTCAAGCATAAGCATCATGCCCGTGGAGAAGGGATAGCTTGTTACCGACGCAATGGAAATTATCGCGAAGATCATGGTAAACAAGGTCTTCATAAGATAAAGTGATGCCGATTGCTGAATGTTGTTTACGACCCTTCTGCCTTCCTTGACGACCTGGGGTAAGGAGTTAAAGTTATCGTCCAAAAGCACCAGGTGTGCAAGGCTTCTGGCGGCGCCGCTTCCCGACGCGACCGTAATGGAGCAATCTGCTTCCTTCATGGCAAGAATATCGTTTACCCCGTCGCCCGTCATGGCAACGGTGTTTTTTTGTGCCTTCAGGGCCTTTACGATAAGGGCCTTCTGCTCGGGAGAAACTCTGCCAAACACCACGTACTTGGTGGCGGCCTCCATTACCTCCTCGTCGGACATATTATATAAGTTAACGTACTTGTCGTAGCCTTCTATTCCGGCGCGTTTAGCTATCTCCGAAACGGTCATTGGGTCGTCGCCCGATATTACCCTTATCTTAACATCGTTTTCCTTAAACCATCTGATGGTCTCAATTGCTTCGGGACGTACGTTATCTTCAAGGACCACAAGGCCGCAGGGTGAAAGTCCCTCAGGCAGGTCGTCGCCGTCAATATGTAAGTTGCTTTGGGCAACGAGAAGCACTCGTCTTCCCACGGACATATGGGCCTTTATTTGCCTGTCAATATCCTCCGGCAGGGCGTCCATTACGTAATCTGGTGCGCCCATAACAAAGGTTCCAAGCCCCTCAAAGGTTACGGCAGAAAACTTCCTCTTTGAAGAAAACGGTATTTTTGCCAAAAGGGTGGGGGACAGTGTTGTTTTGCAAAAGTCTTTTATTGCCTCTGCCGTCTGGTTGCTGTCGTCAAGGGCGTTTTCTATTGCGCCGACAACGTCCGCAAGGGGATAAGAAAGTTCCTTAATGGTAACGATCTCCTTTACGGTCATACGGCCGTCGGTTATGGTCCCCGTCTTATCAAGACAAAGGACGTTGCTTCTTGCCAGCATCTCAAGGGAGTACATATCCTGAACAAGGGTGTTGAGCTTGGATAGCTTTATTATGCCAACCGCAAGGGACAGGGTCGTCAAAAAGAACATCCCGCAGGGTATCATACCGATTATGACGGAAATTGTAGGGATCACAACCCCCGTTGAAAAGGTTGGGTCCTTGCCGGCGACCTGGCCGATCTGCCCGCTTTCAAAAAGATGGTTCTGAACCAAAAAGGTGCCGATGGCAATGGGTACGATCAGTATGCTTACCGTCTTGATTATTGCGTTCAGGGCGTTAAGCAGCTTGGAATTTGTTTTCTGGTATTCCTTTGCCTTTTGTGAAAGTGTCTGCAGGTAGCTGTCCGCCCCTACCTTTTCGGCGCGGGCAAGACATTTTCCTCCGGTGACGAAGCTTCCGCTTAAAAGCTTGTCGCCGACGTTTTTCCTTACCGCCACCGATTCGCCTGTCAAAAGGGATTCGTTGGCGTCGATAAAGCCCTCTAAAACAACGCAGTCGGCAGGGATCTGGCTCCCCAAGGAAAGCTCTATCACGTCGTCAAGAACGACCTCCTCCACGGGGATGGACAAAAACTCACCACCTCGTAAGACCCGTGCGGTGGGGGCCTTCATTAAGGAAAGCCTTTCAACGGTCAGCTTGGCGCGGATTTCCTGTATGGTGCCGATTACAGAGTTGGCAACGAAAAGTATTACGAAAAAGTAATTGGAAATTGCCGTGTCTTTTGCTACCGATAAAAGCACGAAAAAGCACGCAAAGCACAAAAGGTTGAAAAACGTGCAAAAATTGTCGATAAAAATTTTCAGATATGATTTTGAGGCCTTTCTTTTCACCTTGTTGGTAAGACCTTGCTGTCGGCGGGATAAAACCTCCTCAGCGGTAAGACCGATTATTTTAAGGTTTTGGCCATCGTTTGTGCGGTTAGATAAATTTTCCATAACGCTCCCGAATAATATAAACCTAAGTTTAAACAAAAAGTATTATATCAAAAAAGTGCCGCCAATGCAAACTAAAAAGACGGCTTTTTTTGTCTAAAGTCGGGGCTAAAATCAATAAGGGCAAATGATTGGCCCATATATGTTGACAAAAGCCACTGATTTTTGCTAAAATACAAGTACAATATTAAAGAAGGTGAAAATTTTGGAATACGTTTACAAAATATCCGGATTGACCTCAAACGAGGCCTTTTTAAAAAAGATCAATGGCGTAAAGGGCATTTCATCTGCTTCAATCAAGGATGATATCCTTACCGTTACCATTGAAAGCGGCTTTTACGAGTACGACGTTTTAACTGACATCTTCAAGGTGTGCGACGGCTTTTCCGTCAACCTTGATTTTATGGAAGAAAGTGTCGATAACGGTACTATAGGCGGGGATTTTGTCGAAAACGAGGGTGATTTATCCAAGGATCTGGATGAAAAATCAAGCCCCGTATCCCCACGTGCGGAAAAGACAGATCAACCCTCGCCCTCCCCATCCTTTGAGGAGGTAGACATTCTCGAAAGGGAAGCTAAACAGTTTAAGTCAGATCTTATCTTCCGTATTGGGGAGATAAGCTTATCTATTATTTTATTCGTCGTAAGCTTATTTTTAAAAAGCGGCTCGGGTGGCTTTAGCCTCCACACGGTGATTTTGGTCCTGGCTTTTTCCATAGCGGGCTACGACGTGGTATACGGTCTGTATACTGATATAAAAAATAAAGCGCCGCTCAACGGCAACCTGACGGCCCTTCTTGCTGCGGTCAGTGCCGTTGTGTTAGGTCACGCGGCCTTCGGTGCGCTGTTTATCACACTCTTCAGCGCCGCAAGAAATTTTTCCGCTTTTGCCGATCGTTATAAGGAGCTTTCAATTTTAAAGTCCTACTACACGGGCAGTCTTCCCGTTTTGGTCGGAGAGGAGCAAACCTCTTTACAGGATCTGAAGATTGGCGACACTATTACCCTTGAGGAGGGGCAATATATCCCTTGCGACGGCACAAGTCTTTCCGATGGCGAGGTCTTATATAAGACCGCATCCTTATCTGCCCCCGTAAGCGTTAAAAAGGGCGATCCCGTTTTTGCCGGAAGCATTGCTTTAACGGGCGGGCTTTTGGTTAAGGTTGAATCACTTTTCGGCCACTCTGTCATCGATGGTGAAGGTGAAGCTTTTCTTTCTCACAAGGAAGCAAAAAAATCCGCTTCAAAAAGCAAAAAAGTGGCGAAAATCGCCTTATACGTGGACTTTTGTGCAATTTTATTATCACTTATTATTACTTTTATCCCGCCGATTTTCACCCAAAGCTACGGCGACAACCTATCAAAATGGGCCCTTATCGGCGCGGCTTTATTGGGGATTGTATCCCTTCACGGCATTATTGGTTTTTACCTTAACGCCTTTGATAATTTGGTCGTTACAGGGGTAAAAAGATCTGTTTTATTCGGTGACGAAAGGGCAGTTTCCCGCCTTGCTTCAGGCAACGATCTGACCGTTGACGCGGCCGTTTTAGTGGAAGATGGCAAGGTAAAGGAGGACGCTTACGGCATGCTTAACGAATTTTTAGCCTGCGGCGTTAAAAACGTCAAGGTTGACTTTAAGTCGGCAAGCTATCCCGAAAGTGTGGTTTGTGACCTTGACTTTACCCAAAATCCCGTCAAAAAACCCAAGGAGATTTTCGCAGGGAATAACGGCGATATATCCCTGACAGAGGGCAAAAACAGGGTTTTAAACGATCAGATATCCTTTATGCCCCTTGCATACAAAATGGCAAAAAACACCGCGTCAAGTGCAAAAGCGGGCCTTATACTTTCAGCTGTTTTAAATGTGGTTTCGTTGGCGTTGATTTTTGTCATCCCGGCCGTAAGCCCAATTGTTTTCCTTTCGGTATCGGCCCTTGGCGAGGCTATCTGCTCAGCTCTGTGCCTTGCGGGATTAAAGAAATTCAATTAAAGATAAATTTAAAAGAAATCCGTTTAAAGCATTGGTTAATGCCAATGCTTTTTTTCTTTTTAATATTTCACCAAAACCACACTTTTATAGGTTGACAACGGCCCGACTTATGAATATAATAGATAGAAAAAAATAGTTAGTTAACTAACTTTATCCAAGGAGAAATATGAAGGGCTTGATCGGCTGTGAGGTGAAAAGGCTTCACAACTTAATAGGCAGGTTTTTAGAGTGTCAGCGCGCAAACGAAAAACCCGACGACGTCGCGTTTTCTTACAGACGTATATTGGGTTTTTTGTACAAAAACAGGGATAGGGACGTTTTCCAAAAGGATATTGAACAGCAATTTTCTCTCCGCGGCTCGTCGGCAAGTCAGCTTTTAAAGAGGATGGAGGGGGCTTCTCTCATCCGCCGCGTAGGCGTTGACGGCGACAAAAGGCTGAAAAAAATCGTCCTTACAAGACTTGCAGAGGAAAACTGTGAAAGGCACCTTAAGGAGATCAAGCGCCTTGAAGGGCTTTTGTCAAAGGATATTACCGATAAGGAGCTAGCCGTATTTTTCTCTGTGGTGGAAAAAATTGAGAAAAATATCGACAAGGAGCTTTGCGAAAAATCAAAGAAGGAGGTTTAACGTTTGATAAGACTTATTAAAAAATGTGTAAGACAATATAAAAAAGCGTCCATACTGTCGCCGGTATTCGTGTCAATGGAATGTGTTTTTGACATTTTAATACCGTTTATTATGACATTTTTGCTTGAAAACGGCGTAAACAAGGGCGACAATCTGGCAATATGGACCTACGGCGTTCTTCTTGCCGCCCTGTCATTGGTTGCGCTTTTGTTCGGCGCCCTTTCGGGGGTGGAGTGTGCAAAGGCGGCCAACGGATTTGGTGCCAACATCCGAAAGGACATGTTTGACAAGATACAGACCTATTCCTTTAACAACATTGATAATTTTTCCAACGCATCACTTGTGACCAGGCTCACCACCGACGTAAACTACGTTCAGATGGCTTATATGATGATAATAAGGATAGCGGTGCGCTCGCCACTCATGCTTATTTTCGGCGTTATCATGACCGTTTTAAACGGCGGTGCCCTTGCGGCCGTATTTGCCATCGTTATCCCCATTTTGGTGGGGGGGCTTCTGCTCGTATTTAAGTTTGCCCATCCGCTTTTCAAGATCCTGTTTAAAAAGTATGACAGGCTTAACACCGTCGTTGAGGAAAATATCCGCGGCATGCGCGTAGTTAAGTCCACCGTCCGCGAAGACGAGGAGATTGAAAAGTTCAACCTTGCCTCGGGCGACATTTACAAGACATTTTCAAAGGCGTCAAGGATAGTGGCACTGTCAAACCCGATAATGCAGCTTGGCATGTATTTAAGCATAGGGCTCCTCAGCTGGTTCGGTGCAAGCGTGGTGGTTTCAAGCGGGGCAACGGCCTTAAATCAAAGTCAGCTTTCCATGATAATAACTTACAGCTCTCAGATCCTGATGAGCCTTATGATGCTTTCAATGATATTCGTAACCGTCACCATGAGCAAGGCCTCCATCGACAGGATAAACGAGGTTCTGGATTGCGAGCCCGATATCAAAAATCCCGAAAACCCCGTCTATAAGACGGTTAACGGCCAAATTGACTTTGAAAACGTAAGCTTTTCTTATAAGGGTAAGGGCGGTGTTTTCTCCCTTTCCGACGTAAATTTAACCATAAACAGCGGCGAAACCGTTGGCATAATCGGCGCCACGGGCAGCTCCAAAACGACCCTCGTTCAGCTTATTCCAAGGCTCTACGACGCAACGGATGGCGTTGTCAGGGTAGGGGGCGTTGACGTTAAGGATTACGACCTGGACACCTTAAGACGGTCAGTTGCAATGGTTTTGCAAAAGAACGTTCTTTTCTCCGGCACCGTCCGTGAAAACATGCTTTGGGGCAATCCTTCCGCCACCGACAGTCAGATCGACGACGCCTTAAGGCTTGCCTGTGCTTACGACTTTGTTTACGCCTTGGGCGGCCTTGATACCCACGTGGAGCAGGGCGGCGCCAATCTTTCGGGCGGGCAAAGGCAAAGGCTTTGCATTGCAAGGGCCCTTATGTCAAACCCCAAAATTTTAATACTGGACGACTCCACAAGCGCCGTGGATATGGCAACCGACGCCGCCATCAGGCAGGGCTTTAAGGAGTTCATCCCCGAAACAACCAAAATTATCATTGCCCAAAGGATAGTTTCCGTTATGGACGCAGACAAGATAATCGTCCTTGACGGCGGACGTGTAAACGGCGTTGGCAACCACGACTATCTTATGGAAAATAACGATATCTACCGCGAGGTTTACCTTTCCCAGCAGGAAGGAGGTGATTTTGATGGCAACAACTAATCAAAAATCCCCAATGAAGGTCAAAAATCCCGGCAAAACCATGTCAAGGGTCTTAGGGTACATTCTTCACGGCCACGGCGTAAGGTTCGTCATTGCTCTTGCGCTTATTATCCTTTCAAGCTACGCGTCCATTCAAAGCATGTCCCTTATGGAGGATCTGTCCCTTGCAATAGGCGTTCAGCTTGACGGCCTGAAGACCATACCCGGCTATCAGGCCACCATGGGCGGCGTTTTGCAGGTGGTTATCAAAATGGCTGTTATATTCGTCCTCGGCATTATTGCCACAGGCGTATACAACCAGCTTACGGTCATAATCTCCCAAAGCGTTTTGCGCGATATAAGAAATCAGATGTTCGCAAGGATGCAAAGGCTTCCCATCAGGTATTTTGACACCCACACCTTTGGCGAGACAATGAGCAGGTTTACCAACGACACCGACACCTTGGAGGAGCTTATCGGCCGAAGCATCCCCAATATATTCTCCTCACTTGTTACCATTATAGTTTGCCTTGTGGAAATGTTCATCAAAAGCTGGCAGCTTACCCTTATAGTGTTGCTTACGGTTTTTGCCATGTTCTTCGTCATCAAGGCCTTGGGCAGTAAAAGCGCCTACTACTTTGTGGCAAGGCAAAGGTCGGTCGGTAAGCTTAACGGCTATATTGAAGAAATGATCAACGGCCAAAAGGTCATCAAGGTCTTCTGCCACGAGGACGAAAATAAGGAGGCCTTTGACAAGATCAACGAGGAGCTTAACAATAACTCCACCAGCGCCAACAAGTACGCAAACATTTTTATGCCCGTTATGGCAAACCTTACCTATTTGCAGTACGTTATCCTTGCCGTTGCAGGGGGGCTTATGGCCAACGCAGGCATTCTGGCGGTAAACGACACGGGCAACACCTTTGCGGCATTTGCACTCGTTTCAACCTTCCTTCTTCTTTCAAGATCCTTCACAAGACCCATCAACCAGGTTTCACAGCAGTTCAACTCTGTTATTATGGCCCTTGCGGGGGCGGAAAGGGTCTTTGAGCTTATGGACGGCGAGCCCGAGGCCGACAACGGCTACGTAACCTTAGTCAAGGCCCATTACGAGGGGGATAAGATTGTAGAGGGTCAGTCAGGGGACTGGTTCTACGCGTGGAAGCACCCCCACGGCGACGGCACCCTTACCTACAGCAAGGTAGAAGGCCACGTTCAGCTTAAGGAGGTTGACTTCTCTTACGACGGCAAAAAGCAGGTTCTGTACGACGTCACGGTTGAGGTGGAGCCCGGCACCAAGGTTGCCCTTATCGGTCAGACGGGGGCGGGCAAGACCACCATATCCAACCTTATCAACAGATTTTACGACATTGACGATGGCAAAATCCGTTACGATGGCATAAATATAAATAAGATAAAGAAGGACGACTTAAGGCGCTCCCTTGGGGTGGTTTTACAGGACGTTAACCTTTTTACCGACACGGTAAGGGAAAATATCCGCTACGGCAACCCTGAGGCCACCGACGAGGACGTATACGCCGCGGCAAAGCTGGTTCACGCTCATGAGTTTATTACAAGGCTGCCCAACGGCTACGACACGGTGTTGACCCTTGACGGCTCCAACCTATCCCAGGGTCAAAGACAGCTTTTGTCGATTGCACGCGTTGCCGTTGCCGATCCGCCCGTTATGATCTTGGACGAAGCCACCTCCAGCATCGATACCCGTACGGAATCCATCGTCCAAAGCGGTATGGATAACCTGATGAAGGGTAGAACTGTTTTCGTCATCGCCCATAGACTTTCCACCATAAGAAACTCCGATAATATTATGGTCATGGAAAAGGGAAGGATCATAGAGCAGGGCAACCACGACGCCCTTATGGAAAGAAAAGGCGTTTACTATAACCTTCTTAAAGGCGACGACGAGGAATAATTCATTAATAAAATTTAATATAAATACCCACGATAAAGCTTTTTACCGTGGGTATTTTTTATGGAGGCATTTATATTTGAATAAAAAATTTTTGTTTTGCGGCTGTGCGACGGCCATGGTTACACCCTTTAAGGGCGGCGTTGACTATAATGGACTTGTCGGGCTTATTGACAGGCAGGTTTCGGCAGGGGTTGATTGCTTGGTCGTCTGCGGCACCACGGGTGAGGCCCCAACCCTATCGGACAGGGAGCACAAAAGGGTTCTTTCGGCCGTCAAAAATCGGGTGGGGGATAAGATCACCCTTGTGGCAGGATGCGGCTCCAACGACACCCGTCACGCCATAATGATGACAAAGTTTGCAAAAAGCATAGGATATGACGGAGCGCTTATCGTTGCGCCGTATTACAACAAAACCACCGATAACGGGCTTATAGGCCACTATTTTACCGTTGCAGACAAAGGGGATCTTCCAATAATCGTCTACAACGTCCCAAAAAGGACGGGGGTGGATATATCCGTTGAGGTTTACAAAAGGCTTTGCCGTCACCCTAATATCGTAGGCGTAAAGGAGGCCTCCGGCGACACCAATAAAATGGCAAATTTAATAAGCGCCGTTAAAGGACGGGTCAAGGTTTATACGGGCAACGACAGCGATATTTTGCAGACGGCGGCCCTTGGGGGCGACGGGGTGATCTCGGTTGTGTCAAATATTGCCCCAAGTACGGTTACAAGACTTTGGCGACTTTATCAATCGGGGGACACTGTAGGTGCAAGAAAGCTTTTTTATACCCTTTTGCCCCTTGTAAGCGAGCTTTTCAGGGAGGTGAATCCAATACCGGTAAAGCACGCACTTAGTAAGCTTAAATTGTGCGATAACCGACTCCGATCCCCACTTTTACCCATGGAAGACCATAAAAATCTTGATAAACTTATTGAAAGCTTAAAGGAGTATCTGGTGTGAAGATAAGCTTTATAAAAATGGTTGCGGCGGGCAACGATTATATTTACCTCGATTTAAGAGAGGGCAAAGATAAAGCCTTAAGCGACGGTGACAAGGCAAGGATAATTTCAGACGGGCCTTGTCTTGCCAAGCGCATGTCCGATAGGCGCTTTGGGGTTGGTGGTGACGGACTTATTTTAATTGACGACAGCAAAGCTGCCCATTGTAAAATGACCGTTTTTAACGGTGACGGGAGCAGGGCCCTTATGTGCGGCAACGCATTGCGGTCGGTTGCTTTTATCGTCAGGGAGGACGGTGACCAATATAAAACCGTCGAAACCGACAGCGGCGTTCGGCGCGTTTTTTACGGCCCCGAAGGCGTAACTGCACATATGGGCAAGTGTAAATATATAACCTCCGACGAGGGCGCGGCCTATCCAAAGCAATGCGCAGAAATAGTAAGAAGCTTTTTATCCTTTGGTCTTTTTTCCGTTGGAAACCTTCACCTTGCCGCAATCGTCCCTAAGGAAGTTTTTGCCGATTTCGGGCTTATAGCCCCACTTTTGGCAAAAAACCAATCCTTTGACGGCGGCGTCAACGTGGAGCTTGGCTATTTATTCGGCGGCAAAATAATAACAAGGGTTTATGAAAGGGGCTCGGGCGAAACCTTGTCCTGCGGCACAGGGGCTTGTGCGATTTCCTCATCGGCGGTCAAGGGTGGTCTTATCCCCCACGGTAAGGTAAGGGTAAGTTTTAAAGGCGGTGATCTTTTCGTTGAGGTAAAAAAGGGATTTGATTGCTATCTTGCGGGGGATACCTACAAGTCTTTTACAGGGGTGTTTTATGATTGACTTCAATCCAAACTTCAAAAAGCTAAGGGGCGGTTACGTTTTCAAGGAGGTATCCGATCGGGTCAAAAAAACAGGGAGGGACGATCTTATATCCCTTTCCATCGGCGACAGCGTTTTTCCCATACCAAAATACGTTACTGACAAAATGAAGGTCGCCTGTGACCAAATGGCCCTCAAAAAGACCTTTAAGGGTTATCCGCCCACAGACGGCTATCCCTTTTTAAAGGATGCCGTTTGCAGGCTGTACGCCACCCACGGCGTACGACTTTCTTTAGAGGAGGTCTTTATCAGCGACGGCGCAAAATCAGACGTAGATCGGCTTATAGACCTGTTTTCGCCCTCAACTGCCGTTCTGCACGACCCCACGTATCCTGCTTACAGGCACGCCCTTACGGTTAAGGGGTTTAAGATCATAGACCTCCCCGCCCTTGAAAAAAACGGCTTTTTGCCCTTGCCGTGCGATTTGGGTGACGAAGCAAAAAATCAAACGGGTCATCTCATATACATATGCTCACCCGATAATCCGACAGGGGCTCACTACTCGGCGGATGGCCTCAAAAGCTGGGTGGATTTTGCCATAAGGACCGGGTCTGTTATTATTTACGACAGCGCCTACTCCTATTACGTTAATGGTGGCGTAAGATCGATTTTTCAAATTCAGGGGGCAAGCAGGTGCGCCATTGAGGTAAGCTCGCTATCAAAGCTTGGCGGATTTACCGGGATAAGGTGCGGCTGGTCTGTTATCCCAAAGGACCTTGCGCTAAACGGTGAGGGACTTAACGGCCTTTTTGCCCTTCGCCAAAGCGGGATGTTCAACGGGGTTTCTTACGTTACCCAGGTGGGCGCGGCGGCCCTCCTTGACGGTGTAGGCTTTAAGGCGGCATTAAAGTCTGTCAAAAGGTATATCGCCAATGCAAGGGCGGTTAAAAACGCCCTTTTAAGTGAGGGCGTAACGGCCTTTGGGGCGGAAAATTCCCCATACGTATGGGCAAAATGCGTACAAAACCAAAAATCCTTTGACTTTTTTGACCGACTTTTATCTTACGGCGTCGTGTGTACGCCCGGGGTTGGCTTCGGCCCCCTTGGGGAGGGGTATTTCCGTCTTACGGGCTTTATTCGGGAGGAAAACCTTGATCCCGCCATCGACAGGCTTTTATCCTGTATAAAGTCTTACCGCGGCTGACAAAAAAAGGATAACGGAATTCCGTTATCCTTTTATGATGATAAAATATTTTAATGGATCAGACAACAACGCCGCCATCCTGACTGCCACCATTTAATGCCCTTAAAATATTTTCAAAGGCCTGTGCCGTAAAGGGTGAGGATAGGCCTGCGGCCTCCAATGCGGCAAGGTAAGTTTCTTCAGTGGAAAGAAGACTCGTGTACGCACTTACTGCCGCGGTGTAATCCTCCGTGGCCATGGCGTAAAGCTCTAAGGAGGAGGTTAACGACACGGCGTAGCTTATATAGTAGCCGGGCGCGTCGATTGCGACAAATCTGTAGTAATCACTTGGCATCATAAAGCCGGGGAAAAGCTCCTCAATGGTGCCGGGGCCGTAAAGCTCGTTTTCCACCTTGGCGAAAATCGCGCTTGTGTTGATGTCATTTTCAAGGCTGTGGCTGTAGGCGTCAATTTCAACCGTGCCAACCAATGATGACCATATGATCATGCTTGCATTTTCATAAAGGGCCTTGTTTACAAAGTAGGAGTATTCATCTTTATCGGCAAGCAGGTTGCTGACGTAGGCGTTGAAAAGCCATTCCGCCCCCTGAGAGTGGGTTTCGGCCAGCTCGTAGGACAGATCGGGGATCCAATCCCCAAGGTAGGCGTTAAGATAGTGGCCAAATTCGTGGACGAAGGTCCCAACCGTCGTGTACTGATTGCCGTAGCTTGCAAAGTACATAAAGGGCTCGCCCTTAAGCTGATAGTAGGACGTGTAAGCGCCCTGATATGCGTTGGGGCTGCTTGCGATGTAATAGTAACCGTCGCTCATTACGTGCTGATAAGCTGCGTAAACGTCGTCGCCAAGGCTCTTGTAAAAGCCTTTTAAGATGGTTTTGCTGCTTTCTGCGGTAAAGGGCGCGTTTAAAATGGCGTCGATCTCATTTATCCTTGCGGGGGCAAGACTGTCGGTTAAGCGATCAAGCTCCTTTGAGGCGTTTTTAAAAATAGCGGGGGAGGACTGACTTGTTATCTTTGAAAACAGCTTTGTATCCTCAGTATCAAAATCACGGTTGAAAAGCATGGTATAGGAATAATCAATGTAATTTTCAAAGCCGTAAATTTTTGCTATTTGGTTATTGGTGTCGATAACGTCTGTGTAAAGCTCGTTAAACTTATTGCCAAGGATCTCATCCTCGCTCAGCTCGTGGTATTGGGCGGTAAGCTGGGTGATATTGGTTTCAAGGGTAACAAGCTGGGGGTCGGTAACCGCCATGGCGAGGAGAAGGTCAATTTCCTCATCGGACATTCCCTCGAAAAACATTTCCCTGTAAGAGGATTTTGCAAGGGGCTCAAACATGGCGTTATAAACAACGGACATGGAGGCGTATTTTTCAGTCATATCAAAGTAACGCGCCTCGGCCTCCTCATTGCTCATATCGATATTATAGTAAAGCTCCGCTAAGGAATACGCGTCCTCAAGCCTCATTTTAGAGATCCCAAGGTCAAGCAAGAGGATGGCAAGCTGTGCCTCAGAAAGGCTTTCGGTTGAGGCCCCCTCGGTCAGCTTATCGATGGTTTCCAAAAATTCATCGTATTCTTCTTGGGAATAGCTAAACTTAACGTCGTCGTTGTTAACGTAGCAGCTCTCGTCAAAGTCGACGCCCTTTTTAAATATGTTGAATATGGCACATCCCGTAAGGGTAAGACACGTGACCACGGTGAAGACAACCGCAACCAGCGCCGTCAATAAACGTTTTTTCATAATAATCTCCTTTAGTAATTTCCAAAATCATCAGTTATTCAATTATTTTACAAACAAAGCGGTCAAAACGTTTGATTTTGATAAAATTATTTTATAGCGTCCTTGTCGTTATTATAACACGCCGCGCATCTTTTGTAAATACCTTTTGTGTTTTTTTAAGGTAAAATTATTTTAGCTAAAAGCCGCGGTAAAACAAAAAACATGGAATAATCGGCTTATAGGCCGACTTTTTAATTAAATCTTTAAAAAACCACCACAATTAAAACCCAAGGTACCAATAATAGGTGTAGTACATCCCCGGGTCGGTTACGTCTGATAAAAGCTTGGCGGCAACAGTGCTGTCTGAAAAATTAAAGCTTGTCCCGCCCGTGGAGTTTTGCCAATCGCTTTTATTTTCCGTGCCGTACCAGCCGTAGGGGCATTCAAAGACGACCTCGCTTAAGCTGTGGCAGCCGCTGAAGCACCAGCTTCCTATTTTTTTTACCGATTGGCCAATGGTGACGCGCTTTAGTGAGGAGCAGTTACTAAATGCACTGCCATCAATGCGATCTATCGTGCCGCCAACGGTTATTTCCTCAATTTTATTGCAATCGTAAAATGCCGAGTCGGGTATTGGTGCGTTGCCCATAACGAAAACCTCTTTTAAGCTTTGGGGCATATCGTTGGCGTGAAAAAGTGGACTATAGCACCCGAAAATATATCCTAAATGATTATCCTCCGTGGCGCCGTAATATCCGCCGGTAAAGGGGATGGTCAGGCTTATTAAATTGTCGCATTGGGTAAAGGCTTTAAAATCTATTATCTCCACCCCGTCGTGAATGGTTACCTTGGTAAGGCTTTTACAGCTTGAAAAGGCCTGCGATTCAATTTTTGTCACTTGGTCGGGGAGGGTGAATTCCCATAAGGGGCTTCCCGCGGCGTACTGTATGAGGGCGGTTCCGTCTTTTGTGTAAAGATGGCCGTTAATCGACCTATAGGCGGGGTTTTCTTCACTTACTTCAAAAACCTCCAGACTTTCGCAGTGGGTAAAGGCAAATTTTTCAATGTTGTTGACCGAGGCAGGTATATTTATGCTTTTTAACTTTTTGCACCAACCGAAAGCCTCGTACCCGATGCTTTCTACCGTGTCGGGGATGGTGACGCCTATTATGCTTGAGTAATAAAATGCTTCGTCGTCGATTTTTTTTACGGGCAGGCCTTCAAAGGTGTCGGAAATGTTCACAACGCTTCCGGCGGGGTCATAGCCCGTTACGTAGGCCCATTTACCGTCGCTACTTATGGCGTAAGTTGCCTCGCAGGGGATCCTTGACGTTTTGACCGTTATAAAGCTTTCAAAAATCTTTACCGTACCGTGAAAGCTCAGCTCCAGGGTATATGATCCGAGGGGGGTGTCGTCATCTGTCAAAAAGGTCCATTGGTGGGTGATGATATCTCCCTTTTTTATTGTGACGTGGGCAAAGTCGTCAGTTACGGCAATGGGCATTGCGTCAAGATAATGGCGGCCACCCTCCGTGTCGATATAAATACTTGCTTCTGCACCTATCCTGGTGGAGCTTCCGTCGTAGGAAAAATCCCTGCCAATGTTTTTTGTCATTACGGTGACGGTAAAGCTTTCACCGGTAAGCACCGTATTTCTGTCGGCCTTTCCCTTAAGCTCAAAGCCGCCGTCTTTATTGCAAGACGCCGTCAAAGTAAGGGCAAGAAGGGATAAAAATATACACAAAAATCTTTTCATAAAAATCCTCAATGGGTATAGTATCGTCGATAAGTGCAGCGCGTTGCCCTTTTCAGCGATATTTTACCATAAAAAGATATTGTTTGCAACTTTTTAAAGAGTATTTAGCCGCCCGTTTAGCCCTACAGCGTCCTGAATTTCAAAAAAGTGGGGCAATAGGTCGTTTATCGGCTGTTTTTTATTATTTTGCGATAAATATTTCGAAGGTTTTTTACGCAAAAAAGCTTCATTTGGGCAGATAAAAACAAAAAACAAAAACAAATCTGTAATTAACGTTGACTTTAGCGCCAAGATGGATTATAATATTTATTACACTCAAAGGAGGAAGCAACACTTGATTATTTCACTTTGCATTTTTGCGGCTACCTACGTGTTGATGCTTATTTTTGGCAAGTACCGTCCCTACATTGCTTTAGGCGCGGCGCTTATTTTTATCGTCAGCGGTCTTTTGCCCCTCGATAAAATTTTCCCCGCCATCGACTTTAACGTTATATTAATGATCGCAGGCACCATGGGGCTTGTTCAGCTGTTTATCGACAGCAAGATGCCCGCCCTTCTTGCCGATATGATCATGAAAAGGGTTCCAAACGTAATGGTTGCGGCCGTTGCCCTTTCCCTTTTTGCGGGCATAGTTTCTGCGTTTATCGACAACGTGGCAACCGTTCTTATGATCGCCCCCATCGCCCTTGAGATATGTAAAAAGCTCAAGACCAATCCCGTACCCTTTATCATTGCCATTGCGGTTTCGTCAAACCTGCAGGGTGCGGCAACCTTAGTTGGCGACACTACGGCGATAATGCTTGGCTCCTACGCCGACATGAGCTTTTTGGACTTCTTCTGGTATCAGGGTAAACCCAGTATATTCTTCGCGGTAGAGCTTGGTGCAGTTCTTTCTGCCGTAATCGTTGCCGTTGTTTTCAGAAAGGAAAAATCTCCCATTGAAAAGGCTGCGGAAATGACAGTCGTCAAGGATTACGTTCCCACCGTATTACTGCTTTTGGATATATTACTTCTTATAGGTGTGTCCTTTATCCCCAACAAGCCCGCCATCACAAACGGTCTTATCTGTGCGGCCCTTCTCGTCGTGGGCCTTGTTTATACTTGGATAAAGGAAGGTAACTTCAAGGCGGTTATCGAGCCTTTAAAAGCCATCGATTTTCAAACTATAGGCCTACTTTTGGGTCTTTTCCTCATGATTGGTGCCATTACCCATCAGGGCGTTATTGACGAGGCTGCAAAGCTTCTTGCAAGGCTTGGCGGCGGCAACGTATTCCTTCTCTATACGATCATCGTTTGGGCGTCGGTCGTTATCTCGGCATTTATCGACAATATCCCTTACGTTGCAACAATGCTCCCCGTGGTAACGGGCCTTGCCGCTACCTTAAATATCGACCCGACACTTTTATATTTCGGTCTTTTATCGGGCGCTACCCTCGGCGGCAACTGTACCCCCATCGGCGCTTCGGCAAACATTACGGGTATCGGCATTTTGCGCAAGGAAGGCTACACGGTAAAAAACGGCGATTTCTTCCGAATCGGCATACCCTTTACCCTTGCCGCAATAATCCCGGCTTACCTTTATATCTGGTTCATTTACGGCTGAAAAAGGATATAATTTAACAAAAAGAGCAAACGCAGGACATTTTTGCGCTTGCTCTTATTTTTTTGTAAAAGGGGACGGCCCCTTTTTTTTCTTAGCCCTCGCCGGTTGCGGGCAGCTTGCTTTGGATAAGGTACTCCAAGGTTTGACTATCCACCTCGCGGCTGACCTGGACGATGGTTGTTTTTGCTTCATCCGTCTGGTTGACGTAGCTATTGTTCCAGGTGCCCTCAAGGGTAAAGGTAATCCCGTCAAGGGTCACGGTCTGCCAGTCTGTGCCTTTTTCAAAGGTTATCTCGCGGCTTTGTGGGGTAAAGGGATCTTCTTTGGTGGCCAAAAGCAGGGTTGCCTTATTTGCGCCCTTTACCGGGTCTATAATAAAATAACAATATTGATACCCGGTATCCAGCGTATCGCCAGTTTCGGTGCTGATGACGGAGGTGATCTCATACACGCCCTTTTTGCCAAAGTCCTGGTAAGAATATTCCTTGATTGGTCCTAAAATTTCCTGTACGTAGCTAAGATCCGTGGCCTTATCGACCTTATCCCAGCGAAGCGAAGCTTCTTCTGACCGCATTTTTCTGCCGGTGATAAGCTCTGTATAATCAATTGCTATTTTAGAGTAGTTAAGTGTATTTTTGTTTATGCCCAGCCTGTTTACACCGCTATCGGAGTTCACCGTAATTGCGTCGTTATAGATGACGTAATCCACAATTGCGCCGTCCTCGGCGTTGTATTCATAAGACAGGGTGACCTCCTTAACGTAGGCCTCAACGCCCGCGGCTTTATGAACGTAATATCCCTTTCCTTCACCGGTCACGATAAGATAATCCTCATAAAGACGCCCCTCGTCGTTGACGTAATCAATTTTGGTGGGGGATTGGTCGGGATCGCGCTCGTGCTTGGGGGTACGGGTGTAATATGCCAGCTTATAGGTCCCTTTGACCTTGCTCATTTTCTGCCCGGACACAATATAGCATCCCGTCGCCGTCAATAAAAGGGATATCACAAGCAGTGCAAGAAAAATGCGCTTAAAAATTTTCATTTTCAGTACCTCCTTTATAAGGTTGTATTTGATCGCAAAAGGACTGACCGTCCTTGTTGGGGTTATTATATCATGATATAGTTTTCTTGTCAATACCTTTTGTAAAAAAAATATTTTCCAAAAAAAGGCGTGTTTTTTTCGCGGGCGGCGGTAGGGTGGTAAATATCCCTTTAACATGGTATGAAATATTAAAAATAAGTTGACAACGGCATAAATTTTATTTACAATAAAACTGTAAGGAGGGATATATTGTTATGAAGTTTAAAATTTTACCGCTTATCTTATCTTTAGTTATGATTTTCGCATGCGGATGCGGCTCTGACGGTGGCGACAGCACCCCCTCAGTACCACAGGACAAGATCCTCGACGTATACTTTATTGCGGGCCAGTCAAATGCCGCAGGCTGCTCTGACTTTTACCGCAAGGACTGCGTGACATTAAACTTAAGCCCGGAATACGCCGCAAAGGCAGATTTGTATAAGGCCGGCTTTGATAACGTATTTTATTACGGCAACGCTTACGACACCTACGAGGGCAATGCTTATATCGTTGATCAGATGATCCCCGTTAAGGCCTGTATGGGCGTTAACAACGAGTACGAGATCGGTGCCGAGCTTGGCATGGCAGAATATTTAAACGACCTTTACAGCGAACCCGACCAGAAGGCTTTGATCATCAAATACGCCGTTTGCGCCGCAGGTCTTATCGTTGACGGCGTCTCCTTTGGCGAGTGGTCCGCCCCCAGCTTTAAAAACCCCAATATCCGCAACCAGCCCGATCTTTTCGTTCGCATGATCGGCACGGAGGAAAACGGATATAAGGACGGCATAGTTTATTCCGCATTGACAAAGGCCGTTGACGAGGGCTTTAACATAATAAACTTCAAGGGCTTTTACTGGTCACAGGGCTGTGCCGAAACAGGCGCCGCCACCAACCTTTACGACGACGCCCTTATTGCCCTTATTAAGGACTTCAGGGCGGAGATAAACAATCTTTCCATCCACATCAGCTGGGAAAGGGAAGCCTACTTTGACGGGGCAGAGGATATGCCCTTCGTTATTTCCGAAATCGCCCCCACTCAGGACGGCGCAAAGAAGAGGGCCGACGGCACCTCCTCAAACCCATTGGTCAACAGCATTATAGAGCAGCAGCGTTCAGCCGCAAGCCGCGTTAAAAGGGCCAAAACCCTTAATACAGCCGATTACGACATCGTAAACCAGGTCGAAAAGTGGTCTACCTCCACCAACGACGGCGTGTCATATTGCGGTGATCAGTGGCACTACAATGCCGACGATATGCTTGAGATCGGCAATAAAGTTGCCAAGATGTTTGTAGAGGATTTTGAATAAAAATAAACAGTCACTTAAAGGCCGTGTCCGTAAAGACGCGGTCTTTTTTGTTTTCTTTTATTGATTTTGGTGGCGGAATAATTTGTTTTTATCCTTAAGGATAAAAAAAGACTTGGATAATGCTATCCAAGTCTTTTTTGTAATATTTAAGTGGCCTTTAAGCCGTTATTTTTTCATAGGCAAGGCGACTTTCTCCGCTTAAAAGATAAATTATCCCACAGTAGCAAAACCCAAGCTTTTCAAGGGCGCGGCGCATGGGCGCGTTGTCGGGGTGGGTGTCTATCCTCAGGCTTTGACAGCGTTCAAGGCAAAACTTTACGCAACGGCCAAATATGCCTTGGCCTTGGTTTTTTACGGCAATGCGGTGTATGACGCCGTAAGGCCCGTCACAGATCCACGCCCCGTCGTAAATTTTATCGTACGTGGGGTCTTTTTCTGTAGAAAACATAAAGACCGCTAAAATTTCGCCGTCATCCTCTAAAACGTAGCCAATACCCCTTTCCATATCCTCACGGGCCGTTTGGGCGTTGGGCTTTGGGCCGTTCCATTGCTCAAGGTTGCCCGTTGTCCGCATAAACCTTTTGGCATTTTTATATATGAGGTCGATTTGTTCAAGATCCCCCTCAACGGTTTTTCGTATGACCATAATATCTCCTTAAAAATTCTATCGCCAAACAGTTTGGTTAATTCCAATGTGAAACCTTGTACTTTTTGTTCATTTGCTTATAGTTGGCGGTTATGTAAGATTTTTTCCTGCATTTTAAGATCAATCTTCTGCCGCTTTCACAGTGGGTAAAAACGGGTTCAAACCCTCTTGCCGCCAATTTTAAGTGCTTTGCCAGGACTTCAACGTATTCCTTCTTTTTGCCGATTGCGGAAGGGCAGGCAAAGGACAGCTTATAGTTGTATTTTTTAAATATATTTTTAGCGATCAGAAGGTACCTTGGGTTTTCAATGGGCGAAAGCATTTCTGTAACTGCATCGTTAAAGACGTTCTGATCGTGGATCGTGGCGTTTCTTAACCTCATTGAAACTGCAAGCATTTGCTTATTCTCGTTTACCTCAACCTTTGCCGAGGAAGATATAAGGTCACATTCCGCAAGGGTTTTATAAACGGCCTTTCCCAGGACTTTTATTGAGTTTGCCGGGTTAACGTGAATAATAAATCTTGTTATGCCGTCCCCAGCAAAGACAAGCAGAAGAATCATTGCCGCAAGGGTAGATATTGACCCGATAATATCCTTATTTGCAAATAATCTTATGGTAAGCTGTATCAGAATCGTTTCCACCAGGAAAATCATAGAGGCCAGTAAGGCGTTGGTAAAGGTAAACACAGGTATTTTAAGGTCTTTGGACATTTGGGATTCCACACAAACGGCAAAGCTGCCGTTGCAGACCTCGCCCTTCCACCTTGATTGGACCTCGTCACGCTTTTTGGATAGCTCCAGCATTTTTTCGTTGATATACTCAATGCCGTTTTTGTCAAAAGGCGGCTTGATCAGTGAGATGCGTTCTATCCCGCTTTCAATTGTTCCCGTGGTGTAATGCGGCCCCATAAAGGAGTCAAATCTTCTTCTTAAAACAGCATAATCGTAGGACGAAAGCTCCTTATAATCTTCTTTAAGATAGGCGCTTATACGGTCCGTAGCCTTTTCCTTAAACATATATTCGGGCTCAACGGTTACAAGATGCCATATATTTGAAGATTTTTCAGGGTTACTTTTATCAATGCGGATGGCCCTGCCGCGCATCTGATTGGACAAAACGAAGCTTCCTACAAAGCTTGCCAAAATAAGGGAATTAATACACGGGGAGTCCCACCCCTCCCCAAGAAGGGATTTTGTGCCTATAAGGATCTGTATTTTGCCCTGTTCAAAAAGCTGCCCCACCAAACTCACGCTGTGATAGGTGCCGCCGGGGAAATCCACCGTGCAATAATTTGTTCCGGGGATATCCTCTTTCTTATGCTTGACGTGGGAAAGGTCAACTGACTTGGGCAGGATAACGAGGGTGCCCGAAAGCACGCCCATATTTACCTTCAGATCGGCGCGGCGAAGGGTTTCAAAAATGCTGACGACGTTGATGGAGTTAAACTCCTCAGTCATGGTAATGCGGTCAAGTGCTTCTTTTTTTATATAGTCGGTCAGTACAAGCATTCTCAGGTCGTTGCCCATGGCGGTGGCCTCACAGGCGGCGATACGCCGTATGCTTTGAAGCTTCCCAACCGATGATATAAGGGTTCTTTTAAGCTTGCTGTTCAGTTCAAGGCAAACCTTTTTCCTTTCGTAAACCCCGTGGCTTTTCAGCAAGAAGATTATTTCTTCCTTTTCCTCGTCTGAAAGGATCGCCCCGTCAAGCAGGAAGCTTAACGCCGTTTGGGCATGGCTTATTTTATATTTTGGCAAGCCCTTTTTGGCGGTAATTTCTTTGATTAGCTTTTTGTTAAACTCATAGCCGTAAAAGGTCAAAAGCGTCGCAAGGGATATGTATTCCTTTGCGGACGAAAACAAGGTTTCGTAATCCTTTTCGCCGTTAAGGCCTGTGTAAACCTTATTGATCAGGTCGAGCTTGCCGATGGCGTTTACGGCCTCTGCGGCGCTCTTTTTATAATCGTTAAAGCTTTGCTCCTCAGCCTCGGTCGGGTAATTGAAAAACACGTAGTCCTGATGTGGGCATAGGGTGTTTTGCCCCACCAGCTCAGGAACGAAGATCTCCTCGTCAATTTCCCCGCAGATGCTTGTATATCTGTTCCACTCGTTGCCCTCGGCGTCGTAAGGCGGGGTTGCGGTAAGGGATATGATTTTTATATTTCTGTCAAGGGCGGATATGAATTTTTCAAGGGCCCTTTGCCACTCGTTTTTCAAGTGGTGTGCCTCGTCAAGGCAAATGGTTTTTATACCAAAGTCTTTTATGGTTTTAAAAATATCCACGTCAGCATAGTTATCGCCGTCTTCAGGCATAGCCTTTTCAATGGCGCTGTAAAGGGCCTGATAGGTTACAGAGTTTACAAGCTTAACGTTGCGAAGATCGTTTGAAAAAAGCAAGCCGAAATCCTGAGGATCGTTCAAAAACATATCCTTGAAGCGTTCGCCCCATTGCTGGCGGATCGCGGTGGTCGGGGAAAATATGATGCAGGGCGAGGCAAGGCGCCTTATAAGCTCTAATCCAAGGACGGTTTTTCCGCTTCCCGGGGCGGCGACAATATTTATCTTGCCGTCATTAAGATGCTTGTCTGCATTATCCAAAACCCTTTGTTGATAGTCGCGAAAAACCCCTTTAAATTGTACGGAGTCAAAATTCAGCACAATAATACCTCCCGTCGCAAATTATGCATAACGTTAATAATCATTATACCATACGTTAAACAATAAGTCAATATCCGCAGCAATAAATGATCGGGCTATTTTTCAATCAAAGCAAAAAAGCAAGCGAGTATGCTTGCTTTTATTATTCCAAGATTATTGTGCTGACGGCTCGGTGACAAGGTTAAGGGCCATTTCAAAGCCTTCGTCAAGGGTGTAAGAAAAAGTCGTTATGGGTCTTTGCTGGTTATCCAAAACTCCTGCCTGGGGGCAAAATCCCAAAATTATGCCGTCCATTTTCACGTGATACAAAAGTCTGTGCATATGTCCGCACAGGTAGGCCTTTGCACTACCCATTTTCTTCATTGCGGCGTAAAAGTCGTACTCGGGCTCGGTGCCGTAATTTGCCCCGTCGTTTGCCTCGTACCGGGTGGGCTTCTGTCCGTAGATAAATTCTGCCCCGTCGCCGTTTGCGGCTTTTTGGTAGGCGATATTATACTGGGGCAGCTGAATGTGACCGTAAGTTATAGTGGGCACCACGTCAAGGGGATTTCCTTCCTGAGCCGAATAAAGTCCGTCCAGCCTTGCGATCTCACCCTCGTACCAGGCGATCTGCTCGGTGGTGATGGTCTGGTATCTGTCCAGATCGTAGTCATACACCCCCGTGTCTATTACGACGAAGGCGCCCACAAGGGCGTTGGTGGTTTTGTTCTTTAATAAAATTGAAAAGTTGCCGTAGCGGTTTTCCCGCCCGGTCTGTACAAAGCCCGATTTAAACTTAAGGTAGGGGGAATCGCATCTTTCAAGATATTTGGCGACGTCGTGCTTGCTTAAGGTCGGGACGTGAAGCTCTGCGTCGTGGTTGCCGAAGACGAAGGTGTAGGGGATCTTGTATTTATCAAAGGTCTCAACGATAAATTTTGCACCCCTTACCCCTTGTGACATCATATTGTCGCCCATTAAAACTATAAAGTCGGGGCTTTCGGCGTTGATGGCAAAATCAATAAAGCTCAAGGTCCTTTCCACGTCGGAGTTATGGTACGTTGTCCCTTCCTTGCCAAAGTGCAGGTCTGCAAACTGCAGCACCTTAAAGCCGCCGTCTTCGTTTAAAAAAATTTCAAGATCTCTGTCGCTGTCGGGATTTTTACAGCCTACGCTTAAAGCAAGCAGGGCGAGGGAAAGTATAAGCATGCTAAGGGCCTTGAAAGCCGACCGTATATTTGACTGTTTCATAAAATTCTCCTGTTTACCCACCTTGGGTTCGTCCCTAATCTTCAGGCGGCCGTCGGGCCGTTTTTAATCAAGTCTTTAAATAATATAGCATATATTGATCAAAAATGCAATTGAGCAGGCCTTTTACAGCCACAATTTTTTTACGTGCTACGTTTTTTGCCGTTAAGGCGCAAAGGGGCAAAATAAAGGCCCGGGATACGCTCCCGAGCCATTTTTTGTTAAGCCGTAATTATTCCTTCATCTTTTTTGATGAAACAAGCTTCACGGTGGTGATTGCGCCCCAGGCAACGAGTCCGCCAAAGGCCAATACGTCAAAGACGATCCAGTAGATCTTCCAGGTGGAGAAGCCCTTTTCAAATTCAACTACGTCGTCGGTGGCGTTACCGTCGTCGATGGCAGCCTTTCTGGTGTTGCAGTAGGTAAAGATAACGTGCTTTGCAACGTCCCTTACGCAGGCAACGGCAGTTGCGCTCTTGGTGTCCTTAAGGCCTACTGCGGTGTACTTGGCGTCGTTGCCGTTTTCAAGCCAGATATCGTTACCGGCACGGATACCCTGGTCAACCGTCTTATAGCTGTCACTACCGTCCAGATAGTCGGTTACCGCCGTGCCCTTAAAGCCCCATTCATCCCTTAGGACCTCGGTCATAAGTGCGTGGCTACCGCCCGTCCAGGTGTCGCCGATACGGTTGTAGGACGACATGATGGCGTTTGCCTTGCCGACCTTTACGCTGATTTCAAAGGGTCTTAAGTAAACCTCGCGGAGGGCCTGCTCCGACAGCCAGGTATAAAGGCCGTTTCTCTGGTTTTCCGTTTCGTTAATGGCAAAATGCTTGATATAGCAGTAAATACCTTCCTTGGTGGCGCCTTCAACGATGCTTGCGCCGATGGTGCCGGAAATATATGGGTCTTCGCTGAAGTATTCGTAGTTTCTTCCGTCAAAGGGAGAGCGGTGAATATTCATACCGGGGGCGTACCAGCCGCCGTATCCTGCCGCAACACCCTCCATACCGACGACGCGGCCGAAAAGCTCTGCAACGTCAGTATTCCACGTGCCGGCAACGACTATTGCCGATGGGAAGCCTGAAAATTCAGGGGTGCTGTGGGGGTGACGGTTAAAGCCTGTGGGGCCGTCAAGGTCAACGGTGGTGGGCTTGCCGATAGATGGCAGCTTGTTTGCCGTGTAACCGCCCTTCATGGCCAGATCAAAAAGCTCCGTCGTGGTGATCTGGTTAAGGACGGGGTCCCAAAGATCGTCGTCGTCATAGTTTGCTTCGTCGCCAAGCTGGGTAATAAGCTCGTCGTTATAGGCGGCGTTGCTCGTACCCATATTTTCAATAAGCTTAAGGTCGCCCGAAACCCCTTGCGTGGGCATTTCGGTGGTGTTTTTCTTGGTGGAAAGCCAGCCGTTGGGGTTAAAGTTGGATCCCTTTGCACGTCTTTCCTGGTTTAACTGGGGGAAGGTCCCTTCAAAATCGGCACGGCTAAGATATTTGATGTCCCAGCCGGAAACGTTTTTGCCGTCGATGGAAATACCGCCGTCGGCCGTGTCACCGGTAAATCTGTTTTTGATCTCATTGCCGGTTGCTTCGTCGATTTCAATTGCAATGTCGCTTGACACGTTGTAAACGATCTTACCGCCGTTTACACCCGTAAAGCCGCCGTTGACGTTTGCCTTTACGTTGTGAGCGTCTGTTGAAAGCTTAATGGTGTAAGCGCCCTTTTCCAGAACGTAGCCGCCGTCGTCGTCAACACAGCCGCTTAAGTTGTAGCAGTCGTAAGACTTCATATCGGCTGAGTTAAACTTAATGCTCAAAGTCTGTACGTCGTTGGGCTGTAAAAGATTTGTCTTTGCAAAGGCAACCAGGTTAGAGGATGACTTTTCAATTCCGCCGGGGGTATAAGGGGGCTCGTAATAAACCTCTACAACGTCCTTGCCGGCCATGGTGCCAACGTTTCTTACGTCAACCTTGATTTCAATGGGGGTGTTGGCAGTTATCTGCGCAGCATTGGCAGGGGATACGGATTTTACCGTCCATTCAAATTCCGTGTAGGAAAGTCCAAAGCCGAAGGGATACTGTACGACCCCGTCATAGCCCGTGCCGTACTCGTTGCTGACGTCGTCCCAGAAATGCTCTGTATCGGCAGTTTCGTACCACTTATAGCCAACGTAGATGCCTTCAAGATAGTCGATATATTCTTCGCTGGTGCTGTTCGTATAGGTCCTTTCACCCGTTGGGCCGTTGACCTTGTTTGCGTCGGGTGAGTTAGCATAGCTTGCCGCCGTCGTCAGGTCGTAAGCAAAGGTGTCAACAAGCTTACCTGACGGGGTTGACTGACCCCTTAATATTTTGGCGAGGGATTTTAAGCCGCTCTGGCCGGGGGTTGCGATGTATAAAGCCGCGTCAATGGCGTCGTCTTCAATAAATCCGCATTCTAAGGTCGCGGAGGTGTTAAGTACGATTATTACGTTGTCATAGTTGTCCTTAACGTAATTTATCAAGGCTTCTTCTTCGGTGGAAAGCTGAAGATAGGTCCTTGTGTTATCGGTGACGACTTTGCCGTTTGATGCGCTTGTGCCGTTGCCCGATGGGATAAATTTACGCTGGTATTTGGGTAAGTCAAGGGATTCGCCCCCCGTTCTCGTGATGACTACGATTGACGTGTCGCTGAACTCTATTGCAGAGCTTAACACGTCCTGTGGATAGTCGTTGATGTTTGGCTCAACAAGGTTAAAGTATTTGGGGTCGCCGTTGTAGTTGAACCAGCCCGAGCGGCTGTCAGTACCGCCGTTTCTGTTGACCGTGCAATATTCTTTGTAATATTCAACAAGGTCGGGGTTTACGTTGAAGGGCTTGTCAGAAAGTCCTTCCAACGCGTCCTTAAGGCCCGTTATTTCCTTTACGGGGTCGTCCTTGCTCCACATGGTAAAGTCGCCGGAGCCACCGCCACACATTAACGTACCCGCGTCGCTTGAGCACCAACCAAACAGGTTGACGTTGGTCACGTCCGCCAGGGGAAGGGTGTTACCATCGTTTTTAAGAAGAACAAAGCCTTCCTCCGCAACCTTTTGTACGGCTACGTCGCCCTCGGTGGGGTCTAAAGTTTCCGCCGGCATAAAGTTGTCGCCAAGGTACTGGTCAACCAGGCCGGAGAAAAAGCTTAATACGATATTCGCCGCGATCATCACGCAGACCAATACGCCAACTAAAACAAGCTGGATAACCTTGTTTTTGGTCTTTTTCATCATACATACTCCTTAAAATATATTATAAGTTTTAACTTATCAATGGTATTATATCACGGCTTTTCACCGCCGTCAATAGCCAATTTTAAAATTCGTCCAAAAATGAACTTTTTTCAAAACAGTGCATTTTGTTGCCCCGCGGCTTGTAAAAGCATATATTTTAATTGGAAAATTAATATCCCGCCCCGCCCGTTTAAGTCCTCTGTAAATCTTAATGCAACAAAAAAAGCAAGCCGAAGCCTGCTTTTTTTGTTGTGTGTAATTTTGTTTTCTTCGGGCGTGTGCTTGTCGTGGCGGAGCGAAGCGACGCCACTTGTATCAAGACAAGCGCACGCCACGGTTTCATTTTTGCTTTTTTAATTTTTTTATTGTGTATTTTTTATAAGTTGTCATATTTGACTATGGATTTAGACGGCTTATTTATACAATAGTCAAAAACGACCACGAAAGTTGTCTTGTATGACAACAAAATGCTTGAAATCGTAGTAATAATGTGATATACTATATATGAAAATAACTTTGAATAAATTTGGAGATTATATGATGACAAGTTTAAAAAAGAATGTAGACAGTTATATGCAATTAAAAGGTATTAAGATGTATAGCCACCTACTTATTGATATAGCACATCAATTAGGTATTCACGGAAACGAAGCGTATATATTTGCTGAAAAGGAAAAAGCAAATTTTTCGAAAATGTTAAAAGGACAAAGACCGCTGAAATATGAATTTATAGTTCCATTAGAAAAAATATTCGGTGTTTCTTTGGCAAGGCTATTAGAAGAAAATGCATATAAACTTCCTGTTGAAAAGGAAAACGTGTCGTTTAATAAAGGGTTTAGATATTATGCGTATTTAGATAATCCCGATTTATATAAGAATGAATTTAATAAATTATTGGCAAAAGATGGTAAATCAATATTAAATAACACCGACGAATTTGGAAAAACTTTTTTAGATTATGTTGTTGAGTATCAAGCGGTAAATGGTGTTAGATATTTACACGAAGAATACGGAATTTCGTTAAAATGGTATCATAATCATTTCGATTTCAAAAAAGAGAAAGGAGTAATTTGGTGTGCTTTTGAAAACGCAATCGGATTTGCAAGGCTTGTTGCAAGTATTAATGATGCCGATTTATTTAATGCTATATATGATTCTTACAATATGTTTTTTACTAATGGGCATTACGGCGGTGTGGATTCAATATTTTATTCTCCAGATTATTTAGAAATATTGTTGGATAATAAAATCATATTTGATTCTTTATTTGAAAGTAAAAAATATGATTTGAAATTAGGAAATATATCCAAAAGAAAACTTAAAACGGACGTATTAACCTATTATTCAATAAACCCAATATTAAACAATTGTTTAAACTATGCTTTAAAACACTTAGACAAATATAAAGTACAGGCATTAAAAATTTTAAGTTTTGGAATTAGGCATAATAAAGAAATAGCAACTCGAATTGATATGAGTTCCTGTTATATATGCAATGAATTAGGTGGCGTTAAGAGTTTTAAAGATGATAATTTCTATGAATGTGTAATTATTGTTAATGATAGCAATATAAAAGATAGTGATATTGAAAAACTAATTAAAGATTTACCTTTATTCAATCGTTATTAAAAACACAATGGGGGCATTATGTTTAAGAAATTTTTTAATAGAAAAGTTTTAAATGATCAGGAAGAAAGAGATAGGTTGAGCAACCTGTCTGAAAAAGAGCTTTTAATAGAAATAATTTTAGAATTAAAAAAGATTGATAATAAGTGTGATGATATAGCAAGAAAAATCGTAATTTGGAGCGATTAAATACTTGTGGAAAATAATAAAATCAAACATAATAAGGCAGGTTTAATTGTCCTGCCCTTAATTTTTGCAAAGAAAAACAACGCAAGTCAAACCTTTCGGTTCAACTTACGTTGTAGGTGGTGCGGATGAGAGGACTTGCTCCGCAAGTAAACGTTATGGATAATTTAACAGCTAAACTCGCAACGTAAAGTGTTGACACACTTTAAACAAAAAATTTTTATGTTTACTAAAATATGATATTTTAGGTTGCTCGTTAATAGCTTCAAAAAAACGTCCTTGCAAGCAAACATTTTTTCTTGCTATATGACACGCCGGGGTGGCAAACGCAAAGCCCGTTGCGTTTGTCGTCGGCTAAAGTGAAAGATTAAACTTGTAAGCCGACGATTCCCACCCGTTCAAGTCCACTGCTATTTGCAAAACAAAAAAAGAACAAGAGCAAAAGCCTTGTTCTTTTTTGTTGGTGCACTAGCGAGGATAATATACGAACCCGACTTCTATCATATCAAGACAAGTATATGGGGTGCACATTCGGGAGATTATTAAGCGCCGTCGTTAGATTGTTCAAGTTGTTGGATACGGTCTTGAACGAACCGTTTTTCTTGAGCCTTTCTAATGATCCTGCGAGAGCGTCTAAACCCTTGGATGCATTCGTAGAATTGCTCTCTATTTCTATTTGGAGCTTATCAATGGTTACTTCTCCCACAATGAATCACCTCACTTTATCGGGAGGTAAAAGAAAAGAGCGTCCACCATTTAGGTAGACGCTCTGGGCGTTCTTATTAATATATTTCTCCCTACACTCATTATAGTAGGATAATTCTTCCAAGTCAATATTGCATTTCCATATATGGGGGTTAAGTGTATCTCTTGACACAAGATGTTGTGGTACGATGGGAGGTTAAATAAAAAAGGGAGAGCCGAAGCTCTCCCATAGGTTGTTATTCTATTTAAAGTTTTTTGGGATGATCATATTACTAATATCTGTTTCTAAGTAAATTCATTCACCCCAAGGTGATGTGTTTGAATCAAACGTCAAACTTTTCACCGTTCTTATAATATGTTCCATTACCTACCGGACGACCTTTACTAAAATAACCTACGTACCTTTCGGCACTAGAATAATCCATAGTTCCGTAACCGTCAGGCTCTCCATTGATAAAATTCCCGGCATACTTTCCGCCACCAGCCCAATCGTATGTACCGTAACCACTAGCTACATCGTAAGTCCAGTTTCCATCATATTTATCACCATTTTTAAAGTAGCAAACCCCTCGGCCGTGTCTTTTGCCTTCAACCCATGAACCTACATATTTCATTCCATCGCTGTAATAACAAGTGCCGTAACCAGATGGCTTGCCATTGTAACATATACCCTCATATCTAGAGCCATCACTGTAATGGATTTTACATTCGCCAATAAGTTGGTCTTTAATCCAATTACCTTCCCTTTTTTCTCCGTCCTTAAAATAGTACGTACCTTTGCCATTTCGCTGACCGTTAACTACATATCCCTCGTATCTATCACCATTTTCGTAATGTAATATTTGGGGAGAATTAGTATCGTTCTTGTATATTTCACCGCTTGCACGTTTTGCACCATTGTTATTTTCTTGAACAGATGGCTTACTATTAGAAGACGTACCGTTCGTGTCTCGTTTACCATTAACCCATATTCCTGAATATGTTTGACCATTAGGATAACGATACGTACCTTTGCCGTGTTTTACACCGCCACGCCATTCGCCTTCATACCTTTCACCATTGGAGTAATAATATGTGCCATTGCCGTTACGTTTGTCGTCACGATACTCGCCTACATACCTTTCGCCATCAGCAAAATAATATGTGCCTTTGCCATGCTTTACATCGTCACGCCATTCGCCTTCATATCTACCGCCACTGGAGTAATAATATGTGCCATTGCCGTTGCGTTTGTCGTCACGAAAATCGCCTACATACCTTTCGCCATCAGCAAAATAATATGTGCCTTTGCCGTTACGTTTGTTGTCACGCCACTCGCCTTCATACCTGTTACCATTGCTATAAAAGCATGTGCCATTGCCGTTACGTTTGTTGTCACGATACTCGCCTACATACCTTTCGCCATCAGTGAAATAATATGTGCCTTTGCCGTGTTTTACACCGTCACGCCACTCGCCTACATACCTTTCGCCATCAGTGAAATAATATGTGCCTTTGCCGTTTGGTTTATCTCTATAATCTACGTCTCCGATATAATAGCCGTTGTTGTAATCAATTCTCATGTTCTCTCCAAAATATGCTAAAGCGTTTTTACAATATATATTGTTTACGCCGACATTATACCATATTATGAAAAGGTTGTCAAGTATTGGATGATTTCTTTCGCATACGTTCAACGAATGCCGTGAACTCTGCTTTGAGCCTTTCTTCCTTAGCACGCTTCTCGCGTTCTTCCCTTTCACGAAGCTCGGCGGGAGTGATAGGATACGGCTCTTTGGTATATGGCTCGGGCTTTATCATTCCCTTCTTCATCGTGAAACGATAGAGAGGGCTTGCGGCGCAGAGAGCGTCGTAGAAGTATCTGCCCTGTAACCACATATCCTGATTGTTTCGTCTATCTCGCAGCTCGGATGCCTTTCGGTATGCCTTAACCATTGCTACGTCGCCAGAGCAAAATTGTCACAAAACAATAATTAACATGTGTTTGTCAGTATTACAAAACTCTATCAACTACAAATTAATTCAGGACGACATCAAATATCTCTCCCTTCATTATTCTATCGTTGAATCTCTACACCAAAATAATCTCTTGTAAAGAAAAATACGAACCTTGACTCATCAAGGTTCGTATTATTTCTATTTGGTGCGGATGAGAGGACTTGTAAGGACGACCAAAGGAAGGACGGAATAGCGATTGCTACCTTTTAAGGTCAATCGCGTCACGTTATTTCATCATCCTTTATCTGAACAGCAAAAGGCGACGCCATCTTTGACGGGTAAAAAAAGGACAAGCCGTGAAGCTTGTCTTTTTTTTGCACGGCATCGCAATAGCCGTCGCCGTAAAAATGGTGCGGATGAGAGGACTTGAACCCCCACGTCGAGGACATAAGATCCTAAGTCTTACGCGTCTGCCAGTTTCGCCACATCCGCAAACTGAATAGGGGAATCCCCCTATAAAAAATTAATCCTGCCCCTGCATAGCTGCAGAAACAGGTTAACTTTGGTGGATCTTCGGGGGCTCGAACCCCGGACACCCTGATTAAGAGTCAGGTGCTCTGCCAACTGAGCTAAAGATCCGTACTTGGTGATCCACCGGGGACTCGAACCCCGGACACCGTGATTAAAAGTCACGTGCTCTACCGCCTGAGCTAGTGGACCGAAATTGGTGACCGCTATTAAACAAGTTTTCGCACGAAAACAAATTTATGTTGGCTGGGGTGGCAGGATTTGAACCTACGAATGCTGGAATCAAAATCCAGTGCCTTACCGCTTGGCGACACCCCAATATTGTAGGTTTAATGGGGCGAGAGATGGGATTCGAACCCACGACCTCCAGGACCACAATCTGGCGCTCTAACCAACTGGGCGACTCCCGCCGTACATTAACTGGCGCACCTGGAGGGATTCGAACCCCCGACACACGGCTTAGAAGGCCGTTGCTCTATCCGACTGAGCTACAGGAGCATTTTCAAGCAAAGCTAAAAATCTAAAATAGCTTTTGTGCGGACAACTCCAAATTGAGAGTGGAGCGGGTGATGGGAATCGGACCCACGCAACCAGCTTGGAAGGCTGGTGTTCTACCATTGAACTACACCCGCACTTCACACAATGCTAAAAGATTATAGCAAATCAATTTTTGATTGTCAAACGATTAACTCGACTTTTTTAAAAAAATAAATTAAAATCCGCCAAAAAAATTACGGTTTATGGTTGCAACGGCTTTTTCGCCGTTTATTACTATATAAGAAAAGCTTTTTTGGGTGGCAAAAGGCGAAACGGTGCCCGGGTTTACGTATAAAACCCCGTCAACAAAAGCCTCGTCGGCAAGGTGGGTGTGGCCGTAAACCACCAGATTTGCGCCAACCTCCCGCGCGCGGAGGGATAATGCGGTCATTGATTGCTTTACGCCGTAGCTGTCGCCGTGGGTCAAAAGGACGGTGCATCCCTCAAAGGTTAAGACCCTTTCACGGCTTTCTGCCGCGCCGTCACAGTTACCCTTGACGCAGATAAGCTTTTTTTGAACGGATAGTGGAAGGGCAAAAAAATCCGTAATCCCATCGCCCGCAAAAAGCACGGCGTCAGCCTCCTCAAACAGGGGGATAAGCTTATTAAGATCGACCTTGTTGCCGTGGGTATCGGAAAGTGCAATTATCTTTTTCATAGCGGTCCTTGTTTTCTCACAAAAGGGGCGTTTTTTAAAAAGTGGGCCTATAAGTCGGTTTTTTGCCTGTTTTCAGCCGTCAAGCTGACTTAAAAGGTCAACGATTGCTCTGTATCTGTGGGATACGGAGTTCTTTTCCTCCATGGTGGCCTCACCAAAGCTTTTGTTAAGATCGTCGCTGAAAAAAACGGGGTCGTATCCAAATCCGCCTGCGCCAACGGGGCCGTCCAAAATCTTGCCGAAGGTTTTACCTTTGGCCTTATAAACCTTATCCTTTGTGATAAGGGTGATGGCTGTTTCAAAGTGAGCGGCGCGGTTTTTTTCGCCCTTAAGATTTTTCAAAAGCAGGCGATAGTTTTTTTCGTCCGTCGTGTCTTCACCTGCGTATCTTGCGCTGTAGACCCCCGGTGCGCCCGAAAGTGCGTCAACCTTAAGACCGCTGTCGTCGGCAAGGGCATTCATACCGCAAAAATCAAAAACGGCCTTTGCCTTTATATATGAATTTTCCTCAAAGGTAACGCCCGTTTCCTCAACGTCATCAAAAAAGCCGACCTGGTCTGCGGATACCACCTCAAACCTGTCGCCCAAAAGCTTTTTAAACTCCCTAAGCTTGCCTTGGTTTTTTGTTGCTATTACTAACTTTTCCATAATAATTTCCTTTATAAAAAGTTTTGCCGCCCAATGCTAAAATTTTAAAAAAGTGGGCCTATAAGTCGGTTATTTACGGTTTTTTGTCCTTTTTTTTCATAAAAAAGCGGGCGATCGCCCGCAAAAATATGACTTTTTAAACAATGTCAACGATGACCATGCCCGACGTCGCAAGGTACTTTTGATCCTGGGACATTTCCTTGATGGTTTCCATGGCTTGGGACTGCTTGACGGTGGGGATGGATATTACGCTTATATCAACTGCCTTGTTGGCAAGAAGATTTATTGCAGAGTTAATATTGCCGTAGCCGCTTGTGATGCAGTTAAAGTTAAGCTGCTTGATAAGGGCCGTGTTAAAGTTGACCTTAACCGTTGGCGCGCCAAAGCCTGCAAAGCATACGGTGCCGTGCTGTCCGGCAAGCTTTAATGCAAAGTCGGTGTTAAGGTTTGCACCCGTCATATATACGACCTTGCTTGCAAGCCGTGCACCCGTCAGGTCGGAAACTGACTTTTCAACCTTGTTGTCGGCAAACAGGGTGTAATACACGCCGGACCTGCTGGCAAGGTTAAGATTTTCCTCGTTATTGTCAACGATGATGGGGATACCTTGGTAATAAATAACAAGCTGAGCAAGGAATATACCCAAAAGGTCGCCGCCGACGATTACCACGTGGTCGCCCTTTTTAAGGTCGATTTTATCAATAACGTTAATACAAAGGGCAACGTGATCGATAAAAAGCGCTTCATAGTCGGTTACGCTTGGCGGCAGGATGGAAAGTGCGTCGTTTTTAACGACCACAAAGTCCCTTAAAAAGCCGTCGGCGTTTTTGCCGGCGATATTAAAGGCCGCGCACCTTTTGTCGTTGCCGTTGAAGCATTCGTGACAGGCCCCGCAAGCAACCTCAGGATGGGGAAAAACCCTCATGCCGCGTTTAAGACCGTTTTCATCGTCGTCGTCCTCCTCGGGCAGAGCGGAAATTTTCCCAATGCCGATCCTTCCGGGGATAACGGGATAAGTGGCCTTATCGTCGCCGCGATAGGTGTTAAAATCCTCACGTATAAGCATAGCTTTGGTGATAATGACCTTGGTGCTGTCAATATCGCTGAAGTTTTCTTTTTTCGTAATTGTACTGAGCTTTTTTGGCCCCGTAATTTGAATTCCGTCCATATTTTCCTCTTTTCTCGTATGCAATTATTGTACAATAAAAACTTAAAATAATCAAGTCTTTTTATTGATATTTTACGCGAGGGCCTCTTCTTTTAGTCCGTAAGCCGTGTTTTTTAATTGCTTTTTGCAAAAAATGAAAGGGAATATCTTTTCTGATTAAAACAAAAAACAGCCCGCACTATTGCCGTGTGTGCGAAAACCCCGTCTATCATTTATCCTGAAAAACAAACAAAAGTGGGCCTATAAGTCGGTTATTTAAGGTTTTTTTAAAATTTAAGGGTGTGTGTTTTATTTAAAACCACCGGTTTTTCTTTAAAAAAATAAAATTAAAGGAAAAATTTCACCCAAAACAGGGCAAATTAACTTTAAATGTGCGTCCAAAACAGTTGACTTTAATTTTTGTATATAATATAATAATTGACGGCATCGGGAAATCGATGTAACAATTTTGCGAGGTGCAAAGCTATGAAGGAAAAAATTCATCCTAACTATAAGTTGGTTAAGGTGCAATGCGCTTGCGGTGAAAGTTTTATGACAGGCAGCACGAAGAACGTTGACGTTATCAAGGTTGACATCTGCTCTAAGTGCCATCCTTTCTTCACAGGCAAGCAGAAGCTCGTTGATACGGGCGGCCGTGTAGATAAATTCAAAAAAAGATACGGTATTTAGTAAACATGGGCAGTCCGATTATTTTTCGGCTGCTTTTTGTTTTTTCAAAAGCTTTTTCGGGGCGACCCTGATGGCTTTTTAAAATAGGTGATTTATGAAAAAATTAAAAAAATGCAACCGCACCAGTATTGGCGGCCAGGCCGTGTTAGAGGGCGTCATGATGAGGGGTTATACCTCCATGGCCACCTCTGTTCGGGACGAGGACGGCAATATCCGTGTGGAAACTGTCAGGCTGAAGCCTGCAAAGGACAAGCATTGGTTTGTCAAGCTGCCCGTCATACGTGGGGTCGTGAATTTTATCTCCTCAATGACCAGTGGCAGCAAGATCTTAATGCGCTCGGCAGAGGTTTACGGCGAGGCGGAGCCGTCAAAGTTTGAAAAATGGCTTTCCAAGACCTTCAAGATAGACCTTATGAGCGTCATTACGACCCTTTCCCTTATTTTGGGGCTTGGCCTTGCCGTGGCACTTTTCATGTGGCTGCCACAGTTTGTTACGGGCCTTTTAGCGGAGCCTTTAAAAATTGAAAAGACAAGCTTCTGGTTTAACCTTATAGAGGGCTTTATCAAAATTTTAATATTTGCCGGCTACATTTTGCTGACCTCACTTATGAAGGACATCAAAAGGACGTATATGTACCACGGGGCAGAGCATAAGACCATAAACTGTTACGAATACGGTATGGATCTCACTGTGGAAAACGTCAAAAAATGTTCCCGCATACACGATAGATGCGGCACGACCTTTATGTTCCTCGTCATGTTTGTCAGCATACTTGTTTTCTCACTTGTCAATAGCTTCGTAATGGCGGAAAAGATTTGGAGGGTTCTATTAAAAATCGGCCTTTTGCCCGTAGTCGCAGGCCTTTCTTACGAGCTTTTAAAGCTTCTTGCCAAAACCGACAGCCCACTTGTTATCCCCATCAAGGCCCCCGGTATGCTTTTGCAGACCATCACCACCCGTGAGCCCGACGACGACATGATAGAGGTCGCCATAAACTCCTTTAAGACAGTTCTTGCTATGGACGCCGACCCAACCATAGAGCCCCGTGAATTTATCACGGCCCTTCCTTGTGACAAGCTTTTAAAAAAGGTTTCGGACATATTGGCAGCAGGCGGCGTTACCGACACCGCCGACGGCGAGTGGATAGTGGCCCTATCTTCAGGCCTTGCAAGAAGCGAGGTGGTTACCTCAACCAAGACCCTTTCCCCCTCCGTGGTTGAAAGGGCAATGGACCTTGCCGCAGAGCGCGCCACGGGCAGACCCCTTTGGTACGTGGTTGGCGACACCGACTTTTACGGCTATAAGATCAAGGTTGACGAAAGGGTGCTTATACCCCGTCCCGAAACTGAGGAGCTTGTTTTAAAGGCCAAGGAATATATAACCGAAGAAAGCTCCGTCCTGGATCTTTGCACAGGCAGCGGCGCCATCGCCATCGCCATAAATAAGGAAACTTCCGCAACGGTCGACGCCGTGGATATATCCTCCGACGCCCTTGACCTTGCCAAGGAAAACGCCGCCCAAAACGGCGCAACGGTAGATTTTATCCAAAGCGATTTATTCTCTTGCGTCACAAAAGAGTACGACGTTATTGTTTCAAATCCGCCCTACATAAGGACGGCAGATATACCCAATCTTGCCAAGGAAGTCAGCTTTGAGCCCGCCCTTGCCCTCGATGGGGGAGAGGACGGATTGGCCGTTTATCGGCTTATAGCCCAACATTTTGCCAATCATCTTAAAAAAGGCGGCCATCTTTTGATGGAATGCGGTTACGATCAGGCAAAGGACGTTGCAGCCCTTTTTGGCCATTGTGAAACTCAAATTATTAAAGATCTTAACGGCGTGGACAGGATAGTTATCGTCCGCACACCGGATTAAAAATACCCCTACTCAAAAAACGACAACGAGGTAAAATTTATTATGATTTCAAAATTACAAGGCATTCTCGAAAGGTACAATAAGCTTACCGAAATGGTTGCCGATCCACAGGTCATCGCCCGTATGGACGAATGGAAAAAGTGCGCAAAGGAGCGCGCCGACATGGAAGAAACCGTGGAAAAGTACAAGGAATATAAAAAATATGAAGACGATAAGCTTTCCGCTGAGGAGCTTGTAAAGACCGAAACCGACCCCGACATGAAGGCCATGCTTGAGGAGGAGATTTTAAGCTGCAAAAAGAAAATGGAAACCTGCGTTGAGGAGCTCAAGCTTTTACTTATTCCCAAGGACCCCAACGACGACAAAAACGTTATTTTGGAGATCCGTGCAGGCGCCGGCGGTGAGGAGGCTGCCCTCTTTGCCTACGAGCTTTACAGGATGTACGTCAAGTTTGCCGAAAAAAACCGCTGGAAGACTGAAGAAATTGAGTCCAGCAACACGGAAATCGGCGGCGTAAAGGAGGTTACCTTCTCCGTCAGCGGCAAAAACGTTTACTCCAAGCTTAAGTTTGAAAGCGGCGTACACAGGGTACAGCGCGTTCCCGAAACCGAATCACAGGGCAGGGTACACACATCAACCGCCACCGTAGCGGTCCTTCCCGAGCCTGAGGACGTTGACGTCACCATTGAGGAAAAGGATCTTATTATCGAAACGTGCCGCTCGTCGGGTGCAGGCGGGCAGCACATCAATAAGACCGAGTCCTGCATAAGGATGGTTCACATCCCGACGGGTATCGTCGTAAACTGTCAGGACGAAAGGTCCCAGACCAAAAACCGCGAAAAGGCCATGAAGGTCATGAAGAGCCGTGTGTTTGACTACTACAACACCAAGTACCAGAACGAATATTCCGAAAACAGGCGCAGCCAGGTTGGTACGGGCGACCGCTCCGAAAGGATCCGCACGTATAACTTCCCTCAAGGCAGGGTAAGCGATCACCGCATCAACAAGACGATGTACAACCTTGACGAATTCATCATGGGCGACATTGAAGAAATGGTCGAAGCTTTACAGATCGCCGATAGAGAGGCCAAGCTGTCCGGTGAGCAGGAATAACAAAAACCCGTCTATAAGCCCGTTATCGCCACTTTTTTGGCGGTAATCGGGCTTTTTTTGTTGCCTTTTGTGACCCTTTTTACGGATAAAATAAAAAAGATCCCCGTTCCCTTTGTCTTTACGGTCGGATTTTTCCCGTGGGCTTAAAAAACAGTCATCAAGGTGAAAAAATATTAAAATTTTTATACCAGCCACCCCGTTTTTGACTAAAAACCCCTCCAAATTGCAAAAATGGCCGGTTTTTATATATTTTTATACATATCTTCACTTAATTTTTGTTAAAAACCCTTGAAATTATTGCAAAAATAAGTTATTATATAGTTAGTTATTATTTAGTGGAGGAAATTAACCATGATTCAACTTATTTGCGGGCCAAAGGGCACTGGCAAGACAAAAGTAATTTTAGAGCGTTTAAACCAAGCCGTTGAGACCGCAAAAGGCGACATAGTTTTTATTACGGATAAAAGGTTCAACACCGTTAAGGTGGACTTTAAGGTACGCTGCATTTACGCAGAGGAATTCGGTGTGCAGACCGTCGAAGCTTTCACGGGCTTTATCAAGGGTCTTCTCGCCGGCAACGCCGATATTGAATATCTTTACATTGACGGCGTATGCAGGATAATAGGCTCCGACGGGCAGGCAGTAGAATCTTTACTGACCGTCTTAAAGCAGCTTGAAGCAGAATACGGCTTCAACGCCGTTCTCACGATGAGCGTTTTACCTGAAGAGCTTCCCGAAAGCGCACAGCAGTACGTAGGATAATTTATGCTTAAAAAGTGGGGGCGACCGTCTTGTCCCCACTTAAAATTTTATTTACGTTTTTTTGTTTATGGAAAAGAAGATAATGTTCAGCGCCGTTCAGCCAAGCGGTATCCCCACCATTGGCAACTATGTTGGCGCCATTAAAAATTGGGTGTCCTTTCAGGACGATTTCAACTGTATTTACTCCCTTGCCGACCTTCACACCCTGACGGTCAAGCAAGACCCTGCCCAGCTCCGTCAGAGGAGTTACGAGCTGCTTGCCCTTTACATTGCCTGCGGCATCGATCCGGAAAAATCAATCGTGTTTGCCCAGTCCCACGTCCCCGCCCATGCGGAGCTTACTTGGGTCCTCAACACTATGACTTACCCCGGGGAGCTTGCCCGCATGACCCAGTACAAGGACAAATCTCAAAAGCACGCCGAAAACGTCAATATGGGGCTTATGGATTACCCCGTGCTGATGGCTTCGGACATTTTGCTATACGGCACGGATTTTGTTCCCATCGGCGCCGATCAGAAGCAGCATCTTGAGATCGCCAGGGATCTTGCCATAAGGTTCAACAACAGATACAGCCCCACCTTTACCGTGCCGGAGCCCCTTATCCCCAAGGTAGGCGCACGTGTCATGAGCCTTCAGGACCCCCTTAAAAAGATGTCCAAGTCGGACGAAAATTTAAACGCGTTTATCTCCATGACCGATAAGCCCGACGACGTTATAAGAAAGTTTAAGCGGGCCGTCACCGACAGTGAGACCTGCGTGCGCTACGACGTGGAAAATAAGCCCGGGGTATCAAATCTTCTGACCATTTACAGCCTTTTTGCCGGCTGCAGCCTGGAAGACGCTCAGCGCCAATTTGAGGGCGCAGGGTACGGCGACTTTAAGCTCAAGGTTGGCGAGGCCGTCGTTGAAGGCTTACGCCCCATTCAGGAAAGAACTGCCGACCTTCTTAAAAACAAGGATTATCTTAACGGCGTTTTACAGGACGGAAGAGAAAAAGCAGGCAGACTTGCCTATAAAATGATTTCAAAGGTATATAAAAAGATTGGCCTTATCAGGCTGTGATTTTTATATGATCAGGATAACATATGTTTGGATACGTTAAGCCCGACGACCCTTATTTATACAAAAAGGACGACGTTTTGTATCGGGCGCTTTACTGTGGTGTTTGCAAGTCCATCGGGGCAACCTGCGGACAGATGGCAAGGATGTCGCTTACCTACGACGTTGCCTTTTTGTCCTGCTTTGCCCACAACCTTTTAGGTGTGGACGTGGAGATAAAAAGATCCCATTGCATCATTCACCCCATTACCAAAAGGCCAATACAAAAGCGTGACGATCTTACCGACAAGCTTGCCGCCGTCAACGTTATTTTGGCAAGGTACAAAATAAGCGACGACCGCTTTGACAGCGGAAAGGGAAGACTAAAGGGTCTTTTGCTAAAAAAAGGCTACAATAAGGCTAAGGCGTTGATGCCAGAGGTGGATAAGATCGTCGCCACCCGCTATGAGGAGCTTCGCAACCTTGAAGCCGACGACGACGGCGTTATTGACAGGGTTGCGGAAAAGTTCAGCCTTATGCTTGCGGAAATTTCCGACGTGGTTTTTGGCGACAGGGCCACGGAGGATACCTACAGGGTGTTTTTCTATCTGGGCAAGTGGATATATATCATCGACGCCCTTGACGATTATGACAAGGACGTAAAAAGCGGTGAATATAACCCCCTTGTCAAGCGGTTTGGTGCGGAAAATTTGCAGTCGTTAATAAAAAACAACGACGCGGACATAATGTTTATGATGGGTGAGATTTTTACAAGCATCGCCCAAAGTCTTGAAAAGATAACCTTTGCCTTTAACAGCGATCTTATCAAAAACGTGCTTTTAAGGGGCCTCCCTATGAAGACGAAAAAGGTCCTCGAGGGCAAATAGGTTTTTACGGAGAGTTAATAATGGAAAAATATTACCAAATTTTAGGTATAACAGAATACGCAACGGACAGGGAGCTTTCAGAAGCTTATTTTGGCCTGCGTAAAAAGTACCAGGAGGAAAGATTTTTAGAGGGCGAAAAGGGTAATGAGGCCGCTAAAAAGCTTACCGAGATTGACAACGCTTACGATGAAATAGTCAAATACCGTCGCGAGCACAGCAGCGGTGAGGCCATCTCCAAGTTTAAGGAGGTTGACGAGGCCATCAAGGGCGGCGACCTTAAAAAGGCCCAGGACCTTTTGGATTCCTTTGACGAAAGAAACGGCGAGTGGCACTATTTGCAGGCCGTGGTATTTTATAAAAAGGGCTGGATGAACGAAAGCAAAAAGCAGCTGGAGATCGCCCTAAATTTAGAAGCCGACAACGCAAAGTACAAAACCGCTTACGACAAGCTTGTCAAAAAGATGACCGGCCCCGGCCCCGGCGCCGACTGGAACCGTTCCGGCACCACGGGCGGCGGTAATCAGGGCGCGCCATCCTCCGGCGGATATACCGGTGGCGAGCCTCAGATGGGTGGCGAAAGCTGTGGGGAGTTCTGCTGCCGCGTGGCTATTTGCAACATGTGTCTTAACTGCTTGTGTAACTGCAGGTAAAAAATGAAGCTTTCAAAGGCGATTGCGCTTTCGGCGGTAACGGCCGCCTTTATAGTAATATTTTTATGTGTAGGCGCCCTTTTCCCCAGCCTTAGCTTAAGCAGTATTTTTCTGTCAGCCCTTGCTGTAATGCTGCCACTTTCCAAGGGTACAAAAAAGGGTGCGCTTCTCGCGGTGATCGCAGGGGGGCTTCTGACCTTTTTGGTCTTCACCAAGGCCGCCTTGGAAACAGCCTTACCCTTTCTCCTGTTCTTTGGCTTTCATCCCATTGTTAATATGTGGGGAAGGGAGAGGGGCTTTAATAAGATCCTTTTATTTGCAATAAAGGACGTATGGTTTGTGGCCACATTGGTTGCATGCTACTTTTTGACGCAAATGTTTGTGACCGAGCATGAATTTTTCACCAAATACATGCTTTACATAATAATCTTCGGCGGCGCTGTTGTATTCTTCATATACGACTATATGATGGAATATTTCCAGAAGGCAATGGACCGCCTTATTAAGAAACTAAAGATTTGATTTAGGGTAAAAATATGAAGAAGAACGACTTATTGGTGGGTATTTGCGATTCAATAGGTTATAACGGTGAAGGTATACTTCACCATTTAGGCACGACAATTTTCGTGCCTTATTGTTTATGTGGCGAGTGTGTAGAGGTTAAGATCTTAAAGGTAAATGGCAATATTGCCTACGCTAAGCTTGAAAGGGTCATAACCCCTTCACCCGACAGGGTAACCCCAAAATGCGACGTATTTTATAAATGCGGCGGATGTCAGCTTCAGCACGCGTCGGCTGACGCGCAAGACAGAATAAGGACCCAAACGGTTGAAAACTGCTTTAAAAAGATTGCCGGTATTGAAGTATCCGTTGATAAAATCGTCAGCGGTGAAAATCACTATGGCTACCGCAATAAGCTTCAGCTTCCTATCCGCAGTATAAATAACGAGGTCAAAATCGGGTTTTTCAGGGAAGGCACTCACAATATCGTGGAGCTGGATTCCTGTCCCATTCACCCCCAGTGGGCAACAGAGCTTATTTCCGTTTTAAAGGATTTTATCGCCCAATATAAGGTTTCTTGCTATGATGATGAAACTAAAAAAGGCCTGGTCCGGCATATGGTCGCAAGGGAGATAAACGGCGAGTTTATCTTTACGCTTGTTATAAACGGTGACACCTTTAAGGCCGTTAACGGGCTTATAGGCCGACTTTTGACTAAATTTGATAAATTTTCATTATACTTAAACGTAAACAAAACCGATTCAAACGTGATCCTTGGCGATAAGTTCAGCCTTGTTTACGGCAAGGGCTATATCGACGTTGAGGAGTTCGGCGTAAAGTACCAAATCGGGCCCCAGTCCTTTATGCAGGTTAACGAAGAGGTCAAAAAGCTTCTTTACAGCCACGTTTTATCCTGTGCGGACGTGGATGAAGACACTATCGTTATCGACGGATATAGCGGGGCAGGGGTGCTTAGCGCAATGTTTGCCAAAAAAGCTAAAAGGGTAATCGGCGTCGAAATTATTCAAGAAGCCGTTGACGCGGCTGACGGCTTGGCAAAATCAAACGGCTTAAGTGATAAAATGCAAAATATTTGCGCACCTTGTGAAAGTGTTTTGCCCGATATTATTAAAAACGCAAAAAAAGACGGCAACAAGGTCGTCGTTATCTTAGACCCGCCCAGAAAGGGCGTCGATAAAGAAATTTTACTCGCCCTTAAAGAAAATTTAGTTGATTCAATTATTTACGTTGCGTGCAGCCCCCAAAGCCTGGCTCGCGACGTGGGCATTTTACTTGGCAAGATAAATCCTCAAAATGGTACGATAACCGACCTATTGCCCGACATTTATCAGGATTACACAATAAAAAACACGGTTTTGTTTAATATGTTTCCACAGACAAAGCACGTTGAATCTGTCGTTTGTCTGACGCGGTAAGACAAAGCGACGTGATATAACGCCTTACGGCGCGTGATATAGAACGCTTTGCGTTCGTGATATGCACCCTTCGGGTGCGTGATATGTCGCTTGCGCGACGTAAGGCGATGGTGTTCCACGCGCACAAAGTGCGCATATCACGCCGAGCAACGCGAGGTTATATCACGCTTGCGAGAGAAAGCATATCACGCGCGACGCAGTTGCGCTATATCATGACGGCAACGCCGTCTATATCACTCCGCGTTAGCGGACAAAGGAGTATTTATGTCAAAAACCTCACACGAACTCGCGATTGAATTTGCAGTTGAGATTACTGAATTGTGTTCAAAAATAAAGGGACGACCCGAATACACAAAGCAACTTATTCGTTCCGCTTCCTCAATCAGCGCAAACATTGCAGAAGCAAAATATGCCGAAAGCAACGCGGATTTCGTACATAAGTTAGAGATTGCTCAAAAGGAAGCAAACGAAACCGAAACTTGGCTTAGTGTTTTGTGTAAGAGTGGTATTATTGATGAGTTCACTTTCAAATCCTTGCGAAACAGGTGTGGTAAGATCAGAAGAATGTTGATTGCTTCTATTACGACTGTTAAATCAAAATCTAACAGACAACTGTGATTTTTGAGCAAAACTCGAAACTTCAATTTACATCTGTTTAATATAACATGTTGAAAATATAGGAGAACAAAAATGATTCCTTACTATTTGAAAAATCATATTGCTAATGTTAAAACGAAAAAAGACGCTACTGTCGGCATACTTACTTCTTCCGCAGGAAACACAAATTTGGAAATATACTTTTACGGAGACACTGTAAAAATCAAAAAAACACCATATATCGTGGATGCCGAATATCCTTGTTTAATAATTGCAAAAGACATTTTAACAGGCGAAACATTTACCGTCTTTGACGGTATGAAGCATGGTTATGATGCAATGTTTTGCAACGAGGCTTGTGATGAT
>JAZOCB010000018.1:0-118404 GCA_045596265.1 Christensenellaceae bacterium
GGCCCTTCCCGAAGACGCCTTTATATTTACGCTAAAGTCCGATGAAAGCGGCTTTAACGTCGCCCTCAATCCCGACGTTGCGGTCAGCGGCAAGGTCATTATTCCGTCAAGTCACGACGGCAAGCCCGTTACGGGTGTTGCAGGCTTTGGCTTTGAAAGCAGGCAGGACCTGACTTCAGTCTTCCTCCCCGACAGTATTACCTATATAGGTAGCGAAGCCTTTGCTGTCGATAAAAACCTTCAAAGGATAAGATTCTCTGAAAACTTAAATGCAATAGGGAAGGAGGCCTTTTTGGGCTGTATGTCCTTAGGTAAAATAATCTTTCCGGAATCTCTCCGTGACGTTTATGACCGCGCATTTTTCGGCTGTCAGTTAAAAGAAATTTACTTTCAGGGTAATACCAATGTGGATTTTGATGTTTTTTACGGCAATGCTATTGATCATTTTACCGTTTCGCCCAACGGGTCCGTTTTGCCTGCTTCTTCATTTGATTATTTTATAGGCAATACCCCAATGCCCATTATTTGTCCCTCTACCGCCTTTTATTCAAGCACTGCAAATAATAGACCTCTTAAGGGAGTAATTTACACCGATGCGAAAACAATCCCCGCCAATTGGAGTGTAGTAAAGGACGGTCTTTTAGATGAATCACCAAGTAATCCCATATTTTTAAATTGCACCTTTGAGGGGGCGGGTGCAGATATGTATCTTACCTCTCTCACGCATACCAGGACAGAATGTTTAGCCGATTACTCCACATTTGACGGGGGCTTTGATTGCGGTCCGTATCGCAAGGGTTATACCTTTGTCGGCTGGACAACAAAAAAAGGTGACACTAAGGTGGAATACACAATGGAGCAGCTTTTAAGTAAAACACCCCCCCACAACTGGCCTTACGAGTACTCGCCGGTACGTCAACCAATCGTACCCTACGGCACGACCCTTTACCCCATTTGGGAAAAGATAAAAACGTATGATAAATAGCAATTAAAAACGGAGGTATACACCAATGGGCTGTAAAAATTAAAGTTGTAAGCGTTTTCATTATTTAAAAAAATCAAAAAGGAGAAATTATTATGAAAAATCAACAAAAAACCAATAAAAAAGTTTTTTCTATTATTTCTGTCATTTTAATGCTTGCTGTTGGATTTTCTTTCCTTTCTTTACAAAATGACGACACTTTAAAGGCTTATGCCGACGATTTTGATACAGTTTATTATTTCAGTGATAATGCAACGTCACAAACCTATTGCTCCAGACTACTTGCAGACGGTGTTATTGACAACGTTGTTTTACAATATCAAAATAACGCCAACATGTTATTTACCGACGCTTTTAAAAATAACATAACCTATTTATACGGCAATGAGTATTTTGCCACCATCGAAAACCAATACGTTATTTTTGAAACAAGCAGCGATAAGTATTTTGACAACTTTTATTGGGCAAACTTTACCGGGCTTTTAGGTGAAATTTTCGCCTTATTAAAAAGTAACGGATGTAAAATCATGTTTATTGCTGATTTAGATGATGATTTCTGGCAAAGCGATGCTTTTTTGAACTACGTGGATATTTTTGTTAACAGAGATATTTTTTATCCTTTTGCATCATCAATTATTTATTATGCAACTGAAGATTGCGGTGCCGCGAAAATAAGCAACTGCACCTTTGTTTTAGACAAACAAATTTCAGGCGCGGTAATGGAATCTATGGTAAACGCCGGCCCGTTTATTAATGATTATCTTTTGCCCTTTTTACAGGATGCTTATGAAACTGAGCTTTCAGTCGACAATATGGAAACGGTGCTTTCAAACAGAAACATAAAAATTCTTTGTGAGTGCGAAAATAACAGCTACTATGATCCGATCGCGCAAAGCGTTGTTGGCATGTGGAACGAAAGCACAATGACGGATTTTTATGATTATTACGTGGACAATCAGCACGTGTACGTTGTTGGCTCAACCAATGGGGTGAGTTCAACCATAGCTGAAAGCTGGATAAACTTTATGATTGACGTGCGTATGGCAACGGATGCAACCTTCCCGATATACGTATTTAATACACAAGGGTACTCATTAGACGCTTACAGCGAGGATTACGTTTATCTTGGAGGATATATAAGTGGTCTTTTGTACGACGTTATAGTAGATTTTTTATCTGACGAGGACCTTTCCGTATATGATAATTGGGAAAGCTTGTGTGATGTCACATTTTTAGATGCCCCGTTTGGTGATGGGGGGTGGATGATTTGCACAAAGGAAATGATTATTGACGACGTGGATATGGGCGAGGTTTTCGGCTAAACCGTGTCAGCATCAGCGTTAAGATAAAGATTATCGTTACAAGCAACAAAAGCCGAGCCGCCAAAGGCGGGGCGGCCCAAAGGGGCTCTTGGATAAAAATCAAGGTAATCGGCCTATAGGCCTACTTTTTAAAGCAAAAAACATTTAAGCTTATTTAATTTTTAGCCCACATAAGGGGGACACAGATATGAAAAAATCAACAAAAAAGCTTATCGTCATATTTTGCGCCTGCGGCTTTTTGGCTGCAGCGGGGGTCTTTGCCGCCCTTTGGTCCACAAGGCTTTCCCCGCCAAAAAACCTTGCCGTGTCGGACACGGGCATACTCACCTGGGACGGGTGCAAAAATGCAAGCCTTTACGTTGTCAATATTGACGGTGAGGAATATGAAGCTACCGACACCCAACTGGATATTTTCTTTATCACGGACAGGTATAAGGATTACAACATTACGGTCACGGCATATCCATCCTTAAGGAGTACGAAAAAGCCGAAAACGTCAGAGCTGTTTATATACGAAATAGAGGGGCTTCCCGATAATTATGAAAAATTCAAGCTTAACGATGACGGAAAAAGCTATTCTTTTTATCTGGATGATTCTGCTCAAAACCTTGGTGAAAGAACGGTAAAAAAGATTATCGTCCCTTCCGTGTACGGCGGCTTGCCCGTAACGTCCGTTGTTGGAGGAGCTTTTTTTCGTGTGGGATCTGTCACCGCGGTGCTTTTGCCCGACAGCGTTTACTTTATAGGAAATCGTGCGTTTGGCGGTTGTTATGATTTAAAGCGTATAAACGTCCCCGCAGGTGTAACTGTTATTGAAAGTGAAACGTTTGCGTATTGCTACGCCCTTGAAGAAATAGTTTTACACGAAGGCATTACCGATATAAAAGAAATGGCATTTAAAGCTTGCAAAAGCTTAAAAAGCATTAATCTTCCCGAAGGCTTGATCAACGTTGGATTCGGGGCTTTTGCCAGCACAAACCTTGGGGAGGTAATTATTCCTCAAAGCGTGCAAACAATTGGCGGAGGGGCTTTTGGCGGTAAAAACTTATCAATTATTCTTCCTTCAACTGTTAAAACGATAGATCAGGGGGCATTTTGCGGAACGGTATATACTGACGCTACTGAAATTCCCGTCGGGTGGTACACGAGCTATGATACAATGTGGGGCGATCCAATCTTAGATGCAACGGACAGCTTTATTACGGGCAAATTATTTTTAAATTGCAAGCTTAACTACGACGGGGAGGACGTTTACGTTGAAGCTTTAACGTATACGGAGGTGCCTCAGTTGCATCAATGGATGCCGTATAACAGCGAGCCGGTGCGCCACGGCTATACCTTTAAGGGCTGGGCGACGGAAAGGGACGGCACCGTCGTATATACGATGGAGCAGCTTTTATCCTACACGGGTGACGGCTGGCCCGACGACCCAAAGGCCGACAAGACGCCCGTCGTGCCTTACGGCACCACCCTTTACCCCGTGTGGGAAAGTGCGTAAAAAACAACTTTAATTGCAAGATAATCGGCTTATAGCTAAGCTTTTGGGATTATGTTAAAAGCAAAATCCTTACACCGCACCGGGATAATTGACAAAAGGTATAATATCCTTTTTTGCTGTCAAAAATATATTAAAAGCTTAAAAAACGGTCAAAGCAGCCCCAAAACAGACAAAAAAGGACAAAATCATCAAAAAACAGTTGCGCTTTTTCCTTAACGGGCGTATAATATGCCCGTTAAGGAGGGCTTTTTTTATGCAAAGGTCGTTAAGACAAGCTATACAATCAAATAAAAACCTTGACGGCCTCAGGCGTTTTTACGACGGCATAATATATCCCATTGCGGTCGCCGTAATAATTTTCATTTCCTACGCCCTCGGGCAGGAGCTTATCGGCGAAACCGTCATTTTGCTTATGCTTGCCGTGGCTCTTCTTGTCTGCAGCGACCTTAAACCGCTTTTCATGCCTCTTTTGTCATTTTTGTTTATCGTGTCGCCTCGCCACGTTCATATGGCAGGGGCCTTGGCGATATACTCCGATTACTACAAAAATGCCGTGCCCTATATCGTTGGGCTGGGGGTCTTTATGGTGGCCGTCTTTATATTAAGATTTGTCATCTGGGGCGGCGTCAGGCCCATTTTCACCAAAAAAAACAGTCTGGGGTGGTGGGTTTTGCCCCTTATCATAAGCCTTATGCTCAACGGCATCGGCAATCCTGATTACACCCCTAAAAATCTTATTATCGCCCTTTTATGTATCGTTTGCTGGTACCTTGTGTACCTGGTGTTTTACCACAATCTTTCTCGTGATAAAAAGACTATAGACCACTTTTTCAAGACCTGTATGGTCATAAACGGCCTTTTGGTTTCAGAGCTTGTTTACGTCTATATCTCAAACGGAGCCTTCGCCGACGGTATCGTTACCAAAAGCGAGCTTTTTATGGGCTGGGGCATACAAAACAATCTTGGCGGCATACTTACCGTCCTTTTGCCCGCCAACGTATATTTCTGCTTTAAAGAAAGGTCTTTAAAGCGCGGCGTTATTTTTTATTTGCTGTGTTTATTCAACCTTGTTGCGACGGTATTTTCCCTTTGCCGCTCCGCCATACTCGTTTCATTTTTGCTGGCCTTTTTGTCCATAATTTATATTTTGTCAAAGGCCCCCTTAAAAAAGCTTTACGCCCTGATGACGGCAGGCCTTGCGGCTATTGTTATTTTGGTGGTTTTTATCTTCTTTGACCGTGCAATGGACTTTTTTGACCGCCTTGTCAACATCCAATCGGGCAGCAGCGGACGCTTTGATCTTTGGCTCGCCGCCATAGAGGAGTTTATTAAATTCCCATGGTTTGGCAGCGGCTTTTACGCCAGCAGGCTAAATTCCTACACGGGATTTTTCCCCGGGTTTTACCATAACACCATTATAGAGATAACCTCAACCTGCGGCGTTTTCGGTATATTCGGCTACTGCCTGTACAGGGTAAAGACCATTGAGATCATTTTCAAAAAGCGCAATTTTTACAGCGTATTTTTGGGTGCAACCGTTATGGCCCTGCTTTTTGGCAGCCTTTTGGATAACCATATGTTCAACGTCTATCCAAGCTTTTATGCGGCAATTGCCCTCGCCCTTTGCCATAACGACACCCCAGAAGGCGCCACCCCATAAGCTTTTTTAGTCTTAAAATCAAAAGCCCTTAAAGGGGCTTTTTCTTATTTTAACAAGCTTTTTTGCCTAAGACAAAAAATGTCCAAAAACCTTATTTTGTCACAAAAAACGACATACGTTATGTGGTATATTGGTCAAAAAGGGGGCTTTATGGCAAGAAAAATTTTAATTACGTCCGGCAAAGGCGGCGTCGGCAAGACATCGGTATGCGCCCATCTTGGTTACGCGCTTTCACGCCTTGGTCAAAGGGTCGTTTGTATGGACCTTGATTTCGGGCTTAACAATCTTGATCTTATCATGGGGGTAGAGGACAAGGTGGTCTATGACGTAAAGGACGTCCTTGACGGCAGATGCCGCGTAAGGCAAACGATCATTCCCTGCACCCCAACCCTTTCCGTCATACCGTCGCGGCATACCCTTGATAAGGAGGTAACCGGCCAAAACGTAAAATACCTTGCGGAGGGTCTTTCCACCCGCTTTGATTACGTCCTGTACGATTGCCCCGCCGGCATTGACAGGGGCTTTCACCGAGGTGTATGTGCCGCTGACGAGGTTATCGTCGTCGTTACCCCAACCCTTTCGTCTATGCGTGACGGGGACAAGGTAATATCTCTTTTAAAAAGCTACCGGCTTAAAAACGTCTTTTGTATCGTCAACCGTGTCCGCGGCGACCTGGTTGCAACCGGTGACGAGATGGATTATAAGGAGATAGAATCCATTTTAAAGACCCCCGTCATAGGTGTTATCCCCGAGGACGACGGACTTCTTTTATGCGACGGCTTTAACCTTCACGGCGGCAGGGCAGGCCGCGCCTTTAAAATGACTGCCGCAAATTTAAACGGTACAGGCAAAAAAATATACGATGCAACGGTCTATTACCGCGGCTTTTACGGCAGCATCCGCCGCAACTTCCGCAAAAAGGCCTGAGGGTGATTTATGTTAAAAAGCAAGATAAGCAGGGTAAAGCAGGTTATAGAGTCTGACAGGCTGGGCGTAAGCAGCGGTATGAAGGAGATCATCCGACGCGACGCCGAAAGGCTTTTAAGTCAGTATTTTACCCTGAACCGCCCCGTCACCTTAAAAATTAGCGGCGACGGCGGCAAAATATCCGTCATCGTAGAGGCCGATTGCGCCTCGGCAAAAAGATTTAACCTTTTAAAATAGTTATAATAAGCTATCCCCCTTGGCGTATATATTATACAAGGGGTTTTTTCATGGGCGCGTTTATTTCTCTTTGCCACCTTTTGGGCGGTATAACCGCTTTTGCCGTAGGGCTAAGGCTCATTTGTGACAATCTTTCCCACCTTTTTGCCGGCAGGGCAAGGGGCCTTTTGGAAAGGTCCTCACGCCATCCCCTGGGCGCCGTGGCGGTAGGGGGTCTTATGTCAGCGGTGACCCAAAGCTCAACTGCGGTCAACGTTATGCTGGCTTCAATGGTGGCAGGGGGTGGCTTGCCCCTTATAAACGCCTGCGCAATGATCGTCGGCACGAACATGGGCACGACCGTTACCGCGCAGCTTGTTTCCCTCGGTGGCGTGGGCGGCGATTTTTCCCCTTCGGCGGTATCGGGGATCATCGGCCTTCTGGGCCTGATTTTACCCCTTGCCTTTGGAGAACGCTTTAAAAAAACCGGCAACAGCCTCGTTGGCTTTTGCCTTATATTTTTGGGTGCGGACGTTATGTCAAGGGCGGTAAGCGGCTTTTACGGTTACAGCTGGTTCCGTGCGGCTCTTTCAATAAAAAGTCCGCCTATATGCCTGTTAAACGGCTTTTTTCTTACGGCAATATGTCAAAGCTCCTCCGTGGTGACGGCAATGCTGGTCATATTGTCCGGTGGCGGACTTGTCAGTATTAAGTCCATTATCTATTACGTCATTGGTGCCAACGTCGGCTCCTGCGTGGCCCCCCTTTTTTTGGCCGGACGCCTTAAGGGCAACGGGCTTACGACCGCAATTTTCAATTTGGTTTTTAATATCCTTTCTGCAGTGGTTGCCATTGTTCCAATGGTCTTTTTCGGCGAGGAGCTATCCCTCATCCTTTTGACCCTTTCAAAAACGGCAGGGGGCGCCTGCGCGGCCTTTCATACCCTTTTTAACGTGGTCATAGGACTTCTTTTGCTGCCCCTTTTAAAACCTCTTTTGTCCTTGAGCCTTAAAATCAAGGGCTATCTTGCAAAAACCCCGTAATGCTTTTTTGCCGTCCAAATTTGTCAAAAATCTCGCCCTGACTTTAAAAGCTTAGCTATAAGCCGATTATCTGCCATTTTTACCAAAAAACAGGGGCGGCTTTCGCTTAAAAAACAGACTATTCTTCTTAGGCAAGGCCCTGATAAAAAAATGCGCGCCCGTTTTCAAGCTTATCATTAAGAAGCATTGACAAACCCGCGTTTTTATAATATAATTAAATAGTATATAAATATTAACTTTCATCATCATTATTTTTTTAGAGGTATTTTTATGGAAAACAATCAACCCAACGAAATCGGCGTGGTGGGTTACCGCGACGGCAAGCCCTCTCCCATCGTAAGAGAGGATTTTGAAGGGCAGACCAAGCTTATTACCGTCACCAGAAAGAAGTCCCTTTGCGGCTCCTTCACCCATTACCGCGTTCTTATCGACGGCGTTGTCGTCGGCAAGCTTGCCAACGGCGAAAAGGGCACCTACCGCCTTAACTTCGACGCTCACGAGCTTACCGTTTTACTCCCCAATGATGAGGAGGCTAACACGATCCTCGTTCCCATCGGCGCCAAAAACAGGCATTACGCCGTTTCAACCGTTTGCGGCCTTGATGGGGCCTTTGACGTAAAGATCGTTGAAGAGATCCCCGTTGAAGTCATGCCCGTTATGTAAAAAAGGGGGGCTTTGCGTTGAGCATTTTCGGTGACAAAAAGCTTGGCTTTGGTCTTATGCGCCTTGAAAAAACCAACGGCGAGATCGATCTTGACAAGCTCTGTCCGTTGGTGGACAGGTTCATGTCGGCAGGGTATAACTATTTTGACACGGCTTACGTTTACGACGGAGCGGAGGTCGCCTTCCGTGAGGCCGTTGCCAAACGCTACCCCCGTGAAAGCTTCGTGGTGGCAACAAAGCTTGCCCCGTGGCTTCTCAGCGACAGCTTTACCCCTCAGATGATGTTTGAGGAGCAGCTTGCCCGCCTTGGGGTAGACTACGTTGACTATTATTTGTTACACAGCCTTCAGCCCTCCCGCGGGGATGCCCTTAACCGCTTTGGCTGCTTTGAGTTTGGCGCCAAGCTTAAAAAGGAAGGCAAGATAAGATATTTCGGTTTTTCCTTCCACGGCGGCCCAGACTTTTTAGAGGAGCTTTTATCCGCCCATCCGGAGGTTGATTTCGTTCAGCTGCAGATAAATTACGCCGACTGGGACGACCCTGCGATTTTATCGGGTCCCAACTATGAGGTGGCCCGCCGTCACGGCAAGGAAATTATCGTTATGGAGCCCGTCAAGGGCGGTATTTTGTCCACCCTCAAAAAGGAGGCCGCTGATATTTTAAAGCCCCTTTCGGGCGGCACGCCGACCTCTTACGCTATGCGCTTTAACTTAAGCCTTGACGGGGTAGGCATGGTCCTTTCGGGCATGAATCATATGTCCCAGCTTGACGACAATATTGCCACCTTTGACAAAGCCGTGCCTTTAAGCGAAGAGGAGCTTTCCGCCCTCAACAGGATAAACGAGGTCTTCCGCACAACCAAAACAGTCCCTTGCACCGACTGCAAATACTGCGTCAAGGGCTGTCCCGTGGGCATAAATATCCCGACTGTTTTCAAGGGCTATAACGCTGTTTTGACCTTTGGCGACCACGACCGTCCCCATTGGCACTATGGCGAGGTTTTAAGAAACGGCAGCGCCCCTGCCTCAGCCTGTATCGGCTGCGGCGAGTGTGAAAGGGCTTGTCCACAGCATATCGGTATAAGAAAAATGCTTCAAGACCTTTCAAAGGTTTTTGACAAGGCCTAAAGGGCCAAAAATGTTCCCTTACGCGCGTGAAACGGGCGTTAACCGACCTATTGCCCCACTTTTTTGGGTTTTTGGTCACACTTAAGAGGTTTTAAAAAGGTATGGGAAAGATTAAAGACTTTATACAAAAGCCAACACTTTTAGGTGAAATAACAAGATTTTTACTTGTCGGCGGTGTGTCAACCGTACTCGACTTTTTAGTCATGGGCATCACCATGTACGTGCTTGCGCCCGACCGCTACGACAGCTTTATAAGCGTTTTCTTTGGCTCGGCAGAGGACCCCACCGGCCTTGCGGCAATAGTCGGCACAGGCCTTGGTTTTATCTTTGGCCTTGTGATAAACTATCTGTTTTCAATACTGTTCGTGTTCAACGAAAGCACCTTCGCCAGATCGGCAAAGGGTATAATCACCTTTGCCCTTTTCAGCACGGGCGGCCTTATTTTGCACGAGGTCGGCATGCTTTTATTCTTCGGCTGGTTGGGCATTAACGAGTGGATCGTTAAGATATTCATGACCTTCGTGGTCCTTGTTTACAACTTCACCACCCGCCGTACTTTCGTTTTTCGCAAAAACCCACGCCGCGAGGAGCAGGCTCCTCAGCCCCATACCGTGGTAGAGGGCCCCGCCATTATCTCCAAGCCCAAAACGGACAAGCCTGCGGAGGGCCCTTCCTCTTTAGACGGCAACGATACCGTTACACCTCCGGTTGAGGCCACTGAAGCTTCTGCGGACTCTCCCGTCGTTGACGACTGTATCGCCGCCACCGAGGCCGCTTTAACGGCTCAGCCCGAAACTGCTCCTACAGATGTAAAAATTGACGATAACAGGCCTATAGCCGATGATTTGACCTCGCAAGAGGGCGCTTCGGACACCGCCGAAGGGGATAATAATGAAGATTAGTCTTATCGTGCCTTGCTATAACGAGGCCCAGACCGTAAGAGACTTTTACCTCAGCGCAACGGCAGTTTTGGATAAAGAGGATTTTGATTACGAAATCATTTACGTTGACGACGGCTCCCACGACGGCACCCTTTCAATTTTAAGGGAGCTTTCCTCCGCTGACGTCCGCGTCAAGGTTTTAAGCTTTTCCAGAAACTTCGGTCAGCAGGCGGCAATTATCGCAGGTTTTCGCGCCGCAACGGGCGACGCCGCGGTGGAGCTTGACTGCGACCTTCAGGACCCTGTCGAGGTCATCCCCCTCATGGTTGAGGAGTGGAAAAAAGGCTTCCACGTGGTCCACGGCAGGCGCATCTCAAGGGAGGGCGAAAACGCCTTTAAAAAATCCACGGCCAAGGGGTATTACAAATTTTTGTCCAAGGTATCCAACACTCAGCTGTCGGAAAACACAGGGGACTTCAAGCTTCTTGACAGGCGCGTCCTTGATATAATCTGCGCCCTGCCCGAGCACGGTAAATACCTTCGCGGCCTTGAGTCCTGGGTGGGCTTTAACCAGACCTACGTGGACTACGAAAGAAAGCCCCGCACCGCAGGGGAGACCAAGTACACCTTAAAAAAGATGGTTGCCCTTGCAAACGACGGGCTTTTGTCTTTTAGCGGCTTTCCTCTTAAAATTTCAACAAGGCTTGGCTGCTTGATTTCGCTTTTGTCGGTGGTTGCCGCGGTGACCCTTCTCGTTCTCACCCTCTGCGACGTATCCATACCCCTCGTCGCCTGGATTTTCCCGTTTAACGGGCTTATAGGCGGACTTTTGCTTATTTCTCACGGGCTTTCCAACAAGTATTTGTACCGCGTCTACGACGAGGTCCGCGCCCGTCCGGAATATATAATTCAAGAAAAGATCAATTTAGACTAAATCACCTTTGGCGCGGCAAGCTCTTGCCCCGCCAAATTATTTTTTTGTAAAATATCTGACAAACACCTGAAAGCCCTTGACAAAATCGGGGGGGGGGTATAATAAAATAGTATATTATATAAATGCCTTATTTGTTTTTAACGGCGAGGAGGAATTATGAAAGTCTTAAAATATATTTTGGCTGCCATCATGGTTTTGTGCGGTTCGCTTTTTTTGCTTGCCTGCGAAAAAGGCGGCGGCACGGAGGGCGACAATAATAATTATCCCAAGGGCGCCGTCGCCCTCACAATGGAAAATTTTGAGGACTATTTTGACGTAAAGACCACCGCTACCTGTGAATATAATTTTTACGACGAGGTAACTGAAGCAGTTGCTTACGTTGCTATCGTTCCCAAGGCAGATTATACCGACGCGGTAGGCAAGGTATTTTTTAACGTTGATACCCGCGTATATCAATGGCTTGGCAATAATAAATTCAAGATCTCCAATCAGGAGCAATATATTCTTTTTGACGAAAAGATTTCCAACGGAAGCTACAAAGCAACCATTCAGCTTGACGGCGAATACAGGATAGATTCCGAGTCAGTCGGCGTTACCCTGTCTGCGGTGGAGGGGTACGTTATCCCCACCCTGCTCCCTGTGGAAAAAAACGAGCTTGAAAACCTCACTGAAGAGCAAAAGTCGGCCTCCGTGTCGGTTATTGAAGAAATTTCCCCTCAGATCGAGGTCTTTAAAACGGCATTTCAAGCGGCAGAAAGCTTCACTTATTATATAGGAAGCAACTATACGCTCACTTCTATATACGGCGCCGGCAAGACCGAAAAGAAATCTCAGAACGGCTATAATTATTATATTGATAAGAAAAATTCCCGCTTTGAAACCCGCAACGGCAAATATTATCTTGACGGCGGCAGCTGGTACCATCAGATGCTTATGTCGGGTATAAATCTCGTCCTTACGGAAAGATCCGGTATGGATATGGACACCGTCCTTGAGGACACAACTCCCGTTTGGCAGCTTATTGACGCTAACGCGACTTATCTTAAAACCGACGACGGCAAATATACCGCTTTCGTCAGCCTTTGGGATATGCAGGACGGTTTTTGGAAGGATCAGATCAAATCCGCCCTTTCAGGCTACGGCGTAACCACCGGCTACGGCAGGTTTGTCGTGACCTACAAATATGATTTCACCGACGGCAAGCTTGATTTTTATATTTACGTCCACCACAGCGACCCCCGTTATCCAGTGGAGTATTACGACGTCACTTACGAGCTTAGTCAGAAATTAAGTGCCCTTAACGTAACGACCGTTGAGCTTTACACGCCCCAAACTCACGAGTTTATGCTTGCCGACAGCTTTGAGGACGCAAAGCTTTTCAACAACGGACTTATCGAGGTCGACGGCAGCACCAAGTCCTTCTCCTACAAGACCTACACGACGAGTGATTACGGCTACGACCACCCCGACGTCGTCAACTATTTGCCCATACGGATTCTTGAAGGCGGCGTATATAACTTTACCCCCGACAAAAAGACGGTGACCCTTTTAAACGAGGACGGCAGGGTCCACGGTCATTACGACAGGGATAACTACTTCCCCGCAGGCTTATATTACTTGAAAAGCAATTACGTTTCTTACGGTCTTGACACCGTAACGGTAACGGTTGACTCCCGCATATACGAGGATTACGGCGACCTTTACGACCCATCGGGTGATATTCTTGACGAAAACACCTTTGAGTGCCTTTTCGAGGGCAACGGTGACGTAAACGTTCTGACCTTTAATCCAACAAAATCGGGTATTTACGATTTTGGCGACCACGATCACGTTGCCATTGACGTTTACGAAAGCACCAATCTCGACGCCCCCGTTGAAAGCGCGTGGGCGCCCCGTCACGCCTTCGTGCTTGAGGCAGGTAAAAATTACGTTCTTTCTATGGAATGTGTAAACTACGGCGACCGTGCTGATTCCTTTACCTATTCAGGCTCTGCAAAATACGTTGGCGCCCCCACAACCGGCACCTTACCTTTGACCGAGCAATGGCAGGACGTCGTGATTTACGGCGATTTGGCAACCTTCCTCATCACCCCGACGGAGGTAGGCAGCTATTACGTCGAGTACGAGCTTCTTGACGGTATGGACGTCAACGGCGGCGGATTTTATACCGAGGACGGCAAATATTACAGCCGTTGGAAATCTGTCACCGTGGATGGCAAAGATATCTACGCCTACTCCCTCGATAGGGTAAGCTATACTTACAGCCCCTCCGTTTATATGAACGATTACTTTAAGGGGAGGATAAGGCTTGTCTGCTACGAAAAGGGAGTGACTGAAAGCAGCTCTCTTACCCTTTACGAGGACAAGTATACGACAATAACCACTTCATCTCTCAATACGGAGTATTCATCCTCGACCTTTACCTTCACCATAGATAAAGCCTATAAGCTTCTCGTCACGGTTGATTCTGACTTTTTCGCCGTGTACGACCAGAACGGCAAAAAATACGGCACGTCAGTTTTCCCAACCTATACCGACACAGCCTTTGGCGGCGTTGAAGCAAAATATATTTCCCGCCTGGAAAAAGGCACTTACACCATTGTATTTAAAATTGACGAGTATTCCGATCCCGGCATAAAAACCGCAGCCATACGGCTTTTCGCCCTTTGATAAAAAAATGATAAAGCCCTTAAAGGATCTTATCAATCAAAAATAATTTTCCACCCCGCCGGGCCTGTGTTCCGGCGGGTTTTTTTGCCAAAAACCCGTCTATAGGTCGATTATTAAGCATTTCAGGCTGCAAAAACTCTAAAAAAAGCAATTATTTTTATTACAGCGCGCTCTTTCGGGCGCACAAAAACCTGCCTTTCCCGGCAGGTTTTCTTATCATTAATTAATATAAATTTTCACAAAACGGAGAAAACCTTTCAAAACGGGGGCAAAACGTTTGACAGTCGCACGGATAAATGTTATTATCGTTAGCGTAAAACTAAATAGTCAAAATCAAGAATGATTAGAGGCGCGATATCAAAGATTAAGGCTTTTTTGATCCTCAAAGGTCCATAAAAAAGTCCCAAAGGTGCTATCGCCGAAACGTCCGTCCGTTTGAGCGGCCGACCGTTGGGTGCAGGGAAAATATCTTTGCAACTGTCACAGTTTTGTGGAGTGCTTTCGTTTTGGTAAAACTTATTTTTTATGCGGTTTGATACAGTCGAGGCTCTTGCTTTGACTGTTTTTTTTACGAAATAACCTTTTCAGGAGAAATAAAAATGAAAAAGCTAGTAACTCTTTTACTCACCCTTGCCCTTATGGCAACCTCCCTTTGCGCCTTCACGGCCTGCGGCGACGCTTCAGGCGACGACGTTTTACGCGTCGGTATGGAATGCGCTTACCAGCCCTTTAACTGGACTCAGTTCAACGACGACAACGGCGCCGTTCCCATCAAAAACCAGCCCGGTCTTTACGCATACGGCTACGACGTAATGATCGCCCAGAAGATTGCAGAATCTTTAGGCAAAAAGCTTGAGGTTTACTCCTACGAGTGGAAGAGCCTTATCCCCGCCGTTCAATCGGGCGCTTTAGATCTTATTATCGCCGGTATGAGCCCAACAGCCGACCGCCGTCTTGAAATTGACTTTTCCGACGCTTATTATGAATCCAACCTTGTTATCGTCGTAAGAAAAGACGGTGATTACGCTGACGCAACGTCCTTAAGCGATTTTGCAGGCGCAACCATCGCCGCCCAGTCAGCAACCTTCCACGAAAACGCTTTAGCCCAGATCGCCAATGCCGAAACCGTCACTTGGGAATCTTTCGACCTTTTAAAAACCGCCCTCAACGCTTCCACCATTGACGGCTATATCGCAGAGGAACCCGGTGCAAAGGCAGACTGCGCCATGAACGCAGATTACACCTACGTTGCCCTTAAAAACAACACAGTTGGCGGCTTTGCAATTGCGGATTTAGCAAACGTAACCTTAGCAGTCGGCGCCGTAAAACAGTCACCCCTCATTGCAGAGGTAAACAAAGTTCTTGAAGGCATCACCCTTTCCGAAAGAGTAGCAATGATGGACAACGCTATCACCATTGCAGGGACCCTTGGTTTATAATTTTTAATAACGTATATCATTATTTTTAACCGCTAAAGATACATTATGTTTTTTGAGTACGTCTATAAAATCATCATAAACGGCTGGCAGCAGCTTTTGATGGGTGTTGGATATACCCTTCTTATTGCCATAACGTCAACGCTTATCGGTCTTGTTATCGGTCTTGCCATCGGCGTCGTAAGGACAATTCCGCTTTCCAAAAACAAGTTTGTCAGGTTTTTACAAAAGACGGTCAACGTTTTGTTTTCCGTGTATATCGAAATTTTCCGCGGAACGCCAATGATGGTTCAATCAATGGTTATTTATTGGGGCTACGCCTTTGCTACCAAATCGACCCTTCCCATCATCCCGTGCGCAATCTTTATCGTTTCGGTAAACACGGGCGCCTACATGGCGGAAATCGTCAGGGGTGGCATCATCTCCATTGACAAGGGCCAGTTTGAAGGGGCTTACGCCCTGGGTATGACCCATTTCCAGGCCATGATACACGTTCTTATCCCACAGGTAATGCGCAATATTTTGCCTTCGGTTTCCAACGAGTTCGTCATCAACATAAAGGACACGTCAGTTCTTTCCGTCATCGGCGTAATGGAGCTTTTCTTCATCGGCGAAACCATTTATAAGCTGACCTGGCAATATTTCCCCACCTTTACGGTCATTTGCGTTATCTATCTTATTTTGACCTTCACCATAACAAGGCTTTTGCGCCTTGTGGAAAAAAAGCTTTCCACCGACGGCAATTACACTATTTGCGGCTCCCAATCAGACCCGCGTGCAGAAATAAAGGTCAAGGAGGGGACAAATGGATAATATTATCAAAATTTCTCACCTTGAAAAATCCTTCGGCGACCATCAGGTTTTAAGGGACATCAATCTTGAGGTCAAAAAAGGCGAGATCGTTTCCGTAATCGGCTCTTCAGGCTCAGGCAAGTCCACCATGCTTCGCTGTATCAACCTTTTAGAGGAGCCCACCGGCGGCGAAATTTACTTTAAAGGCAATCTTATCACACAAAAGGGCTTTGACCTTTGCGCCTACAGGGCAAAGGCCTGCATGGTATTCCAGCAGTTCAACCTTTTCAACAATATGACCGCCCTTGAAAACTGTATCCGCCCCCAGACCGTCGTTCTCAAACGGCCCCGTAAGGAAGCCACACAGATCGCCCTTGAAAATCTTCAGAAGGTCGGTATGGCGGCCTACCGCAACGCCAAGCCCCAACAGCTTTCCGGCGGACAGAAGCAAAGGGTAGCCATTGCAAGGGCCCTTTGTATGGATCCGGAGGTCATCCTCTTTGACGAGCCCACCTCCGCCCTCGACCCCGAAATGGTCGGCGAGGTTTTAGACGTAATCAAGGGCCTTGCAACAAGCGGTCTTACCATGATCGTCGTCACCCACGAAATGGCCTTTGCAAGGGATATTTCCTCAAGGGTAATATTTATGGACGACGGCTATATCGTGGAGGAAGCCCCCCCCAGCGAGCTTTTCACCAACCCCAAGGAAAAGCGCACCGTGGAATTTTTATCTCGCTTCCTTCATCAGTAGTTTTTTTAAAAAGTCCGCCTATAGGGCGATTATCAAAGCTTTTTAAGTAAAAAAACATCAAAATAAAGGGCCTGCCGTCTATTGCGGCAGGCCTTTTTTTGGTGATGGCGGTGGTGTCTGCTTATCCGGATAAGCTGACTGTAGATATATTAATTTAATAAGTTAGGCATAAATTTTACCGATATTTGTTGAAAAATCGTCGGCAAGATGGTATAATTATGTCAGCAAATAAAAGGGTATGGAGGTATCTATGAAACCCAGACATATAGTTCAAATGGTCATTATAGGCGTACTTATCGTCGCTATCGTGATAGGTAACGCCATCGTGCTTGAGCCCCAAATGGAGCAAAACATATCGGGACAGCAATCGTTATTTGAGGAAATCCTCAATTTTCATCCCTTCCCAGCGGATAAAAATACTATCAGCGCCGCCCGTGCAGAGGGTCAGGCTCTGTCAAAGCAGATCGTTGAGGAAGGAAGCGTTCTGGTCAAAAACAACGGCGTTTTACCCCTTGACAAAAATGAAGACGACAGGGTAAACGTTTTCGGCCACGCCTCTATCGATTGGGTATACGGTGGATCGGGCTCCGGCCAGGTTGAGCCTGAAAACAGCAACAAGGACGAAAATATTGATTTTCTCAAGGCCCTCAGTCTTTACGGGATAGATTACAATACGGATCTTCCCCAGATGTACGAAAGATTCTGCGCCCCCTTTGGCGATATCGGGTCTATCAGCACCATGTACGATCAATTTTACAGACTTGTGGAGCCAAGCATTTCGGGTGACGGGGATTATTATACAGCCGCTCTTTTAGATGGGGCCAAAAGCTACTCCGACACGGCGTTCGTGGTTATCGGCCGTCACGCAGGCGAAACCGAAGATCCGACCCGCGTCCAGTACAAGGCCAAGGCCAAGCTGAAGAAGGATGAAAGCCGCCATTACCTTGAAATTTCCACCGAGGAAGAGGAGCTTTTAACCTACGTTGGCGAAAAATATGAAAAAGTAATAGTTATCGTTAATTCAACCAATACTATGGAGTTGGATTTTGTCGATACCATTCCCGGTATAGACGCCTGTCTTGTGGTTGGCGCAACGGGCACCCGCGGGGCAGAGGGTATCCCTTCCGTCCTTTACGGCGAGGTATCTCCGTCTGGTCACTTTACCGACACCTATCCTTACGATATGGCAAGCAACGTCAGCTTTAAGCGCACCAGCTCGGAAGGTATCGGCCACTACACCAACGGCCAGTCCCTTTATCCCACGGGCGCCGGCAGCAACGCAGGCAGCTCCACCCGTACCGCACCTGCCTTCGTCGACTATATTGAGGGCGTTTATCTTGGGTATAAGTGGTACGAAACCGCCGACGCAGAGGGTCTTTGGAACGGTTATTCACGAGAGGTCCTCGATAACGACGGCGTAAGCAAAACGGTTACCGGCTACGACAGCGTTGTTCAGTATCCTTTTGGCTACGGCCTTTCATATACGGAGTTTAATTGGGTTGTTGAATACGTTTCCGTTCCGGACGGCTCCGAAATAACAAGGGAAAGTCAGATACTTATTCAGCTCGCCGTTGAAAACGTAGGTACCTTCCCGGGAAAAGACGTGGTTGAGGTTTATTTTACTCCCGAGTATAAGGAGGGCGAAATAGAAAAATCCCACGTAAATCTTGTTGGCTTTGCCAAGTCCAGCACCCTTAACCCCGGCGAAAGGGAGATCCTCACCATCACCGTTGACGGGGACGATATGGCATGCTACGACGCATACGATCTTAACCGCAACGGCAACAAGGGATACGAGCTTGATGCCGGCAAGTACCAGATCAAGCTTATGACGGACTCTCACAACGTAAAGAATGTTTCCTTTGTGGGCGGAATGTCAAACGTTCCCGGCGTACTTACGTACAATGTTTCACAAACCATCAACTGCCTTACCGACAAGGTTACCGGCAAGCCTGTCACCAACAAATTCACGGGTGAGGACGTCCTTGACGGTGCCAGCCTTGACGGCAGTGACAGCAACCAGGACATCGGCTTTATTTCCCGTGCCGCGTTCCCCGACCCATATTCTATCCCCGACGTTGCGGATAGAACGATGACAGACAACGTTAAAAAATATAACGTTCACACAACCGCGGCCGCACGTGAGTGGGACAACGCCACCGTTGATATATTCGGCAATCCCGTGGACACCTCGGACGTTATCTGGGACGTAAGTGCGGGCATCCTTGAGTATAACGGCATAAGCTACGCAGATTCCGTCGGCGCCGACGGTAAGGCCAAAATTTACAAGGAAGGTAAGGCTACTGCCCTCGGTCTTGCCCTCGGGTCTGACTATAACCACCCCTTGTGGGAAAAGGTTCTCGATCAGATATCCCACAGCGAAGCAGTTTCCCTCATATTTAATGCCAGCTTCGGCACGAGAGAGCTTTCAAGCGTCGGCAAGCCCGCCCTTGACGACAAGGACGGCCCCGCGCAGGTCAAGTCGTTTAACGCCAGCGCGCCCAGGGGCACGGGATTCCCATGTGCAACCGTTCTCGGTCAGACCTGGGATCATAAGCTTGCTTACAGCTTCGGTATCAATTACGGCAAGGAAATGAGTGCCGACGGCATAAACATTGACGGGACCTACGGCTTTGGCGCAAATCTTCACAGAAGCCCTTGGGGCGGACGAAATTACGAATACTTCTCCGAGGACGGCTTCCTTGCAGGCAAGATGCTTGCAGAGCAGGTCCGCGGGCTTACCAATACGGGCAAGTATTGCTATCTTAAGCATCTTATCCTTTACGAAACCGAGCACGAGCGTGACTCCATTTACACCTGGTGTAACGAGCAGGCCCTGCGTGAAATTTATCTCGTTCCCTTTGAAAAGGCCATTCAGGACGGCGGGTGCGTCGGCATCATGTCCTCGTACAACCGTATCGGCAACACGTGGACGGGCGGTAGCGAAGCTCTCATTCAAGGGGTTATCCGTAACGAGCTCGGCTTTAACGGCGTGGTGATCACAGACTACGTTGACGGCTGGTCGGTAAACTTTATGGCAATAGAGGACGCAGTCCGTGCCGGAGGCGATCTTTGCCTCGGCGGCAAAAACTCCTCCTTAAGCACCAACCTTGACGATTCCAACCGTATTGAGGCTCAGGTCAAGGAGGCCTGCCATCACGTTCTTTATATGTTCCTCAGCCCACTTTACACCAACAGTGAGTACAACGCGCAGGACGACGTTGAGCAGATCGTCGTCGGCACGGTGGTCGAGCAATGGATATGGTGGAAGCTCGCTCTTATTGATTTTGATATTATCGTAGGCGTTGGTTGTGCATACTGGATGTACTTCATCATTAAGGACATCCGTAAAAAATCCTCCTTGCCACAATAACTGAAAATTAATGGGCAGCAGTAAATAAAAAGGAGGAAAAAAGCATTTATGGCTAAAAAGATCATATCTAAAAAGATTATAGAAAAAATTGCGTTGATTCTCGGCGTCGTTTTGACGCTGGTAACGGTAATAACCATTCCTTTAGTGTCTTACAACAATTATAAAGATTATCTTGAGGAGATAAAGGAGCAAAGCGAGGCCAACAAGCAACAGACGGTAAAAGCCGTTCTCGAGTCTATCACGGCGGAGCTCAAAGACGGCGTAAGCTTCTTTGCAAACGACATGGCAGAGGTCCGTGCAGAGCATTTTAACGTTACTGCAAATTACACAAAGGAGGGCGAATCCCCCTGGAGCGAGCCTGTTGAAGAAGGAGCCTTTTCAGTAAACGCCCCCGTTGACTTTTATTCAAAGGGTGGGGACGTTACGGTTACCTACAAAAACGTCTCTACAGTCGTTTCCATTTCACTTGAGCCCGTCGTGCTTGAGTCAATTACCGTTACGGTAAGCCCTTATACCGTTAAATATCGGGCGGGCGACAGGTTTGACGCCTCCGGTATGGAGGTAAAGGCCCTTTACAACGACGGGTCGTCAAAGGTCCTTTCGGCCGATCAGTATTCCGTCGATAAGGGTATCCTTGCAATGGGCGATAGTGCCGTTGCCGTAAGCTTTAACGACGGAAGCATTACAAAGACCGCCGAGGTTGAAATAGGCGTTTTAGAAAACCTTGATAACGGCGACGTCACGTCTATCGTTATCGTTGGCGACGCTATCGTTTACGCCGGCAATCCTATCGACACCGCCACTATGGAGGTCAACGCCGTATATGAAAGCGGTAACAGAAGACCTTTAAGCCGTGACGAGTACACCGTTGAAGCCGTGTCAGGCGGGGTTGAATTCGGCAGGACTTACCGTCTTAAGGCTTCTTATAACGACGATCCCACAAAAACTGCGGAAAAGGACGTTAAGGTTCGAAAGGCTGTTGAGGGCGAGGACGGTATTATCGTAGGTGGCTCTGTCAATACCGAAACGGAATACGCCATTATTGACGGCGTTATTACTGAGCTTGACAACGACGTATCCTTTGCAGGCGGCTTTTCAAAGGCCGTTCTTGACGGAGAGGCGGCAAACCTCACCCTTTTGGTTAATGCGGCGGCGGCCACCGTTGGTGACGTTACGGTCCGTTGCAGCAATAGCTATAACGTATATTATAACGGAAGCAACTCAAGTGGCGGTTACGCCATGAAGCCTCTTCAGATCAACACCATACTTGATCTTACCGTTAACGGCAGAGAGGTAAAGGTCCCCGCAACGGTCATTTTAAGGGGTTGTGGCCCGTACGAAACTTACGCACCTTTATACGGCATTTATTACGAGTTCACCTTTGAAGGCGTTCAGCTTGACGCAGGCGTTAACAACGTTAAGTTCAACTTCAAAAAAAGCACCGTCGGTGCGACCAATTGCTGGGGCGAATCCCCATCTACGCTTAATATTGACCGTGTTTACTTTGATTCCTACGGCAGCGAGATCCCAGACCAATATACCATCGTCGGTCTTGAAATCTCCAATACGTTTACCGTTGAGTACGGCACCGCCTTTGACGAGGTAGATGTTCCCGTGGTTGCAGTGATTGATAACGGCACGAGGATCGGTCTTTCCAAGGATCTTTACGACGTTACCGTCACGGGCGAAAATGCCACCGACGACAGCTTTGGCTTCGGCAAGCACGTCATCAAGGTCACCTTAAAGGAAAACCCGTCGATCACAGTCTCTCATAATATTGATATACCGGTATTCCAACACTTCGTTGTGCTTACCGCAGGTGTAGAGGTGGTCGATGAAAGGGTTCTTTACTATTTTACGGGCGAATCCATCGGCTACAAGGCTGAGGACGTTGAATTCTTTGACGGGGCAACCGTTTATCCCATTGAATTCACTATTAATGGGACTTCCTTCAGGTTCTGCGTTGACGTAACGGATGCGACAGTCGGCCATACCTATTGGCCTCACTTAAGACTGGACGGTATAAATTATGAAAACGGCGCAAACGCCGCAGGCGACGTTCGCGACAGGGGTCTGACCTTTACCAACGGCCAGTCGGTAGCTCTTAACGGTAAAATTTACACCATCACCACTCAATATTCCATGCCGACTCTCGTGGTGGAAAAATCCGCAGACGGGTCAGGCGGCGATACCGTGCTTGCTTATGATGCAAATATTGACAATTCCTACGTTTCCGATAAAGCCCTCGTCGGCAAGTACGTTTACGGCAGCGATGGGACCGAAACCACAGGCACCGACAAAAGCAGTGAGTACGCCGGCGGTATTGGCAACATGGACAAGGCCAACAGGTACGTTACTTATACCTTTACCTTGGAAGAGGACGGCACCGTTGATTTTGTCTGGAATATTGCGGGATCATACTATAAAAGCGGCACTAACGTCGGTATCGAAAACGCAGCGAAAAACGTAAAGGTCCTTATTGACGGCGTAGCTGTCGATATGGAGGGGATAGCTCTCCCCGCCGGGGACGGCTCAAGCACCTCGCTTTGGTGGAACCTTCAAAGGGTCGTTATCAAAAACGTCGCCCTAAAGGCGGGCACTCATACGTTTACCTGTATTATTTTAACGGAGGGCTCAGGTCTTAACGTCGGCTCAATGGAAATTTACGCAGCTTAATAAAAAAGCTTAAGACATTAGGCAAAATATTCAATAACGGGCTTATAGGCCGGTTTTTGCGAATAAAACAAAAAAAAGCGCACTATATTCACTAAAAGTGAAAGGTAGTGCGCTATACTTTTGTTACGGGCTAAGGTTCTTAAAAAACGGACCTTTTCGCCCTTTATTTTTTTCTTTTGGCTTGTGTTAAAGGTTATTCAGCCTGGGCTGTGTCATCCTTTTTTTCAATTTCCTTGGGGGCAACTATCTCGGGCATTTCAAGACCTACGGACTTAAACACGTCCTGAAGGGGAGGGAGTGATCCCATCATGCCTGAAAGAAAGTTAGCAGTTGATGTTTTGCCGTCCTTGTTGCCGTTGGAGTCCCATACGGTAACCTTGTCGATCTTGATGTTCTTGATGGCTTCAACCTGAGTTGCAACAAGCTTTTCGATCTTGTCTGCGATCATAAGACGTGTTGCTTCGTTGGTGTCGCCGCCGGCGGCCTTAACGATTTCAGCAAGACCCTCAGCCTGTGCGGTCAATACCTGCTGAACACCTTTTGCCTGGGCTTCCATTTTAGCGAAGATAGCGTCAGCCTCACCTTTAGCTTTTCTTCTGATCTTTTCAGCCTCAGCCTCGGCCTGAAGCTCGATCTGTGCCTTTTCGATCTGTGTCTTAACGATGATATCGGCTTCCTGGGTTGCTCTTTCTCTTGCCGCACGGGAGTCTTCTGCTATCTTTTCTGCGGCGTAAGCTTCCTCTAAGGCCTTTGCGGCGTTGATCTTTTCTGAAGCAACGGCGCGCTGTTCAGCCTCAGCCTGACGCTGACGGAGGTCTGCGTAGGAGTTTGCAACCGCAGCCTTAGCTTCGTTTTCACCCTTAATTGCCAAAGCGTCGGCCTCGGCAACCTGGATACGCTGTTCTCTCTTTGCGTTTGCCTCACCGATGGCACCGTTTCTGTCGGCTTCCGCAACGGAAATTTTCGCATCGTTGATGGCCTTTGCGGCGGCTTCCTTACCGAGTGCTACGATATAGCCGGACTCGTCGGAGATGTCTGTTACGTTAACGTTGATAAGTCTTAAACCGATCTTTTTAAGCTCGCCTTCAACGTTTAAGCTGACTGCGTCCAAAAATTTATCACGGTTGGTGTTGATTTCCTCAATGTCCATGGTGGCAATAACAAGACGAAGCTGACCAAAGATAATGTCCTTTGCAAGCTCCTGTATCTGGTTAAGCTTAAGACCCAAAAGTCTTTCTGCCGCGTTTTGCATAACGCCCGGCTCGGTAGAGATACCTACCGTAAAGATGGAGGGAACGTCAATACGGATGTTCTGGCGGGAAAGTGCGCTCTTTAAGTCAACGGCGATTGAGATCGGTGTAAGATCCATAAACTCATACGCCTGGAAGAGGGGAACGATAAAGCTTACGCCACCGTGCAAGCATTTTGCAGAGCGGTGCTGCTCACCCTTACCGGAAGAAACCTTACCGTAAACGACCATGATCTTGTCAGAGGGGCATTTTTTGAAGCGGGTTGCAAGCAAAAGTAATACCATAACCAAAATTAACGGTATGATGACGACAAGGGCAACTAAGCCGCCGTCAGAAGCTAAAATAGAGTTCATAATATCCTCCTAATAAAATTATTTTTTTGAACTTATTTTTTATGTCGCGCCCCACGCGTGATGGGGCAAAGTCCGCCTATAAGGCGGTTAACGCCTGATTTTTAATTAATTAAAGCTTTTCAACGACGATGTCGTCACCCTCAACGTCCAAGACCTTTATCTTTGAGCCGGTTGGGATAGGCTCGTCTGACTTTGTCACGGCAGAAAGCTCCACAAATCTTTCGTTGAGCAAAATATTGATCTTACCCTTGCCCTTTCCTGCGGCAGGGACGGTAAGATAAACCTCACCGATCTTTCCAACGGCGTCTTTATAGTTAAGGTTGCCCGCCGACTGAAGGGACAGTATCCATTTCATTAAAAACGCCATGCCGACAAGGGCTGCAGCACCTGCTACCACCGATAGGGTAATGGCAAGGCCAAGGTTACCGTCTGCCAGGGTGTAACCAACCCAGCCGCCTACCGCAAAGAAGGCCACAAGACCCCTTACGGTGAAAACGCTGAATCCTGCGTCAAGGTCAAAATCGCCCGTGTCCACGTCAACGTCCACGTCGCCGTCAACGCCGCCACCAATGCCGATAAGCATTAAAACTATCTGCACGACAAGTAAAAGTGATGCCGGTGTCGCGATGCAAAAGTATATCTTTTGCGCTAAGTTTAAAGTTTCCCACCACATAAGTAAAAACCTCCTAAATTTTTAACCCAAAAGGGATTTTGTTGTGGTAAAGTCTTATACGGGGCTTGCCCGTTAAAGCCAAAAGTGGGTGTATAGGCCGATTAACGGCCATTTTTTTAACAAACGGCAAAAAGCCGATGGTTTTTTATTCCTTGCCCCAGCCGTTTGCTATCTTTTCAAAATCCTTTTCTATCTCACGGATAAGCCCTGCAGACAGGGTCGCCCTTGTCATTACCGAAAGGGCAAGGTAAAGTCTTTTGTTTGCTGCGGCCGATTTAAGATCGACGCCCACCATGGCGTCAATAACGCACTCGTCAACGGTCTTGGGGGAAAGATTTTTGTTAAAGGCCGATTTACACATTAATATGTAAAGGGTCTTTTCCGATACGGTGTCGTCGGCGGTATCGTCGGCGTCGCCGTTAAGATAAAGTAAAAGCTCCGCAATCTTGTCAAGGGTCATGGCGGGGCGCAGGGCGTTTATTATCAGCACCCTTGCAACCCGATCAATACTAAAGCCCTTTGATTTGGAGCGACCTACCCATCCGCGGTTTATCCAGTTCTGAATGGTCGTTGGCAAAAGCCCCGTCGCGCTTGCAAGCTGTGTGATGGAAATATCCCCAAAGCTGAAAAGCCCGTCCAAAAAGCTTTTAAAATCTCTGCCGTCTGCTTTTATAACCGTTCCCGGGAAGTATGCCATAAGTCCCTCCTACACAAGTGAGTTCTTTTTTAGTTCATATGAATTATAACATATAGTCATATGACTGTCAAGTAAAATTCAAAAGATTTTTAAAAATTTTTTTCACCCATTTTTTGGGGGATTTGGGGGATAAAAGCAAAAGGGGGCGTGACAGCGGCCTTTGATAGGTCAAAGCGTGGCGTCGGTGCCCCTCATTGGTGTAATATTTGCTTTAAAGATATTTTGAAATTTCCGCATCAACCTCCGGCAGCTTTTCGCGGCAGTTTTGGACGGATAAAAACATTTGGGCAGTATCAAAGGCGGCGTCGTGGGCGGTTTTTACGTCAATGCCAAAAAGCTTTTTCGTGAGGGCGGTTACCTCAAAGGGGTAGACGTCGGAAAATGCTGCAAGCTCCTCAAGCCTGGGGTATTTGATGCCTTTACCGAAGGGCCTTGGCAGCTTTATTATGGGGGTAAAGTACCGCATGGTGTCAAGGCTTTCCTTAAAGGTGAACTTTTTGCCGATATAAGAAAATTCCTTATCCATAAAGTTAAAGTCAAAGGAAAAGTTGTGGCTTACGATAAGGTCGGCGGCCGCAAAGTCACGTTCAATTTCTTCAACGCGGTCGGCAAACTTTTCCCCGTGGGAAAGTTCCTTTATCTTTTCCACCGTAAAGCCGTGGACCATAGCGGCGCCCGGCTCAATATACTCAACGTCAAAATAAAAGTTTTTGCCAAGCAGCTTGTTGTCGCCATAATCCATTATGTAGGAAAGCTGAATAATATGTCCCGGGCAAAGCCCTGTGGTTTCCGTGTCAAAATACAGTATCATAATATTATTATATCACAAAAATATCCCCGTGTAAAAATATATGACGGCAAAAAACCCTTCAAACAAAAATCTGCCGGTTTTTTTTGCCGCCACTTTTTTTTTGAAAGCTTTTTTGACGCTTGCCACGTCTTTTTGTCAAAGTGTGGGCAAGACCGACTGTCCCCGCCTTGATTTTTTAAAACCTCCAAAAAAGCCTATATGTCCGATAATGGGCATATAGGCCTACTTTTTATATGTTTTTAGCAAAATTTCATCTGCCTGTTGCAAGCTTTCTTTGTTGTGGTGTTAAAAATCGATACAAGATATAAAGGACTTGTTAAATATCAACGCCGAGAAGCTGTTTTGCAAGGATGCCCACCCCGAAGGAAATTACTGCAACGCCAATGCTGATGCCGGCCATTTCAAAAAAGCGGGGCAAAAACTTCAGGTCCTGGGCGACGGAGGTGTAATAGGTAAACGCCGCGATAATAAGCACGATGATGCCGATCATTATACCAAGGGCAACAAAGGGCTGTGGTACAAGAAGGTAGGGAAGAATAAGTGCCGCCACGGTCAAAAGATAGGCAACGCCGGTGTAGGCGCAGGACTTGAAGGCGTCCTTTCGGCCCTCGCTTTTGGCTGACAAAAACTCGCTTGACGCCATGGAAAAGGTAGCGGATATACCGACTATAAGCCCCGACAGGGCAACGAGGCGGGTATTTTGCATGGCGAAGGTGAAGCCGGCAAGGCTGCCGGCAAGCTCCACAAGGGCGTCGGAAAGCCCCAAGACCATGCTGCCGACGTAGTGAAGCAATTCCTCGTCAAGCATTTCAAGAAGGGCTTTTTCGTGCTCCTCCTCCTGACGGCGGATCTGGGTGCTTTCGGGGACCTCTTCCGCAAGGAGCTCATAGGTGGACTGGGCAACCTCTTCGCCGCGCTCCATAAGCTTTACGGCAAAGGTGAAGCCTAAAAGCCTTGCCAAAAGGGTGTATTTTAATATCTTTGCACGGCGGGGCTTCATTTCGACCCCGGTGTAAGACTTCCAGATATCGTAATGGGCGGCTTCTTCACTTGCGAGGCGCTCAAGGGTCTTTTTGTTTTGGTCGCCCTTGGCGAAGCGGGCGATCTTTTTGTAAATTATACTTTCGTCAAGCTCGTTTTGCTGCATTTTTTTAATGACGGCAAGGGCTTTAGTTGAAACTTCCTTCATAAATCTTCCTGATTTGGCCCATTTAGGGCGGTGTTTTTTGCCGCGGCTTGGCGGCAGGTATATTGTAGCACAATTTTTAATATAGTTCAACGGATAAGGGCCGTCGGGAAGGTTTTTTTTGTTGGTATGGGGGTAATAACGCTTTTTTATAAAAAGAGGGGAAGAAAAAGCCCTTTTATTTATCCAAGGGGTTGAAAAAGTCGTCGGCCTGTGATATACTTGAAAAAAAGATCGCCTTAAGGCTTTAAGTGAGGTTTATAAAAATGAAGGAAAAAAAGATAAGCTATTATCTGGACACGGACAACGGCTTTTTGCTTGCCTACGAAAAGTCCTGCGAGTTTTTTGTAAAATACGACCCGACCGCGCGGTCGTGGGAGGACTGCAAAATATCCTTTCTTAGCTTCAGGCACGATTATTGCTTTAGGGAAATAACAGCCGACGAGGCCGCGTTGATCGCGGAAGGAAACCTCCCCACGGAGGAGCTGAGGGCCTATCTAAAGCTTTTAAACAAAAACCTTGACGGCAAAGGGCAAAACGGGGAATAACCGACTTATAGCCCGACTTCATAAATAAAAAGGGCGGCTTTTGACCGCTAAAAAAGAAGGAGAAAAAAAGATGAAGCCTTTATTTGGCGTAACCAAAGCGGACGACGGAAGCGAGGGCTTTGCCGTTGAAAAATTTGCGATAAGGACAATTTCCGAGGAAAAATCCCAAGAGCTTTCTCAAAAAAGCGAGGGGATAAATCAGGTTGTCAATGAGGGGAGCCTTCCCCTTGCCCTGGAAATAGCAAAGTACGTTTTCGGCGGCATTGCGGTAGTTATCTTTTTCTTGTTTTTAGGTCGCCTTGACGACAATGATTTTTGGTCCGTACTTGAAAACCTGAAATGGTTTGTTGTGGGCGGGGCCCTATCGGGGCTTTTGTGCGTGGCAATTATGGTGGCGGCGCGGCTAAAGGCCAAGCGTGCCCATCGGGAGGGGGATCTTGACAACAAGTTAGACGATCTGATGGCCAGCGTTGATTCCATTTACGCTGAGCTTGGCGTCCCCAAAACGGCGTACGACGTGGACGTGCTCGTATTTGAGTACAAGTACGTGGACGGCCGGCCGGAGCCCAGGGCAACCTTTTTGGAGCCGCCCATGTTTCTGGCCCTGGAGGCAAAAATGTTCGTAGAGGGGGACAGCCTATGTATTGGCGATCTTGAAAGCGTTTACGCCTTTAAGCTTGAGGAGCTTAAGCGCATTGAAACCGTAAAAAAGCGGGGTGCCCTTCCCGAGTGGAAAAAGACGACGCCCCACAACAAGGGAGAATACAAAAAATACAAGATGACCACGGACAGCTCGGGCAGGGTGTTTTTTAAGCCCCATTATATCCTCGTTGGGGAGCGTGACGGGGAGGAATACGGAATATACTTCCCGTGCTACGACATAGACGCCCTTGAAAGGCTGACGGGGCTTAACGCCCAGGAATAGCCCTTTAATAGCGGTCTTACCGGGCGATAAAAAATCAATACTTTATATATTAAGGAAAAGAAGGCCCTTGAAAGCCCGGGTTTTGTAAGGCACGGGCGGATGCCCCTTGAGGGGTTTATAAGGCAATTTAAAAGCTCAGCCTTTAAAGGGTGATGTCTTTAGCGGAGAATTTGTAAAACACGCTAAGTGCGAGCATCGCATTTGACTGGTCAAACGCATTAGGGGCTAAGCCAAGCCCTTATTACAAACAGAAAAAGCAAACACGCAAGGCGTAAAAAACCTTATGTGTCTGCTCTTTTTCTGTTAGTGAAGTTTTCGCTACCGCGAAAGTGAAGTTGTGCTACGCACAGCGAAGTTGCTCGTAAAGCTCGCAGTGAAGTTAAGTTTGCCCCCTTTGACAAAGGCAAAACTTCACTATCCGCAGGATAACTTCACTTACGAAGTAAACTTCACTTGCCCGTAAGGGCAAACTTAGTTAGCGTGATTTCTTCGTTAAGAGTATCACGCTAAAGGGTTGAGTTTTTTTAAAACACAAAACACTTGAATTTATACTGTTTTTTGTTATAATAATCGCAAGGATAAACAACAATTTAACGGAGCGTATATGAACAGCGTAAACAAAACTTTATACATCCCTTTATACGGTAAATCCTACGTGAGCAAAAAAGGGTTATTTCTTGATGATAAAAAAGCCGAGGAGATCTGGGCGACGGAAGGCTTTCCCCTCAAGGGAAAATCAAGATCCAAATGGCTTGCCTATTATATGGGCATCAGGGGGGCCGTCTTTGACCAATGGTTAAAGGGACAAATGGCAGAGGGGCCTGATGCGGTAGTTATTCATATCGGTTGCGGAATGGACAGTCGATACATAAGAGTTGGGGCTGAAAAACGCAAGTGGTACGACGTGGATTTTTCAGAGGTCATTGAAGAAAGAAAAGGATATTACGCCGAAACGGATGGCTATAAGATGATTGCCGGTGACGTAAGAGATGACGGCTGGCTTACGGCCGTTGAGGAAAACAAATCTGCCATTGTGGTTATGGAAGGCGTGAGTATGTATTTGACCGCAGATGAAATGCAAAATTTGGCAGATAGGCTTTGCACCCACTTTGAAAGCATTGTGCTTTTGGCGGACGCTTATACTTCTTTTGCCGCCAAAATGTCAAAGAGAAGAAACCCTGTAAAGGACGTGGGCGTAACCGAGGTTTACGGCATAGACGACCCACGGGCCTATCAAGGGTGCGGCCTTACTTTTGTAAAAGAACACACGATGATACCTCAAAAATACGTAGACGAGCTAAGGGGATTGGAAAAATTTATTTTTGGCAAGCTATATGCGGGAGGGCTTTCAAAAAAGCTTTACCGCTTGTATGAATATCAAAAGAGGTAATGGTCAAATTTCAATTTATCAAGGTGACAATCCTTGTCGGAAAGTTTTTAAAAGGATAGCAATATTTTTGCTATCCTTTTATGGTTTTATCAAAAAAAACGGCGGGTGGATCCTTTTGAATACCGCTTTTCAGGTCAAGGCTTTGTCTTCGGGTGTTTTTGCCCCCTTGGCTTAAGGGCGCTTTCGCCTTGACATAATGTTGCACAAAAGCCCCTTCAATTTTTGCTAAAAAACCGTAAAATGTGCGCAAACCTTAAGAAATTGTTTGCCATAAAAATACATTAAGACAAAATTACCAATAAAATTTAAAGGTTGGAAGGGGCAAAATTCCTCATTTTATAATAAAAATAAGCCTAATCCGTGCGTAATTCGCAAACAACGGCCCTAAGACGGTTTTTTTATTTATGCAAACTGCACAAAATGTATATTTTTTCACAAAATTGAAAAAAATTGGTAAAAATTATTTGACAAAAGGCCTTGCAAATATTAAAGTATTAGCAACCAATGTGTTTTTGTTGCAAACAGTTGGGTTTATTTTTAAAAACACGGCGGAAGCCGTATTGCTTTCATTAAATATATAAAAAGCCTTTTGACATCAAAAATTTTATTGATAAAAGGGATATCCCTTTTTTGGTTTGCCTTCGCCAAACCAAAATACTATTAAAGGCTTTGGCGCATAATATTTTTGCACGAGGCAAAAAATATTAAGGTACGCCCATAAAACGGATACTTTTTTCGGCTTGGCCGAGTCTTGTATAATTATATTTTGTTGAACAATTTTTGGAGGTTAATTATGAAAAAACTATTGGCTTTATTACTCGTATGCGTATTAAGCTTAGGTTTATTCGCGTGTGGCAGGGGCAACGGTGACTCCACCGGCGGCGGCTCAAGCGAAGGTCCTACAGTTGAAGACGGCGTATATTGGGTAGACGAGAACGACGGCACTTATTCTTATAACATGGGTCCGTCAGACCTTCCCACAGAATGGAACGTTCAGACCTATCAGGCAAACCAGGCAACGTACATTTTGGACTATTCCTCAGACGCGTTGTATACCTTTGACTACAACGAAACCTTTGACGGTTACAAAATTATTCCTTCAATGGCAGCAGGCGATCCTGTTGACGTAACCGATCAGTACGTCGGCAAGTACGGCGTTAAGGAAGGCGACGAAAACAAGGTATATGAGATTCCTTTAAAGGAGGGCTTAAAGTATGACAACGGTGATCCTTTAACTGCCGAATCCTTTGAAGAATCCATGAAGCTCCTTTTAAATCCGGACGCTGCTAACTTCCGCGCAGACAACGTATATCAGTCAGGCTCCATGAAGATCCACAACGCAAAGGATTACGTTTTACAGGGCCAGACCGTCGTTACCGACGTTGGCGCATCAGGCGACTATGCAGGTCTTGAAGATTTGACCAAGAATGCTGAAGGCCTTTACGTAAACGACAGCGGCGACGTTATTCAGATCGCCATTGACAAGCCCCTTGACTGGCTTGGCGGCGACACACTTAAACTCTACGTTGACGCTTACGGCGACGCATATTTTGACGCAGCTGCGTTTGCTCAGCTTGCTGCAATGGATACCGACGCTGACGGCCAAGTTGCACTCAGCGACGAATCTATGGCTTTACTTACCGCAACCATCTCTAACCCTGCTTGGGGTGAGGGTCCCGGTTATGAGCCCAACTATTGGATGTACACCCACAGCTACGGTGAAATGGAATACGAAGGCAACGTTGGTTTCTTCGCTAAAGACGATACCCACCTTGTAGTAGTATTGAAGAACCCAATGGAAGACAACTTCTATTTAAGAAAAGAGTTCTGCACAAGCTTCTTCCTCGTTCACCCCGAAACATATAAGAAATGCATCGCTGACGGCGACGTTTACAGCTGCAGCTACGGTACCTCTAAGGATACTTACGTTGGCTTTGGTCCTTACAAGTTAACGACCTACGTTGCTGACTCTCAGATCGTTCTTGAAAGAAACGAGCACTGGCACGGCTACTATGAAGCTGCTCTTCAGGGCACCTATCAGACCGACCGCGTTGTATTCAAGAAGGTAACCGAAGATGCAACCAGACTTCAGATGTTCGAACAGGGTCAGCTTGACTCCTACGGCCTCACCGCTGCTGATATGGAAACTTATATCACCAGCCCATACATTTACTACAACGACAGCGAATCCACCTGGTTCCTCGTTATGAACCCCGATATGGAAACCTTGGAAGGTCTCCAGAAGAGTGCGGCACCTGTAAACGCAGGCAACTCCGTAAACAAGACCGTTTTGACCATTGAAGCTTTCCGTAAGGCTTTGTCCTTCTCCCTCGACCGTCAATCCTTCAACCAGCAATTAAGCCCAACAAGCGGTATTGCCAAATCATTACTTTCCAGCATGATCATCGCCGACCCCGAATCCGGTTTATCTTACCGTGCAACCGAGGAAGGCAAAGACGCCATCCTTGCTTTCTGGGGCTTAGCTGACCAGGTAGGCGAAGGCAAAGAATTCGCAACCAAGGACGAGGCTATCGCTTCCATCACCGGTTACGACCCCACAGGTGCTAAGGACTTATTCAAGCAGGCTTACGACGAAGCCGTTGCAAAGGGTCTTTTAACCGCAGAACAGATCGCAAGCGGCAAATGGGAAGTTCAGATCACCGTTGGTCAGCCCGCAGCTGCAGGCTTCTACGTAAACGGTTATGAGTTCTTAAAGGCAAACTGGACCGAAGCCGTTAAGGGCACCCCCTTTGAAGGCCACTTAACCTTCACGGCAAGTGAACCTTTAGGCGACGCTTTCGGCAACGCACTCAGAGAATGCAGAGTTGACATGCTCTTCGGCGTAGGCTACGGCGGCGACATGTTCGACCCATACGCAATGATCGAATGCTTCACAGGAAGCCTTCAGTACGACCCATTCACCGACAAGAAAGAAGTTGACTTAGATATCGAAATTGACGGCGTTACCCTCCGTGCAAGCTTGTACGATTGGACCAGCGTTTGCTTAATGGGCGACGAGATCAATGCAACCGTCATTGAAGACGGTAAGGCAACCGACAAAAAGCAGGCTATTTCCGCAGGTACCTCTGCAGAGCCTTCTTTAAGACTTACTATCCTTGCTAAGGTAGAAGAAAAGATCATGACTTTGTCAAACGTATTCCCCTTAATGACAGACGCATCCGCATCCTTAAAGGGTATGAGAATCGTTTATAAGACGGAAGACTACGTATTTGGTGTAGGCCGTGGCGGCATCCAGTATTACACCTATACCCACAACGACGCTGATTGGGCTGCTTTCGTACAGTCACAGGGCGGCGAAGTAAACTATAAAGGTTAATCTATAAAGCTTATAGTTTAATTATAGGTAAATTAGTTCTTGAAAACTAAATTTTCCGATTCTTGTTCACAGTGTAGTAAGGGGAAATCCCTTACTACATTTGTGTGTTTAAAAAGGCTGTTTTTTGGCGCGGAAGGGGGGTAAACGCCCTTGCTTTTGCGCCAATATCTGCCTATAAAGATGAATATAAAATCACGTTTTGGGGCTTCCCGACGGATTTTTACATATAGCGAGGAGAATGCTATGTATTTATTTAAGTATATATTGAAAAGGCTTGGCCTTATGGTGTTTACGTTTTTTATAATCGTCGCCATGTGCTTCGTCTTTATAAAACTTCTTCCCAACGAAATTGTTTTGCAGCCGGGACAGGACCTTAACCTGCTACTTGCCCACCGCGAAAAGCTTGGCTATGACAGGCCCATCCCAGAGCAGTTTTTAAAATTTTTAAGGTACGCAATCGTAGGTGATTTTGGCGTTGGCGAGATCAAGTACGTAGGTCGTCAGGTGTGGGACGTTTTCGCTGAAAAGCTTCCTTATACCCTTTGTCTTAACCTGCTTTCCATATTGGTTTCAATACCCCTTGGCCTGGGCCTTGGCATCTTTGCGGCCCTTAAAAAGAATAAATGGCAGGACCATTTGATCTCAACCAGCGTAATGATCTTCGTTTCGGTGCCATCCTTTATCTACGCCTTTTTGGTACAGTCCGTTCTGTGCCTTAAGCTGGGCCTTTTCGAGCCTCTTGCCGAAACTGCCTACGGCGCATGGAGCTGGCAATACATCAGGTCCATTATACCGGCGGTCATTGCCATGTCCTTTGGTACCATTGCCGGCTTTACCCGTTATACCCGTGCGGAGCTTACAGAGGTTTTAACCAGTGAGTTTATGCTTCTTGCAAGGACCAAGGGCTTGACGAGGGGGCAGGCGACCATCCGTCACGCCATGAGAAACGCCATGGTGCCTATTTTCCCCATGATCCTGGGCGAATTTATTTCCATCATGAGCGGCTCGCTTATTATCGAGCAGATATTCTCTATCCCCGGCGTAGGTCAGCTGTATCTTTTGTCAGTTCAGGCAAAGCCCCACCCGGATTATAACTTCTTTATGCTTCTTACGGTATTTTATACCCTTATTGGCCTTGTTGCCGGTATCGTAATCGATATAAGCTACGGCATTATCGATCCAAGAATAAGAATGGGGGCGAAATAATATGAGTGAACAACGTTTAAACAATATTAATCCGCCAAAGGAAAAATTCGTCTTTACCAACGGCACTCAGCTTCACGACCAGAAGTTCGAGACCAAGCCCGTCGGCTACTTTAAGGACGCCTTCAGACGCTTCTGTAAAAACAAAGGCTCGGTAGTGGGGGCGATAATTATCGGCATACTTATCATTTTTGCCATCATTGGGCCGTTCTTTGTGGACGAGGGCTTTGAAGCAAGCTATCAGACGTCAAGACACCTTTCAAACTACAAATATCTTCGTCCAAAGCTTTCCTTTATGGACGGCACGGGCGTTTTAGACGGGACGACCGTTATTGAAATGTCAGAGGCAAGGTATATCAAGTACCTTAATATGGAAACCGAAACGGGGCTTCCCGCAGTCGTTAAGGTTTTAAACGTGGAGGAGTTCACCGACGCCTTCGGTAAGACCAGTAAGCTTTACAAGGTCAAGATAGACACCTACAGGGGGAATTCCGCCTTTACCATGACCGTCACGGCAGAGCAGTACAAGGCCATCCAAGACTGGCAGGACAAAAACGGCGTGCAGGTAATCCTGCCCCGTATCCGCACCCAAAGCGCCCTTCAGGACCTTGGTAAGACCATGGTGGAAATTGCCCAGATGAAGAACAAGGTAAGCATGGTTTCCACCGAGCTTAACACCTGGTACGCATGCGATAAGCAGGGCATACCCGTTCTCGATAAAAACGGCAATCTTCAGCCTGCTTACTTTACGGCAACCGAGTCCCGCGATGACTATGAAAGCACCACCCGTCTTGCGTCGGACCCCGGTAAGGATAACCCGGCCTCAGGCGAAAGATATTCTTACGCGATGCGCTCCAAGGCGGGCAGCGGCGAAGGATACAACTACACCATAAGGGTTTCATCCTACAACTACTTTATCTACACCTACGGGTACGAGCCGTCATTTATCTTCGGCACGGACGTAAAGGGGTATGATATTTTCTCAAGACTGGCAAACGGCGCAAGATTTTCCTTTCTTCTTGCCATTACCATATCGGCCATCAACCTGACCATCGGCGCAATCTACGGCGCCATTGAAGGCTACTACGGTGGGGCAACGGATATGATCATGGAAAGGATATCGGATATTTTAAACGGTATTCCCTTTACGGTCGTTACCATATTGTTCCAGCTTCACCTGGCGGGCAAGGTGGGGGTCGTACCTTCACTTTTGTTTGCCTTCGTCATGACGGGGTGGATAGGCATGGCAAGCCGAGTGCGCATGCAGTTTTACAGGTTTAAAAATCAGGAGTACATCCTTGCCGCGAGAACTCTTGGCGCCAAGGACTTCCGTCTGATGTTCAAGCATATCTTCCCCAACTCGCTGGGGACTATCATAACGGGCTCCGTACTGGTAATACCGGGGGTCATCTTCAGCGAAACGTCCCTGACTTATCTTAACATCGTCAATCTTGACTCAACCACCATGTCCTCGGTTGGCTCAATGCTTTCAACGGGCCAGGCGGCAATGCTTGCGGGCTATCCCCACGCCCTTGTCTTCCCGGCGCTGTTTATTTCACTTCTCATGATCAGCTTTAACTTATTCGGCAACGGGTTAAGGGATGCCTTCAATCCATCGTTGCGCGGGGCGGAGGGTTAATTATGGAAAAGAAATTAGAATGTAAAAATCTGGTCATATCCTTCCGTACGGACAACGGTAAGGTTCAGGCCGTAAGAAACGTCAGCTTTGACCTTTATAAGGGCGAAACCCTGGCAATAGTAGGGGAATCGGGCTCCGGCAAGTCGGTTACCAACCGTGCCATTATGGGCATTCTGGCGCCCAACGCCATAGTTGAGGGCGGTCAGATAGTTTACGACGGGCAGGATCTGTTGAAGATCTCTGAAGAGGACTTCCACAAGATCCGCGGCGACAAGATCGCAATGATCTTCCAGGACCCAATGTCAAGCCTTAACCCCATTATGAAGATAGGCCGTCAGCTTACCGAGGCAATGCTTTTAAAGTCGAAGGCCTCCATGAAAAGCGCAAGGCGTGACTTTAACGAAAAGCTTAAGCTTTTAAATCTTTCCATGGACGAGGCCATGGGCGAGGGTAGTCGTGAGGCCAATAAGGAAGCCTGCCATACCTTTGACCTTTTCTGCATTAAAAGCACCAAGCTTGAGGGGGCTTATAACGAAATTCACCGCCACGGTGAGGAGCTTATCTTAGATATAGAAAACTTCCTTTTCCTTGTGGAAAAGAAGCAAAAGGTTGACCCGAAGAGGAGTATTTCGGCCTTCGTTAAGGGCTTTAAGGGGTGCGCACATCCCGATATAGTCGTCATGGACGAGGAAAACGTCGCTTTGACAAACGCCTTGACTTTAGACGCTTCAAGCGTTAAGGGTGGGGCTGTTCCCGAAGACTGTATCGAAAGGCTTAAGGAGCTTAAGTCACGCCTTTGCACCGCCCTTGAAAGGCAAAAGCCCAATTACTTTACCCTTGGGTACTACATGCTTAAAAACCCGACGGCAAACGTTGACGATATGCCCATTGAGGAGCTTACCTCAATGACAAGAAAGTATCTTGACGAAAACTTTATGCTTGCCTTTATATCTTCGGCGGAAAGAGCCCTTAAGCTAAGCTTTGAAAAGTCCCTTGACAAAAAGGCCGACGTTATCAGTGAAATCGACAGGGCAATAGAGTTTTTCGGCGGCGAAAATTTAGACAAAAAGGCCGCTTACGGGCTTATAGACCAACTTTCAGACAAGGTCTGGGACGGGATAGACAAGCTTGCCATCCACAAAAGCAGTGTGGAATACACCTTTAAAACGACCATCAAAAGCAGTGTTGACAAGTATTTTGACGCATGCCTGTCCAACCCCAGGGAGCAGGCAAGGTTTGACCGCCAGACGGAAAAATACCAGGCCCTTGTGGCCAAGGGTAAAAAGCCCGAGTGGAAGGTCATCCCCCTTGCGCTTATTGACCTTGACCTTGCAAAGTCAAACATCATTGCCGTTTTACAGGGGCTTAAGGGTAAATACGAAAAGGATTTAAGGGAAAAAGACGCCTTTGATCCCAAGGAAAGCGCGTTGGCCCTTATTGAATATTTCAAGGAAAAGGCCAGCGCGGTAGTATATAAGGTTACCCGCAAGATGGCAAAGGCAAAGGCAATCAAGATCATGGACGAGGTAGGCATCCCCGACCCCGCCATCAGATACAACCAGTACCCCTTTGAATTTTCCGGCGGTATGCGCCAGCGTATCGTTATCGCCATCGCCCTTGCGGCAAATCCGGATATCCTCATTTGCGACGAGCCCACCACTGCCCTTGACGTAACAATCCAGTCACAGATCTTAGAGCTTATCAATAAGCTTAAGAAGGAGAGGGGGCTTACGGTTATTTTCATCACACACGACCTTGGGGTCGTTGCCAACATGGCTGACCGCATTGCCGTTATGTATGCGGGCAAGATTGTTGAGTACGGCACGGCAGAGGACGTATTTTACGAGCCCCGCCACCCATACACCTGGGCACTTTTATCCTCAATGCCCGACCTTGATACGGACGACAAGCTTGACGCCATCCCCGGCACTCCGCCCAATATGATCTATCCCCCCAAGGGTGACGCCTTTGCGGCCCGTAACAAGTACGCAATGCAGATAGACTTTGAGGAGCAGCCGCCGATGTTCAAGGTGTCCGACACCCACTATGCGGCAACTTGGCTGCTTCACGAAAACGCACCTAAGATCGATCCGCCCAAGCAGGTTACCGACAGGATAAACAGAATGAAGCGCTTACAGGAGGAGGCATAAAAAATGAAGAGAAATTTTGATAACGCCGAAACCTTGATAAGGGTTGAAAATCTCTGTCAGTTTTTCAAGATGGGCAAAAGGGAGCTTAAGGCTGTCAACAACGTCAGCTTTGACATTAAAAAGGGTGAGGTTTTCGGCCTGGTTGGCGAGTCGGGCTGCGGCAAGACCACCACGGGCAGGACCATCATCAAGCTTTACAACGCAACAAGCGGCAACGTTTACTTTAAGGGTAGGCGTATCGTAGCCGGTACCAGGGTGTATAAGGACAATATCGCCGCCGAGCGCAAAAAGCTTAAGGAGGCCATCGCCGCTTTAGACAAGACCGACCCAAGCTACAAGCAGACGGTGGCAAGCCTAACGAAAAAAGCTGACGAGTATATCTCCGCCCAGAAGGAAGAGATCAAAAAGGCAAATTACGACCAGAAAAACTGCGATAAGGAATATATAAAGCAGAACGTGGCTGACCTTAAGGCTGAGTACGCCCGTATGACGGCGGCGGAGCCCGAGCGCGCCGAGGAGCTTAAGAAGGAGCTTTCCGTTAAGATTGCCGAGGCCAAGCGCAAAAAGTTGGTCACACAGATCCAGATGATCTTCCAGGACCCGATTGCTTCCCTTGACCCACGTATGACCGTAAGGGAAATTATCTCCGAAGGGCTTATTATTCAGGGTGAAAGGGACAAAAAGGTCATTGACGAAAAGGTCTTTGAAATGCTTGAGCTTGTAGGCCTCGTCCGTGAGCACGCGGGACGTTACCCCCACGAGTTCTCCGGCGGACAGCGCCAGCGTATAGGCGTTGCCAGGTCTATTATCATGAATCCTGAAATGATCATTGCGGACGAGCCCGTTTCGGCCCTTGACGTGTCCATTCAGGCCCAGGTAATAAACCTTTTGAACGAGCTTCGTGAAAAGATGGGGCTTACTATCTTATTCGTTGCCCACGACCTTTCGGTCGTCAAGTATTTTTCCGACCGCATAGGCGTAATGTACTTTGGCAACCTGGTAGAGCTTGCCTCCTCTGACGAGCTTTTCAAAAACCCCTTACACCCATACACGAAATCATTGCTTTCGGCAATACCTCTTCCCGACCCCAATTACGAAAAGCGTCGCAAGAGGATAGTATATAACCCCTTGGCAGAGCACGATTATTCGGTTGACGGCCCCACCATGCGTGAGGTTGCGCCCGGTCACTTCGTCTTCTGCAATCAGGAGGAGTTTGAAAAATACAAAAAACAGCTTAACGGATAACATGGAAAATAAGTCGACCATTATAAAATATTCGGTATCGTCGGTTATAGGGCTGATCTTCGTCCTGACCTACGTTATACTCAATCGTATTTTTACCGCCCCCACCGCAAAGGACGTGTTTAAAATCCTTACCGACGGATTTTTTATCCCCGGCGTACTGTTTTTGGGCGTCGGTGGCATAAGCTACGTCACAAGAGAGGGTGCCTTTGACGGAATAGGGTATGCGTTTTCCTCCATCTTCGTCACTAAAAACTGGTCGTCAAGAAGGTTTAAGGACAGGGAAACTTACGCCCAGTATAAGGAAAGAAAGGCAGGAAAAAGAACGGTGCTTGCATTTTTGCTCCACGTGGGCGGAATAATGTTTATACTTTCAATGGTCTGTTTGCTTATCTACAATCTTGTTTAGTAAAGGTGACGGCAAAGGTGCGTTCAGGGCAAAAGTCGGCCAATAGGTCGGTTTTTTAAAGGTTTTTTACTTTTTTCAGCACTGAAATTATCACCTAAGCCTCGCCAAGAATAAAAAGGACAGCGCTTTTTAACAGGCGCTGTTTTTTTCTTCCCTTTGTTGCAAAGAGGGCCGAGTTGTGGTACAATATATAAAAACGGGAGAAATTCAATAAATGGGCTACGACAATATAATTTTCGATTTATACGGCACCTTGGTGGACGTCCTTACGGATGAAAGCCTCCCCGCCGTATGGGAGGAAACCTCAGGTTTTATGACGGCCATGGGGGCGCCCATCACCGATGAGGAGCTTAAGTCAAGATACTTTGCTATATTAAGCGAGGACGTCAAAGACAAGGGTGAGTTTTACGAGCCCGATCTATATAAGACCTTCAAGGCCATTTACGGCGAAAGGGGGATAGTGGCGGATAAAAAGCTTATTGAAAAGACGGGGGTGGTCTTCCGCAAGGCGTCAACACTTTTATTAAAGGTTTACGACGGGGTGTTGGATGGACTTAAGGCGCTCAGGTCGGCGGGTAAAAGGATAATACTATTATCCAACGCCCAATGGGTGTTTACCCGTTACGAGCTGGAGCTTTTAAACCTTAATAACGCCTTTGACAAAACGTATATATCATCCTGCTGTGGAGTAAAAAAGCCGTCCAAGGAGTTTTTTATGATGCCCATTAAGGAGCTTTCTTTGGATATATCAAGGACCGTAATGGTTGGGAACGACGGCACCTGTGACGTTTTGGGCGCCCAGTCGGTGGGCCTTGACACCATATACTTTAAGACGGCAACCTCCCCGGATAAAGAGATGCCGCCGGCCACGTATTGCTTTAGCAAGCAGGATATGAAAGGTGCTTTGAAAATAATTTTAAAATAACAAAAAAGTGGTGATAACAGGCTTATATCGTCACTTTTTATTAGCAATAAAAAAGGATAACGGATCTTCCGTTATCCTTTTGATTTTGGTTAAGCTGTTTCGTAAACGACCTCAACGCTTGTTACGTAAGCGGTGGTGGTGCCGTTGTGGGTGATAACAAGATCGTTGGTGGAGTTCCACTCGATGGTGATGGTAAGATCCTCTGCGTTCTTGGTGAAGGTAAGGCCGTTATTTGCAAGGGCTTTTTCAAGGTTGTTAAGCTGTGTGGCGGGACTACTCTGAAAAATGTGATAAAAATAAAAAAAGTCTTGACAAAGGGTCCTTGCGCGGTATATAATGATAAGGTAATTTTTACAAAGGAGATTTATTATGAGCTCAACCGAAAAAGAAAACGTAGGTTTAGGTATTTTAGGCGCCTTTTTGTTTGCCCTTGTGGGTGGCGTCATATGGTTTATTCTTTGGCAGGTAGGTTATTTGGCTTCAATCAGCGGCCTTGTCGGTGTAATTTGCGCAGTAAAGGGATACGGTCTTCTTGCAAAAACCAAACGGGTGTCTGTGGCGTGTATCGTAAGCGCGGCAGTTTCCACCATCGTTGTTATCCTTCTTGCATGGTATCTTTGCGCGGCCTTTGACTTATACAAGGCTTTTGAAGGCGGCATAGGCTTTTTCGACGCCGTTATTAACCTGCCCACCCTTTTTGCTGAAAACAGTGAAATTTTAATTGGTTACCTTAAAGACCTTGGTCTTGGTCTTTTGTTCGCCTTCATTGGCGGCGGTGCGGTTGTTTCTTCAATCATTAAAAAGCAAAATCAGCAGGACGAAGCTGAGGCAAGGGCTGAAGTTGAAAACAAGCAAGATGACTAAAATCTTAAAAAGTCCGCCTATAAGCCGGTTAAACGGCGTTTTTATGGCGGAAATAACTTAAAAAACAGCTTAAAAGCCTGCCAAAACTTCTTGGCAGGCTTAATTTTTTTGTTTTTTTGAGCCTTAGGATAAAAAGGGAAAAGCCTTCTTATGGCGCAAGGGAAAAACTTTATAAAAGTTTTTTGTTTTATATTGACTATCCATTTTTGTTGTGGTACAATTAACTTTAGACTCAGTTTAAGGTGACACGATATGAAAGACAATTTTGGTTTTACACACAAAAGCGGCGTGTTTATGGCCGTTTCGGCACTTCCTTCACCCTACGGCATAGGTAGCTTCGGGGAGGAGTGCTTTAAATTTATAGACTTTTTATCGGAGGCCGGCCAAAGGGTTTGGCAGGTGCTTCCGCTAAATCCGACGGCGTATGGGGACTCTCCCTACCAAAGCCCGTCGGCCCTTGCGGGGAATCCTTATTTTATCGACCTTGAGGGGTTGAAAAACGACGGGCTTTTAACCGAGGACGACCTTAAAGAATGCCTTCACGATACGGAGGCAGTTGATTACGGCTGGCTTTTTGAAAACAGATACAAGGTTTTAAGAAAGGCCTTTTCTGCTTTTTACGGCGGGGAGGATTATTTTTGCTTTTTAGCCGAAAACGGATATTGGCTGGAGGACTATGCCCTGTTTATGGCGTTAAAGGTCAAAAACGGGTATCAAAGCTGGGACAGCTGGGAAGAAAAATACAAGGTGTTTTCATCTGCCAAGGCCCATAGAGAGGATCTAAAGGAGGAGATGGACTTCTGGCGGTTTTTGCAGTACAAGTTTTTCACCCAATGGCGCAAAATTTTGACATACGCCCATCAAAAAAACATACTTATCGTTGGTGATATGCCCATTTACGTTGCCTTTGACAGCGTTGACGTATGGGCCCGTCCCGATCAGTTTTTGCTTGACGAAAACCTTGCGCCGACAATTGTTGCAGGCTGCCCGCCCGACGGATTTTCACCCGACGGTCAGCTTTGGGGCAACCCGATCTACGACTGGAAAAGGATGGCGGGCGAAGGGTTTTCCTGGTGGATAACCCGCGCAAGCCACAGCCTTAAGATGTACGATATTTTAAGGATAGATCACTTCAGGGGGTTTGCAGGATTTTACGCCGTACCCTTTGGTGAGGCTACCGCCCGTAACGGTGAGTGGCTTGAGGGCCCGGGCTATCCGCTTTTCAGCGCCATAGAAAAGGCCGTGCCCGATCTTAAGGTCATTGCGGAGGATCTTGGGCTTATTACCGAGGACGTAAGGCTTTTGATGAGGCAGACGGGCTTCCCCGGGATGAAGATGCTTCAGTTTGCGTTTTACGATGAGGATTCGGAATTTTTACCGAGGACTTATAAAAACCCCAACTGCGTGACCTATACGGGCACCCACGACAGCGACGCAACGGCCTACTGGGTGGAAAATTTGTCCGAAAAGACCCGTGGGACGTTTTTAAAGGAATGCCCCGTAGAGGAAGGCGTTCACCCCGTCGACGCCCTTATACTTTTTGCCCATAAAAGCATGGCAAACCTGTCTATGGTACCGTTAATCGACTATATGCGCCTTGGCAACGAGGCCCGTATGAACACCCCTGCAACGGCTTCCGGCAACTGGACGTGGAGGCTAAAGGACGGGCAACTTAATAAGGAGCTTAAGGACCACGTATTAAATCTTACCCGTCTTGGGGGCAGGCTTTAAGCTTTTTTGGGGCAAGGCCCAAAGGTGATTTATGAAGGATTATTTTGGAAAAGACCTTTCGTCCGTAACAAAAAAGAAGCTTTTTCTTCTTGATATGGACGGCACTATATATAACGACAATAGCCTTTTAAGTGGGGCCGAGGATTTTTTAAAGGGCATTAAGAGGACCGGTGGACGTTACGTGTTTATCACAAACAATTCCTCACGGTCGGTTAAGGATTACGTCTTAAAGCTTAAGGGCCTTGGGATTTTATCTGGCGAGGAGGAGTTTTTTACCTCCGCCCAGGCTTCGGCAAGGCTTTTAAGGGAAAAATTTTCAGACGGGCTGATTTACGCCCAGGGCACGAGGTCCTTTATTGAGGAGCTTAAGGGCTTTGGGATTAAGGTGACGGAATCTTACGACCGGTCGGTTGCGGCGGTTATCGTGGGCTTTGATACGGAGCTTAATTTTGAAAAGCTGACAACTACCTGCCGTATTCTGACGGAGCTTGACGTGCCTTATTTTGCCACAAACCCCGACTGGGTGTGCCCGGTGGCCTTTGGTTTCGTGCCCGATTGCGGCTCCATGTGCTTTTCAATAGAAAAGGCAACGGGTAAGACCCCTACGTTTATCGGCAAGCCGTCGTCTGCCATGATACTTTCCGCCATGGAAAAATTTTCCGTCACGGCAAAGGACACGGTGGTTATCGGCGACAGGCTTTATACGGACGTTGCCTCCGGGGTCAACGCCGGCGTTGACACGATTTGCGTTTTGTCGGGGGAAGCAACCCTTGAGGACGTTGAAAAAAGCACCCATAAGCCCACTTACGTTATTGACAGTATAAAGGATATTATTTTTTAGTTTCAGGAAGAATATATGATGTATGACGTTACGGTAATAGGCGGCGGCGTGGTTGGCGGTCTTATTTTGCGCCAGCTGACCAGATATAAGCTTTCCGTCTGCCTTTTAGAAAAAGAAAACGACCTTTCCATGGGTGCCAGCAGGGCTAACTCCGGCGTGGTCCACGGCGGCTTTGACGCGAAAGAAGGCACCTTAAAGGCCCGCTTCAACGTTGAAGGAAACAGGCTTATGGAAGGGGTCTGTGAGGAGCTTGGCGTTGGCTTTAAAAGAAACGGCTCACTTGTGGTTGCTTTTTCCGAGGAGGAAATATCAACGTTAGAAGAGCTTAAGGCCCGCGGCGAGAAAAACGGTGTGCCCGGACTTGAAATTTTATCAAGGGAAAGGCTTTTTGAGCTGGAGCCCAATCTTGCGGACAGCGCCGTGGGGGCCTTATACGCGCCTACGGGCGGTCTTGTGTGCCCGTATAACCTTACCATTGCCGCCATCGGCAACGCAATGGACAACGGGGCGGAGGTCTTTACCGATTTTGAGGTGGTTTCCGCCCGAAAGGAGGATGACGGCTTTACGGTGACGGCCGCCGACGGCAGGCAGGTCAAAACCAAGCTGGTCGTCAATGCGGCAGGGCTTTTCAGCGGCGAGATAAGCAAAATTTTTGGCGACGGCACGATAAAGATCGGCGCAAGACGGGGCCAGTATATACTTCTTGACAGGGAAAGCGGCGACCACGTGAAAATGACCGTCTTTAAAACGCCCACGAAGGCGGGCAAGGGGGTTTTGGTGCTTCCCACCGTCGACGGGAATCTTCTGATAGGCCCAACGTCGGAGGAGCTTTCCGCCCCCTCCACCGAAACCACGAGAGAGGGCCTTGACGAGGTAATAAAAAAGGCCTCCTCAATGTGTCGCAATCTGCCGCTTCATAACACCATAACGTCCTTTTCAGGGATAAGGGCCTATTCGCATACCCATGATTTTATAATTGAGGAAAGCAAGATCGTAAAAGGGCTTATTAACTGCGCGGGGATAGAGTCCCCGGGCCTCACTGCGGCGCCTGCCATTGCGGAATACGTAGTTAACGGGCTTATAGGCCGACTTTTAGTGCTGAAAACAAACGAAAGCTTTAACGGAAGGCGTCCAAAATCCCACTTTTTTGCACATCTTGATAACGGGGAGAAAAACGCCCTTATAAAGGAAAACCCCGCCTACGGCAGGATCGTTTGCCGTTGTGAAAGGATAACGGAGGGCGAGATAATAGACGCTATCACCTCTAACCCGCCCGCAAGATCGGTTGACGCCGTAAAGCGCCGTACAAGGGCAGGTATGGGCAGGTGTCAGGGTGGCTTTTGCCAGCCGCACGTTGCGGAAATTTTAGCCGATCAATTGGGTATTGACTTTGAAAAGGTAACCAAAAGCGGCGGTAAATCCTTCCTTAATCTGGGGGTGACGAAATGAAGCGTGACATAGTTATTATCGGCGGCGGCCCTGCAGGACTTGCGGCGGCCATTGCGGCCTTTGACAGTGGGGTCAAGGACGTTCTTATAGTGGAAAGAGACGGTGTGCTTGGCGGCATACTTAATCAATGTATACACAACGGCTTTGGGCTTACCCGTTTTAAGGAAAGCTTATCGGGCCCCGAATACGCCCAAAGGTTTATCGACGAGGTTGAAAAGAGAAATATCGAGGTAATGACCGATACCATCGTCCTTAACCTTACGGAGGACAAGACCGTTACCCTTATGAACAAAAAAGGGGTTTTCACCGTGGAGGCGGGGGCCGTTATACTTGCAATGGGCTGCCGTGAAAGAAGCCGTGGGGCACTCAACGTCCCCGGAAAGCGCCCTGCGGGGATATACTCTGCCGGCACGGCGCAAAAATACGTTAATATAAAGGGCTATCTGCCGGGCAAAAACGTGGTTATTTTAGGTAGCGGCGACATCGGGCTTATTATGGCAAGGCGAATGACGATGGAGGGGGCAAAGGTCCACGCCGTGTGCGAGATCATGCCTTACTCAAGCGGCCTTAAAAGAAATATCGTCCAATGCCTTGACGACTTTTCAATACCACTCTATCTTAACCACACGGTAACGAAAATTTACGGTGAGGACAGGGTGACGGGTGTGGAGATATCCCGCGTCGACGAAAACAAAAAGCCCGTTCGTGGCAGCGAGATATATTTTGATTGCGATACGGTGCTTTTCTCCGTCGGGCTCATTCCCGAAAACGAGCTTACCAAGGAGGCCGGTGTACCACTTTCACGGGGGACGCGTGGCGCAATTTGTTACCAAACCCGTGAAACTGAGGTCAGGGGGATATTCGCCTGCGGCAACGTTTTACAGGTACACGACCTGGTGGATTTCGTGTCGGAGGAATCTGAGATCGCCGGTCGATTTGCCGCAAAATACGTCCTTGAGGGGGCAAAGGAAAGGGATCCTGTAAGCGTTTTAAACGGCAAAAATATAGGTTACGTCCTGCCCCAGAAAATAGATAAAAGCATCGGCGGGGCCGTCAAGCTCTTCTTCAGGGTGACAAACACCTTTAAGGATTGCACCTTTAAGGTCGTGGCGGGGGATAAGGTGATACTTTCCAAAAAGAAAAAAGTTGCCGTCCCCGGCGAGATGGAAAGTCTTATCCTTCAGGAGGACGCCGTCCGCGGTCTTGAGGGGGATATTACGGTCCTTTTGGAGTGCTGAGGTGAATATGATGGAAATTAAAAATCTGACTTGTGTGGAATGCCCCATGGGTTGCCCGCTGGAGGTAACCATGGATGGGCAAAATATAATTTCGGTCACGGGCAACGGCTGTCCCCGCGGTAAGCTTTACGCCCAAAACGAGGTCACCTGTCCAAAGAGGGTCGTTACCTCCACCGTCCGCGCCCAAGGAGGGGTAATGGTGCCTGTAAAAACGGATAACCCCGTGCCAAAGGCTGAAATCTTTGCCGTGATGGAAGTGATAAATAATCTTCATCCGACCCTCCCCGTCCGCATAGGCGACGTTTTAATGCGTGACGTGGTGCCGGGGGTAAACGTTGTGGCGACAAGAAGCTTTAACCGATCTTTTTAAAAGGCCAGGACCAACTTTAAAAAGTGGGCCTATAGGTCGGTTTTCGCCATATTTTTAAAATAAAAGTAAACAAAAACAGCTAATCCTGCCCAAAAAAATGGGCAGGATTGTTTATTTTTGCCTGAATTTCAAATGAAGTTTGATTTTTAAGATAAAAATGCCCGGGGTCGCCGCTTGGTCGCTTTTTTATAAAAATAGGCCTATATGTCGGTTATTGGGCAAAAATAAGGATTTTTTTATTTAAAAACGGCTGAAAAATGGGAACTAAACCAAGAGTTTAGCTACGCGTTTAGGTTGATTTTTTATAAAGTATTGACAAAGGGCCGCTTCTATGTTATAAATAAGATAAAGAAAAAGCCGCGGGTGCTTTATATAAGGAGGCTTTATGAAGGATTTTTTCAAAACGCCCGGCTTTAAGCTTGGGCTGAAGATTTTTCTCACCGTAATAGTGTCGGCGGCCGCCGTCTTTTGCGGACTTTTGATATGGCTTGTGTTGGCCCTTTCAAGTGCCTGGGTTATAACGTGTCTTATGGGGCCCGTGATCCTGCCGCTTGTTATCCCGCTTATCTGGATCAAAAAGAAAAAGGTTTATCTTTTATCTTACGGCGCGTTTTGTATGTGCTTCGTTATTTTGTTATGCACACAGCAGGGGATCAACGCCTATCGTCGGTCAATAACCATCGACACGGCCCCCGCCATTGATACGAGGCTTTATCTTCCATTTGAGGACGACAGCCTTATCGTAGATATTAAAAGTCAGACCGTAAGCTTTGAGGGGATGGAGAAGGAGGAGCTTCCAATCGTTGACGGCGCGGCGGCGGTTTTCCCCGTGTATTCGGCCTTTGTAAACGCCACCTATCCTGATACAACCAAGCTTTATGACGGGGTCTTCCAATATAACAACACCGTTAATGGCTACGTTTATCTGGCGGAGGGCAAGACGGATATTTTCTTCGGCGCAGCACCGTCCAAGGAGCAGCGGGAGTATGCCGAGTCCTTAGGCAAAACCTTTGTTTGCACCCCCATAGGATACGAGGCCTTCGTTTTCTTCGTCAACGTAAACAACCCTGTGGACGGGCTTACCACCAACCAGATAAAGGGCATATATTCGGGGGTCGTAACCCGCTGGTCGGAGGTCGGCGGAAAAAACCGCAAGATAGTACCTTATCAGCGCAACAAGGGCAGCGGAAGCCAAAGCATGCTTGAAAGATTTATGGGCAACACACCCATTTTAGAGCCCACCACCGAAACCTTTGGCGGAGGTATGGGGGGGATACTTACAAGAGTTGCAAGCTACAAAAACAAAAATACTTCCATTGGGTTTTCCTTCAGGTATTACGTGGAGGGGATCATCAAAAACCCCGACATAAAGATGATAGCCGTTGACGGCGTCGCCCCCACCAAGGAAAATATCCGCGCCGGCACGTACCCCATAATCGCCCCACTTTACGCCGTCACCCTTGAGGATAACAATAAGCCCGCCGTGAAGGAGCTTCTTTCCTGGGTGCTGTCAAGTGAGGGACAGTATATCGTTGAAGAAACGGGCTACGTCGCCTTAAACGGGTAATCCCGTTTGCTTTTTAAAAACAAATCATGGGCCTAAAATGCTTGTTAACGGGCATATAGGCCCACTTTTTTTACTTTTGTCGGCAAAAAAGTGTTGCGCGGGTTGGGAAAAAGCTATAGAGATAAAAAAAACAAAAGACTTATCTTCCTCTCGGGATTTAAGGATGGGCCTTCTTTATTTTTGATAAAAAACAGGGGCTGAACACTCTTTTACTGACATGATTGATGAGTTTATTAACTTGTCAGATTTAATTTAACTAATGATAAGGAGAAGATATTATGGGAATTTATGAAAAATGGAAAACGTATAAAATCGTATATATTTTACGTTGTCCTCAAGGCCTTACAAACAAAGGTGTTGCATTTGTTGAAGCAGGCGATAGAGCTCACGCTATATGTGTTTTTCAACAACAGTATGTTGGGCAATTTCATACGATTGAATCTTGTGAAAAAGTGTTTTAAGCAATATAATAATACACAATTCACCTTGGCGCAGGCGCAAAAGGCTACGCGCTTAAAACCACGGCAAGCCAAAGGATCAAGACCGAAGTTGTTGCCCTTTGCGGAAAGACCTACAACTTTGAAATGTCTTGGTCTAAGCCCACTTTAAAGATTACAGGTGCTTATTAATGAACTTGAAAAAAAGTTAATATTATTGAGATGAAGTGAAATAAAAAGGACTTGTCACAAGCGGTGGCAAGTCCTGTTTTGTTTTTATTTAAAAAACCTGAAAATCGGCCTATAGGGCGGTTAACGGGTGATTTTTGGGTGGTGATGCCGGGTTTTTGCCGATTAAAGGGCGGTGTAAAGGGGGCGGCCGGCGACAAGGGTCATAAGGACCTCGCCCGAGGGGGAGAGGACTGTTATATCGGCTCGCTTACCCGGTTTTATTGAGCCGTAATCGTCAAAGATGCCAAGGTGGGTTGATGGGTTTTTGGTGGCAAAGTCCACGGCGTCGGTAAAGCTTACGCCAAGGTCAATCATATTTCTGACGGCCTCGTTCATCTTTAAAACGCTGCCTGCAAGGGTACCGTCGGCAAGGCGGGCTTCTCCGTTTCTGACGGTGACGGACTGGCCGCCGAGCTCCGACAAGCCGTCGGGCAGGTGCTTGTTTCTTAAGGAGTCGGTTATAAGGATAATTTTATCCTTGGGCTTGTTTTTTAAAAGGAGCTTTATTGCTTCGGGGGATAGGTGTATTTTGTCGGCGATAAGCTCCGTATAAGCTCCGTCAAAAAGCATTGCCGCCCCGACCGTGCCCACGTCCCTGTGGTGTAGCCCCGTCTGGGCGTTGAAGGTGTGGGTGACGGAGGTTGCGCCAAGGGAAAAGGCCTCCTCTGCCTCACGGTATTTTGCGGCGGTATGTCCGACGCTTACCCTTACCCCAAGCTGAAGCGCCCTTTTGATAAGATCCTTTGCGCCCTCCCTTTCGGGGGCGAGGGTGACGATCTTTATATTGCCGCCGGAGGCTTTATAAAACTCCTCAAAAAGGATTTCGTTGGGGGGTGAGATACAATCCCTTGGCTGGGCGCCGGCGAAGTTGGGGGATATAAAGGGCCCCTCTAAATGGGCGCCAAGAATTGTGGCACCAAGATCAAAACGTCGGCCTATAAGGCGGTTAACGCACTTTAAAGCCTTGATTATCCTTTCTTTTTTTTGGGTCATGGTGGTGGGAAGGAAGGCTGTGGTGCCTTCTTTCAGAAGGGTTTGGGACATTTTTTTAAGGGCATCGTCATCCCCGTCCATGGCATCTGCGCCGCCTGCGCCGTGGACGTGCTGATCGATAAACCCCGGCACAACTATCGCGCCCTTGGGGAGGGGGATAGGCTCGTCACAGGGATGGCCGACCGAGTGGATCCTGCCTTCAAAAAAAGTAATGGACGTGTTGATAATACCAACCCCGTCCACGTAAATTTCAGCGTTATTAAAGCCTTTCATATATCTCCTGAAAAAAAATCACGAAAAAAATAAGGAAAGCTATCTTTTGATTATCTGCATTTGGAATTCATTGCTTTTAGTCCCCGTTGCCAGGCTGTATATATCGCCTGCAAGGACGTCGCGCATAAATACGGCTTTGGCAACGCCGGTCAGGCTGTCGCCGTCAGATTTCCTCGTTAAAAGTTTATGCTTGCCGCCGGAAAATTGTGACAAAAGGTAGGTCTTGTCGGCGGCGATGGCCAAAACCTTAAGATAAAGGCTTGACTTTAAGGCCTTTAAAACAAGCTCCTTTCTGATCCCCAGCATATTTGCAGTTATTATGCGGGCAAGGCGCGTCCTCGTGTAGCGCTTGGTTTCAAGCTTATCTAAAAGGTCGTTTACATCGCGGGCGGACCTTGAAAGGGCTTTGATGCGGTTTTCAAGCCCCTCCGTGCAGTCCATAACGGCCTTTAAGTCCTTTTTATCGCACTCAAGGGCCTTATAAATCATCATTTTATCGCAGCTTGGCAGGGCGCGGGGCAAGTCCTCAAAGACGAAGTCGGGCACAAAGCCCTTGGTCTTTTTGACCTTGCCGTCAAGGATGGCCGCCCTTATGGCCGTGGCCGAACATACCTCGCCCGAAAGATCGGTGCCGTGGTAGTCGCTGTTTCTTAAAACAGGGCATATACGGGTTTTGGAATTGGCCTTTAAAAGGGCCTTGGTGTACTCTATCCCCAGAATTGCGTTGGGGGTGGATAAAAGGGAAAGATCGGCGTTCTCGCCCACGTCCTCTAACGCCATGGTGCGGGCCCTTGCGTAGGGGACGCCCTCTTTTAAGCGGAGCTTTAAAGATTCCTTAAACTCCTTGGATTCACAGAGTGTAGCCTTTGCCGTGGCTATAAAATCATCCTCCGTGCCCCCCTCGGTGCCAAAGTACAGGGTCTTTTCACCCGGCAGGTTGTCAAGAAGGCTTACCGCACCCGAGGCGAAAATTTCCGCAGGGGCCACCGAAAACACGGTGGGCAGCTCAAAAACCACGTCGGCGCCTGCTTTGACGGCGTGCCTTGCGCGGGTGTATTTGTCAAGAAGTGCCATTTCGCCCCGTTGGCAGAAGTTTCCGCTCATAATAACGGCGACGTCGGCGCCTGAGGCCTTCATTATATCAAGGTGGCGCTTGTGTCCGTTATGGAAGGGGTTATACTCGCACACGGCGATGGCTGTTTTAAAGGATTTGCTGCTCATTATTTTGCCTTAAATTTACGATAAATTCTTTACTTTATAAAATTATTATAGTATAATAACAGTTGGTGGTTGTAAAAATTCCACTTATTGTCCAAAATAAATGGGGCCAAAGTGGGCTTACTACCATTAGTTTACCCTATTTTTAAGGAAAAAACAAGGATTTTTAATTACAAGGAGAATATTATGAGCAAAGTTGTTGAGAACATCATTGAAAGGGCAGCCCTTCTTAATAAGAATATCGTTTTGCCCGAGGGTGAAGATTCAAGAGTTATCGTCGCCGCTGCAAAAATCGTTGAAATGGGTTTTGCAAGAGTGACCGTTTTGGGCGACCCACAGGAAATCGCCGCCGCTAACCCCGACGTTAAGCTTGAGGGCATGAACATCATTGACCCAAAGGCTTACGACAAGACCGATGCTTACGCTCAGATGCTTTTTGAAACGAGAAAGGGCAAGATCAATAAAAAAACAGGTCAGCCTGAGTTTGCCACCGTTGAAGACGCAAAGGCAAATATCTTAAAGGACTACACCATGTACGGCGCACTTATGCTTAAGGCAGGGGACGTTGACGGTATGGTATCGGGCGCTTGCCACTCCACGGCCAACACCTTAAAGCCCGGCCTTCAGGTTATAAAGACCGCCCCCGGCGAAAAGATCGTTTCAGCTTTCTTCCTTATGGTAGCACCCGACGGCGGTCACCCCCTTTGCGAGGACGGCTGCTTCGTTTACGCCGACTGCGCACTCAATCAGAACCCAACCAGTGAAGAGCTTGCTTACATTGCCATGTCATCTGCAAAGTCAGCAGTTGCCATTGCCAATATCGAGCCAAGAATTGCTTTCATATCCCACTCCTCAAAGGGGTCAGCTAAGCACGCTGACGTAACCAAGGTTGCCGACGCACTTGCAACCTTTAAGGAGATCGCACCCCAGTATAACGCCGACGGCGAGCTTCAGTTTGACTCTGCAATCGTACCGTCGATCGCCAAGTCAAAGGCACCCAACTCCACCGTTGCGGGCCACGCAAACATTTTGATCTTCCCCGACCTTGACGCAGGGAACTCCAACTACAAAAACACCGAGCGTTTAGGCGGCTTCCAGGCGGTTGGTCCCGTTTGCCAAGGCTTTGCAAAGCCTATCAACGACCTTTCAAGGGGCTGCTGCTCTGACGATATCGTTGCGGTGGTTGCTATCACGGCCCTTCAGGCATAAGGTGGCCTGTAGCCCCGTCCCAGATAAAAGTGGGGCAATAGGTCGGTTATCGGCCTAAAAATATAAAAACAAATCAATTTACGGAGAGAATATTAATGAAGATTTTAGTTATTAACGCAGGTAGCTCCTCTTTAAAATATCAGCTTATCGATATGGAAACCGAAAAGGCCATCGCAAAGGGCGGCTGTGAAAGGATCGGCTTAGAAGGCTCCTTTTTAAAGCACACGGGTAAGGAAAAGGTCACCATCGAATCCCCAATGCCCAATCACGAGGCCGCAATCAAATTGGTTCTTGACGCCCTCGTCAATCCCAGCTACGGCGTAATTGCTTCCATGGAGGAGATCGACGCCGTTGGTCACAGGATCGTTCACAGCGGCGAGGACTTTGATAAGTCAGTTCTCTTAGCCGAAGACGTTATCGCAACCTGCAAGGGTAATACGGAGCTTGCACCCCTTCACCAGCCTGCAAACCTTACGGGCATTGCCGCCTGCAAGGCAGTTTTACCCGAGGGCACCCCAATGGTAGGCGTATTTGATACGGCCTTCCACTCCACCATGCCCGAGCAGGCCTATATCTACGGCATTCCTTACGAAGACTATAAAAACTACAAGATCCGCCGTTACGGCTTCCACGGCTCCAGCCACCGCTTCGTTTCGGAAGAAGCTGCAAAATATCTCGGCAAGGATCCTGCCGATCTTAAGATCGTTACCTGCCATCTTGGCAACGGCTCTTCAATTTCCGCAATCAACGGCGGCAAGAGCGTTGACACCAGTATGAGCTTTACACCCCTCGGCGGCGTACCCATGGGCACGAGATCGGGCGATCTTGACCCCGCTATCGTAGAATTTTTATGCAAAAAGCACGGCTTTGACGTAAGCGAATGCGTAAACTATCTTAACAAAAAATCGGGCGTTTCAGGCCTTTCGGGCGTATCAAGCGACTTCCGTGACCTTGCAAGTGCCGCAGCCGAAGGCAACCACAGGGCACAGCTTGCCCTTGACGTGTTCACCTACACCTGCAAAAAGTACGTTGGCGCATACGCAGCCGCAATGGGTGGCGTTGACTGCATAGTATTTACCGCAGGCATCGGCGAAAACGACAATTACGTTCGCGGTCAGGTTGCAACGGGCCTTGAATTTATGGGCGTTTCCATCAACCTTGAGAAGAATAACTTAAGGGTTGACGGCATCAACGACATTACGGGCGAAAACAGCAGGGTAAAGGTACTCGTTATCCCCACCAATGAGGAGCTTGTTATCGCACGCGACACGGCGGCCATCGTAAACAGCCTTTAATTAAACAAGGGTCCTTAGTTGGGTTTTTGCCTTTTTTACGGGCGGCTTTTCGGCTCGCCCGGGAGGGGGATTTTCTCCACTTTGGCAAAAACCCGACCCTTTAAAGCTTCGGACGGGCAAAATAGTGGATAAATTAAACTGTTTTTGGCCGTCAAAATGTTTGACAACAATAAACAAATATTATATAATATCAAGGCTCAATTATGATTATAGATTTATTGCAGTTACGTCAAAGGGGAAAGGAAAGTGAAAGCTTTACCTTTACCTACCAGCTTCCCGAAGGGCTTTTGTCCATACCGGACAGCGCCTTTATCGGCCCTGCGGAGATAGATTGCCTCGTTGAGGTTTATCCTGACGAAGCTTTTATTTCGGGCAAGTGCCGCTATCAGCTGGCGGGGCCCTGCTCAAGATGTCTTGAGGACACCGTTTATCAGGGTGAGGTCTTGTTTGACGAAAGATTTTTGCCTGCCGCAAGGCAAGGCGAGGCCGACTGCGACCTTTTCATTTACGAAAGGGACAGGATAAATCTTACAAGGTTTATAGATGAGCTTATTTTAACGGATATGCCGCTCAGCCTTTTGTGCAACGAGGATTGCAAGGGCTTGTGCCACGACTGTGGACAAAACCTTAACAAGGGTGACTGCGGCCACCATAGACGGAATAACGATTGAGAGGTAATTTATTATGGCAACACCAAAATCAAAGGTTTCTAAGCAGAGAGGAAACAAAAGATTCGCTTCTAACTATAAGGCACACTCCGCCAATTTAGTTGAATGCCCCCAGTGTCACGAATTAAAGGCATCTCACCAGGTTTGCCCCAAGTGCGGATACTATAACGGCGTAGAAGTTGTTAAGAAGGAAACGAAGTAATTTTATTTATGGACGATAAGTCAAACAAAGTGCCTGCCGAAAGGGAAAAGGTTGCTTCCTCGCGCCCCAAAAAGGATATTTTGGCGAAAAAAGCCAAGTATGAGGCGGCCAGCCGTGAATTTAAAAACAGGTACTTTGCTTACTACGACGATATCAAAATCAGCGACAGGGAGGATTGGTAGCCTTGGTCAGACATATTGTTATGTTCAAGCTTAAAGACAATTCCCCCCAGTCCCTTGAAAAGGCAAAAGAGGTCCTTTTATCAATGAAGGGCAACGTCAGCCTTTTAAGGGGCATTGAGGTCGGTATCGACTTTTTGCGTTCCGAAAGGTCTTACGACGTGGTACTCATCACCGATTTTGATTCAAAAGAGGATCTTGCCCTTTACCAAAAGGATAAGTATCACGAGGGTGTCGTAAAGACGTACATGCACGCCGTGAGAGAATCCAGCGTCGCAATTGATTACGAATATTAAGATGCTTGCATCTTTTTCTGGAGGCGTAGCCCAGCTGGCTAGAGCGCCACGTTGACATCGTGGAGGTCATTGGTTCGAGCCCAACCGTCTCCACCAGAACAAAAAAGACGAACTTTGGTTCGTCTTTTTTTGTTTTATCGGGCCTGTTAAAGGCCTTTATTTTTTTTGTCCGCTTTTCAAAATCCACCGTTTAACGGGCATATAGGCCCACTTTTATAAAAAATCAACCTGCCTTCAGGTAAAAACGCAAAAAAGCGAAAACAAAAAACGCCCGCTTAAAAAAAGCAGGCGCTATAGTGCGGGGATATCAGTCTTCCTTTTCCTTCTGGTCTTCCTTGTCAAGGATGACGACCTTAAGCTCGCTTACGCGTCTTTGGCCGCATCTTGAAACTATAATGTGAAGATGTTCAAAGTCAAGGGAGGCGTTTTTCTTTGGCAGATCGCCAAGCTTTTCAACGACCCAGCCGCCAACCGTCTGAGAGTCAAACTCATCATCCTCGGCCTCAAGATCAAAAAGCTCAAAAAAGTCGCCAAGGTCGGCGTTTGCGTCAACGCGGTAGGTGTTGTCGGTAAGCTTTTCAAAATACTCGACAACCTCGTCATGCTCGTCCCAGATCTCGCCGACAAGCTCCTCCAAAACGTCCTCCAAGGTGACGATGCCAAGGGTGCCGCCGTACTCGTCAACGACCACGGCAAGGTGGACCTTTGATTTTTGGAAGCTTTTCAAAAGGGTGGAGATCTTCATATGCTCGGTTGCGACGGCAACCTTTTTGACAAGGTGGGCAATGGACGTTTCACCGCGGTCGTAGGCCGCAAGAAAGTCCTTTTCGTGGATCATGCCGACCACGTGGTCGATGGTGTCTGTATAAACAGGCAACCTGGAATACCCGTTTTTAAAGAATATATCCTTTATTTTCGTCATGGGATAATCAAGGCTGATGGCAATGACGTTTACCCTTGGCACTAAAATCTCGCCGACCTCACAGTCGTGGAATTCTATTGCGCTGGAAATAAGCTCCGTCTCGCCCTCGGAGATGGACCCCTCCTCACCGGCTTCTTCAACCATGTTAAGGATCTCTTCCTCGGTGACACCCTCGGCCTTGCCAAGCTTAAAGGTCTTTATAAGAAGCTTTTTAAGCCCGGTAAAGATTACACAAAACGGCCATAAAATTATGACGAAAAATTTAAGTATGCCGCAGATTGCTTCGGCAAACCCCTCGGGTCTTTCCTTTGCAAGGGTCTTCGGTACGATCTCGCCAAAGATAAGGACGGTGATCGTAATTACGGCCGTTGACACGGTGGGGGCGGCGGCGCTTCCGTTCATTATTGCAATAAACAGAAGTGTTGCGATGGTGGACGCGGTGATGTTGACGATGTTGTTGCCGATCAAAAGGGTAAAGAGAAGTCTGTCGTAGTCCTCAACCATTTTAAGGGTCTTGAGGCTTCTTTTCCGTTGCTTTTCGGTACGGTCGTCGTCCTGGGCGCGGACCTTGAGCCTTACCTTGTTGATGGAGGTAAAGGCCGTTTCGCTTGCCGAGAAAAATGCGGATAAAAATATTAAAGCGATAAGTACAACGATATATAAAGCAGTACTGTCAGGCTCAGGTTCGGGATCAAGTTGCATAGTGATTTAAATATCTCCTTTAAAAAAGCGTTGCAATTATTGTATCACAGATGGGCGGTAATGTAAAGTATTTTTGGGCATTTTTATATTTTGTATATCACGCGCGGGTGCGCGCACGCAAAAATAACCAAAAAGTTTATATTTTTTTCTGAAAAGGTATTGAAATCCTCCCTGAAATTTGGTATTATAGAAATGATAGCATTATATGGGGGTATGTGGCTTTCCGCACCCCGAAAGAGGTATCGTCTTTTATGATAGACCAGGTATTACAGGAAATAAAGCTTGCCGAGGAAAAGGCGGCTTCCATCCGTGCCGAGGCTGACGGCTTTAAGGCCGAAAAGGCAGTTCAGCAGGAGGAGGATTGCGCAAAGATCCTTTCCGACGCCCAAAAAAGGGCCAAGGAGATAAGGCTTGAGTCAAAGCAGGGCGCCTTGAAGGACGCCGACGCAATGTATGACGAGGCTATGGCCTTGGCAAACGGCGGGGCACAGGCCCTTTTAAAGGAGGCTCAGCCCAAAATAGAAGAGTTAAGCGCTTGGCTTTTAGAGAAGGTATTAAATGGCAATTGCTGAAATGTCCCGCATGAAGCTTATCGGGATAAGCTGTGAGGAGGAAAAGCTCCTTTCGGCCCTGCATAAGACGTGCGCAGTACAAATTATATCAAAAACGCCTATGGAGGGTGAGCCTCAAGAGGGCTTTACGGACGGGTTTGTTCAAAAAATGGACAGACTCAGTTTTGCGTACACCTTTATCCTTACCAATGGCAACAGGGTAATAAAGGACGGCGGATTAAAGCTGGAGCCCTTTACCGAGGCCCCACGGCCCGTTACCTACGACGGCTTTATGGGCGCACTTTCCTTAGAGGAGGAGCTGGAGCCATTTATTGAAAAGGCCTACGAGCTTAACGACAGGTTTATGGACCGTCGTGGGGATATTGCCGCTATCACCGCGGAAAGAAATCTTTACGAGCCCTTTAAGAACGTCAATATGAAGCTTTCAGACCTTAAGGACACCAGGTCCACAAGGGTCTTCTTCGGTCAGATGCCAACAAAGGGGGCGGCGGAGTTTGCCGCTGAGCAGGGGGATAGCTGTATCGCCGTTGAAGAGTGGCGTGACGGCACGTCCTCCGTTTTGTCGGTGGTGTGCCACAAGGATGACGAGGCTGCCGTATGGCAAGGTCTTTCCTCACTGGGCTTCGTTCGGTTTGAAGGGGGATACGACGGATCGCCCGCCGAAAGATTTTCAAAGCTTACCGTTCAGCTTAAGGAGGCAAGAAAGGCCCTTTCGGTGGTTGAATTGGAAATTGCGGCCCTCGTTGAAAAATTGCCCGATATGGCCCTGCTTTTAGACAGGTATTCCTTTGAAATAGACAAAAACAAAAAGAAACAGACCTTTGATCGCACCAACGCAACCTATCTTTTGGAGGCCTTCGTGCCCACCGAGGCGGTTGATCGCGTTAAGGAAGCCGTCAAGGCCCAGACCGATACGGTTTTCGTTGAATTTGAAAAGGTCCCGAGAAGCGAATTTGCACCTACCCTTATGAAAAACGGTAAGGTGACCAAGCAGTTTGAGTTTATAACCAACATGTTTTCACCCCCGTCCTACGGCGAGGTCGATCACAACTTTATAATGATGATCTTCTTCAGCGTGTTTATGGGCTTTATTATGGCGGATTGGGGCTACGGCGTATTAATGGCCGTTGGCGGCGCCCTTTTTGCAAGGACCATAAAGCGTGATACGGGGCTGAGGCGCCTTGCTTACATCATTGCCGTTGGCGGTGTGTTTACGGTAATATTCGGCTTGCTTTTTGACAGCTTCTTCGGCTATCCCCTTTTACAAAAGCTTGGGATACTGTCGGCGCCCATAATGCCCGACGCCATCAATCATAAGCTTAGCCTTGCGGGCATATCCGTCCCCACGCTTTTGCTTTTGAGCCTTGGATTCGGCGTGGTGCAGATCATTGCAAGCCTTCTTATTAAGGCCTGGGGGCTTTTCAGACAGGGTAAGATCCTGGACGGCATTTTTGAAGGCGTCGTCTGGGCGGTGTTCCTCATTGCGCTCGTTCTTCTCGTGCTGGAGCTTGCTTCAATCACCAGCGGCCTTATGGACGTTGCCATCTGGACCCTGGTGGGGGCAGTCGTTATAGGTGCCCTTACTGCGGGCATACACGAAAGGGGCTTTGGGAAGTTCACAAAGGGCTTTTCGGCCGTATGGGGCATTATCAACTACCTTTCGGACATCTTAAGCTACGCAAGGCTTTACGGTCTGATGCTGTCGGGTGCCCAGATAGGCTCAATAGTGACGACCATGGCCCTACCCATGATGAAGCAGGGCCCAATGGCGATAGTAGCCGTAATTATCTTGCTTATCGGTCACGCCTTTAATATCGCCATGGGCGTTCTTGGGGCGTATATTCACGACTCAAGGCTTCAGTACATTGAGTTCTACGGAAGGTTTTATACGGGCGACGGGGAGCTTTTCACACCCTTTGGCACCACCTTTGAGCACGTTTACTTCGCTGACAAAAAACAGCAAAAATCAAAAGCATAATTTTAAAAAAGCGGCCTATAGGTCGGTTATTAATAAAAAAATAAATAAAAATAGATTGGAAACAATCGGAGGTATATTTTATGGATGGTCAAGCATTAGCATTATTAGGACTTGCACTTTGCGTTATTTTATGCGGTGCAGGCAGCTCTGTTGCACTTTGGAAAACCGGTACTGCGGCGGCAGGCGTTCTCGCTGAAGACGGCAAGAAGTTTGCAAAGGTATTGGTTCTTGCGGTATTACCTGCAACCCAGGGTATTTACGGCTTCGTACTTGCAATTATCGCCAGCAGCCAAATCGTTGCCGGTATGACGATCGCAGCAGGCTGGGGCATTCTTGCGGCAACCTTACCGCTTACTATCGTTGGCTTTGTTTCAGCATACTTCCAGGGCAGAACGTCCGTTGCCGGCATTATGGCTATCGCTAAAAACGAAAGCATTTCCGGTAAGCTTATTTTGTTCCCCGCAATGGTAGAAACTTACGCAATTTTAGCACTCGTTATTTCTTTGATGCTTCTTTAATAACATGGACGGAAAGGAAAAAATTATTGCCAGGATCTTGCTTGACGCAGAAGAATACGGGCAAGAAATTAAAAATAAATCCCAATCTGACTATGACGAGGCCGTTGCCCGCGCAAGGGCAGCTGCCGATAAGCTTATAAGTGACGAAGTCCTTCAGGCGGAAAGCGACCGTGCCGAAACCCTTCGCAGAAGAAAGGTCATTGCCGATCTTGACGGCAAAAAGGTCATGCTCACGGCGAAAACCCGCGGTGTTGAAGCCGTTTTTGAAGGGGTTGTGGAAAGACTTAACAATTTGGATAAATCGGCCTATATGTCGTTTATTGACCAATTATTAAGCCAAAACGCACCCAATGGCGCAAGGGTCGTATTTTCAAAAAACGCACCCTTTAGCCTTGAGGAGGCCCAAAACCTTTCCACCGTAAAAGCAAAGGGGCTTTCGGTTCTAATGGGCGGCGATTTTTCGGGCGGCGCCATGATCGAAGGCAAGGACGCCGACGTCAACTTAAGCTTTGACGCCATTGTCAGCGAGTTAAAGGAGGGGCTTGAAACCTCCGTTGCCGAAAAGCTTTTCGGCTGATAACGAAAAATGCAAAAAGATAATTTATTTATTACGGCGGCAGCCAAATCCCGTGAAAGGTTCCTTTTGGGGACGGAAAAGCTAAACCGTCTTGCGGAAGCACGTTCTTACGAGGAGGGTATGCGCCTTTTGGGCGAGCTTGGGTTTTCCAAGCTGCCGGAGGGTGCGACCTTGGCGGAGATACTGTTTGCCGAGGAGCAATCTTTAATAGATTTTGTAAAGGAATATTCCCCAAAATCAGGATGTGGATATTACTTCCTTTTGCCTTACGATTTTTTAAACGCAGAGGCCGTTTTCAAGCGCAAAAAAACGGGGCAGAGCCTTGAAGGGCTCACCGCCCACGAGGGGGCTTTTACCCTCAGGGAAATTATTGAATTTTCCGACGGAAGGCCTTGTCCTGTGGAGGAGCTTTCCTCTGCCTTTACCATGGCGGAGGCCCTTTTTGAGGAGGGATCCCCATCGGGGGCTTTGGTCGATACGGTATTTTTCGGCCAGATGTATAAGGCCGTATGGCGCATGACAAAGGATAAGGTAATTAGGCGTATCTTAAGGCTTGAGGTCGATCTTAAAAATCTTTCAACCCTTTTAAGGGTTGACGACATGGAAGAATATTACCTTTTAAAGCTACCCATGGGGACGCTGACAGCCTCTCAGGAGGAGGCCGTCCTTACCCGTGACCCCAAGGTCATGAGGGAGGCTTTTAAGGGGACCGAGCTTGAGGAATTTATCCTTCTTGCGGTCAAGGAAATGGGCTCCCCATTGGTGGGCTTTGAAAGGCTGCAGGAGGGTTTTGCCCTGAAAAGGCTTAAAGAAGACAGATTTTTTATCAGGGGAACGGAGCCCTTCATTTTATACTGTATGTATAAGCGCGCAGACGTTAAAAACGTCAGGCTTGTTATGGTCAGCCTGTATAACGGCGTAGAAAGCCAGGTAATAAAGGCGAAGCTCAGGGAGGCTTACAATTAACTTACCGTCACCCTTTGGCGGAATTATATTGAAGGATTTATCATTATGACAGGAAAAATGGCGATTATAGGAAGCGGCGATAACGTCCTTGCCTTCAAGGCGGGCGGCGTTGACGCCTTCACGGTACAGTCCGCGCAGGAGGCCCGCGAGGTTTTGCGGAGCCTGGCAAAGACCCACGCGGTAATATTTGTGACCGACGGCTTTTGTCGGGAGCTTGCCCCTTATCTTAAAAGGTTTAACGAGGCGGCTTACCCAATAATCGTGCCCGTACCCGACGGTGAGGGCGATTACGGAATGGAATTATTGCGCTCGGCAATGGAAAATGCCTTGGGCGTTGACATATTATTTGGAAGAGAGGATAAATAAATGCAGGGCAAAATTGTAAAAGTTGCAGGTCCGCTGATCGTTGCGGACAATATGGCCGAAGCAAAAATGTTTGACGTGGTACGCGTAGGCAAAATGGGCCTTATCGGCGAAATTATCGAGCTTCGCGGTGCAAGGGCATCCATTGAGGTTTACGAGGAAACCGCAGGTCTTGGCGTTGGTGACGAGGTTGTTTCCACCGGGGCGCCCCTGTCGGTTGAGCTTGCGCCCGGTCTTATAGAGGGTATTTTCGACGGCATTCAAAGACCTCTCACCAAGCTTGTGGATAAGTACGGCGACAGAATTTCCCGCGGGATAGTTATAAACAACCTCGATCGTGAAAAGAAGTGGCATTTTTATCCCACCGCCAAGGTTGGCGATACCCTTTCGGTAGGGGATGAGGTCGGCTACGTACAGGAAACCCCCGTTATCCGTCACTCGATCATGATCGCCGACGGCTTTGAGGGCGAGCTTTTATCTGTTACTGAAGGGGACTTTACCATTTTAGATCCCGTTGCCACCGTCAAAACCAAGGACGGCGAAAAGCAGGTTGCCATGCTCAGAAAATGGCCTGTACGCCGTGCAAGGCGCTATAAAGAAAAATTATCCCCCAATAAGCCCATGGTTACCGGCCAAAGGGTTATAGATATGCTTTTCCCCGTGGCAAAGGGCGGCTGTGCGGCCGTTCCCGGCCCCTTTGGCAGCGGCAAAACGGTCGTTCAGCACCAGATTGCCAAGTGGGCTGACGCGGAAATTATAGTTTACGTTGGCTGCGGCGAGCGCGGCAACGAAATGACGGACGTTCTCAATGAGTTCCCCGCCCTTAAGGACCCAAAATCAGGGGAGCCTTTAATGAAGCGTACCGTTCTTATTGCAAACACGTCGGACATGCCGGTTGCCGCCCGTGAGGCGTCAATCTATACGGGTATCACCATTGCGGAATATTTCCGCGACATGGGGTATTCGGTTGCGATCATGGCCGACTCCACCTCACGCTGGGCAGAGGCCTTGAGAGAAATCAGCGGCCGTCTTGAAGAAATGCCCGGTGACGAGGGTTATCCCGCATACCTGTCCTCAAGACTTGCAGAGTTCTACGAAAGGGCAGGCATCGTAAAGGTTTTAGGCTCAGGCAACAAGGTTGGCGCCATTACTGCAATCGGCGCGGTTTCACCGGCCGGCGGCGATATTTCAGAGCCCGTTGCCCAGGCAACATTACGTATCGTAAAGGTTTTCTGGGGGCTGTCAGCCTCACTTGCTTACAAGCGCCACTTCCCCGCCATTGACTGGCTTACCAGCTATTCGCTTTACGCCGACAGAATGGGCGAGTGGTACAGGGAAAGCGTCGCAAGCGACTATCCGGAGCTTCGCGCATTTGCTATGGCCATCCTTCAGGAGGAGGCCGAGCTTGAGGAGATCGTCCGTCTTGTCGGTATGGAATCCCTTTCCTATCGCGACCGTATCACCATGGAAACTGCCAAGATGATAAGGGAAGACTATCTCCACCAGAACGCCTTCCACGAAACGGATACCTACACAAGCCTTGACAAGCAGTATAAGATGATGAAGCTTATCCACGCCTTTTATCTTTACGCCAACGAGGCCATCGACAGCTTTGCAGAGCTTAGCGAGGTGTTAAGCGTTCCGTCTATCGAAAGGATAGGCAGGGCAAAATACGTTGAAGAAAAAGACGTTCACCTGTTGGACGAGGCCCAATCAAGCCTGGTGTCAGAGCTTAAGGCCCTTGCCCGTGGAGGAAGAGAAGATGTATAAAGAGTATAAGACAATTAAAGAAGTCGTCGGCCCCTTAATGCTTGTTGAGGGCGTCGAGGGCGTTAAGTATAACGAGCTTGTTGAGATCACCCAGCAAAACGGCGAGGTAAGAAAGGGCAAGGTTTTGGAGGTCAAGGACGACAAGGCTGTCGTTCAGCTTTTCGAGTCCGCCCACGGCCTTCAGATCTCAACGTCCAAGGCAAGATTTATGGGTAAAAGTCAGGAGCTGGGCGTGTCAGAGGACATGCTTGGCAGAGTTTTCGACGGTATGGGTAACCCCCGTGACGGCGGTGCGCCCATTATCCCCAAAAAACGCCTTGATATTAACGGCGAGCCTATCAACCCTGCCGCACGCGACTACCCCAATGAGTTTATCCAGACGGGTATTTCGGCAATCGACGGCTTAAACACCCTTGTAAGGGGTCAGAAGCTCCCCGTATTTTCCATGAGCGGTCTTAACCATGCAGAGCTTGCCGCCCAGATCGCAAGACAGGCGAAGGTGCGCTCAGGCGAGAAGTTCGCCGTAGTATTTGCCGCCGTTGGTATTACCTTTGAGGAGGCCCAGTTCTTTATTGACGATTTCAGAAGAACGGGCGCCATCGAAAGGACGGTTTTGTTCACAAACCTTGCCAACGACCCCGCTATCGAGCGTATTTCCACCCCGCGTATGGCCCTTACCTGTGCAGAATATCTTGCCTTTGATCTTGGCATGCACGTGCTGGTTATTATTACTGACATCACCAACTATGCGGAGGCCCTTCGTGAGGTTTCTGCCGCCCGTAAGGAGGTCCCCGGTCGCCGCGGCTATCCAGGATACCTTTATACTGACCTTGCCACCCTTTATGAAAGGGCGGGCCGTATTAAGGGCAAAAAGGGCTCCATCACCCAGATACCCATCCTCACCATGCCCGAGGACGACAAGACCCACCCCATCCCCGACCTTACAGGGTATATTACAGAAGGTCAGATCATCTTGTCCCGTGAGCTTTATCAAAAGGGCGTTAATCCGCCTATAGACGTACTTCCGTCACTTTCAAGGCTTAAGGACAAGGGTATTGGTGACGGCAAGACGAGGGAGGACCACGCCGACACCATGAACCAGCTTTTCGCTGCTTACGCAAAGGGTAAGGAGAGTAAGGAGCTTGCCGCAATCTTAGGCGACGCGGCCTTAACGCCAACCGACAAGCTTTACGCAGAGTTTGCCGAGCAGTTTGAAAAGAAATACGTATCCCAAGGCACCACCACCGACAGGCCCATTGAAGAGACCCTTGACCTTGGCTGGGAGCTTTTAAAGATCTTACCGAGAACTGAGCTTAAGCGTATCAAGGAAAAATTCATTGATAAGTATTTGGGCGCAAAATAATCAATACGTTTACCGATTTTTCGGACAAAATACTATTTTTTGAAGGTAATTTATGGCAAGACTTAACGTCAATCCGACCAGAATGGAGCTTAAAAAGCTTAAGATAAGGCTTAAAACGGCAACCCGTGGCCACAAGCTTTTAAAGGACAAGTCGGACGAGATGATCAGGAGATTTTCCGTTATCATAAAAGAAAATAAGCGGTTGAGAGAAGAAGCAAAAAAGCTTCTTGCCAACGCCTTAAGGGAGTTTTCCTCCGCCCGCGCCCTCATGGGTGAGGGGGAGCTTGAGAACGCTTTCAGTATGCCCTCAACAGCCCTCAGCCTTGAGCTTTCAACGGAAAATATAATGAACGTCGTCGTGCCGGAGATCACCGTCAGCGAAACCAAGCGTAAGGGTATGCCGTATTCCTACGCCATGATAACAAGCGAGGCGGATTATTCGGTCAAGAAGATCACGGAGGCAATAACCCTTCTCGTTCAGCTTGCCGCCGTTGAAAAAAAGGTACAGATGCTTGCGGAGGAAATCGTCCGCAACAAGCGTCGCGTCAACGCCCTTGAGTACGTTATGATACCTCAGCTTGAGGAGACCATCAAGTACATTACGGCAAAGCTTGGCGAGGACGAAAGAAGCGCCCTTACCCGTCTTATGAAGGTTAAGGACATGATAAAGGACAAGGCCGAATAAGGCCATTTATAAGGTTTTTAAGAAAGGCTTCTTATTTTGGGCCTTTCTTTATTAATTAAGAAAAAGACAAACTTAAAGAGGTGTTTTATGGAAGCTTTCATGGAATCTGTTCACAAGGTTTTTGAGCACGGCGTAGAGCTTTTAGTGCTTTTGATCGAGCTTATCGGTATAGTCGTGCTTTGCTACACCGTTGTTAAGGCGATAATAAGCATTATCCGCGGCGAAGAAGACGCCCGTTTGGAGCTTGCCGAGGGTATCGCCCTCGCCCTTGACTTTAAAATGTGCGGCGAGGTATTGCGCACGGTTATCGTAAGGGATCTTAACGAGCTTTTGATCTTAGGCATCGTTATCTTCTTAAGGGCTTGCCTTGCGCTTCTTATCCATTGGGAGATCAAGACCGAGCGTCAGCACTATCTTGCAAAGCAGGGCTTAAAGGAGCTTGAAAGGGCTGAAAAAACGCAGGAAAGCAAGGCTGATAAGGACGGCCATGACATGGCTGCGTAAGTATAAAAAGACAAGTAAAAGCGCAAAAGTCTGCGTATAAGCCGATTAACTGCAAATTTTTCGGCTTTTTTTCATTAATAAATCAACTAAAGGTGAAAGATGATAATTACCCCTACATTTATAAAGGACGGCTTTTTTGACGAGTACCCAAGGCCGCAATTTAAGCGTGACAGCTTTTTCAATTTGTGCGGCGAGTGGGATTACGCAATTACCGCAGAGGCCGCGGAGCCAGCCTCCTACGACGGCAAGATTTTAGTTCCGTTTTCCCCGGAATCCCCCTTGTCGGGGGTTTCGCGCCAGCTTCAGAAGGATCAGTTTCTTCATTTAAAAAAAGATTTCGTCCTGCCCGGCGGCTTTAACAGGGGCAGGGTCTTCCTCAACGTGGGGGCAATCGACCAGTGCGCCAAAATTTATCTTAACGGCGTCCTCTTGTGTGAGCACAACGACGGCTACAACAGCTTTACGGTGGAGCTTACCCCCATTTGCGAGGGTAAAAATACGTTGTACATTCTGGTAACTGACGATGCCGACAGCCCCGTCTACGGCAGGGGAAAGCAGCGCTATAAACGGGGCGGCATATGGTATACGGCCACAAGCGGGATATGGCAGCCAATATGGATTGAAAGCACCCCCGTTGAAAGGATAAATTCCTTTAAGCTTTATCCCGATCTTGACAATAAAAAGCTGAGGATACTTTTTGACCTTACCGACGGCGAAAAGTCGGTCTATGTGTCGATTATCGACCAAAACAGGGTTATTTCTTCAGGACAAAGCCGTGGCGGAGAGGTCGTTTTGGACTGCGAAGGGTGCTTGCCCTGGTCGCCGGACAGTCCTAATTTGTACGGCCTTGAAATGTCTTACGGCGAGGATAGGGTGGAAAGCTACTTCGGGCTGAGAAAGTTTTCGGTTGTGACGGTGGACGGCAAAAAATATTTTGCACTTAACAACAAGCCCATTTTCCACAACGGTCTTCTTGACCAGGGATATTATAAGGACGGCATTTACACCCCCCATGACAACGAGGAAATGTACCGTGACGTGGTTACGGTAAAAAAGCTTGGCTACAACATGCTGAGAAAGCACATAAAGGTGGAGCCCTTTTTGTGGTACTACTATTGCGACGCGGCAGGCATCCTTGTTTGGCAGGATATGATAAACGGCGGGGATAAGTACCCAACCATAAGGATAAACCTTAAGCCCTTTATAAACTACTATATCAACGACCACAACTATAGGCGGGTAAGGCGTGCCCTTAAGGAGTCGCGCGATCAGTATCTTATTGAAGCTAATCGGCTTATAGACGCACTTTTTAACTGTGTTTCCCTCTGCCTTTGGACCCCCTTTAACGAGTGCTGGGGACAGTTTGACGCAGCTTTAAACTGCAAAATTTTGCAAGAAAAGGACCCCACCCGTCACTTCGACCACGCCAGCGGCTGGCAGGATAAGGGGGCGGGGGACGTCAAAAGCCGCCATATATATTTCAGAAAAGCAAGGCCCAAAAACGATAAAAAAAGAGTCCTTGCGCTGACGGAGTTCGGGGGGTATTCCATGCATATAGCAGACCATGCATATTCTCCCAAGGAATTTGGCTACAAAAGGTTTAAGGATAAGGCAAAGCTTACCAAGGCCTACGAAGGGCTTTACTTAAACGAGGTCATCCCGGCGATCGTAAAGCAGGGGCTTTCGGCCTCTTGCTACACCCAGCTTACCGACGTTGAGGACGAGGTCAACGGTATTTTGACCTACGACAGGATATTAAAGCTTGACGGCGACGCTATCGCCCGTGTAAACGAGGCAGTTTACGAAGCTTTCGACCAACACGTCAACAAATAAACTTAAACGGCAAAAAGTTGCCACCCTAAACGCCTTTAAAGCCTTGACGAAGACAAAAAGGGGTGGTACAATATAGGCAATATAAATATATATTGTCAAAAAGAGCCTTTTGCCAGAACTTTTCGCCGATTTTTTTAAGGTCCTTTGCCCAATATCAGGTGTAAAGCTTTGGCAACAGCTTGCCAAGCCGTCACTACTTAGGCGGCATTTTTATTAAAAGGAGTTAACAATGAAAAAGCTTACTGTTTGCTTATTGATCTTCGTGCTTGCCCTCAGCCTTTTCGGCCTTGTGGCTTGCGGAAAAAAACACGATTGCGTCGCAAACGAGGACGGTTATTGCACGGAATGTAACGAGCCCGTCCCCACAGAGGGCGTGTATTACAAAAATTGCGGCACCTACGCGGCAGTTCAGGGCTACACGGGTGATGCAACCACGGTCGTTATCGCAAAGACATATAACGAGCTCCCCGTGACCACCGTAGAGGCCGACGCCTTCAAGTACGGCACCTTTAAGAAAATGGTTTTGCCCGAAGGCATTACCCATATTGAGGAAAACGCCTTCCGCGGATGTACCGACCTTGAAAAAATAGATCTTCCTTCTACCTTGAAAAAGATCGACGAGGCAGCATTTTCCAATTGCTCCGGCTTAAAATCCCTCGTGATCCCTGCGGGAGTTGAGGAAATCGGCGCAGGGGCCCTTGCAGGATGCGGCAGTCTTGAAAGTTTGACCTTACCCTTTATCGGAGCAAGAAAGGACACGACAAAAGACAGTAAGTATCAGTATCCTTACGGCTATATTTTTGGCAAGGCCAAATTTACACCGGCACGCCCCACTACTCAGGAATATATCGGCAAATACCTTGACGAGACCGAAGAGGCAGTTTTCTATATCCCCACGAGTTTAATATCCTTAACCGTTACCGGGGGCGAGATCTTATACGGCGCCTTTACAAGCTGCTCAATGCTGGAGGAAGTTAACCTTCCCGAAAATCTTACCTACATCGGTGACGATGCATTTACCGGTTGCAGAGGGTTAAAGAGCATTGAAATCCCCGACAGCATTACCCATATCGGTGACGGCGCGTTTTATATGTGCGAAAAGCTTGAGGGAACGGAAAAGGATTCCCTTATCTATCTCGGAAACCAAGGCAATCCCTACCTTTGCCTTTATTCGGCAACGGGTGGCGGATTAAAGGAAATGACCATTGCAGACGGATGCAGGTTTGTTACCGGTGACTTTGTAAACTACTGCTCAAGCTTAGAAAAGATCACCGTGCCCGCTTCGGTTGAAATGTTAAGCCCTTACGCCCTGGTAAACAGCCTTGCCCTTGAAACAATTATCGTTGCAGAGGACAGCAAGTATTATAAATCGGTTGATAACTGCCTGTATACAAAGGACGGCAAGACCCTCGTAAGATACGCGCCCGGGAAGACCGGAACCAATTTCGTCGCCCCCGAAGGCCTTGAAAACGTTGGCGAATTTGCCTTTGCACTTTGCATGGGGATTGAACGGGTTGAGTTTCCTTCAACCTTAAAGACCATTGGCGCATACGCATTTTTAAGCTGCCGTTACTTAAGTAGAGTCGTTCTTCAGAACGGCGAAGGCTGGTTGTATACCGAAAGCTATTACGATTTTCTGGACGGCATAGGTCGCGAGACAAGCCTTGACGATCCTGTTGCGGCAGCCGAGGCAATGCTTTACGAAACGCATTACTACTGGATGAAGAAGGCAAAATAGGCCTTATAGCCGAGATTTATTAAAAAGTCGGGCTATAAGTCGATTATCGCAGGATCATTAACAAAAAAAAGACGGCTTAAGGCCGTGAAAAAACTTAAATCGGCAATGATAAAAGCTTTTATTTTATCCTTGCCGATTGTTTTTTGGGCTAAAAATCCTTGGGGATTGTGACGAAAAAATTGACAAAAGGGCGGCGGAGGAATATAATTAAATAAACAAAAAAAAGAAGGGACCTTCCCACGGTGATAAATTGAAAGACAGAGATTTTCTTGGCAAGGAGCCTATCGGTAAGCTTTTACTGAAGCTTGCCCTGCCCACAGTCCTTGCACAGCTTGTTAACCTTGCTTACAATCTGGTTGACAGGATATATATCGGCCATATAGACGGCTTCGGGGCGGACGCCCTGACGGGCATAGGCGTTTGCGCGCCCGTTATTATGATAGTATCTGCCTTTGCGGCCCTTACGGGGTCGTGCGGCGGACCGATTGCCTCCATGGAGCTTGGCAGGGGTAACAGGGATCGGGCGGAACTGGTCCTTGGCAACTGCTTTTGTATGCAGATAATAGTTTCGGCCATATTGACGGCAGTGCTTCTTATCTGGAACGAGGATTTTTTGCTAGCTTTTGGGGCAAGTCAAAAGACCATAGGATACGCAAGCGGATATATGGGCGTTTACGCCGTTGGGACGGTTTTCGTTCAGCTGACACTTGGTATGGGTGCCTTTATAAGCTGTCAGGGCTTTGCAAAGACGAGTATGCTGACCGTTGTTATCGGGGCCTCGGCAAATATTATTCTTGACCCCATATTTATTTACGGATTTGACCTTGGGGTAGAGGGTGCTGCCATTGCCACGGTAATTTCTCAAGGGCTGTCCTGTGGATTTGTAATGCTCTTTCTGACAGGTAAAAGGACCTATCTTAAGCTGAGGCTTAAAAATATCCGTCTTCAGCCAAAAATCTTTTTACCCTGCGTTGCCCTTGGGCTTTCACACTTTATAATGCAGGCAAGCGAAAGCGTCATCGGCGTGTGCTTTAACGCGTCCCTCCAGTCCTACGGCGGCGATATTGCGGTCGGCGCAATGGCGATCCTTATGAGCGTAATGCAGTTTGCAATGCTTCCTATGCAGGGGCTGGCACAGGGATCACAGCCCATAACAAGCTATAACTTTGGCGCAAAAAATCAACAACGTGTTAAAAAATCCTTTACAATTTTGCTTGTAACGTGTCTTATCTATTCCACGGTCGTATGGGCAATAATTATGATCTTCCCACGGGGGATAGCTTCAGTCTTTACCTCGGACGCGGCCCTTATTGACTACACGGTCGGGCCCCTTCGTATCTACTGTGCGGTCCTTTTGATATTTGGCATACAGGTTGCCTGTCAGATGACCTTTGTTTCCATCGGCAACGCCAAATCGTCCATTGCCGTGGCTGTGGTAAGGAAGTTCGTCCTGTTGCTGCCGCTTATTTATATCGTTCCCGGTCTTTGCAGTGACAAGGCGACGGGGGTTTACCTTGCCGAGCCCATTGCCGACCTGATAGCCGTTACGTTTACGGCAATACTTTTCTACTTCCAGTTTAAAAAATCCCTTAAAAAATTAACCGACGAAGGATGAGGTTTATGAAAATTTTAAAATCTTTAAAGATGCTTTTTATTGGGACCCTTTTGGCGGCGAGCCTTGCTTTAGCATCTTGCGGGGGAGGGGAAACCACCTCCTGCACGGTTATCCTGCACGCAGGCGGCGGCGCCGACGGGTTGAGATACCTCAACGCCCAGGAAACCTTTTATACCTATTACGACCTTGGCTACAGGGTGTTTGAATACGACCTTAAGCTTTCCTCCGACGGAAGGCTTATCGGCACCCACAGCGGCGAGCATCTTTCCGGGTTTTACGACGGGATGGATTACCAAAGCTTTTTATCCCTTCGCCTTTCCAACGGAATGACCCCTGTAAACGAGGAGTGGCTTGTCAATATGATGATGACCCATCCTGACGTTACGGTCGTCGTTGACGCAAAAATGGACGATACCCGCGGCGATGCGGACGTTCTTGTCAGGATAGAGGCCCTGGAAGAAATTTACGGCGCAGACTTTTCAAATAATATAGTCCCAGAGGTCTTCACCGAGGAAATGTGGAACATTTTAAAGGAGGAGACCACCTTTTATAGGTATTTCTTCTCTCATTATAAAAAATGGTACTCCAACCCCCAGATAAAGGACAAGTTTTTGGGCGAGGAAAAGATAGCCGCCGTTTGCATGGGATCATCGGGGGCGGACTATACCTTGGGGTACTCGAAAGAGATATTAAAGCGGGGCAGATCTGTATTTATCTTTTTTGCAAGCGACGGTGAGGTCCTTGACTTTTTATCAAGATACACGGTCACGGGGGTTTACGTTGACGATCCTTCAGTTTTGATAAACGGAGGCATCGCGGTAGTGAAAACCATGGGATAATCGACCTATAGGCCGACGTTTTGACCGTTTTTATCAAAAAACACAATAAAAAACCAAACGAAAAAGGACGAAGAATTCTTCGTCCTTTTGATTTTTAAAGTATGTTAATTAAGAAAGATATTAGTTAAAAAGCTCCTTATAAGCTTTACTGAATTTAACCGTTGGGGCCTTGCATGAAGGAATGATTATCCTTTCCTTTGTTTTGGGGTTAACGCCTTCACGGGCGTCTTTGCCCTTTACCTCAAAGGTGGCAAAGCCGGAAACGTGAACGTATTCGCCTTCCTTTAAGCATTCGGTTAAAGTTTCAACAAAGGCAACGAAGTTCTCGTCGGCCTCTTTTATAGTAACGCCTTGTTTATCTGCTAATTTTCTAATAAATTCACTCTTATTCATATTTTCCTCCAAAAATTTTTTTGAGCTATAATGATTATAACAAATATTGAGAAAAAATCAAGATGTTTTCCAAAAAAATATTAAATTTCTTTATTTTTTTTTGACGGGTAGCAAAAGCCTGCTTTTTTCCGTCTCGTAAGCCTTTGAAAAAACACCCTTTAAGGGTTATAAATTGAGGCTCGGCGGCTTTTTGTCCGTCTTTGATTGACATTTTTGCCAATTTGGTATATGATAACCGTATATTATAGTATAGGTGGCCGTTATGGAAGAAAAATTGTTATCTGCCTTTATGTTTGACGACAGCTTAAAAAACGCACTTTGCTTCGGCCCGTCTGCGGCGTCGGGGGCAGATCTTGCGGTCGAGGCCCTTCAGGGCGACGGCGGTGTAAAGATCGTCGCAAAGGAGGGGGATTATCTTCACCTTGGCAAAGCCATCCGCGATAAGGTTATGGCGATGGGGGTAAGATGTGACGGCCTCGTTTGTGAAAGGGCGGGCACCGTGACGCCCCTTATCGATAAGGGCGATGCAGTGGTCGCCGTAGGAAACTGGCAGCTTTATCGCGACCTGATCTTATCGGGCGTTGAAAACAGAATAATTTTTGTTCCGACCGACGGGGTTTTTGCCCAGGTCTTTTCTCCACTTCTCCCCGACGGGGAATATTGCAGGTTTATAAAAAACCAAGGGCCGTATAAAACGGTAGTAGACGTGGAAACGTTCAAGGGGCTCAAGCGCAACGGGCTTTACGACGGGTATTCCTTTCTCGCGGCAAAGCTTGGCGAGGTGTTGGAATACAAGATCTTTTGCCGCATTAACGGCTTCCCCGTCAACGTGGCGGCAGACGTGGCCTTTGAAAAGCTTTCGGCCCTTATGTCGGGCCTTACGGAGGAAACTGCCCACGGCATAATCTTAATAGGCCAGCTTGCAATTTTGCCTGCCTTAAGGGCTTGCGATCACCTTGGATTTTTAGACAGCTTTAATATAGGGCTTATTTTATCAAAAATGACGGGGGCGTCACTTTATGAGTGCGTTAACAGCGTTATAGGCCCACTTTTTCTTACGGCAAGGGGATATGTGAAGGTTGATATGGGTGCCTTTTTGGAGGTTGAGCCCATATTTGACACGGAAAGGCTTGCTGAGCTTTTCGGTATAGAGGAGCATCTTATTGCCCCCCATATACAACCTTATATAAAGGGGCAGATAGACGGTGTGAAAAGCACCCTTGCGTTTTTTGAGGAGGAGCTTATACTGGCGGAAAGCCTTTCCAACAGGATGAAGGACGGGGAGTCCCGCGTGTATCGCGGCCGTCACCGCCGTGGGGAGTTCACCCCCGCCAAGATAAAGACCGCCATAAGGCTTGGTGGACCTTTGTCAAAAAGCTTTTTAAAAGCCATGTATCAGGAGGGGTACTGTAAAATTCTTGAAGAAATTTAGCCCGCCGTGGTATAAAGCTAAAATATTGTGGAAACAATCTCTACCGTACAAGGTAGGGATTTTTTTATGGTCAAAAGGATTTGTGCCGTTATAATTGCGGCCTGTCTTGCCGTCAGCGTGGCCCCCCAAAGCGCCCCGGTCTTTTCCGGCGGAGACGGTATCTATACGGTGTGCGTGGGCGATGGGTCAAGTGGGTGCTTTTATACCTTTCCGACGGAGGAGATATACAAATTTTATCATTTTAAGAAGGTGGAGGGGCAAAGCCTTTTTACAAGGGATCAAGGCTTTGTAAGAGAGTTTATTTCCGACTTTGGGTGCGTATGCGTTTACGAGGAGTGGGCCCAAGGCATAGAGATCAAATATTACTATACGCCCAAAATATCGGCCTATAGGTTGATTAACGGCCAAAAAGTCAACCTGCAAACGGCAAAGACCGCTAACGGCTGCACCATTGGCACCCCTGTGATCTTTGGCGGCTTTTAAGGCGGCGGATAAACGGGGAATACATAAATTGGAGGTTTTTTATGAAAGAAAAGAATATTTCAAAAAGAAGAAAAATTGCTTACGGGCTTTTATCGGCCGTTCTCGTGCTGGCGGTGGGGGCCCTTGCCGTATTTTTTGCAATAGGCCCCGTCAGTCCGGATACCGAGGGTAAGGTTCCAACGGAATCTTCCAAGCCCGATACAAGCGTGGACAAGCCAAGCGACAGCGTTACCCCGCCTGAGGCGGAAAAGCCCGACGATCCGTCCGAGGACGACCCTAAGGAGCCGGTTGTTGAAATCATTACCTTTTTGCTTCCGGTATCGGGGGGCACGGCCATAAAGGATTATACGGACGGCACGGTGGTGTATTCCAATACCCTTGGTATTTACACGGGTCACCTTGCCATGGACTTTGCCGGGGCTGAGGGCGCAGACGTTATTGCCGCTTACGGCGGCACGGTGGAAAGCATCACCACGGCATATCTTAAGGGCACCACTGTAACAATCGATCACGGCAAGGGCCTTAAGACGGTGTATAACTCCATCGAGCCCATCGAGGGCCTGGCCTCCGGCCAGAAGGTTGAAAAGGGCCAGGTCATCGGCAAGGTTTCAACGAACAACAAGCAGGAATATAAAGACGGCCCCCACCTTCACTTTGAGGTGTGGGAAAACGGTGAAAGCATCTCTCCCTTAAAATATCTTACCGTAGAAGAAAAATAGTTTTATCCCCCTTTTTTGCCCCCATACTGGGGGCATTTTTCCTTTTTGGGGCATATTTAGGCGTGTTTTTTTTGCGTGGCGGCAAAAGGGACGGGCTTTTTGGTGCAAAAATCGCCGCGCCCCTCAAAAACGCTTGAAAAAATCCTCTTTAAGTGGTAAAATTAACGGGTATTTAAGGAGAGATCATGGCTTTTTTGGATTATAAATGTCCTTCCTGCGGGAAGGAGTTTTCAGAGCTTGTCAAGCGCTTTGACGACCCTGTGTACTGTCCCCAATGCAAGACCCTTTGTGAAAGGTCGTATTCGGGGCAGGTGGTGGGCGGCCTTGGCAAAAAGCCCTCGTCCTGCACGGGGAATTGCAAAAACTGCTCCGGCTGCAGATAAAAGGGTGTGCCCACAGGCGGGGCCCAATCAAGGGCTTTCGGTTGAGTGCGGGCAAAAATTATTATAATTTTTATAAACTTATTCCGTTTGCGACGGCAAATAATTGAAATATTCATTGACAAACGGGATATAAAATGATAAAATACTATTCAGCATTTATAACGCCCAGAGATTTTGGGTGTAACCTCAAGGAGTAATCATGAAAAGATTAATTAACTTTTTACTCGTTTTAGTTTTGACCTTTACCGCAGTATCACTCGTTGCATGCGACAATGGCGGCAATGGCGAAACCGAAAACACCACAGGCTTTACCTATGAGCTTAAGACCGACGACGAGGGTGAAAAATACCTTTCCATCGAAGGCTTTACCGTTTCCGACGAAGTTGCAAAGCTTATGGCCAACAACAACTTTGCCGCAATAGAAGACGACCGTAACCTGGTCATCCCTGCAGAAGCAACACTTTCCGACGAAGAAGACGCAGTTAAGTATCCCGTTAAGGAAATTGAACCAAGCGCCTTTGCAAACCAGCTTTTCATCACGGGCTTAACCATCCCCGCAACTGTTGAAACAGTAGGCTCTGCCTGTCTTGCAGGCTGCACCAATCTGGAGTCCCTTACCGTTAACTTTATCGGCAAGAAGGCTGAAGGCAACGTTAACGACGAAAAGACCCTTGCTTATCTTTTCGGCACGACGGCAGCCACCGGCGCAACCAGCGCAGTCGTATCCTACAATGCTTCCGGCACGAAGACTTATTATCTTCCCGATAGCTTAAAGACCCTTACCGTAACGGGCGACGTAGTAGGCGACTATGCGGTAAACGGCTTTGCAAGCCTTGAAAAGGTTGTTTTAAGCGGTAACGTAACCAAGATCGGCAGCTATGCATTTAAAAACTGCACCTCTTTGACAGATTATCAGTTAAGCGGCGCAATCGTTACCTTGGGCGCAGGCGCATTCAGCGGCTGCAGCGCATTGGTCAACGTTGGTCTTGCAGGCGCAACGGCTTTAAAGACCATTGGCGACTACGCATTTGACGGCTGCACCAGCCTTGGATATTCCGTAAACACCGTAACCTTCGCAATCCCCGCAAACGTTACGACCATTGGCGCACACGCATTCAGCGGCTGTGCTTCCATCAAGAAGATCGACCTTTCAGCAAACGCAAGCCTTGCACTTGGTACCTGCGCTTTCGAGGGCTGCACTTCTTTAACGAACGTTGCGCTTTCAAATGTGATCGTATACGGCTCCAACGTGTTCACCGGCTGTGAAGAATTGGAAAAATCCGGCGTAACAGGCTACGATTTTGCCAACCCCCAGTACGTTTTCGATTTTGAATATTAATAAAAAGGGATAGGGCTGCTTTTTGTGCGGTCCTATCTTTTTTGCGGCTGCCCTTTGGCAGCCTTTTTTTTATGCTCGGTCGCAAGGTGCGGTTGGCAAAAATAGACCTTATATAGTTCGCGCAAGGTACGTTATTTGCACTTTTTTAAAATTCCGACGTACGGCAAGTACGCCCCCTTTTAAAAAAGCACAAATGCCTTCTTGCACTCCCATCTAAGGGCTATTTTAAGCCAACCGACCTTGCTTCCTCGCTGCTTTTTGCGGAGGGGATGGGTAGGTGGACTTATATAGTTGGCGCAAGGTACGTTATTTGCACTTTTTTAAAATTCCGACGTACGGCAAGCGGATAGATACGGCAAGCAGATCCGGCGGGCAAGCAGATACGGCAAGTGAGGTCGGTAAGCGCGCCCCTTTTAAGGACGGCCGTTTTGCGACAGGCGTGGCCTTAAAAGGGGCCTTTTATATAATAATTTGTTATCATTTTTATTTTCCTTGGCATATATTAAAGTGAGCAACCTTAAAAAAAGGAGATAAAAAATGTCATTTTTTTCAAACTTCAGTTCAGATAGATGCCCGTGCCAGATTACGGGCAACCCTTTAAACGGCCTCAATGAAAAGGTCTGTGTTGAGGTCAACAAGGTCTTTGACGCCTGTATCAAGCAGACCCAGGAGGACGGTCTTGTACTGCCCCTTACGGGTAACACCCCCGCTGCGCCTACCTATCCCTTGACCTTTATCAGCGCAAGAAGTATGGGAACCGTCGGGAACATAACTTCCTTACAGATCGACCGCCTGCAGGACAGACCAAGCTTTGCCCGCGTACAGGTAACGATTTCCATCCCGGTAGAGGTTTTATACGTGGACGCGGCCAACGTTGAGGGCAAGGCGACGTCAACGGTTACCCTTTCAGAGGACGTCATTATGTTCGTACCGGAGCCATCCGTCATACCGTATACGGTAAACGCGGTTGTCTCTCTTGTGTCCACACAGGGCGTTTACACGGCAGAAAACACCTTTACGGTTTCTGCTTGTACGACGGTTATTTTAAAGCTTTCCATGCCGGTGGATCTTCTTATCCCGTCTTACGGATACTGCTCGATCCCGCCCAGTCAGGAATATTCCCAAGAGGTCTGCGCAGGGTTTTTTGAGCTTCCACTTTTCCCCGGCAACAATACATAAGCCTTATCCTTTTACTAAAAAGCCCGTTTCGGGCTTTTTTATTTTTTACTTTTTCTTTGCCGGGCGCGCCTTGGGTAATTGACTAAAAAGTGGCGAAAACCGACCTATCCGTCCACTTTTTGCTTTTTTGGCAGAAACAACTTGTTTAAACAAGAACCATTAATACAAACATGGGGGAGCAGGCAAAATAAATATACTTGACAAAAGGCGTTGTATGATGTATATTAAAAATATACGTTACTTTCTGTTGTAGGTGATATATTGCCTGTATAATTAACATTTAATCCGTTTACTGATAATTGATTGTTTGATTATACAGCAAAAAGCACTCATAAACAAATGTAGTAAATATTAACGCAAATTATACGCTTGGGATGTATATGGCAGAATTTATGGTTTATATCTATATAGATGAGCCTATTGAACAAGGAGAAGGTTTGGCTGTAATATCTTCGAGTCGCTTTTTTGAGGGATACGAATTTATTGATGAGGCTGCGTTGGAAACAGAAATTATGAATAAAGCGCAAAATATTTTATTTAATTAGGACACAGATATGAAATACTTGTTAAAAGTTTTTTTTGCAATCGCGGTTATTTTTGCTTTTTGCGGATTAGCGGCCTGTGGCGGAGGCAATGACAGCACCGCAACAAAATTAACTTCGCCTTCAAATTTCCGCATTGAGGATGGCAGCCTTTGCTGGGACGAGGTAGAAGATGCAGAAGGCTACGCCGTTTTTATTGATGGTATGCAATATTTAACGATAAAAGCATCCTTTGACCTTTCTTACGTTACGCAATATGGCACGTATCATATTGGTGTTGTGGCATGCGGAGGAGATTTGTTTGAAGACTCTGATAGGGCTTATTATGAATATATTTACAAAAGAAACGATACGCCTCCGTCAAATGGTCAGACATCTCCCGAGCAAAGCTTTTTATACAACCTTTTGCCTGATGGTAGCGGATACGAGGTTTTTCGCGGAAGTAACTATTCCGGTAAGCTAATTATACCTGACAGCTACAAGGGTTTGCCGGTAAAAAGAATTGCGCCGTCGGCCTTTAAAACAGGGGCCATGGTTGGCTATTGGAACACCAAGACAGAAGAGGTTGTACTGCCCGATACTATAGAAGAAATAGGGATGGAGGCCTTTGCGTTTTGTGTAAATTTAAAACAAATAGAATTCTCAAACGGCTTAAAGATTGTTGATAAGGGAGCTTTTCAAGGATGCAAGCAGTTATTAAAGGTAACTTTTCAACAAGGCCTTGTAAGCATAAGGGATAATGCATTTAAAAATTGTACCAGTTTGGAGAGTGTGTCTTTATCTCAAGGCGTTCAAAATATTGGTGAATCTGTTTTCGAGGGGTGTTATCAATTGATGCAGATAATATTGCCTGATGGGCTTGAATCTATAGGTAAGGCAGCCTTTAAAGGTTGCTTCAGGCTAAATGATGTATCAATACCGAACACAGTAACGAGCATTGAGGAGATGCTGTTTTATGATTGCACATCCCTTACAAATATTAATTTCCCTAAAGAATTAGTTAACTTTGGGCCGTATGCCTTACAAAACACGCTTTGGTATGAGGAATATCCAAATGAGTATGTTGTCGTCTGTGGTTTTTTGTTGGGATTTAAGGGCAGGATTATGGACGAGATCCCCAGTGACGTTACACAGATTGTGTCAGGGGCTTTCTCAAACTATCCTGAAATAACTGCGACAGACCACTGTCGGCTTGAAAAGGCAGTTATACCGGCCGGTGTGGTTTTAGGGGAAGACTTGTTTTACTTTAATTCATATTTACGAAATATAATTTTCAAAAACGGCATTACAGAAATCCCCGCAAAGACCTGCTATGAGTGTATAAATCTTGAAAATGTTGAGTTTCCCGCAACGCTTGTTAAAATAGGGCAGTATTCTTTTGTATCACAAAGCCTGTCTCAAATTGAGCTTCCCGCCGGGCTTGAGGTAATTGATGAGGGGGCATTTAAAAATTCCCGCAAATTATTGTCTATATCATTTCCTGAAAGTTTGTATTTTTTAGGAGCAGACGCATTTGCAGAAAGCGCTGCGCTGAAGGCATTGACGACTCCACGTCTTGTTACAAAGATTTCCGACAGAGCCTTTTTTGGGTCAGGTATTGAAAAAATAATTATTGCAGAGGGTGTTAGCGAGATTGGAAGGGAAGCATTTTCCAATTGTAATAATTTGGGTGAAATATCTTTTCCCGATACGTTAAAAGTTGTGGGAAGCCGAGCTTTTGCGGAGTGTAACAACCTTAGACAAATAAGTTTGCCTGAAAATGTTGAGGAATTGGGAAACGGATGCTTTGGCGACTGTGATAATCTTGCTGAGGTTGTGTTGCCTACTTGTACGACTGACTTGCGGGGTGTATTTGCGAGGTCTACTTTAAAGAAGATTGTGATTCCGGAAGGCGTTGAAACATTGCAGGCTACTTTTTCTGGATGCGCTTACTTGGAGGAGATAGTTTTGCCTCTATCGATAAAAGAAATTGGCGGTGCTACGTTCTCTAAGTGCTCGGCGCTGACCGCTGTATATTATCATGGCACAAAGGATGATTGGACAAAGGTTTTGGTGTCTAAGACGTCAAACGGTGCTTTTGATGGAGCCACCTTGTATTTCTATTCGGAAAAGGAGCCCAACTTAACCGCTGACGGTGTTGCATATGATGGCAACTATTGGCGTTTTGATAAAGACGGTAAAACACCGATATCATGGAAAAAAGATTAATAACGATGACAACATCCCCGAGGATTTTTACCGGGGATGTTTACTTTTTCTTTGCCGGGCGCGCCTTGGGTAATTGATTAAAAAGTGGCGAAAACCGACCTATCCGTCCACTTTTTGTTGAAAGCCGTTGGCTTTTTTGCCGCTTGACAAGTGAGGGGTTTAGTTGTATAATATACTTATGGAGCTAAGGGATTATCAAAAGGAGTGCTTAGACGCAATCCATAAGCTTAAAGGCGGCGCCTATCTTGTATCGATGGCCACGGGACTTGGAAAGACCGTGGTGTTTTCCCGTATAAAAAATCAGGGAAGGGTGCTTATTTTGTCCCATCGGGAGGAGCTTGTCCATCAGCCCATAAAATATTACGACGAAAGGTGTGGGATAGAAAAGGGTGGCGTCACCTCCCACGGGGAGAGGGTCGTTTCGGCAAGCGTTCAATCCCTTTGTCGCCGTCTTGACAGGTTCAAGCCCGACGACTTTGATCTTATTATCACGGACGAGGCCCATCACGCCGCCGCGCCGTCGTACAAAAAGATATATTCTTATTTTAAGCCAAGGCTTCACCTTGGGTTTACCGCCACACCAAACCGCGGTGACAAGGTGCGCCTTGACGACGTGTACTCGTCAATTATTTTTGAAAGGAACTTAAAATGGGGTATCGAAAAGGGCTACCTTACCGACGTAAGGTGCTTAAGGGCCAAGGTGAATTACGACTTAAGGCGGGTAAAAACCCACATGGGGGACTTCCAGGTGGGGGATCTTGACCGCGCCATGAACCGTGAGGGCGTCAATCAGGAGGTGGCCAGGGTATATAAAAGCCTTGCCCGTGGCCAGACCCTTATTTTTGCCACCAGTGTGGAGCACGCCGAAAACATCGCCGCCTGCATCCCCGGTGCCGTGGCAGTTTCCCAAAAGACGGTAAACCGCAGTCGGATAATAGAGGATTTTACCCAAAAAAGGATAAAATGCCTCGTCAACTGTATGATCTTCACAGAGGGGACAGACCTGCCCCTTATTGAAACCATAATTATCGCGCGGCCAACAAAAAACGCCAGCCTTTACGCCCAGATGGTGGGCCGCGGCCTTCGCCATTGGGAAAATAAGGAATATTTGACCCTTATCGACCTTGTGGGGGTCAGCGAGGACCTGGATATCTGCACGGCCCCAAGCCTTATGGGCCTTGACATGGACGGGGTGCCCAAATCCCGCCGTGATGGGGTCGAGGGCATGTTAAGCGGTATGCAGGCCATTATTGAGGGGGCGGCCGACTGCCCCGAAAACTGGATACTTAACGTAAGCGCGGTCAATCTTTTTGCGCGGGAGCAGGGGGTTGACACCTTGTCGATAAACTGGACCAAAAAGCCCAACGGCGACCTTGTTTACCAGTTTGCAACGGGCGACAGGATAGGCGTCAAGGCCGTCAACAGCCTGGGCGAAACAAAGGTCATGTACTACCTTTACAGCGAGGAGCTTGAAAAATTTGTCTACAGCGAGTCTGAGGAAATGTCCCTTCAGTCGGCCTTAAGAAGGGCTTACGAGCATTTTATACGCTTTCATCCCGACGAAAAGCCCCTGTGGTCCATAGAGGGCTACTATCGCTGGCAGCACGCCCCCGCAACCGAAAAGCAGCTTAGCTACATTGATAAAAGGCTGACAGAGGCCGACAAAAAATTCATTTCGGACAGGGGCTTTTTAAGCAAGGGCGAGGCCAACCAGATCATTAATATGATAAATCTGAGGGACCTTACGCCAAAGGATCTTTTAAGGCTTCGCAAGAAAAAGCTTGAGGACGACAAAAAGCGGCAGGAGGAGCTTGAGGAAAGGCGCAAGGAGCGTGCCCAAATAAAGACCTATATGCGCTTAAAGCAAAAAAAGGCCTTTGGGTACTATGCAATTTCCCACAAGACGGCCTTTTATATAACGGACGACTGGATGACTGCCCTTGAGATCATTGGGGAGCTTAACAGTCTGCCCGGCGCCGCCTGTACGTGTAAAAAATTCCCGTCGATCAAAAAGGCAAGAGAGCACCTTGAAAGGGTATATATTGATTAACGGCCCTTTTGTGCTGTGTTTAAATTTGCCACATAACGCGGCTTAAAAAACCTACTTTTTTGTATCTCAGCTTAAAGTGTTTTTAGACTTTTTTAAAAACCGGCCGTTGACCTTTAACCTTTTAGGCGGCATACTGTTAATGGAATAATCGGCTTATAGGCGGGTTTTTGCGCAATATATAAGCATTTGATTAAAAAACTGTCGTTATTCTCTGATAAAGGAGGAATATATTATGAAAAATTGTTGGAAGATTGTTTGGACGGCTATATTAAGCCTCATTTTGCTGACGTCGGTCGTGGCCTTTGCCGGCTGTGAAGGAGGCGGGGATGATCTGCCGCCCGAAGGAACGGTCGGTCTTGAATATTCGCCTTTAAGCGACGGAAGCTATGCAGTTTCCATGGGGGATGCCAAGATAGAGGACGAGATAGTTATACCCGCATCCTATAAAGGGTGCGCCGTAACGACAATAAGTCAAAACGGCTTTTCCTCCTCAACCTTACTCAAATCAATTCATATCCCCGACAGCGTGACGGTTATAGGGCCCAATGCCTTTATGGGCGTGCCCACCCTTGAAAGGGTTTACGCCGACGGCGAGATCCGCTTGATCGGAAACGGAGCCTTTGAGGGGTGTACCGCCCTTGAGAGCGTAAGCATCCCAAACGGAGCAAAATCCGTTGGAGCAAGAGCTTTTAAGGGATGCGTAAAGCTTGAAGGCATTAACGTGGCAGGCGACGGTGCCGTTGTGGGCGACGGTGCTTTCGAGGGCTGCACGGGGCTTAAGGATATAACCTTTGGTGAGGGAGTCAGCTCGGTTGGTGAAAAAGCATTTTACGGCTGTGTTGAACTGAAGAAAATCACGGTGCCTTCCACGTTGACCGATTTTGGTGCAGATGCCTTTATGGGGTGCACAGGGTTAGAGGTAACCATAAGTGATATTGATGCGTGGTGCGCGTCAACCTTTGAAAACCGTTCGTCAAACCCCATAAGCGGCTGTGACAGCATATACTTTGAGGGCAAGCCGCTTACAAGCGTAGTCATCTCCAATGGAGTTGATGCTATAAAGGATTACGCCTTTTGCGGCGCGAAGGGCATAACAAGCCTTACGGTCGGGCGAGGTGTCAAATCTATAGGATACCAATCCTTTTACCTTTGTACCGATCTTTTGACGGTCACGATGAGCGACGTAACCACCATAGGGCTGTCTGCCTTTGCCGGATGTGAGGCCTTAAGGGAGCTTGAGCTTTCATCCGGGCTTAACGAAATAAAAGGATCTGCATTTTCCGGATGCTGCAGCCTAACGGCCGTAACCATTCCCGCACAGGTTACAAGGATAGAGGATTACGCGTTTCACGGATGCTACAGGCTGGTTGAGGTAGTCAACAAGTCTTCAAGTATAACGGTAACCAAGGGCAGTTATGCTTCCAACGGCTGGGTAGGGTATTACGCCTTAAGCGTTTCAAATGGTCAAGGAAGTTACCCGTCAGCCCTTTCCGGCGACGGAGATTACGTTATATATACTGACGGCGAAAGGAAGATACTCGTTGGGTACTTTGGCGACGAAGAAAAATTAATCCTTCCCGCCTACCTGACGGAAATCAACCAGTACGCCCTTTATAACCTTAAGTTTATCACAGACGTAACCGTGGGTCTTAACGTTGAAAGGATGGGTTGTTGTGCCTTTGTTGGCTGTGAAGGCTTGAAGGGCGTGTCTTTTTTAGCCCCCCGCCGTTGGTACGCCACAACAAGCCGCACAGGCTGGGAAAGCTCGTCCGGGGGAGAATTTTTTGATCTGTCAAGTCCGACCACGGCCATGATAGAGCTTACTAAAGGCAATAAAAGCTCTTATTGGTATAAGACGGAATAAATTTATTGATACATATTTAAAGGCCTTGCCCTTTGCGGCAGGGCCTTTTTTTGTGGGGCGGCGGATAAAAACGGGCCTATATGCCCGTTAACTAAGAAAAAGGCCAAGGCTTGTCTTTTTTTAAGATAGCCGCAAACTGTTGCCAACGGGCGGCGTTTATGATATACTTATGATAAAATAATCGGCAGGTGATTTATGAACAAGCGTTGGATCTTTTATTTAACGGGTTTTTTATCGGGCCTATCGGTCATGGCCATTGAGCTTGGCGCGTCAAGACTGATGGCGCCGTATTTTTCCTCATCACAGATCGTGTGGACAATTATTATCGGCACCATAATGATCGCGATGGCCGTTGGTAACGTTATCGGCGGCAGGATGGCGGACAAAAACAAGACGCCGGACAAAATGTTTTTCTGGCTTTTTGTTGCGGCCACCTGGACCATGCTTATACCTCTCGTGGGTAAGTTTATAATCTCCGCCGTGGCGGTGGGGCTTGCCATGATAATACAAAGCAACTACCTTGTGGTGGCGGCGTTTGTATCGTGTATACTGGTTTTCGTCTTCCCACTTCTCGTCCTTGGTATGGTAACGCCCAATCTTGTAAAGTTCTCCGTTGAAAGTCTTGACGAAAACGGCAAGACCGTGGGCATAATCGAAGCCTGCAACACAATCGGCAGTATAATCGGCACCTTTATACCTACCTTCGTGTCCATACCGTGGCTGGGGACAAGTCTTACCTTCGTTATTTTTGCCTGCGTTTTATACGCCGTATGCCTTACTTATTTTATATTAAGAAAGACAAAGGTCATTAAATTTTCCGTAATAACGGGCGTTGCACTTATCCTTGGCATACTTTCCACCAATATCGGCGTCGCTTATTGGAAGACAAATATTTTATACGAGGGCGAGTCCATCTACAACTATCTTCGCGTTGAGGAAACTGACGACAGCGTTATATTTTCCACCAACGTACTGTTTGGCGTCCAGTCCATAAAGACAAAAAACAGTGAGCTGACGGGCATGTATTACGATTACGCCATGGCCGCCCCCGTTGCGGCAGGGGCCGTGACCGAGGAAAAGTCCATGCTGGTCCTGGGCCTTGGCACGGGGACCTTTCCCACCCAATGCGACAAATATTTTAATATAAGCGAAATTGACGGGGTAGAGATCGACCAAAAGATAGTTGACCTTGCCTACCAATATTTCGATCTTTCGGAAAAGGTCAATACCTTTACCGAGGACGGCAGGGCATACCTTGCCCACACGGACAAAAAGTACGATATCATTATGGTTGACGCCTATCAGGACATAACCATACCCTTTCAGATGTCCTCTCTGGAGTTTTTCACACTGGTTGACAGCCACCTTAAAGAGGACGGCGTCATGGTGGTCAATATGAATATGAACTCCGAAGCGGAGGGCGGCATAAACGATTATCTTGAAGGAACCATCACCAAGGTCTTTCCAACTGCCTACAGGGTGGATACCTATTCGGGCAATATAGAGCTTTTCGCCACCAACGGCAGGGACTTTAAGGAAAGGCTTGAGGAAAATTACTCCTCAACCACCGGAAGGCTTCAATCTCTTATGATAAGGGTGCTTTCGGGGCTTAAGCCTGTGGAACAGTCTGATTACGTCTTGACCGACGACAAGGCCCCGGTGGAGCTTTTAGGCATGCGCGTCCTTGACGATATGATCTTGGAGGAGATCTCTTACGTGAAAAAGGCCATTGAGGGCAAATCCTTAAGGGAGCTTATCAAAATGCTTTTTTCGGGGGAGCTGTTCTGATAGCTTAACGCTTGCTCTCGCAGCAGATAAAATTTTTTCAGGAAGTATTTTTTATGATTATCAAAGGCTTACAAAAGCTTACTCTTTTAGATTATCCCGGCAAGTGTGCCGCCACTATTTTTACGGCGGGCTGTAATTTGCGCTGTCCCTTCTGCCACAATAAAGAGCTGGTGCTTGGGGGGGATTCTCCCGTTATCCCAACCGATCAGGTGCTGGATTTTCTTAAATCGAGGAAGGGCCTTCTGGACGGAGTTGCCATTACCGGAGGAGAGCCACTTTTACAGCCCGATCTGGAGGATTTTATCCGCTCGGTAAAAGATATGGGCTTTCTTGTCAAGCTTGACACCAACGGATGTTACCCAAAAAGGCTTAAGGCCCTCATTGACGGCGGCCTTGTGGATTACGTGGCCATGGACGTTAAAAACACCTTTAAAAAATACCCCTTGACCGTCGGGGTGGCGGACTTTTCAACGGACGGGGTAAGGGAAAGTATAAATCTTCTTTTAGAGGGTAGGGCCGATTATGAGTTCCGCACCACCGTCACAAAGGAGCTTTTCACCCTTTCGGATTTTTGTGAGCTTGCTTCTCTTGTGCCCGGGGCAAAAAGATGGTTCCTGCAATATTATAAGCCCTCTGACGGGGTTTTGGCGGGGCCTTTTTCGACGCCCGAGGAGGCTGAAATGGATAGTTATTCAAAGGCCCTTCAAAAAACCGCATTCCACGTTGGTCTGAGGGGATAAATAACCACAAAAACCCCACTTTTTTGCATACATGCAGTATAAATGAAAATTTGTATAAAAGCACAATATCTTGTGCTTTTTTATTTTTTTGTCCACAAAATGTGCCTATAAATCCTTGACGAGGTCAAGGGGGATATGGTACTATATATCTACACCCAAAAATTTAGAAAAAGGAGAGGCGTTTTTATGTATCAAGTGGTGAAAAGAGACGGTCAGACAGTTGACTTTAACATTATGAAGATTTCATCGGCGATAACAAGGGCGTTTGAAGCTTCCGGCAGGCAGTTTCATCCCAACGTAATTGATTTTCTTGCCCTTAAGGTTACCGCAGATTTTGAAAATAAAATCGTCAACGGCATGGTCGCCGTTGAGGACATACAGGACAGCGTAGAATCAATTTTAATCGAAGCAGGCTACGGCGACGTGGCAAAATGTTACATCTTATACCGTAAGCAGAGGGAAAAGATCCGTAACATGAAGGCCACCATGCTCGACTATAAATCCATAGTTGACGGGTATCTTAAGGTTGCCGACTGGCGCGTTAAGGAAAACTCCACCGTTACCTATTCGGTAGGCGGACTTATCCTTTCAAACTCGGGCGCAATAACGGCCAACTACTGGTTGTCTGAAATTTACGACGAGGAGATCGGCAAGGCTCACCGCAACGCCGATATTCACATTCACGATCTGTCAATGCTTACGGGCTATTGCGCAGGCTGGTCCTTAAAGCAGCTTGTTCAGGAGGGTCTTGGCGGCGTAGTAGGTAAGATCACCTCCAAGCCCGCATCCCACCTTGCATCCCTTTGCAACCAGATGGTAAACTTTTTAGGCATCATGCAAAACGAATGGGCAGGGGCGCAGGCGTTTTCCTCATTTGACACCTATCTTGCTCCCTTCGTAAAGGTGGACAACCTTTCCTACGGGGAGGTTAAAAAGGCAATCGAATCCTTTATTTACGGCGTAAACACCCCAAGCCGTTGGGGTACGCAGGCTCCGTTTTCCAACATAACCCTTGACTGGGTCGTCCCCAACGACTTAGCAGAGCTTAACGCCATCGTCGGCGGCAAGGAAATGGACTTTAAGTACAAGGATTGCAAAAAGGAAATGGACATCGTCAACAAGGCCTTTATCGAGGTCATGATCGAAGGCGACGCCAATGGCAGAGGGTTCCAGTATCCTATCCCTACATATTCCATCACTGCGGACTTTGATTGGTCCGAAACTGAAAATAACAAGCTGCTTTTTGAAATGGCCGCAAAATACGGCACCCCGTATTTCTCCAACTATATCAACAGCGATATGGAGCCCAGCGACGTAAGATCAATGTGCTGCAGGCTTCGTCTTGACCTTCGCGAATTAAGAAAGAAATCAGGCGGATTTTTCGGTAGCGGCGAAAATACGGGCTCTATCGGCGTTGTAACAATCAACATGCCAAGGATAGCTTACCTTGCTGAAAACGAAGAGGATTTTTACAGACGTCTTGACAAGCTTATGGATATTTCCGCCAGGTCCTTAAAGACCAAGAGGACGGTTATCACCAAGCTTTTGGAGGAAGGCCTTTACCCATACACCAAGCGTTATCTCGGTACGTTTAACTCACACTTCTCAACGATTGGCCTCGTCGGTATGAACGAAGCCTGCCTCAATGCAAAATGGATAGACTGCGACCTTACCAACGAAAAGGCCCAGAAGTTCACGCAAGAGGTTTTAACCCACATGCGCGAAAGACTTTCCGACTATCAGGAGCTTTACGGCGACTTATATAACTTAGAGGCAACACCTGCGGAATCAACCTCTTACCGTCTTGCAAAGCACGACGTAGAGCGTTTTGAGTCCATCAAGACCGCCAACATGAGCGGCACACCCTATTACACAAACAGCTCACATCTGCCCGTTGGGTTTACCGACGATATCTTCTCCGCACTGAAAATTCAGGACGAGCTTCAGGTGCTTTATACTTCAGGCACGGTTTTCCACGCATTTTTAGGGGAAAAATTACCCGACTGGAAGGCAGCAGCCAACCTGGTAAAGAAGATTGCGGAAAACTTCAAGCTTCCGTATTACACCCTTTCACCGACCTACTCCGTTTGCAAAAACCACGGTTATCTGGTAGGAGAACAGTTTACCTGCCCCCACTGCGGCGAAAAGACGGAGGTGTATTCAAGGATAACGGGCTACTACCGTCCCGTACAGAACTGGAACGACGGCAAGAGTCAGGAATATAAGGACAGAAAAGTTTACAGGACGGAAAAAACCGTTGTGGACCTGTTAAAAGAGGAGGGGCAAAATTTTCACGCCAATCTTTTAACGGAACAGTCCGAGGGCGAGCTTGCCTGCAACGGCGCTTGTGACGAAAGCTGCAAAACCCCTTGCGAAAAGATGCAAAAATCCGAGGGTAAAAGATTGATACTCTGCTCGACAAAGACTTGCCCCAAATGCACCATGGCGATGGTTATCATGGACAAGGCGGGGGTAAAATACGAAAAGGTCTACGTTGAGGAAAACGAAGACTTCTTCCGTGAAAACGGCATTAAGGAGGCCCCGACCCTTCTCGTTATTGACGGCGAAAACCTGCTTAAAATCGCTAACCCATCCAACATTAAAAAATATATTGAGGAATTAAAATGAAAACCGACATCATTATTATAGGTGCAGGCCCCGCCGGTATGACGGCAGCCGTTTACGCCTTAAGAAACAATAAATCCGTACTGGTTTTGGAATCCACCTCGGTAGGCGGACAGATCGCCCTTTCACCAAAGGTTGAAAACTTTCCCTCCTACAACCAGATAAGCGGCAGTGATTTTTCCAACAGGCTTTTTGAGCAGATCTTGCTTTTAGGCGCCAATTTTGAGCTTGAAGAGGTAACCGCTATCGTCAAAAACGGGGACGGGACATTCTCGGTGGGCACCAACTGTGGCGAGCATCAGGCAAAGGCTGTCATCATTGCCAACGGCGTTAAGCAAAAGCACCTTAATATTGAGGCGGAGGAAAAATTCATCGGCAACGGCGTGTACTACTGCGCAATCTGCGACGGCGCATTTTTTAGCGGCAAGGAGGTTGCTGTGGTTGGGGACGGGAACTCCGCACTGCAGACGGCAATTTACCTTTCGTCCATCTGCACAAAGGTCCACGTGCTTACCTGGTTTGACAAATATTTTGGCGATCAAAGCCTTATTGACATCTTAAAAAAGACGGACAATATCGTGACAGTTCCCAACGTAAACGTAGTTGACTTTTTGGGTAAGGAAGAGCTTATAGGTGTTAAATGCCAGAGCCAGATTGACGGCTCCACACGAATTTTAAACGTCCCTGCGGTGTTTGTAGCAATCGGACAAATCCCCGACAACAAGCGTTATGCAAACCTGGTTGACCTTGACGAAAACGGCTATATTCTGGCCGACGAGGATCTGAAAACACGGACAGACGGGCTTTTCGTTGCAGGGGATACAAGGCGTAAAACCATCCGTCAGCTGACCACTGCGGTGGGGGACGGAACGGTTGCGGCCATGTCTGCAATTGAGTATATTATGAAAAATTAAAGAGCTTTTTTTGGGGCGGGGACCTTGGTCCTTGCCCCTTTTTTCGAGCCGGTTAACCTTTTATAAAAAAGGGGCATATTATGTAAAAAGGCGTGTTTTTAGCCGTTTTTGAGTATTTTAACAAAAAAATGGGGCAGCCAAAAACCGACGTATAGGCTAACTTACAAAAAAAGATTGGCTTATAGGCCCACTTTTTTGGGGATAATTTTGCGAAAAAAATCCTCGGCTTACTTCAAAAATCATAAAAAACGGCCAAAAACGGGCACAGAGATAGATTTTTTTAAAAAATTTTAAATTTTTTTTGTAATATCACTTGATAATTTTGCAAATATCATATATAATATAAGCGTGTAAAAGGGTAGGTGCGATTTGCGCCTGCTTTTGGTTACTAAAATTTTTCATGAGGGTTGTATTATGGACGGCGAAATGACGAAAAGAACGATGCTTGCTGCTATTGAGGAAGTAGAAGTTGATATCGAAGGCAGGATGATAGTTATTGAAGAGCCTGTTATTCAGTCATATGAAGAGCCTTGCACGCCTTGCGAAGAGGTTTGCGTAGTTGCTGATGAAGAGGTTGCATACTCTGAAGCACCGGACCTTGCCGCTGTTGTAGTGGACGTGGTTGGCGAACAGCCCGCACCCAAATACGTTAATAAGAGCTTTGCACAGAAGATGGTTCTTGCTGACGAGGTTATCCAGGACAGATATGACGAGCTTAAGAATTACGCTTTAAGATTCAAAAAGCTTAAGGCAAGGATTTCTAAGAAGTTCGACTCCATCAACAAGGGTCGTTTACAGTTCGTTAAGCTTTCCGTTGCAGGCAAGACCTTAAAGCTTTACCTTAACATGGACATCAGCGAGGTTGATCCTAAGTTCCGCTGCAAGGATATGTCCAACAAGGTTACTTACGAAACCGTACCCGTAATGCTTCGTATCAAATCCGGTCGTGCAGTCAGATATGCAAAGATCCTTATCGATCAGTGCGCTGAAAAGTACGGCTTGGTTGAAAATAAAAAGTTTGTTGAAGTTGACGCAATGCAGATAGTTGAGGACTTCCTTGCAGAAAAGGAAGCAAAAAAGCAGGCAAAGCTTCAGCAGGGTGAATAATTAAAATATCCCGGGGCCCAATAAGCCCCGGTTTGATTTTTGCCGAGGTTTTTGCTTGCTGACCAAGCCGTTTTGAAAAATGAAGGGAAAACCGACCTTTTTATTATTTTAAAAATTGCAAAATCCCAAGAAAAACGCTTGACAAGTATATAATAATATAGTAGAATTATTTAGCACCTTCAGTTGGGGGTGTTAATTTTTTAGGAAGGCATATTAAAATGGCAGCAAAAGGTGCAAGAGTTAGAATTACGTTGGCATGCACAGAGTGCAAGCAGAGAAATTACGACGTATACAAAAACAAGAAAAACACACCAGACAGAATCGAGCTTAATAAGTATTGCCCATTCTGCAAAAAGCATACCGCACACAAAGAAACGAAGTAATTTTAGGTTTCTGCGGTATGATTCCCGCTTGCGGGTATATCCTTTTGGGGATATAATATTTTAGAGGTGAATTATGAAAGAAAATAAGAAGGTCGAAAAGAAGGCTAAAAAAGATAGCAAAAAGCCTAATTGGATCGTAAGATTCGGCAGATGGTTAAAGACTAAATTTTCCGGCATGGCTTCCGAGCTTAAGAAGGTCACATGGCCATCTTTTGGTAAGGTTTTAAAGCAGACCGGCGTTGTTATCGCGGTTGTTTTGTTCTTCCTCGTTGTGGTCACAGCAATCGATTTTGGCTTAACACAGTTATTAGCCTTAATTAAATAATCAATAGGTGGACGGGAATGGGTTCTGAAAACGCAAAATGGTATGTTATCCATACCTATTCAGGATACGAGGCGCTTGTTGAAGAGGGTTTGAAAAAGCTTATCGAAAACAACAACCTTGGCGATACGATTTTTGAAATCAGAATACCTGAGGAAGAAACCATCGAGGAAAAAAACGGCAAGAAGAAGCTTGTTAGAAAAAAGAAGTTCCCTTGCTACGTTTTTATGAAGATGATTTATAACAACGACCTTTGGTTTTTGATTACCAATACCCGCGGTGTAACCGGCTTCGTCGGTCCCCAGGGTCGTCCCATGCCACTTACGCCTGAAGAAGTAAAGCGCAACCGCCTTGACGAATGGGTCGAAAAGGTTGAAATTGAGATCGGCGATCACGTACAGATTATTTCCGGGCCGCTTTCCGGTATGATCGGCACGGTAGAGGACCTTCAGCTTGAAAATCAGAAGGCAATGGTTAAGGTAGAGGTTTTCGGAAGGGAAACCGACGTGGAGCTGTCTTTTGTTGAGCTTCAAAGGGTTCAGGAAGACTAAGCGACTTTCTTTTACTTTTCGCGCGCACGCGCATCAATATTATAATATAACGTTTTTAACGGTGATCTCACCGTTTGTGGGAGAGGCATTAAATTCTTTTCTATGATGCCTTGCTTATACCACTATAGGAGGTAATTTTATGGCAAAAAAAGTTACGGCTGTTGTAAAACTTCAATTACCCGCCGCAAAGGCAACACCAGGTCCACCCGTAGGTTCAACCCTTGGTCCTTACGGTATCAACATCCCTGGTTTTACTAAGGAATTCAACGCAAAGACCCAAAATCAGGCAGGTCTTATCATTCCTGTAGTAATCACTATTTATCAGGATCGTTCATTCACGTTTATTCTTAAGACGCCACCCGCACCTGTTCTTATCAAAAAGGCATGCGGTCTTGAATCTGCAAGTGCAACCCCCAATAAGGTTAAGGTTGCAAAGCTTACCAAAGCTCAGGTTGAAGAAATCGCAAAGGTTAAGATGGTTGACACAAATGCTGCTTCCTTAGAAGCTTGCATGAGCATGATCGCCGGTACTGCACGCAGTATGGGTATCACCGTCGAAGAATAATTTATATACGTGGGAGAGTGTTTTAGCACTCGCTTAACCACGAGGAGGTTTTAAAATTTATGAAATACGGTAAAAAATACGTTGACAGCAAAAAGTCTTACGACCGCACTAAATTATATGAAGTTTCCGAAGCAATGGATATCGTTTTAGCAACCGCTAAGGCAAAATTTGATGAAACGGTTGAACTTCACGTTAAGCTCGGTGTTGATCCAAAACAGGCAGACCAACAGGTAAGAGGTGTTCTCGTCCTCCCCAACGGTACAGGTAAATCTGTAAAGGTTTTAGTAATCGCTAAAGGCGAAAAGGCTGACGCAGCAGCTGCTGCAGGCGCTGATTACGTTGGTGCAGAAGAAATGGTTGCTAAAATCCAGAAGGAAAACTGGTTTGATTTCGACGTTGTAATCACCACCCCCGACATGATGGGTGTTGTTGGTAGAATCGGTAAGCTTTTAGGTCCTAAAGGCCTTATGCCTAACCCCAAGTCCGGTACTGTTACCATGGACGTTACCAAGGCTATCCACGACGTTAAAGCCGGTAAGGTTGAATACAGACTTGACAAGTCCGCTATCATTCACTGCCCCATCGGCAAGAAGAGCTTCGGCAAGGACAAGCTTGTTGAAAACTACACTGCTTTATATGAAGCAATCGTTAAGGCAAAACCTGCTGCTGCTAAAGGTCAGTACATTAAGTCAGTTAACTTGGCAAGCACAATGGGCCCCGGCGTAAAAGTTCTCGCTAAAAACTAATTTATAGGGCAAATTTGTTTGACATTAACGTCTTAAGATGTTAAAATGTACACGCAAAACAAGTTAATAACCGAAGAAAGCTGGTATTAAGTTTCTATTTATTAGGACACCCGCCGAGGTAGCATGTTTTTAAAGACGGTTTTTTACGCCTTTTGCTAGCCTTGGCTGGCAAAAGGCGTTTTCTTTCGGTTTCAAATTAAAAAATTTAAGGAGGGTAATCATCTTGTCGGCAAATATTGAAAACAAAAAACAGGTTGTTGAAAACATTAAGACTGAGATTCAAGAGGCTAAGAGCGTTGTTTTTGTAAACTACAAAGGCTTAACCGTTGCAGAAGATACTGAGTTCCGTACCGCTTTCAGAAAGGCCGGATGCCAGTACAAAGTCTTAAAGAACACTATGGTCAGAAGGGCTTTCAACGAACTTGGCGTTACTTGCTTTGATGAAGATTTAAACGGTCCTACTGCTGTTGCTTTCGGTAATGACGAAACAGCTGCTTGCAAGGTCGTCGTTGAAGCTTGTAAGAAGTATAATGATAAAATTTCCGTTAAGAGCGCTTATGTTGACGGTCAGTACATTGACGTTAACGGTGTTAAAGCACTTTCCGCTATGCCTTCAAAAGAAGAGCTTATTGCAAAGATGCTTGGTTCAATGCAGGCGCCCATCTCCAACTTTGTTGGTGCACTTTCAGGCATTACTCGCAAGTTAGTTATTGCGCTTAACGCCGTAGCAGAACAAAAAGCTTAAGTCAAAATTAAAATCAAATTAAAAAAATAATAATCGGAGGAATTTTAAAATGGCTGATATCGCAAAATTTATCGAAGAAGTTAAAAGTATGACAGTTTTAGAGCTCAACGAACTCGTAAAGGCTCTCGAAGAAGAATTTGGTGTAAGCGCTGCTGCTCCTGTTGCTGTTGCTGCTGCTCCTGCCGCTGCTGCTGCTCCCGCTGCTGAAGAAAAGACTGAATTCAACGTAGTATTAAAAGATTTCGGCGCTAACAAGATCGCTGTTATCAAGGTTGTTCGTGAACTCACCGGTTTAGGCCTTGTTGAAGCTAAGACCTTAGTTGAAAAGCTCGGCACCGTTAAGGAAGCTGTTGCTAAAGACGAAGCAGAAAAGCTCGTTGCTAAGTTCAAAGAAGCTGGCGCAACCGCAGTTATGGAATAATTCTTTTAAGAAAATTATTGCAACGAAAAAGACAGACTTTGTCTGTCTTTTTTTGTTGCCAAAGCGAGGCCGCGAAGATTCAAGGAAAGCCGGCGCAACAAAAGTTTTTTGAATAATTCTTTTAAGAAAATTATTGCAACGATCTTGGCAGACTTTGTCTGTCTTTTTTTGTTGCTGTTTTTTACAAAAGTGGGCCTATAAGCCGATTATCGCCACTTTTTAATAAAAATAAGGCGGTTTTATTTAAAAAGCGTCCCAAAGCCTTTAAGCTAAGTGACGCTTTATATATTTTTAGTTTACAGCTTTTTAACGGTGATCCCCCCGTGGAGGATATAAAGATACCCCTCGTCAACAAAGGCGCGAACTGTGCCCGGCTCGCCGGAGATTTTTTCTGCAGTAAGGTGCAGCTTTGCGTTTTCAATTTTAAACAGCATATATACCGTCGGTGAGGTCATATTGGGATAATCTATTTCCGTGTGGTCGCTTACGGCAAGACCCACAAGGCCTTCCTCCCGCAGGATAAGGTATGACTTGTAATCCTCTGAGTAGGTGCAGTTTTTGTAAAGCTTGCTGTCAACGACGGTGACCGTACCTTGATCATTGAAGTAAATTTCCATTTTCAGATCGCCGCCACCGGACTCCGTACCGATGCCAAGAAGCAATCCGTCCTTAAGGTTGATAAGTGAGGTGGAAAACCCGGGGATGGTGCCCGTGTCGGTGTAGGTAATGTTGTTTACGTCAGAAAGGTCAAAGAAGAAAACAGGGTCGGTGACCTCAATGGCCGTGCAGACGTAGGCCTTTGTGCCGTCAAACCTTACCGATCTTACGGTTTCGCCGTTGGGGGCAAAGGCGTAAGCCCGGCTTACGGGGGACAGGTTCTTGTCGTCAAGGACGTAAAGGCTTGCAGAGGTTAAGCTTTTCGTCAGGGCCATAAAGCTTTCGTAAGGCCCGTATTGGCCCTCCGTATAGGTGCGGTCCATAACTGTGGTTACGGCACGCAGGTATCCGTCGTACACGTCAAGGCTGTATTGGTCCTTGATCCGGCCGTAAATAAAGGTGCTTACCCCATCCATAAAGCCGTTTTCAGTATATGGGGTCTTGAAAATCTCCGTAGCGTTCCTTTCCGTGCGGACCTTACCGTCGTCGAGGATCTTTGTTTCAACAAAGCTTCTGGTAAGATAGACGGCCTCGCTGTTGGCGTAAACGTTGTTGTGGTAGTCCAAAAAGGCGTTGCAGTCAACGGCTTCAAGGGTCTTTACGTCAAAAAGGTAGATGGCCGTGTATCTTGGTGCGGAGGACACCCCGTCATCCGGCATGATGATATTGGTTGGGGTGACTGGGGTAAGGGTTTGACCTTCACCTGCGGAGGGGACGAAGGTCTCTGGCCGGTTAAAGTTGATTTTTGCAGTATTTACCGTGTAGTTTGACACTAAAATAAGGCTGTCGTCCACTAATCTTGCCGTGTTGTATTTGCCGCTTACGGTAAAAAGCTTGGTTACGGCAGGGGATTGCTTGTCGGTGTAATCAATTTGGGCAATTCGGGTACATATTGCGTCGCCTGAGCTTATCTGGGCGATCAATATTACAGTATTTCCGTCCTTGGATAGGAAAATTTCCGACGGGAGAGAGGCAAAAACCGATTCGCCGTCAAAAAGGCAGGTGGTGGCAAGGTTGAGGGAAGAAACCTCCCTTGAGGCTTCCTTTTCAATCGTGTAAACCTTCAGGTAGGACCCTTGGGAATGATCAAGGTAAAAAACGTGGCTGGTGGTGCGCTTGAATTTATCCCCCTCAATCACGCCCGTTACCTGGTTGTCGGTGACCTCGGTATAAAGGCTTTCGGCCGTTGCGCCGGGCGCCATATCGTTGGCCATGCCTCCGCCGTTGGGCTCAAACTTAACAAGGCTTCGGAAAGAGCTTGACAGCCATTGCCAATTGTTTTTATAGCGGGGCGGGGTAAAGGTTGCTTTATTTATGGTGTCGATAAGGTCGTAGTAGGGGCTTTGGGAAAATTTTTCCACACTTTTCGGCTGATTTGGGTAGGGGATAAACAGCCAGCAGCAAAGGGCTATCACCAAAAGGCTTAATGCGGTCCCCAGAAGGGCAAGGCGCTTCACGGGGCTAAGGCGCCGTTTTTCCTTTTTAAAATTGTCGGGATGGGCTTCCTCAATAAAGCCCTCGTCAATCGTAAACTTTCTAAGCTTGTCGCTCATAGGGTAATACCTTCCTTTAATAAATACTCTTTAAGCTTTGCCCGCGTCCTTGACAGCTTGGTTTTGACGTTAGCCACCGAAAGGTCAAGATTTTTTGCAATTTCTTTTACGGTAAGGGCATACCAGTACCGCTGGACGAAAAGTATGCGTGTGACCTTGTCAAGGCCCTTTAAAAATCCGTCGAAGATCTCTTTCAGGGCAAGCTGATCCTCAAGTGGGGGCAGGTTTTGGGGCAGGGCCTCTAAAAATTCCTTTTCAACGGCAACTATTTTTGCGTTGCGCTTTTTGGTGAGGCCTTTGTTGATGCGGTTAAGGGCAAGATTTCTTGTGGTTTTAAGGATAAAGCCTTTAAAATAATAAGGACGGGTAGGGGGGATGGCAAGCCAAAGGTTCTGATAGGTGTCAAGCTCGCATTCCTCCGCGTCAGACCGGTTTTTCAGCATGTTAAAGGACAGGGAGAAAATTGCTCCGCCGTATTTTGACATGGTTTCTTCAATGGCCTGCTGGTTGCGGTCAAAATAAAGCTCTATTATCCCTTGATCGTCCACAAGAATGCTCCTTTTGCACAAATTTTTGCCCTTCACAAATAAGGACAGGTATTTTTTGGTAAAGGTTACAATTATTATATAAAAATTTGTGAGCATTTGCAATATCCGGAGATAAAATTTTATACAAATTTGAGCCATTCGTGGTATAATAATAAAAAAGGAGATATTTTATGGGTATTTTTTCAAGAGTAAGCGTAAGAGAGTTTTCTAAAAAGCCCGTTGACGGGGCTTTGACAACAGAGCTTTTAAGGGCGGCAATGCAGGCGCCGTCTGCAAGAAATCAGCAGCCGTGGGAGTTCCTTGTCATTACCGATAAGGCCCGTCTTGAGGCCTTAAGCACGGTAGCGCCTAACTTCAGAAGCTTAAAAACCGCCCCCATGGCAATAGCTTTATATTATCATAAGGAAGGGTTGACCTCCCCAACCTACGTTTTACAGGACATGGCCGCCTGTACGGAAAATATTCTGCTTCAGGCAGACGATATGGGCCTTGGCGCCGTGTGGATGGGCGTTGCCCCCAACGAGGAGAGAATGGCCCTCATTGAGGAAAGGTTTATGCCCATTGAAGGCTGCGCGCCCTTTTGTCTTATTGCCGTCGGTCACCCTGCGGAAAAAAAGCCACAACAGGATCGCTTTGACCAATCAAGGATACGTTATTTAACCAAATAAAAGCAATTTAAAGACGACCCGTAAAAGGGTCGTCTTTTTTATAAAAGTCAGGCTATAGGTCGGTTATCCGTCATTTTAAAGCGTTTTCAATGCCGAAAAGGGGCGCAATGCGCCTGATACAATATGGCGCCTTGCCCGCCTGAAGGTCGGTCGTTATGAGATTTGTTGTTACTTCATATTGCAAAATAATGACGCTTGTTTTTTGTTTTTTGCAGTATAAATTTATTGACTGAAAAAGTTAACGGTGATATTATATTGATGAAAAACAAGATGGTGGTTTGCCGGTTGACTTTCGACTCGCGGTTTTTACCGTACCGTGGCCACTGTATCGTTTTGTTTTTTCAAATTGAGGAGGTAGTAATATGAAAAAGCTTTTAGTTGTGCTTTTAAGTCTTATCCTCGCAATCACGCTTTCAGGGCTTATGGCTTGCGGTGGCAGCGCAGAGGAGGAAGACAGCATTTTTTTGTTTGAGGAGGTTTATGAAAACAACTCTTCAAGTGTTGCGGGCTACCGTGTTATTGGTGTTGATGCAACGGCCTTAACGGGCGTAACAGTAATTAACGTACCTGAAAAATACAAGGGCAAGCCCGTAATTGAAATCGCAAGCGGCGCGTTTTCGGGTCAAACCAACCCTGCCATTGAGGAAATCGTTGAGATAAACGTTCCCAAAAGCGTAACAAAAATCCAAAACGGAGCTTTTACGGGATGTCTTAATCTTCAGAAAATAGTTTTGCCTTTCGTAGGGGAATCGGCAGACGGCACGGGGGCAACTTATTTCGGCCACGTGTTTGGGGCGAAAAGTTATATGCAAAACTCTTCTGTCGTCCAGCAGAGACTGAGGACCGTTGAAATCACCGGCGGCGAAAATATTGGTGATAACGCTTTTTATTACTGCACAAATCTTACCTCAATAGTTCTTCACGACGGGGTTAAGACGGTGGGCGAAAAGGCATTCCACTATTGCAGCGGCTTGACCGAGCTGACCATCCCTGCGGGGGTAACTGAAATAGGTGCAGGCGCCTTATATAATTGCAAAAATTTGGAAAGCTTAAGCGTACCCTTTCTCGGCGGCAACCCAAATGATACTAAAAACGGATTTTTGGGATATGTTTTTGGTGCGGGCATGTATTCTCAAAACTCAAATTACGTTCCCGTATTATTAAAGTCGGTAAACGTCTTTGGCGGAAAGATAGGCGAGGGCGCGTTTTATTACTGCAGCAGCCTTATGAATATAACCCTGCCAAAGGGTTTGACGGAAATAGGCCCATCAGCCTTCAGAAAATGTACGATTTTAAATAGCATTCAAATTCCGGACACCGTTACAGCTATTGGCGCAAGCGCATTTAGGGAATGTTATGCCATTACTCAGATAACCTTGCCCAAGGCTTTAACCGCAGTAGGCAATTACGCCTTTACCGACTGCGCCAAGCTTGAATCTATTGTCTTTAATGACCCTTCAAACTGGTATAAGACTTTAAGCCAAAGTGATTTTGACAACAAAACGGGTGGCGAAGCATTAGACGTATCAAACTCCTCTCAAATGGCTTCAGCCCTTAAGAAAAATGACGGCAAATATTATTTGTATAAAAAATAAGTAAAAAAAAGGCGGCCTTTTCCAAGGTCGTCTTTTTTATAAAAGTCAGGCTATAAGCCCGTTAAATGATAAAAAGCACGCTTTTTGGCGTGCTTTTTTGCTAGCTAAATCCGTCTTGCGACGGATGAAATTTGCTATTCGTCGAGCGGCACGACGAATGACGCAATATACCGCAAGCGGTATGCGCACGCGATGAAATCTTGCTTACGCAAGGTGAAATCCACCTTTGGTGGGCTTAGGTCAGTTGGTTGCTTGCATTTAAAAGCCCAAGCTATTTTAAATATAATTAAGACTTTTTGCTTTAGTAAAAGTTTAGGAATAATTTTTAAATTCACTTGCCATATTTTGGTAATGGTGATACAATAAACTTGCGAACCAAATTTGATAACTTAACGAAATTGTATACTTAGGGCGTAAGTGTACCTTTTTCGCATTACAGAAAAATCTTTTTCGTTAAGGTTATTTGTTTAAATTTGGTGTCGCAGCTAAGCGATAAGATGCACTTTGCTGGGTGCTGTTTATCGTTTGGTAAACGGCACTTTTTTATGTTCGGGATTGACATATTTTAAAAATACCTGTATTTTTTTAAAAATTTATAAATAAAAATTGTGCATTATCAATTTCTGATATCCCCATTCGCTATACTTATTACGTTTAAGCATAAGCCTTGGCGTATTTATTGATAAAAAACTTTTTAGGAGATTAATTATGCGGAAAATCAAGGTAGTTTTGGTAATCTTATGTGCTTTGTGTACGCTATTGCTCACCGCAATGCTAACTGCTTGCGGGCACGTGCACGAATACCAATTTATCGTTACAAAAGAAGCCACTTGCGAGTATAGCGGTATTATGTACGGGTATTGCCCTTGCGGTAAGGAAACCGAAAAAGAAATACCTGCACTTGGTCACGCGTTAGAAAATAACGTTTGTAAAAATTGTGGGTTAGATATCACGGTTGACCACGTGCATACAGTTGTGATTGATGAAGCAATTGAACCAACATGTGAGTCTATCGGCTTGACTGAAGGCCGGCATTGTTCCGTTTGTGAAAAGATTATCGTTAAGCAAGAGGTTGTGCCGGAGCTTGGTCATGAATTTTCTGCTTACGTTTCAGACGGAAACGCAACCTGTCAGGCAGACGGAACAAAAACGGCAAAATGCACGCGTGAAGGCTGCACTGAAACAACCACAACACGTGATATAGGCAGTAAAAAGGACCACACCTTTGTTGCTACTACAGTTGCACCAACCTGTACGTCAAAGGGTTATACGCTATACGTTTGTGCGTGCAGTTATAGCTATTTTGATAACTACGTTGATACGATACCGCACGTTTTTGATAAGGAAGTTGCCCGCGCAGAGTACTTAAAGCAAATCGCAACCTGCACCAAGCCGGCACAGTACTATAAAACCTGTGAATGCGGCAAGGCGGGCACGGAAAGCTTTAATTACGGCGGTACAATCGCCCATACGTATTCTGAAGATTGGTCTTATGACAGCACTGCACACTGGCGCGAAGCAGTTTGCGGCTGCGATGCTTCAAGTGATTATTCAGCCCACCAAAACGTAAACGGCTTTTGCTCGACCTGCAACCGCCCGCTAAACTCAACCGTTGGCGTTATTTACGACTTGTCAGCCGACGGCACTTATGCTGAAGTTATCGGCTATGAAGGTGCTGATACAACCGTAGTTATTGCCGAAGAATACCAAGGCAAACCAGTAACCGTCATTTATGATAAGGTATTTTATAATAACAATAATATAAAATCAGTCATTTTACCTGATAATTTGATAACTATTGGTAATTCTGCGTTTGATAATTGTAAGAGCTTAACAAGCCTGGTTATGGGGAAAAACTTAACCACAATTGGTTATGGTGCTTTCGCGAGCTGCGATAGCTTAACAAATGTGGTGATTCCTGACAGCGTAACTACTATTGGCATGTTTGCGTTCATGTATTGCGATAGTTTAGCAAGTGTTGTAATGGATGAAGGTGTAACTTCTATTGGTGAGGCGGCGTTTGATGGTTGCGACAGTTTACAATTCAACATATATGATAACGGCAAATATTTAGGATCAAAAAATAACCCATATTTTGCCTTAATTGAAGGCACCGACGATAATATTTCCACCATAAATATTCATACTGATACAAAAATAATAGCAAATTGTGCTTTTTCTTATAATAACAGACTTACAAATGTGATTATAGGTGACAGTGTAACTACTATTGGTGATCAAGCGTTCTATTATTGCGGAAGATTAGCAAGCGTTGTTATACCTGTTAGTGTAACTACTATTGGTGATCAAGCGTTCGAAGGTTGTAGTAGTTTGACGAGCATTAAATATCGTGGGTCACAGGCACAATGGAACGATATAACAAAGGATAATTCGGGTTTATATACGGGTAATTATACTATAACCTATAATTACACTGGTGAATAAAAATTAATAAAAATGGGGCTATAAGCCCGTTATTCGTTATTTTTTACAATTTTAAGCAGGCAAATACAAAAAAAGCAAGTCCTATAATAAGGACTTGCTTTTTTATTTATCATATTCCGTAAAGGGTAAAGATTCTGATAATAAACAAATAACACAGCCCGTAATAAACAGAGGCGGCAATAAGGTCGTTAAGGGTGGTTATCATGGGGCCGGAGGCAACAGCAGGGTCAATGTTAAGCTTTTTAAACAAGATGGGGATAAGGGAGCCTGAAAGGGAAGAAACTATCATGGCCGTCATAAGTGAAAGCCCAATACATCCGCTTATGGCAAGGCTTGTGGTAAAGGTCAGATCCTTTAAAAGCCACATATAAAGTGCCGTGACCGCAGCGGTTAAAAGCCCGACCATCAGGCCGTTTAAAAGACCGACTTTAAGTTCCTTTGCGACAAGCTGCCACTTTTTTCTTCCGCCGTCCTGGGCGATGACCCTTATGGTAACGGCAAGGCTTTGGGTGCCGCTGTTACCCGACATATTGAGTATGAGGGTCTGGAAGTAAAAAATAAAGGGTATTGCGTTGATAATCGGGTCAAAGGTGCCGATTACAGTGGAAACCAAAAGGCCCAGCCCCATAAGTATCAACAGCCAGGGAAGCCTTTTTTTGACGGAGGTCAAAACGGGCTCGTCAAGATCTTCTTCCTCGGTAAGACCTGCAAGCTTGGCGTAGTCGTCAGAAAGCTCTTCATCGACGACCTCAACAAGCTCCTGCCCGGTGATGACGCCCAAAATTTTGTTGTCGCGGGAAAGGATGGGGATGGAGTCTTCTGACAGGTCCTTAAGCCTTTCGATACACTCGTCAACCTGCTCGTCAGCGTAAAAGAAGGGGTAAGCCGTTGTGACGATTGACAAAAGCGAGTCGCTTCCGCGGGCGATAACAAGGTCGCGAAGGGTGGTGGCCCCAAAAAAGGTCTGGTCGGCGTTTACCACGTAAACGGTGGAAATGTTGTCGTTTTCGGCGGCCTGGGTGATGACGCTTTTCGTGGCCTCCTTTATGGTAAAGCTTTGGCCGATGGTGACGAAGTTGGTGGTCATTTTGGAACCTATCTGGTCCTCGTCGTAGGCGTCGATAAGCTCAATTTCCTTTAAAGATTCCTCATCTAAAAGCTCGATGATCTGCTCACGCTTTTCCTCGTCAAGCTCTTCAAGGACGTCTAAAGCCTCGGACGCGTCCATCTCCTCAATGATGTCGGCGGCGCGGTTTAAGGAAAGCTCCTCAATGTATTCCTCAACGTCCTCCAGGTAGGAGAAGATCTCCGATACCATCTCGTCGCCAAGGATGCGGTAAAGCTTTAACCTGTCGTCCTTGTTGAGCCCTTCAAGGGCGTCGGCAAGGTCGGCCTCGTGGAAGGCGCGGAGGCTTAAAGAAAGTTCTTCCTTAGGGAGGTTGCTTTCAAGTATGGAGATAATTTCAGATACGTAGTCGGGTTTTTGCGACACGGCTTCTTCCGATTGGGTTAATTTTTCCATTTCGTCTGACATTTGATACCTCCTTGTGCCCGTAAAATTTCAGGGCGGCCTATATAAACATGCCCAAAGCATCTGAGGGCTTCGGGCGCGTAAAACTCTATTTGGTGGTTGTGTCCGTTATGCTGTAAATAAATGTACCGATAGAATATGGCGCGGAAACTTCCATTTTGATCATGCGGCAATTTTCATCCTCAAGGTCGGATTTTGCATACCAGCACTTGATGGGGGAGCCTGAAAAGGACCCGGAAATTGCAAAGCTTACGGCCTGGCAGGGGATAACCTGTTGACCCTTATCGTTTTTGTAAACGCCCTTGTGGCCGTTGCGGGTGTAGCCGTGCTTGATGACGCCACTTTCCTGGCTTGCGCTGTCAAAGATAAGGTCGGCGGTGGGCTGCTCGGCGTCGGCGGCCATGGTTAAGGTCCTTATTTTACCGGTAACGGCGTCGATCACGTCAAAGGTGAGGCTTGAGGTGTCCACAAGTTTAATAGCCCTGGGCATGAACACCATCATTTCGTTGTCAAAGTAATAGCTTGCGTCGTTATACCCCTCGTATACCTTGTCACCGTTGGCAAGGTCGTATTGGCCCTTGACCCCGTCAAAGGTCACCGTTGCGTCTTCCCCGCCGTAAAGGGTTTTTACGGTATATTCGTACTCGACGACAGACTTGTTTCCGGCCCTGTCAACGTAGGGGGCGTGGGATGAAACGGTCTTTTCGCTGTAGATGGGCGCAAGCCTTTCGTTAACACCCTTAAAGTAAGCACGGGTCTTGATTGCGTCGTAAAAAACCTCGGTGGTGGTGCCGTCAAAGGTGAAGGTAAGGGTGGTAAGAAGCTCAGTTTCCAGCATATAGCAGGAGACCTTTTCCTCACCCTCGCCGTAAACGGCGTTTGTAAGGTGCTGGGTATAGGTGCCTGATTGCAGGTCAATTGAAAATTCGTACTTATTTGCCGCGGTGGTGTCGTTTACGAAATCCACGGTGTAGGTTACCGTTTCGTCAACGGTGCCGATGCCAAGCTCACTTGGGGTGGATAAAAAGTATGCGCCGCCAAGGGTCGTTGCAGCCGTGCCACCGGTACAGGCCGTTGCCGTAGCAAGGCAGATAAGTAAAACTGTCAATAAAGAAATTAACTTGATATATCTTTTCATAATAGTCCCTTTAAAGTATATACAAATAATACCACACTTTTTTAATTAAAAGCAAATAATTTAGTCAAAAAAACTTAAATTGTCGACTATTTTATGCTATACTTAACTTATGAACATTTACACCACCTTAAAAGCAGCCGATTGTGTGACCATAACGGCCGACCTTGTCAAGGGTATGCCGCGGGATCCCGATTCGCCCATACTGGTATTTTGCGAAAGCAAATCAAGCCTTTCCTACGAAACCGCCATTGCAAAGGCAACGGGCGGCACCTTTAACGTGGACGTAACGAGCTTTTCCCGCTATCTGTCAAAGAGGGTCAAGGTTGATAAATATTTATCCAAGGCCCAGGGCGCACTTCTTATAAGAAAGCTTATGGGTGAGCTGTCAGATTGCCTCGTCAGGATAAAGCCCAACGCCTTTAACGTGCCCCGCGACGTGTACGAGCTTATCTTGCAGCTTAAATCGGCCATGGTTACACCGGAGGACCTTTACAGGGTCATAAAAGAGGAGGGCGGCGCCCTTAAAACCAAGCTTGGGGACGTGGCGACCATTTACGGGGCCTACGAGAAGTTTTTAAAGGAAAGCTCTCTTACCGATGAGGGCGGATTTTTGTCCCTTATGCCTGCAGCCGTCAAGGAGGACGAGGGGCTTAAGGGTGCGAGGGTTATAATTTCCGGCATACAGTCATTTACCAGACAGACCCTTGAAATAGTCAAGGCCCTTTCAAGGGCGGCGTCGGTGGATTTCGTGTTTGCTTCCGGCCCGTACGAGTGCTTTACCAACGAAAGCGTCAATAAGATCAGCGAGCTTTTCAAAAGCGCAAGGGTCATTCGTCTTGAGGGCCGCCTGCCGTGGGAGATAACTGCAATTTCAAGGGGGATGTTTAACCCCATTGCCTTTACCGGGCAGCCAAAAAACAGCGATCTTATCGAGGTGTATTCCTGCCCGGACCTTAAGACCGAATGCGAGCAGGTTGCCGCACGGATAAGGCGCATGGTCGTTGAGGATGGGCTGAGATACAGGGACTTTACTATCCTTTGCCCGTCGGTGGATACCTACGGCCCGATCCTGGCGCAATGCCTTGACAATTGCGAGGTGCGCTACTTTATAAACAAGACCGAGGGGCTTGACAAACATGGCGTTAACGGGCTTATAGGCGGACTTATTGATATAAAAAGGCTCAATCTTTTGCCGGAAAGTCTTATCGAAACCGTAAAGTGCGGCTATTTTGTCGGCGACGAGGAGGCCTCCACTTTTGAAAAATACGTCAAGGAAAAAGCCCTTTCAAGGCGCACGATCAAGCTTCCGTTTGAGGATATGATCGCCGAAAGCGTCAGGGGGAAGATAATGGACGTATATAATAAGCTTCCTAAAAAGGCAGCGGTCCGTGAGTTTGTGGACGTCATGCTAAGCATCCTTGAGGGCCTCGGGTTTGACGAAAGGGTCGAAGGCATAAGCCAAAGGCTTTCCTCAATGGGGGACGGCTTCCTTGCCGAATTTAACGACGGGGCAAAAAAGGGGCTTTATACCATGCTGGAGGACGTAAGGTCGGTCCTTGGTCCCACCGTGGTCGATTTGACCGAGCTTAAAAACATACTTATGGGGGCGGCGTCCGCCGTGGAGATTGCCTCCATACCACAATACTTTGACAACGTAAATATCTGTGATTATTCGGACGGCAGGATGAACGACTCCGCCGTGGTTTTTGGCGTGGGGCTTACCTCAGACGTGCCAAAATACAGGCAGGACGTGGCTCTTTTAAACGATCGCGATCTTATTAAAATGGACGGCTATAGGTTGATTATCGAGCCAAAACTTGAAATCGTTAACCTTCGTGAAAGGGAAAATATCGCCTCCGCCTTAATGAGCTTTAATAAAAAGCTTATCTTATCTTACCCTATGACAGACCTTGGCGGTAAGGAATGCGCCAAAAGCCGTATTATAGATTATTTCACGGCGATCTTCGGCAAGTCGCCGCTTGCGTTAAGTGCTGAGGACGTCTTTGGTTATCCGTCAAAAAAGGCAGCCCTTTTAGAGGTAGCCAAAAAGGGAGAGGCCTTCAGGGAAAGGCTCACCGACAGGCTTGACGGCGCTGCTGCCTTTATGGACTGCTTGGACGGCGAGGAGCGTAAAGAGGCCCTTATGACTCTTACGGGGGGCGAGGTCAGTGAAGATCTTTTCAACGGGGCCCTTGCCTTTACGGGCAATCTTTCGGCGTCCATTATAGAAGGTTATTTTTCCTGTCCGTACAAGCTTTTTGCCGCAAGGACGCTTAACCTTCTCGACCCCGAGCGGGGAGAGGCCCAGGTAAATCAGATAGGTACGTTTTTACACGGCATATTGGAAAGGTTCGTTTTGTCCTATAAGGACGACCCTTCCTCAGACGTGGAAAAAACCGCCGGCAAAATTTTTGATGAGGAGCTAAAAGCCCCGCTATATGCCCGTTATCTCAACAAACCGTCTTACGTCCATATCTTTGGACTTATAAAAGAGGAGGCCATCCGTGCATGCAAAAACATCGCTGATGAGATAGAATCTTCTTCCTTTAAGCCCTACGGCGTAGAGGTTGCCTTCAACGAGTGGGACGGACAATTTAAGCCCCTTGTTATTAATTGCAAGGGTGACAGGCTGAAGTTCCGCGGAAAGATCGACCGCGTTGACACGTGCGGGGATTATTTTACCGTGATAGATTACAAATCGGGCACGGTGGACACCACCGCCGCTGACGAGGAATTTTACACGGGCAGAAAGATTCAGCTTTATTTATATTCCAACGTTTTCAAGCGGGAGGGGCTTAAGCCCGCCGGCGCATACTATTATAAGCTGTCGGACGACTTTTCCTCGGAGGAGGCCCAGACCCGCTTTAACGGCAGGACCTTGAAGGATAAGGACGTCATTTGCGCCCTTGACAACAATTTTGAAGCTGAGGGCAAAAGCAAGCTTTACGGCGTAAGCCTGTCAAAGGACGGCATTAAGGACACCAAAAGCGTTATGACCGCAGACGGCTTTGCGGCCTATCAAAAATACTCCGAGGAGATCGCCAGGTCCGGCGCCGAGGAGATAAGAAGGGGCCTTGCCGTTGCCGCACCGTACGAAAAGGCTTGCGAATACTGTAAGTACGGGGGACTTTGCGGCTACGACGTGGAAACGGGTGACAGGACCCGCCGTGTGGACGGCGTGACAAAAGACGTGATCTTAGACGCGGTAAAGGAGGGTGACGATGGCAAACTATAATAAAAATCAGCTTAAGGTCATCCAAAGCGAGGGCGGAAGCCTAGTGGTTTCAGCCTCTGCGGGCAGCGGTAAAACCACGGTTATGATAGAGCGCCTTATCCGCCTTATTGCCGGCGGCAAGTGTGACGTCAAGGATATTTTGTGCGTTACCTTTACCAAAAAGGCCGCGGGCGAGATGCGTGACAAGCTTTCACGGGCCATTATTGAAAAGATAAAGCGCGGTGAGGACGTTGAAAGGATGCGTAAGCAGCTTTCCGACCTGCCCCTTGCTGCCATATCTACGGTGGACTCCTTTTTACATAGCCTTGTAAGCAAGTATTTTTATCTTGCGGGGGTGGACTCTAAATTTTCCATCGTGGACGAGGCGGACAGCGCCGTCATGAAGGCTTCTTCTTTGTCGGAGGTTTTCGAAAGGCTTTACGAGGCCAACGACCCCGATATGCTTGCCCTTTTAAGGACCTTTGTAAAAAGACGCTCCGACGAGGGGCTTAAGGGTGTGATACTTTCCGTTTATGCCTTCATGGATAACGAGATAAACGGATACGACTATCTTGAAAGGTCTTTACATAACTACACCGAGGAAGGATTAAAAGAGGTCGAAAAACGGCTTATAGCCCGACTTTTGATCGATATTGACAAGTATCGGGAAATGATTTTTGACCTTTATCTGCAAAGCAGAAGCCTTGGCGTTAAAAAATACGAGGACTATTATTTAGAATATTACAACCTGTTTGATATTCTTAAAAACGATCAGAGTGAAAACGCCGTTTCAACCTTTTTGGACTGGAAAAAACCAAGGCCAAGGGTAAGTGGCGACGGGGCTGTGGACGCTTTAAAGGAGCAGGCAGAGGCCGTTGCCAAAAGGCTTGCGGATTGGAAAAAGACCCTCAAAAAGCCCTTTGAGCCCACCTTTGACGAAAGGCTTGAAATGACCAAGGCGTCGGGCAAGATAATCCAAAGCCTTATTAAGGTAATAAAGCTTTTCGACGAGGAGTATTCCCGCCAGAAGGCAGATAAAAACCTTTTGGATTATGCCGATCTTTCCAAAAAGGCCTATGAGCTTTTAAGTCTTCCCGATGTCAGGGAGGAGCTTAAAAAGACCTACAAATACATTTTCGTCGACGAGTACCAGGATACCAACGCCGTGCAGGAGGGGATATTCCGCCTGCTGGAAAACCGGAATCTTTTCATCGTCGGCGACGTCAAGCAAAGCATTTATGGCTTCCGCGGCTGTAACAGTGATATTTTTGCCAACCGAATGCGCGAGGGTGAGGAGGGCGGCTTCCACGTGGCCCTTAATGAAAACTATCGCAGCAGCGAGGCGGTCATCGAAGGGGTAAACAGCGTATTTTCAAGGGTAATGACAAAGGCCGTAAGCGGAACGGATTACGCCGCCTCCCCAATGATCTACGGTGATCTTTACGGTGGGTACGAGGGCGAATGCGCCCTTTACGCCCCGGAAAAGTCATCTGCGCAGGCAGGGGTGATTGAAGGGGTTTATTCGGTTGAAAAGCATCTTTCCGCACAGGAAGGGGCCGTGGCCACGGAGGAGAGGCTTATTCACTATCTTGTCAACAAGTCCCTCAATAAGTCGGTTTTCGACCTTAAAACCAAAAAAACGAGGCCGGCAAATTACGGCGATATTGCAATTTTGGTCCGTACAAATCCCCGTGGCGACAAAATCGCCAAGGAGCTTTCACTCGGCGGGATACCTGTTGTTACCGACAGCGGAAGAAGCCTTTTTGACTATCCCGAAATAAAGCAGGTCGTAAACCTTTTGGAGTTTATCTATTGCGGTGACAACGACGTGGCCCTGGCGGCCGCGTTAAAATCGCCGGTCGGATGCTTTACCGATGAGGAGCTTGTTGCCGTCCGTCGCTTTGCCCCCAAAAAGACCTTTGTTGAGGCCGCTTTCGTGGGCGCAAGCGATGGGGGTGAAATAGGGCTGAGGCTGAAGGAGTTTTTTGATTATATAGTAGAGCTTAAGACTGTTTCCAAGATCAAGGGCGTTCCGACGATCCTTCGCAAGGTAATAAAGGATAAAAGCTACGACGTAAAAATCCTTGCCGGGAGAGGGGGCGGACTAAAGCTTAAGAGGATAGAGGGCTTTATAAGTCAATGTAACCGTGGCGGTAGGGAGATCACCCTTGGTGAGTTTATTAAAAATAAGGAAAGCCTTCTTGAGAAAATGAGCCTTTCAATCGGCGGCGAGGAAAACGCCGTCCGTGTGGTAAGCATGCATTCCTCTAAGGGGCTGGAGTGGCCCATCGTTATCGTTGCGGGGCTTTCGGGGGATTGGAACAGAAACGACAGCCGAAGTGAAATTATCGTTGACCGTGACTGCGGTCTGGGGCTTAAGTTTTACGACGTCGAAAAGCGGGTCCGCCGTGATACCACCGTTCATCAGTACGTAAAAATGAGTAAAGAAGACGCCAACCTCCGTGACGAAATGCGTCTTATGTACGTTGCCATGACAAGGGCAAAATCCATTTTGTATATAGTGTCCAAAAACCCCTTGAAGGAGGAGCCTAAGGAAGGCAGCTTCCGTGGGCACGTGGACTTTTTGCGCACCGGTGATATGCCTTATTTTGAGGTCGATGGGGAAAGCCTTAAGGATCTTGCCAAAACCGACGGGCGCCGCAAGGTCATCTTACCCCCCGTCCCCGATAAAGAGGGTGACTTATATAAGGACGTGGCAAAGCACGTCGGCTTTGTTTATCCTTACGAAAAGGACACGTGGCTTTCCATCAAAAGGACGGTCACGGATATTTCCGGGGCCTTTAGGGAAAGGCTTTCTGACGAGCCGTCGTATAAGCCGATTTTTGGTGACAGCTTCGTTTTAAAGGGCAACGCCTACCACCGTGTTTTAGAGCTTGCCGATTTTGACAAAATAGGCGATAACGGCTATATAGAGGCACTTTTAAAGGAAAAATTAACCGAAGAGGAGCAAAGCGCCGTCACCCTTGACAGGGTAAAGGACATACTTTTTTCGCCCATATTTGAAAAGCTTAAAGGCTACAAGCTATATAAGGAGCATCCCTTTATCGTAACGGTCCCCCCCAAGATGGCGGGCGAAAGCGGCGACGAGGAGGTCCTTGTTCAAGGCGTTATTGACCTTCTTGCAATAAAGGGCGACAATGCCGTCATAGTGGACTATAAGCACTCCCACAAGGGGAGCGAGGCCTTGATCGCAACTTATAAAAAGCAGTTGGAGCTTTACTCCTACGCCGTGGAAAAGGCCACGGGTAAGCACGTTGAGGGGCTTATTATCTTCAACATACTTTCCCTGGAGGAGATCGTCCTTTAAAAATTTCCGACGGGCGTATAAAAGAAAAAGAAAGCGGTTATAATCTCACCGAGGTGAATTATGAACGCTTTTTTTGATTATCTTGTGACTAAGGTCATACTGGCTTCTTCCACGGTCAGCTATTACGGCTTATCCCTTGCGACGGTAATTATCTTTACGGTCTTATCCCTTGGGTGCGTTACCATAAGAACTGTAATTTACGGCAGGCCCGCAATAAGCTTCAAGCTGCTGTCGGCGGCATTTTTTGTGTGTGGGGCGCTGTCGTTTTTGGGGGGTGTGGACGTTTACAACAAGGGCGCATTTTTTAAGACGCTTTACGGCCCACTTTGGATGTTTATTATAAATTTTGTTGCGATAACCGTCCTATACGCGGGTTTTTATCACTTTGCGGTCCTTCACGTAACGGCAAAAAGGCTTTTAAAGGGTGAGGCAACCGCCCTTTTGTCAACCCCGGTTGCCCGCATTGACGAGGTACCATTATATTTTGAAGAGGACCGTGATCCCGTCGCCATTGCCACTCAAAAGCTTGGCAGTGTAAAGCCCCGTCTTGACGACAAGATAGATTTTTTCAAGGTGGAGTCCATTATCAAGGGGCTGTATAAAAGGGAGCTTTCGCCCATAGACCGTGCCACGGTGGAATTTTGCGAAAGAACGGTCAGACACGGAAAAAACGCAATAATGACGGAAAGACTTCGCAGGGATTTAAACGAAGCCTTTGCAGAGCTTATCAAGATCTGCGCCCGCTACTGATTGCTGTATCAAGATTTGTATTTGTGGTAAAAAAGCCGCCTATATGGCGGTTTTTTAATGTTTTTGCCAAAAATTTGCTTGCCCGTCGCGGTGTGGGGTAAGGGCGAAGATGTCCTTGTGACAAAAAAACAATTGTGAACCAATCCAAAAAATGGCTAATTTTTAGACAAATTTTAAAAAAGTATATTGACAACGGTCAAAGCCTATGTTAGTATTTACTGTGAGATAAATTACGCGTGCGAACCATTATGATAAAATTTTAATGGCGGCCGTGCGCGAGGGAGGAAAATCAATGAAAAAAATCATTTTGTTTTTACTTGCAGCCATTATGGTTTGCTGTGGGGCCCTTTCTTTAGTGGGCTGCGGCGGCAAAGCTGACAGCTGGGACGTTTCCGCCGCCAACGACGGCACGGTTACGGCTCAGGTGGAAATGGGCGCAAACGGCTACGACCTGATAATCACGGGTAACGGCCCAATGAAGGATTTTGTCCTCGGCGAAGAAAAGCCCTGGGCAAAATATTCCATTAAAAATCTCTTCGTCAGGGGAGGCGTAACCTACCTTGGCAAAAACGCATTTCTCGATCTTGGCAACGTTACCGAGGTAACCTTACCCGAAGCTGTGACGGCCATTGGCGAGGGCGCGTTAAGGGATGACGTCACCATTTATGCAAACGCATCCTCGGTTGAGGGTGGCGACGCGTACGAAGGTCTTTATCTGTACAGCGAAAGCGCCCCTGCTGACGGCGGTCGCTATTGGCATTACGTTGACGGCAAAAAGGTGCTTTGGGAAAGATCCAAGGTAATGCTTATCGGCGGTGGCTTTGCCGCAATGGAAAACATCGGCGCCTTTGTTGAGGGGCTTGCAGCGGCCGCAAACGCCTACGCCCATGTTGACGTGGTTGGTGAAAAGGGCGTTTTGGTTGACGGCTATACCGACTTTAACAGCGGTCTTGGCGGCGAGATAAGCGCACTTTTAGCGGCAGAAAAGTACCAGATGGTTGCCATTATGTTTGAAGGCGACTATGCTTACGCAAACTTCAGGGGCTTTACCGCCGGCTTAAAGACCTTGGTTGACAAGATCGCAGAAAGCGAAGACGGCGTTAAGATCTATCTTTGCCAGCCATGGGGCTATGCCGCGCAAAACGGCGTAACCGCTGACGGGATGGAGCTTTTATTAAGACAGGCTTACGGCCAGGCCGCAACCGTTACGGGTGCAAAGGCAGTTTATGCCGGTATGGCAATGTCCAAATACGACAAGGCGCAGGATACGCCTATCTTCGGCCAGAAAGAGATCTCTGACGCAGGTGCTTACATTACGGCGGCGACTTTAACGTCAACGGCGTATGATTCCGACCTTGACCTGGTAAAATACACGGGCGGTCTTGACGACGGCCTTGCTGAAGCCCTTTTAGAGCAGGGCGTTGCAGTCGCAAAGAGCGGCGCAAGCCTTTCTTACCCCGCACACAATTGTGAAAACGCTTGCCCCACCTGCGGCAAATGTCTTGACGACGGCTGCACAAACGTAGCTTGCTATGCAAAGTGTGGCGGCCATCAGCTTCCTCACACCTGTGAGAGTCCTTGCGCAAAATGCGGCGGCTGCCTTGACGCAACCTGCGTTGACGTTGCCTGTATTGCAAAATGTACCTGCAACGCGGCCCAAATGCCAAGGATAGACATTAACACGGCAGACGGCTCCAACGCGTGGGCAACCCAGTACAGCAGATGGGATAAGCTTGCAGGTCTTATTGACTACGTTGACTCCACCGTGTCAGTTTCAAACTGTGACGACGCTTACGCCCTCACCGACGTTGATTGCGAGGTAAAGGTAAGGGGTAACTACACCTTAGAATACGAAAAGAAGCCAATAAGGCTCAAATTCAATAAAAAGCAGAAAATGCTTGGCATGAACGACGACGCCAAGTGCAAGAGCTGGGTCCTCCTTGCCGAATGGAAGGATCTTGCAATGCAGAACAATGCAACCACCATGTTCCTTGCCGACAAGATCTTAGGCACCGACGGGTATTACGCAACCGAATACAGATACGTTCAGGTATATCTTAACAACCAGTATTGGGGCGTGTACCTCCTCGTTGACCAGCAGCAGGTAAACGAATACCGCATCGACATTGGCGAGCCTGATGACGACTACACGGGTGTGGACATTGGTTATCTCTTCGAGTTTGACGGATATTACACCGAGGAAGACGTAAACAAGGGCGGCGACTACACCTTTGCGACCAACTTCGGCAGCCAGAAGGGCTACACCATCAAAAACGACATTTACAGCATGGATCAGGTAAACTACATTAAGAATTACCTTAACAACCTTTACCAACTTATTACGTCTGCAAAGCGCGGCACGTATTACAAATTCAACGATACATATACAAGTCTTGTTTCAACGACGGCGGCTTCAGTAAAGGATGCGGTTGCACCCTATATTGACCTCCAATCCCTGGTTGATATGTATATCTTATCCGAGATCGCCTGCGACCCCGACATTGCATGGTCAAGCTTCTATCTTAACGTAGATATGAGCCCAACGGGGGATAAGATCCTTCGCTTTGAAGCGCCCTGGGACTTTGACTCCGCATACGGTATAAGAAGCGGTTATATGAACAACGCCACAGGCCTTTACGCCGCAAACAGCGGCAACCCATGGCTCAGCGTATTTGCAAACGAGGCTTGGTTTACCGATATGGTAAAGGCAAAATGGGCTTCCCTTATGGAAATGAACCTTTTGGAGATCACCCTCCAGAATATTGACAACACCACGACCGTTTACGCACCCTACTTTGTTGCAAACTACCAGAGATGGATCAACAGACTTAACGCCGGCAACGGTGAGCTTATTGGCCAGCTTAACAGCTACAAGAACCCACAAACTGCCCGTCAGCTTGCGGCAGCTTACCACAAAAACTGGCTTACGACCCGTCTTACCTACCTTAACACCGTTTGGGGAGAGGGTACTATAGACGACGGCGGCCTCAGCGACGTTGAGGGCACAAGCTACTACTACGAAGCGGAAAAGGCAAGCTTTGGCACTACCATTAAGGCGAAAACAGGGTATGGCTCCCGCTCAAACGGCTATCTTGGCAACGTTGCGGATACGGCAGGCAACTACATTACCTTTACGGTAAACGCAGCCTCCGCAGGTAAATGCGCCCTCTATGCAGGGGTCAGCAAGAGAAACGGCAGTTATCTTATGTCAAGTCTTTTCTCACTTAAGGTAAACGCTTCCGCAGTGAACGTCTTAAACAGCTTCATCCCCGCCCCGGGCGCCGGTGAAGAGGAATGGCACACCTGGACCGAGGTCCCCGTTGCCGTCATTGAACTTAAGGCAGGCGAAAATACGGTTACCTTTACCACAAATCTTTCCGACGGAACAAACTTTGACTACGTCAAGATAGTTTCACCGGTGGCTTTAAGCTGACATAATCAACAATAATAATCCACCGGCACGTCCGGTGGATTTTTTTATCCGCTATATTTTTTATCTTAAAAATTGTATAAAAAGCAATAAAAATGGCGCTATAACACCGTTATCGCCATTTTTTTGTTTTTGGGCCTGAAAGGGGGGCCTTCTTTAAAAAGGCCCTTGCAGAAATTCAATGCGCAAGCGGCAAAAAGCCTTAAATATTGAACCTTTTTGAAAAAAGTATAAAAAGTATACGCTTTTGGATTTTGTTCATAAAAAATTTTATTGATGTCTATTGACAGAATACACTTGTCGCCATATAATAAATATATAAAGTTTACGTTCACACGTCTTTTCAAGGGGGT